>JAIXTW010000007.1 GCA_027483765.1 Streptomycetaceae bacterium
GCTCCAAAGCGTCGTAAGAAGGCAGCAGCTAAGAAGGCTGCTCCAAAGCGTCGTAAGAAGGCAGCAGCTAAGAAGGCTGCTCCAAAGCGTCGTAAGAAGGCAGCAGCTGCAACAGCTGCTCCAAAGAAGCGCCGTCGTAAGAAGGCAGCTGCTAAGTAATTCATTTACTTATAAAAAACCCCGCCAGGTAACTGGCGGGGTTTTTTATTCCCGTGGAGGATTCTCTTTGAGTGATTGCGTAACGCGTTCAAATATTTCTGCTAATACCTTCTGATCATCTCGGGTTAAGTGATCAAGGAATCTAGTGCGAACACTTTCGACATGATCAGGTGCCGCCGCCACAATCGCTTTCCATCCCTTAGCCGTCATTACCGCAAAGAAGCCGCGCTTATCGTCGGGGCAGGCCTCACGCTTTACCCAGCCCGCCTTCTCCATCACCTTGATGCGGTGAGAAAGGCGCGAGCGCGAAAGTAGTGCCACATCGGCCAGTTCGCTCATACGCATCCTGCGATCTGGGGCATCGCTGAGCGCGGCTAAAACTTCGTAATCAGCTATTGAGAGTTCGTGACTTTCTAAATCAAGGTCGAGTGATTCCAATAATCTGCGGCTAGCGATGATGTACCGGCGCCAAGCCTTCATTTCGGCAGGGTTTAACCAGCGCGGTGTTGTAACGTTTTGCCCTGTCATAGCGGCAATACTACGCCTAGAATCGACAAAGTTGAACTTTCAACTACTTTTGAACACGAAGAAATGGAACTCATGAGCCCCCTCAAATCTGGAATCGAATCCTCAGCCCTCGATCCGAAGGTTCGTCCGCAAGATGACCTCTTCCGTCATTACAACGGCAAGTGGATTACTGAGTACCAGATGCCCGATGACCGTTCTAGCGATGGCATCTTTCGCAAATTACATGATGCTGCCGAAGCGCAGGTTCGCCAGATCATTGAAAACTCACATGGCAGCGGTGAGGCGCAGAAAATTGGTGACCTCTATAAGTCATTCATGGATACCGATGCAATCAAGGCCCGCGGTATTTCACCTATCGTCGATGATTTAGTCGCTATCGATGGCATCAGAAATTTAGAAGAGTTCATCACCGTCTTGGCACGCCTTGAGATGCGTGGCATTGGCGGAATCTTTGGAGCAGCTATCTATCCCGATGCCATGGATTCCAATACCAATATTCTCTATCTCGGTCAGGGCGGTTTATCTCTGCCTGATGAGTCCTATTATCGCGAAGATCAATTTGCTGAGATTCGCAAGGCCTTTGTCGAACACGTCGCCAAGATGTGCGCCCTGGTTGGAATTGCAGATGGCGCGAAATTGGGTTCCCAGATTCTGGAACTTGAAACAGAAATCGCGAGCCATCATTGGGATCAAGTGAAAGACCGCGATGCGACTTTGACCTATAACAAGTACAGCCGGGCGGAGCTAGAAAGCCTTGCCCCACACTTCTTATTTGATCTCTGGGCCCAGCACGCCAAAGTGCCGGCCAAGGCACTGGAAACTCTGGTTGTCTGCGAACCATCATTTTTTGAATCCGTCTCTGCCATGCTCGGTGATTTTGCAGCCCACCGCGATTCATGGGTGGCCTGGCTTAAACTCAATTTAGTATCTTCGAGTGCAGCATTTCTCACCGATGACATCGTGCAACAGAACTTCGAGTTTTACGCCAAGACGCTATCTGGCACTCCGCAAATTCGCGATCGCTGGAAGCGCGCCGTATCAGTAACTCAGGGCGCACTCGGTGAAGCGATCGGCAAGGTGTACGTCGAACAGCATTTCCCAGAAAAAGCTAAGACCGAGATGAAGGTGCTCGTTGATTATTTACTTGAGGCATATCGCCTGAGCATTATTGATCTGCCCTGGATGTCGCAGGCCACGAAAGCTAAGGCACTCGAGAAGCTAACCAAGTTCACTCCCAAGATTGGCTACCCAGATAAATGGCGCGACTACTCCACGCTAGAAATTTCTGCCAGCGATCTGATTGGTAACTTGTGGCGCATTGCTGAATTCGATCATGCCTATGCCATCGCCAAGATCGGCGCCCCGGTCGACCGCGATGAGTGGCATATGACCCCGCAGACGGTAAACGCGTATTACAACCCGCTGGCGAACGAGATTGTCTTTCCGGCGGCAATCTTGCAACCGCCTTTCTTTGATTTAGAGGCTGATATCGCGGCTAATTACGGAGGCATCGGCGCAGTCATTGGCCACGAAATCGGTCACGGCTTCGATGATCAAGGTTCGAAATATGACGGTGATGGAAATATGGTCGATTGGTGGAGCGATGAAGACCGCACCAAATTCGAAGCCCTCACCGCTGTACTCGTTCAGCAATTCGATGCGCTCTCACCTGAAAGCACTCCCGATATCCACGTCAATGGCGCCTTTACCTTGGGTGAAAACATTGGAGATCTCGGTGGGCTGGCAATCGCTTACAAAGCGTGGAAATTGGCTCTCAATGGGGCCGAGAGTCCGGTCATTGACGGACTTACCGGCGAACAACGATTCTTCTTGTCATACGCACATTCCTGGCGCAATAAGAACCGCCCAGAAGAAGTACGTCGCCGTATTGCAACTGACCCACACTCCCCTGATGAATTTCGATGCAACCAGATTGTGCGCAATGTGCCCGAGTTCTATGAAGCATTTGGTGTCAGCGAAAACGATGAACTCTGGTTAGCTGCCCACGAACGTGTGCGGATTTGGTAGCTCTGCCACACTTACCTAATGGTGGCCAAGCATGACTAAGTCGGAAAAGGGTTTCTCGTTTGAGATTAACCACGCGGCTGATTCTGGTTTAGCACGCGTTGGAACTATCTCAACTCCACACGGTGATATTCAGACACCGGCCTTTATTCCGGTTGGCACAAAGGCAACGGTAAAAACCGTCCTCCCGGAAGCGATGGCTGATCTCGGTGCTCAAGCGCTGTTATCGAACGCCTACCACCTCTACTTACAACCAGGTCCCGATGTATTAGATGAAGCGGGTGGCCTGGGCGCTTTTATGAATTGGGATAAGCCCACATTTACCGATAGTGGTGGCTTTCAAGTGCTCTCACTTGGCGTTGGGTTTAAGAAAGTCTTGGCAATGGATGCGCAGACTTTCCGCTCTGACCAAGTGATTGCAAAGAATAAAGAGCGCCTGGCTCATGTCGATGATGAAGGCGTAACTTTTAAGAGCCACCTCGATGGATCGATGCATCGCTTTACCGCCGAAGTTTCGATGCAGATCCAACATAAGTTGGGCGCCGACATTATCTTTGCCTTCGATGAGTGCACCACTTTGCATAACACTCGCCCCTACCAAGAGCTCGCTATGTCTCGTACCTACGACTGGGCTATTCGTTGCCTTGATGAACATAAACGACTCACAGACGAGCGATCAACTAAGCCGTATCAAGCCCTCTTTGGCGTAATTCAAGGCGCGCAGTATGAGGATTTACGTAAGAAGGCAGCTAGCGATTTAGGCACCATGAGTTCATCGGGAATTGAATTCGATGGCTTTGGAATTGGTGGCGCACTCGATAAAGATTCACTCGGCACCATCGTGGGGTGGGTTAACTCCACGCTTCCGCAAGAAAAGCCGAAACACTTACTTGGAATCGGTGCCCCGGAAGATCTATTCGTTGGTGTTGAAAATGGTGTCGATACCTTCGACTGTGTTCTGGCTTCACGCATCGCTCGCACCAGTGCGGTCTACACAATGGAAGGTCGCTTTAACGTCTCTAACCAGCCATTTATTCGCGACTTCAACCCTATCGATGATGAATGCGATTGCTACACCTGCACGCATTACACCCGCGCATATCTCTGCCACCTATTCCGCGGAAAAGAGATGGTCGCGGGCACCCTGGCCACGATTCATAATGAGCGATTTATTGTGCGCTTAGTTGATCAGATGAGACAAGCGTTACTCGATGGCAACTTCCAGGATATGAAAAAAGAATTTATGGGCCGTTATAAGCACAAGTCAGGGCAGTCTCGCGACTAGTGCGCGCCCTTATTTATTTCATCTGCTTCAGTGCCGACTTTGGTCCAACCACCAGGAACTAGATCATCGGCCTCAGTAGGTCCCCAGCTTCCGCCTTCATAACCGATGACGGGGCTAGGGTTTTTCAAGAGGTCTTCTAAAATCTGCCAGGATTGCAACACCGCATCGATACGAGTGAAGCGGAAATGATCACCAAGCATCGCTGCGCGAAGTAAACGCTCGTATGGGCCTTGGCGGTCACCAAATTCGGCGACAAACTCAACTGAGAGATCGACCGACTCTGTAACCAACTTGGTTCCTGGCTTCTTCGCTTGTAACGAAATATCGACGCCATCCTTAGCGCCCAATCTAAAGCGCACATGGTTTGAGGCAGCTTTCCCAAAAAGTGCGCGAGGTGGTTGCTTAAATTCAACAATTACCTCAAGTACGGTCTCTGGCATCTTCTTACCTGTGCGCAAATAAATTGGCACGCCAGCCCAGCGCCAGTTATCAATAAACATCTTCATAGCCACGAATGTTTCGGTGTCAGAATTTTCATTTACGCCGGCTTCATCGAGATATCCCTCGAACTGCCCGCGGACAACATCATTCTTATTGATATCACGGATGGCCGAGAGCACCTTAATCTTTTCGTTCTGCATCGCATCCGATGTCATATCAATAGGTGGCTCCATCGTGAGCATCGTAAGCACCTGCAAGAGATGGTTTTGAAGTACGTCACGAGTGGCACCAACACCATCGTAGAACTTACCGCGACCTTCAATTCCAAAGTTTTCCGCCATCGTCATCTGAATACTTGAAACGTAGTTACGGTTCCAGACTGGTTCAAAAAGGGTATTGGCAAAGCGGAAGACCAAGAGATCTTCGACCGCTTCTTTACCTAAATAGTGATCAATGCGGTAAATCTGCTCTTCCGGGAGAATTGTTTTCAATTCGGCATCGAGCGCTCGGGCGCTATCTAGGTCACGACCAAAAGGTTTTTCGACAACAACTCTTGCTCGTTTTGTGATGCCTACTCGGTCGAGTTCGTAGGCAATTTTTGCGAAGTACTCAGGAGCAATCGCTAGGTAGATCACTGGCAATTTGAAATCTTTAATTGCTTCCGCTAGCGCAACAAATGTTTGCGGATCTTCATAATCTCCAACAATGAGCTGCATTTCGCCAAGCAGTTTATTGAGGGCAGCCTCATCGACCTCAGGTTTGCGGGCCCGAACAGCGCTCTCAACATTTTCTTTAAATACTTCTTGCGTCCACTTTGATGATGCGACTCCAAATATTTGTACATCAAGCTCGCCGAGATCTTCCAAATCGTAGAGGGCAGGAAATAACTTCTTTTTAGCTAAATCGCCAGTAGCGCCGAATAAAACCAGTGCATCTGCCTTCATCGTTACGCCTTGTTACCTGATTGTGGCTTTTCATTATGTCCACCAAATTTGTATCTCATCGCGCTCAGTACTCGATTGGCAAACTCATCATTGTTACGTGATGCAAAACGCGCATACAAGGAAGCGCTCAGCACATGTGCTGGAATTCCGGCCTCAATTGCTGCTTGTACTGTCCAACGACCTTCTCCACTATCACTGACCTGTGTCGAGTATTCGGTAAGTTCAGCGGACTCGACTAAAGCTTGCGCAGTGAGATCTAGTAGCCACGATGCCACAACACTTCCACGGCGCCAGACTTCAGTAATTGCTGGAATATCTAGCTCGTAAGCTGGATTCATCTCATCGGCTGCTTCAAAGATTGCAAGACCTTCGGCAAATGCGGCCATCATTCCGTACTCAATTCCGTTGTGAATCATCTTTACGAAGTGACCTGAACCCACAGGACCGCAATGCAAATATCCGTATTCGGCTTGTTCTGGTTCACCGGTGCGACCTGGTGTGCGGGGGGCTGATTCGATTCCTGGGCAGAGCGCTTTGAAGATTGGATCAAGCGAAGCGACAACCGAATCATCGCCACCGATCATGAGTGAGTAACCGCGCTCTAGACCATACACGCCACCGGATGTTCCAACGTCGACAAAGTTAATTCCTTGCGCCTTTAGCAATTCTGCGTTCTTGAGATCGTTCTTGTAATAACTATTTCCGCCATCAATAACTGTGTCACCGGGCTGGAGGTGTTTAGCCAGCTCAGCAATCGTGGAATCAGTTACTGCCGCCGGCACCATCACCCAGACTGTACGAGGAGTGGCAAGTTTGGAGGCGAAATCGGCCATATCAACAGAACCGACTGCACCCTCGGCAGCTAGCACTTTTACGGCATCGGGGCTGACATCAAAGACGGCAGAAGTGATTTCATGGCGAGCAAGGCGGCGAACAATATTTGCGCCCATGCGACCAAGGCCGATCATTCCAAAATTTGTGGTTGTCATCTGTGATGCCTATTCGCTTGAAAACGCTCAACGCTGAGGCTCGTAGTCTATCCGAAGCTCTCCTTATTCGGTAAAAAACGCCTCGGTATCAACGATGAGGCGAGTATGCGAATTTCCACGTACATAGCTCGCAGGTATTGAAAGATCTCCCTCAATCATCTTGGTGACTGCCTCGGCTTTACTTTCACCAGCAGCAACAATCCAGACCTCTTGTGCGCTATTGATTTGCTTCATAGTAAATGAAAGGCGAACTGCGGGAGGCTTCGGCGAATCTGTAATTGCAAATACTGATCGCGTGTCATCTATATCGGCAAGTCCAGGAAACAAAGATGCGACATGACCATCGGGTCCCAAACCTAAAATGTTTAAATCAAGATCAACATTTTCAAGTGCGAGAGCATAATCATTGACCGCTTCTTCAATGCTGCCAGCTACATCACTGGCCAGCCCTTGGTGTACCTGAATATTTTTATTGAGCAGATTGCCCTCGAACGGGAATGCATTCCGTTCGACACTCGTTCTCTCTACAAATCGCTCGTCACTGAACCAGATATGAAGGCCCTTAAAGGAATCAAGGTCGGCGTTAAATTCCTTGATTAGCGTCTCTGAAATCAATGTTCCTAAAGTGCCACCAGTGAGTACGAGATGGAAGGTGTTCTTAAGTTTGAGCCCTTTTTCAATAGCGGCAAGAGCCGAAACCACAATCTCTTCTGCGAGTTCGCCCGCATCTGCGTAAAGCGTGAGATCAAGTTCGTCGTCGATGTCTCCGACTATCTCTTCAAATTCATCACTCATGCTTGCCCCTCGAGAAAAGTCGTTGGCCGAATTATCTCACGGCTACAAAATATAGTTTGCTTTAGCCTTTTCTACCGCAGCGATACGGCCATCGACTTCCATCTTGCGGTACAAATTCTTCAAATGGGTCTTCATCGTGTTGTGAGAAATATGTAGAGTCGTCGCAATTGAACTTATTGGCCGCTCGGTAGATAAATGCCGCAAAACCTCTAATTCACGCTTGGTCAAAGGTGCTGAGACTTCGGAAGAGTGTGCACGTCGATTCTTTATCTTCTCTGCGATGCTAGTCGCTAGATCTTCGAGGTAGACAGTTGGGCTGTCGGTCGCAATTTTCAAAATTAGGTTTCCCATCTCATCAGATTGTCGCAAGAAAATTTCCTTAGCCCCTACGCGTGATCCAATCTCAAGCGCCTTTTTCATCTCCAGAAGAGCGGCACGCTCTTGATCAATGACTCCACCAACCATGGCCAGGTGCTTAATAATGTGTTCTCGCGGGGTTCTATCGGGTAAAGAGTTCACAAGTTCACTCGCATTTGTCTTGCCTGCCTGGCGAGCTAGCGCCAACTTGATGAGTTGAACTTGCGGCACTTCAGGGGCGCGTTCGACGAGCTTTACGAGTCGGTCATAATCTTTGATTTCATATCGAACATTTAATTCCGCTAAATCTATAAGAGTCTCGATGCCCTTTGAGAACGATAATTCCGATGCTTTCGCCCGCATGCCATTGATTGCATCCACGGCGCCTCGGGCATCTCCTTGTAGCGCTAAGCCTCTTGCAAGATAGCCATCTGCCAGAAAATACCAGTGCCACTGTTTCCAGCTCTGCGCTAAAGATTTAATCTGCTTGAATCGTTCTTCGGACTCTCGAATCTGCAAAAACTCACGTTCGCACCGAGCCATGACGAGGAGTGATTCCAGCGGCCCAAAAATTCCCACATATCCCAGCTTTGTAAATTGGAAACTGCAGTTTTGGGCAACCTCATAAGCCCGTCGATAGTCACCAATCTCTAACTGGAGCATCGCGTTAATCGACATAAGTATGAGATTGGTCTGAGAAATTTTCGATGAGATTACTAAATCTTTTGCTTCTTCATAAATCTTTTCAAGCTCAGAAGTCTGACCAAAAATGAAGGCGCGAATAGCAGCCAGTCTGTGAAGGGCGAGCTGTTCCTCAACTCCGAGCATCAACGGATCAGTAGTTGGGCGCATCGCTAGCCAAAAATCTTCTTGGAATTCTTCAAACTTGCCTTGGGCAATATCAACATAGGCTCTTGCAGCATGAGTAATTTGGCTGATGAATCCTTCGAGTGCGGTTCCTTTGGCATCGATGGCCATCTGGTCAGCCATAGTGCGCACATCGGCGAATTCCAGGTTAGCTAGTCTCCCCGCTAGTTCTACCGTAGATCTCTTAAGCAGACCAAGCTGTGATGAATCACCAGCGAAGATCGACCACCTAATTAGTTCTCGACCTTTTCCTGTGGCCTGCAGAATCCGGGCCGCATCAGGAAAAAGCTCGCCGACTTTTTCATAATCGTCCGCTAAATAAGCATGCTCCAGCGCCAAATTTGGTTCGTTTCGATTCTCGTGAAATTCCAGAAGTTTTGCGTGTTTGCGCTTTTTTCTAAACTTGTCGGCGCGTAATTCTGTTAGAAGTAACTCGCGAAAGATTGAATTAAATTCAAATGTAACTTCCGGAGATCCAGTTTGGTAAAAGATACTGCCATCGAGTGCGTGTTGATTTATCTCATCGTAAGAGTATTCATCTTCCAGAATGACCTGCGCCTGATCGTGAGTAAATTCATCAACCACGCTCAGTGACTGTAATTTTATTCGAAGCGGAGCTGGAATCGAATCTAGAACAGATAACGCCAAGACTCTCAATGGGTTTGATTGTGATGCCAATACTTTTTCAAAATCAATTTCCGCCACTGACCCTGTTAATTGATGTGCAATCATGGATACAGCTGCTGGCCAACCTTGAGCCGAATTCAGAGCCGACGCTATATTGGGATTAGATAGGTCTAAGGAGTATTGACTGGCGAGCGCTTGAATTTCATTCTCAGAAAATGCTAACTCGTTCTTACCTACAATTGCCAGTGGCCCGCGAGATGAGAATGTGGCATATACGGTTTCAATGGAATCTCTACGGATCGTAATAAATTGTAAATTTGGCGGAAACTGTTCGATTAATTTCACGGCAATATCTACATCTCTTGCAGTGTGCTGACGCAAGTTATCAATAACTAATATGTAATCCTTGCCTGTTGCAATTAATTCATTACCCCAGCGGCGAACATTTTCTACCGGGCGAATCCCAGGCTCCTGGTCAAACCATGGTGCAAAACCAGGAATAACATTTCGCGTTGCCTGTATAAAGATCTTCGACATCTCTTCCAAGGAATCACTCTCAGTCAAAGTCACCCAGATCACTCGGTCGCTTTGCGTACCTGCCCATTGGGCGACCAGCGAAGTTTTTCCATAACCTGCCGGCGCGAGCACCACTGTTGTGTGCGGTACAGGATGTTGTAATAAATGAAATAGGTGTTTGCGAGAAAGATAGTTGGGGGGCAGGGTGGGAATGACTGTGCGTGAAAGGGTCACCCCCGAGGTCACCTCAAATTGGGTGAGAGCCTCACCTTTTACCTGCGCCATGGCCCTAGCGTGAGGCATTCACCCTTGATTGGGAAGAAGAAATCACCCCTTGAGGGGTGATATTACGCGGTGATTATCGCGGCCAGTTTAGAGCGAGGCGAAACCCTCAGCCAATACACCGAGTGCATCTTTAAGAAGTTCATCGGTAATGACGACAGGTGGCAAGAAGCGAATCACGTTGCCGTAGGTGCCGGCGGTCAAGATGAGTACGCCTTTACTCTGACAATACTTAATTACCTTGGCCATCGCCTCCGGGTTCGGATCCTTCGTTCCGGCATGTACTAATTCCATTGCCACCATCGCACCGCGTCCGCGAACTTCACCAATGATTGGGTACTTCGCCTGCAAGGCATGCAGGGCGTCAACGAGAATTTTCCCGACATGTGCTGCGCGCTCGAGCAACTTATCTTCTTCGATTGTTTCAATCACAGCAAGAGCTGCCGCACATGCAATTGGATTTCCACCATAGGTACCGCCGAGGCCGCCTACGTGTGAGGAATCCATGATTTCTGCACGAGCAGTTACTGCAGCTAGTGGAAGTCCGCCAGCAATTCCTTTAGCCGAAATGATCATGTCAGGTTCCATGCCTTCATGTTCGACGGCAAACATTTTTCCGGTGCGAGCAAAACCTGATTGCACTTCATCGGCGATAAAGACAATCTTGTTCTCGGTTGCAAACTTCTGTAGCCCTGGCATAAAGCCCGCCGGTGGCACGATAAATCCGCCTTCGCCAAGTACTGGCTCAATCAAAATTGCGGCAACATTCTGTGCGCCAATTTCTTTCTCAATCTTATGGATTACTAAATCGAGTGCATCCTCGGTGATAGTTTCAAGGTTTCCCTGCCAACGATATGAATAAGGCATAGGCATTCGGTAAATCTCATTTGCAAATGGGCCAAATCCATCTTTATACGGCATGTTCTTTGCAGTCAGCGCCATAGTTAAGTTTGTGCGGCCGTGATACGCATGCTCAAAGACAACAACTGCTTGACGCTTTGTGTAGTGGCGCGCAATCTTGATTGCATTTTCTACTGCTTCGGCGCCAGAATTTTGCAAAATTGATTTCTTAGCAAACTTACCTGGGGTCAGACGGTTAAGCGCTTCGCAGACTTCGATATATCCCATGTATGGGGCGGTGGTGAAGTTGGTATGGGTAAATCGCGCAGCTGCTTCTTGTACCGCTGCAACTACGCGAGGTGCGCTATTTCCAACGGTGACAACACCAATGCCTGCTCCGAGATCGATAATTCTGTTGCCGTCGATATCTTCAATAATCGCATCGTGTGCGCGAGAAACAATCACCGGCATCGCAGTTCCTAGTCCCCCAGAAACCGCCTCATTACGTCGCTGCATTGCGGCAGTCGATTTAGGCCCTGGGATTTCGGTAGCCAGGTGGCGAGTTTGTGGAAGTCGATCCTGTGATGTCATGGCGTAATTCTAAGCCACTGATTTCACACCAGCGGCCCTGAGTTACTCGCTGCACGAGTTAGGCTTGCCACATGAGCAGCCCTGAAGCCAACACACTGCGAGATGGTGCACCGCTACTCGATGCCTACCTCGCTTACTTTGAGAGCTCCAGAACTCCATTCACAATTCCAGGACATAAGCAGAAGACCAGCACACTCGATGCGGGGCTAGGCGCAGTCGTTGATTCAGATACACCTTTGTACGGTGGACTCGATGAAATTAAGTTAACGAATCAAACGTTGAAATCCGCTGAATCCCTCGCTGCCAAGTTATGGGGCGCGGATTACGCCCGCTTTTCCACCGGTGGTTCCACACATGCAAATCAAGCAATTATCTTCGCACTCGGTCAACCTGGCGATAAAGTCGCAGTAACCAGAACTGCGCATCGTTCGGTCTTAAGCGCACTCGTTCTCGCTGGCCTGGAACCGATCTGGATGTCTCCTGAAATTGATACAGCAACCGGCGTTCCGATTGGAATTACAAAAGCCGAGCTTGCCCAAGCCTTACTTGAAAACCCTATTGCCGTATTGCTCACCGAACCGGGATATCTCGGAACGATCTCAGATCTACCGGCGCTGATTGAACTTTCACATGCGCAGCGCGTTCCGGTCATCTTGGATGCCGCATGGGGTGGGCACTTTGGTTTTCATCCAGATCTGCCACGCCATGCTTTTCAATTAGGTGCAGATGCACTAATTACCAGCACACATAAAGCACTTCCTGGATATAGCGCATCGGCGCTCCTGCTAGCTCGCACATCTTTACTTAGCGCCGAACGTTTAGAACAAAGTTTTGAAACAACTCACACAACATCACCAGCTGGTGCACCTCTTGCTTCCATTGACGGCGTGCGGGCACTGTTAGAAACACGTGGCGAAGAGTTAATCTCAAAGTTGCTTGAAAATGTCAGCCACTTTAAAGAGACGGTACAGGCAGAATTTGCACTGCCAATCTTTCTCTACCCAAATGATTTCGCTGCCGGCCGCTTTGATGCCTCGAAAATCGTGCTACGCGTGCAGCAATTGGGAGCATCTGGGGTAGAGATTGAACAGGATTTACAGAGCGCTGGAATCCGCATTGAGATGGCTGATCGGGACACCATTGTTTTTCTAGGAACCATCGCCGACACTCGAGCAGATTTTGATCAACTCGCAGACGCCCTAATTCCAATTCTCAAACGTCGACAAGAACAACGCCGGGAAAGTGCAACTGCGCTGAGCTGGTCAGTTGTTCCACAGCGTGCAATTTCAATGCGAGATGCCTACTTCGCAGAGACAGAGTTGGTAACAGCTGCAGATGCGATAGGTCGAGTTTCAGCGGACCTGATTGCGCCTTACCCGCCAGGAGTTGCTGTTGTCGCACCCGGTGAGGTTCTGACCGCTCAGATTGTTGAAGGGTTGAGCGCTTCGCGGGCAGCAGGTGTGCGCATTGCCTACGCCACCGATCCCACCCTTGCGAAATATCGGGTGGTTGTCACTTCTTAATTACAGCGGTTGTCGATAAACCTTATGTACCTGGGCTTGGGCAACTGGTCTAATCATTAAGCAATCCACATTGAAGTGGCTAGGAAGCATGACAGACCATCTAATTGCCTCGGCAACATCTTCAGCCACCAGTGGTCGAGTAACGCCTTCATAAATCTTCGCCGCCTTCTCGGTATCGCCTTGAAAGCGTTGTATCGCAAACTCATCTGTCTTCACCATTCCTGGTGCGATTTCAGTGACACGAATTGGTTGACCATTAAGTTCAAGTCGAAGTGTTTCCACAAGTGATGTTTCGGCAAATTTTGCAGCAACATAACTTCCGCCATTTTCATAAACGCGGTGTCCGGCAGTTGATGAAATCATCACAATATGTCCCCGGCCAAATGCTTGCATTAGCGGAGTCATCGCTTTGACCATGCGCACCGAACCCACAACATTGATGTCGTACGTCTTCTTCCAAATTTCAGGATCAGATTCATTAATGGAATCTGCATCAAATGCACCACCAGCACCGTTGATGAGTATGGAGACCGGCTTGCCCTGTAAGTGCAAAGTCAGCGCATCGATTGATTCTTGCTTGGTGACATCGAGTGTGAACGCTTCGATATTCTCATCTTCTTGTGCCAGAGCAGCTAAGCGATCCGCACGTCGAGCGGCAGCGATAACGTGATAACCATTTTTTGCCAATAGTCGTGCTGTGGCTGCGCCGATTCCGCTACTTGCTCCAGTAATTACCGCATATTCACGTGTGCTCATGGGGAAAGAGTACATGTGCAAGATAGACTGAAGTTATGAGCAAACAAATTAAAACAGATGTGGAAATCAACTATAAGAAGCGCAATAAGGCCACCGTCTTTTGGCGTGGAATTCTCGTATTCCCGGTATTGATATTTGTCGGCTCCTTCGCTATTCAGACCAACTCTGGCTTTGCTGCCGGGTTCATCATTCTGCCGCCATTGCTGGCTCTTGTTTTCCGTGGGGTGTATCCAAGCTACTTGCTCACTTTCAACCACGAATTCTTAGAGCTGCAGGTGCGCGTTGCCTCCTACGTTCTTTTGCTTACTGATGACTACCCATCCATTGAACGAAATAAAAATATTGAGGTAACTTTCCCTGAGATCAAGGGCGGAAAAGCGCTTAATCGTTTCCTCCCATTAGTTAAATGGTTCTTAGCAATTCCACTCATCATCGTTGGAATCATCTACGTACTTATCGCCCTAGGAATGACCTTCATTGCTTGGATTATGACTTCCTTTACTGGCAGATATCCAAAGTGGGCCGGTAGGTTTGTACTTAAGACAATGCAATTTTGGAACCGTATCAATGGGTATGCATTTCTCTTGGTCTCAGATAAGTACCCTTCATTTGCACTCTAATGTCGCTAGAGATTAGAGCTGTACGCACTGCTGATAAAGAACAATGGCAAGTTCTGTGGCAGGGTTATCTCGACTTTTACAGAACAGAGTTATCGCCAGCGCAGAGTGAAATGACTTGGAGTCGAATAATCGACCCGGAGTTCAATATCAATTGCGCGATTGCAACTCTCAATGGCGACGTTATTGGATTTGTTACTTACAACCTGCAGAACTCCACCTGGTCAGAAAATGGACACTGCTATCTGGAAGATTTATTTGTAGCTAAGTCAGTCCGTGGACAGGGGGCAGGGCGCGCCCTGATTGAGTTCGTGAAGTCTTTCGCAGTTGAAAAGAAATGTTCGCGTCTTTACTGGAATACTGATGAAGATAACGCGACTGCCCGAAGACTCTATGACACCTACGCTTTAGAATCCGGTAAACGTCAATACCGAATTCCGCTTATTTAATATCTGGCTCTTTAGTATCTGGGTTGTTCGGCTTTCGCTTTAATAACTTTCGTGGGTCAACTTTTGATCCTTGCGCTTTTACTTGATCAAGCATTCTGTCAGCCCATGCAAATTCCAGCCCAAGGACTACAAGTCCCAGGATGAGAAATGGCAGAGTAAACGGACCAGGCAACACAATCAGAAGCATTCCTACGGTGATTAAAGTGAAGCCAATAACCGAAACAATTACCTTTCGCAGTTGCCTAGGAAGTGTTTTCCAGGTGGCGAGGAATTTACTCTTCCGGCTCATGACCTGATGTTACCCGCCCAGCGTGTGCCCGCGCAGCAGGATCTGATTTAGATTTAATCAGACTTGCCACCGTTGAAATCACGAGGATTCCAGCAATGACGAGTAACCCAATATTGGTAGGAATCTTCGGAACTGAATCAAACTGCTCGTGCAGGTAAGTCATGATGAGTTTGACGCCGATAAACATCAAAATGATGGAGAGCCCAAGTGACAGGTAAATGAGTCGATCCAGTAAGCCTTTGACTAGGAAGTAGAGAGCACGTAGTCCCAGCAGTGCAAATGCGTTAGCTGCAAAGACTAAGAATGTTTCAGATGTCACTCCGAATGTTGCGGGGATGGAGTCCAGCGCAAAGAGAAGATCGGTTGAACCGATTGCAATCATGACCAAGAACATTGGTGTGGCAACTCGTTTGCCATCAATGCGAATGAACATTTTTGAGCCATGGTATTCATCAACCATCTTGATGCGAGCCCTGATTCGCTTCACAACCGCGTTATCACCAGGTTCTGGATCTTCATCCCAATGCTTAAAGAGACCGACACCAGTCCAGATAAGAATTGCACCGAAGATTACGAAAGTGAATGAGAATGCAGCAAGTGCCGCAGCGCCCACAGCGATAAATATTCCACGCAAGACCAGCGCCAAAATTACGCCAATGAGGAGAATTCGCTGGTGATAGATACTCGGGACAGCAAATTGAGCCAGAATGATTACGAAGACAAAGAGATTATCAACCGAGAGCGATTTCTCAACTAAGTACGCAGCAAAGTACTCGGTGCCAGCTGTACTTCCATACTGTTGCCAGACCCAGATTCCAAATGCAACGGCAATGCCCACATAGAAAAGTGACCAGCTCGCTGCCTCTTTAAATTTAACCTCATGCGGTTTAGAACTCACTGTAAATAAATCAACTGCAATCAGAGCAACGATGGCTCCGATAGTTACAGACCAAACGAGTACTGATACATCCATAGTTTTCTCTCCTTGACGCGCGTATGTAGCAACGGAGTCAAGGTCTTCCTAACCGAATCTCGGCCAGCGCCCCGGGTTTTCACACCGTATTGACGAGGTAGCTGTATCTAGGTACTCCCCTTAAGTGATGCAGAGAATACGGCAAAGAGAAGACAGAAACAAAGTAAAATCGCTTCATGGCGGGATTTAAAACGCAATGCGTGCAAGCGCTTACTGAGCAACTGCCGCGACTTGGTAATAAGAAGGTTGCATACGGGGCGCATGCCTATATGAAAGGCATCGCGCCTTTTCTTGGGGTACAGGCACCTGAACGTCGCAAACTCTTTAAAGAGATTTTTAAGACCTTGCCAATCCCTACATCAAATGAATTAGGACTTACCGCAAGAGCCCTCTGGAAATTACCAGAGCGCGAGTACCACTATGCCGCCTGCGATCTCATCGATTACTTCATTGATTGCGCCGATAAGAATTTCTTGGCAGATCATGTCGAATTCTTGATCACACAGAAATCATGGTGGGACACAATCGACACCTTGGGCTCTGTCGCCATCTCGCCATTGACTATCAAATATCCATCAGTAAAGCTGATGCGAAGTTGGAATAAGAGTTCAAATATGTGGCTCAACAGAGCTGCAATTCAACATCAGCGCGGTCGCAAATCTGAAACAGATATCGCCCTGCTCTTTGAATTCCTAGATGACCATGCTCATGAATCAGAGTTTTTTATCGCAAAGGCAATCGGTTGGGCGCTTCGCGATTTATCACGAATTGATAACAGGGCAGTTAAGAAATTCTTAGCAGATCATCCAGAGTTAAATCGAGTAGCGGTTCGCGAGGCGCTGAAATTAGGCTTCAAGTAACTTCTCTTTCATTTCCGAGACTTCCTATAGGTGCTCATTCGAAATAGTATGTGACCCTGTCAATCGAGGAGAATGCATGAGCGTCGTCGTAAACCATTGGATCAATGGCCGCGAATTTGTCAGCACTTCTGACCGCACCTCTCCTGTGTATGACCCAGCACTTGGTACCGAGACAAAACGTGTAGCTCTGGCAAACCAAGCAGAGATTTCGTTGGCGATTAAAGCTGCCAAAGATGCTTTCCCGGAATGGCGCGATACCTCCCTGGCTAAACGCCAACAGATCATTTTCACATTCCGCGAGTTACTCAATGCACGCAAAGATGAGCTTGCTGAAATCATTACTAGCGAACATGGCAAGGTGCTCTCTGATGCTCTCGGTGAAATCACGCGTGGACAAGAAGTTGTCGAGTTTGCAGTCGGGATTCCTCATCTTCTAAAGGGCTACTACTCCGAGAATGTTTCCACCGGTGTTGATGTCTACTCGACACGTCAACCACTCGGAGTCGTCGGAATCATCAGTCCATTTAATTTTCCAGTCATGGTTCCCATGTGGTTCTTTCCGATTGCTATCGCAGCGGGAAATACAGTCGTACTCAAGCCATCAGAGAAAGATCCGTCCGCTTCTATGTGGATTGCACAGCTGTGGAAGGATGCAGGGTTGCCTGATGGCGTATTCAATGTTCTGCATGGCGACAAAGAGTCGGTCGATGGTCTGATTGATAGCAAAGATGTTGAGTCGATTTCGTTTGTGGGCTCCACTCCAATTGCGCAGTACATCTATGAGAACTCTGCTAAACGCGGCAAGCGAGTACAAGCCCTCGGTGGAGCAAAGAATCACATGCTGGTCTTGCCCGATGCTGACCTTGAACTCGTTGCTGATTCAGCTATCAACGCAGGTTTTGGCAGCGCCGGCGAGCGTTGCATGGCAATCTCGGTCGTTGTTGCCGTCGAACCCGTTGCCGATCAACTTATCGAGAAGATTGTTTCGCGCATGGGCAAACTTGTTACGGGCGACGGCCGACGTGGTTGCGATATGGGCCCACTTGTTACCGGCGAACACCGCGACAAAGTTGCTTCATATATTGCAATCGCCGAAGCAGATGGCGCCACGGTTGTTGTCGATGGTCGCAACCCACAGGTCAATGGCGAAGCTGGTGGATTCTGGTTAGGACCTACTCTGATTGATCGGGTACCCACAACGTCAAAGGTTTACACCGAAGAAATCTTCGGACCTGTCCTCTCTATAGTGCGCGTAAAGAGCTTTGATGAGGGCGTTGCGCTCATAAATAGTGGTGCCTTCGGAAATGGCACGGCAATCTTTACCAACGATGGTGGCGCTGCCCGTAGATTCCAAAATGAAATCGAGGTGGGAATGATTGGAATCAATGTTCCAATTCCTGTGCCTGTTGCCTATTACTCATTCGGAGGCTGGAAGAACTCACTCTTCGGCGATACCAAAGCACATGGCACAGAAGGTGTGCACTTCTTTACGCGCGGCAAAGCAATTACATCTAGATGGCTTGATCCAAGCCACGGTGGAATCAATTTAGGTTTCCCACAGAATTAAATTACTCATTCATGACTACTACACAGAGCCGCTGGTACTTTAAAAAGGGAGAACTTGCGCAGGGCTCGTGGGATATTCACCTTGATCCAGCGAACCCTCCCACCACAGATTGGGCATTTACTGGTCTACGCGTTGGCACTCTTGTGGCAGGTGCAACTCTTGAAATACCCGCAGATCACAACGAGCGAGTTATTTTTATCTTGCAGGGTGAAGAAATCACTGTTCAATACACACACGCTGGTGAAGTGATTTCACAGAAGTTGCACGGAAGAAAATCTGTCTTTCATGGTCCCGCAGATGTCTTGTATCTATCCATAAATACTTCTGCCATCATCACAGGTGTAGGACGCATTGCAGTCGGTGAAGCACCGGCAACGCAGGTAAAACCCGCAAAGTACACACCGAAAGCGGAAGTACCAGTACAGATGCGCGGTGCGGGGCGCGAAACAAGGCAAGTACATAACTTTGGTATGCCTGAGACGTTAGATGCTGATCGCTTAATTGTTTGCGAAGTCATTGTGCCTGCTGGTAATTGGTCTGGTGCGCCATCGCATAAACATGATCACTATCTGCCAGGAAAAGAATCAAACCTTGAGGAAATTTATTACTTCGAATCTGCAGTCACTCGCGGTGCAGGTGCAATAAAGGATGCAACGCCATTTGGTTATTTTCGCGGATATGCATCAGATGCTCGCCCATACGATGTTGCCGAAGAGATTCATGCAGGTGATGTGGCCCTTGTTCCTTATGGTTGGCATGGACCGGCGGCGGCTGGCCCTGGTTATGACCTCTACTTCTTTAACGTCATGGCTGGTCCTGATCCAGATCGCACGTGGAATGCAACAGATGACCCGCACCAAGCTTGGATCCGAGATAGTTGGCAGAATCAGCAGCCTGACCCACGATTGCCATACGGAGAGTAGATAGAGATGACAACAAGAAGAATGACTGTGGGCCAAGCTGTTGTTGAATTTTTAGCTCACCAATACACAGTCGATGGCAACCATCGCGAACGCACCATTCCTGGAATCTTCGGAATATTCGGCCATGGAAATGTCGCCGGCATCGGTCAAGCGCTCAAGCAATTCTCACTAGAAAATCCATCGCTTATGCCGTACCACCAAGCACGTAACGAACAAGCGATGGTGCACGAATCATCAGCTTTTGCTCGCATGAAAAGACGACGCGCAACATTTGCCTGTACCGCTTCTGTTGGCCCAGGTGCCACAAATATGCTCACGGGCGCAGCCGTTGCTACAACTAATCGATTGCCGGTGCTTCTTTTGCCATCGGATACATTTGCTAATCGCGCAGCAGATCCAGTTTTGCAACAGTTAGAAGTTCCGCACGATGCAACGCTGTCAGTAAATGATGCATTTAAGCCACTCTCTCGATTCTTTGATCGCGTGCAACGTCCAGAACAGTTGTATTCAGCTCTGCTTAGCGCCATGCGTGTGCTCAACGATCCAGTGGAAACTGGCGCGGTCACCATCGCACTTCCTGAAGATGTACAGGCCGAAATGATTGATGTCCCAGCAGAGTTCTTAGCCGATCGCGAATGGCATATTCGCAGGCCACGTCCCGATGCCGGGCTCACCAAAGAAGTTGCTCGTATCATTCGCGCTTCTAAGAATCCGATGATTATCGCTGGTGGTGGAGTTGTTTACTCAGATGCGCATGCTGCATTGAAGAATTTGGTTGAACTCACCGGTATTCCAGTCGGAGTTTCACAGGCAGGAACCGGATCGCTTAATTGGGATCATCCGCAAAACTTAGGTTCCGTGGGAGCTACTGGCACAACTGCCGCTAATCGCATCGCAGCTAAAGCCGACCTCATCATTGGAATCGGCACTCGCTACAGCGATTTCACCACCGCAAGTCGTTCTGCTTTCCAGAACCCGAACGTTCGTTTTATCAATATAAAT
Organism: Streptomycetaceae bacterium; assembly: GCA_027483765.1. Lineage (GTDB taxonomy): Bacteria > Actinomycetota > Actinomycetes > Nanopelagicales > Nanopelagicaceae > Planktophila. Next base: position 20,206 of record JAIXTW010000007.1, read on the forward strand.
ATTGCATCCTTTGATGCCTTCAAGCATGGCAGCGCGCTTCCAGTGGTAGCCGATGCGCGAGAAACTCTTACTGAGCTCATTGGTGATCTGCCGGGTTATTCAGTCAGCACCGATTTCGCAGCGCAGATTAAAGAAGAGAAAGAGAAATGGGATTCAGTAGTGGATGCCGCTTTCGTGGATCAAAAGCGAGCACGACCAAGTCAGACCGAGATTATTCATGCGGTGCAATCAGCATCTGATGCCAACGACACAGTTATTTGCGCCGCTGGTTCATTACCGGGTGATCTTCACAAACTCTGGCGCGTGCGTTCGCCTATGGGTTATCACGTTGAATATGCCTTTAGCTGTATGGGATATGAGATCGCGGCTGGTATTGGAGCTGCCCGCGCCGGTGCAACACCGATTGTGATGGTCGGCGACGGTTCGTACCTCATGATGCATACCGAGATTGTCTCGGCCGTTGCCGAAGGAATTAAATTCATTATTGTGCTTATTCAAAATCACGGTTACGCATCGATTGGTCATCTTTCCGAGACTATCGGTTCGCAGCGTTACGGAACTCAGTATCGTTTCCGCTCTGAAGCTGGAAACAATTTCGAGGCAGGTGAGATCTTGCCGGTTGATCTAGCGGCAAATGCAGCAAGTCTGGGTATCGATGTCATTCGCATTGAGGAAAGTACAGATGCAATCGCAGATTTACATAAAGCGGTCAAGCAGGCAAAGAGCTCTAAGAACGCGACTTTGATTCACATCAATAGTGATCCACTTCTGTATTCTCCAAGTGGCGAAGGATGGTGGGATGTACCTATCGCACAGGTTTCAACGATGCCCAGCACACAGCAAGCACTAAAAAATTACCAAGAAGCAATTAAGCAACAACGCCCATTGCTCGGCAATGGCGCCAAAGATCGGGAATAGGGACATCACATGACAAATCAAATCCGCGTAGGTACAGCTCCTGACTCTTGGGGAGTCTGGTTTCCCAACGAACCGCACCAAGTCCCCTGGAACCGCTTTCTCGATGAGGCGGTAGAGGCTGGGTATCACTGGATTGAACTCGGTCCCTATGGATATTTACCGACCGATCCCAAGCAACTTGAAGATGAATTAGGTAAGCGCAATTTAGAGATGACAGCCGGAACGGTATTTACTGGTTTCCATAAAGAAGATGAGAGCCAATGGCAACGCGCATGGGATCAAGCACTCGCTGTTGCAACCTTGGTCTCAAAGTTAGGCGTTGAACATCTGGTTGTTATTCCTGATTTGTGGCGTGATGATAAAACTGGTCAAGCCCGCGAATCTCGCACACTTACTAATGAACAATGGAAGCGACTAGCTGCCGGCCATGACAAGCTCGGTAAAGCGCTGCTGGAGGAGTTTGGCATTCATCAGCAATTCCACTCACATGCAGATAGCCATATTGGTACCTATCAAGAGGTGGAACGCCTACTGCAAGAGACGGATAAGAAGTACACCAACCTATGTCTAGATACCGGTCACTTTGCCTACTATCTTGGCGACAATATCAAGATGATGAATGCATATCCTGAGCGCATCGGTTACTTGCACCTTAAGCAGGTGCATCCAGATATTTTGGCTGATACGTTGAAGAATGATCTTCCATTTGTTGATGCGGTATCAAAAGGTGTGATGACAGAGCCTGGCTTTGAAGGGGTACCTAAATTTGCACCGATTATTGAACGTGCACTTGAAATTAACCCTGACATCTTTGCAATCATTGAACAAGATATGTATGGCTGCCCGGTTGATATGCCATTTCCCATTGCGCAAAGAACTCGCGAGCATATCTTGGCTGCTACCCGCGCAGCACGCGTTAAGTAATTTCATACCAATACATAGGAGCCCCGATGACAACTTCACCTTTTCTCTATATGAAAGAGAACTCACCCACAGTTCTGTGGAATGACTCGGCAGATCCAAAGGAGCTCACCGATGCGCTCTCATGGGGAATCGTTGGTGCCACGTGTAATCCGGTAATTGCGCTCAGCGCGTTGAAGGCTGATAAAGATTATTGGACCGGTCAGATAAAGAAATATGCAGCATCACATCCCATCGCCACCGAAGATGAAATTGGCTGGGCGATGGTGAAAGAACTTTCCATCAACGCGGCAAAGCTCTTAGAAGGCGAATTTGAAAAGCACAACGGGCGCAACGGACGACTCTCGATTCAGACTGATCCACGTAACTTTCGCAATACCGGGGCCCTCGCTTCACAAGCAGTGGAATTTTCGAAGTTGGCCAAGAACATTATTGTGAAAATCCCGGTAACGACTGAGGCAATTGCAGCATTCGAGGAAGCGACCTACCAAGGCGTCAGTCTTAATGCCACTGTTTCCTTCTCAGTTGCGCAGACAATTGCAGTTGCCGAAGCAGTTGAACGCGGGCTCAAGCGACGCGAGGCAGAAGGTCTTGATATCTCTCAGATGGGACCTGTCTGCACCATCATGGTTGGTCGGGTTGATGATTGGGTAAAGGTTTCGGCCGAAAAATCTAGCGCTGCGATTGATCCAGGAATTATGGAATGGGCTGGCGTTGCCGTATTTCGTCACGCTCACAAGATTTACCAAGAGCGCGGATATCGCACTCGTTTACTCTCAGCTGCATTTCGCAATCACATGCACTGGAGTGAAATTTTGGGTGGAGACTCCGTTATCTCACCTCCCTACGCCTGGCAGGTTCGCATTAATAAATCAGGGATAAAGCCAAATCTCAATAGCGTCAATGAACCCGTTGCCTCTCATATTCTCGAGCCGTTGCTTGAACATCTTCCTGAATTTAGAAAAATGTACGACGTGGATGGACTTAAAGTTGAAGAGTTTACAAACTTTGGTGCAACCCTTCGCACGCTTCGTGGATTCTTGCAATCAGTCAACGATCTCGAATCATTTGTCCGTGATGTCACCGTTCCTAATCCGGACAAGTAGAGATAAGTTAGCGCGATGACAACACTTCCAAAGCCGCATCTATTTCGCCCAGAAGATTCCAAGCCGCTACGATGGGGAATCTTTGGTGCTGGTTGGATAGCCGAACAGATGATCAAGACTGCTCAAAAGAATTCGCAGCAGAACTTTGTAGCCGTTGCATCTCGTACTCCGGGTAGGGCCGAAGCGTTTGCAAAAACTTTTAGCGTTGCGCATTCCTATGACTCGTATGAAGAGCTAGCGGCACGTTCAGATATCGATGCGATTTATATAGCAACCCTGCCTTCGGATCGGCTTGAGGTCGCACTCATTGCCATCAACGCAGGCAAGCATGTCTTGATTGAGAAACCAATCACGATGGATCTTGGTGAGGCTGAGCAAATTTATGCCGCTGCGAAATCAAAGAAGGTTCTTGCTGTTGAGGCGATGTGGACTCGCTTCTTGCCTCACATGGATATTGCGCGACAGTTAGTTGCCGATGGCGCTATCGGAGAAGTTGAGCTCGTTGTCTCCACCTTCTGCCAAGCAAACCTCGGCGTTCCTCGACTCTTTACACTCGGTGGCGGCAATCCAATTATTGATATGGGTATCTACCCGATTGCACTCTCGCAGCAATTCTTAGGTGATCCCAATGAAATTCATGGCTTTGGGAAATTACATCCCAATCAAATTGATGAAGAGACACATACCTTCATGAGATTCGACAGTGGGGCGCGTTCTAACTTTGTACTCTCTGCTCGAACTGCAATTCCGATAACAGCAGCGATTTCAGGCCCCAAGGGCAGCATCTCCTTTGGAGCGCCCTGGTTTACCTCCTCATCGGTAACGCTCAATGGAAATGGTCTCTATGAGCCACTTGCAACTTGGAAAGATGAATCAGGTCTGACTGAACATATTGGACTGGTTCATCAGGTCAACGCGTTTGCACAGTATGTTGAGCAGGGCCTCTTAGAAGCTCCGTTATATACACACCAGCAATCACTTGCCAATATCAAGACTGCAATCACCATTGGTTCACAAATTGGGACTCGATTCAAATAGAGAGAAACAGGAATACATTCATGGCTAAGAAACTACGGTTCGCAATCATCGGCGCTGGTCGCATTGGATATGTCCATGCTGGCTCGGTTTACGATAACCCAGATGCGGAACTTGTTTATGTGGTCGATCCATTTGTCGAGTCTGCAACGAAAGTTGCCGCCGCATTTGGCGGAAAAGTTTCGAGTGACCCAGAAGCGGTCATCAACTCTGGTGAAATCGATGCTGTAATTATTGGCTCGCCTACCCCAACCCACGTACCACTTCTTGCAACTGCCATTAAAGCGGGCGTGCATGCCCTCTGCGAAAAGCCAATCGATCTCGATATCGCTAATGTGGATTCACTGCGCCCTATCGCAAATGGCGCAAAAACAAATGTGACAATTGGTTTCAACCGTCGTCAAGACCCACAATTCAAAGCGGTTAAGGCTCGCGTTGATAAAGGTGAAATCGGAAAAGTTGAGCAAGTAGTCATCACGAGCCGCGACCCAGGACCTGCTCCACAGGCTTACATCGCAGTATCGGGTGGAATATTTAGAGATATGACGATTCATGATTTCGATATGGCTCGCTATTTTGTGCCAAACATTGTTGAAGTATCGGCAGTCGGCGCCAACAGTTTCTGCGATTACATTAAAGAAGAGGACGACTTCGATAGCGTCAGCGTGATTCTCAAGGGTTCTGCAAACGAGATAGTAACAATCGTCAATTCGCGACATTCAGCATACGGTTACGACCAGCGGCTAGAAGTCTTTGGTGACAAAGGAATGCTTCAAATCCGCAATCTGACAGATACGACTGTTCAATTGTTCTCTAAAGATGTTTCTGCGGCCGGCGAGCCATATATGGACTTCTTCCTAGAGCGTTACGCCGCTGCATATCGCAATGAATTAGCGCTCTTTATCGAAGGTATTGGCGCTGGAAAGAACTTAGGTTCTACCTACGACGATGGTCGCGCAGCACTAATCTTGGCCGATGCGGCACACGAATCTGCACGCACCGGCAAGGCGGTTCGAGTAAAACTCGACTAGGCGTTGGCAAAAAAGCGAATAGGTCCGCGGTGTTCGACCTTCACTAAATCCCCCACCGCAAAATCCATAGGACCAGCAACTCGGGCGCGAATAATTTCTGAGCTATCTGAAAGTTTTACCACCAACATCGCATCGTGGCCGTAATAATCTAACTGAATCAGAGTTCCAGCAACACCAGCTGCTGAACTTTTGGAAACCGAAATCTCTTCCGGGCGAATAACAACATAACCATTGTTAGTTGAGACGGCACCTGTTGGCGCGCTCAAGGTTGCAAGTGCATATGAGGTGCTTCCATCTTTAGCTTGGTGAGCGCTTAGTACTAATGCATCACCAGTGCTGACGGCTACAGAAGGTGAAATAGGTGATTCATAGACTTCTTCCGGTGATCCATACTGCGCAATCTTTCCATCTCGCATCAGAACGACTTTGTCGGACGAGACCAGCGCTTCTTCTCGATCGTGTGTTACCAAGATTGCTGTTGTGCCCTGAGCCCGCAGTAGTGCAACAACTTCTGAGCGAAGTTCATTTCGTAGCTCTGCATCGAGTGCCGAGAACGGTTCATCGAGCAGAACCATCTTTGGCTTAATGGCCAGAGCTCGAGCAAGAGCAACACGTGTTTGTTGACCACCAGAAAGTTCGGTAGGCATTTGATTCTCATAACCAGGCATGCCAATGAGTGCGAGCATCTCAGAGATTGTCTTGGTGATTTCTGCTTGCGAGAATTCCTTCTTGCTAAGTCCGAAAGCAATATTCTGAGCAACGTTTAAATGTGGAAATAGGGCGCCTTGTTGCGGCACATACCCAGTGCGGCGTTTATTCGGTGGAAGTACAACCGATGAAAGTCCAACCAGTTGAGTTCCAAGTCGAATAGTTCCCTCGCGCGGTTGTAAGAGGCCCGCTATCGCTCGCAGCAAAGTTGTTTTCCCGCAACCAGATGGTCCAAGTAAGGATGCAATCTCTCCGGCTTGTAATGTGAATGAGAGATCATTAATGACGGTGCGATCGCCGAAGTTGACGCTGAGATGAGAAACATCAAGTGAGGTCACATCAGGCTCCCAACTCGTGTCTTAGTTCCATCTGCTTTAGATTCCCAATCTCCCCAAGGCAGGCTGAGAAGAAATGTTGGAATGGCTGCAATAAGAACTAAGAGTAAGGCGTAGGGGGCTGCATCATTAAATCGATTGATTGCGGCATAGCTCCAGATCTGCGTTGCCAGCGTATCCATGCCAGTTGGGCGCAGCATGAGTGTTGCCGGAAGTTCTTTCATCGCTGTGAGAAAGACCAGGAGCGTACCTAGGCCAATGCTTGGAAGTGCGATCGGAATGACAACGGATGTAGTTACTTTGGTCTTGCTCTTTCCCAGGGTTGCCGCAACCTCTTTGAGAACTTGTGGCACCAGTTGCAGTGAGAAAGTCATTGAAGCTACCGCTTTTGCAAGGAAAAGTAGCGCGTATGCGAAAGCAAGGAGAAAAATTGATTGATAGATGGGACCAAGTTTTGAACCAAGCGAGACCAGCGCCAGACCAATAACCACACCAGGTAGTGCATGGCCAATAAGAATGATTCGCTCTGAAACTCGTGAGAATCTTCCGGCATGTGTAGCTATCAAAAAGCCGAGCGGGGCCGAGAAAAGAAGTGCGATAAGCGCACCAAGTGCTGAGACTGTAACTGTCGAGATAGCAGCACTTGCTAGCCCAGAGATATCAAGTGGGTTTGGATTTCCAATAAATCTAGAAATCAATACATAGATGGGAAGAAATAGCGCCAGGGTTACATAAATACCAAGTGCAGAAATGAGTAAAGTCTTGAGGGATGCACTCTTGATTCGGGAGTCGTCAGTCGATAGTCGTTTAAAGACATTCTCTTTTGCTTTCTTATCTTTGATTCTTTCATCAACCGAGATAAAGATAATGGAAGCCAGAATGAGCAGAAGAGAAATCACTGAGGCCGCGCCACGATCGTAGGAAGACTTAAACATATTTTGAATAGAGACCGTCAGTGTCTCAACATTAAGAAGAGAGACTGCTCCAAAATCACTGAGCACATAGAGTCCCGATAACAGGGCGCCAGCGCTGATGCTTCCTCGAATCTGTGGCAGAACTACTCGGAAGAAGATTTGAGTGCGTGTTAGTCCGAGGGTGCGAGCAACTTCAATAAACCCGCTATCAATTCGGCGAAGTGAGACCAAAATTGCGAGCAGCATATAAGGCAAAGTTGTCAGAATTAATATGAAGGCAGCCGCGAATACTCCCGAGAGTGAAGGAATCAGCGCTAGCCAGGTGTAGGTGAAAACATAGGACGGAATCGCCAGCGGAAGTACAGCCGGCACAATGAGCAAATGCGCACGAGGCATGCGAACAAAGTGAATACCAGCAGCTATCAGCGTTCCAAGAAATATATTTACGATGACAACCATCGCCAACAAGGCAGTGGTTGTGCCCAGTACTTCAAGAGTCTTTCCCCGCAGCAGTAACTGAGCTATCTCAGGTAACGGCTTTTCGAAGGCGCGAATAATGAGGTAGATAAAGGGAATTAGAACAACGGCAAGGAGCAAGCCGACTAAGGCTAAGAGCGCTGGGTGAATCGAAGCCGGTTCTCCACGTGAAGTGGAAAACCGGTGAGCGAGACCGTCCTTAACTCCTGTCGCCATAGGAATTACAGCAATCCGACCTTCACCAAAAGATCTTGTGTCTTTTGAATATCTTTAAGCGCGTTGAGATCCACTGATGGAGCTCCAATATCGGTAAGGACCGGTAGGCCAGCTGGAGCTTTGGCTCCATCAATCAATGAGTACTCGTGTGTCTGGGCAACGAACTGATCTTGGGTCTTTTGTGATGTGAGAAAGTTGATTAACTCTTGCGCAGCCGCGTACTTCTTACTTGATGTCAGCACTCCAGCTCCGGAGACGTTAATCATATTTCCAAGATCACCAGATTTGAAGAAACCATTTTTTACATTGATTTCTCTTCCGAGGCCTTCTGAAACTTCCCAGATGTAATAGTGATTGACAAGCCCGATAGAAATCTCTTTCTTATCGATGGCTTCTACGATTGCGCTGTTCTTTGGATAGATACGCACATCATTCGCCTTGAGATCTTCCAACCACTTCTGGGCAAAGTCAGCGCCCTGCGCATTGATGAGCGCTGTTACAAATGCCTGGAATGAAGCGTTGCTTGGTGCAATTCCGAGTTTGCCCTTGTATGCAGCGTTACCAAGTTCGGTGACAGATGTTGGCAAAACTTTGAGTAAATCAGGGTTGTAAGCAAATACGCGAGCGCGACCGGTAACTCCTACCCAGTTTCGATTTGCTGCTACATATGTTGCGGGAATGCTCTCTGCGACATCATTCGGTAGCTCAATAAATAGATCTGCCTTGGCTACCGCACCGAGTGAACCCGCATCCTGTGAAAGGAAGAGATCTGCTGGTGAATTAGCGCCCTCTTCTAAGATCTGGGCTGCAAGCTCTGCCGAATCTCCGTAACGAACATTGAGCTTGATGCCTGCGGACTGTTCCCATTCAGCAAAGAATGGAGCGATAAATTCTTCCGAGCGACCTGAGTAGACAGTGAGTTCGGTGGCGTTGGCGACCTGTTCCTCAGAGCTGGAACAGCCCGTCATGAGGGATGCTGCAATGACTGCAGCAGTTGCGACAACGAGCGCTTTGAGCGACTTTTTCACTGGTGAAACCCCTTATTTAGACCTCAGCTTGAGGGGCTATCTGCCCTCAGATGAGCGACAGTAGTGGAGAATGGCGAAATACGCAACATAAGTGTTGCGTAAATACAAGGGGTATATCTTTGCCTCATTGCATAAATATTCAGCCTTAAGGAGAAGTTACATGTCATCAACAAGCACCGCAGTTGCAACCGGAGTAACTCCGGAAAAACTAGCCAACGTTCGCACATGGAATATCTCCCTCACTGTTTTGCACCTGGCTCAGGCTGTGGCGATGTTGCTGCTCACCAACGACTTCGCAATTAAGGTTTTGAATTCCTCACCCGACGGTCCCCCAGGCACTGAGGGTCTAGTGACAACAACTCTCTTTGAAGTTCGCATTGGTTGGGTGATTGCTGCATTTCTAGCGCTCGCTGGTTTAGATCACTTAATTACATCAACATTTGCCCGCAAGACATATGAAGCAGATCTCAAGAATGGAATCAACCGCTTCCGGTGGGCTGAATATTCCATAAGCGCATCTCTCATGGTTGCCGTCATCAGCATGTATTGGGGAATCTTGACCCTTTCCGCTTTAATCGCAGTTGTTGGTGCAAATATTGCAATGATTCTCTTCGGTTGGTTACAAGAGAAGATGAATCCCCCAGGACGCACATCAACGACGATGATGCCATTCTGGTTTGGCACACTTGCTGGAATAGCACCTTGGCTCGCGATGGTGGCAAATATCTCGCAGGTCCCACTTGGTGAAGCTCCTGATGGACTTTTCCTAATCATGCTCGTTCAAGCAATTTTCTTCTTCTGCTTCGGCCTTAACCAATGGTTGCAATACCGAGGCATTGGAAAGTGGACTAGCTACATGTTTGGTGAGAAGACTTATTTGATCTTAAGTCTTGGTGCTAAATCGTTATTGGCATGGCAGATCTTCGCGGTCTCACTTATTCCACTAACTAACTAGCGCTTCACACACCAGCCGTCTCTTTAATGAGCTTTATCGTGGTCTCACGGTGGTTCCACATAATCACGTGTGCGCAATTTGGTACCCGGATGAACTTTGCATGCTCTGGTAGGTAAGACTTTTCCTGCGCCAACGGCGCTGGCAGCGTTAAATCACTACTTCCAAAGACGATGGAAACATTTACCCGCGAATCAATCTTCGAATCAAATCGTTTGCTTTTCATACCTTCCCACAATGGCTTGTAGCCTTTCGAACGAGCCATGGCAATGACTGAGTCTTTGCATGTTTCATAACTAAGGTCGCGCCACAGATGGGTAATTTTTCGGTAACCAATCGCCTTCAACGCCGGTAAGTGAAAAGCGATGGGCATAAAAAATTGCGTAATCTTGGCCAGGATTCTGGAATCAATACTCGGTGGAATCCTCATTGTTGGACCCTCCAGCCATAAACCAGCTGGGGCTAAAGCCGTAACGCTGGCAACACGTGTTGGTGCTAGCGCCGCCATTTCCAGGGTAATCCAGCCGCCAAGTGAGTTTCCGGCAACGTGCATCTCCTGCACATTATGAACTTCGTGCATGTGCCGCAAAATCATCGCTCCCAGCGAACGCGGATCATATTCCTCACCATTTACGAGAGCTGCTTCACCATGTCCAGGAAGATCAATGGAATAGACGGTGAATTCGTTTTTCAGTTCAGGAATCAGGCTCTTCCAAATCGTTCCAGCAGAACCTAGCCCATGGACTAATACAAGAGCTGGTTTAGAGTCGTGGCTCTTCGAAACCTTACTTGCAATACTCACGCGCTAATTATGGCGCAGGTAGCTAGAAAACTTTAAAAATAACTGTGAATCGCGGGCCAGCAACGACAGGCCTTACGCCAGTATCAATAAAGGCAAGTCGAGGTGTAGCAACGCTCGGATAATTGTGAGCTTTACACACCCGACCAGTGGTCGACTTGAGGTGGGCTCGCGAAGTATTCGCCGATAGCTGCTCGCCATTGGATAAATGCATCGCTCTGACGAAATGCTACGGTGTGGTCTTCCAGGGTTTCCCAGTGAATAAGCAATGTGTATGTGTTGGCTCGCTCAATTCCCTTGTGCATTTCGAAATCGATAAATCCTTTGGATTTGGACAAGATTTCTGAGACTGCCTTCTTTACTGCGGCTTCGAATTTCAGATGGCTCTCAGGTAAGACTTCCATAAAGGCTATTTCAAGAATCATTGCTGAATTATAAGGCACGTTAACCTAGACAGATCAGCCTTTAATGAATCCATTTTTAATCAAGTAATCCGCAGATTCTTTCAAGGTGACTTCGACAGGAATAAAATGAATACTCAATAAGCGCTGGGCTTTAGCCGAGCTGACATTCATCGGCTTTCCTAATTGAGGCAAAATAGCCTTTATTGAACCATCGAATAGTGAAAGCAAGCGAATAACGAATGTTGGCGCCTGCGCTGACTTGACCTTACTCTTTGGATACATGCTCTTTAACAACTGAGCTATCTCAACAAATGATCTTGATTCCGAGGAAGCAATTACGCGTTCACCTTTTGTATTTTCACTCTTGATAGCGTCAACGTGCATCTTGGCAACGTCTCGTACATCTACGATTGCGAATTTGAGATCCGGCAACATGGGATCACTTCCGTTTAAGATTCGTTCCACAACCGATATTGATGAGCCAAAGTTCTTATCTAATGGCGCGCCAAGCACGAGCACCGGATTGATCGTTGTTAGTGCGATTTCAGGGGCATCACTTTTGATGAAATCCCAGGCTGCCTTTTCAGCCAAAGTCTTCGACTTTGTATAAGCCACGCGCCCAACAGGATGCTCAACATCAGTCCACATGGTTTCGTCATATGCCAAAGCACCGGAAGTTAATTCACGCCCATAAATCGCTGCGACCGACGACGTAAGAATTACTCGCTTAACTCCAGCGCTTTTTGCAGCTCGTAGTGCTCTCAACGTGCCTTCGACAGCCGGGCGAATTAAATCATTCTCGTCTTTCGGCGAGGTGAGTGGGAAAGGCGATGCAGTGTGCATGAGCACATCAATACCTTTGAGAGCAGAATCCCATCCTGAATCCTTCTCGAGATCTAACTCAATAAATGTTAGACGAGAATCTAATTTCGCACTGTCTAAAAGATGTGGAGTGACCGCATCACGAACTTCTGATGACTTTGAAAGCTTGCGGACTGAAGCGCGAACTTCATACCCCTGATTGAGTAATTGCAGTGTGATGTGCTTGCCGATATATCCGCTTGCACCTGTGAGAAGTACGGTTGTCATAAGGGAAATCTATTCCACAATTCGGGATAAAAGAAGAGTCGCCGAAAAAGCCAGGTTAAATCTATGTGAAGACCTCTACTTCGCTTCAGCTGCTGCTTTAAGTCGAACTAAAGACTTCGCCACAGCAATCTGTGTCCACGGATATGCCTTGCGGAAGTTAAGCCATATCTGAGCAATTGCAGGGGCGAAAGTTCCATCAAAAGTCTCGGTCACTTCAGTTGAGCCGTTGCCAAGATCCACTAATTCATATCGCCATCTCCAGCGTCCAAGGTGGCGCCATGCAATCAGTTCATCTTTCTTATACTCAACAACTGTGTTTCTAATCCAATATGTAATACCCAGTCGCATCTTCATCCCAAATTTAGAACCAAGGACCAAAGTCTCTGGGCCACTGACATGGGCAGCAACCGTTGCACTCCCGTCAATATCTTTATGTCTCTTTGGATTACTCAGCAGACTAAAGATCTTGGATGGGCTTGTCTCAACAACGATTCGAGCAGATTTAACTTTTGGGTTACCAGTTTCCAGAATCACGGAACGCACCTTGTCAGTACTCATGCCTTGAGTATAAAGAAGGGTCGCCCTATAAGCCGGAGACGACATTGTTACGCATGAATTCAGGCAAAGAAATGCAATCGTCCTGATTGTTTGCCCCTAAAGAATTGTAAAGAATGGCGTATTTACATATAGTTTGGAATCTTATGAAAAAGAAGCTCCCAGTCGCACTTCATCAACTATCAAATTTTTCCTCGGCACTAGGCAATTCGATTGTCATGATCACAATTCCGTGGTTAATTCTTGAAGAGACCGGTTCCCCGGCATTTGCCGGATTAGTTGCAGCGGTTTCTGCACTGCCTGGGTTGTTGATCTCCCCTATTGGAGGATGGCTGGTTGACCATATTGGTCGCCGCACGGTGAGCGTCGGGGCAGACTTACTCTCAGCTGTAGCGGTAGTTGCATTTCCGATTGTTGCTTTAACTTCAGGACTTACAAGCACGACAATTTTTGTCATCGCTGTTATCGGTGCAGTCTTTGATCCCGCAGGCTACACAGCACGGAAAACGCTATTGGCTGATGTTGCAAAGGCTTCAGATATAGAACTTGATCGACTCAATGGAGTCCACGAGGGCTTTATGGGAGTTGCGTGGATTTTTGGTCCTGCTGTTGGAGCCAGCTTAATTTCCACAGTCGGTGCGGTTAATTCATTCTGGGTCGCAGGCGGACTCTTCATTTTTGCAGCACTGACTATCGCATTCTTGCGAGTTGGTAATCTCGGCAAAGACGCACGTGATTTGGCCGAAGAAATGGGAGAAAAGACAAATCGAAGTATTCGCGTGGGCTTTCAGGTTCTTTGGAAAGACAAACTGCTTCGCACTTTAACTATTTCTATTCTCATCATTGCAGCCGTTTATCTGCCAACTGAGACAGTTGTCTTGTCGACCTACTTTGAAGATTTAGGTCAGCCCGCCAGTCTCGGAATTGTTATCTCAGCCCTTGCTGCAGGATATGCAGTTGGATCCTTTGGTTATGGATGGGTAAGCGCTCGACTCAAACGCAAGAATCTTGTACGCACAACTTTCATCGGAGTTGCTCTCAGTATTATTCCGATGGCGTTTCTGCCACCTTTGCCGATCCTTGCCGTGGCTGGATTTTTTCTAGGTTTGTTCTGGGGACCATTCACTCCCCTTATAACCACGCTTATTCAGCAGAGAGTTCCGGCTGATCAACAAGGAAGAGTTTTTGGAGTACAGACTGCAGTTTTTTATGCTGCCCCACCACTCGGAATGGTCTTAGCAGGGCTTTCAGTGGAAAGTTTTGGAGTTCGCACTACTTACATGGTTCTTGCCGCAATACTTTCAGTGACAACAATCTTTGCACTTTTAACGAAGTCACTACGTTCAGACTTCTAACTCAACTTAGCGCCTAAAGAAGAGTCACCCTGTGTGCCAGTCAATCTCGGAATCGGTAGCTAGGTGTTAATTGTTTGGAATTAACAGACTAACTCCCACGCCAAGCGTGCTGATTGCCAGAACAATTGCCCCTGTTGGAATCAACTTAATTAGAACGCCCGGTCTATCTCCTTGCTTCCTTGGCGCTCCGCCAAAGAATCCACCGGACATCAAGAGTGGAGCAGCAAACAATCCAATACGTAGCGCCCAAGTAATCGACTCATTAAATCTCGAGTTATCAAGAATCAGTTGTGCAACGATGGCTAGAAGCACTAAAACTCCGGCATGTGCATGTCCTGCTCGGAAATAATCTCGCTGTTCAGTGGTGATGTTCTCTGTGCCGACTTGGCGTTTAAGAATTGACAGTAAAAAGTAACCGCCAAAAGCGATACTTGGTAGGGATATAAAGGCAAGTGCGATCATCCAACGAGCTGCATCAGACATTTCTTCTCCTTTGTCGAGTTATATGGAGTGGCTCTCGTCCTCGGCTAATTTTAGAGGAGTTTTGCCCAGGAATTACTGCCTGTCACATTTGTTCTCGATTTCTCTCGCCTGTACTAAAGAAGAGTCGCCCTACAGGCCGGAGGAATTGGAAAAGGCCCCGATCTCTCGAGGCCCTCCCATGCAAAGCTGATTCAACTCTTTTGACCATTACCAATAGGTCGAGTTAAAACATCTAAGACTGTGGTGGAGACGACGGGGTTTGAACCCGCACCGGTGGTTCGGTAAACGACCAGGCTACCAATTACAACACGTCCCCATCACGAGAGCGAAGTTAGGACGTTATCCACTATCGAAACGATGTGATGAAAGGGCTTGTGGATGAAATATGACTGTGGAAAAGCAAAAAGGACTTGGAATTAACCAAGTCCTAATTACTACCAAACCACCGTAGCAGAAGTATTGCACATAACTTAAGAGTTGGAATAGAAAGCAAAAGGGACCTGGTGATTAACCAAGTCCCGATTACTACCAAGTGATCGTGGTGAAAGTATTACACGGATGCACAGTTACTCGCAGTAACTTTGAGTATGAAAGAAGAGTCGCCCTATAAGCCGGACTTGCTGTTTTAATGCACCAGGGAATATCCAGCTGCCCGCACCGCAGTTTCAATAGCATCCCCAGATATTTCAAGATCAGTTGTAATTATTGCCTGTGCTTTCTCAGCACTCGCAACCACTGTTACTACACCTGGAATTGCCATGATCTCTGCGTTCACACGGCCTTCACAGTGGCCACAGGTCATTCCCGTTATTGCAA
>JAIXTW010000008.1 GCA_027483765.1 Streptomycetaceae bacterium
TAATGGTCATTCTCGATCCAGAACTCGAAGAACGTACAGTCACACCATCACTTGAGACATATCTCAAGATCATCAAAGACAGCGGAGGCCGCGTCGACAAGCTCGATGTTTGGGGCAAGCGCCGTATGTCATTTGAAATCAATAAGAAGCCAGAAGGCATTTACGCAGTTGTAGATATGCACTGCGAGCCAGCGGCAATCAAAGAGTTAGATCGTCAGCTAAACCTGAACGAATCTGTTCTTCGCACAAAGGTTATACGTCCCGAGTAGACATTCAATTACCGAATCGCTCTGCTTTTCGGTAATGCTTGTCAACAACTGCCGCGTTTCGCGCGGTAGATGTCACTCGGCACAGGTAATTTATAAGCACGGACTCCACGAGTAGATAAGAGGAAAAAATGGCAGCAGGAGATACAACAATCACAATGATCGGCAACCTAGTTGACGATCCGGAGCTACGTTTCACACCTAGTGGTGCAGCGGTAGCAAAATTTCGTGTTGCCTCAACACCTCGTTATTTAGATAAGGCTACAAATGAATGGAAAGATGGCGAGAGCCTCTTCCTTCAATGCCAAATTTGGCGTCAGGCTGCTGAGAATGTTGCAGAGTCACTAACAAAGGGAATGCGCGTCATTCTCTCTGGAAGACTTAAGCAACGTTCATACGAAACAAAAGAAGGCGAAAAGCGCACAGTCTTTGAGGTAGAAGTTGATGAGGTAGGTCCATCACTCCGCAATGCAACAGCTAAGGTCACACGAGCTCAGCGTGCAGGTGGAGCAGGGGCAGCACCAGCTGCAGCTGAATCATTCAACGACGACCCATGGGCAGCAGCGACAGCGTCACCAGCCGGCGGTGGATGGGGAACATCTACAACCGACGAACCACCGTTTTAATAAGAGAAGTTAACAACCGACAATCCATTCCTTCTTAAGTAGTTGCGAAACTACTGAGAAGGGCCCGAAAAGGAGCACCACAATGGGAGCAAGAAATAACAAGGCTCTACGCGAGCCAAAGAACAAGGGCGCTAAAGCAGCAGCCCTAAATAAGAAGTTCAAGAAGAAGCCTTGCAGCTTCTGTCGCGACAAGGTCACATATATCGATTACAAAGATATTGCGACCCTTCGCAAGTACATCTCTGATCGCGGCAAGATTCGCGCTCGCCGAGTAACAGGTGCTTGCACACAACACCAACGTTCAGTAGCAACAGCTGTCAAGAACAGCCGTGAAGTAGCGCTACTGCCTTACACATCTTCAGCGCGCTAAGGGGGCTAAGAATTATGAAACTCATCCTTACTCGTGAAGTAAATAAGGTCGGAAACGCAGGCGACGTTGTCACTGTTAAAGATGGCTACGCACGCAACTTCTTGTTGCCACGTGGCGTTGCAATCGTCTGGTCACTTGGTGGCGAGAAGCAGATTGAAGGAATTCGTCGCGCACGTGCTGCCCGCGAGGTCCGCGATCTCGATCACGCTAAAGAGATCAAGGCAACACTTGAAAAGGCAACAGTCACTGTAAAGGTAAAGACCGGCACAGCTGGTCGCCTATTCGGTTCTGTCACAGATAAAGATATTGCGGCAGCAATCAAGTCAGCTACATCAGTTGATATTGATCGCCACAATCTCAAGACTGCTGGTCACATCAAGAAGACAGGCACACACTCGGTAAAGGTTTCACTTGCACATAACGTTGTAGCAACTGTAAATCTGACTGTAGTTTCTGCTTAATAAATCTTCATAAAAAGTAAAGCCCGTCGCTTAACTGCGACGGGCTTTACTTTTTCTACAACCAGCCAGATTTCTTGAATTTCCTATATAAAACAATGGTAATGACAACCAGTGAACCGACTACTGCTGGATAGCCAAATTGCCAACGTAATTCAGGCATCGTGTCAAAGTTCATTCCATATATTCCAGCAATCATGGTGGGAACAGATGCCAGCGCAACATAGGAAGTAATTTTTCGCATATCGCTATTTTGTTGTATCTGCACCTGTGCAATTTCTGCCTGAAGTGCCGAAGTTAAGAGCGCATCAAGTCCTGATGCAGCATCAGATGCTCTGGACAAATGATCGAGCGTATCCCTAAAGAATGGCGTTAATTCGGCCGGGACGTTGCGAATACCGATACTTGAAAGTTGTTGAAGCGGCGAGAGCAGCGGATCAATTGCATGTCGAAATTCGATTACTTCGCGCTTAAGCAAGTAAATCTCCTGCGAAGCACTTTCTCGAGTATCACCAAATACTTTATGTTCTACTTGCAGTACGTCAGCTTCGAGCTCGATGGAGATATCAATATAACAATCGATAACATGATCAAGAATCGCGTGGACAACAGCATAAGGACCCTTAGCTAACTGTTCTGGGTTGTTCTCTAGATGATGACGCGTATTAACTAGTGGCGCACCGTTCCCATGCCGGACAACAACAATGAAATATTCACCGATAAAGCAGAAGATTTCACCGGTAGAGATCTGACTTCCCTTTTCCTCGTAGAACGCGGTCTTTAATACCAGCGCCTGAACACCGGGATACTCTTCAAACTTCGGCCGTTGATGGGCGGTAATCGCATCTTCGATAGCAAGTGGGTGAAATTTAAAGTCGCCAACGATTTTGTTAAATTCATTCTCTGTTGGCTCTGCTAGACCTAACCAGACAAAGCCACCATCGCTCTTCGCCTTCTGAATAAGTTCAGTCAGATTGGAAGGTTGTGTGTATCTGATGCCATTTTGGTAGAGGGCATAATCAACAATCATGCGCGAAGTCTTCCTTAGAAAGGTAAATATCAGGTGATATCTCAACTGGTGAGAAGTTGCGATTTACTTTTCTCCCCAGCTTCCTACGCTCAATTGGGAGGCTATCCACCGATAGCTGGGCGTTGTGCACACCTTCTCCACACCCTTTTACACATAGAAGGGCCCCTTATCCACACCTTTACCCCCAGGCCACTTCGCATTTGTCAGTGCTCTAGAGGAAGGTACCGCTCGTGAGCATCGCAGAACTTCCCAATAACTCCCAACGTAACGGGCAGTACAACACTGTGGGCGCCGAGTTCGAGCGCACTCCGCCGCAAGATCTTCAAGCAGAACAATCAGTTCTAGGCGGAATGCTCTTATCTAAAGATGCAATTGCAGATGTTGTAGAAGTTTTACGCGAACGTGATTTCTACCGACCAGCGCACGAACTTATCTACGATGCAATTCTTGATTTATACGGACGCGGCGAGCCAGCCGATGCAATCACTGTGGCCGCAGAACTTACAAAGCGCGGAGAAATTGCACGTGCAGGTGGCGCACCGTATTTACACACACTTATCTCATCTGTTCCAACAGCTGCTAACGCTGGTTACTACGCAAAGATTGTGCTTGAACATGCAATCATGCGCAGACTTGTTGAAGCAGGAACAAAGATTGTTCAACTTGGTTACGACCAAAACGGCGAAGTTGATGATGCAGTAGATGCAGCGCAAGCCGAGGTCTATGCCGTAACCGAGCGACGATCTTCTGAAGATTATGTGCAACTCAATACGCTCTTGCCACAAGCGCTCGACGAGATTGAAGCAATCTCAAAAGGTGTTGGCGTTGAAGGTGTTAAATCTGGTTTCCGCGATCTCGATCAACTTACACATGGTTTCCATCCCGGAAATATGATTATCGTTGCTGCGCGTCCAGCCGTTGGTAAATCAACACTCGGTCTTGATATTGCTCGTCACGCTGCGATCCACGATAACCAAACTGCTGTGATCTTCTCTCTTGAAATGTCGAAGTCAGAGATCACAATGCGCATGCTCTCAGCCGAAGCGCGCGTTGGTCTTAACAGCATTCGTTCTGGACAACTCAGCGATGACGAGTGGTCAAAACTTGCGCGTCGCATGGGTGAAATCTCTGATGCACCCTTATTCATCGACGACTCTGCCAATCTTTCAATGATGGAGATCCGTGCAAAGGCGCGACGCCTTAAGCAGCGCCACAATCTCAAGCTCGTCGTCATCGACTACTTGCAGCTCATGTCTTCGGGTAAAAAGGTGGAGAACCGCCAACAAGAAGTATCTGAATTCTCGCGTCAATTGAAGTTGATGGCGAAGGAGCTCGATGTTCCTGTTATCGCTATCTCCCAGCTCAACCGTGGCCCTGAACAACGTACAGATAAGCGCCCGATGCTCTCTGACCTACGTGAATCTGGTTCTATCGAACAAGACGCTGACGTTGTTATCTTGCTCCATCGCGATGATATGTACGACTCACAGAACCGATCTGGTGAAGCAGATTTCATCGTTGCTAAGCACCGTAACGGACCTACTCGCACCATTACCGTCTCTGCCCAACTTCACTTTGCGCGCTTCTTCGATATGGCACCAAATGTTGGTGCAGGCCGTGACTTCACTCAATCAACGGGTGCAACAAATGAAATTCAACCATCGGCACCGGGTGATGGCGGTTGGAACGAATAACTCTTAGCAAGTTATCTAGAGTGAATTACTCCGACGGCGCAGTCTTCGCGCGATCTGCTAGATAGATTCCAAAGAGCACAGTTGCTGCACCAATTAGTTGGATAGCGTCCCAACTTTGTCCAAACCAGAACCAAGCAAAAGCTCCAGCAAGTACGGGCTCTAACATTCCAATAACGCTACTCGTTGATGCCGACAGTGAGCGCATCCCAGTCAAAACACAGAGATAAGGGATGACTGTTCCAAAGATTGCAATCAATGCCATCAGAATCCATCCGGGAACCATAAAGCCTTCAGCCACTCCACTCAGATCCATTTTTTCGGTAAAGACTTCAAAAGGAAATGTCCAAGGAGGTAGGACAACAAGCCAAAATATAGAAGCAAATCCCATGCCAAAGATAAGCAGGGCAATTGGCTCTCGCTTCTTTCCAATTTTTTCACTCATTAAGAAATATGCCGCAAGCGCAAAGGCGCTCATGACAGCGCCACTAATTCCAATGAGGTCGAAGGTGAAACCGTTCCACGCCTTGGCAACTAAGACCAAACCAAGAATTGAGAAGGCGATAGCAATCCACATTTCGCGAGCAACGAAAGATTTGCGAACAAACTTGATCCATAAGGCGATCCAGATTGATGCCGTGAATTCAATAATCAATACCAGTGCAATAGGCACTCCGCGTTGAATGCCGAGTAGATATCCAAAATTGACCATGGCAAAGCCGACAACCCCGTAGATTCCGAGTCGAGGAATCTCTGCCCGCACCATCTTGATGATCTCCGGGCGGGTAAGGGCGACCAGTGTTCCAAGGATGAGCACCGCTGTTACTGAGCGGAACTCGGCTAAGCGAAACGCTGGCAAATGCTTGAGTACAACGGTGATTGTGATTCCACTTAATGCGAAGAAGAGGGCTCCCAAGACAAGAAAAAACTCGCCACGATGTTTTGAAAGCATCGGGCGAGTTTATCCTAGTAAAGCTAGAAAGCAGACTCCGGGATCTCCATAATTGTTGAATCTGTTGCTTCTACAATCTTGCGATCTGCGGTGATATGAGGAAGAACTGTTGCCACAAAGAACTTTGCTGAAGCAATTTTTCCAGTGTAGAAATCAGTATCTTTGCCGGCACCGGCAGCTAGCTTCGCTGCAGCGATATCTGCTTGGCGAAGTAATAGCCACGAGATGATGACATCTCCTACTGCCATGAGGGCACGCGAGGTGCTTAAGCCAACCTTGTAAATCTCATCAGCTTTCTCTTGTGATGCCATCGCGTGTCCAACAAGCACGCCGATGATTCCATTGAGATCACCGAGTGCTTTAAGTAGTGCTTGCTTTTCAGCTGCGTGAGCTCCGCCAGTTTCGGTAAATGCTTGAATCTCTTTTCCTAGTAAGCCAAGTGAACGTCCGCCATCTTTTACGACCTTGCGGAAGAAGAAGTCGAGTCCTTGAATTGCAGTTGTTCCTTCGTACAAAGTATCAATCTTGGCATCGCGAACATACTGTTCAAGTGGCCAATCTCGGGTAAATCCAGCGCCACCAAATGTTTGTAAAGATTCAGTACCAAGAAGCGTCCATGATTTCTCAGAACCAAAGCCCTTTACGACGGGAAGCATTAAGTCATTGAGCTTTTCTAGTCTCTCTAGTTCATCGCTATTTCCTGCTTCACGAGCGAGCTCAATGTCATCTTGAATGGAAGCGGTGTAGAGCACGAGTGCGCGCATACCCTCGGCGTAAGCCTTCTGCACCATCAATGAGCGGCGCACATCTGGGTGCTTAATGATTGTGACGCGAGGGCTGGCTTTATCGTTCATGACCTTCATATCGCCGCCTTGGATACGAGTCTTTGCATATGCAAGTGCCTGTAGATACCCAGCAGATAGCGTTGCAATTGCTTTGGTGCCAACCATCATGCGGGCAAATTCAATAATCTTAAACATTTGGAAGATACCTTGGTGAACATCGCCAAGTAAGTAACCAACAGCTGGTTCCTTCTCGCCAAGGTTTACTTCGCAGGTAGCTGAAACGTTTAATCCCATCTTGTCTTCTAGACCAGTGACATAGACACCGTTACGTTTTCCAAGCTCACCTGTT
The DNA here is from genome assembly GCA_027483765.1 of Streptomycetaceae bacterium. Classification (GTDB taxonomy): domain Bacteria; phylum Actinomycetota; class Actinomycetes; order Nanopelagicales; family Nanopelagicaceae; genus Planktophila. The sequence continues at coordinate 6,528 of JAIXTW010000008.1, forward strand.
TTAAGATCAAACATAAATTTTGGAATCAAGAAAAGTGAAAGGCCTTTTGTTCCCGGTCCGCCACCTTCGCGACGAGCAAGCACAAAGTGCATAACATTTTCGTAGAAGTCTGCATCACCAGAAGTGATGTAGCGCTTATTTCCGGTGATGTGCCAGGTGCCATCTGCTTGTTGCACAGCCTTGGTGCGACCCGCACCAACATCTGAACCAGCATCAGGTTCGGTCAGTTGCATGGTGGCGCCCCAATGGCGATCAACCATATGTTTTGCCATCACCTTTTGTTCTTCTGTTCCCAATACATAAGCGACATGTGCAAATGCATAACCAGATGCGTAGATGTGAATTGCCGGGTTTGAGCCGAGCACCATTTCAGCAATTGCCCAGCGAACAGATGCTGGAACTTTCATTCCACCTAAATCAACGGGAGCATCTAAACGCCACCATTCACCATCGATATATGCCTTATAAGATTTCTTAAAACTTTCCGGAAGAGTTACATTTCCAGTTTCTTTATTGAGCACTGCGCCAACGCGATCGCCTTCAACAAAAGATGCTGCTAAATCATTTTCAGTAAGTCGTTTCATCTCTTCTAACATTCCCATCGCAGTATCGCGATCAAGTTCGGAGTAGATAGAAGTTCCAAGAACTTTTTCACGACCGAGTAGGTCAAAGAGGCAGAATTCGATATCGCGCAGGTTGGCTGTGTAGTGGCTCATGGGGCAATAATGCTACCCACCAGTAACTTAGGCAAGCGCGCCGGAGGTCTTTTTTTCGAAGCGAGAAAGGTAGGCTCGCGCCGTGCTTCTCAGTGATCGCGATATTCGTGCCGAAATAACCGCTGGCCGGGTAGCCGTTGAGCCATTTGAAGAGGCGATGATTCAGCCATCCTCAGTCGATGTGCGCCTCGATAAATTTTTCCGGGTATTTGAAAACCATAAGTATTCAGTGATTGATCCATCTATTGAACAGTCAGAACTTACCCGCGAGGTAATTGCCGACGATGGCGAAGCATTTATCTTGCACCCAGGCGAATTCGTTCTCGCGAGCACCTACGAGATCATCACACTTCCCGATGACATCGCTGGTCGCTTAGAAGGTAAATCTTCACTTGGACGCTTAGGCCTGCTTACACACTCCACCGCCGGATTTATTGATCCAGGATTTTCTGGACATATCACCCTCGAACTTTCCAACGTCGCAAATCTGCCGGTCAAGTTATTCCCAGGCATGAAAATCGGTCAGCTCTGCCTGATTAGACTCTCATCACCAGCAGAACATCCCTACGGTTCAGCCATTTACGCATCACGTTATCAAGGACAGCGCGGACCAACTCCAAGCCGCTCCTTTATGAATTTCCACCAGAGCAAGATCAAATAGCTCCTCGGATATCTCTATTCTGGGGAATACAACTACCCATCAGAAGGTTGAATAAGCATGGAATACATAATCATCGCCGCAGTAATACTCATCGTCATCTTCTTCATTGCTCAGTACAACCGACTCGTTCGACTAAACATCACTGTCGATGAAGCGCTCGCGCAGATTGAAGTCCAACTCAAGCGCCGTACTGATTTAATTCCAAATTTGGTAGAAACCGTTAAAGGTTATGCAACACATGAGCAATCCACATTTGACGCTGTTGTTACAGCGCGGGCAAAGGCAACAAGTGCAACAACTGTTGCCGATATCGCGGCTGCTGATGGCGCACTTACCAATGCACTCAAAGGCTTGCTCGCAGTGGCTGAGGCGTATCCAGATCTGAAAGCATCTGCAAACTTCTTATCGCTACAAGAAGAACTCTCAACAACAGAGAATAAAGTTTCATTTGCACGTCAGTTCTATAACGACACTGTGCGCTCACTTAATACAGCCGTTAAAACCATTCCTACAAGCTTCTTTGCTGGCTTTGCCAAAGTTGAAGCTCGTGATTTCTATGAAGTTGAGAACCCTGAAGATCGCAACGTTCCCAACGTTAAGTTCTAACTCGTTCTATGGCTGAGCACAACTTCCGGGCGCTGGAATCTGCCAATAAAGGAAAGACATATTTCCTATTGGCATCGATGGGCCTGCTCACGTGGTTGGTTGCATACGCCGCGCTTACTTATTTTGGCGCCGGAACAACGTCAACAATCGTTCCGATTGCAGTCGGTATTGCACTCGTTGGTGTCTGCGGTTCGTTCTACGGCTCAGATAAATTAGTTCTCACAATGACTGGGGCTAAAGTCATTACCCGCGAAGATGCCCCGGAACTTTTTAATGTCATTGAAGAAGTTGTGATTGCAAGCGGGCTACCAATGCCAAAGGTGGCCATTGTTGAAGATTCGGCGCCTAATGCATTTGCAACAGGACGCAACCCTGACCATGCCTTGATTGCATTTACCACCAGAATTCTGGAGGTAATGGATCGGGATGAACTACAAGGTGTAATCGCGCACGAGATGTCACACGTTGCCAACAGAGATACCTTGGTTTCAGCTGTTGCTGCAACAACTGCAGGTGCAATTGCAATCTTGAGTGATTTTCTTACTCGCATGATGTTCTTCGGTGGCGGTCGCAGGGATGGAAACCAGAATCAAAATCCTGCAGCGCTAGTTCTCTCACTCGTTGTATTGATCCTGGCACCGATTGCAGCGATGCTTTTAAAATCTGCGATCTCACGTAAACGTGAAGCACTTGCCGATGCAACGGCGGTCTCATTTACACGTAACCCGGCGGGTCTGCGCAAAGCGCTACAAGTATTAGCTGCAGATTCAACTGTGGTGCGACAGAAATCAAATGCAGTGGCACATATCTGGATCGAATCTCCACTTGATGCGAAATCGGTTTCGAAGTTATTTAGTACCCATCCACCGATTGAAGAGCGCATTGCAACGTTGCGTGCGATGGAGTCGCTAGGTCCTCAGAATTAACTTCGGTCCTCAGAATTAACTTCGGTCCCGACAACTAACGCTGAATTACAACGCTGTAACTCCACACACATTGGGGATAAACCCTGTGGATATCTGATAGAAAGTACGCGCATTCAGTAGGAACCCTCACCCCTGCGGCGAACGGGCGGTAAATCCCACTCCCAAGGCTTCTCGCCGGTATTTGAGTTGCGATTTAACGATAGGATTTCACCCTGCTGCAGAGGAATTACCGCTCTGTAGCCCATTTAAGGCAGATTCAGGGAGTTCCCACTTTGAGTGAAAAACGTGATGTGAAGCAGGAACCCGGCGGATACGACGCCTCCTCGATCACAGTCCTTGAGGGCCTTGAAGCTGTCCGTAAGCGCCCCGGAATGTATATCGGTTCCACCGGCGAACGCGGCTTGCACCACTTGGTCTATGAAATCGTTGATAACGCAGTCGATGAAGCGCTCGCAGGGTATTGCACCGAAATTAAAGTGAGTTTGATGCCCGATGGATCACTACAGGTAATCGATAACGGTCGTGGAATTCCAGTTGATATTCACCCAGTTGAAAAGAAACCGGCCCTTGAAGTCGTTCTCACTGTGTTGCATGCCGGCGGAAAGTTTGGCGATGGCGGATATTCAGTCTCTGGTGGTCTGCACGGAGTCGGTTCATCTGTGGTCAACGCACTATCTACAAAATTATCTGCAGAAGTAAAGCGCGATGGGTTTATTTGGCGACAAGATTACCGACTAGGAGTTCCACAAGCTCCTGTGGCTAAAGGTGAAGCAACAACTGAAACCGGAACAACTATTCAGTTCTGGCCATCAGAAGATATCTTTGAAACAACTGATTTTTCTTTTGAAGTTCTCTCCACTCGTTTTCGCGAAATGGCATTTCTAAACCGCGGTTTGATTTTATCTCTTACAGATTTGCGCCCAGGCCATGTCGATGACAAGGGCGAGCAACTTACTGTTCGCTATCAATATCAAGGTGGAATTACTGACTTTGTGAAACACCTAAACTCCACACGCGGCGAACTTCACAAATCTGTAATTGCTATCGAATCTGAAGATAAGAAGGCACGCCTCTCACTCGAAGTTTCGATGCAGTGGAATAACGGCTTCTCAGAATCTGTCTATACCTTTGCCAACACAATCCATACCCACGAAGGCGGAACTCACGAAGAAGGTTTCCGTACTGCGCTTACCTCGGTCGTCAATAAGTTTGCTGAAGAACAAGGGCTCATTCGTAAGAAGGAAGATCGCCTGACCGGAGACGATGTTCGAGAAGGACTCACTGCAATTGTCTCTATCAAGTTGGGCGAGCCTCAGTTCGAAGGACAGACAAAGACAAAACTTGGCAACACTGAAGCAAAATCATTTACCCAAAAAGTTGTTAATGAACATTTAACGCAATGGTTTGAGCAGAACCCACAAGAAGGTAAAGACATTATTCGTAAATCTATTGATGCAGCTTCTGCTCGCGTTGCCGCACGTAAAGCACGTGATTTAGCGCGCAATCGCAAAGGTTTACTAGAAGGTCGCGGCATGCCGGGCAAGCTAGCGGATTGTCAGTGGACTGATCCAGCAAAGTGCGAGCTCTATATTGTCGAAGGTGACTCTGCCGGTGGTTCAACTAAGGGCGGTCGTGACTCGCGCAACCAGGCAGTGCTGCCAATTCGCGGCAAGATTCTGAACGTCGAAAAGGCTCGCATTGATCGCGTCTTGCAGAACAACGAAGTACAAGCGTTGATCACAGCTCTTGGCACAGGTGTTCATGATGATTTCGATATTGCAAAGTTGCGCTACCACAAGATTATTTTGATGGCCGATGCTGATGTTGATGGCCAGCACATTCGCACGCTCCTACTTACTCTCTTATTCCGCTTTATGCGCCCGCTGATAGAAAATGGTTTTGTCTATCTTGCGCAACCTCCGCTTTATAAATTGAAGTGGGGCGGCAAAGATCCGGTCGAATACGCATTTAGCGATAAAGAGCGTGATGGCATGATCAAGATTGGTCTTGATGCTGGAAAGCGCCTACCTAAAGAAGATGGAATCCAACGTTTTAAAGGCTTGGGAGAAATGCCAGCGAAAGAGTTGTGGGATACCACTATGGATCCAGAGCATCGGGTCTTGATTCAGGTAACTCTCGATGATGCGGCGGCAGCTGATGATCTCTTCTCAGTACTTATGGGAGAAGATGTAGAGCAACGCCGTGCATTTATTCAGCGCAACGCAAAAGACGTCAGATTCTTGGATATCTAATGACAACAGATGACATGACACCGGAAGAGGTAACTTTCGATCGCATCGAAAAAGTAGACCTACAAGTTGAAATGGCGCGCAGCTATCTCGACTATGCAATGTCAGTTATCGTCGGTCGCGCTCTTCCAGATGTGCGAGATGGGCTAAAGCCAGTTCACCGCCGCGTTCTTTATGCAATGTTTGATGCTGGTTACCGTCCCGATAAGGGCTATTACAAATCTTCACGTATCGTCGGTGATGTCATGGGCAATTACCACCCACACGGTGACACCGCGATCTACGACACAGTTGTTCGTTTGGCTCAGTCGTGGTCACTTCGTTATCCATTGGTAGATGGAAATGGAAACTTTGGTTCACCTGGAAACGACCCGGCGGCAGCAATGCGCTATACCGAAGCTCGTTTGGCACCTCTTGCTATGGAGATGATGCGCGATATCGATGAAGATACCGTTAACTTCTCACCTAACTACGATGGCCGATCACAAGAGCCTGATGTATTGCCGGCGCGTTTTCCTAATTTATTGGTCAATGGATCTGCTGGTATTGCAGTGGGTATGGCGACAAATATTCCGCCACACAATCTTCGCGAAATTGGTGAGGCAGTAATTTTTGCACTCGAACATCCAGATATGCCGGCGCCAGATTTACTTAACCACTTGCTCACAGTTGTAAAAGGCCCAGATTTCCCAACTAAGGCGCTGATTGTTGGCCGCGGTGGAATTGAAGATGCCTATCGCACTGGCCGTGGCTCGGTAACAATGCGTGCGGTTGTAAATGTAGAAGAGATTAACAAACGGACCTGTTTAGTTGTTACTGAACTTCCATATCAAGTGAACCCAGATAACTTGGCACTGAAAATTGCTGAACTTGTTAAAGATGGAAAAATTAAGGGCATCGCAGATGTTCGCGATGAAGGTAACGAACGCCTTGGTCAACGCCTAGTAATTGTGTTGCAGAGCTCGGCTATTCCAAAGGTAATCCTTAACAATCTTTATAAGCAGACTCAACTCCAAGATACTTTTGGTGCGAATATGTTGGCACTTGTCGATGGCGTGCCTCGAACCTTGCGCTTAGATGAATTCATTAAGTACTACATCGAGCACCAAGTAGAAGTTATTGTTCGCCGAACAAAATTCCGTTTGGTTGAAAAAGAGAAGCGCGCACATATCCTTAAGGGGTATCTCAAGGCGCTCGATGCGCTCGATGCGGTAATTGCACTTATCCGTGCATCCAAGACACCTGAAGAAGCGCGCACCGGCTTAATGAAACTTCTTGATGTTGATGAGATTCAGGCAAATGCGATTCTTGATATGCAGTTGCGTCGAATCGCAGCACTTGAGCGCCAAAAGATTAACGATGAGTACGACGGGCTGATGGCAGACATCATCGAACTCAATGCGATCTTGGCATCTGAGGTAAAGCAGCGCGAAATCATCAAGAGTGAACTCAGTGAAGTCATTGCTAAATATGGCGATGAACGCCGTACTCAGATTGTGGCTAGCGAAGGTGATTTCTCGGCTGAAGATTTGATTCCAGATAACGATGTTGTGGTCACCATTACGCGCGGCGGATATTCAAAGCGCACCACTGCTGATCTCTATAAGTCTCAACGCAGAGGCGGGCGCGGAGTAAAGGGCGCAGCGCTCAAGCAAGATGATGTGGTCGATCATTTCTTCGTTGCATCCACACACGATTGGCTGCTCTTCTTTACCAATCAGGGGCGGGTATATCGGGCGAAGGTGCACGAACTTCCTGATGCCGGACGCGATGCGCGTGGACAGCATGTTGCAAACCTGATGGCATTTAAGCCCGAGGAACAAATTGCACAGGTTTTATCATTTAAAGATTACAACGCGGCGCCATTCTTAGTCCTTGCGACAAAGGGTGGACTCGTTAAGAAGACACCACTCACTGAATACGACTCACCGCGCACAGGTGGTCTCATTGCAATTTCGCTAAAACCCGGAGATGAAGTTGTATCTGCTTCCCTTGTGCGCAATGCCGATGAGCTCTTACTTGTCTCCAAGAAAGCAATGTCACTTCGCTTTACAACTGATGATGATTCACTTCGCCCGATGGGACGCTCTACTTCAGGAGTGATTGGAATGAAATTCCGCGAAGGCGACGAACTCTTAACGATGGCGCGCGTTGATTCGCAATCAACACAAGGTGCATTTGTATTTACCGCAACCGACGGCGGTTACGGAAAGAAAACGCCAATCGAGGAGTACCGATTACAGGGCCGTGGTGGAATCGGAATTAAAGCTGCCAAGATCGATGAAGATTCACGCGGAACACTTGTATCCGCACTTGTACTTGAAGATGCAGATGAAATCCTGGCGATTACATCTGCCGGTACTGTCATGCGAACCCCAGCTGCTGAAGTGCGCCAAACAGGGCGCGATTCAATGGGAGTTCGACTGGTCAACCTCGACGAAGGTGCGACCTTGCTATCTGTGACCCGCAACAGCGAAGATGAGATTTCGGAGCAAAAGTAGTAGGGTTCACGCCTGTAGTAATGGGGGCCGTTTTGGCTACTTGATGATATTCAAGTAACCTTGCGCTTCTGCGAAACGCACGAAAGTACGTCTAGCGGGCCCATAGCTCAGCCTGGTTAGAGCGCTTCCCTGATAAGGAAGAGGTCGGTGGTTCAAGTCCACCTGGGCCCACCCGTTCTAATACGGGGACCTAGCTCAATTGGTAGAGCACCGCCTTTGCAAGGCGGGGGTTAGGGGTTCGATTCCCCTGGTCTCCACA
>JAIXTW010000003.1 GCA_027483765.1 Streptomycetaceae bacterium
GAAGGGATAACCGCTGAAAGCATCTAAGCGGGAAGCTCGCTTCAAGATTAGGTTTCTCATTGGTTTACCAAGTAAGGCCCCCAGGAGACTACTGGGTTGATAGGGTGGAAGTGGAAGAGCCGCAAGGCTTGGAGCTGACCACTACTAATAGGCCGAGGATTTAACTACAAAGTTGCTACGCGTCCACTGTGTGGTTCTCGAGATACGGTCGAGAACCACAAATAAGGAGATCTTCTTTAATGAAGATCAGACTTCTTAGTTGTGAGTTCATGTCCAAAACTCAATAGCGTTTCGGCAACCATAGCGTGAGGGAAACACCCGGTCCCATTCCGAACCCGGAAGTTAAGCCTCACAGCGTCGATGGTACTGCACGGGTGACCTTGTGGGAGAGTAGAACGTTGCCGGACTTCTTTTATAAAAAGGGGCGCTTATTCGTAAGCGCCCCTTTTTTATTTCCCAAGAAATTTATATATCGAAGTTAAAATAGTTCTGAGTAGAAATCTTAAAGAGGAGATCACATGAGCGATCAACGTCCACCGAGTAGGTCTGGTCGTCCGTCATCTGGTCGTCCGTCATCTGGAAACTCTGAACGTCCTGCACGTGGCGGTCGCGATGATCGCCGAGGTGCCCCACGAAAAGTCTCAGAAGGTCGTGAAGTCAGCGATCCACGCGGGTTTCGCCCCGCTCCACAAGAACGTGATCAATCGCGTATTCGTCCACGAATCTTTGAACCGGATATCCCTGATGATGTTACGGGCGAAGAGTTAGAGAAAAGCGTTCGTGCCGAGTTGTTGAGCTTGTCGGCTGAGAATGCAAAAGTTGTGGCACGCCATATAGTCTGCGTGAATTTACATATGGATACAGATCCTGAACTGGCACATAAGCATGCAGTTGCTGCAGCTCATCACGCAGGGCGACTAGCAGTTGTTCGCGAAACTGCTGGATATGCCGCCTATCGCGCAGGTCATTATGAGATTGCGTTGAGAGAGTTGCGCGCCGCGAATCGCATCTCCGGCGATGTTTCAATGTGGCCGGTTATGGCGGATTGCGAAAGAGGACTTGGCAATCCATTGAAAGCTCTGAATTTAGCTGGTTCACCAGAGGTTAAACGACTTGATAAAGCAGAAGAGATTGAGATGCGAATCGTGGCCTCGGGTGCTCGCAGAGATTTAGGTGAACTTGATGCCGCAGTGGTGACGTTGCAATGTAAAGAGTTAAAGAACGAAACAGATGAATGGGCTGTACGTCTTCGCTATGCCTATGCTGATGCGCTAGATGCAGCGGGACGCAAGGAGGAAGCGCTCGAATGGTTTGCCAAGTGCGCACTCGTTGATCACGAAGAATCCACAGATGCACAAGAGCGGGCAGAGCAGTAAGTATCCACACCCAAAAAAGTGAATCACTAAGTTGTCACCCCGGTAGCACATCATCGCAACCTCGTACGAACTAATTCGTACTTACTGCGACAGATACAGGGGTCACTATGTCAACAGCAACAAAGAACGTCGTCAAGAAGAAGCCAACCAAAAGCGTTTCGTCGACCGAGAACGAGATTGATTATTCGCTCAATGATTTACTGCTCAGGGGGAGGGTTTCAGCCCAAGCAACGAGTAAAGAACTTCCCAGTGGCGACAAGGTGGTCGAGTTCAGACTCATCGTCACTCGAGCAGAACGAGAAGGCGTCGACACTCTTGATATCGCCGCATGGAGTGCCAAGAGTCGAAAGATTGCTCTGACTTTAGAAGGAGATGAATGGGTTGAGATCTCTGGCTCCATTCATCGCCGCTTCTGGCAGAGCCCAACCGGGGTAGCGAGTAGATGGCAGGTCGCCGCTGACGAGATTGTGCGCATCTAGCTTCGCCGCGTAAAACTCCCAGAATCGCTACTCTAGGGCTATGGCGAAAACCCAAGCTTCCGAAATTTTTTCAACGCTGAAAAGTTACGCGCAGAAACTTTCAGATGGAGAACGCACCCCGGCCGAGGTAGCTACCGCGCTCAATGATTGGGCGAGGGAGAGCGCGGATTCGATTAAGGGTCGTATCCACGATGAAGTCGAGTCCGCTGTTGAGAAGATGGGTTTCGTAAAGCGAGAAGAGTTTGATCAACTTGCCGCCGAAGTTCAGCGCTTGAAGAAGGCTGCTCCTAAGAAGAGCGCTACCACCAAGGCTACGAAGAAGGCAGCGCCGAAGAAGAAGGTCGTGAAGAAATGAACAATGAAGAGATTGATTTAGTGCAGAAAGTTCGCGAAGAACTTGAAGAGATTGAAGTCAGCGACATCTCCGAACACTCTGCGCGCTTTGAAGCGCTCCACGAGAAGCTACAAGAGTCCCTTAAATCAATCGATAACCTGTAAAGATTTCGGAAGAGACATTATGAAAACTCGCCTGGATGCTGAGCTGGTTCGCCGTGAACTAGCTCGCTCGCGCGAGCATGCTGCCGATTTAATCGAATCTCGCTCAGTACTGGTAAACGGAATTCCAGCAACAAAACCGGCATCCCAAGTTGATGCCGAGACTTCAATAGTTTTGCAAGGCGATCGCGACGATTTCGTCTCCAGAGGTGGCCATAAATTGGCGGGAGCACTCGATATCTTTACTGGCGTCCAGGTCGAAGGGCGAACTTGCCTGGATGCCGGAGCTTCTACAGGTGGATTTACGGATGTCTTGCTGCGACGAGGTGCGAAGTTAGTGGTAGCAGTTGATGTGGGTTATGGGCAATTAGCCTGGGAACTACGTCAAGATGAGCGAGTCAAGATTCTGGATCGGACAAATATCCGCCATTTAACGGGTGACCAGGTTTCAGAAGATATAGATTTAGTTGTAGCTGATCTCTCTTTCATTTCACTTTCGCTAGTGCTACCGGCGTTAGCGGCGGTATCCCGTCCTGAAGCAGATTTTGTTCTTATGGTGAAACCACAATTTGAGGTTGGGCGTGAAAAGCTAGGAGCGGGCGGCGTTGTACGCGATCCAGCTCTTCGCAGATCCGCTGTTCTCGACGTTGCAGAGTCAGCTTACGATGTTGGTTTGGGAACTCTAGGTATTGCTGCAAGCCCACTACCCGGACCTGCTGGAAATGTTGAATACTTCTTATGGTTACGACGCGGAGCTCCTGAAATTGATGAATCAGCCCTCGATGCGGCGATTGCGGCAGGTCCGGAATAATGAGCACTCGTAGCCTGGCGCTGCTTGTTAACCCTTCACGTTCGGAAGCCATCGCTGCTGCATCAGAGTTAGTTCCACTTCTTACATCAGCAGGATTTTCACTCTTTACCATCTCTGAAATTTTTATTCCGTCAGTTACCAGCGTTTCTGTGACAGAACTGCCAGATATTGAGTTAGCTGTAGTGCTAGGTGGCGATGGAACAATTCTGCGCGCCGCAGAAATCACATTGGCTCGGAAGATACCAATTTTAGGTATCAACTTGGGACACGTTGGATTTCTAGCGGAGGTAGATCGACCATCAATCAGTGCCATCGCCACAAGTATCATCGACAAGAGTTACGTCAGCGAGAATCGAATGGTTCTCTCTTTTGATGTCGAACGTGATGGAAAGATTGTTTCATCTGGATGGGCACTTAACGAAGTGACCGTTGAACGAGATGCCACAACGATGGTCGAGCTATTTGTGGAAATTGATCGTCGTCCGTTATCGCACTGGGGTTGCGATGGCGTTATCTGTTCAACACCAACTGGTTCGACCGCCTATGCATTTAGCGCTGGGGGACCAGTGTTGTGGCCGGAAATTGAAGCGCTTGTTCTTCTGCCGATATCCGCGCACGCACTCTTTTCAAGACCGATGGTGGTCTCGCCTAAATCCGAAATTATTGTTACCGTTGAATCAGCTGCTGCCTTGTTATCGGCGGACGCACTTCGCAAAATTCCATTGCAAGCGGGGGATCGAGTAATCATCACTCGTGATGATCGAACAATTAAGTTATCTCATGTCTCAGCCACGCTCTTCACCGATCGACTTGTCGCAAAGTTCAAGCTTCCCATTGAAGGTTGGCGCGGTGAGTGAACGTTCATTTCTAGAAGAGATCTCGATCCGCAATCTTGGAATCATTGAACAATCAGAGCTCGAGCTAGGGCCGGGACTAAACGTACTCACCGGTGAAACAGGTGCCGGAAAAACAATGATCCTTACCGCTCTCTCACTCGTACTGGGAGGCAAGAGCGACAGTTCTCTGGTTCGACATGGTTCTGATCGATTATCAGCATCTGCAACCTTCTCGGTTGCGCCTTCTCAGGTTTCACATTTGGAAGAGTTGGGTGCGGAGTTGGATTCCAACTCGCTCATCATCTCTCGTACCGTAAATGCTGATGGAAAAAGTAAGGCGGTCTGTGGGGGAGTCACGGTTCCGGCTGGAACGCTGGCGATGATTTCGGAGAACTTAATTGAAATTCACGGCCAATCTGCGAACTCTCAAATTACTAAAAGTGCGATTCAAAGAGAGCTATTAGATCGTTTTGCGGGTGCAGATTTAAGTAAGGCACTGGCGACTTACCAAAAGAGCTTCGATACTTACTCTGATTTGAAATCACGATTGAGGGATTTAAAGAGTTCGGCCAGTAAGCGAGATGCGGATATGGCAGATATCAGAGAGTTCCTCGCGGCTTGGTCTTCGCTGAAAGCGGTTCGTAATGAATGTAGCGCGACCGAAGATGAGATCAACAGGTTATCGAGCGTGGAAGATTTACGGATAGCCAGCGAAGGTGCGAAGAGCGCCCTTGAAGGCGAAGAGTCCGGCGCCTTAACACTTCTGCATTCGGCCAGGCGCGCTTTGGATTCTGTGAAATCGAAAGATTCTCGACTTGAGTCGATCGCGGAACGAGTCAGTGAAGCGGTATTCATACTCGATGATGCTGCAACAGATCTCGCCTCGTACGCGACCGGACTCGAAGCTGACCCACAACGACTTGATCTTCTCAATGATCGTAAATCTCAGCTACTGACCTTCATCAAGCGCTGGGGCGGTGCAGCAAGTGGTGATGAGGAGCTGGTCTTGCTGGCAGCGAGAGCGAAGAGCGGAAAAGAGGTGATTGCAGATCTTGAAGGCGGTGATGATCGTATTGCCGAATTAGAAGGCGCGCTTGCGCAAGCTAAGAAGGAACTGCTGAAAAACGCCAAGGTTCTTACCGATACCCGCCTAACCCATGCGAAGAGACTTTCTGACTTAGTAACAATCGAGATTCGGGCGCTTTCGATGCCGCACACACAATTCTTCGTAGAGGTAACTTCGCCTGACTACACAGCTTCGCTGAAGGAATCTGATTTCACGCAACTAGGTTGTGATGAGATTTCGATGCTCATTCGGGCGCATGCAGATGGTCCGAAGGTGGCGCTGGGTAAGGGCGCAAGTGGTGGTGAGATGTCACGGATTATGTTGGGTCTAGAAGTAGTCATCGCCCAGACACATCCGGTGGGGACATATATTTTTGATGAAGTAGATGCCGGTGTGGGTGGCAAGGCTGCGATTGAAGTGGGAAAGAGATTGCACCAGTTATCTAAACAGGCTCAAGTAATTGTGGTTACTCACTTGCCGCAGGTTGCAGCGTGGGCGGATACGCATTTCGTGGTGAAGAAGAGCAACGACGGCTCAGTAGTGGCTTCGGGAGTGGCAAAGGTGGAGGATTCAGATCGGGTGGAAGAGATAGCCCGAATGCTCGCCGGACTCGAAGAATCCACCAGTGCGCGCGAACACGCAGCTGAACTTCTCGCGCTGCGAGGCTAACCCCGCAATCAATGATAGGTTCGTCTTCCATGAGCCAGCCGCATGTGACTAAACATATTTTTGTAACTGGCGGAGTCGCCTCAAGTCTAGGCAAGGGCCTCACAGCATCTTCTCTCGGTCGTCTTTTAGTAGCCCGTGGAATTCGGGTCACTATGCAAAAGTTAGATCCTTATCTCAACGTGGATCCAGGAACGATGAATCCGTTCCAGCACGGTGAAGTATTTGTAACCGATGATGGTGCAGAAACTGACCTGGATATCGGTCACTACGAACGTTTTCTTGATCGCAATCTAGAAGGTTCTGCCAATGTCACTACTGGACAGGTGTATTCGCGCGTTATTGCGCGTGAACGACGTGGCGAGTACTTAGGCGAGACGGTGCAAGTAATTCCGCACATCACCAACGAAATTAAAGAACGCATGTTGGCTAATGATTCGGCGGATGTTGATGTGGTTATCACTGAAATTGGTGGAACCGTCGGGGATATCGAATCCCAGCCGTTTTTGGAAGCTGCCCGTCAACTTCGCCAAGAAGTTGGGCGAGATAACGTTTTCTATCTCCACATTTCATTGGTCCCATACATCGGTCCATCGGGGGAGCTAAAGACTAAGCCGACTCAGCACAGTATCGCTGCTCTTCGTAGCATCGGTATTGCACCAGATGCGGTTGTTCTGCGGTGCGATCGCCCGATTCCGGAGGGAATTAAGAAGAAGATCTCATTGATGTGCGATGTTGATGTTGAAGCCGTTGTTGCTGCAGTCGATGCTCCCTCTATTTACGACATTCCTAAAGTTCTCTTCAGTGAAGGACTGGATTCTTATATCGTGCGCAGACTCTCTCTTGGTGGACATGAAGTTCAGTGGGGCGAGTGGGATGCGTTGCTACAGAAAGTTCATAATCCAGCCCATTCTGTGAAAGTCGCACTTGTTGGCAAATATATTGATCTACCAGATGCGTATCTGTCGGTCTCTGAAGCGCTACGTGCCGGTGGATTTGCAAATAATGCAAAGGTTGAATTGGTCTGGGTACCAAGTGATGAATGTGAAACCCGCGCCGGTGCCGAAAAGGCATTGGCAGGAGTAGATGCAATCTGCGTCCCTGGTGGATTTGGAATTCGCGGAATTGAAGGAAAACTCGGTGCACTGAAATTTGCTCGAGAAGAGAAGATACCAACGCTCGGTCTCTGTCTTGGCTTACAGTGCATGGTCATCGAGGCGGCCCGAAATCTTGCTGGCATTGCTGATGCCAATTCTGCGGAGTTCACTCCAGACAGTGGAACGCACGTGATTGCAACTATGGATGATCAGAAGAACATCGTTGCTGGGCAGGCAGATATGGGTGGCTCAATGAGATTGGGTCTCTATAAGGCAACTCTCACACCAGGTTCTATTGTTGCTGGCGTCTATGGAAGCAACGAGATCTCTGAACGACATCGTCATAGATATGAAGTGAACAATAAATATCGTGAGCAGATTTCAGCGGCGGGGCTAGTCTTTTCGGGGATGTTTAAGGATCGAGATCTGGTTGAATTTGTTGAATTACCTCGCGAGGTACATCCTTATTATGTTGGAACACAAGCGCACCCTGAGTTACGTTCGCGCCCGACGAGACCGCACCCGCTCTTTGTAGGTCTTATCGCTGCAGCACTTGCGCGCAAGAAGTAGGTTTTACGCGGGGGATAGATGAACTTTGAATCCGCAAGCACCAATTATCTCAACCATCTACGGATAGAGCGCGCTTTGGCGCAGAACACGATTTCGTCATATCAACGCGATCTATCGAAGTTTGCATATTTTCTCAGCGCATCAGGGAAGAAGTTCTCTGAGCTTGAAGCATCCGATGTGACAGGTTTCGAAGTCTTTCTCAAAAGTTCCATGATTGGCGCTTCCAGCATAAATCGATCGTTATCCGCGTTAAAGGGTTTCTACAAATATTGTGCACTTGAATATGAGATCTCAAATCCCACTACTGAATCGGTAACGCTAAAAACGCCCCGCCGTTTACCGAAGGCGCTTTCGGTTTCGGAAATATCTAGCCTCATCGAATCAGCAAAGCGAGAAGGCGATCCCATCTCCCTTCGTGACTACGCAATCTTGGAGATTTTGTACTCAACTGGCGCTCGAGTCAGTGAAGTAATCGGATTGAACCATAGTGATATTGCAACTCAAGAAGTAGCAGGAGAGAAAATTTCAGTAGTGAAGTTACGCGGCAAGGGATCCAAGGAACGAATCGTGCCGTTGGGAAAATTCGCGCTCTCAGCGCTGGAAGAGTATTTAGTTCGAACTAGGCCAGATCTTGCTGCTAGAAACTCCAAAGGAGATCCAGCGCTATTTCTCAACTCCCGCGGCAAACGACTTTCCCGGCAGAGCGCTTGGCAGATAGTGCTTAGCGCGGCTGATGCCACCGGGCTTACCGGAAAGGTTTCGCCCCACGTCTTTAGACATTCTTACGCCACACACTTACTCGATGGTGGCGCAGATATTCGCGTAGTCCAAGAGTTATTGGGCCATTCCTCAGTCACTACAACGCAGATTTATACCTTGATCACAATCGACAAGGTACGAGAAAGTTATAGCTCAGCACATCCGCGAGCGAAGTAATCAAATCCCGCGAAGACGACGGGCAAGAATACTTTGATCGCCCTTAGCTTCAAGATCAGCGATGATGACTGCAATTGATTCACGAACGATGCGTCCGCGATCGACTGCAAGTCCTAAATCTCCGCGAAGCATCAAACGAGCCTGATCTAAATCAAAGAGTTCATCCGTTGATAAATAAACAGTGATTTTCTCTTCATGAAGTTCACGACCCGAAGGAGATTTTTCAGCAGCCGTAACACGTCTACGTGAAATGGTGCGAACACCTTTCTTGGTCTTTGGTTGAGCAACACCAACAGGTTGTGGGGCAGCAGGGGCAGCTGTAGTTGCTTCAGCAACTTGGCGAACCGCGCTCAACGCCGGTGTATTGGCTCGGAATAATTCATCTGCTCCAGGCAAACTAGCTCTACGTGTCATCGGGCGCCTCCTCGGGCAATTAGTTCACGGGCTAAGCGGCGATAGGACTGTGCGCCGCCAGAAGATGATGCATATGCAGTGATTGGCTCACCTGCAACAGTTGTCTCAGAGAATCGGATTGTCTTGGCAATAATAGTTTCAAATACATCTTCCGGATACTTCTCAAGAATTGCTGTGAGAACTTCACGATTATGAAGAGTTTTGCGATCGTACATAGTTGCCAATATTCCAATCAACTTCAAATTTGGGTTGAGGAAACTACGAACCTTGTCGATATTTCCTTTAAGTTCAATGAAACCGTGAAGTGCAAAATATTCACATTGCAACGGAACAATTACCTCGTCAGATGCAACAAGGGCGTTAATGGTGAGTTGTCCCATCGTTGGTTGACAGTCAATCAGAATGACATCGTATTCCGAAGATAGTCGTGCAAGTGCGCGCTTGAGATATTGCTGTCCACCTATTTCAGCTCCGAGAGTTGTTTCAGCCGTTCCTAGATCTCGGTTAGCGGGCAAGAAATCAAGATTTGCAACGGAAGACTTCAGGACAATCTCATCGATATTCGCATCCGGTGTCATCAGTGCGTAATAGACAGTGTTCTCAAGCGGCAGGCTATGAGCGTTGACTCCTAGTCCAAGTGAGAGTCCACCTTGCGGGTCAAAATCCACGAGCAGAACGCGACGTCCGAGTTCTGCGAGCGCTGCACCCAAATTAATTGTTGAGGTTGTCTTTCCTACGCCGCCCTTCTGATTAAAGATTGAGATGATCTTCGCTCCGCCATGTTCAGTAAGTGGCGCCGGAATTGTGAAGTTCTGTGGTTCACGTCCAAGAAGGGTGGCGGTAGTTGCCACATCATCGTCAAATGTCGATTTAGCGTTCAAGCGAGAAACCTCTTTTCAGTTGCTTCCGACTCTACGCGTAATGCGCAGCGATAAGCAAGTAAAGAAGTACTCTTCGCAGGTGGAAAATACGCTCGCTCCGGTTCCAACGCCGGAAGAAACCCCTGCTGAGTCGGGTTTTAGCGTTCACCTAAGCAACTTTGATGGCCCCTTCGACCTTCTGCTTCAGCTGATATCGCGTCATAAGTTGGATATCACTGAGGTCTCATTGAGCTTGGTAACGGATGAATTCATCTCCTTCATTCGCAAACTTGAGGAGTCTGGCGAAGGCTGGCAGCTCGACCAGGCGACCGAATTCCTCGTGATAGCCGCCACCTTGCTCGATCTCAAAGCAGCGAGGCTCCTGCCAAGTGGTGAGATTGAAGATGAGGAAGACCTGGCGATCCTGGAGGCCAGAGATATCCTCTTCGCTCGATTGCTTCAATATCGGGCATTTAAGGAGATCGCAGCTTCTTTCCAGGACGCGATTCTGGCTGCCGACAAGTCTTTCCCTCGAGTTGTTGCCCTGGATCCAGCGCTTGCTTCACTGCTTCCAGAGGTCCTCATTGGCGTGGGAGCCCAGCGATTTGCTGCCATCGCCGAGCGCGTCTTAACCCCTAAAACTCCACCAGTCGTGGCAGTGGAGCACCTGCACAGCGCCCTAGTGAGCGTGGCCGAGGAGTCGCGTTCAGTTGTAGACGCCCTGCGAAAGTCTCGCACCCTCTCCTTCCGAAATCTGATTCAAGGCGCTGACTCCACCCTGGTAGTCGTGGCCCGATTCCTGGCCCTGCTCGACCTCTACCGCCAAGGCGCCTTGCGATTTGAGCAAGTCGTTGCCCTTGGTGAGCTTCAGGTGACCTGGGTAGGCTCGGATGAGGGTGAAGTATTAGCGACAAATGAGTTCGATATCTCGCCAGTGAGTGAAAATCAGACAGAAGAGAGCGAAAATGTCTAATCCCGAGGTTCATGGATACGAGCTATCCCGAGCAATTGAAGCGATTTTGATGGTGGTAGATGAGCCAGTGACTGAGTTGACCCTAGCCACAGTGTTGGAAGTCCCTGTCGATCAGGTAGTGGCGGCCCTGGAGGGGCTGGTTCCCAGCTATTCAGAACGAGGCTTCTCGCTCAAGGCGATTAATGGAGGATGGCGCTTCTATAGTCACCCGGATTACAGCTCAGCGGTAGAGAAATTTGTACTTGATGGCCAGCAGAATAGGCTCACTCAAGCCGCCCTTGAGACACTTGCCGTAATCGCGTATCGCCAACCAGTGTCTAGGGCCCGCGTATCAGCGATTCGAGGCGTGAATGTAGAGGCGGTCATGAAGACCCTGATCACTCGTGGACTGGTAGATGAGTATGGGATTGAGAATGAGACGGGAGCTATTCTCTACAAGACCACGAGCTACTTCTTGGAGCGCTTAGGCCTAAACGCTCTGACGGATCTGCCGCCTTTGGCGCCACATCTACCGGATATTGACGCGTTGGATGAGATCCTCGATTCGCTTACAGACTAGGTAACGCCTTACACTTCTCGCTCCACCCCTTGCCACACCAGTCGACTTCGACTGACTTTGCGGGGAGTTGACTGTCGAGAATGGATAGCCACATGGCCGATATGCGCCTTAATAAGATTATTGCCGACGCGGGAATCACGAGCCGTCGAGGTGCGGATGAGCTCATCATGGATGGTCGCGTTACTGTCGATGGCCGTCAGGTAAGAGAGCTTGGTGCCAAGTTCGATCCCGAAAAGGTCAAAGTAGAGGTAGATGGCGAGACAATTACACGGTCTTTGTCTAAGACTTATCTTGCACTTCATAAACCGAGAGGCGTGCTGTCAACGATGTATGACCCGGAGGGACGCCCGTCGTTAGCCGATTTCATCAACCTCAGAACCGAGCGGTTGTTCCATGTCGGCCGCCTAGATAAGGACTCCGAAGGCCTGATTTTGCTCACAAATGATGGGGATCTGACCTTTAGAGCAACCCATCCTTCGTACGGGTTAGAGAAGACATACATCATTGAGTTTGATGGAAAACTCCCGGTCGGTATTGAGAAGACCCTTTTGAAGGGAGTAGAGCTTGAAGATGGGATGGGCCGGGTCCTAAGTTTCAGCCACCTTTCTCCCCAATGGATTGAGGTGGTCATCCATGAGGGTAGATATCACATCATTCGCCGCCTGATGGAGGCTGTCGGAGTTGAGGTCTTGAGACTCATTAGAACCAAGTTTGGTCCGATCTCTTTGGGGGAGACCCTTGAGGGACGTTGGCGAGATCTCAATGAAGGCGAATTGGTTAGTCTACAAACAGCTTTAGATATAAAGTAGTAAATCAAGACTGAAGTGTTTTAACCATTTATCTATAAACGGGTATTCGGTTCCGCATCCTTCAAAATGTTAATTTATCGATAATCTGCAGCGTGAAACATCCCCTAAAATATCGATAAAACTATATTCTAAATCGATGTCCATTCATTCGAGGAATGATATTGATTCAGCCAGTTGCAAAGGAAGTAATTAGTCGATAAAACGTTTTAAGTGCAAAACCATAAGCAATTAATCCCCGTGAGAAGCGAGTGCAGGTACACTTGGCAAATGTCAGTGAGAGCAATTAGGGGAGCGACCCAGGTCGAGGCCAATACGGCGCAAAGTATCTACGCTGGCGTAGCTGAGTTACTTCTTGAGATTCTCAAAGCTAACAACCTTTCCGCCGAGAACGTCATATCGGTTCTCTTCACATCCTCTCCAGATCTCAATGCGGCTTTTCCGGCGGCCGGAGCGCGTGAGGTCGGATTTGCCGCCGTGCCTCTGATTTGTGCAGTAGAGATAGACGTTCCAGGAGCACTTGAGCGCACAATTCGAGTAATGGCTCACGTGGAGACCCCAGCCAGTTCTGAATCGATTTCGCACGTGTACCTTCACGGCGCAAAAGCCTTACGTCGAGATATCGCGCAGTAGATTTGAGGCGGTTATGAGCGTAAATCTTCCATTTTCCCGTGTAACTGTCATTGGTTCTGGGCTGATCGGAACCTCAATCGGTCTAGCTCTCTCGCAGAGAGGCTTAGAAGTGACTATGCGCGATCAGGATGCCCGCGCTCAAGGAATCGCGCAGGCCCTTATTGGTTCTAAGACCCATGAAATTGCGGAATCAGAGTTAGTTATCTCTGCGGTTCCATTATCAGCCTTCTCCTCGGTACTAAAGCTCGTAAAAGAGTCAACCTTCGGTGAAGTATTTATAGATGTAGCCTCAGTTAAGACTAAACCTGTACTTGAGGTATTTGCTTCAGGGCTCGAACAAGGAAACTTTCTGCCAACTCATCCAATGGCAGGTCGTGAAGTGGGAGGAGCTGAGTCAGCTCGTGCCGATCTATTTGAGGGCCGCCCATGGATTATTGACTCTAGTCAATCCAATTCTCAGGCGATCTCTTATGGAATCGCTCTAATTGAAGCTTTAGGGGCATTTGTCATTGATATCCCAGCTGCGGCACACGATCAAGCGGTAGCGCTGGTTTCTCATCTGCCTCAGCTGGTTTCATCACTGCTCGCCAAGCAGTTGGTCGGCAAACCCGAAGAATGGCTCGGCTTAGCCGGTGCCGGACTACGAGATACGACTCGGATAGCGGCATCAGATTCCGGGCTCTGGAAAGAGATCATCACGGCAAATAGCGCTGCCATTACTCCGTTACTTCGCAAGCTTTCGAGTGACCTCACTGCGCTTATCGAGAATCTCACAGATGAGAATCGGATTGCTGAATTTATCTCTGAAGGTCAAGTTGGTCGGGCAGCAATTCCTGGAAAACATGGCGGTAAAGCTCGCGAATACACCTTCCTTCCGATTGTTATTGAAGATAAACCAGGTCAGTTAGCAGCAATATTTGAAGAGTGTGCAAAGGCTTCAGTCAATATTGAAGATCTTTCGATTGAGCACTCACCTGGACAAGAAACTGGCCTTATCACCTTGGCGGTTTCGGCTTCTGATGCAGTGAAATTAAGCGAACATCTACGTAGCCATGGTTGGGATGTGCATTCGCCACGTTCGTAATTCACTGTAATGGGCAGATGCGCCTTAGAATGTAATAACTTATAGATGGGCTGTGAAGATGATTGTTGTTGCACTAGATGGCCCTAGCGGCTCTGGTAAATCCAGCACATCTAAAAATATTGCTATCCGTGCAGGTTGGAACTATCTCGATACTGGTGCGCTCTATCGGGCAATCACTTACATTGCTTTATCGATAAAGAGTGAGAATCCAGATGACATTATCGCTGCGGTTATCGAATCACCGATCACTTTTCATTCCAATCCTCGTGATCCACAAGTATTTGTTGGTTCGACAAATATCAGTGAAGAGATTCGTAGCAACGAGGTAACTGAAAAGGTTTCGATTATTAGCGCAATGCCACAGATTCGGGCAGAGCTACTTACTCTTCAGCGTTCTATTATTTCGAAGGCCGATCGTGGAATTGTTGTCGAAGGTAGGGATATCGGCACTGTCGTGTGCCCAGAAGCTGCACTCAAGATTTATTTAACTGCCGATATTTCAGCTAGAGCTGCCAGACGCGATGCCGAGCACAATGGGAATTCCGGTGGCGTAGACGCGGTAGCACATTCACTTTCGACACGTGATGAAATCGATTCTAATCGAGCAGTTTCACCACTAGCGATGGCTACCGACGCTGTCCATATCGATTCGACCGAACTGACTTTAGATGAGACGGTAGAGAGAATATGGGAGCTACTATCCCAGCGTTCTCTTCTTGGGCTTCCAATCGTTGCAATCCTGGGGCGACCTAACGTTGGTAAATCAACGCTTATTAATCGTTTCATCGGTCGACGAGAAGCGATTGTCGAAGATACACCCGGGGTAACACGAGATCGCGTTCAGTACGAATGCGAATGGGGCGGACGTCGATTCATCATTATGGATACTGGCGGTTGGGAATCAAAGCCCGATGGCATCTCAGTACAAGTAAGTGCAAGTGCCGAACTTGCAATGCAAGAAGCCGATGTTCTCTGTTTTGTTGTTGACGCACAAGTTGGCGCTCTCGATGAAGATGATGTCTTGGTGCAAGAGTTACGCAAAGCGAAGAAGCCGACCATTCTGGTTGCAAATAAAGTTGACGGAGATAACGACGAGTCGGATGCACATGCACTCTGGAATATTGGTTTAGGCGAGCCGCATTTCGTATCTGCCTTGCATGGACGCGGCAGCGGCGATCTATTGGATTCGATTACGAAGTTGCTTCCTGAAGTTGGCGCGGCTCAGGTTCAAGATGGCTATCGACGTATCGCACTCATTGGTCGTCCTAATGTTGGCAAATCGAGTCTGCTCAACGCACTTGCGGGGGAGAGCCGTTCTATCGTTGATGATGTTCCAGGTACAACTCGAGATCCAGTAGATGAGTTGATTGAATTTGGTGGAAGCATCTGGAGATTTGTAGATACTGCAGGGCTTAAGAAGCGAGCGAATCAGGCAAGTGGAACCGACTACTACGCGACCTTACGTACTCAGACTGCTTTAGAACGTTGCGAATGCGCAGTGGTAGTACTCGATGCATCTGTGCCGATTTCCGAACAAGACCTGCGCGTCATCACAATGGTAGAAGAAGCTGGCAAGGCGATGGTGATTGTGATGAATAAATGGGATTTAGTTGATGAGGATCGTCGACCTCAACTCGATAAAGAGATTGAACGTCACCTCGATCAGGTCGAGTGGGCTCAGATTGTTAACGTCGCGGCGAAGACTGGTTGGCACCGAGACCGACTCGCTCCGGCACTGAGAACGGCAATTGATTCGTGGGAACGTCGAGTACCTACTTCGAAACTCAACTCTTTCTTGGGCGCACTTATCGGGGCGACCCCACCACCTGTTCGTGGCGGAAAGCAGCCAAAGGTTTATTACGCAACCCAGGCCGGAATCGCGCCACCGAAATTCGTGGTCTTCTCTTCCGGATGGATTGAAGCCTCGTATCGTAGGTTTATCGAACGTCGCTTGCGTGAAGAGTTCAAGTTCCCTGGGACTCCAGTTCAGGTAGCAATTCGAGTAAAGGAACGAGATAAGGAGCAGTAAGGATGCTGACGATTCCTAATGCACTTACTTTTCTTCGGTTTCTAGGAATCCCGCTCTTTATTTGGTTAGCGCTAGATCTGCGAGCTGATGGCTGGGCAATTATTGTTTTAATGATAGGCGGTGCAACCGACTACTTCGATGGCAAGTTAGCTCGAGCGCTGAATCAAGAATCTCGTTTTGGGGAGATTGCAGATCCGACAATCGATCGACTCTATATTGTGGCCACAATAATTGTGCTCTATATCCGCGAGGCGATTCCATTGTGGGTGATCATCATTCTAGTTGCGCGTGATGTTGCAATGGCGTTACTCGCTTTAGTCATTCAATTGCGTGGTCTCCCTACGCTCGAGGTAACCTACCTTGGAAAAGCGGCCACATTTAATCTGCTCTACGCGTTTCCTTTCCTACTGTTGGCCCTGAATACACAGTGGTATGGAACCGTGGCATTTATCTTTGGCTGGGCATTTACAGGTTGGGGAGTTGCGCTTTATTTAGCCACCGCGATTGGGTATTTCCGAACCGGGATAAATAGCATTAGAGTGCGGCCACACGTTAGCTAGAATTGATTAACCGGAGATTGTAGGAGCTAAAGATGTCGTTGATTCCAGCAGAGTTGCAATATACGAAAGAGCACGAATGGGTTGCACCCACTGAGACATCACTTCGTTTCCGAATGGGTATTACCGATTTTGCACAGGCCGCCCTCGGCGACATCGTCTACGTGCAGATGCCTAAAGTTGGCGATAAAATCACCGCAGATGCTGTCTGCGGGGAGGTCGAATCTACAAAGAGCGTTTCTGAAATTTTTGCGCCACTCACTGGAGTTGTCGTAGCCGTTAATGAATCGCTTGTAGCAGCGCCCGAGTTAATTAATTCAGATCCCTATGGAACGGGTTGGTTAGTCGATATTGAAGTAGCTTCCCAGCCGGAGGGCTTGCTTTCTTCGGCCGAGTATGGAGCGATCACCGCCTGATTTTCCGCTTGATTTCTCCCCGCCAACTCTCTAGTGTCACCCTTAAGTTGACGTCGAAGGGGGTGAGTTCATGGCAGAGGCAGAGTCAAAGCCAGAGTTAACTAGCACCCTTCACCTGGGTCTTCGTTCGGTAGTCGGCAATTCCCCAGCTGACCTGATCGCTGATTATCTAGCTACTTCGACGGAGGAAGAGCGCCAGGTACTGCAATCAGCGCTATCTGCCGACAGTAATTCGGCAATGGTTCTGGTTCATCGAGGTCCTGGAAAAGGGGCCCGTTTTCTGATCACTGCCGAAGGTGCCAGCATCGGTCGCTCGCCGTCGAACGCAATATTTCTCGATGATGTCACAGTCTCGAGAAAACATGCCTCGATTGCGAAGTCGGCAACTGGCTACACCTTCATTGATCTAGGAAGCCTCAATGGCTCCTACATCAATAACGTCCCGACAACTGAGCATCAGCTTTCGGTTGGAGACGAGATTCAAATAGGCAAGTTCCATCTTTTATTTATTTCAGCTACATCAACAAAAAACAAGTAATCGTTTCTTTAGCTAGCAGGGGAGAAGTCAGTTGAGCGTTCCAGCACGTGCCTACTTAAGTATTGGTGAGGTTCTCACAAAGCTCCGCGGGGATTTCTCCGACATAACCATTTCAAAGATTCGCTTTCTGGAATCTGAAGGCTTGATTGAACCGCAACGCACGCCATCTGGCTATCGCAAGTTCACCACTGCTGATCTAGAGCGACTTCGCTATGTGCTTCTAGCCCAACGTGATCAGTACCTTCCTTTGAAGGTTATTAAAGAGAACTTAGATGCCCTCGATCGCGGTCTACAGCCAGCACCCGCCGGAGGAACTGCGGGCCCACGTCCGACGCTCGGTCTAGCCACTATTGATGGTGAGTTTGCTCCTTCAACTTTTGCTGAGGCATCTGAGATGCGACTATCGCGGGAAGAGTTGCTCAAGGCATCTTCGCTCGAGGAATCACAATTGGTAGAACTCGAATCATTTGGACTTATTCAAATCCGTGGTCGTCACTACGACGGAGATGCTCTTGCAGTTGCTCGTGCGGTAGCCGAGATGGCTGGCTTTGGTATCGAACCTCGCCATCTTCGTTCATTCAAATCAGCCGCTGATCGAGAGATTGGTTTGATTGAACAAGTCATCACACCATTTACTCGACAGAAGAGCACGGAAGCGAAAGCTCGCGCCGAGGAAGTTCAGAAAGAGATCGCCTCTTTGTCAGTACGACTACATGCTGCCTTGGTACGCGGCGGCCTGAATCGTCCACGTTAAATTCTTTGATTGAGTGACCCATGTTTATTCCAGTAGAAGTCGTGGGTGTTCGGATTGAGATGCCTTCAAATCAACCGATCGTTCTTCTCAAGGAGATTGAAGGAACTCGCTTCCTGCCAATCTGGGTGGGTGCAGTGGAAGCAACCGCGATTGCATTTGCGCAACAAGGGTTGGCAGCGGCTCGTCCATTAACGCATGACTTAATCCGCGACTTACTAGATCGGGTAGACATCACGCTGACTTCTGTCCATATCACCTCAATCGTTGAAGGCGTCTTCTTCGCAGAACTCAATCTCAGAGATGCGTCCAGTGCCTTGCCAGCCTTATCGGCCCGGCCTTCGGATGCGATAGCGATTGCGCTTCGGACCAAATCAAATATTCTCGTCGATAACGAACTCTTGGACCAGGTAGGAATCGATATTCCTGAGCAGGTCGCTTCGGAGGTTTCAGCGGCCGGGGACCAGGAGCTCGAGGCTTTCCGTGAGTTTCTCGATCAGATCAACCCTGAGGATTTCGCTGGCTAGCTCGAAAGTCTCAACCTCAAGTAAAGGTTCTATTCGTGTCGGTACTCCCTTTTGATTAGAGGCGGGCGTACCCTTTCTTCAACCCCACTACGTGAAAGCGAGCCCCCTCTCGTGACAGAACAAGAATTTGAAATCGGATATCGCGGAGCTACTGCATGCTCTGCGGCTGGTATTTCATATCGTCAATTAGATTACTGGGCTCGTACCGGACTAGTTGAGCCATCGATTCGGACCGCGACAGGTTCAGGTAGCGCACGCCTTTACGGTTTTCGCGACATTCTCGTTCTCAAAATTGTTAAACGTCTACTTGATGCGGGTGTATCGCTGCAGAACATTCGTACCGCGGTAAATCATCTGCGCGATCGTGGCGTTACTGAACTTGAGCGCATAACCCTTATGAGCGATGGCGCCTCGATTTATGAGTGTGCAAGCCCTGATGAAATTATTGACTTACTCGCCGGTGGCCAAGGAGTCTTTGGAATCGCAGTTGGCAAGGTCTGGTCTGAAGTAGAGGGTTCACTTGCCACACTTGCAGGCGAGATCAATGGCGAGTCCGTAGTTGCGGAAAATAACGACGAACTCTCACTGCGTCGCAAGGCGAAAGGCGCCTAACCCTCATATATTTCGCTCATCTAATTACTGGTTAGGTATTTTTGGTTGAGCGAAATGGATGGGTACGTGGGCGCTGCTAAAGGTTTTCAAGATCGCCACATCGGGCCGTCATCTGCGCAAGAAGCCGAGATGCTCTCGGTCCTGGGTTACTCAACAATCAAAGATTTTATCTCGGATGTAGTACCCGAAAATATCGTGATCGAAAAGAAGCTCTCCGAAGTTCTAGATCTGGCTAAGAGTGAAGTTGAAGTTATCCAGGAGTTACGCGCATTAGCGTCAGAGAATCAGATCTTCACATCACTTATAGGTACCGGTTACTACGGAACAATTACACCACCTGTTATCAAGCGAAATGTTTTAGAGAATCCAGCCTGGTACACCGCCTACACGCCTTATCAACCTGAGATTTCGCAAGGTCGTCTAGAAGCGCTCTTCGCTTTTCAAACAGTGATTACCGATATGACAGCACTTGCTATTTCAAATGCCTCGATGCTTGATGAATCTACGGCGGCGGCTGAAGCTATGACGCTAGCTAGACGTACCTCTAAGACAAGTGATGAGGCCCTATTTCTTATTGATCGCAATCTGCATCCACAGACCAAAGCGGTAGTAATTACTCGAGCCAAGCCACTTGGGATTGAGGTACTCGAAGTAGATGCGCTCTCATTTGACTCAGCGATTAATTACTTTGGAATTCTGGTGCAGTATCCAGATACCACTGGTGCAATTACTGATTTCCATCAACTAGCTATCAATGCGCACGCCAAAGATGCGCTGGTAATCGCAGCTACTGATCTGCTTGCATTGACGCTGATTACGGCGCCAGGGGAGTGGGGAGCTGATATCGCTGTTGGTTCAGCGCAGCGATTTGGTGTTCCCATGGGCTTCGGCGGACCGCATGCTGGATTTATGGCGGTACGCGCTGGTCTTGAACGCGCTCTCCCTGGGCGGTTAATCGGACAGAGCGTTGATGCGCATGGCAATCCAGCATTTCGATTAGCGTTGCAAACCCGCGAACAACATATTCGCCGCGATAAAGCGACCAGCAATATCTGTACCGCTCAGGTATTGCTCGCAAATATGAGTGCTTTTTATTCGATGTGGCACGGACCCAAGGGTCTGATTGAGATAGCGGAGCGCATCCATGGTTACACGGCCGCCCTTGCTACTGTCGTAACGAGTGTGAACAAGAGTTACTTTGACACCCTCACGATTAAGGTTGAGAACGCAGATGCAGTTCATCAACGGGCAGCGGCACTGAAGATCAATCTAGGCGTCGTTGACGAACGTCACGTTCGCATTTCGTTAGATGAAACTATTACCGATTCTAGATTTGCGCAGATCGTGGGTATCTTCGATGCGAAAGTCGTGCCAGCCCAGGGGAGTGGCATCTCTCCTGCA
This sequence comes from Streptomycetaceae bacterium, assembly GCA_027483765.1. GTDB lineage: Bacteria > Actinomycetota > Actinomycetes > Nanopelagicales > Nanopelagicaceae > Planktophila. The sequence continues at coordinate 20,493 of JAIXTW010000003.1, forward strand.
ATAAAGCGAAATTCACCTTTTTTGCAACATCCAGTTTTCAACACTTACCACTCAGAAACTTCCATGATGCGCTACTTGCGAACACTCTCAGATCGGGATCTGGCTCTGGATAGAACCATGATTCCATTGGGTTCATGCACTATGAAGCTTAACTCTGTCACCGAAATGGAAGCAGTTACCTGGCCAGAGTTTTCTTCGTTGCACCCATTCGCACCGGCTGCGCAGAGCGCTGGTAGTCGAAAGTTGATTGCACAGTTATCGAAGTGGTTAGTGGAAATCACCGGTTACGATGCTGTTTCACTGCAACCAAATGCTGGCAGCCAAGGTGAGTTCGCAGGTTTGCTGGCTATTCGCAACTACCATGACTCTCGTGGCGAGCAGGAACGCGATATTTGTCTTATTCCTTCTAGTGCCCACGGAACGAATGCCGCCAGTGCAGTGATGGCAGGTATGAAGGTCGTTGTCATTTCATGTGATGAAGCCGGAAATGTAAGTCTTGATGATCTTCGATTGAAGATTGCAGAGCACGCTGGAAAATTAGCAGCGCTGATGGTTACGTATCCGTCAACGCACGGAGTATTTGAATCTGCTATCTCTGAAATCTGCGCTCTTGTTCATGATGCAGGTGGTCAGGTGTATGTAGATGGCGCAAACCTCAATGCACTTGTTGGTTTAGCACAGCCTGGAAAATTCGGCGCCGATGTATCGCACCTTAATTTGCATAAAACTTTCTGTATTCCTCATGGAGGTGGGGGACCAGGTGTGGGACCAGTGATCTCTCGTGCACATTTAGCTCCGTTCTTACCTAATCATCCACTTGATGAAACTGCCGGTCCTTCCACGGGCCCAGGTCCGATCTCGGGTGCTCCCTTTGGTTCAGCAAGTATCTTGCCAATCTCGTGGGCATATATTCGCCTGATGGGGGGAGCGGGTCTCACCCACGCTACTGAGGTAGCAATTTTGAGCGCTAACTACATGGCTGCTCGACTAAAGAATTATTACCCAATTCTCTACACTGGTGAAAAGGGTTTAATAGCGCACGAGTGCATTCTTGATGTTCGTGAGATAACCAAGGTAAGCGGTGTAAGCGTTGATGACATTGCAAAGCGTTTAATGGATTTTGGATTTCATGCGCCAACCATGTCCTTCCCGGTACCCGGAACTCTGATGATTGAACCGACAGAATCGGAAGATATTCTCGAGATGAATCGCTTTATCGATGCGATGATTGCAATCAAGTACGAGATTGATGAGATCGTTGAGGGAAAGATTGCCGTCGAAGATTCGGCGCTTCGTCATGCACCTCATACCGTAGGCGCGATTACTTCATCGACCTGGGAACGCGGCTACAGCCGTGAACGTGGAGCTTTTCCATCCACCTTCACTGGACTGATTCCTGGCGAGTTAATCGGCATGAAGGGCAAATACTGGCCCACTACAGGGCGGATAGACGGGGCATACGGGGATAGGAACCTGGTCTGCTCGTGCCCACCCATCGAGTCATTTGCTTAGTTTCTTCGTTACTTTACATAATGTAACTTATCGGCGTTAGGTCTAAGCCTACGAAATACGCCCCACACGGTTGTCTGCCATAAAGCTTCAACAACTATCGCCTTACTCATCTTAGAAACTCCATTAACTCGTTCGACAAAGGTAATCGGAACTTCGATTTTCGCAGCGCCAGCTAAATCACTAGCCATCGCCATTTCAATCTGAAAACAATAACCAGTTGCAGTCATATCTTTCAACTTAAGTGAGCGAAGTAGCGAAGAACTGTAAATGCGAAACCCGCCGGTGAGATCTCGCAGCCCGATTCCAAGAACTATCTGCGCATATCGAGTACCTGATTGAGAAAGTAATTGTCGACTCTTAGGCCAGTTAACGACCGAACCACCCGGCATCCATCTGGTTCCAAGAACAATTATCTTACTTTCATCAGGCTTACCGGAAGCGGCGACGAACATTGCCGGTAGGTCTTCAACTCGATGTGAACCGTCTGCATCCATGGTAACTACATGGGTGTATTTATCAACTGTTAGAACTTTCTCAAATCCAGCTCGATAAGCGGCACCAAGGCCCGCCTTACCTGGTCTACGTACTACAGAAACCCATGAATACCCTAACTGATCAACGATATCCGCGGTTTTATCAGGCGAATTATCATCTAGAACAAAGAGATCGAATTTATACTCTTTCTGTAAAGGCTCGAGTTTCTCCAATAACTCAACAATCGATATTGATTCATTGTAGGTTGGAACCAGAATCGCAAATTGAGTCATGAAAGCGCCCGATTAATGAGGGTTCGGTAATTATTTGGAACCAATACCCCAGCCAGTGACTCTTGCGTATTCTCGACAGTTTTACTCAGCACTCGCCCATTATTATCTATAAATGCCGATATTCCGACTGTGGAAACGCTCAAAATGTAGCGAGAGTGCTCCATGGCTCGGATGCGTGAAATTGCTAATTGCTGGGCGCTCTCGGGTGTACCAGCAAAGGTAGCGCTATTTGTTTGGACAATGAGTGCTTGCGAATTGGTAGCCATATCGCGCACTAAGTCGTCGAGAATGATTTCATAACAGATTATTGGTCCTACTTTAAATCCAGCAATGCTATGGGTTACACGTTTTTCACCCGGAATAAAATCGTTAACGGACTTCGCAAGTGGGCTTAACTGTTGACTAATCTTTCGCAACGGAATGTATTCACCAAACGGTGTCAATCCGCGCTTGATATAAGTACTTTTGAAAGCCCCTTCCCTGCTAAACATAATTGAGGCATTCTGAGGTCCCTTGGTATCTTGTTGCACAACTCCGGACACAATCGGTGTTTTCAGACTGTTTGTGAGCTTCGAAATATCCGCACGAACATCCGAATGCAATCGCGGATCTATATCGATTGCATTCTCAGGCCAAACGATTGCGTCGTAAGTTAATGGTGCCACGCTCTTGGTGGCATCACGATGCAAGTCAAAAACCGCCTTCGCTCTAGAATTAAAATCCAGCCCCACTTGCGGAGTGTTTCCTTGAATCCCGATAAGTTTTATCTCACCGCTCCCCTTCGGATTCATCGGCAAGAGCAGCGCGATAATGAAAAGTGCGAGGACTGCCGCCATATTCTTCACACGTATCTGTGTTAAGAGCAGCGCAAAAATCAATGTGAAAGCTGAGAGTGCAAGCACTCCCCCGATAGCAACTATTGGAAGTGCCGGAGACTCCACCTGACTGAAAGCGATGCGCGTCCAGCCAAATCCTCCGAATGGAAAGCGTGATCGGAACTCTTCCATTAGTAGCAGAGTGATGGCGCTCAAGATCAAAGAGTGAGTACGTCGATAGATCCAGCCAACTGGAAGATAGAAGAGCGCTTGCAATATTGAGAGCGCCAACCATGGCAACGCGCCCACGTACTTCCCGCTCCAGTAGAGAACAATCGAATTGAGGATGAAACCGAAGGCAAGACTATGGAGAATCGGTCTCGAACTAACGCGTAAGGTTCGAAGATAGATTGCAAAACCAAAAATTGCTAAATACCAGATACCGATTGGTTCAAAGGCGGCGCTTGCAAGAAAGGCCGCTAAGAGAATCTTCACCATTTTAGGGCTGATATCAATCGATCGACGCTAGCCCCTAACCCGTACTCCTCTTTCATGGCGTAGATATCTGATAAATCTGCCGGCTTAGTTGGCATATCAATCTTCATCTCAGGAATAGCAACATCACGAGCACAATTAACGAGCGTAGGTGCAATCCTTAAGTAATCCGTGCCGTCGATGATTTTCTTGGCTAAGGAAGCGCTCAGCGCTGCGTGCCCGGTTATCGCCCCAGCTATCGCCTCATCGACCGACGCAAAGTTATTTGCAATCAGGGCCGCACCCTTCTCACCGATTCCTTTTACACCCGGCAATCCATCAGATGGGTCGCCTCTAAACATGGCAAAAAGAGCGTATCTATCTCCGGGTATTGAGTACTTATTGGAAACCCAGTTGACGTCAACTAAATCATGAGCGGATATTCCTCGTGCCAGGTAGACAACTTTGATATCTGCTTTGTCATCTACCAATTGAAAAAGATCTCGGTCGCCAGTAACTATACGAATCGGCCCCTTCTCTTTAACCGCGAAAGTTGCCATCACGTCATCGGCCTCATAATCATCGACACCGAGCATGGGAATTCCAAAGGCATCGAGCAGGTCGAGTAGAACTGGAATCTGAGGGGTCAGAGTTTCAGGCTCCTCCTCCACCTCGCTCTCATCCTCAAGACGATTGGCTTTATATGCCGGAAATAGATCGACTCGCCACGAAGGACGCCAGTCACCTTCGATGCAGGCAACAATTCGGTCTGGTGAATACATTCCAATAAGCCTGGCCGTCATATCGAGATAGCCTCTAATTGCATTCACCGGCATACCACTTGGCGATAACAACGTGTCCGGCATTCCATAATAAGCGCGATACCAAAGTGAGGCGCTATCCAAAAGCATCAGGGTCATAATTCACCCAACATATACGAAACAACACCACGATCAAGGCGCTTTACTCCTTCACGACAAGCAGGTCGAAGTAATTCAGAGGCGCCACCAATCTGCGTCAATAGATCAATTAATTGCTTGATGCTTCGTACAAAGTCACCAACGGTCATATCGGTTCCCTTGATAATGCTGCTTAATGAATGTCCATTGGCCCAGCGATATGCGGCGTAGCAGAAGCCGAAATCGGGTTCGCGTTGGGTCTTTACCTCAAATTGATCTTCGATATCTTCAAGTTCGACCCAGATCTTTGCAACGGTTGAAAGCGCATTGGCAACGTTCTGATGTGGCATCTTGGGAGCATAATTTTCAACGCTACGACTTTCATAGATCATCGCTGATGCAACCGAGAGGAGTTCGACCGGCGTGAGGTTATCGAACACTCCCCTGCGAATCGACTCGGTAAGAAGGAGATCTGATTCGGCATAGATTTTTGCCAGAATCTTTCCCTGCTCCAATGGTTTCTCCCCCTCGATATATCCCAGATGCGTCAGCACATTGCAGATTCGATCAAAGGTTTTAGCAATGACATTTGTTCTATTCTCGACCCTCGATCGCAAGCCTTCCGATTCGCGGTGCAAACGGTCAGCTCTTTCAGCGAATCGAGCGTGAGTCTCGCGATCACTACAGGAGTGACATGGATGGCTTCGCAAAGCTCGCCTCATAGAATCAAGTTCATTCTCCATCTTTACGCGTTGACGTTGATCGAAAGTCCGTCGCCCATCTCGCTTACTCAGTAAACGTTCTAACTCTTTAATATCTATTCGGATTCGTGCGTATTCAGTAAAGTTTCCTAGATGACATTGTGCTGACTCATCTTGTTCTGCAGCTGCTGAATCATTCTTACGGATTTGTCTGACTAGTCCTACTACCGCACGGTCTGCTTGGAACTGAGCAAATGAAGATTCCAAACTTCCGCGCGCCCGTTCGCGGCCAAATCGTGCAATCAGGTTGATAGACATGTTGTAAGTGGGAGTAAATGACGAACGCAACGGGTAAGTACGAGTTGAAGCGAGTCCGGCCGCAGTTGCTGAGTCAACTGTAGGTGACCACTGCACAACGGCGTTACCTTCGATATCGATACCGCGCCGTCCTGCGCGACCTGTTAATTGGGTGTACTCCCCCGGTGTAATCGACACGTGGGCTTCGCCATTCCATTTGGTTAACTTCTCCAAAACAACTGTGCGCGCTGGCATATTGATTCCCAGTGCAAGAGTTTCAGTAGCGAAGACAGCCTTCACAAGTCCACGCTTGAAGAGGTCTTCGACTGCACCTTTAAAGCTTGGGAGCAAACCAGCATGATGTGCTGCGATTCCACGTTCTAGTGCGGTGAGCCAATCTCGATAGCCGAGAACTTCCAAATCTTCTTCCGCTAAATTCTGCGTATATTTCTGAGCAGTCGCGACAATTTCTATACGTTCTTCGGTCGTTGTTAATCTCACCCCATCATTAAGACATTGTTTTACAGCTGCATCGCATCCAGCGCGCGAGAAGATAAAGGTGATTGCCGGCAGGAGATTCTCTCGTTGTAACTTCTCGATGATCTCAGCTCGAGACAATCGATTCTCGTTATCGTTGTAACGATCCCGACGCCCCCTGGGAGCCTTAACCCGCCTGAGCGCTTCCCGCTCTAGCCCTAGGATCTCCGGATTTATCTTTCCTGGGTCTGTAAAGAGATCAATCATTCGATCACCGATAAGTACGTGTTGGTACAACGGGATGGGTCTGATTTCACTCACTATTACCTCGGTTGCGCCCCGAACTTCTCCGAGCCATTCTCCAAACTCTTCCGCATTAGAGACTGTTGCCGAAAGTGAGATCACTTGAACGCTCTCCATCAGATGTATCAGAACTTCTTCCCAGACCGCTCCTCGAAACTTATCTGCAAGGTAGTGGACCTCGTCCATCACTACTGATCCCAGATTTGTCAGAGTGGAAGAGTTTGCGTACAACATATTTCGTAGGACTTCGGTCGTCATGACCAGAATGTCCGCCTCTGAATTTATATTGGTATCACCTGTAAGCAAACCGACTCGGTCTTCGCCGAACCGCTCTTGAAATTCAGAAAACTTTTGATTCGAGAGCGCCTTAATAGGGGTCGTATAGAAGCACTTCTTTCCTCGCGCTAGTGCGCTAAAGGCAGCGAACTCACCCACAACTGTCTTACCCGCACCAGTTGGCGCGGCCACGAGGACACCTTTTCCATCTTCTACCGCCTGACATGCGACGATTTGGAATTCATCGAAACCGAAATCGAATTGCTCGATAAATTTTGTAGTAAGTGGATGCTGACCTCTCTTCTTGGCAGCTGCATATTGCTGCGCCGGAGTGGTCATAGACGCCATGTTAGTCCAGCGCCGGCTATACATTCAGCCGACACTGGGGCTGGGCCAACGCGTTCACCATCGGCATACGCAATCGCATTAGCGCTGAGTGAAATCTTCTTTGTGCGAAATATCTCAACTGCTGGATGTGTAATGTGAGAGCCCGAGAAGACTTTTGGGAAGACCTTGATAAATTCAATTTTGCTGACCGGCTTCAAGATCATGACATCAAATAGACCATCATCGACTTTTGCGTGAGGGCAAACGAGCATCCCGCCGCCGTATGAGCGCCCGTTCCCAATCGCAATCAACATCGCTTCAGTTGTGAATGTTCGAGTATCTGTTGTGATTTCATACTTGATAGGACTGAACCTCGGTAATTCCATAGCTATCGCCAAGTTATATCTTTGGGCTCCCCGTGGCCATGAAAGTGAGTTGGCTTTCTCATTGACCACTGAATCAAAACCGGTCGACAGAATTGCGGCAAACCATTCCGAATCTACATTTCCTAGGTCAATAGGTTGTGGTGCAGTACTAGTTACGTTATCTAAATAATCCTTGGAGTCATAGAGTGACCAGCCAAGTGAGCGAACTATGTCATTACCAGTACCAGCTGGGATGACAGCAAAAGGAATCGACCTCGGAACAACCAGTTGAAGAATCAAGTGGGCTAAACCGTCTCCGCCTACGCAGATCACGCCCGTGCAGTTTTGGGTATCTAGAAACTTTTCAAGATCGCGCTTCAACTGTTCCGAGGACAGCGCCGAGAACACCTGGTAGGGCAATCCCTTTTGATCGAAGTACTGAGTAACATTTTCACCGACTAGCGCGCCCTTGCCATGTCCAGACGTCGGATTAATGGCTATTACCCACATAGGACGACCCTATCGGCTATTCGTTAATCGGGGTTGGCGCTGCAATCCTGGTACTACTAATTTCTATTCCTTCAACTTTACTGTCTCGCTTTTTATCTACAAGCAGAGCAATACCACCAGCGATAAAGTAGAAGAGGATTAATGGCACAGAAAGTAGAGCCATACTCAACGGGTCCCCTGTTGGTGATAGGGCTGCGACGGCAAGACAGATAGAAAATATCCATGCGCGCCACGGTTTGAGAATGGTGCGCCCTCTTAAGAATCCAATCAGGTTGAAGGTAAGTAAGAATATTGGTAACTCAAAGGCGAGACCTACAAACAAAATTATTCGAAGAACGAAATCTAAGTAATCATCAAAGCGAACCAAGTTGCTCACCGCATCTGGAGTGAAGCCAAAAAGCGCTTGTATAGCTATTGGAAGAATCAGGTATCCAAGAGTCGCTCCCATAATAAAGAAAGGGGCGGCGGCTGTGACAAAAAGAACGCTATAGCGCTTCTCTTTTCTATGAAGCGCAGGGGCGATGAAGGCCCAAAGTTGGTAGAGCCAGAATGGAGCGGAGACAATAACTGCAGTCATGAGAGCCACCTTGATCTGCAAATCAAGCGGACCCAAGACACCACTGATATAGAGCGGTCCGCAGCTTGAAGCTCCCGTACTTTGAGCTGTTCGCAAATCACAAACTGGTTTTGCTAAAGCGACGAGGATTGAATTGTAAAAATACCATCCCCCACCAAATGCCACGGCAATTACGACTGCCGAACTCAGAACTCGTTGCCTTAGTTCTCGTAGATGGTCGATGAGCGGCATCTGCCCTTGTGGTCTGGATGCCATCAAATTACTTCTCTTTTTTGCCTTCTTCGTCAATAACAGAATCGTCAGCCTTCATCTCTTTCATCTCACTCTTGAAGATTCGCATTGAGCGGCCCAGATTGCGAGCAGAATCAGGAAGACGCTTTGCCCCGAAGAGGACCAGAACAACAATAAGCAGAATGACGATTTCTTTCGGACCTAGATTCATATTGTGAATTCCTTTGCGTGAGACCTGAGCTTAGATTACAGCAGGTATCTTTGAATGGGTAGACGAGGAAACTACTCCTCATAACGACTGAGTAGCATCGTGGCATTCTTAGCGAGTTCACTCCGGATCTCTGCTGGAGTGAGTAGTTCGATAGCACCTCCAGATGCCAACACAGACCTTGAAATCCAATGTTGTGAGAATGACGAGCTTTTGAAGACGGTTCCAGCTTCCAGGTTAGGTTCTTGAAAGCGCTCAGCAACATCTCTAGTAGGCCTGACTACCTTTACCGCAAAAACAATTTTCTCTGGACTTATGGGTGGCGTTGTCGAAGGTTTCTCTACATTCGCTGATTTAGCTGATTTAATTCTATCTATCCGGAAATGTCTGAAATCAAGCGCTGTAAAGCAGTACGCGTGCAGGTATGAATATCCCTGACTCTCTAGCATCTCCAGTGGGAGCACAGCTCTCTCAGAGATTTCATCCTTATAGAGCGAGTGATATGAGATCTGCAGACCGCTCCGATGAGATATCGCTTCCTTTACTAGAGTTGTTACTTCAAGGTTGATATCACTCGATGCAGATAGCGCTAGCGGAAGATTAACAAGGCGGGCGATACGTTCTGAAAGTGAAGTAATTGCTTCAATAAGATCTGTTCTCTCTGCGGAAATTCCGGATCGCAGGACATCCAAACCGAGAACAAGCGCCACACCCTCTTCATGCGTGATGGATCGAGGTCTGGCAAGGGTTGTTGCATTTCTTATCGTGACGAAACCAGATTCAAAATCTAAATCCATGAGCTCAAGTGGCGTGTAGCCAGGGAGACCGCACATCCACAGAGTGGTTAAATCGTTAATCATTTGGTTTGTTGAGACTTCGAATACTTTGGCTAAATCAACAAGAGAGATACCTTGATGCGTACTGATATACGGAACGAGATCTAGCAATCGGGAAGTGCGCTCCAAAGGCGTCGCAGCACTTTTGGGTATGTTCTTAACCATGTGTCACCGATATCTCTTTAAGACTTGAAATGATGATCTGCCGAAGCTCCATGGGTGAATGGACATAGACATCATCGCCGTGCCAGAGAATTAAGGCGGAGAGACTCTTTATATCTATGATCGGGATCTCTACCTGATCCCACTCACCTATCGATTTCATCGATGTAGCGAGAGCACGCAGTGATGTACCTTTTCCGCGGCGAACATCAATTACTGCATTAATGTTCTTCACTCTTTCAAACAGATTTTCTAAATCGAGGTTTTCAGGGGTTTCGAATTTCTTAGGACCTTTTTTCACAGTAAAAGTACCGATTACTCGATCCAAACGGAAGGTCCGAACCTGCTCGATGCTCTGATCGACTCCGGCCAAGTACCAGTAACCGGAGCGAGCTGATAGTCCTATCGGAACTACGCGTCTACTTTCTAGCGACAAGTCATAGTTTCGGTATGTGAATTCCAGAATCTGATGCTCGGCAATAGCGCGCGTGATCTTGGGAATATCTAACCCCTCATCAGAGAGGAATGGCACGGAGTGCGGCAAGTTGGCTTCATCAATTGCTATTCCAAGTGAACTCAACTTAACCAGAGCCCGCTGCGCAGCATCATCTAGCGAAGCTCCTTGCCATGCCTGAGCAGCTAAGGACAGCAGAGAAATCTCAAGTGGGGTCACATCACCAAGATCTAGTTGGTATCTCTCCTGCTTGATGCGATAACCGGCCTCATCATTAAAGAGCGGATCGAAGGTACCAACTTCTATCTCTATCCCAAGAGAACGTAGATCATCTTTATCTCGCTCGAACATCCTATCTTTAGACTCAGAACTTCCTTCGTACCCCTCAACAGTCTTAAGGATTTCAGATTTAGTGATGAATCTTTTCGTTGCCAAGAGTGCAATCGTGAGATTGATGAGCCGCTCACTCTTCCGCGACACCGTACGCACCTTTAGCTGGTCGTCTGCGGCGCGCGAGGACTTCTACACCTGGAGCCATTCGTCGACTTTGAATCAGAAAACCGGTGTGTCCAATCATTCGTTGTTGTGGTCGTACAGCGAGGCCCTCGTGGTGCCATCCGCGTACGATTGTTTCGGAGCTCTCAGGTTCAGTGAAGTGGCCATCTGACTTGAGTGCTTCAGCAGTCGCTGAAAGTTGAGTTGTAGTTGCTACATATGCCAGGAAAACTCCACCCGGGCGTAGCACTTCGGCTGCCATAGCTACGCATTCCCAAGGAGCTAGCATGTCCAGAATGACGCGATCGAACTTCTCCTTAAATATCTGTTCTTGAACCGAGCCAACATCTAACTTCCAGTTCTTCGGCGCTTTTCCAAAATAGTTCTCGATGTTAGCTGTTGCGTTATCTGCGAAATCTTGACGTCGCTCCACTGAATGAACAGAACCCGCCTCACCGACAGCGCGCAACAACGAAAGGGTGAGCGCTCCGCTGCCAACACCAGCTTCGAGAACACGTGCGCCGGGATAGATATCAGCTACTCCCACAATCATCGCAGCATCTTTCGGATAGACAATTGTTGCTCCGCGCGGCATGGAAAGAACGTAATCAGCTAGTAGCGGTATGAAGGCGGTGAATTTCAATCCGGCGGTTGTGCTGACTACTGATCCTTCCGGTAATCCGATGAGATCGTCGTGGTTTATCCAACCCTTATGTGTATGCCACTCTTTTCCGGGCGTGATCGTAAAGGTATACAACTTCCCCTTAGGGTCGGTTAATTGAACCCGATCTCCCTCTTTGAAATACCCTTGTTCAGACACACGCGAATACTAGGCGAGGTTTCACTTCCTGTGCTGAGTTGGCTGTATCGTCGCCAACCATGGAGCAGTTACGTCTTTCCCCCAGCAGGATGAATGATTTCACCAACTGTCCTCAGCTCTACAAATACCGAGCGATAGACCTGTTGCCCGAGCCTCCAAGTATTGAGGCCGAACGAGGCAAACTCATCCACTCGGTACTAGAAGATATCTTTGAACTTCCGGCGCCCGATCGCACCCTTACAACAGCGATAGATCTACTGCCTCCCGCGTGGGCCGAACAAATAGAGAAGACTCCGGAACTGGCTTCACTTGTACTCGATGAAAAAGAGTGGATAGACCGAGCCCACTCACTGCTTAGTAACTACTTCGCCTTAGAAAACCCAACCACCTTTGAATCCACGTATAGAGAACTTCATCTCGAGCGAGATATCTCAGATGAGATTTACCTGCATGGGTATGTAGATCGACTTGATGTCGCACCCACCGGAGAAGTTCGGATAGTCGACTACAAAAGTGGTAAGTCGCCTAAACCTGGATGGGAGGAGAAAGCGTTTTTTCAATTGCGGGTGTATGCACTTCTATACTGGAAGAACCATGGAGTACTCCCCCGCATGCTCAAACTGATCTACCTCGGCGATGTGAAAACAATCGAGAGTCAACCCACCGAAGCGCAATTACTTTCAACGGAGAAGAAGTTAGCGGATATCGGCGATGAGATTCTGAGCGCTATAGAAAGTAACGACTTTCCCACGAGAAAATCAAAACTCTGCGATTGGTGCTTCTTTAAAGCTATCTGTCCCGCCCACGTAAAGTAAAAATTAGTTGGCGTTGAAGTACTTAGCTTCTGGGTGATGCACAATGATTGCCGAAGTACTCTGCTCCGGATGAAGCTGGAACTCCTCTGATAGCTCTACTCCGATTCGTCCAGGTTCAAGCAGTTCACAGAGTTGAGTTTGTTGTTCGATATCAGGACACGCTGGATAACCAAATGAGTATCGAGAACCCCGGTAACCCTGATCCAGGATTCCCTGTAAATCTGGCGCATCGAGGCTTCGAACTGACATCTCTTCTCTAATTCGAGCATGCCAATGTTCAGCAAGAGCTTCAGTAAGTTGAACGGAAAGTCCATGGAGTTCGAGATACTCACGATACTTATTTGCGGCGAAGAGTTCATTGGCGGCTTTACTCACCGTATTTCCCATGGTCACAACATGAAAAGCAACAACGTCAGTCTTGCCGGAGTCCTTACTTGCAAAGAAGTCAGCGAGGCAGAGCCGACGATCTCGTGACTGTCGCGGGAATGAGAAACGAGTGCGCTCTTCGCCTTTCAGCGGACCTTCGTGATGCAAGATAACTAAATCATTTCCATCTGAAACACAAGGGAAATATCCGTAGACGACCGCGGCTTCTAACCACCCGTTTGATTGAACCTCGTTTAGCAGTTTTCTTAATCGAGGACGACCCTCAGACTCAGCCATCTGTTCAAATTCGCCACGTGCACCCTTGAGTCCCCATTGCCCAACAAAGAGGGCACGTTCATCGAGCATTCCAACGTAATCTGCAAGTGGAATACCTTTCACGATTCGTGAACCAAAAAATGGAACGTTCGGAATATCTACATCTATCGCAACATCACTGCGAACGGTGTCAATCACCGTTGTCTCAGTCGATTTCGCTACCGCTTTAACTTTTCGCTCACGAAGCGCAGGTAGGGCTGCGCCAGGCTCACCACGCTTAACGGCCATGATGGCATCCATAAGTCGAAGTCCTTCGAATGCATCACGGGCATATCTGACTTCTCCGGGGAAGATCGCTGCCAAATCCTGTTCAACGTAGGCGCGTGTAAGTGCGGCTCCGCCAAGAACAATCGGCCATTTCTGATCGAGTCCTCGGCTAGTGATCTCCTCTAGGTTCTCGCGCATAATCACGGTCGACTTAACCAAGAGTCCTGACATACCGACAGCATCAACATCATTCTCCACAGCAGCATCAATAATCTGATTAATGGTCTGCTTGATTCCGATATTCACAACTTGATAACCATTGTTGGACAGGATGATGTCGACTAAGTTCTTACCGATATCGTGAACATCGCCTTTCACAGTCGCTAGTAGCATCCGGCCGCGGCCACCGTCACTCGTCTTCTCCATATGTGGTTCTAGATACGCCACAGCTGATTTCATAACCTCGGCGCTCTGCAAAACAAAGGGAAGCTGCATTTCGCCCTTGCCAAAGAGCTCGCCCACTACCTTCATGCCTTCAAGGAGATGGTCATTGATTATCTGAAGCGGTGCAACCCCTTCTTGCATGGCAGCATCGAGATCATCGGTAAGTCCAACTTTCTCACCATCAATAATTCGACGCTCTAACCGCTCGCGCAAAGGAAGCGCTGCCAACTCGGATGCTCTGATGTTTCGAGAAGCAGCGAGCTCAACACCTTCGAATAATTGTAGGAACTCCTGCAGCGGATCGTACGTGCAATTCTCGCCGTCAAAAGTTCGGCGGTCATAGATCAAGTCCAGCGCCACTTCTTTCTGTCGTGGCTCTATTCGAGCCATCGGCATAATCTTTGAAGGGTGCACAATCGCAGAATCCAAGCCAGCCTCTACACATTCAGATAAGAAGACAGAGTTGAGAACAACGCGAGCTGCTGGATTTAACCCGAATGAGACGTTACTGACGCCAAGTGTTGTTTGAACTTCAGGGAACTCAGATTTCAAAGTACGGATTGCGCTAATAGTTTCAAGGCCATCTCGTCGGGTCTCTTCCTGCCCTGTTGCAATCGGGAATGTGAGAGTGTCAATCAGAATATCGCCGACGTTCATCGACCATTTCTTAGTGAGGTCGGTGATCAACCGTCTAGCTACGCGCATCTTCCATTCAGCAGTGCGAGCCTGTCCTTCTTCATCGATAGTAAGTGCAACGACTGAGGCACCATGTTCTTTCACCAGCGGCATAATCTTTGCAAAGCGCGAGGTTGGTCCATCGCCATCTTCATAATTGACAGAGTTGATAACGCTTCGACCGCCGAGTGATTCAAGGCCAGCCTTGAGTACTGCCGGTTCGGTTGAATCCAAAACAATTGGAAGTGTTGACGATGTTGCAAAGCGAGAGGCGATTTCTGTCATATCGCGAACGCCGTCACGACCTACATAGTCAACCGATAAATCAAGCATGTGCGCTCCGTCGCGAATCTGATCGCGCGCGATTTCAACACATGTCGCCCAATCTTCTGCAATCAGTGCATCTCTAAACGCACGCGATCCGTTTGCGTTAGTGCGCTCACCGATTGCAAGGTAGGTCTTATCTTGTCGAAATGGAACATATTGATAGATAGAGGAAGCGCCAGGTTCAATCGTGATGGTACGTGAATCGACCTTGGTCGATGAAAGCTTTCTAACGACTGCTTCCATATGCTCTGGAGTAGTTCCGCAGCATCCGCCAATAAGGGTAATTCCGTAATCGTTGACGAAAGTTTCCAGGGCCACGGCCAGTTCTTCCGGACCAAGTGGGTATTCAGCACCGTTCTTGCCCAGAATTGGTAATCCAGCATTAGGCATTACTGATATTCCGACTCGTGAATTCTTTGAAAGGTATCGCAAATGCTCCGACATCTCGGTAGGACCGGTTGCGCAGTTCAACCCGATGAGATCGATATCTAGCGGTTCTAGCGCATTGAGTGCGGCACCGATTTCAGAACCAAGCAGCATTGTGCCGGTTGTCTCTACAGTTACTTGCGCAATTAACACGACATCACGTTGAGCTTCATCGATCGCATTGCGCGCACCATTTACCGCAGCTTTCGCCTGGAGTAAATCTTGAGTTGTTTCAATCAACAGCGCATCTGATCCAGAATCAACCAGACCTTTTGAAGCTAGATAATATGCATCCTTTAATTTTTCATACGTTGTATGCCCAAGGCTTGGAAGTTTCGTTCCCGGACCGAGTGAACCCAGAACGAATCTAGGTTTATCTGCGGTGGAGTATGAATCGGCAGCTTGCCTAGCGATTACTCCCCCGGCATAAGCCAGTTCGTAAATTCGATCTTCAATTCCGTACTCAGCCAAGTTCGCCCAGTTAGCTCCGAATGTATTGGTCTCGACTGCATCGACTCCAACAGCTAGATAGGCATCGTGGACCGAACGGACCAAGTCAGGGCGTGTGACATTGAGAATCTCATTACATCCCTCTAAGCCCTGAAAGTCTTCAAGTGAAGGGTCGGCCGCCTGGATCATCGTTCCCATTGCACCATCTGCAATGACGGTTCCTTCTGCCAGTACGCGACGGAGAAGTCCATCGAGCGCTTTCTGAGGTGTTTTCTCGCTCGTCACAGCGCAGAGATTACCTTAAGGTGTCGATGTGGAGATTCATCAAATTCCGTCATTGCGTTCGCCGGTCATGGTTATCGCCTTCTCTGGCTGGAATGACGCTGCCGAGGCTGCTACAGGTGCGCTTTCTCACTTATTAGCTTCATGGAGCGATCCTGAATTTGATGTAGTTCCTGAACTTATTGCAGATGTCGACCCGGAAGATTTCTATGATTTTCAAGTCAATCGTCCAATGGTTGAAATCGATGAATCCAGTGTTCGAGCACTTACTTGGCCGGGCACTCAAATCTTTGCTTTAAAAACTCCAACTCTTGATCATGATTTTGTAGTTGTACGTGGTGTTGAACCATCGATGAAATGGAAAACCTTCACTGCCGATCTCTTGGATTTAGCTGATGATCTAGAAGTTGATCTAGTGATCACGCTGGGTTCAATGCTGGCTGATGCGCCTCACACAAGGCCCATTACCGTGAGTGGTAGCGGGGCTCATCCAGATATCGCGCAGCGACTTGGGGTTGAGATCAGTAAATACGAAGGTCCCACTGGAATTCTAGGAGTTATCCAAGATGGGTGCGTGCGTCGCGGAGTCGATGCTGTTTCACTATGGGCGGCCGTTCCACACTATGCATCGAATTCACCTTCACCGAAAGCAACTCTTGCGCTAATAAATGCACTCGAAGATTTTCTAGAGATTTCTATTCCGCAAGGAGTACTGCCTGATGAATCTAGCGCTTGGGAGATTGAAGTCTCTGAAATGGCTAAGGAAGATTCCGATGTTGCCGAATATGTGAAAGCGCTGGAAGAGAGTAAGGATGCCTCCGATCTTCCTGATGTGACAGGTGAATCAATCGCGCGCGAACTCGAGCGATTCCTTAGACGACAGAACGGAAGTTAGAGCGCAATACCCAACAGAGTGTCTAGCGCTCTGGAAAGCTCACCCGCCTCACCACCAGTTTCACCCGCAGTAGTTGCCGACATCCAAGCACGAAGTATCGATTGCACTTCGCGAGTATCAAGATTATTCGATAGCGCGTTAATGATGGATTGAATAACAGAATCGGTAGGAGCGACATCTACTCGAGACATCTGCAGACGAAGATCATCTATCTCAGTTACGGCATCTTGCAAGCGTTCAGTGGTCCACATGAGTTCATCAGAAAATTGATGACCCATGAGCGCCCATCTAATCGCCATCGGGTCAACACCTTGCGCGATAAGTTTGGAGACAAAGACCAGATTTCCTCGAGACTTGCTCATCTTTTCGCCATCGAGTCCAATCATTCCAGCGTGGATATAAGTGCGTGAAAATCTTTGTTTGCTGATAATCCGACTTTGCGCCGCCGACATTTCATGATGCGGAAAAATTAAATCGCTACCACCTCCCTGGATATCGATAGCGTATTCCTCTGAATGCTCCGGCTGCAGATAGTGCAGAGCAATCGCACAACATTCGATATGCCAGCCGGGTCGACCTTTCCCGAAAACAGATGCCCAACCGGGTTCACCATCTCGTTGGGCGAGCCAGACCAAAGCATCCAATGGATTCTCTTTGCCTTTTCGGGTCGGGTCTCCCCCTCTTTCGGCGAAAATTGAGAGCATCTGGGCTTCGGTGTAGTCAGAACGCGAACCAAACTCACTGTCAGAATGCACTCTGAAGTAGAGATCGTTTTCTACGTTATATGTGGTCTCCGAATCTTCCAGAGCAACGATTGAGCTAACGACGAGATCCATCGCCTCAACTACGCCAACGTAGTGCTGAGGCGGAAGGATATGAAGATCCGTCATATCTCCCCTAAAAAGATCAATCTGAGACTTTGCTAAGACCTCCCAGTCAACTCCGTCGCGAGCCGCGCGCTCAAGCAATGGATCATCAATATCCGTGATGTTCTGTACATAACGAACTTCCGAACCACTCGCCTTTAGATAACGGTGAATTAAATCGAAGGTGAGATAAGTAGCGGCATGGCCAAGATGAGTTGCGTCGTAAGGAGTAATCCCACAGACGTACATTCGGTAAATAGGCTTAGCCGGAAATTCCTCGACCCGCTTACTCGAGGTATTAAGAACGCTCAGAGGCGGAACCGAGAACCTCTCTGATAGCCGTGGAATATAAACTTCGGGCCAAGCACGCATGCCTAAACTTTAACTTAAAAAGGCGGCCAAGGCACCGCCGGCCACTCTTCACTTGGAAGCGGAAAAGTCCCGGTTGTGAGCAAGCGTTCAATCCGACGAATGAGAGCGTTAAATTCAGCCTCGGTAATCAAACTGGTAAGAACTGTTGGATCAGCTTTAAGGTTCGATGCGAGTTCTTGCAGTGTTTGCTGTTCAGCCGAGGTGAGTTGAGATTCTGCAAATTGCCAAATTACAGTTCGCAATTTATCTTCCTCATGAAAAGTGACGCCGTGATCACATCCCAATAACAGGCCATCGATTGTCGGGAGTAGG
Organism: Streptomycetaceae bacterium; assembly: GCA_027483765.1. Classification (GTDB taxonomy): domain Bacteria; phylum Actinomycetota; class Actinomycetes; order Nanopelagicales; family Nanopelagicaceae; genus Planktophila. Next base: position 38,772 of record JAIXTW010000003.1, read on the forward strand.
TGACCAATCTTGCGATCAGTATTGTTGACGACGGCATCAAAGAGCGCCATACGTCTGAGATTGTCATTTCTCTCTCGATAGTACATCGCAAGATCAACAGATTCATCGAGATTAATCCATTGCTGCACCATTCCAGCACCAAATGGACCCTCACGTAGAACTGTCGGCGGAACGACCTTCCATCCCGATATCTCACTCACCAAGTAAGCTGCATATTCGCGTTGCGCCAGATTGCCATCCGGAAAATCCCATAGTGGACGCTCGCCGGCTACTGGTTTATAGATAACAGGCATCACTACATCCTGATAACTACATTCAGCATAGAGCGTTGCATTTGATGCATCCACAAGACGTCCGGAGACGATTAACTCACCAGATAGCAGATGATCGATAACGCTGGTCATCTTCGGTAACCGTTAGCCCTGGGACAGAGGTGACCTTTGAGGTCTAATGGTCCTCCACAAAAAGGACATGGTTGACGACCAGCTCCAACTACAACGGCCGCTCGTTTGGCGAAACGATCAGCTTCACTTGGGGTAATCAAAACTCGCAAAATATCCTGGTCACTACTTAAATCATCGACATCAATAAAATCTGGTTCTGCCTCGCGATTCTCATTAACCGCCTGCATATCAATCTGAATGAGACCTTTTCCGGCATCGAATGCGAGACCAATTAAACCGACCCGGAACTCCTCCTCTATCGGGGTTGCTAACGCGGCATCATCTCTAGGAAGACGAGCGATGGTGAAGGTGTTATCACTCTGTTTAATCTCACGGATGGTGTCAAGCAATCGTTCGGAAAGAACTTGTACCTGCGTCTTTTCTAAGGAAACAGATACCAGTCTTGCCCCATTTTGCGCCTGAATAAAGAAGGTACGTTCTCCAGGTTGACCGACGGTTCCTACTGTGAATCTCTCCGGATTTTCAAAGAGCAGTACCTGCGCACTCATTTCTTGCCACGCTTTGCAGCGCCGGCGCCACCGCCAAGGAGAACTCGTTTAGGTCGAGATACGCGAAGAATATCTTCAAGGCGAGTTACTTGGTCATTGAAAAGAGTTAAGCGAGCAATCTTTCCATCGTAATCGAGCATCGTAATGGAGGCAGGATCGATGACTAGTGATTGAAAATGATCTAGTTTTAACTTTAACAAGCTTGCAACTATCGCTTTGATTACATCTCCATGACTGACAAAAAGATGAGTACCTTTGGATTTGTCGGAAAAGGCGGATTCAATCGATGAAATGGAACGCTTCTGCATTGCAGTCATGCGTTCTCCTTGTGGAAATTGAACCTTGCTAGGAGTCTGTTGAATCATCTTCCAGAGCGGCTCTTTCGCTAAAGAGCTTAGTTTTCTTCCACTCCAACTCCCATAATTCATCTCAATCAGATTCTCATCGAGCATGAATTTCTTTAATCCACTCGAATTTCTTGACTCTAGCCATGGAGCCAGCGTTTCTTGGCATCGTTGCATCGGACTCATGCGGATGGAATCGAAGGCAACCGCGCCAATTCGATCAACTAAATCTTGGGCTTGTTGCCCACCTTTTTTGCTCAAAGGTATCCCAGAAATCTGTCCTGCAAGAATGCCGGACTCATTCGCAACAGAATGCGCATGTCTGAGCAAAATAATTCGAGCCACAACACGAAGGTTATCGCTAAAATTCTAATCACGACTTTCCGTGGACTACCTTGCTAAGGTCTGCGATATGGAGATGAGACGAGCAGGAAATAGCGGCCTCACACTTTCTCGTCTGGGCTTAGGCACGATGACCTGGGGTCGGGATACCGATACCCATGAGGCAGCTGACCAATGCCGCGCTTATATAGAAGCTGGTGGGAATTTCTTCGATACATCCCCCACCTTTGGTGATGGCGATAGTGAACGCGTTATTGGTGGGCTAATCGGAACTCTCTTCGAACGTGACGAAGTCGTCATTGCGACAAAGGCAGGAGTCACACACCCTGATGGAGTGCGCACAGTCAATAACTCGCGACAATCACTTATAGCTGAACTTGAAAAATCTCTCTCCCGTTTAGAAACCAGTTACGTAGATCTGTGGCAAGTTCAAGTGTGGGACGATCACACTCCACTCGAGGACACCCTCTCTGCCTTGGATTATGCATATACATCGGGCAAGGCTCGCTATGTTGGTATCTCAAACTTTTCTGGCTGGCAAAGCGCTCGGGCAATAACCATTCAGGAGAGTAATTCGGCTAAAGCTCCTATCGTCACGAATCAAATTGAGTTTTCACTTCTCAATCGTTCCGGTGAAGCTGAAGTAATCCCTTGTGCAAAAGCAACCAACACCGGTCTCCTTGCTTGGGCACCACTCGGTCGCGGAGTACTCACCGGCAAGTATCGAAGCGGAATCCCGAGTGACTCACGAGCGGCCGCACCGCATTTTCTCAAACATGTTGAACCGTATCTGCAAGAGAAATCGGCACGAATCGTTGATGCGGTTGCAGTTGCCGCGGAAGGTCTGGGCTTCTCTCCACTAGAGGTCGCATTGGCATGGGTGCGTGATACTCCAGGAGTAACAAGTGCCATAGTTGGAGCACGAACTGGCGCCCAACTGCGCGGAATTCTTAAGTCAGAAGAAGTGTCGCTTCCTGACATAGTTCGAGAAGTCCTTGATGAGATTTCCGCTTAAGCTTTCTCGAGAAACTCTTTCAACACCTTAACTCCGAAGTGCAGGCCGGATATTGGTACTCGCTCATCTACGCCATGAAAGAGTGACATAAAGTCCAGGTCAGGCGGCAATCGCAATGGACTAAATCCATAACCAACAATGCCAATCTCGGAGAGTGCTTTGTTATCAGTACCACCACTCATGAGATAAGGAACAGGAATTCCATCCGGATCATGCGCTCGGATGGCGCCACACATCGCGTCAACTAAATCCCCCTCGAAATCAACCTCGAGCGAAATGTCTCGGGTGATTGTTTCAATCTCGATATCAGGTCCAATAATCTCTCTAATTGTCTGATTGAGTTCATCTTCATAGCCGGGCAGGAAGCGGCCATCGATCACTGCAGATGCAGTAGCGGGTATGACATTTTCTTTATACCCCGCCTCTAACATCGTAGGGTTGGCGGTGTTTTGAAGTGTCGCGCCAATCATGCGCGCAGTTGGACCGATTTCCGAAAGTAAAGGTCGCAGGTCTGCTGGATTCAACGGCTTGCCGGTGGCATGTGCAATCTTCTCGAAGAGAATTTTTACTGTCTTCGTATACCGCTGTGGCCATTCGTATCTACCGAGCTTTGCAACCGCTTCGGTAATTGTCGTCAGTGGATTCTCATTATTGATCATCGACCCATGGCCGGCTCGGCCACGCGCAGTCAGTTTCATCCAATGGATACCTTTTTGTGCAGACTCAATAAAGTAAAGACGCTTTCCGCCGGTTACAGTTACCGAGAATCCTCCCACTTCAGAAATTGCTTCAGTACAACCCTTAAAAACTTCTGGGTGTGTCGATGTCATGAAACGAGAACCATAGGAACTTCCCGCTTCTTCATCTGCAAAAAATGCAAGCACGATATCTCGTTCGGGTTGGTATCCAGTGCGTGCCCAATCACGGACTACTGCCAAAATCATTGCATCCATATTCTTCATATCTACTGCGCCACGGCCCCAAATCATTTCATCGCGAATCTCAGCGGCAAACGGATCGACCGACCATTCATCTGCATTAGCCGGGACAACATCGAGATGTCCATGCACAACAAGTCCCCCGCGAGAACTATCGCGACCGGGAATTCTGGCGATTACATTGCAACGATTAGGAGCGGATTCATAAATCTTTGCTGCGATGCCTACTTCGATCAGTGAATCGACAACATATTGCGCGCATGCCTTTTCATCGCCTTTACCTTCGCCGTAGTTCACGGATGGGATTCTGATGAGATCACGGCAGATAGAAACGACTTCACTTTCTATATCAGGTGCGCTATTCATGGTCTTATTCTGCCCGTTTATGGAGCTCTTTTGCGTCGTTGACGACAGATTGATATCGTTACCTCGTTATTTCGACCTGAACGCATAAGATTTATCTTGTAGCGAGCGGGTACTCGTCCGGGTGGCGGAATTGGCAGACGCGCTAGCTTGAGGTGCTAGTTCTCGCAAGGGATTCGGGGTTCAAGTCCCCGTTCGGACACAGTTATGGCGGTAGATTCATGGATCTGAACGAGGCGATTAGCTTCATTAGACCGATTGAAAACTTTCCGAAACCTGGCATTCTTTTTCAAGACATCACTCCTGCGTTAGCGAATCCAGCGGCGTTCGAAGCCTTAGTCTCGGGCTTCGCTTCACTGACAAGAAACGTTGATTATGTCGTTGGTATCGAGGCTCGAGGATTCATCTTTGCCGCGGCCGTCGCAAGCAAAAATAGTCTCGGATTTATCCCAATACGTAAAAGTGGAAAGCTACCGTTCGCGACTCATTCGCGTTCTTACGGGCTTGAGTATGGAGTGGATGAGTTACATATTCATATCGATGCACTTCTTCCAGGCGCGAAAGTTCTCCTCATCGATGACGTCCTGGCAACAGGAGGAACTCTGGTTGCGGGTATCGAGTTAATTAAGGCACTCAAAGCAGAGGTGACAGATATCGCCGTGCTACTAGAGATTAACGCGCTAGCAGGTCGGGCAAAGATCTCTGCCGACTACCCAGATATTAAGATTCATTCGCTAGCGCGGGTGTAAATGCGTATTCCTGAAATCCAAGCTCTTCGGGCACTGGCCGCACTGCTCGTTCTTTTTTACCATGTTCATTGGCTTCCCGGCGGTTTTATTGGCGTAGATATCTTCTATGTGATCTCGGGTTACCTAATCACAGGTCTAATGCTCCGAGAGTGTGAGAAGACAGGTGGCATATCTTTTTCTTCCTTCTATCTGCGCCGCATAAAACGATTGCTCCCTACATCTTTTCTTGTATTGATTATCACCGCCTTGACTGCCTGGTTGCTCTATCCAGCTGTATTGCGTAGCGATCTTGGCAAAGATATCGCCGCGGCATCGCTCTATATCTCCAACTATTTCTTCGCTTTCTGGCAGATGGATTACCAGAACCTCGACGCCGTCCCACCCGTAGTCATTCATTACTGGTCACTCGCAGTAGAAGAGCAGTTTTATCTCTTCTGGCCAATCATCATTTTTATTCTCTTCAAAATGGGCGGTCGAAGAGCAGTCAAAGTAGGCATTTCAGTCATCACCGTATCGTCTTTTGTACTCGGACTTTTTCTCACTCATACCTCACCAGTATTCGCCTTCTACTCATTACCAACGAGAGCCTGGGAGCTATCTGTCGGTGCGTTGATCCTCTTTATCCCGTCACGAAGTAAGTTCTCAAATCGTTACACTTGGGTAGCTCTCATTCTGATTACCTATGCCACTTTAAGATTCGATGAATCAACTCGATTCCCTGGAACGGCTGCGTTATATCCAGTTTTAGGTACCGCAGCGGCCCTAGCCACAGTCAATCACTGGCCAACTGCGATCCGTAAGATATCGAGATTGCCTTTCGTGCAATGGATAGGAGACATCTCCTATCCCCTATACCTCTTGCACTGGCCGGTGCTCGTTATTCCTAGCGTCTATTTTGCTCGCGAACTATCAATTATTGAGCGCATACTCTGTCTTGCACTTACTCTCTTGCTGGCGGGTGCAACACATCGATTCGTCGAAGACCCGCTAAGACGTGCCAACTTTTCGGCAAAAAAAATCGTTATCGCCGCGATAGCCACAACCGTGCTCACGCTTCTCGCCGCAGCACTCATTATCTTTAGCAGCAATGAACGAATCACCTTGGAAAGTGGCGAGACTTTTAATCTGGCGAGCGTGAGAGCAGAACCTAAGATATATAAAGATGGCTGTCACTTACGAAATGGTCAAACAACCCCAGTCGAGTGCCTGTATGGAGACAAGAAGTCACCACGCAAGATAGTTCTTTTCGGAGACTCCCATGCGGCTCAATGGTTTCCGGCGCTGGAGAAACTAGCGACCGAGAATGAAATCGGACTCATATCGCTGACGAAGTCGGCCTGTCCTGGACCGGCTGTTCGAAAGATTGATGTTGCTCAGTACACAAATGCCGAATGCACCGCTTGGCGAGAAAAGGTTTACCGCTTGATTTCACAGATCAAGCCCGAGGCGGTGATTGTTAGTGGAATGCAGTATTTCAAAATTCCGAATAATTACTCATCGCGCGCACAATGGTGGCAAGAAGGTCAGCAGAAGACGTTGGAAAAATTAGCGCCATATTCTTCGCGAATAATTTCACTAGCTGACACTCCTCGTCCAAAACGCGACATACCAAGTTGCTTATCCGCAAGCAGGCAAGAGCAATGCGATGACTCCGAGAAAACAGATGCGATATTTGTCCCGGGATACTTAAGAATCAATCCAACATCCTGGCTCTGCACTAAAAACTCGTGCCCTGCTCTCGTCAAGGGCGTTGTTGCATATCGAGATGCTTCCCACATTAGCGTTGCCATGAGTGAGTCCTTATCCCAGGAATTAGGTCAAGCGCTACGCTCAGTAGGTATTACGTTGAAGTAGAGAGAATTGAGGATTTTCATGGCAGGATTCCGGCGTGGCTGAACTGATCTACTACTGCGGAACGATGGACTCTGGAAAGTCCACACTCGCTCTTCAGACTGCACATAATCACAAATCTCGCGGGCGTTCTGGTCTGATCTTTACCAGCAAAGACCGGGCAGGAGCTGGGGTAATCAGTTCACGACTTGGATTGCAGTCGGATGCGATAGAAGTCGACCCAGATCTAGATATCCATAAATTCGTTGTCGACCATCTCTCTGCTGGCGACCGAATCGATTACATCATCTGCGATGAAGCCCAGTTCTATCAACCAGAACAGATAGACGGTTTGGCGAAGATTGTTGATGGTCTCGGCATCGATGTCTACGCATTTGGAATTCTCGCCGATTTCAGAACGAAACTCTTCCCAGGTTCCGCACGACTGGTAGAACTCAGCGACCGAGTAAATACCCTCCAGGTCGAGGCGCTCTGTTGGTGCGGATCCCGTGCCACCCATAATGCCCGTACCGTAAATGGCGTCATGGTCACTGAGGGTGAACAAGTCGTGGTTGGTGACGTGGGGCGAAGTGATGAAGTTGCCTATGAAGTACTCTGTCGACGCCACCATATGCGTCAAGTAACGGCTCGCGCATCACGCGCTGGTCATATAAGTTCTGATCCATTGCCATTTACTGAAGTTTAAAGAAGACGATAAAAACAACCCAAAGAGCTATCCAATAAAGTAACTAGACAGAAATAGAGGAAAGAATGAATACACGTTCTTACGCTGCACTATCGGCTGGAGCTGCACTTGTGCCATATGAGTTCGATCGCCGCGAGCTTGGGCCTCATGATGTGGCACTCGATATTGCCTACGCCGGTATTTGCCACTCTGATATTCATCAAGCGCGCGAAGAGTGGGGGCCAGCAGTCTTCCCAATGGTTCCAGGGCACGAAATTGCTGGAACAGTTACAAAGATTGGAAGCTCGGTTACGAAATTTAAGGTTGGCGATCTCATTGGGGTTGGCGTCTTTGTCGACTCCTGCCGCACCTGCGAGAACTGTAAGGCCGGTCTTCAGCAGTACTGTCTAGAAGATATGACTGGAACGTATAACGGTTACGAACGTGATGGTAAAACTATCGCAATGGGTGGATACGCCAACTACTTCGTCATTAATGAGGATTATGCAGTTCACATTCCCGCGAATCTTCCGCTAGATGGAGTAGCGCCGCTGCTCTGTGCCGGGATCACTTTGTACTCCCCGATTAAACATTGGAACGTTGGCCCAGGTAAGAAAGTGGCAGTAATGGGTCTCGGTGGCTTAGGACATATGGGCGTGAAATTCGCGGTCGCAATGGGAGCCGAAGTAACCGTTCTTTCACACTCTCCTGCGAAGGAGGCGGATGCACGAGCCATGGGAGCGCATCATTTCGTTTCGACAAAGGATCCAAAAGTTTTTGCAGAACACCAAAAAGAGTTCGACGTAATTCTCAACACGATTAGCGCTGAGATTGATATAAATGAGTATCTGTCGCTCCTGAAACTGCATGGAACTCTCGTAGTTATCGGTCTTCCCGGAAAGCCGTATGCGCTTCAGGTGGGTTCACTGCTCAATGGACGACGCTCAATCGGTGGTTCTATGATCGGTGGAATTCCAGAGTTGCAAGAGATGCTCAATTTCTGCGGTGAACACAATATCGTGAGCGATGTTGAAGTGATTAAGGCCGATTACATCAACCAGGCGTACGAGCGCACAGTAGCTAGCGATGTGAAGTACCGCTTCGTGATTGATGCCGCTTCCTTCTAAAAATCTTTGAATCTAAAGGCTATGTAAGACCGTTGCCAGCACTGGCGCAATCACTAGTGCTGGCAATAGGTTTGCTACCGACATCTTCTTGATATCTAGAAGACGTAAACCGATTCCCACCAGCATCAGACCCCCGCAGATTGTCATCGCTTGGATTTGATATTGCTCTAATACCGAACCAGCGAATAATCCGATGAGAGTCCAGAAACCCTGATAAATACCTACCGGGATGATTGATGCCATAACTCCAATTCCGAGAGTTGAGGCAAAAGCCATCGCGGCAAAGAAATCGAGTGATGATTTAAGGATTAATTGATCTATCCCCTGCGACATACCATCACTCACGCTTCCCAGAATTGCAAGGGGTCCAATCACAAAAAGAAGTGAGGCGCTGACAAACCCTTCCACAAATGAGCTTTCTCGCGACGCCTTAAATCGCTTTCTTAAATTCTCACCAAAACTTTCGACCCGCTGTTCGATCTTGAGCGCGGTACCAATCAATCCGCCCAACAACATCGAGGCGAGAATGAGAAGCAGCGGAGAACCATCCGGAAGTGACTCTTTGAAATCGCTAGACCATAATGGGATCAGAGCCGAGGTAGCGCCCAGAATCGTTATGAGTCCGAGGACATCAGTGATCATCTTCTGTGACTTCTTCGGCAGCCGTCCTCCTAGGGCAATGCCTATCCCCGCCCCAATAACGATGGTCAATAAATTAAATACAGTTCCGAGGCCCACAAACATGTAGCCAATATAGACTCAGCAAGTGAAGTTCGCATCGATTCTTGAAAACTTACGTCCGCATAAGACGGTCCCAATTACTCCGTGGACCGCCAAAGGACTCTGGGATCTGACTCCCCTACGAACTGCCATTCTCATATTCGGTTTAGCTATATTCGGTCTCGGCGATTCACTACTCATCCAAGGCGGAATTGGAAATGCGCCATGGACGGTATTCGCGGAGGGCCTCACCCTTAAAACCGGACTCAGTATCGGATGGGCAACATTCATCATTAGCGTCTGCGTCATGCTGGTCTGGATTCCATTAGATGAACGCGTTGGTTTCGGAACAGTTGCTAATATCGTAGTTATCGCTTCTTTTATTCAAATTGGAACCCTCATTTTTCCCAAGCAGAGTAACTATGCGGTCGGGGTACTTTTTGATCTGATTGGAATTGCACTAGTAGGTCTCGGTTCTGCCCTCTACATCACCTGCGGACTGGGGCGTGGACCACGTGATGGAGCGATGACCGGTATCCACTACAAAACTGGAGTTCGAGTTGGCCGAGTGCGAATGGGCATAGAAGTCACCGTTCTCATCGTGGGCTGGTTACTAGGAGGCACCGTTGGGCTCGGGACTGCCCTATTTGCGCTCCTTATCGGCCAATCAGTAGCCATTTTTCTGGGCGTTTTGGCGCGTTTAACCCACAAGTACATCTGAAGACCTACTAACGTTTAGATATCCCCCTTGGTCTGTGAGCCATCACTTCACACGAGGTCGCAAACACCCTCGTTAAAAAAATTAGAAAGGTCCATCTATGTTGGATTCCTATTTCAAGATCAAAGAACGCGGCTCTTCTGTAGCCCAAGAAATCAGAGGCGGGTTAGTCACCTTCTTCACGATGGCATATATCGTGGCTCTGAACCCACTTATCCTCGCTACAACTGATGGCGCTGGCGAATTCATCGGCGGCGGAGATAGAACGAATGCAATCATCATTGTCGCTGCCGGAACTGCACTTATCGCTGGAATTTTGACGATACTCATGGGCGCAATTGCCAATTTTCCATTAGCACTAGCAACTGGACTTGGCTTAAATACATTCGTAGCCGTATCAATTGCTAAGAATGCAACCTGGGCGCAAGCGATGGGCCTAGTTCTGATTGAAGGTATCCTCATTCTTGTTCTAGTTCTCACCGGATTTAGAATTGCAGTCTTCAAGGCGATCCCGACTGCGCTTAAAGTTGCAATCTCTGTTGGTATTGGCTTGTTTATCGCCCTTATTGGCCTAGTAGATTCTGGATTTGTACGACGTACTCCAAATATCGTCTGGGGCAGCAGCAACTCCAAGCCTTCTGCGGTGCCTCTAGAACTCGGCGATGGCGGAACACTCGTTGGCTGGCCTATCGTCGTATTCGCATTCGGTCTATTTCTAACGATCATCTTGATGATCAAGAAGATCAAGGGCTCAATTCTTATCGGAATTATCTCTTCCACCATCCTTGCTCTCATCGTCGAAACTCAATTTAAGGTGGGTAACAGCTTCATTAGTCCGACTGAGTCAAATTCACGCGGTTGGGGTTTAAATACTCCAGCTTTGCCGAAGGATGCCTCCGGTTCGCTTAATCTCACCGACACACCACGCTTTGACACCCTGGGCTTGGGCTTTGATGACATCTTCGGTGCCTTCACTAATCCAAAGACTGGTCTGCTAGCGGCATGTTTGCTCGTCTTCACCCTGTTGCTCGCAGATTTCTTCGACACAATGGGAACGATGACTGCAATTGGAAACCAAGCAGGGCTAGTCGATAAGGACGGAAATGTTCAGGGAGCGAACCGCATCCTTATTGTTGATTCAATCGCCGCTGCTGCTGGTGGAGCTGCCGGAATTTCATCGAACACGAGCTACATTGAATCAGCTTCGGGTGTAGGAGAAGGTGCTCGCACTGGCCTTGCCTCTATCGTTACCGGAATTGCGTTCTTGCTGACAACATTCCTAGCGCCTCTCATTGCAATCATTCCTTATGAGGCAGCTACTCCGGCGCTGATCATTGTCGGCTTCTTAATGATGGGACAAGTAAAGAGCATTGAATGGGATGACTTGGGGATTGGTATCCCTGCATTCCTTACCATCATCTTGATGCCATTTACTTACAACATCTCAGTGGGTATCGGCGCTGGTTTCGTAACTCACGTAGTTATTCGTGTTGTCCAAGGACGTCGTAAGGAAGTTCATCCATTGCTTCTGCTCGTCTCTGGTCTCTTCATGATCTACTTCTTATCATCTCCAATAAATGCTTGGATCGGATAAGTAACTTCTCGCGAACAAGGGCCTACATCGAAAGATGTGGGCCCTTGTTGCTTTTCAAATAGTTATTTACTAAGAGACCGGTCAACTTAGCGACCAATCAATAGGCGAAATACCGCGACGCTCGAGGTCATGATTTACTCTTGAGAAAGGCTTGCTGCCAAAAAATCCGCGATAGGCACTTAGCGGACTCGGGTGGACCCCTTCAATTCTATGAGTAAAAAGGTTGGATAGTTCCTGCGCGCTCTTCCCCCAAAGCACTCCAATGGCGCCCTGGTCAGCCGCCGCTTTCGCAATCGCCTGCGTTATCTTCTGCCAGCCAATCTTTGTATGCGCATTGCTTTCACCTACCCGCGTAGTTAAAACTCGATTAAGCAAGAGAACGCCCTGGTCGCGCCAAGCCGTGAGATCACCGGACTTGGGATAGGCAATACTCATATCACCGACAAGCTCGGTAAAAATATTTCGAAGTGAAGCCGGAAGCGGCGAAATACTTGGGTTCACCGAGAAGGCCAATCCGTTTGCATTTCCTCGGGTTGGATATGGATCTTGTCCAACGATGACACATTTAACTTTCGCTAAATCTAATTCACATGCCGCGAAGATGTGATTCACACTTGGTGCGATCTCCTGATCTGAAATTGACTCGAGAATCTCCTCGATTTCAACTGCAAACGGATTAAGAACGCTCGCCCAGCTAGAGTGCACGGGCAAAAAAACGCGACCCGTCATGAGAGACCTCCATCGGCAGCTCAAAAATGTTAGACATGTGCTCTGAAGTAATAACTTCGGCTATCGGACCTGAAACCGCAGCCTGACCAGCTTTAAGTATCAAAGCGTGCGTGGTTCCGGTAGGAATCTCTTCGATGTGATGAGTTACTAAAATTGAGGCTGGAGCTAGCGGGTCGGATGCAAAGATAGAAAAACGCTTTAGTAAATCTTCCCGGCCGCCCAGGTCAAGCCCAGCTGCTGGTTCATCGAGTAGTAACAATTCCGGATCAGCCATGAGCGCCCTTGAAATCTGCACTCGTTTGCGTTCGCCCTCACTCAGAGTGCCATAGTGACGATCTGCCAGATCGCGGACACCAAAAGTGGTTAACAGCGCCACCGCTCGAGATTCATCCCAGAGGTCATAAGCCTCGTTCCATCTACCGATAATCGCGTACGCCGCAGTTAGGACAACATCGCGAACTTTCTCATCATAAGGAATATCTTCCGAGATGAGCGAACCACAAATACCTATGCGTGTGCGTAAATCCCAGACATCAACTTTGCCCATCTCTTTCTCAAGCAGAAAGACTGAACCAGACGATGGAAACATTCTGGTGGCCAAAATCTGGAGCAGGGTAGATTTCCCGGCACCGTTAGGTCCTAAAACCACCCATCGCTCACCCGCCGAAATTGCAAAATTAAGTGGTCCGAGAATGTTCTTATCGCCCCGACGTACAACGACGTCACGTAGCTCAAGAACGCGATTACTGCTCATAGGTGTCAAAAGATATATCGTCTATCTCTGAATCACTCGCAAATTGCGAACGAAGTGAACGTGATTCGCGATAACCTGACCTTGTGAGCGTTCAGAAGAGTCAATTTACGGGTCTAATTCTCGTTTCCGGAGTCGACTCCCCCGGCATTACGAAAGCGCTCTTCGAGACCTTGGCTCCTTTTGCAATCACAATTCTCGATATCGAGCAGGTAGTCATTCGGGAACGATTGATCCTTACTGCGCTTATCTCTTGCAATCCCGACCATGCCGAAGCGATTGAGAGCGATCTCAATGAATGTGCGGAAAGGTTGTCGGTGGATATAGCGACTTCTTTCGGAGTTCAAGAAGGAGAAATCCTGGCGGTAAAGAAGGGTCTCGTTCATGTCGTGATCTTGGCTAAAGATTTACATCCTCGCGCGATAGCAGCGGTAGCCGATGCGATATCTCAAGAGGCTGGAAATATTGAGCGAATTCACCGAACAGCTAGCTATCCCATAACAGCTATTGAATTCACCGTCTCTGGTGCAAACACAACATCACTTCGCGCATCTCTTGCAACTGTATCTAATGAATATTCAATAGATATCGCCGTCTCCCCAGGCGGTTTAATGAGATGGGCCAAGAAATTAGTAGTGCTAGATGTGGACTCAACCCTCATTCAGCAGGAAGTCATTGAGTTACTAGCCGCCCATGCCGGCGTTGAAGAACAGGTTAAGGAGATTACTGGTCGCGCCATGCGTGGCGAGATAGATTTTGCAGAGAGCTTGTCTGCTCGCGTAGCCCTCTTGGCAGGACTTCCCGAGAGCGTCATTAGCGATGTGCGCAAAAAGATTGACCTCACTCCCGGAGCGCGCACACTCATTGAAACTCTTCACAAGTTAGGCCACAGTGTTGCGGTGGTTTCAGGAGGATTCACCGCTGTTATTGAGCCGATTTTGTTAGATCTTGGAATCGCCCACTACCGGGCCAATACCTTGGAGATCCTCGATGGCAAACTCACCGGCAAGACCACCGGTGAGATAATCGATCGCGCGGCTAAAGCAAGTGCTTTACGTCAATTCGCACAAGCGGTGGGTGTAGAACTTGAACAAACTATTGCAATCGGCGATGGTGCAAATGACCTCGATATGATTGCAATCGCTGGAATGGGTATTGCATTCAATGCAAAACCTGCCGTGAAAGCCGCTGCTGATAGTTCAGTGAGCGCGCCCTACTTAGATTCAGTTCTCTATCTCTTAGGAATTACCCGCGAAGAGATTGAAGAAGCAGGCGCGACTCGTAAATAATTAGAGTCGGCAGGCATGTATGTCAGTAACCAGAATTCCTCGAGCCCCCAGAGCCCAAAGTTCATCCATCAATCTATTGGTATCTTTTCGCAAGACCATCGCTCGGACTGCAACCCAATCGGGCTTCTGCAAAGGTGAAATCGTCGGAGATTCCAGACCTGGTGTGATTGCGCAAGCTTGATCAACACTTGCCTTCGGAATGTCATAGTCGAGAAGAACATACTGACGCGCAGTGACAACGCCCTGCAAGCGACGAATGAGAATTTCCAACTCGGTTGCGACTGAGGTTGAATTTCCGGTAATCAGGATTGCCTCTGAAACCAGAATCGGATCACCAAATATTGCGAGCCCTGCTTGTCGCAGCGTATTTCCGGTGCTGACTACATCTGCAATCACATCGGCGACTCCGAGCCGGACACTGCTCTCTACTGCCCCATCCAGGCGGACAACGTCGGCCGAGATTTTCAAATCAGCTAAGTGCTTCTCCACCAAACCTGGATATGCCGTCGCAACTCTTTTCCCTGAAATAGAGTCCAGCGATAACTTCTCCTGAACCGGACCGGCGAATCTAAAGGTTGATGCCCCGAAATCCAATGAAAGAATCTCTCGAGCCCTTGCACCAGAATCAATAAGCAGATCACGACCGGTAATCCCAGCCTCTAACTCTCCCGAGCCTACGTAGATAGCGATATCTCTTGGACGCAAGTAGTAGAACTCGACCCCATTGGCTGCATCAATAAGCACAAGATCTCGTGAATCAGTGCGCTGACGATAACCAGCCTCTTTTAAAATCTCAATTGAAGCATCAGCGAGTGAACCCTTATTCGGAACTGCAATTCTTAACATCAATCTCCCTGTATTTTCACGAATCTATTAGAGGTGTTTATAAATGTCGGCCGGCGTTAGGCCTCGTGCAAGCATGAGGGTTTGAAGATGGTATAACAGTTGACTTATCTCCTGCGCTAGCGCCTCATCAGATTCATGTTCGGCGGCGAGCCATACTTCGCCAGCCTCTTCGATTATCTTCTTTCCGATTGTGTGAACCCCCGCCTCGACTGCCGCGACTGTTCCAGAGCCTTCTGTACGATCGGAAATCTTCTGCGATAACTCATCCCACAGTGCGTCGAAGGTTTTCATAGCGCTACTTTACTAGAGAGCACAGGAGCTCGGATGCATAATTAGTCGATTGAAACTTGTCTACGCAACAGTTCAACCATTAATCCAGGATCCTCCGCCTTAAAGACAGCGCTTCCCGCCACAAATGTATCTGCACCGGCTTCGTGCGCCATTTCAATCGTCGCAAGCGAGATTCCGCCATCAACCTGAAGCCAGATTGGTCTATCGCCAATCAGCTTTCTTGTCTCCCGAACCTTAGGCATCATCTGCTCCATAAAGGCCTGACCACCAAAACCCGGTTCAACCGTCATTATCAAGACCATATCAACGAGATCAAAATACTCGCTGTACTGCTCAATCGAAGTTCCAGGTTTCAGGGCCATGGCTGCTCGTGCACCATGACGCCTTATCTCCTTCAGGGTCGTGCGAATGTCATCAGCTGCCTCTACATGGATAGTCACACTGGCGGCGCCCGCCTCGGCATATTGAACTGCTATCGAATCAACATCAGCAACCATCAGGTGAGCATCTACTGGGATCGGGCAGCGAGAAATTATTCTGGAGGCGCTCTCAAAATCAAATGTCTTATTTGGTACGAAAATGTCATCCATAATATCGAGATGAATCAAATCGCTCTGCGCAGAAATCTTAGATATTTCGTCATCTAAACGCGTAAAATCCGCATTCAAGATACTAGGAGTAATTCGGATATCTCGCGACATGTCCATAGATTAACTTGATTTACGAAATAGAGACAAGAACATTGAATCAGTGCCATGCTGGCTGGTCCATAGCGATAGCGATTTGTCACGAACCGCACCCTGTAGGTTAACGGGAAGGAATTGAGATATCTCAATCTGCTCTAGCTCCGGGTGATCCTTGAGAATTCTCAAAACCTCACCAGAGGTTTCAGAGAAATGAGGACTGCAGGTCGCATATCCAAAGACTCCCCCAGGATTAAGTACGGAGATAGCTGAATCCGATAGTTCTCGCTGCAGCTCCAGCAATCCTCTTAAATCCTGAACGGTACGACGCCATCTCACTTCAGGTCGACGACGAAGAGCTCCTAGTCCGGTGCATGGAACGTCAGCAAGAATTGCGTCATAAGTTCGTCCTAACTGAGCCATATCTCTACCATCACCAACCTGACAGGTAAATTTTCCAATAACATTCTTAACAAGTTTCGCCCGCGGCTCTGAAATTTCATTCGCAGTGAAATCTTGTCCATTTACATTAGCAAGATGGGCCAAGAGCGCAGCCTTACCTCCAGGACCGGCACATAGATCAAGTATCGATGCCAAATCGTGAGTAGCTTCTGCGAAGATATGCGCCACCAGTTGTGAACCTTCATCCTGAACACCGGCCTTACGATGTCTAATGATTTCTAATGAACCTGGTGCCCCCTCAAATCGAGCACCGTAAGGAGAATACTGAGTAGCTATTCCACCAAGTTCTACTAACTGCGCTTGAGTGGAATCACCTGGCCACGCCACCAAAGTGGGCGATGCCGGAACATTATTTACTGCTAATTCTTCCTCAACACGTTCTACATCCTTTAATAGGTCAAAGTATGCAGAAACAATCCACTCTGGGTGAGAGTACTGAACAGATAGCCGTGTAATTGGATCCGAAACTGTATCGAGTGGCTCTAACCATTCCGATAAAGTTTTCGCGCTGACTTTACGTAAAATTGCATTAACAAATGAGGCCTTTGACTCTCCGATTACTTTACGTGCCAACTCGACCGTCGCCGAAACAGCCGCGTGGGTTGCAACTCGCATCTCGAAGAGTTGGTGTACGCCCATTCTGCAAATATCTACGATCCCAGAGTCCACTTCGGAGAGAGGTCTGTCAGATACTTGCGCCAGAATGTAATCGTGGCGCCCTTGCATGCGAAGAGTTCCGTAGAGAAGTTCTGTAACAAAGCCCTTGTCGCGCACTTCGAAATTCGAGGCAGAAAGCGCCTGCGGGAGCAAGAGATTTGAATACCCGCCCTTGCGATTAACCTCTGTCAATAAATCAAAAACTAAAACTCTGGGCGCATCAGGTTTTGGCGACTTAAAACTATCTCTACGTGCCTTAACCAAAGTTTTCACCTGAGGTGATTCGGGCGCCATTAGCCCATTCTGGAGCTGTCATCCGAGACTTTCCTTGCGGAGTCACATATCCAATTTCTAACGAATGAGTCGAAGTTCCAACAAATAGTCTTTTATTAACAAAATGTATCTCCCCGGGCTTGAGTTCCAGTTCGCTCACAATGGGAGAATCAATCTTTATATTAGATCCACGGAATTCGGTCCATGCTCCAGGTGTAGATGTGAAGGCACGTACTTTGCTCGATATGACATCGGCGGGCGAATTCCAATCGATGCGACCTTCTTCCTTGCTGAGTTTCAGGGCTCTGGTGGCTTTGGCGTTCTCTTGTGCAATAGGTTTCTTGCCAGATTCAATCTCGGTCAAAGACTGGAGTAACGCTTGCGCTCCTAAATCAGCGAGCTCCTGAAAGAGTTCATCACTGTTGATATCGGCATCTAAAGCAAATCTCAGCTGAGTGTAGATAGGTCCGGTATCCATCCCTTCATCTAAAGCGAAAACTGTAACTCCCGAGACAGAATCGCCGGCTTCAATTGCGCGCTGCACTGGAGCTGCACCTCGCCATCTAGGTAAGAGCGAAAAGTGAAGATTGAGTGAACCAAAGCTAGGTAGAGTGAAAACATCTTTCGCCAATATGACGCCATACCCGATAGTGATCAGTAAATCTATATCCGAAATAAAGGGGTGTAAGTCCGCGCCGCGTTCAGGCTTATGAACTACCACATTCTTTTCATGCGCCCAATGCGAGACCGGTGACTGCGTAAGTGTTAGCCCTCTACCAGCAGGTCTATCTGGAGGGGTAATAACGGATATCAGTTGATGTTCGGATTCAAGAATTGCATCGAGAGATGGGATTGCTACCTCTGGTGTTGCTGCGATTACGATGCGCAATTAAAAACCGGATCCGCGGGTCTCTTGACCGAAGAGGCTGTGAGGCGAAACCTTGACTGTAGGGTTAACTCCAGATTCACCTGCCAATCCGAACCAATCAGATTCACGAATCTCTTTCATGGCCAATTTTCGATTCTCTTCTGATAATCGATCGATAAATAGAACTCCGTTGAGATGGTCGGTCTCATGCTGCAGGGCTCTAGCTAGAAGCTCGGTACCCTCAACTGTGATTGGTTCGCCGTGCATCGTGAACCCCTTAGCAACTGCTCTAAAGGCGCGCGGCGTGGGATATACCAACTCAGGAAAACTTAAACATCCTTCGTCACCATCCTGCATCTCTTCACTGAGATCAAGGGTGGGATTTATTAGATGACCTATAGCTTCATCGACATCCCACACGAAGACTCTTAGTGGAACTCCGATCTGCGGTGCAGCAAGACCTGCCCCAGGTGCATCCAACATGGTCTCAGTTAAATCTTTTACAAGCTTGCGAAGCTCTTTATCAAAGGTGACAACTTCGCTCGCCGGAGTAATAAGCACCGGGTCCCCGAAGTGACGAATTTCTTTGATAGCCATGTGGCAATCTTACCTATCGGGAGAGCGAATATGGATCAACTCGTACAGCGGCTAGCTTCTTCTTAGTTGCACTTCGTCGTCGCTGAAACTCGTGAATGAGTGTAATAAGAGCCTCACCATCTACAAGCGGTGTCAAAATTAGAACTCTTGCTAAACCATTGCTCAGTGTCGAAGGCCCCAGAATTCTTGTTGATTCGGGAAGGCGCCCGTCTTGCCGGGACTTATTAAGTGCTCGGGTTAGTGTCGATGCTTCTGACTCTTCGATGTCGAGTGATACGCAACGCACAAATGGAGGCAGTGCTGCCTCTTCTCGCTCTCTCAATTCCCGCAAAGAAATCAGTGACGGCTTCCACGACGAGAGGGCGCCAACAATGGAGTTCGAATGATTTACAACCAGGAGCGCAGTACCAGTGCTTCGCAGGAGTGAAAGATTGCTGAAGAATACTTCGCGGGCCCGCTCCTGGGCTCTTAGATCTGACTGGTTCAAAAGACTTTCACCATCAAGAATAACTACTGCTGAATAACCGTGGATCGCCATAGGCGCCGAGCCTGGTGTAGCAATTACTACTCCCGAGCTAATCTGGGCATCTTCGACCACCTTCTCGCCCTCTGAAAGAGTGATGAGAACTCCAGGCAGAGCTTTGCCGATCTCCTGCGCGAAACGCTCACTTCCACGATTCAATAGGAAGGGTCGCACTCCAGAACAGTACCTACATACCCAATCAGGGAATACGTTAGGACATAGCGAACACGTGATGGAGCCTGTTGCACTTTTCTTCTCCATTCGACCACCACATTCACAGAGTGAGATGTTTCGACAATGGCTACAGCTAATGGCTTGTGAGTAACCCTTTCGCGGGGCGATGAAGAGAATTGGTCCATTCTTTACTAGCGAACGTAACTCCTGAATGATTCGACCAGGTAAAAGTTCTGAGAACTCTTGTTGGAAAGTAAGGACCTTTACCTTGCTTCTGGCTGCGCGATAAGTTAGCCAACCAATATCGATAAGTCGCGCAATCTCAGCACTCGGGCTGTACCCCAGAAAATGAATTGCAATGTTCTCCTGTCGAGCTCGAAGAATTGCCACATCTCGGGCGTTCCATCCCGGAGCGCGAACTTCGTAAAGATGCTCTGAGGATTCATTGAAGATCACGATGGCCGCAAGATCTGGGACATCTGCGAAAACTGCACTACGGGTACCGATGATAACTTGGTTGAGGTCAGTTCGAGCCCTAAGAAAGTTTTCATATCGCTCACTTCGTGAGAGCTCAGAGCCAAGAACAAGTGCATGTGGAATCTGCGATTGAAGTCGATGAATAGATTTTGCCTCTGGGACGATAACTAGTACCGAGCCCTGCTTCACTGAATTCTTTAGAAACTTAGCGAGAATCTCGAAGGAATCCTGAAAAGCAGGCAATTGAAGATACTCACGGGTTGATGAGGGTGAATCAACTGTCGCTACATCAGTCGGCCACTTCTTCTTCTCGACACTAGCAACACGTGGAGGAATCGCCGACCGGATCACATCAAACGGATGACAAGCCCATCTACTGGCAACGCTCTCTATTAGATTAAGTGAGCGCTGCGATGCCACAGGTACAGGTGACATTACCTTATCGATACTCTTCAATTTCATTCCGGAAGTCTTTTCAGAACGACCTAGAACTAGAGCTTCGCACTTTCTTCCATTAAATGGAACTTGGATCCGCACTCCGATTTGTACCGATAGATCGAGTTCGTCAGGAACTAAGTAGTCAAAACTCTGATCTAAATGAAATACCCCGTTATCGACCCAAACCCGAGCCACCGGTTTATCTGTTGTACTGGGACCTGGTTGTGTCTGAACGACTTCGCGTTTAAGACGCAGTGGCCTTGTTAGTGCCACGTTTGCGGTTAACCTATTTAACAGCTGCCTGCAATTCGGCTACGCGATTGGTGGCTTCCCATGTGAAATTAGGAAGTTCGCGACCGAAGTGGCCATAGGCAGCAGTTTGAGAGTAGATCGGACGCTTCAAGTTTAAGTCGCGAATAATTGCTGCCGGACGAAGATCGAATACCGACGTCACGGCATCCTGAATCTTTTGTACTGGAACGCTTTCAGTTCCAAATGTCTCAACAAATACTCCAACAGGTTGCGCTTTACCGATTGCATAAGCAACCTGGACTTCACATCTACGTGCGAGTCCGGCGGCAACAACATTCTTTGCTACCCAACGCATGGCATATGCCGCAGAACGATCCACCTTTGATGGATCCTTGCCAGAGAAAGCCCCGCCTCCGTGACGAGCCATTCCACCGTACGTATCAACAATAATCTTGCGACCAGTAAGGCCAGCATCACCCATAGGTCCACCAATGACGAAGCGGCCCGTTGGATTGATCAGAATTCTCATATCTTTACGAGGTAAATCAATCTTCGCCAAAACTGGATCGATAACCTGGGCAATAACTTCAGATGTGAGCTGCCCCGCTACATCAACTTCTTCAGCGTGCTGGCTCGAGATGACAACAGTGTCAAGAGCTATCGCTCTATCTCCGTCGTACTCGATTGTTACTTGAGTCTTTCCATCAGGGCGAAGATATGGAAGAGCGCCAGACTTTCTTACCTTAGATAACTGCTGTGCCAATTCATGTGCCAGCCAGATAGGTAGCGGCATCAATTCTTTCGTGTCATCACATGCATAACCGAACATCAGCCCTTGATCGCCCGCGCCTTGCAAATCTAGTGGGTCTGCCGCCGAGGTAACACGGTGTTCAAAAGCATCATCTACGCCTTGTGCGATGTCTGGAGATTGTTGCCCGATTGAGATTGAAACTCCGCAACTATTTCCATCGAATCCTTTTACCGAAGAATCGTAGCCAATTCCAATTACAGTGTCGCGAACGATTCCCATAACATCTGCATAACCATTGGTCGTCACTTCACCTGCAACATGAACCTGACCAGTTGTGATGAGGGTTTCAACAGCGACTCGACTTGATGGGTCCTGGGCAAGAAGTGAATCTAGGATTGCATCAGAAATCTGATCTGCAATCTTATCTGGGTGACCTTCGGTAACTGATTCTGAGGTAAATAGGCGCTTAGACATTGGATAAACCTAACTGATGCAAGGCGTGGTCGAGTAGTTCTTGTGCGAGCGTGTCTTTCGTGGTTTTGGCCACTCGCACACGTTCGCCGGATTTCAGGAATATCTCACCGTATGTGGTCTCACTATTGAAGATATCTCCCCCTGATACATCATTGAGGTAGAGAATGTCGGCTCCCTTGGAGTGCATCTTGGCAACCGCAGAAGCGTCATCATGTGAAGTCTCGGCAGCAAACGCCACAACGATTTGATGAGTTTTAACTTCATTCAAGCTCTTGAGAATGTCAACGTTCTCGGCCAAATCGATGCTGGAGAAATCGCCTTTCTTTATCTTGGCGCTATTGACTGTGGCAGGTCGCGCATCAGCTACTGCAGCTGCCATAACAAGTAAATCGCAACCAGAAAACTCATCGCGCACGGCCTCATGCATCTGCGCTGCGCTTTCTACATGGATTGTTCGCACTCCTTCAATATCTGGCAGAGTCGCATTCGCAGATACCAGTACAACTTCAGCTCCTCTACGCAGAGCCTGTAACGCGACGGCATAGCCTTGCTTGCCGGAAGATTGATTGCCAATGAAACGAATAGGATCAATCTGCTCGCGAGTTCCACCTGCGGTGACCAACACCTTCTTACCGAGAAAATCTGAGCTGACATCGGTAATCTCAGCGAAGGCTTCTAAAATCTTCGCAGTATCCGGGAATCGCCCCTTACCGATATCGCCACTAGTGAGAGCACCCACTTCAGGTTCTAGGATGCTAAAACCGCGCTCACGCAAGAGCCGTACATTGCTCGTTGTTGCCGGATCGTTCCACATCTGTGGATGCATCGCCGGGATAATCAAAACCGGAACGTCGGCTGCGAGAATTACATTTGTGAGTAAGTCATCTGCACGACCGGCGGTTATTCGTGCGATCAGATCGGCTGTAGCTGGTGCGATGATGATGAAATTTGCCTTCTTTGCAAGAGAAACATGTCGAACCTCTTCAACACTTTCAAAGACTTCGCTCGTGACGGCTCGACCGGATAGCGCCTCCCATGTTGCAGCACCGACGAAGTTCAAACTAGATGGTGTCGGAACCACCGTGACCAAAAAACCGCAGTCTTGTAGACGACGCAATAGGTCACACGACTTATAGGCTGCTATTCCACCGCCGACGCCGAGAATTACTTCGCGACCGTGTCCTTGCATGACTATCTCAGAGCGAATTAAGCAGTTGGCTCTAGATTTTCGATTGTCAGTAAACCTTCGTTAATTTCGCGAAGTGCAATCGATAATGGCTTCTCGTGCACGTGGGTGTCGACCAATGGACCTACATACTCAAGCAGGCCTTCGCCGAGTTGAGAGTAGTAGGCGTTAATCTGACGCGCGCGCTTAGCTGCATATAGAACTAATGAGTACTTAGAGCCGGCCTTATCGAGCAGTTCATCGATAGGGGGATTTGTGATTCCGTCCATATGTGCACTCATGTGTACTCCTTGCAATCAATTCTTGGCCTAATTAGGCAGATGCGAATTCTATCAGGCTTGAGACCACCTTCTCGACCTCGTCATTTACTAGGACTTTGTCAAAAAAGGACGCTGCCGCAAGCTCTTCCTGCGCCAGAGCCAGTCGGGCTGCTCGCCGCTCAGTGCTATCTGTACCACGTCCTTCTAATCTGGAAACTAACTCTTCCCAGCTTGGTGGTTCGAGGAAAACTAAAAGGGCTTGTGGAATCTTCGCTTTAACCTGCTTCGCGCCCTCAATTTCAATCTCCAAGAGAACGTTCTCCCCCTGGGCCAAAGCTAGATCTACTGGCGTGCGTGGTGTTCCGTATCGTGCACCAGCGAATTCGGCCCATTCAAGAAAGTGATCATCCTTAATTGCTTGATCAAACTCTTCATTACTTAAATAGTGATAGTCAACACCAGCTGATTCATTGAAACGAGCCGGTCTAGTTGTCGCCGAAACAATAACAACAAAGTCAGAAATTTCTTTTAGTCTCTTTGCGATAGTGCTCTTACCCACTCCCCCTGGACCAGAGAGAACAATCAATTTGCCTATCTGTGGCGAAGTTGGCAATTCAAATTCCTTTAATAGCGCTGCTCGTTGATAACGTCCAAGGCCTTGAATCCGTCTCGTACTAGAAATCCCGAGCTTTTCCAATAACGCCTTTCCCCGAATTTTACCCACTCCGCTCTTTGATTCAACCATTTCTAAAACGCGCATCTTTGCAATTGCTTCCCTAGTGCCCGCCAAAGCAATCACTTCTGCAATGGAAATCTCGCCGCTCTTAATCTGCGACTTAATCTGCGAACGCTCCTGGCGAGCAGCTTTGGCCAAAGCTAGGGCGGAAGCTCGTTCGGCCGGCGTTAATTGCGGAGGGACTCCCATGGTTCCAAAGTTACTGGAGTATCTCTTCAGAAATCGCTCGCGCTGCAGAGGTCATAGCGCTCGCGCCATCAGTCCACGCCTGAGTTATTGGGCGCCCAATAACGACATAGGACGCACCCGCAGCGATTGCGGCGTGAGGTGTCATTGTTCGTTTCTGATCATCAGTCCCAGTATTACCGGCTGGCCTCACACCGGGCGTAATAATCTTGGGCAGATCACCAACGGCGGAACGGATCGCTGATATCTCAAGCGGCGAACAGACAATAGCTTTGGCTCCGGCGGTCACCGCCATAGTGGCTAACGCGACCGCGCTCTCGAGCGCGTTATTGGCAAATCCAATCTCGAAAAGATCCTCTTCGGTTAACGATGTCAAAATTGTTACCGCCGTGACATCCGTCTTTGGCACTGCACTCACGGCCGCCTTAATCATCTCCTTACCGCCGGAAGCATGAACAGTTAAGAAGCGAGGAGCTAAGGATTCGATCGCCAATGCTGCCGCCCCCACAGTGTGTGGAATATCGTGCAATTTTAAATCAAGAAAAATATCAGCATCGGTTGCAGATTTAATCCGCTCAACACCTGCATGGCCAAAGGTAAGAAAGAATTCCAATCCCAATTTGTAGACACTGATGTAGTCGCGAGTTGCCTCTATCCATCTCTGGGCAATATCCAGATCCGGGGTATCAACTGCTAGAACTATTGGAGCCCTCATGGCTTCTCATCCCGGTGTGCGTAACCAATCGCTTGTTGAAGAGTCGCAAATCCTCGAGCTGCCAGGAGTTCACGCAATTCATTTTGAATTGATATCAGCGCAGTTGGATTTCCAAAACTTGCAGTTCCCACCGATACTCCTGAAGCACCGGCAAGTATTAACTCGAGTGCATCACGCCCCGATGCAACACCACCCATTCCCAGGATTGGAATGTGTGGAAGCGCAGCATGTACTTGGTAAATCGCCCTTACAGCTATCGGACGAATAGCTGGACCCGATAAACCGCCAGTTTTCCCACCAAGATGTGGCTTCATGGTCTCTAGATTGATAACCATTCCTAAGACCGTATTGATCAAGGCCAGCGCATCTGCGCCAGCGTCAACTACTCCCTTTGCAATTTCGGGAAGATTGGTTACATCGGGCGATAACTTTGCAATGATTGGTAGTTCTCCGCCGATAGTTTTACGAACCCCATCAATAACGCGACGTGAGGCATCAGGATCGCACGCAAATACCAAGCCACGATTTTCGACATTCGGACAAGAGATATTTACTTCAACAGCGCTGATCCCTGAGACAGATCTGAGCTTGCGAGCAAGAGTGGAATATTCTTCAATCGTTTCTCCGGCTATTGAAACGATTACGCGCGCTTTCTGCTCCAGCAGCCACGGCACATCATTTGCTAAGAAGGAATCAATACCGGGACCTTGCAGTCCTATCGAATTGAGCATTCCCGAAGGGGTTTCAGCCATTCTTGGCGTTGGACGACCATGACGAGGTTTGGTCATCACTGATTTCGTAACTATAGCCCCGACATCTTTCAGTGGAAAAAATTGCGCTAACTCTTTACCGCTGCTGGCACACCCGCTTGCAGTAAAGATTGGAGTCGGAAACCATGCGTTCGCGAGCGTGGTCGACATATCAACTGGAAGCGTCATTGGTGAACCTCAGGTATTTGACCAACTAAATCCCATTGGACGCGGGACCCATCCATCACAGGTCCGTCAATACATGAGCGGAGCATTGAGGTCGATCCATCTTCATTTCGAATCGGAAGAACGCAAGTCATGCAAATTCCTATGCCGCAAGCCATAGATTCTTCCACGGCGCATTGATGAATAACCTCGGTATGAGCTACCAACTCGGTGATAGCGCGCAACATACCCATTGGGCCACATGAGTAGATAACGTCGATATTTCGATTAGAAACAATCTCCAACAGCGACTCAGTAACACGACCGGTTTCACCCATTGAACCATCTTCGGTATAAATCTTGAGCGAGTTAACTGATCTCTTACCCTCCATCGGAGCATAAATTTTTGAACCATTGCTAGCGCCTAGCAACATATCAACTTTGCAACCACGCGATTTCAAAACATCTGCCAGACCAAAAAGTGGTGCCGATCCATACCCGCCACCAATAAGAAGTGCGTTAATCGGTTCGGTGGGAATCCCAAAAGATGTTCCTAGTGGCGCCACTATGTCGAGCTCTGCACCCTCAATTTGCGAACATAACCACCTGGAACCAGCTCCATGTGGAGCGACTATTAACTCCATTGTCCCGCCGTACTGAGAACTCTCAGAGACGCGCGAGATTGCAAATGCCCTTCGAAGGATCATCCGCGAAGAATCGCCACCCACACTGATTGCAACGAAGTTCCCAGGTCTACAACTTTTTACAATCTCGCCAACATTGATATGAATCTGATGGTAGGCGCCCACACGTTTATTTGAAATGATGGTCGCGATTTGCTGAGTTGCACCCTTGTTAATGCTTGTCATCGCTACTTAAGCCATTCCTGAATTGATTGAACAGGTAGTTCTCCGGTACGAAGCGCTTTGATACCTTCAACAGCTGCGCTAAAACCTGCGGTTGTTGTAATGATCGGAATTGAACGCTGGACTGAAGCTGTTCGAATCGCCCATCCATCTGCGCGAGTTCCACGTCCAACTGGGGTGTTGATCACGAGCTGCACAGTTCCCGCGTTGAGCATTTCCACAATCGTCTTCTCACCCAGTGGTCCGGTGCCTTCAGAGTTTTTACGCACCTTGACTACCTTCACGCCATCTTCTTCTAGAACTCGAGCGGTTCCATCTGTCGCCAATAAGGTGAAGCCAAGCTCTGCCAATTTACGAGCCGGTTCAATTCCAGCTGGTTTATCTTTATCCGCTAACGAGATAAACACAGTCCCGGTTTTAGGAAGTGGCCCGAAGGAACTAATCTGAGATTTGGCATATGCCTCTCCGAAATTATCGGCGATACCCATAACTTCACCGGTGGAACGCATCTCTGGTCCAAGTACGGCGTCTACTCCTCGACCATCAACTCGTCTAAATCGATTCCATGGCAGGACTGCTTCTTTGACGCTAATCCCCTTTGCGACTGCATCTCCCGATTGCGGCAATAGCGACTCTAATCGCAGCTGCGCGATTGTTGCACCGAGTGAAATACGTGCGGCAGCTTTCGCTAAGGGAACACCTGTGGCTTTACTGACAAACGGAACTGTACGTGAGGCGCGGGGATTAGCTTCAAGTACATACAAGACTTTATCTGCCATAGCGAACTGGATATTAATTAAGCCCCGAACACCAACACCTTGTGCAATCTTCAGAGTTGCTTCTCGAATCGCACTTCGCTGTTCAGCCGAGATAGTCATCGCAGGTAGAACGCAGGCGCTATCACCTGAATGAATTCCTGCCTCTTCAATATGCTCCATAATCCCACCCAGGAAGAGTTCTTCTCCATCGAAAAGTGCATCTACATCTAATTCGATTGCAGAATCTAAAAATCTATCAACAAGAACTGGGTGGTCCGGGGTGATATCAGTTGCACGAGCTATGAACGAGGCAAGTGCTTCATTGTCATAAACAATTTCCATACCGCGACCACCTAGAACAAAGCTCGGCCGAACAAGAACTGGGTAGCCGATTCGTTGCGCAATAGTTTGCGCTTCTAACTCTGTTGCAGCCATCCCGAATTCAGGAGCAGTTAGTCCTTGATCCGCTAGCACTTGGCCAAAGGCTCCGCGCTCTTCAGCCAAATTAATTGCCTCTGGACTTGTGCCGAGAATCGTTACTCCAGCAGCCTTGAGACCAGCCGCTAGACCCAGAGGTGTCTGTCCCCCGAGCTGAGTGATTACTCCTAAGACTGGACCAGCGAGCGTCTCGGCGTGAACAACTTCTAAAACATCTTCAAGGGTAAGTGGTTCAAAGTAAAGGCGATCACTTGTGTCGTAATCCGTCGAAACAGTCTCCGGATTGCAATTAATCATAATTGTTTCGTAATCCGCCTCACGAAGAACAAATGATGCGTGCACACAAGAATAATCAAACTCAATTCCTTGACCAATTCGATTGGGCCCACTACCTAAAATAATTACGGCAGGCTTTGTACGAGGGCGAACTTCAGTCTCTTCCTCATAACTCGAGTAGTGGTACGGAGTGAATGCTTCAAATTCAGCAGCGCAGGTATCTACCGTCTTATATACGGGGCGAATGTTTTCGTGGTGTCGAGCCTTCCGAACATCCTCTTCGCTTACACCGCGCAGACGTGCAATCTGCAAGTCTGAGAAACCTAAAGATTTGGCTGATTGAAGTACTTCAGCGGTCAGGCCGCCGAGCTCGGCAATGGCAGATGCTTCACGATTAATTAACTCGATCTGACTCAAGAACCATCGGTCAATTTTTGTAGAAGCATAAATCTCTTCAATGCTCGCACCGCACCACATGGCAAGTTGTACCTGCTGGAGTCGATACTCAGTGGGTACTTTCATAGATTCCAGTAAAGAACTCTTCTGGGTGTCTGGGAATTTCTTCGGGAAGGTAAAGGTCGCTTCTTTGCGTTCAAGTGAACGCAACGCCTTCATTAAGGCTTCCGGGAAGGAGCGCCCGATTGCCATAGCTTCGCCAACGCTCTTCATCGTTGTTGTCAGGCGTGGATCAGCATCTTGAAACTTCTCGAAGGCAAATCTTGGCGCCTTCACCACGATGTAATCAAGGGTTGGCTCGAAGGAAGCTGGTGTCACCTGAGTGATGTCATTTTTGATCTCATCCAAGGTGTAACCGATTGCAAGTTTGGTAGCAATCTTTGCAATGGGAAAGCCGGTCGCTTTCGAAGCTAAGGCGCTTGAGCGTGAAACACGTGGATTCATCTCAATCACAATGATTCGACCAGAATTGGGATCGACTGCAAATTGAATATTGCAGCCGCCGGTGTCGACTCCAACTTCTCGGATGATATCAATCGATAGATTGCGAAGTTTCTGAAACTCAACATCCGTTAAGGTCAACGCTGGTGCTACGGTAATGGAATCACCGGTATGTACACCCATTGGGTCGATATTCTCGATGCTGCAAACGATGACAACGTTATCTGCTCGATCGCGCATCACTTCTAATTCATACTCTTTCCAACCAATAATCGACTCTTCAATCAGCACTTCAGATGTTGGACTATGTAAAAGACCAGCTCCGGCAATTTGTCGAAGAGTTGGTTCATCGAAGGCGATTCCTGAGCCCAAACCGCCCATAGTAAAAGATGGTCGAATAACAACCGGATAACTTAACTGCGCAGCAGCACTCATGACTTCATCGATTGTGTGACAGATGATTGAGCGAGCCGATTCGCCGCCAATTTTCTCCACAATAGCTCGGAAGAGTTCACGATTCTCTCCGCGTTCAATCGCTGCCACATCAGCTCCGATTAGCTTCACGTTGTATTTATCGAGCGTTCCAGCTTGAAAGAGGCCGATGGCAGCATTTAGCGCAGTTTGTCCGCCGAGAGTTGCAAGAACGGCATCTGGCCGTTCCTTAGCGATAATTCGTTCAATGAATTCAGGTGTGATTGGTTCGATATATGTTGCGTCAGCGAACTCAGGGTCGGTCATGATGGTCGCTGGATTAGAGTTAACCAAGATGACTCGTATTCCTTCGGCTCGAAGTACACGGCATGCTTGAGTACCCGAATAATCGAATTCACACGCTTGCCCGATAACGATCGGTCCCGAGCCAATTACTAGAACACTCTTAATCGAATTATCGCGAGGCATTATTGGGTAGCCACCGTTCTTGGGTAGCGAGTCATGATTTCCACGAACTGATCAAATAGATAAGAAGCATCGTGAGGTCCTGCTGCCGCCTCCGGGTGGTACTGCACACTAAACGCACCACGTTCTAGCAATTCAATTCCTTCAACTACGCCATCATTGAGACAGATATGAGTTACCTGTCCTGGACCAAAGACTGTAGTAAATCCCGAATCGGTTGGCGCCTTAAGAGCGAAACCATGGTTATGAGCGGTGATTTCTACCTTTCCGCTTCGCTTATCCAGTACTGGTTGATTGATTCCACGATGGCCAAATTGCAACTTGTATGTCTCAAAACCAAGCGCTCTTCCCAGAATTTGATGACCGAAACAAATACCAAAGATTGGAATTTCCTCCAAGAGAACTTCTCGCACTAAATCTATGGTCTCCGTCATCGTTGCCGGATCTCCGGGACCATTCGATAGGAATACTCCATCCGGCTTCACCGACAAGATTTGTTCGAGCGTTACGTTGTAGGGCATTACATGAACTTCAATTCCGCGCTCACTCATCGCCCTGGGTGTTGCACCCTTAATTCCGAGGTCTATCGCAACAACTGTAAACTTCTTCTCGCCTTGTGCAGGCACTACATAACTTGTTGGAGTCGACACATCGGCAGATAAATAGGCACCGTTCATCGCGCTCTGCTTTCGAACCTCAATCACCATCTCTTCTCGAGTGAGATTCTCGCCCGAGAAAATTCCAACCTTCATTGCACCTCGATCACGAAGATGGCGAGTAATCGCTCTCGTGTCGACGCCTTGAATACCGACAACTCCTTGCGAGATAAGTTCCGACTCAAGATCACGTTCACTTCGCCAGTTACTGGTTATGGTGGAAGGGTTGCGAACAACAAAACCTGCAACCCAGTACTTACTAGATTCATTATCAAAGGTATTTACACCTGTGTTACCGATATGAGGCGCAGTCATAACAACCACTTGTTTGTGATACGAAGGGTCGGTAAGAGTCTCTTGATATCCAGTCATGCCGGTCTGAAAGACAGCTTCACCAAATGTTTTACCGGTTGCAGCCCATGATTTACCTTCGAAGATTCGTCCATCATCGAGAACAAAAAATGCTTGCGACATTATTTGCTCCTTTCGAATGTGACTCGGCCATCAAAAATGGTTGTTGTGATTATCCCTGGGAGCTCGCGCCCGTGGAAGGGAGTATTCCGGCTGCGAGAGGCCACCAGGTCACGATCTACCCGGTAGGTCGCGGTTGGATTCATCACAGTGATATGAGCCGGTGAACCAACTTCAAGATCGCGACCGTGTTGGTAATACTGGCCAATCCGAGCTGGAGCCTTACTCATTCGCATCGCTACCTGCTCCCAGTTCATGAGGCCAGTCTGAACCATAGTTTGATTGACAATCGGTAGCGCCGTTTCCAGACCGATCATGCCAAAGGCCGCCTCCTGCCACTCGCACTCTTTACTTTCCGTCCCATGCGGTGCGTGATCTGTTGCAACGATATCTATGACTCCTTCAGCTAAAGCCTCTCGAAGTGCCATGACATCGCGTTCTGTACGTAATGGAGGATTAACTTTATATACGGCGTCATAACTTCTTGCCAACTCATCGGTGAGTAAGAGATGGTGTGGAGTTACCTCGGCGGTTACCTGAATTCCGCGAGCTTTAGCCCAGCGAATAATCTCTACTCCACCGGCAGTCGTTACATGACAAATATGTAATCGTGCTTGCAGAAAATCGGCAAGTAGAATGTCACGAGCAATAATTGCTTCCTCTGCAATCGCCGGCCAACCCTTGAGGCCCAATTGAGAAGAGACTATTCCCTCATTCATCTGTGAACCTTTAGTAAGCGCGGGCTCTTGCGCATGTTGCGCAATCACACCGTTAAAGCCCTTTACGTACTCGAGCGCATGACGCATCACCAATGCATCTGAGACGCAATGCCCGTCATCACTAAATACTCTTACTTGCGCTTCAGAGTTTGCCATTGCACCAATGTCTGCAAGGTTTACTCCACCAAGTCCTTGAGTGACCGCCCCGATTGGAAATACATCAACCAGTCCAGCTTTCTGCCCAAGTCTGAATACATGCTCAACAACACTGGCATTATCGGCAACCGGAGTTGTATTGGCCATCGCGCTGACCGCTACATATCCGCCCTTGGCCGCAGCCTGCGAACCAGAGAGAACTGTTTCAGCGCTCTCTTTGCCTGGTTCGCGCAAGTGGGTATGTAAATCAACCAAGCCAGGTAAGAGAATGCAATCCTTTGCATCAATTACTCGTTCATCATTGAGGACTCCATCAGCGGTATCCATGGCGGTAATTACGCCATCTGATATGTGAATGTTGGCTTTACTTCCATCGACCAGGGTTCCGTTTTTTATAAATAGCTTCTCGCTCATAATGAAACCTCCAAATCTTGATTACCTGCCAGCAGAAGATACAAAATCGCCATTCTCACGCTCACCCCGTTCTTCACCTGTTCAACGATTACAGAACGCGCACTATCAGCACTCTCAGAAGAAATCTCAAGGCCTCGATTCATAGGACCCGGATGCATCACTATTGATTGAGTTTTCATTCTTGCTAGGCGATCCAAATTCAGGCCATAGAAACGTGCGTACTCACCAGCGCTCGGGAGGTACATCTCAGTCATGCGTTCAATCTGAATGCGCAACATAATGACTGCGTCGACGCTCTCAATAACAGAGTCAAGGTCATAGGAGATAGTGACAGGCCATGATTCAACACCTATAGGTAACAGGGTTGGAGGTGCAACCAATACTACGTGTGCACCTAACATAGATAGCAGGAGCACATTCGAGCGGGCCACCCGGGAGTGCAGAATGTCACCAACAATGGCGATTCGTAATCCTGTTAGGTCATCATTTCCATGTGCACAATGTTTACGGATGGTAAAGGCATCGAGTAGGGCTTGACTTGGGTGCTCGTGGGTTCCATCACCAGCATTAATCACAGAGCCCGACATCCATTGCCCCTGAGCCAGAGTATGCGCTGCACCCGATGCGCTATGTCGAATGATTACGGCATCTGCTCCCATCGCTTGCAGAGTTTGGGCAGTATCTTTAAGTGACTCCCCTTTACTTAAGCTCGAACCCTTGGCAGAGAAATTGATGACATCAGCCGATAATCGCTTTGCTGCAGCTTCAAAAGAGATTCGGGTCCTTGTTGAATCTTCGGCGAAGAGATTTACGATTGTTCTTCCTCGAAGCGTAGGTAACTTCTTCATCGGACCATCGGAAGCTCGTGAAAGTGTTTCCGCTGTATTAAGAATCGAAAGCGCATCGCTCTTCGTGAGGTCAGCGATTGAAAGTAAGTGACGCATTACCCGGCCACCTCTTCGAGCAGAACTTCATCCACACCATCGAGTTCGCTCAGGTGCACCTTAATAATTTGCTGAGGCGAGGTCGGAAGATTCTTGCCAACGTAGTCAGCTTTAATCGGTAGCTGACGATGCCCACGATCTACCAGGACCGCCAGTTGCACAGTTTTTGGTCGCCCCACCTCACCGAGGGCATCCAGTGCGGCTCGAATAGTTCTGCCAGAAAAAAGCACGTCATCGACTAGGACTACGTGGCGATCTTCAACACCTAGCGGAGGAATGCTGGTTGGCGCCAAAGCTCGTGGTGCGCGCAGGCGCAGATCATCACGATGCATCGTGATATCAAGAGTCCCGCATTCAACTGAATTTCCCGTAATGGATTCAATCTCGGCCGCCAAACGCTGAGCGAGATGCGCTCCACGTGTCGGGATTCCTAAGAGGGTAACTAACTGCGAACCACTGTTACGTTCGCAAATTTCATGCGCGATGCGCGTGATGGCACGGGATATATCCGGCGCGGGCAGGGCAATGCTCATAAATCTCCTTCCCCGCCTCACAGGACGGGTCGTTAAAGGATGTTGAGCGAAGAATACCATCAAGATTTCCTTCTTGTGGATATCTCAATCCGGTGTCGAAGCCTGCCGCCTAGGCTCGTGATATGTATATACAGCCTTCCATTTCCGAGATAAATCAGAAATTGCGCGACATCCGCCATTCACAATCACTCTCACTCGCCGACGTCGAATCACTGAGCAAGGGACTCATTAAGGCAGTTGTTCTGGGATCCTACGAGCGAGGAGCCCGATCTCTGAGCATCAAACGGGCGCTGCAGCTCGCAGATCTCTACCAAGTTCCAATCTCTGAAATTCTTGGGAGTCCAGCGAGAGCATGTAGTCCCACATATAGTAAAACTATTCTTGATTTACGTCTCATAAATAAACGCTCTCAACAAGAGAGTAGGCATGAACTTTCTCGATACCGCTACCTCATGGCATTTCTGCAACAGATTCTACGTATGCGTCAAGATTGGAATGGTGAAGTAATTTCGCTCCGCAAGAGCGATATTGCAACGCTGGCGCTGCTCTTTGTGGAAGACGAAGGGGAAGTAATTCGCTGGCTCAAAGCCGAGACCTTAATACTGGAAAAATCTTAATTAGCGGGCGATACTCGCTTTTATCGTAGAGATTCTGCCCAGAACTCCGTGAATGTACCCCGCAGATTCATCAGTTGATAACTCTTTCGCTAGGTTGAGCGCTTCATCAATCGCGATTCCATCTGCAACATCATCGGCCCAAACTATTTCATAGATACCAAGGCGCATAATGTTGCGATCGACGGCGGGTAATCGATCCATATCCCAACCTTGTGCATATGTTGCAATAAGTTCGTCAATTTTCCGACGATTCTCCGTCACACCCGCAATGAGGACTTTCGTGAAATCTCTGATCGGTCTGGCATCTGGACCACTTTCGGCCACATCTCGAAGCAGCAATAAGTCGGCCGCTGAAGAACCTCGAATATCTGACTCGTAAAGCAGGTCGAGGGTCTGTTTACGGGCTTTACTGCGAGCCGACACTAGTTGGCGCGACCCAGATAAGATCCATCGCGAGTATCTACAAGGACTATCTCATCTTGTTTAATAAATAGCGGTACCTGAATTTGAATGCCTGTCTCTACAGTTGCCGGCTTAGTTCCACCAGAGGATCGATCACCCTGAAGTCCTGGCTCTGTGTAAGTAATCTTTAGCGGAACAGATGCGGCTAGCTCCAGATAAAGCGGATTTCCTTCATGAATCGCAACGATAGCCTCGGTGTTTTCGAGCATGTAATTTGCTGCTTCACCGACTGTTGCGGCAGAGATTGTCATCTGGTCGAAATTCACATTGTCCATAAATACAAAGTCATCGCCCTCCTTGTAAAGGAAGTTCATTTCACGCTTTTCCAGAATAGCAATTTCAATCTTCACGCCAGCGTTAAAGGTCTTATCAACAACCTTGCCACTCAATACTTGCTTGAGCTTTGTTCGTACGAAAGCCGGACCTTTACCCGGCTTTACATGCTGGAACTCAACTACAGTCCAGAGCTGACCCTCGATATCAAGCGTCATTCCATTTTTTAGATCATTAGTAGTTGCCACGATTGCTCCAGTTCATGCCTTCGCTCTTCGAAGCGCAATAGGCTGCGAAGTTTACCTCATTCGGTTATGCGAGTAACGCCTTCAGCGCTATCAAGGCGAGCACATAAGAATTCGGCCCGAAGCCTCCGATAGTTCCATTAGCCACTCCAGAAATTACTGAGGTATGGCGGAATTCTTCACGTGAAAGCGGGTTCGATAAATGCACTTCAATCAGAGGTGCCTTCACCAACTCCGCGGCATCACGAATTGCATAGGAGTAATGAGTGAAAGCCGCAGGATTAATGATCACCGGCGTCTTGGTATCGGCTGCTTCATGTAACCAACCAATAATCTCCGATTCATCGTTACTTTGTCGTACATCAGCATCAAATCCATGAGTTTTGGCAGCGCCCTCGATATGACTGACAAGAGCCGGGTACGTCATATCACCATAGATCGAAGAGTCACGAATATCGAGTCGACCAAGGTTTGGACCATTGAGTACTAGTACCTTCATTGGATAACCATCTCATATGCCTTGAGTAGTTCGCTCTCAGTTACGCCCTCTAGTCTCGTTGTTTTGCCAATCTGGGTAATTGCCACAAAACGAATCTGCTTGCCTCTTGATTTCTTATCAACTCGCATGGTCGACTCAAGACCCTGCCAATCTCCCCCTGCGTATCGGACCGGAAGATCTAGCGATTTCAATACCCTGATGTGCTGGGCGAGAACTTCCTCGCTCATGAGGCCTGACGCATGCGCAAGATGTGCGATAAATACCATTCCGATGGAGACACACTCACCGTGTCGAAGTGAATATTTGCTCTCTAACTCAACAGCATGTCCAAAAGTGTGACCGTAGTTGAGAATCTCTCGATCGAAACTCTCCTTGAAATCTCCTGAAACAACTTCCGCCTTAACAGTTACGGCACGAGAAATAAGTTCAACAGTGAGCTCTTTAGATGAGCGAATATCTGAAACAGATTTACCTTCTACTAGATCCAAAATCTGTGCATCTCTAACAAAGCCGCACTTAACAACCTCTGCTAGGCCAGCAGCAAAATCACGGTCCGAAAGTGTCTGCAACCAATCTGTGTCGATGATTACTTCAACTGGTGAATGAAATGCTCCAATAAGATTCTTACCGAAATCACTATTGATTCCGGTCTTTCCACCAACTGCCGCATCGACCATTCCTGCAACCGTTGTCGGGATCGCTACCCAGTCGATTCCTCGTAACCATGAGGCGGCCGCGAAGCCGGCTAAATCCGTGACGGCTCCCCCGCCAATACCAACGATGAGATCAGAGCGAGTAAATCCAGCTGACCCCAACCAATCCCAAATCTTGAGTAAAGTTTTCGGGCTCTTCGCCTCTTCTGAATCCGGTACGGGAAAGTAGAAAACTTCCGCTTCCTGGGAACTAAATGTCGGGATAGATGATTTCATCGACTCTGAGAAGATCACCGCAATCCGCTCTCTTTGCGAAAAGTGCGGGGCCAGTGCCTGAAGATACGGAGTATCAATCAGGACCTTATATCTGCGTTCGGCGCGAACTTCAATCGTTTTCACGAAATCACCTCCATGATTTGAGAGACGATCTCACTTTGCGACCTCTTATTTACATCAATAACTGTGTCGGCGATAGATTCATAAATCGGACGACGCGCCTCCATCAGTGTCTGCCATTGCCCACGAGGGTTGTTCAGAAGAAGTGGGCGATCTCGATTAAACCCAATCCGCGGAGCAACGTTGGCTAATGAGATGTCCAGGTATACAACATGAGACTTAATCGCACGAAGGGCAGATTGAGCATCTATTGATATCGGAGCTCCACCCCCCAGGGCCAGCACAGTGTCATCGGTGAGTAATTCTTGGCGAAGCACTGATTTCTCAATCAGCCTAAATGCATCTTCACCATCCTCAATAAAAATCTGAGAAACGGTTTTCTTCTCTTGTTCTTCAATCACCGAGTCGGTATCTCGAAACTGCAACGAGAGCTTATTTGCCAGCGACTTACCAATGGTACTTTTTCCTGAACCCATCGGACCAATCAGAATGACTCTAGGCGGCATAGGTATGGCTACTTAAATCGAAGATTCTTCATGTAGGACTCAAAGTTTCTCCGTGTTTCCTGCACTGAATCACCACCAAATTTCTCAAGTACTGCCTGCGCAAGAACTAGTGCTGCCATCGCTTCGGCTACGACACCAGATGCCGGAACAGCACACACATCAGAGCGTTGATTAATTGCTTTTGCAGCTTCGCCGGTCTTAACATCAATGGTGTCGAGCGCCTTTGGAACAGTTGAAATCGGTTTCATCGCAATAGAGATACGTAAAATTTCCCCATTGGACATTCCGCCTTCAGTACCACCAGCACGATCTGTACGACGGGCAATATGTCCATCCTTTGCGCGTTCAATCTCGTCATGTGCAACCGACCCACGACGAGTCGCAGTTCTAAAGCCGTCACCAATCTCAACACCCTTGATTGCCTGAATACCCATCATCGCGCCAGCTAGGCGTGCATCTAAACGACGATCCCAATGCACATGCGAGCCAAGTCCTGGCGGAAGATTGTAAGCAAGCACTTCGCAGACTCCACCCAACGTATCTCCATCGGTATGTGCACTTTCAATCTCTTCAATCATCTTCGCACTTGTTGTTGGATCTGCGCAACGAACTGGGTCAAGATCAATCTTGGACATATCGCCTTGTTGAGGAAGTTCATAATCGTCAGGAATTCGTACCGAACCGATTGATACGACGTGGCTAAGAATCGTGATTCCGACAGATTGTTCAAGAAAGTTTCTAGCAATCGCTCCTAGTGCTACTCGCGCCGCTGTTTCACGTGCACTGGCTCTTTCGAGAATTGGTCGAGCATCATCAAAATCGTACTTTTGCATTCCGACTAAATCTGCATGTCCTGGTCGTGGTCGCGTCAATGGAGCGTTTCGTGCGAGTTTCTCGATTTCAGAAAGTGGTACCGGATCGGCCGACATCACCTTTTCCCACTTCGGCCATTCGCTATTTCCCACTTGAATCGAGATCGGGCCACCTTGTGTTACACCTAGACGAACTCCCCCGAGAATGCTGACCTTATCTGCCTCAAAATTCTGTCGAGCGCCTCTACCTACTCCTAGCCTGCGACGCGCTAGATGAAAATCGATATCAGCGGTCGTAATCTCAATGTGAGCGGGCATGCCTTCAATAATTGCCGAAAGGGCCGGTCCATGAGATTCACCTGCAGTAATCCAACGCATGAGCCTATTCTGGCAGAAAGTTACCTAATCTTGCGCACTTTATACTCACCTCGACATCAGTACAGTCAGATAAGAGGCACATATCGCTGGAGCAAAGGCAACGCTTCCCCTCATTGTCTTCCTCACTAGCGCGATGAGAATCATTAGGCAGGTTGCAAAGGCGAGGAGATAGACCAGAAACTGATAAATCTCATCTGTCGGAATAGCGCACAATGCCACGACACTGAGAAGTTTTATATCCCCTCCTCCGAGGCCACCCAGAGCTCCGGCTAGCAGAAAGATTGAAAAAATCACTAATCCGGAGAGTAAATAGAATCGGAAGCTCCCATGTAGCAGTAGTAGCAGAGCAATAATTGTTATCGAGCGATTAGAGATCCGATGAGTAAACCAATCATTGATTGATATGTAGATCGAGAAGAGCAAGACCAGAAGCATTGAGTCAGCATATGGAAAGGCGCCTACCCGACAAGTTTCGTTGTGGAAAACTACTCCTTGAGCGCCTTACGTAAGTGCTCTGCAAGTGATTGTCGGTCTAGATCCTGCTTGAGGATAAGCTCCAATTGATCAATACCTTGATAGATAAGAAGTTCAAGCCCATTGATGACCTTTGCTCCTGAATCTTTCCATCCCGAAGCCAATACAGTGGGCCACGGCTTGTAAATGACATCAAAAAGCACAGCGCGCAATCCACCTCTAACTTTCTCAACGAGTAAATCAGCTGCGCCAGCGGGGGTCGTATTTACAACGAGATCGTAAGAGTTGAAGTCGAAATCAAGACCCCATCGAATATATTCAAAATCGGCGCTCTGTACCGCGGACTCGAGCGCCGGGGCACGCACGGAACTACGACCTAGCACGTGAATTTCTTTCGAAACAGAATCCAATGCACCTGCAACTGCGCGCGAGGTGCCACCTGCTCCCAGGATTAAAACTCGCTCAAAGCTATGCAAATTCGCATACGCCAAAGCCGAGATAAAACCCGAACCATCAGTCGAAGTAAGCGACCAGCTTTCTCCAGTTCGATAAAGGGTATTTGCAGATTGAATCTGAGTCAGCAATGAACTCTTCGTCACAGGCAAGGTAAGGACTTCCTCCTTGAGCGGCATCGTCAATGAGAAGTAATCAAACTCTTCGCATCTTTCGTTAAAGAAGGTAGACAGCGTCCCAGCTGGAACATCTATCGCATCGTATTGAGCTTTTAATCCAAGAAAAGTAAATGCCGCTCTATGCAACCGCGGTGAGAGCGAGTGTGTGATTGGCGAACCAAGAACAGCTCCTCTAATCAATTCTGACTCCTAAATTTTCCGGCCCTGAGATTCTTCTTATACTCAATTTTCCAGCTATTAAATTGATTGATATCGGCGGTGAATCGAGTATCCCCAGGTAGAACAGTAATGAAATATAACCAATCCCCCGCCATCGGCGAGACCGCCGCGCGCATCGCAGCCGCGCCAGGATTATTAATTGGCCCCGGAGGCAATCCGTAGCGCCTGTAAGTGTTGTAACTGGAGGAGAGCATTGTCGATTTAGTGCTGAGGAAAATATTCCCTCTCGATTTCATAACATAGTGAACGGTTGAGTCGAACTGCAACGGCATTCCTACTTTTAATCTATTTCGAACCACCTGCGAAATTTTCGTAAAGTCTTTCTCTTTACCTTCAGCTTGCACCAACGATGCAATAACCAATAACTCTGATGGGTCAAAACTCATCTTATTACGATAGAAGCCCGCCTTGCGCATCTCGCCCTCTGCTCGCAAAACCATCGCATTAAGGGCGCTCTTAGCAGTAGTTGATGGCGCAAAACTATACTGAGCGGGAAAAAGCAATCCCTCTAACTGCTTAAATCCAGCTGGTTTCACAATGGTATTGAGAGCTCCTTGCACATCGGCTGTTGTAAATCCGGAACGATACATCTGAGGTAAAACTTCACTTACCCACATACCCTCTGAAATATTTATCAGCCCAGTAATTCTTTTCGAATCCAACAATTGCAGCAAGGCCTGTTGTGCACATAAGTTCTTCTGCAATCTATGAGTTCCAGGTGCAACCTTTGTCGCTCGCGAATCCGCAACAGCTAATCGAAAATAAGCCTCTGACGATTTAACAACGCCAGCTCGAGCGAGTGATAGACCAACGGATGACCCCGCCTCCCCTGACTTAATCGTGATCAGTACCTCT
Organism: Streptomycetaceae bacterium; assembly: GCA_027483765.1. Taxonomy (GTDB): domain Bacteria; phylum Actinomycetota; class Actinomycetes; order Nanopelagicales; family Nanopelagicaceae; genus Planktophila. Next base: position 79,727 of record JAIXTW010000003.1, read on the forward strand.
TCGCTAGCTGCAGATCCACATTCAAAATCAGGTGCGGATGAAGAGGAGTTTCGCGCAAGAAACAGTCCAACCAAAAGAAGGAAGAGAAATGAGCTCGCCAGGATTAGTCTGGTGGTTCGGTCCTTAGGAATTTTTTTCAATTGCTAACCCTTGCTCCAAGATCGCAACTGCCGCCATGGAATCAATTAACTTCTTAGAATCTCGTGGATTGACTCCGGCTTCTTTAAGTTTGCGTGCTGCAGAAACCGTTGAGAGGCGTTCGTCAACATAGGTAAGAGGTAAGGGGAATTCACTTTCAATTAACTCACCAAACTTCTTAGCCTTTGCAACGCTATCGCCACTTTTGCCGGACATATGTTTTGGTTCACCAATATAGATAGAAATTGGTTGGTATTCATTAAATATCGCCGCTAGATCCTGAAGCAATTTCGGGTTTTGCGATAGAAGTGGAGTAAGTGGCGTTGCGATAATTCCATCCGGATCACTTACCGCTACCCCGATACGCACATCACCGTAATCGAAGGCAATTCTTCGACCTCGCATCATCTACTTCCCAGAAATTGAATCTTCAATAGCCGATAGCGCAAGTGCTGCTTTACTCGAATCTGTGCCACCGCCTTGTGCAACATCATCTTTGCCGCCACCGCCGCCACCCAAAATGGCCGATCCAATTTTTACTAACGCTCCAGCTTTAAAACCCTGCGCACGAGCTGCTTCACTCACCGCGACTATCAAGACGGGTTTCGAATCCACGGAGCTGACGAGCGCCACTACCGACTGAGCTGCGCGATTACGTAGATCAAGTGCAATCTTTCGTAAATCATCTGCGCTTATTTCATCCGCCAGCACCGCAGTAATTGTGAATGTTCCAGCAATAACTTTCGCTTCTTTTACTAATGAATCAACCTGACCTAGCGCTTGCGCAGATCGAACCAAGGTCAGTTCCTTTTCAATCTCCTTCATCTTCGCAAGAAGCTCCGAGATCTTCTCCGGGAGTTCCTCTACCCGCGCGCCCTTGATTAACTCTGTCAGTGAATTTAGGAGAAGGTGTTCGCGAGCAAGGAACTTATATGCATCTATTCCCACTAGCGCCTCTACTCGACGAACTCCCGCGCCGACCGATGATTCGCTGAGCAGCTTGATCAAACCCAACTGTCCTGAACGTTCCACGTGAGTTCCCCCGCATAGTTCGCGCGCCCAGTCACCGACACTGACAACTCGCACTTCATCGCCATACTTCTCGCCGAACAGCGCCATCGCGCCAACTTTCTTAGCTTCCGCTTGACTCATTACTTCAGCCGTGACCGCGAGATTATCTAAGAGCAGAGAATTGACACGGGACTCAACGTCATTGAGAACCGAAGTTGGAACCGCACCTGTTGAAGGGAAATCAAATCGGAATCGTCCTGGAGAATTCTCAGAACCAGCTTGCGTTGCAGTTTCCCCAAGGAGTTCACGGAAAGCTTTGTGCACCATATGGGTTGCAGTGTGAGCACGAGAAATTGCCTGTCGACGTTCGACATCGATGACGGCGTGAACTGAATCCTTAACCGCTACTTCACCTGAAATAATTCGACCACGATGAATTGAGAGTCCTTTTACCGGACTCTGTACATCATCAATTTCAATAACCGCTCCTGATGCCAGGGTGATCCTTCCGCCATCAGCGAGTTGTCCGCCACCTTCTGCGTAGAACGGCGTCCGATCGAGTGTTACTTCAATATCTTGACCAGCATGTGCTGAGCTCACGCTTACACCGTCAACGAGAAGCCCATTAATCCTTGATTCTGATTCCGTATTTGAATACCCAATAAACTGCGTAGCACCGGCTGCATCTGCAATCTTCTTATACTCAGATAAATCTGTATGCCCGCTCTTCTTCGCCTTCGCATCTGCTTTCGCACGATCACGCTGCTCGTTCATGAGTCGGCGGAAACCGTCTTCATCAACTTCGAGACCTTCCTCGCGTGCCATCTCAAGGGTCAGATCAAAGGGGAATCCGTAGGTATCGTGTAATTTGAAAACTTCATCACCGGGAAGAACGCTCTTCTTACTCGCTTTCAATTGCGTGGATGCGATATCAAAGATCTGAGTGCCGCTCTTGAGTGTCTGCAGGAAGGATTCTTCTTCGGATTCAGAGACAGAGAGAATGCGCTTTTGATCGGAAATCAATTCAGGGTACTGCGGACCCATCGCACCGATCGCTGCAATGGTGAGTTCAGACATGATTGGATCGTTAACTCCAAGAAGTCGCATATTTCGGATAGTACGTCGCATCATTCGTCGCAGTACATAACCACGACCCTCATTACCTGGAGTCACGCCGTCGCCAATCAACATTGCGGATGTTCGCGCGTGATCTGCAACAACACGAAGAGCTACATCCGACTTTAGAGCTGATCCATAAGCAACCCCAGATAACTCAGAAGCCCTGGTGAGAATTTTCATGGTGGTGTCGATTTCGTAGATGTTTTCAACACCTTGTAAAAGCGCAGCGGTACGTTCTAGGCCTAAACCAGTATCAATACTCTTCGCTGGTAACTCACCGAGAATTGGATATCCATCTTTGCCGCCTCCGGCTCCGCGTTCATTTTGCATGAACACTAGATTCCAAATTTCAAGGTAGCGATTCTCATCCGCAATCGGTCCACCATCTACACCGTAGGCAGGACCTCGATCGAAGTAAATCTCAGAACATGGACCACAAGGACCGGGAACTCCCATCGACCAAAAATTATCAGCCATGTCACGGCGTTGAATTCGCTCACGCGGAACGCCAATCTTTCTATGCCAAATATCTTCAGCCTCATCGTCATCTAAATAAACGGTCACCCATAATTTATCCTCAGGGAATCCGTAGCCACCATCGCTGATGGGACGTGTCAGTAACTCCCAAGCAAGTGCAATTGCACCTTCCTTAAAGTAATCGCCAAAAGAAAAATTTCCACACATCTGAAAGAAGGAGGCGTGACGAGTCGTCTTGCCTACCTCATCGATATCCAAAGTTCGAACACACTTCTGAACCGAGGTAGCTCTCTTATATGGCGGGCTCACTTCCCCAAGGAAGTAGGGCTTAAATGGAACCATTCCCGCATTGACGAGAAGTAAATTGGGATCATCGGCAATCAGTGAAGCGGAAGGAACGACGGTATGTGTTAATCCTTGTCGATTATCTGATTCAAAGAAGCGCAGCCAGCGCGAACGGATCTCGGCGGATTCCACTAGTTACATTCACCCATTCAGATTATTGAGATATCTGATTAATCAGATTTCTTCTTGGATTTGCGACCCTTGCTCATCTGGGCAGCGCTAATGAGCGCTCCTGCAACCTTTACCGCTGGCCCGCTCTTATCCATGAAACCAGTTGTTGCATCAGTGACTTTAGTGGTTACTTCTTCAACATTTTTTGTGATCTTGGCAAAGCTAGCCAGTGGGCTATTAATCAATTCGAGGGTGCGGGTTGACTCGGTGAGCAATGGTGTTGTGTCATCTGTAAAAGCCTTGAGCGAGACTTTGGCTTCATCGATGAATCTACCTACACGGACGACCGCATAAGCCACGGCTGCTGCAATCACAAAAAGTGATGCCGCTGCGATGATTGTTGCAATACCACCTGGACCCATATCAGTAGCCTACCGGAATTACTCCTTAGGAGGCGTCCAATCGATTGCCGCTTCTTTGCGTTGCGCGGCGGTAATTGGTGTTGGAGCCCCAGTGAGTGGGTCTCCTCCGCTGGCTGTCTTTGGGAAAGCAATCACTTCGCGGATTGAATCTGAATTCGTAAGTAGTGCGCACACGCGATCTAATCCAAGTGCAATTCCACCGTGAGGCGGTGGCCCATAATTAAATGCTTCGAGCAAGAAACCAAATTTGCTCTGTGCTTCTTCATCACTTAGCCCGATAACTGTAAAGACATCTTTCTGTATTTCTCGATTGTGGATACGGATGGAACCGCCGCCAAGTTCTGTTCCATTGAGAACGATGTCATAAGCATAGGCAAGCGCTCTCGCTGGATCACTCTTAAAGGTGGCAGCAAACTCTGGCTTCGGACCAGTAAATGGGTGATGGACTGCTGTCCAACCTCCACCATCTGTAGGTTCAAACATTGGAGCGTCAACAACCCAAACAAACTCCCAAGCACCTTCATTGATGAGATTGCATCGTTTGCCAATCTCAAGTCGAGCGGCTCCTAAGAGTTGCTGCGATGAAGCGCGTTCGCCAGCAGCAAAGAAAATTGCATCTCCCGCCTTTGCGCCAACTGCAGCAACTATTCCGGCCTGCTCTGCCTCCGAAATATTTTTGGAGACCGGTCCACCAAGTGTTCCATCTGCATTGACCAAGATGTACGCGATGCCTTTTGCGCCTCGTGCTTTAGCCCAATCTTGCCAGGCATCAAGTTCACGTCTTGGAGAATCAGCGCCTCCAGGCATAATCACAGCTCCAACATATGGAGCTTGGAAAACTCTAAATGGTGTCTCCTTGAAGAAATCCGTCACTTCAATAAGTTCGTATCCAAAACGTAAATCTGGTTTATCAGACCCGTACTTATCCATAGCAACTGCATACGTCATATGCGGAATCGGTGTTGGAATATCGTAACCAACAGCTTGCTTCCAAACCTTAACTAAAATCTTTTCAGCGACCGCGAGAATATCTGCCTGGTCGATAAACGACATTTCGATATCTAACTGAGTAAACTCTGGTTGGCGATCGGCTCGGAAATCTTCATCCCTAAAGCAACGAGCAATTTGGTAATACCGTTCCATGCCCGCAACCATAAGAAGTTGCTTAAATAGTTGCGGTGATTGCGGCAGCGCGTACCAACTACCTGGTTGCAAGCGAACCGGGACGAGGAAATCTCGTGCGCCTTCAGGTGTTGATCGAGTCAAATATGGTGTTTCAATCTCAAAGAAATCTAGCTCTTCCATGACTCCACGGATAGCTGATGTCACTCGCGAACGAAGTCGTAAATTTGCAGCAGGGCCCTCGCGTCGTAAATCCAAGTATCTATAGCGCAGGCGAACTTCTTCGGAAATTTCAGACTCGCTTCCAGAGTCAACTGGAAATGGCAGCGGGGCTGATTCGCTGAGGACGACAACGTCATCACCCATTACTTCGATTGCTCCCGTTGGAATGTTTGGGTTTTCGTTACCTGCAGGACGCAATGCAACTTCTCCAGTTATCTGCAAGCACCACTCCGCTCGCAATTGTCCTGCTAACTTCTCATCGCGAATAACAACCTGAACCGACCCAGTTCCGTCTCGAAGATCAATAAATGCAACTCCGCCATGATCTCTACGACGAGCTACCCATCCGGCCAGAGTTACGCTTTGGCCTACGTGGGAGGCGCGCAACGCGCCAGCATCCTGATTTCTTAACATTTTCGAAGTGCCGCCTTTAAAGAGATAGTGCGCTAGAGCGATAAGGCTTGGCGCATTTGGTCCTGCAATTGTGCAATCTTAACCGAAGTTACAACGCCATCACTCATTCGCTTGAGGTCTACTGAGCCATTTAAGAGCTCAGAATCACCTAGAACCACCACGAACCTGGCGCCAGATTTATCCGCCGCTTTCATCGCACCTTTAAGCGCGCGATCACCGAACGCAATTTCGACTGTGATACCCGCACTCCGTACATCTTGCGCGATAGTGAGAGCAGAGTCCATCGCGTTCTCGCCTAGCGGAATGATGAATAAGTCAGATGTGAATTCCTCAGTGGGTAGAGAATCCTCTGCGATAGCAGCGAGCAAGGCCCGGTCGACGCCTAGTCCGAAACCGATTCCGGACAGTGATTGCCCACCAAGAATCTCCATCAAACCGTCGTAACGTCCGCCACCACCTATACCCGACTGGGCACCGAGGTCAGGATGGATGAATTCAAATGTAGTTCCGGTGTAGTAATCCAACCCGCGCACCATCCGAGGATTGATCACAAAATCAATCCTCATTCCACGAAGGTAACTCTGCACCTTCTCAAAATTATTGCGCGCAGAATCACTTAGATAGTCGAGTAAGAGTGGAGCTTTCGACATGGCAGATTGCATTTCCGGTCTCTTATCGTCAAAGAGACGTAATGGGTTTATTCCGGCACGTTGCGACGTAGCCTCATCTAGATTCAAGGTTTTGATAAATGCCAATAAATCAACTCGATGGGCAGCTCGTGATTCGGCGTCACCCAGTGAAGTGATTTCTAGCCGATAGTTTTTAAGCCCTAAGTTCTTAAATCCTCGATCTGCTATCGCTATTACTTCGGCATCGATTGCTGGATCATCTAAGCCGATAGCTTCAATTCCCACTTGATAGAACTGACGGAATCGGCCAGCTTGCGGACGTTCGGCTCTAAAGAATTGTCCTGAGTACCAGACCTTTACCGGAAGTTGAGCACGATCAAGGCTCTGTTCAATAACGGCGCGCATGACTCCGGCTGTTCCTTCAGGTCGCAAGGTAATGGAACGGCCACCGCGATCTTCAAAGGTGTACATCTCTTTGGAGACGACATCCGTTGATTCACCGACCCCACGACTAAAAAGATTGGTGTCTTCAAAGACCGGGAGTTCCATCAACTTATAGCCCGCTAACTTTGCGGGTGCAATCAACTGACTGCGTACCCATTCGAAGGCCGAGGATTCCGGGGGTAGGTATTCACGAACCCCTTTAGGCGCATTTATCTTCTCGAACTTCATGAGGTTAATTCTTTCAGATAAGGGTTATTTTTTCTCTCGAATTTGATAGTCGTCTCTGGGCCATGTCCGGTAAGTACGCGTAAATCATCACTCAGTGGAAACACCTTATTCAAGAGCGTCTCTTTCATTTGTATGGCACTTCCGGTAGGCAAATCGGTTCTACCAATCGACCCTGCAAAGAGCACATCACCACTAATGAGGATCTCTTCATTGAGTAAAAACATCATTGAACCTCGAGTGTGCCCAGGGGCATGAATCGCTTTCAGATGCATGCCAAGAAGATCTATCTCGTCCCCATTTTTTAACTCACGGACATCGCGAGGTTCGGTGAACTTCATCGCCGTGATTTGCGCTGTGAATTCCGGACTAAGTGCACCAGCAGGATCGCTGATAAATCGACGATCTTCACTATGAATGTAAGCAGGGATTTCATAACCATCGGCGACTGGAACTATCGAGAACGTATGGTCCAAGTGGCCGTGCGTGAGAATCGAGGCAACCGGTTTCAACTGATGCTCCTCAATCAACATCGTGATTTCATGTGAAATATCTGGCATGCCCGGATCGATGATGATGCATTCCTGACCCTGACCCGGTGAAATCACCCAACAATTGGTCGCAAACATGGGCGCCGGATAGGAGAGAACTAGCATCGATGACTCCATTTTCTCGCGTGAATTTACTGATGTACCGGGCTCAGGGTAGCCTTCTCCTCTACATCAATGGCAGTTAACAACGAAGGCTACGGCCGACGCGCTGAAGGGGAAATCATGACCGACGTAAATCCAGGAACGCTAGCAAACTCTCACCTCGCACCGAGTGCGGCATCTGCGCTCATCGGAGACCCTTCACAATTTGGCCGCGTAGGCGAAGATGGAACTGTTTTTGTTCGAACATCTGAAGGCGAAAAACCTGTCGGCTCCTATCCGGGCAAGAGTGCGGAAGAGGCGCTCGCATACTTTGTAAGAAAATTTGAGGCTCTTGCCTCCGAAGTTGCACTCACCGCAGCGCGTATCACCAGTGGCGCCATGGTTCCGCAAGATGCATATGAAGCGGTGAAGAAGCTTCGTCAACAAGTTCGTGAACTCAATGGCGTTGGAAACCTAGACGCCCTTGCACTCTCTGTTGATCAGATTGAGCCACTTATTGAGGGCCACCGGGAAGCGTATGAGGCGAAGAAATCTGCAGAGATCGAAGCTAAGGCCGCTCGACGCGAACAAGTTTTGGTTGAAAAAGAGAAGATTGTGGCCGAGGCCGAATCTTTAGCGCTCTCAGAAAATTGGAAAGCGACTGGAGATCGACTCAAGGTTCTCCTAGATGAGTGGAAGGCTGCTCCTCGACTTGATAAGAAAGTTGACGGCGATTTCTGGAAGCGATTCTCTGCCTCCCGAAATAAGTTTGATAAGCGCCGACGAACACACTTTGCTCAACTCGAGGCAACATCAGCGGTCGTATCACAAACTAAAATGGCGATCATTACAGAAGCCGAGAAGTTGGCAACATCTACCGATTGGGTAGCAACCGCCCGTCGATTTAAAGCGCTGATGGATTCATGGAAGGCTGCTGGTCGCGGAAAACCAAGTGATGAAGCAAAGTTGTGGGCCCGATTTAAGGCGGCACAAGACCAATTCTTCACCGCAAAGAGCGCGGACCTAGAGAAGCGTGAAGTTTCAATGACAGCTAATCTTGCAAAGCGCGAGGAAGTTATCGTGCAGATAGAGGCACTTCTACCATTTACTAATGTGAAGGAAGCAAAGAACTCTTTCAGAGAACTCATGCGCACATGGGAGAAAATTGGAATTACGCATCGCGAAAAGCGAGCTGCCTTCGATGCTCGTGTCGCTAAGGTGGAAGAGGCCATTAAGGAAGCTGAAGCGGAGATTTGGCGCAAGACTGATCCGGCGGCGAAAGCACGTGCCGCTGAAGTTGTTAAGCAACTCAGCGATTCAATCGAAAACTACCGCAAGATTGCCGCAAAAGCACAAGCAGCCGGAAATGATAAGAAGGCTAAGGAAGCTCTTGAATCTGCTGAAGCTCGCACCGTCTGGTTGCAAGAGGCCGAGAAGCATCTCGCTGAGTTTAATTAAGCAAACTTAAGTTAAGTTAATCTGAGCTAGGTTCGATAGACGTCATAGACGCCTTCGATATTTCTTACCGCGGCAAGTACTGAGTCAAGATGCTTTGCATCTGCCATCTCGAAGGTAAATCGAGAGATAGCAACGCGATCTTTTGAGGTACTAACGGCGGCACTCAAAATATTTACATGCTGCTCGGAAAGCGTTCTTGTGACATCTGCAAGAAGACGTGCACGATCTAACGCCTCTACCTGAATATTTACCAAGAATAAACTAGCTGCTCCCGCTAGCCACTTAACCCCCACCACTCGTTCGTTCTGATGAGTACGCAGATCAGTGGCATTAATGCAGTCTTCTCGATGTACAGAAATTCCTGAACCTTTGGTAATGAAACCCATAATCGCATCTCCAGGAACGGGCGTGCAGCAACGAGCGAGTTTTACTAAGACGTCATCAACGCCCTCAACCTCGACCGCACTAGAGGTCCGCTTTGTTGCTTGAACTCCGGTAGGAATATTCTCAATTGTGACCTCTGGATGTGAATCCTCGGTAGACATTGATGCGGTGAGTTTTTCGACAATCGAGGCTGATGAGACATGCCCATCTCCGACCGCGTTATAGAGCGCATCGATATCGGCATAATGCATATCGTGAGCCAATTCGAGTAGCGCATGACCTGCAAAAATCTTCTGCAATGGTAAGCCTGCTTTTCGCATCTGACGAGCGATAGATTCACGCCCGGCATCAATCGCTTCTTCTCTTCGCTCCTTGCTAAACCAAGCCTTTATCTTCGAGCGTGCACGTGGACTCTTTACGAAGTTGAGCCAGTCACGACTAGGTCCAGCGTGTTCACCCTTATTGGTGACAATCTCAATGACATCGCCATTTACCAACTTAGATTCAAGCGGCACTAACCGACCATTGACCTTCGCTCCCGCACACCGAAGACCAACATCTGTATGAACTGAGAATGCAAAATCCACTGGTGTCGAGCCACCAGGAAGAGCAACCACCGAGCCTTTAGGTGTGAAAACGAAGACTTCTGGGCTGCCTAGATCAAAGCGCAGAGCTTCAAGAAATTCGGAAGGGTCCTCGGTCTCCTTCTGCCACTCATGCAATTGCTTGAGCCACATCATTTCCGGGGTATTTGTTTCTGGCTCTCCCCCTTGCTTGTACTTCCAGTGCGCCGCGATTCCGAATTCAGCGCGTGAGTGCATCTCATATGTTCGAATCTGAATTTCAATCGCTTTACCATTCGGTCCAATAACGGTGGTGTGTAGTGACTGATAAAGATTGAACTTGGGCATGGCAATGTAATCTTTAAATCGACCTGGGACCGGACTCCATCGTGCGTGGATCGAGCCCAAAACCGCATAACAATCCTTCACATCATTTACTAAAACTCTGATTCCAACTAAATCATAAATATCATTGAACTCTCGTCCTCTAACAACCATCTTCTGGTACACGCTGAAGAAGTGTTTCTTGCGTCCAGTTACCGTGGCAGAGACCAGATCCCGCTTCAAATCGGCTTCAACTGCTTCAACAACTTCCGAGGTGAGTGCATCGCGAGAAGGTGAGCGCTCTGCAACTAATCGGGAAATCTCATCAAACTTCTTTGGTTCAAGTACGGCAAAAGAGAGATCCTCTAACTCCCACTTGATTGCATTCATTCCAAGTCGGTGAGCTAGCGGAGCATAGATATCGAGCGTTTCTTGCGCTTTGCGTTGAGCGGATTCAGAAGAGACAAATCCCCAGGTGCGCGCATTGTGAAGTCGATCTGCAAGCTTGATAACCAAAACTCTAATGTCGCGTGACATCGCAATGACCATTTTGCGAACCGTCTCCGCTTCCGCGGTGGGGCCGTACGTCAATTTGTCGAGCTTGGTAACACCATCTACTAGCGATGCAATTTCATCGCCAAAATCGACGCGGAGTTGATCTAAAGAGTAAGGGGTATCTTCTACCGTGTCATGTAAGAGCGAGGCGATGATTGTTGTTTCATTCAGACCCAACTCGGCTAAAATTAATGAGACTGCAACCGGATGAGTTATGTAATCCTCGCCAGATTTCCGTAACTGTCCCTCGTGAGCTATTCGAGCAACGTCGAAGGCCCGTTCAATTTCGGACCCATCACTATCAGGATGATGCTCCTTAAGCGCACCTATCAATGGTGCGATTAAGGTTTTGGTATCCATATGCAAAAAGGTTATTTGCGACCTTTACGCTTTGGTTGATTGCGTGGTCCGCCGGTAGAAACTGCTTTAGCTGGCTTTACCTCAGCGACTATGGGAGCACCTCCGCGAGCAGCGACTCGCTTGGCAAGAGCCTGCATTGCAGGCTCTTTCTCGCGAAGGGAAGCTAGAAATGGCGGCGCGATAAAAATTGAAGAATATGTTCCTACCGCCAGACCAATGAATAGCGCTAGCGAAAGATCCTTCAGTGTGCCGGCTCCTAACAGTCCGGCTCCCACGAACAAGATTGCTCCGACAGGTAGTAGCGCAATGATTGAGGTGTTGGCAGAGCGAACAATCGTCTGATTAACCGCCAAATTCGCCGCCTGTGAGTATGTGTACTTGCTATTGGCAGTTACTGACTTGGTGTTCTCTCGAACTTTGTCGAAGACAACCACGGTGTCGTAGAGCGAGTAGCCCAGAATTGTAAGGAATCCAATAATCGTTGCTGGTGTTACATCAAAACCGACAAGTGCATAGATTCCAACTGTAATGAGCACATCGTGCACAACCGCGACTATCGCCGCCAGTGCCATTTTCGATTCGAAGACCATTGCAAGGAAGAGCATGACCGCGAGTAAGAAGGCGATCAGGCCATAAATTGCCTTCTTGGTGATTTCTTCACCCCAAGATGGGCCAACTAGCTGGGTATCGATAGATTCAACCGGTACTCCAAAAGTAAATACGATTACATTCTCGACCGCATTAGCTTGGGCTGGAGTAAGCGCACCTGTCTGGATACGAATCTTGTCATCGCCGATTTTCTGAACGACGGCTTCGCCAGGAATATCGAAGTTATCGGCAGCTGCCCGTCCCTGCTCGATAGTTACTCCAGGTTTAGTGACGGTATAGGAAGCACCACCTTTAAACTCGAGACCAAGATGAAGTCCCTGAACTACTAGAGCCCCAATTGAGATAAGTAGAAAGATTGCTGAGATTGAATACCAGCGCTTGCGATTCTCAACGATGTTGAATGAGGTCTCACCTGAGTAGAGACGACCACCTAGTCCTGAAAGTGTTGCCATTGCTTTATGCCTCCACGGTTGATGATGAACTTTGAGAACCAGAGTTCTTTAAACCAATGCTCTTGGCTGAGAATCCTGAGAGTGGATGTCCGGATGAGAAGAACTTTGCTTTAATCACAAGAGAGAGAAGTGGCTTGGTGAATAAAAATACAACGATCAAGTCAACTACCGTTGTAAGTCCCAGCGTAAATGCGAATCCACGAACTCCTCCGACAGCGAAGATGTAGAGCAGAACCGCAGAAAGCAAGGAAATCATGTCTGCCACAATGATTGTCTTTCGCGCACGTGCCCAACCGGTTTCAACAGCGGTACGTAACGACCTGCCTTCACGTGCCTCATCTCGAACACGTTCAAAGTAGACGATAAATGAGTCAGCGGTAACTCCGATAGCAACGATGGCTCCCGCGATACCCGCCAGCGTAAGTGTGAACCCAATAGTTTCGCCAAGCACTAGGAAGAGCAAGTAGACCAAGAGAGTTGCCACAGCTAGTGAGCCAACTGTTACTAGACCCAAAGCACGGTAATAGAGGAGTGAGAAGATGACTACTAGTCCCAAGCCCAGTGCGCCAGCGATAAGACCAGCATTGAGCTGATCAGAACCTAGTGTTGGAGAAACCTGTTGCACTTCGCCGCGGTCGAAGGCAAGTGGAAGCGCTCCGTATTTAAGAACATTGGCAAGATCTTCTGCCTCGACTTGGGTGAACGATCCAGTGATTTGCGCATTTCCAGAAGGAATCGCTTCATTGATTACCGGTGCTGAAACAACCAACCCATCAAGGACAATCGCAACCTGATTTTGTGGGGATGCAAGTGAAGTTACTCGACTTGTTAACGCACCAAAAGCTGATGTGCCTTCACCGTTGAATGTGAGCGATACGAACCAAGAAGCTGAACCCTGTTGATCGAGTCCTGCTGAAGCCTTCGAAACCTGTTGACCTAAAACTTCTGCTGGAGCAAGGATGTACTTACTTGTTCCAGTTCTAGAACAAGCAACGATTGTCTCCGATGGCGAATCCGCGCCAGTACCTTGGCGATTGGCTGGATTACTACAATCGAGAGCAGCAAATCGAGCATTGAGATCTGCAGCGATTCCGGTTGAAGGTGTCGCGGTATCTGTTCCACTGCCCCCCAGTGCTGCCGACTCTGCAAGTACTTGTCTAAATCTAAGTTCTGCTGTCTGTCCGACGAGGTCAACTACGCGACGTCCCGAATCGCCAGGAACTGAGATTACGATCTGGCGGTTGGTGCCACTGCCTTGCGCAGTTACTTCTGACTCTGCCACACCAAGTGAGTTAACACGCTGACGAATAATCGTTACCGCTTGGTCAATCGCTGCCGACGTAATTTTATTTGAATCATTGGAAGCGCGTGGCTGCAAGGTAACGCTCGTTCCACCGCGTAGATCTAGGCCAAGTCGAACCGAATCGACGCCTTGAACGAGGGCGGTACCGATGAGGCCGAGAATAATGATTGCCAAGAGCGCTAGGGCGCGGGCGGGACGGACCGAGGTCTTCACAGTTTTCGTAGGTGTGGACATAAGGGCAGAGTCTATGCGTCAAGCGCAGGTGTGTCGAAAAGAGTGGCTGCTCCGGCGGGCGGAGTACGCCCTACATGCGCCCATCCGAGAGCTGTTGCAATACGCCCTCTGGGAGTACGGGCCATGAAGCCATTTCTCACGAGAAAAGGTTCGGCTACTGATTCAACAGTCTCAGTCTCTTCACCCACTGCGATAGCCAATGTAGATAATCCGACCGGTCCGCCAGCGAATCGCTCAATGAGTGCAAGAAGGACCGATCTATCAAGGCGATCTAAACCCTTCTCATCAACTTCATACATTTCAAGTGCGGCAGTTGCATCTTCATGTGTGAGTTTTTCTGATCCTCGCACCTGTGCGTAATCGCGCACTCTTCTAAGTAATCTATTTGCAATTCTAGGAGTTCCTCGAGAACGCCCAGCGATTTCATCAACCGCCTTGCTGTCAATAGTGAGCCCCAAGAGAGTTGCGCTTCGCGAAACAACATCCACCAATTCTGACTCTTCATAGAAATCTAAATGAGCAGTGAAGCCAAAACGGTCGCGGAGTGGCGAAGGTAGTAAGCCAGCCCGCGTTGTTGCACCGACTAAGGTGAAATGTGGGAGCTGTAATGGAATGGCTGTCGCCCCGGGACCCTTGCCAACAACTATGTCGACTCGGAAATCTTCCATGGCTAAGTAGAGCAACTCCTCCGCAGGTCGCGGTAGTCGGTGGATTTCATCGAGGAAGAGGATTTCGCCTTCTACAAGTGATGACAATATTGCAGCTAAGTCTCCGGCATGTGTGATCGCTGGGCCGCTGGTTATGCGAATCGGAGTCTGCATCTCACTAGCCAAAATCATGGCCAACGTTGTCTTTCCGAGACCGGGAGGACCAGATAAGAGAATGTGGTCTGCCGCTGAGCCTCGTTTACGCGCTGCACTCAGTAAGACATCAATTTGTTCGCGAACTCGATGTTGACCAATAAAATCTTTTAACGTCTTGGGGCGAAGTGCGTGTTCGACGCCGGAATCATCGGTGTTCATATCTGGATTAACTAACCGTTGTGAATCGTCATTTCTCTCTTCTGGCATTTAGCTCCGCCGCCCCTGTGCCAACGTTGCCTTGAGCAACTCTGAAAGATCTAGCGTTGCGGCATCCACACCAGCTTCAGCGTAAGTAGATAGAACTTCGTTGATTGCCGAATCGGAATCTTTTGCGGTAAATCCGAGTGAGACAAGTGCCGAGGTGAGTTGCTCGCGCCAAACTGGCTGATGACTCTGTACTCGATCAGCACCACCGAGATCACTGATCTTTCCTTTAAGTTCGAGAATGAGTCGCTGCGCTCCCTTACGTCCAATACCCGGAACTTTCTCAATCGCTTTAATATCTTCTTGTGCAATTGCGCGAGCGAGTGAATCTGCACTGTGCGCGCCCATGATTGCTAAAGCTACTTTCGGCCCTATCCCGGAGACGGTCTGCACGAGTTCGAAGGTATTTCTACTTTCCTCATCTAAGAATCCAAATAGCGTCAATGAATCTTCGCGCACCACTAACGAGGTAAAAAGGTGGGTTGCGGCGCCGAGATGTAACTGGGAACTTGTTGGACCTGTAATTGAAACTGAAAGTCCAACTCCCCCAACCTCAATCACCGCACGATCGACATTGACCGATCGGACTATGCCGTTAATGAGTGAAATCATTTCTTAACCATCTTCGCGAGCCGAGATTTCTCCTGCAATAACGCTTGCGCAATCTTCTCATTGCCTCCCCCGCGCCAGATGTTACAAATGGCTAGAGCTAGCGCATCTGTACTATCAACTGGCTTCGGAATAGTTTCCAGATTGAGAATTCGTTTCACCATCTCAGCGACCTGCGCTTTATTTGCACGACCTGACCCAGTGACCGCCGCTTTAACTTCAGATGGCGTATGCATCATCACCGGAATGTTACGACGGGCCGCGACAAGGAGTGCGATACCCGCCGCCTGACCAGTGCCCATCACAGTTCGAACATTGTGTTGTGAAAAAACTCGTTCGACTGCAATGACCTCAGGACGATGGAGTGAAATCCATTCTTCTAACTCTGACTCAAGTTGTAGCAAGCGTTGTTCTAACGGTGCATCCGGTGGAGTAAGAATCACACCGACTCCGACAAGAGATAACGGGCTACCAATGCCACCTTCGATTACTCCAACTCCACAGCGAGTTAATCCGGGGTCGACCCCAAGGACTCTCTTCTGTGCGTGGCTCATAATTTCCAAGCCTATGTGAGTCTGGGTATTACTTAAGAAAGGCTCGCCATAACTTCATCGGAGACATCGAAATTTGAGTAAACATTCTGCACATCGTCTAATTCTTCGATTGCATCGATGAGTTCAAAAACTTTAGTTGCACCTTCGGCATCTAGCGCAATCTGCATCGAAGGCAGGAATGAGGAATCCGCTGATTCGTAATCTATTCCGGCCTCTTGAAGGGCAGTCCGTGCCGCTACCAGGTCACTCGCTTCGCAAACGACTTCAAATGATTCACCGAGATCGTTCACTTCTTCTACTCCAGCATCAAGGGCTGCTTCCAGAATTGAATCCTCGGTCACACCGGATGACTTACTGACGATGATGACGCCTTTGCGATTGAAGAGATAAGAAACCGAACCGGGATCAGCCATGCTTCCGCCATTGCGCGTTACCGCAACTCGTACCTCAGATGCAGCGCGATTTCGATTATCAGATAGACACTCAATCATCAGGGCAACACCATTTGGACCATAACCCTCGTACATGATTGTCTGCCAATCAGCACCACCGGATTCAAGGCCGGCGCCACGCTTGACGGCTCTTTCAATGTTGTCGGCCGGCATGGAATTCTTCTTTGCCTTTGCAATGGCGTCAAAGAGCGTCGGGTTGCCATCAACTTCGGGTCCACCGTTGCGAGAGGCAACTTCAATAGCCTTAATCAACTTTGCGAAGTTCTTTGCTCGTCGACTATCGATAATTGCTTTCTTATGTTTGGTGGTCGCCCATTTGGAATGGCCTGACATTTTTCAACACCTCAATCGTTTTCGAGAGGCAGTAACGCCCCTAATGAGCCAACTTTATACCGATTTACAGATCTCATCAAAGAAGTAGCGATGGATTTCAAGATTACTAGTTAGCTCAGGGTGAAAACTCGTAGCCAAGAGATTGCCTTGCCGGACTGCAACCGGGTGTCCTGCGGCCTCTGAAAGAACCTCGACTCCAGGACCGAATTCTTCAACCCAAGGAGCACGGATAAATATCGCATGCAACGTGCGACCATTAAATTGAAGATCAGATTCAAAGGAATCTACCTGTCGACCGAATGCGTTTCGTCGAACTGTGATGTCTAACCCGCCGAAGGTTCTTTGTCCCTCCGCACCATCAAGGATTCGATTACTCAGCAGAATCATTCCGGCACAGGAGCCGTAGACCGGCATTCCGGCAGCGATACGGGCAACTATTGGTTCAAAGAGATCAAAAGCGGCCGCAAGTTGGGCAATTGTCGTTGATTCACCACCGGGCAAAATGAGTGAATCAATACTTTCTAACTCTGAAAGTCGACGGACCTCGATTGCTTCATGCCCGCATTCAATAACTGCGCTGACATGTTCGCGAAAGTCACCTTGCAGTGCAAGAACGCCAACTTTCATCGAACCCTATTAACTACCAGCCGCGTTCAGCTAAGCGGTGCGGAGCAGGGATATCAGCGACATTGATGCCGACCATTGCTTCACCCAAGCCACGCGAAACATCAGCAATAACTTTCGCATCTTGATAAAAAGTAGTTGCTTTGACGCACGCTGCTGCTCGTTGTGCCGGGTTACCTGACTTAAAGATTCCTGAACCTACGAAGACGCCGTCGGCACCCATCTGCATCATGAGCGCAGCATCGGCAGGTGTTGCAATTCCACCAGCTGTGAAAAGAACAACTGGAAGTTTGCCAGTTTCAGCAACTTCCTTTACTAGCGCATAAGGAGCCTGTAACTCCTTCGCGGCGACATATAGCTCATCTTCACGAAGTGACGAGAGGCGTCGAATTTCGGAACCAATCGTGCGCATATGCATCATGGCATTTGAAACATCACCAGTTCCTGCTTCGCCCTTAGAACGAATCATGGCAGCACCTTCATTGATGCGACGAAGCGCTTCTCCGAGATTGGTCGCACCGCATACGAATGGAACTTTAAAATTCCACTTATCAATATGGTGGGTGTAATCGGCCGGGGTAAGAACTTCTGACTCATCGATGTAATCGACTCCGAGACTTTCCAAAATCTGTGCCTCTACGAAATGACCGATGCGAACTTTCGCCATCACTGGAATTGATACCGCGGCTTGAATTTTTTCAATCATGTCGGGATCAGACATACGTGCGACGCCACCCTGGGCGCGAATATCCGCAGGCACACGCTCTAGCGCCATCACTGCACACGCACCGGCATCCTGAGCAATTTTGGCCTGCTCAACGTTAACGACATCCATGATGACGCCGCCCTTGAGCATTTCAGCCATGCCGCGCTTTACTCGCGCCGTGCCAGTTGTTTCAGACATTAATTCAAACTCCCCATTGTGTGGAATATGTGTAGAGGGAGAGTCTACTTTGAACCGGTGTTGGCCGCATCCGCGCTTTTACGAGTAAAAACAGGTTCTTTATCTGTGAGCGCTACCCAAATCTGTCCCTTGGCGAAGGCAATTTCATCACCATCTATGGTTTTCCAGGTAGTTCCATCTGCCGGGGAAGGTCTACTCCACAGAGCCGGGATTGATTTTCCATCTCGTAAGACATAACCGCGACCCGATCCAACTGTTGCCGTAAACGGCGTTACTCCACCAACTTTATCTTTGTAAATGGAGTCAGTGATTGATACCAATTGAATAACAAAGGTTGAAGCACCGAGATGTTGCCCTGAATCCGCAATGTTTGCAGCCTTGCGATAATTAAGAAGCCATCGGGATTCACTTGGTGACCACACTGCGCTGTAGGAACTCGTCGGCCACGACACCTCTACCGATGTGACCTCTTCCCCACTTTCTGGGGCGTTACCAAATTTCCAGCCCATATTCTTTGATTGGGCGAATTCTAAATTTCGACTAGCTGCTAACTCCATTAACAAGTCTGCCCGCAGCACCATCGCGTAAGGTGAGATTCGATTCGGATCGGTCGTATAGATAGTTGGAGAATTTCGTTGTGCGCCCAAGTCGTGCAAATTTGCTTCTTCGATAACCGGATACATTTTTCGCTGTGCCCCGCTATAGGCGAAACCAACCCGACCATACTGTTCAAGTAATTCAATATCTGAAATACGTGCTGAACGTACGGGCCCGACTCTGCTCGGAATTTTCGATGAGAAGATAGCGGCAAGCCTGGTGGAACCGCCTTCTACTTGCTCGATATAGATGAGATCTGCATCTTCTAGACCTATTTGTGGATGTGCAGCACTTGTGTCATCAATTTTCACAACTAAAACTGGTCCATCTCCGCCCACTCGACCACTAATCGAATTCTCAGGTTCTTGCTCGGCAAATGGAACTCTGATTCTCTCCAAGCCATCTGGAGACAGCACGGCAAGTGCAATGACTGAGATTGAGAGCAGGGCTACGAAGGTAACCGCTCCGCGTCTAAATAACATCGCCTTCAAACTCATAAGTGACCGGAAGCGGCGCCGATCCGGCGAGACGGAAGAGTCTAATCATCACTTTCTTTCGAACCATCTGGGTTCTAGTAACTGATTCAACATGCATTGCAATAGCAACTTTTATCTTCGCTGTGAGATCCTCAAGTTCATGAATCAACTCTAATTCCATCGGACTTTGCGCTGATGCAGAGTTCTCAAGCAGAATGCCGAGGGCACCGGTTAGTCCAGATTCAGCTTGCGAACGATCTCGCATATTTGCATCACGTGCCTGATGAGCTGCAAATGTAAGCAGTAAAGATGCAGCCGGATCAGAAATTTCTGAACGGGCGATCTCAATGGCGACTGCGGCACGTCGCTGCAGCAACCCATCCAAATTCGCCCAACTAGTTTCTACTCGATGATGCAATCGATTTAGTCGCGTAGCTAGAAAAGATAAGTACCATGCAAGAATTGAGAGCAAGAAAAAAACAAAGAGAAAGTCATTCATTGTTTCGACCTAGCAATCGGATCCAAGCTCGATTATCTGAAGAGAGCGTTACTCCGCTGCCTCCGACCATCGCCATTTCGTACACGTCATAGATTCTCTCAGCCACAACATCCCAGTCAAAACTCTGGGCATAGTCATGGCCTTTCTTCGCTACTGCACTGCGACGAACGGGATCCTGAAGTAAAGAAATCGCCTTAACGGCAAGGTCTTTAGGATTCTCAGATTGAAAGAGAGTTCCGTACTCTCCGCCACCCAAGAGCGAATCAAAGGCTGGAATATCACTTGCAAGTACCGAGGCTCCTGCAGCTAGCGCTTCGGCCAAGATGATTCCAAAAGATTCTCCGCCGGTGTTAGGTGCAACATAGATACCGACCGAAGCCATGAAATTGGCTTTTTCAGACTCTGAGATGGTTCCTAAGAATGTGAATCTGTTGCGAAGATGCGGTTCAAGTTTTTCCAAGAAAGTTTCCGGTTCCCCCGGTCCCGCAATAAGCACACGAACATCTGGAATTTGGTTCACGATCTGCGGTAGCGCCTCGATAAGTACAGAGAGACCCTTTCGATACTCTTCAAAACGTCCTATAAAACCTATTGTGTTTCCCGACCATCGCGGATCAGAAGTTGCATCGGCAAATCGATCTGCGTAAATACCGTTAGGAACAACCATGGCATCGGTATCAAGATGTATTCGCAGCGTTTCACGGGCAGCTTCACTGACCGCAATGCGTGCATTTAACTTCTCTATCACCGGCTCAATAAATGGCGTGATAGCAAAAGCGATCTTCTTCCGTGACGAGGCTGCGTGAAAAGTTCCGACCATGGGACCTTCTGCAGCCCAACATGCCAGCAGCGAGATAGATGGAATCGCCGGTTCATGAAGATGCAGGACATCGAAATTTCCCTCTGAGATCCAACTCTTCACACGACTAAATGCGACCGGCCCAAAGAGTAGGCGTGCTACTGCTCCGTTGTAGGCAATCGATATTGGACGACCCGCGCTGGTGACAAAAGACGGCAAGTTCTCATCGCTTGCAGATGGTGCCAAGACCGAAACCATATGACCTTGCGCAATCAGATATTCAGCTAAGTCATTGACATGACTCTTTACTCCCCCGGGCGTATCCCATCCGTAAGGACAAACAATTCCGATTCGCTTCTTACTTAACGGCATTACTTATGCTCCTTGAAATCTCCATCGGTCCAAATTCGCTGCAACATATGCCAATCCTCTGGGTGGGCAGCAATCCCTTTTTCAAAAAGGTTTGCCATACGCTGCACAGTTTGTACGACACGCTCTGATTCGCTGCCAGTTTGAGACACATCTACCGGCGTAAATTCGATGTGAATTCCAATTTCCGTGTACGACACATGTGCCACGACCAGTGGGATACCTGTTTTTATTGCAAGCAATGCAGGTCCAGCGGGCATTCGAGATGGAAAACCGAAAAAGTTAACGTTTACTCCAGAGGCAGATAAATCTCTATCCGCTACTAAGGCAATGAGTCGTTTCTCCTTAGCTCGCCTGACGAGCGTTGCAAAAGATCGAGAATCTATTGACAGTACTTCAAAGCCCATCGATTCCCGATAGCGTAAAAATCGCTGAAAGAGCGCCTCAGGTTTCAAACGCTCCGCAACTGTGACTAGCGGTATTCCTAACGAACAGAAGTAGGCCCCGGCATGATCCCAATTTCCTGAATGTGGGAGGGCAATAACTACGCCTTTACCTTGTTGCATCGGATCTAGAAGTAAGTTCTCATTTTTAAGCGTCACTGTGTTTTGCACGCGCTCAGGAGACCAGTCTTGAATTCTAAATGTGTCACACCAGTAGCGAAGATAGGAACGCATCGACAGCGCAACTAACCGATCGATTTCATCGGAAGAAAAAGCGGGTTTGATTCGCGATAAATTTCCACGAAGCCGCTGAACACTTCTGCCGTTTTTCTTGACTAGGTAATCAGCAAAGCGGTTAAAGATGGGGTAGGCCCATCTTTCCGGCAGTACTCGAACTATTCTCCAGCCAAAGAAATAGGCGAAGGCTGAGACTCTCTCCATCATGAATGAAGTAGTCCTTTTCGAACCACGAGGAGGCGCTGAATGACCGTGAGTACACCAAGGAGTGCAAGCAGCCAAAATCCAACCGCAAGAATGTATGGCACGCCTAGTCCATGAAAGCCCGCTGCGACAAGAATGATTATTAGTCGCTCTGTTCGTTCTGCCACTCCGACATCACAAGGTATGTGAAAGCTCTCGGCTTTAGCGCGGATATACGGAATCAAGATTCCAGTTACAAGTGCAATCAAGGCAATGAAAGATAAGGAATCTTCATTTCGGATTAACGGCAAGGCCAGGCTTATAACAATTGCGCTATCGGTGGCTCGATCGATTGTTGAATCTAAGAACCCTCCCCAAGCGCTAGCTCCCTTCTCAGAAATACGCGCCATCGCGCCGTCGAAGAGATCACTCAAAGCAAAAAAGGTGATGACAAGAGTTCCTACAAAATACCGTTCGGAACTGTAGAAGTAGATTGCTGACGTGATGAGTCCCAGCGCACCTAGGAGTGTCACTGAATTGGGCGTCAATCCAATGCGCAGGGCAAATCTGGCAACCGGATTAATTAATCTGGTCACCGCAGGTTTAAGAGCGCCACTTATCATCAGGAGCATCGTAGGCTTTCTTCCGTGTCATCACCTAGCTCCTCGCCTGTGAAACGTATCCACGTTTATGGCCACGTCTCTGCTTCACCGCAGGCGGTCGCGAGAGAGTTCGAAGGTTCAGTGAGTACAACCGCTGAGCATGAATCAGACCTTGCAATTTTTGCAATAAATCCAGCCGCCGGGATAGACCAAGAAACTATTGCACTATGGACAGCCCTAGATGAGATACAACTTCCGCGAATGGTTCTTGTCACTGGACTCGATGGACAAGAGTTAGATTTTGAGGACGCAGTAATGGTGGCCAATCGAGTTTTTGATCAACTGATTACGCCCTACCTTGTTCTACATAGCGATGATGGATCTCCGGCTGCCCTCATTCGATTAGAAGACTTGAGCATCATTGACTATTCCACAAATCCAGCAACGACTCGTAGATGCGATCCCGAACACGAAGAGTTGGTGAAAGAATTTAGAGAAGAGTTTCTAGAACAAATGCAAGAAATGGATGATGGGGCTTTCGCAGCCGGGATTCTATTTCCCGCGATACCAATCAATTTTGCCAATGGCATCGGTGTCGATGTGGTGCGAAACTTTATCGCGCAACTACCAAGCGGCAGCTAACTCATCTCGAGTAGTTGTCAATAACTGCGGAAGCACCTTGGTTTTCCCGATTATTGGCATAAAGTTCGCATCGCCAGACCAGCGCGGAACAATGTGTTGATGTATATGAGCCGCGACACCTGCACCCGAAATTGCACCCTGATTCATTCCTAGATTAAATCCATCAGCTTTCGAGACCTGCCTGAGTGTCTTCATTGCATGCGAAGTTAGATCTGTAATCTCGTGACGTTCCTCCGAAGTCAAATCAGTTAAATCTGCAACATGTCGGTGCGCGCACACTAAGAGATGGCCGGGGTTATAGGGATACAAATTCATCACTACATATGCACTCACGCCACGATGAACAATTAGGCCTTCCTCATCGCTCAATGTTGGAATCCTGCAGAATGGGCATTCCACATCATTTCCTGCTAACGGACGATTCTCGCCACGCAAATATTCAAGTCGATGTGGTGCCCATAAACGTTGCCATCCATCTGGCATACCAAGACCATCAATTTCGCTCATCCTTACACCTGGCGGCGTTCACTAATCGTTGCCAAAATCTCGGATATTGCATCGGCAATCGGAACGCCATTTTTTTGTTCGCCATTTCGGTACCTGAAGGAGACTGCGCCAGCGTTCATATCTTCCTCACCGACAATGAGCATGTATGGAATCTTCTGCATCTGGGCGTTACGAACCTTTTTCTGCATGCGGTCTTCAGAGAGATCAATATCGGCACGTATTCCTGCACTCTTCATCTGCTTAATTACATCTACTAAGTAATCGTTAAATGCTTCAGCCACAGGAATACCAACCACCTGAACCGGTGCCAACCATGGTGGGAAGGCGCCTGAATAGTGTTCGGTTAGAACTCCAAAGAATCGTTCGATGGAACCGAAAAGGGCTCGGTGAATCATTACTGGACGTTGCTTGCTTCCATCGGTTGCCGAAAACTCAAGTTCGAATCTCTGCGGTAATTGAAAATCTACTTGGATGGTGGACATCTGCCAGGTACGACCGATTGCATCTTTTGCTTGCACCGAAATTTTCGGGCCGTAGAAAGCTGCGCCACCCTCATCAAGAACAAGTTCAAGTCCCTGTGCAAGTGCTGCCTTTCGAAGTGCTTCCGTTGCCTCGTTCCAATCGGAATCCTCGCCCACTGATTTTTCCGGGTTGCGAGTGGAAAGTTCTAGATAAAAATCTTGCAGACCATAATCACGCAAAAGGTTCAGTACGAAAGTCAACAATGAATCGAGCTCACCCGGCATCTGTTCTTTCGTGCAGTAAATGTGTGCATCATCTTGCGTGAAGCCGCGGGCACGTGTGATTCCATGAAGAACACCCGACTTTTCATAGCGATAGACAGTTCCGAATTCGAATAGTCGCAATGGCAGTTCGCGATAGGAACGTTGGCGGGAGGCAAAGATGAGATTGTGAAATGGGCAGTTCATCGGCTTCATGTAGTACTGCTGACCCGCTCGCTTGATCGTGCCATCAGCGTGAAGTTCTTCATCCATGATCATCGGTGGGTACATACCTTCGGAGTACCAATCGAGGTGTCCTGATTTCTGGAAGAGCGCAGCTTTAGTTAAGTGTGGAGAGTAAACAAATTCATACTCTTCTTCTTCATGTCTTTTACGTGAATAATCTTCCATCGCGCGACGAATGATTCCGCCCTTTGGATGGAAGACCGCAAGCCCTGATCCAATCTCCTCTGGGAATGAGAAGAGATCTAACTCTTGACCAAGTCGACGATGATCGCGCTTTTCTGCCTCGGCTAATAGTTCAAGATAACCGTTGAGTTCATCCTGAGACGGCCATGCGGTTCCGTAAATTCGTTGCAACATTGGATTCTTTTCAGAGCCCCGCCAATAGGCTGCCGCGCTTCTCATTAATTTAAATGCCGGAATGTGTTTTGTGGAAGGAAGATGCGGTCCACGACATAGGTCTGACCACACTGGCTGCCCGTCTCGCCCGAGGTTGTCGTAGATCGTTAGCTCGGCTCCGCCGACTTCAACACTTGTCTCATCTGTAATGCCACCTTTAATACCAATGAGCTCGCACTTGTATGGTTCGTGAGCAAGTTCTTTTAAAGCATCCGCTTCAGTGGTTACACGTCTTTTAAAACGCTGACCTTCTTTCACGATTTTGCGCATAGCGCTTTCAATCTTCTCTAAATCATCAGGATTGAAAGGTTGTTGTGGGTCGAAGTCATAGTAGAAACCGTCGGTGATTGGTGGGCCAATGCCTAGCTTCGTCTCGGCGAATACCGACTGGACCGCCTGCGCCATCACGTGCGCTGTTGAGTGTCGCAAAACCTCGAGCCCTTGTGGAGAAGAAATGGAGACCGATTCAACAACATCGCCATCAACTAAATCAGTCCATAAATCTTTAAGAGCGCCATTTACTTTACAAACAACAACATCTTTAGCTTCGGCGAAGATGTGAGTCGGGCGCTGGTCACTTTCTACTGACCGGGACTTGCCATCCACGGTGATAGTGATGAGAGACATGGGCGCTAGCCTATCGAAACTGGTTGCAGGTGAGCGCGAATTTGCGCCTCAAGTTCTCGCGATGACTCCCCTATCTCAATCTTCATATCGCCGATAAAGGCGATGGGTTGAGCGATTCGCAGACTAGAAAGCATGAATCCGGATTGAATTTCTGGAATCTCAGAAATATGAATGGCACGAACGCCAATGCCACACTCCTCAATAGCTACGGCTCTTACTACCCCGGGCAACAATCCCGCCGAAATTGGTGGGGTCACCCAAGCGCCATTGATAAGAAAAACTAGGTTGGCAACAGCCGTCTCGGTGATCTCATTCTTTGCATTAAACAAAATTGAATCATCGAAGCCTTCATCTCGCGCTGCTTCCAGGATTGCGAAGCGATCGTTATATGGGAAGCGCTTGTGAATAGAGCCAGGAACTGTCTCGCTAAAAAAATTCAATCTGGCTGGCTCTTGCAGCTCTTCGTACGCGGAATGAGAGATATGAAATATGTTCTCCGCGAAGGACAAGCGCAGTCGACCGACCGGAAAATTCTCGGCGGCAAGTACTTCCGAGAGCTCTCGCCGAATACTCTCTTCATCAGGGATTGAAATACTCAATTCCTTTGCTGACGTGACCACTCGGCGCATATGTCGTGCGAGAGCGATAGGTGCACCATCTACTGTCTTAATGGTTTCGAAGATTCCAGATGCGATTGGGAATCCATATGAATCAAGTTCTATTGTCACAGGATTTCACCCCCTGCAATTGTCAGTAGCCGATTGGCTTTAAGTCGCGTCTCTTCCCATTCGGCACCGGCATCACTAGCCCACGTGATTCCAGCTCCAGTTCCGAAATGTAGAACATCTTTATCTGCTCTCCAAAACGTTCTAATTCCTACCGCTAACTCAGCCTTATCGCTATCTACCCAACCAATCGCTCCACAGTAAGGGCCACGTTTTTTACTCTCATGCTTTTGAATGATGCGCAGCGCAGAACTCTTGGGAGCGCCACTCACCGAACCTGCGGGTGTGAGCGCCTGAAAGATCTCGCCCCACGAACTTCTCGGGCGTAATGAGCCTCGCACATCTGAGACTAAATGACTAAGTCCAGGATGTTTTTCAACTCTAAAAAGTTCAGAGACCGCGACGCTTCCTGACTCACATACCTTTCCCAAGTCATTACGCATGAGGTCAACAATCATTAGATTCTCGGCCCGATCCTTCTCACCGAAGGAATCCTGGTCTGAACGAATAGTTCCTTTGATAGGTGAGGTCGAAATCTCGCTTCCTGCCCGAGAAATCAACCGCTCCGGAGTTGCAGATGCAATCTCGATCTCTGGTAACCGTAAGTACTGCGCGAAAGGCGCAGGGTTCTTCTTAGTAATCTCAGAAAAAAGACCGAGTAACGATTCGACCGGCTGACTTAATCTATTACTCAATTCGTAGCATGCATTTACTTGATAAACCCCTCCGGATGCAATCTCCTCTTTAATGTGATTGACATAGTCGATATATGAATCTCGATCACACGATGTGTTCCATGGAGTTGTTATCTCTTGCCACGGAGATACGGGTGCGGCTTCTTCTCTGACTTCGGAGAATCTGGCAAAAGTCATCTGCCCTTCGAATGTAATCAGCACCGCCCAAAAGTTGCCATCCTCTAATACCGCTGGGTCGTTACTGATTTCTTCTAACTGGGTCGCTAATAGACCACCCATCCAGAACTGATTTTCGGGGCCGTACACCTGGCTAAGGCTACGCACTTGGCGCGTATAAACAGTGCAGAATATTTGACGCTTTGGCACTTACGCCTCGCCTGCGCTAGATTTGCCCCTGCACAAAATGCGGACGTAGCGCAGCTGGTAGCGCGGAACCTTGCCAAGGTTCAGGTCGCGGGTTCGAACCCCGTCGTCCGCTCGGATTGACCGCCGCTTAGAATTAATTTTCGGGTGGCGGTTTCTCTATAGTAGGAAAAATAGTAGGAAAAATAGTAGGAAAAGTTTGGTCGGATGGCCGAGAGGCGAGGCAAGGGACTGCAAATCCCTCTACACGGGTTCAAATCCCGTTCCGACCTCAAGAGGGTAAAAGAAGAATAAATGGAGAGCCGATGTCAGATCATGATTCAACGCGACCTTGGGGCCGCTATGAAATCTTGCAGGACACTCCTACCTACAAGGTGAAAACAATCTGGGTTCAACCTGGGCATCGAATCTCATTGCAACGTCATCAAAAGCGACAAGAGCATTGGTTCATTGTCGCTGGTGTTGCCGACGTCGTGCTTGGCGAGGAGAGCTTTAAGAGATATCCCGGTGAAACTGTCGATGTACAGGTGGGCCAACTTCACCGTATTGGAAACTCTGGCACGGAAGAGATGATTTTCATTGAGGTACAGACTGGCACCTACTTTGGCGAAGATGATATCGAGCGTATTCAGGACGATTACGCTCGATAGCTCTCTCGGCTATACTCGCCCAACAATTTAATAAATACCGAAGTTGTAAGGCCCGGACGATTGGCTCAGCGGTAGAGCACCACATTGACATTGTGGGGGTCACTGGTTCGATCCCAGTATCGTCCACTTCATCACATTGAAGTATCTTGATTTTGACCCAATACGGACAACATCAAAAAAACGGACGAAGTTTGAATCAAATCCAATAGATGAAATAACTAATTGGGTTTGATTGCGATTGAAACATCTATCCTTAACTGGAAGGTGTCAATCATGTTGGTATCAACATACTTAGAAAACTACCTAGAGCGTCAGGCTTACAGAGCCTCTACTTCTAGAAACTACACAAAGCACATCAAGCAACTTGGATTCATGCAATTAGAGGTTGATCAAGTTACCCCCAAAATGATCATGGATTCTTGCGCTCGCATTGATACCTACACAGTAAGGCGATCAGCCCTGATCTCTTGTAGAGCCATCTTTAAAGAACACTTAGGTTTGGATCACAAAAAGATCCCAATACTCCCCCATGTTCAAAAGGTCTATGAATTTCCCACTCAGGACGAACTTCACGAAATGATCAACAGAACAAAATACCGACTTCAACTTCTTCTGTGTATGTATGCAGGTCTAAGGGTTGGCGAGGCTTGCGGAATCAGGAGACAGGATTTGATAGGCAATCGACTAACCATTACTCGTCAAGTGAGTCAGGATGGGGTTATTTCTACTGCTAAAACCATTGGCGTAGTCATCATTCCTAACTGGCTAGCAGACGAGATTCATGGAACTTCAGGCGATCTCTTCCCAGAGGGTAAGGGAAGCCTCGTAGTTACCCATGCTTGTAGAAATCAGTCAGATAGAACAGGCAAACAAATGAATCCTCATCTACTTAGACATTGGTATTGCACGACCCTGATAAATAACGGAGCGAATCCTGAAATAGTTAGACGCCAGATGCGACATGCAAGTCTCAATACGACGATGAGAACTTATGTTCAGGTTAAGCCATCCCAGATTTTAGACAGTCTGCCAGTGGTTTCAGAAGGGCAGATTGGAAGGCTTAGCAGGTCGATAGAGGCATCTTTACTTGATGATCCATCTTCAGTTATGGTCTAGAAAACAAAAGGCTAATTTAGGTATGTTTGTCTAGATAGTTAAAGATATGAAAAATTATCTAGACAGACTTCATTCAGAAGTATCAAATAACAGTGCTCTGCTTTACTTTTTGACCATCAGAAAAATGTTTCTGGTATAATTGTATATAGCAAGGTAGAGAGAAGTCTTGTAAGGGTTCGTTAGCCCACTTCTCAAAGCCCTTAGGCATAGATGGTCACTGCGTATAAGTGACGCCTACAACATCTAATTGATCACTGAAAATAAAGGTGATCAGCCAAGGGTTTTATTCTGAAAGTTTCCCTTTTTAACAAACTGCACACAAACCAAAGATGGCTTTTCGTGGGGTTTTACACTGTTTCATATGGAAATACTTTTCCAGAGATCAATGTAAATCCCACCAATCCTTATAAGAATCTAATTTATAAGGGTAGGTGGGGTTTTCCCTAAATCTCTGGAAATGAGTATTAAAGATTAACTACAAAGAATAAACAAGAAAAGGGATAAATGAATATGACAAATCTAGAAAGAATTATGAAAGATCTTCAAACAACAATTGGAGAAAAGCAAGCAAAATCAGGAGCAAGAAAACCAAGAAGATCTACAAGGGCTGACGGAACCAATCCAAGAGCCAAGGGAACCAATCCAAGAGCCAAAAAGGTTACTTTCACTGAAACCAAGACCAAAACTGTTCTCGTTGAGACCTTTGATGCTCAAGATTGGGATGAAATCTTGTCACTTGAAGAACGATGGGGGTACGACTATGAGTAGACAATCTGGCAAGAAGAAAAAGTTCCTTCCCAGCACTGACTATTCACACTTAAAGCCTCATCGGAATACAGGTGAGATTCTTGAAGCAAAACGACTTAAACCAGAACACGCCAGACAACTACAAATTGCCTTGAATCATGGAACAGAACATATCGCTGGCTATTTTTCTTGGGCTGAAAATGCCAAAAGTTGGGATACAAAACGATGCCTATTTTGGATTCGGCAGATCAACAGAGAGAAACTTCCCTCTGAACACTATGCATTCTTCCTCGGAAAGGAATTAGTTGGAATTGGAAGCCTAAGACCTCATGGGAACATACGCTCTGTTCAAATGGCTTATTGGGTGAGCAAGAAATACATTCAGCAAGGCATAGGAAAAAGTATTGCAAAGACCATGGAGGATCTTGCTATCAAGTATCGACCTTACCAATACATATTTATTGATCATGATAGTTCGAACAGATCAAGTGGAAAGATTCCTCAAAATTTGGGATACAGGTTTGTAGGAACATTTGACTCTGATATTCATGCTAACAAGGAATCTGGACTTTGGTACTCGTGGGTGAAAGAGAATCCAAGATATTCAGAATGTGAAAATGAACGAATGTGCGAAATACATTTTGCAATACTCTGGTGCGAAATGATGCTTGAAACGCAACCTGAGATATACGAAGAGGAGTACATACAGACTCACAGGGAAGCGATCAAAGCATTTCAAATGGAAAGAGAAAATGTGCGCACTATGAAATCGATTGAACTTGAGTTCCCCTTGGATGGTACTTCTGGCTAACAAATTCAGAAATCCTTACTAATGGAACTGTAATTTCTTTCAAGAGCAAGCCTATAAATCAACTTGGGTAATCGTTCGTGTGTGACAACCTCGTAAGTCAGTGGGGTTTAGTAGCCTATGGTTGTGAATGCCTCCTCTCAGCCTTTGACTGTGACTCACCCTGAATTGGCTAAAGAGGCTAACGGCTGGGATCCTTCCAAAGTTTCCAAGGGCATGAAACGCAAACTTAGTTGGAAATGCTCTAAGGGACATGTTTATCTAGCGACAGTGGTACATAGAACTAATAAAAAGAATCCATCTGGTTGCCCCATTTGCACGAATAGGGTCATCCTTAGCGGCTTTAATGATTTGGCTTCACTCTTTCCTGCCCTCGTTGAGGAAGTTTACGGATGGGATCCGACAGAAGTAGGTGCGGGATCGAGAAAGATTCTTCCATGGAGATGCAAAGAGGGGCATGTGTGGAATTCCAGTGTTACACAAAGAACATCGGGTGGTTATCGCAGTGAAGGAACTGGATGCCCATTTTGCGCAGGAACAAAAACTCTCACTGGATTTAACGACCTATCTACTACTCACCCAGAGATCGCAAAGGAAGCCAATGGTTGGGAGCCATCCGAAATTTCGGCAGGAAGTTCAAAACGACTTTCTTGGAAATGTTCCCTAGGACACGAATGGAAATCTATGGTTCATAGCCGAACACGAAGTAGATCGTCGGACTGTCCATATTGCACGAATCGAAAGGTGTTGATCGGTTTCAATGATTTGAAAACAACACATCCAGATATAGCAAAAGAAGCAGATGGTTGGGATCCGACATCGGTTACAAGAGGCGTTGATAAACCGAGGAAATGGAAATGCGCACAAGGACATAAGTGGTCAACTGGCGTCATGGTTAGAACAAGAGGAAGCGGTTGCCCTTCATGTTCAAAAACTGGTTACGATCCGAATTTAAGTGGTTATCTATATTTGATAGAACATCCAATTTGGAACATGTATCAAATAGGCATCACTAATGATCTAGAAACAAGAATGAAAGCACACGGACAACTGGGTTGGAAGCCAATGCAGTTTCGTGGACCCATGGATGGTTTATTGGCTAAGGAATGGGAGACCAGCATTTTGCGATTGCTTCGCCTCAAGGGTGCGGACCTCGGAAATCAATCTGTCGTTGGTAAATTCGATGGCTATTCTGAAGCGTGGTCAAAAGACACTTATGAACCTAAGTCCATCTCCGATTTGATGAATGCCGTAAAGGAAACTGAAGATGACAAATAACAACTTCGAACCCCTAGATAACTGGCTAACAACTAATGGGATAGGGCTAGAACTACAAGTCGCAGGTGCCTTCAAAAGGAAATATGCCTCTGATCGATTCTGGACCGACATTCAACATAGTTACCAGTACCTAGATTCCAGTAAAGAAGATAGCCAATTAGTTCTCAGGGAAACTGATGTAGTAATCACCAAATCAAAGAGACTTTACAACGACTTACTAATTACTGTGCGTCTAGTCATTGAATGCAAACACGGTGCTGGCATCCCGATAGTTCTATACAGGGAATCTACTCAACTCCCCAAATTCAATTTTGATCCACTAAATTACCTCTGGGAATGTCGAACGACCGACAACATAGATACCAAAAATATCGCTGGCGTAACGCAGAATGGTTTGTTCGGTGCTGGATTAGACAAGACCTGCTATTCAATCAATACAATCTTTCCTGACGGAAAAAGCAACACTAAATCGAGTGCTCAAAACTCGATAAAACAATTAGCCAGTGGATTAGCGGGTGTTTCAGAGCAAACTATTCAAGACCCAATTGCTAAGAGAAGCATTCAAATCCTCATACCAATACTCATGACTAAGTCTCCGATCTATACCCTTGAGTTAGGTGACGCTGGAAACATCATTAAGAATGAATCAACGAGAGAATTGTTAATCTGGAGAACAAAACCATCTGTAGAGGATTCTCAGGGTTTCTGGGTAATGCATTTTGAAGCACTTGATGGACTAATTGAGGACTTCGACAAGTTCTTCAATGAACTTGATTATCGACAGTTTTGAGAACGAGATAACTTTACTATTCTGACTAGGTTCACCTCAAATAGTCACATTGTTATTTTCGAACACAATCTAGATTGCGATATCAGCAGTCATGACAACATCCGCAAATTCGCCATTCAAATTTGTTGCAGTCATTAGATAAACATCTTCTGCTTTTACGACATTTCCACTCAGATCCTTGAAATCAAAAGTTCTTGTCGCATCCAAGACGAATTTAACTTGATATCCCATGTTCCCTGCCATTCGTGCAGTGGTTTCACAACAATGATTTGTAGTGATTCCACATATAACAAGTGATGTGTATTCATTCTCTTTTAGCCAATCGCCTAAAGAGGGTGTCCCAAAGAATGCAGAATTTACAGATTTGGAAATCAGTAAATCATGGGTGCCGTCAATGCCATCTTGGAAATCATTTCCAGTTTGGTTAGGTCGCAAAGTGGATGTGGCTGATACTGAATCATGCCTAACGAGCACAATTGGATGATTCGCTTTACGCCACATTTTTATCAGGCGTCGAATGTTTTCCTCACAATTCGGATTGTTCGAATTGCCCCAAGAAGAATCCAAGAAACCCTTCTGAACATCTATGACTACCAAGACAGGCTTTTTACTCATGGTCAAAGATATCCAATTCGTTATTGGGCATGCTAGTTATTTCCAAAAGAGGGTTGTTAAGGACTTGACCCTCACAAAACCCATCTGTATTCCATTTGTTTTGCAGTGTTAGTAGCGAGATCTCTCGAAGCAAATACTTCAACTAGATGAAGACTTAAATCTATCCCCGCACTGATTCCTCCAGAAGTGAACGAATCACCATTTCTAACCCACCTCTCATCTGGAAGAACTTTGAGATTGGGAAATCTGCGAGCCAAATCATCCTGATCCTCCCAATGCGTGGTCACCTCGCCAGAAGTTAGGATCCCTGCTTCCGCAAGAATGAATGCACCTGTGCAAATTGAGGCGATAACAATTCCAGACTCATGGCTCAACTTCAGCCAATTTAGTAATTCAGTATTCCTTTCAGCGTCCTGAGTCACTCCCCCAGCAACGACAATCAAGTCGAATTTTGGGCTTTCAAAGATTGAGTAATTAGTCTCAACAATTAGGTTATGCCTGAGGTTCACCCTCTTGTTGAGTTGATCTGATAGGAGGCTAACTTCAAATTTAACAGAGGAACTCAGTCGACCAGCAACAGAAAAGACCTCGAACGGACCCATCACATCGAGCACTTCCGCCTGATCAAAGGCAACAATTCCTATTTTTTGAGTGGTCATCCCAAAATTCTAGGGGGTTTATTGTCGACCATGGGGACCCATTTCAATTCAGGATTCTGCTTGATTCCTCTCCTTGTAGGACTTTGACCCATATTCGGACAAAGGACTCATATTCCATTTGTCATACTATTGAACTAGTCTTTTAGTAAGAAAACTGCATAGATGGTTCGATCCCAGTATCGTCCACGTTTAAATGCGTGTCACTCCTTCAACGTGCTTCGGAAGGTTCAATTTTCGCCTTCTTTTTGCTACCCTTTCGGCATGACAATTAGACCTGCCTATTGGCTTGAATGTGGACATGCATGGAACGCCGACTTAACTAAGCCAAATGAAAATTGGATTGGTAAGACAGCCCTCTGCCCAGTTTGTGCAGTAGTGAGCCCAGTTAAAGAAAAGGTTATTAACTCGCGCTAGTTAAATTCTCTTTGCTTTATTTTGATTACACGTTGTTGGAATCAGAATAACTGTAGAGAACCTTGTAGAGGTTGCAACGAGCAGCAAACTGCTTCCATTTACTCTTGTTCCGCTTGGCCACTTCGCAGCCTTCTTGTAATTGATTTACGCCGGTGACTAAGCCCTCATACTCTTGAAAAGTAAGGCAATCTGCATTCTTGAACCCCATTTGATAAGCCTTGACGATCCGCTTGGAGTACTCCAGCGCCGCAGCCTGTCCTTTACCCGAATACTTCTGCCCTAGCATCGCCTGGATGTCGCTCTTTAAAGACTCGCATCGAGTTTGCGCCGATGCGACAGATGAGAAGATTGATGAGCAGAGTATGAGAACTACGCCGGAGACAAATATTTTCCGCATTCTTTGAGTTCCTTTCGGGAGCTACATCATCTGACTATCGAGCATTGTGAACCAACTGCCATGTGCTAAGTATTTTATCCATATCTCCTTCGGCGCCAATCATGTGGAGAAACTCAGTAAAGCTCTTGGAGCCATCCTCTAGATGAACAACGTGGTGATGGCGATTCTTAAGAAAGAAATCAATATTCGACTTAACTGTTTCGACATAGAAGGCGGCGAGATCTCGCTCTTGATCTTCTCGCCAATCCCCTGGTTTCATCAAGATTCCGTGGGCGAAGGCGTTCATAATGGATGCTCTATAGGAACTGTTTTTAAGCCGATGTTGAAAACTCTCAATAGTTGCATCAAGGTCTCTAATGAGATTCACATAAAGAACGTCCTCGGAGAAGCGATGAGCAAGTTCGCCGGTAAACCAGACCAAGCGGTTATCGGCCTCTATGTGGTGGATTGGATATGCGAATCGCTCGTCACCTAATTTGGCGCTAAGTGATTCGTGGGCCGCTGAATAGTTGGTGATGTGAGAACAGGCCGCAATGAAAGTTTTTGAGCCAGATCTGCCCGGGCTCAAGACAAAGACCTGCTTAAAGCGCATGACGAATTCTAAATCTTCCGGGATTTTAAGGGAAGGGTTGTGTTGCGTTTCCTGGGTAGAAAACCTGGAGCTAAGTTAATGCTCGCTGGGTACTATCGGTTCATGCTGGCATTCTTTCCAGGTTTCTTCACGGGACTTTCACTCATCATCGCTATTGGCGCTCAGAATGCTTTTGTTATTCGCCAAGGTCTAGCGAAATCTCATGTGTTATTGGTTGTCTCTATCTGTGCCATATCTGATGCATTTCTTATCTTCCTGGGAACTGGCGGTCTCGGGACCCTCATTCAAGCCCAGCCAAGTCTCCTGGAATTCATTCGCTGGTTCGGAGTCGCATACCTCACTTGGTTTGGAGTTAAATCACTTCGATCCGTCTTTCGCCAACAATCTTTAACTACTGGAAGCGGAACCTCAGCTAGCAAACGCACCGCAATTCTTTCGGTCTTGGGCTTTACCTTTCTTAACCCACATGTTTACCTCGACACAGTTGTACTACTGGGGAGTATTGCTAATCAATTCGAATCTGATCGGTGGTACTTCGCGCTAGGCGCATCGGTTGGCAGCGTTCTATGGTTTTCTGCGATTGGTTTCGGAGCTCGCGCCGCATCACGATATATGTCGCGACCAGTTTTCTGGAAGATTCTTGACTCTGTTATAGCGTTAGTAATGTTCAGCGTGGCCATATTTCTAGCCTTCTATAAATTCCCTACTTAGCGCGAGAGATGTAAAGAATTCCTGCGGCAACGATTGCGATTCCGATATAACTTTGCGCAACCAGGCTCTCCCCAATTACTACCGCGGCTAAGATTGTCGCAGTTGCCGGTTCGGCTAGAACTACAGTCGCTGCAGTGCTTGAATCGAGGCGCTTGAGACCCGAGGTAAAGAGGAAGTAACCAATCGCGGTAGGTACCAACCCAAGCCATAAAACCGAGAGTGCGCCCGGAGTTGTCAGTAACCATTCCGGGTTCTGTGCGAAGAGAAATGGAAGAGTCAGTAGCGCGGCGACACCAAATGAAGATGCGGTAAGCCAGATATCTTGCACGCCCATGGTTAACGATCTTCGACTGATAACGCTAAAGACGGCGAAGCCAAGTCCTGCTATTGCGGCGAGAAAAATACCGAGTGGCTTAAATTCTTCAATTCCATTTGCAGTTCCCACGAGAACGATACCCAAGATCGTGACTGATGTGCCTAAGTACCAACTCTTAGAAGGTTTCTCGCCCATTACCAGATAAGCCACGATTGCAGAAAAGGTTGGAACACTGCCTAACGCTGTGACGGTGGAAATCGCGATTCCGGTGATATCAACAGCGCTAAAGAAGGTGAGTTGGTAAATGGCCACCCCGAAACCACAGATTAGAAGATCTCGCCGAGACATGCGAATAGTTCCACGATGAGCTCGCTGTAGATATGCGAAGAGAAAAAGGAATAGTGAGCCACAGAGCAGTCGAGCCGCTCCAACAGCGACCGGTGAAATCTCAGCAAGACCTAGTTGCTGTGTCGTGCCGGTTGTTCCAAAACAGAGGGCGGAGCCAAGGACTGCAAATATTCCTACCCGCCTGGATGAGGATTGCACGTGGGAAGAATACTCGTAAGATTCAAGCATGACCTTTACCGCCGTGAAACCTAGCGATTCATCCTCATATGGAACTCCGATACATGAAAATTCAGAGGCTGAAGTTGGTAATTTGATTTCGAAAGCACACGAGAACGCCCACACTCTGGCCAATCTTTCGCCGGTTGAACTAGCAGCCTTGTTGCGATTGATTGCAGATGAAATTGAGGCGCAACGTACTCAACTTATTGAAAGTGCTTGCGCAGAAACTGCGCTTCCCGAAGGTCGTATCGGCGGCGAAATCACTCGCACTACAGCTCAATTCAAACTTTTCGCAAACTTGGTCGAGACTGGCCGTCATCTAAGAGTTGTTATCGATAAGGCCGATCCCAACTACTCCCCTGCTCCACGCCCAGACATCCGTCGGCAAAATCAACCGCTCGGAGTAGTCGCAGTGTTTGCAGCGAGCAACTTTCCGTTAGCTTTCTCAGTAGCCGGTGGAGATACTGCTTCAGCTCTGGCCGCCGGCAACGCAGTCGTTGCTAAGGCTCATCCGGCACATCCAAACACCTGTGCCATTATGGAAGGTGCGGTAAAGAGCGCACTGATTAAATCTGGTTTACCTGCTGAACTCTTTGCCATTGTTCAAGGTGTAAATCCGCAAATCACTCATTGGCTTGCCGGAGATTCCCGAGTGCAAGCAGTTGGATTTACTGGCTCTGAGGCAGTGGGGCGAATACTTTTAGATATCGCAGCAAAGCGCGAAACACCGATTCCGGTATACGCCGAGATGGGAAGTTTAAATCCTGTCTTCGTGACACGTTCTGCAATTGCAGAACGATCTGATGAATTAGCTAAAGGGCTGGTTGATTCGGCACTCCTTGGCTCTGGACAATTCTGTACTAAACCTGGCCTGATCTTCGTGCCTGAAAACGAGAAGGGTTTCCTCGACCAGCTGAGTTCTCACCTTGCTACGCTGCAAGTTGGACCATTGCTTTCATCATCGATCGCCGATCGTTACAGCGCTGCAATCGCAAAACTTTCGCAGTCTGGTGCGGTACAGGTGCGCTCCGGTAAAACTACGGAAACTGGTTTTGGAGTTACCCCCACCGTCTTGATCACCGACTGGAATAGTGCGCAATCGACGCCAGGATTACTAGAAGAACATTTTGGTCCCACTACGGTAGTAATCACCGCTTCTGAGAATGACTACGTGAAAATTGCACACGAACTTCACGGACAATTAACTGCAACTATTCATGGAACAACAAATGACTCCTACTCGGAACTCCTATCTGTGCTTGCGCAGAAGGCCGGCCGAGTTATTTGGAATGCATTTCCAACTGGCGTAGCGGTCACTGAAGCGATGCAGCATGGTGGTCAGTGGCCCGCCTCATCAACGCATACAACCTCTGTTGGTATTGATGCAATCTATCGATTTATGCGCCCAGTTTCCTATCAATCATTTGCCCAAGATGTTCTCCCACGTGCATTGCAGGATGCCAATCCATGGAAAATCGAACAGCGAATTAACTAAACAATAAATCCGTTGGGGAATGGATCATTTTCATCAAGCATCCAGGTTGATTCACCCATCACCCAGGCACGCCCGGTAATCATCGGAATAATGGCGTCGAATTTTCCCACTTTTGTATGTTCCTTCACGCGACCCTCGAAGTGAGAACCAATCCACGATTCATTGATGAGAACGTCTCCATCCTTGAATTCACCACGGGCAACCATCTGCGCCAATCGCGCCGAGGTTCCAGTTCCGCATGGTGAACGATCAAACCACCCAGGATGAATAGCCATCGCATTTCGCCAATGCAGAGGTCCTTGGTTGCCAGGAGATATGAAATCTATGTGGTGGCAGATTGCAATATCTGGATTCTCTGGATGTACTGGTCGATTCTGTTCATTGATTGCATCAGAAATCTTTAGACCAAGATCAAGAAACTTCTGACCGTTTTCTCGTAAAAATTCAATCTTTACTCTATCGATTGGCACAATCGCATAGAAGTTCCCACCGTAGGCCATGTCATATTTCAACTTTCCAAGACCGGGTACATCAACTTCTTGGTCAAGGGCGTATGAAAACGAGGGAACATTGATGAGCGTCACATTCTTTGCTCTTCCATCTTCCACAGCTACATCAACGGTTACTAGACCTGCCGGAGTATCGAGGCGAATAGTTGTGACCGGTTCAACCACTGGCACCAATTTCTTCTCCACCAGTGCAGTTGCAACTCCAATAGTTCCGTGTCCGCACATTGGCAGGCAGCCTGATACTTCTATGTAGATGACGCCCCAGTCTGCATCTGGCCGAGTAGGTTTTTGTAGAATCGCTCCACTCATTGCACTGTGTCCACGCGGCTCAAACATCAGCCATTGGCGCCAATAATCTAAATGCTCCATGAAGTACAAGCGCTTTTCGAACATCGTCGCACCCGGAATTTCACCTATTCCAGAAGTAACCACACGTGTGGGCATGCCCTCGGTATGTGTCTCAACGGTGGAAACTGTGCGCAAGCTCTTCATGCAAAGGTGCTACCGATTCTTAAAGTAAGAGAGCGCGACATCCATCTCACGATGAATCTGTTCCTGCTCATGCTTTGGAAGCGGCAATCTTGGTAGACGAGTGGGTCCACCGTAGCGACCGACGTGATCCATACCGAGCTTAATTGCCTGGATGAACTCCTTCTTAGAATCCCAATGGAAAACATCGTGAAGGGCAGCGTACATAGGCGCTGCTTCAGCAAAATTTCCCGAAGTTGCCAGGTTGTACAACTCCATAGATTCCTTAGGAAGCGCATTTGGGAAACCAGCAATCCACCCAGAAACTCCAGCAGTTGATAGCTCTAGAAATACATCATCAGCACCAACAATGACCTCTATTCGAGGAGCCAACCGCTTGATCTGCCAGATTCTGCGAACATCGCCCGAGAATTCTTTGATTGCTACGACTTCTGGGACTTCTTCCGCAATTCTAGAAACAAGTTTTGGCGTGAGATCAACTTTGGTATCAAATGGATTGTTGTAGGCGATTATCGGCATACCAACTTTTGCGACCTCTTTGTAATGTGCAATTACTTCGTCATCAGAGGCGCGATATGCATTTGGGGGCAGCAGCATCACCGCTCCAGCACCAGCCTTTTGCGCATGTTCCGCCCACTTGCAAGACTCGGTTGCGCCATAAGCGGCGACTCCTGGAACAACGCTGAAACCTTTAGGCGCAGCTGCGACCGCAACTTCGACCATCTTCGCTCGTTCTTCCGGTGTGAGTACTTGGTATTCACCAAGTGAACCATTTGGAATTACTCCGTGTGTTCCATTCGCGGCAAGCCATGAAACATGTTCTGCATACTTATCGAAATCGACAGAGAGGTCAGA
The DNA here is from genome assembly GCA_027483765.1 of Streptomycetaceae bacterium. Classification (GTDB taxonomy): domain Bacteria; phylum Actinomycetota; class Actinomycetes; order Nanopelagicales; family Nanopelagicaceae; genus Planktophila. The sequence goes on from JAIXTW010000003.1 coordinate 119,959, forward strand.
TTTAAATGGGGTTGCGGTAGCTGTCAGGACGCCGTGCCATGGTTTTGTCATAGGAGAAAGTTATCCCTTAACGTCATTTAATTCCATCGGTTAGCGCACCCAGTGAGATTGGCGCTGCTATTGGTCTATTGCTATATGCGATTCTTTCTTGATCAGTTACTTGGCATTGAGTCTGAACTCCGATTATCTCGCTTACATTTCGAGAGCAAATGCGCCCTTGACACATCCCCATGCCGGCCCGAGTAAATAACTTGGAGGTTCTAGCATCGTTAGCGGAAAGCTCGGTGACGGAGCTACAAATTTCACCCAATGAAACTTCTTCGCAACGACAAACCTTACTTTCCGAACGTAACCACCCCTGCCATCCGTTGCCAACCGGATAACTTACTTGCAGCGCCCGCGCGAACTTTTGCAATCGATAACGTTGAAAACGTAATCGGAGCGAAATTCCGAGTCCTAAAGCAGAAAGTCCAGCAATGCGACCCTCAATCAACGCGAGGTCGGCGCCACCAATACCAGTGGCCTCACCAGCAATCCAGATATTTGGTTGTGAACTTCTTTGATGATTATCAACAGCAAAGATTACTGTTCCATCTAAGTCCACGATCTGCTTGCAACCCAAGATTCCACCCAACGTGACATCAGGTGAAAATCCCCAACCAGCCGCAACGACATCGCAGTGAACTTTGGAAACAATCTTTTTAGTTGTGAGATCTTTCGACACCTTGGCAATTGTTGCGCTCTTTCCATCAAATGCGACGACAGCCTGATTAAAGCGAATCTTTAACTTGTACTTCGCAATTTTTCTAATGTAGTACAACAGCTCTAACGCTTTCTGCGGATTCAGGGCCAGCGCGACGGGTGACATAAGCCAGCGCAACGGTGAATGCGCTTCCACGATTCCTACGACATCTGCGCCGGCGGCGGCCAAACCAACAGCTACTGGTAAAAGAAAAGGGCCAGTGCCTGTAATCAGAATCTGCTGGCCAGCCATGACGTTATGACCCTTGAGCAGAGCCTGAGCTGCGCCGGGCGTCATCACACCAGGTCGCTCCCAGCCAGTAAATGGAATAGCGCGATCGTGCGCACCGGTAGCGAGAATAATTTTCTGCACAGTAATAGATGACTCAATGCCATCAGCTAAGTAGTTCAGGGTGATCGAATTCTCGCCAGGAACTGCGCTCCAAATCTGCGCTCCGCTAATGTGAATGACGTTCTTTCTTTCGCGCAGTGCCTCGAAGTACTTTTCGCTACGCCCAGATTTATAACCCTCAACCTGGTTGAGATGGCGCCAATACTGCCCACCCGGACGCGGCGCCGAATCAATAACAACAATTTCTTCGCCACCTTGTGCTGCAGTCATCGCAGCAGCAAGTCCTGCCGGGCCGGCACCAACGATGGCGATCATTTGCTACTCCTAATCTGATCACCAGGCGCGATTTCTACAAGACAAGCTCTTTGATTTGCGACTTCATTGACTACAACAACGCAATCAAAGCAAACACCGATACCGCAGAAGATGAGCCGTGGTTCATTTCCAAAGCGGGTCTGTCGCAACTCTCGGACACCAGATTCCATCAGCGCAGCTGCAATTGATTGGCCGCGAACACCTTCATGTGCAACGCCATTGAAAGTGAATGAAATCTTTTGGCTCGCGCTATTACTCATTTCAAGACCTCAGCGAATCTCTTCGGCGAGAATGCATGTGGATCCATGAACGAGTCTCTGCCCAGAATTGCATCGGTGATGAGCGCAGCAGAGCCAGGGGCTAACCCAATTCCAGCGCCCTCATGTCCGGCCGAGTGCCAGAAACCCTTCACTGTGGAATCCTCGCCAATCAATGGAAGGTGATCTGGGGCGTAAGGCCTAAAGCCTCGATATACCCGCAGCAGTTGAACATCGCGCAAGATAGGAAAGAGTGATGTTGCTTGAGCTGCCAGTTTGCGAACGATCTCATAATTCATAGTTGAATCGAAACCGATTCTTTCGCGACTTGCTCCAATCAGAATTGTTCCGCTACGGGTACCTTCAACCACCGTACTTGTCTGCAAATCCGCATCACTACTGGCCACATTCACCACGTAATCCGAGTCATAGACTTTATGGAAGATGTATTGCGGTGCTGGTTCGGTGACCAAAATGAATCCGCGCCTTGGAGCAACCGGTAGATATGAATCTGCTAGGGCGGCTATCTCGCCAGCCCACGTGCCGGCGGCATTGATAACAATGGGCGAAGAATATTCACCAGTGCTTGTAACAACGCCCTTCATTGCGCCATGGGCAAGATTGAAACCAAGCACCTTCGAGCGCATAACCAGTTCTCCACCTCGAGCGATAACGCTCTGAATTATGCGAGCCGCAGCGAGCATAGGTTGGCATTGCGCGTCTTGGGGATAGAGGACGCCAGACGAAAGTTCGGGGTGCAGATACGGCTCGAGTTCATGCAAACGAACGGAATCAAGTTTCTCCGTGATGACGCCGTGTTTTGATTGCGATTGTGCCAGTGCCATCAGCTGCGAATCATCTGTGCGGGCAACAACAACGCCGCCCTTGGCTTCCAATTCAAAAGAATCTCCAACATCTTCCTGCATCTCAAACCATAAATCTCGAGATTTCAGTGCGAGCGTAAGTTCAGGACCCGGATCTTTATCTGAAACAAGAATGTTTCCCTCACCGGCACCGGTAGTACCACTAGCCACAGTGCCTCTATCGATAATCAGTACCTTTAAACCTGCGTTGGTGAGTGAGAGCGCAGCACAGGCGCCAACGATTCCAGCACCAATAACTATCGCATCAGGATTTTTCATCAGTGACTCGCTAGCGCACAATCTCATCGTGCACTGCACTCAGTTGTGAGTCCGTCGCAGCGGCGATATCCCACGGTTTGTGAAGTCCATCATCGCTCCATCGCGGAATCACGTGCATGTGTAAATGAAAGACGGTTTGCCAACCGGCCTCGCGATTCATTTGAAATATCGTTGTTCCTTGCGACCCTAACTTTGTCTGCAATAGATCGGCGACCTCTTTAGCCACCGCGGCAACAAGGGAGTATGTCTGCGCATCAGAATCGTGAATATCGATTACATGCTTCTTCGGAATAACAAGCGTGTGGCCTTTAGCTGCCGGAAAAATATCTAGAAATGCAAAACAGTCTTGGTTTTCAAAGACTTTGCGAGAGGGAATTGCGCCTTCAATTATCTTGCAGAAAAGACACTCACTCATTTACCGATTCTATTCTTCGGATTCGCTCGCGGGCAATCCTCTGCGAAGGTGATTCATGGCCCAAGATGTATGAGAGAAACGAAAGGAGAATTCGACTCACTTTTAACCAAGCTTTTGAACGGCGCTTTAGCCCTAAAACTTTGAGAAATGGTTCATCTATCGTGGCAATCGCGGCATTGCGCAGAATTGCATAGAAGAAGAGGCCACCTCTACCAAATGGGGGTTTGAGGATGAAGCGAACAATCGGAGGCGTCATCGCTATCGACGCTACATCCTCTCTCACGAATCGAGCCATCTCAGCCTCAAGTTCGCGCATTGAAAGTGGAGCCGAATGCAGGCCCAGCGGCTCAGCACTTTTCGCCCACTCATGTATATATCGATCACCGATGTCATGTGTGTCATAGCCCAGCTCTTGGAATGTTCGTAGGAACGAATCCGTGAAGGCGCAGTGCACCCACAACAGGTATCTCGGATCATTTGCCGCATATGAATGAGTCTCTTGGTTCTTATCAGGGTAATAACCTACAACTCGTTTATGAATCTCATTTACTCGCTGGGCTTCGCGGGCAATCGCCTCGGTAGAACCGAAAGATGTAATGGTCAGCCATCTAGTAGTTCGCTCCAAGCGACCAAGTGGATCAGAGTCATATTGCGAATGTTCAGCAACTCCTGTCAGTGCTGCAGGATGTGCCGCTTGCATAAGAAGAGCTCGAATTCCACCAACGATTGTTGAAATACAGCCATGGACTTCCCACACTGCACTTGCCGGACCGAAATATCCGATGTCGTTACCAATCGCCATCTGCGCCGACCAAGCGGGTGCTCCACTGGAATCTCCCGATACCGTTTTTCGAAAAGAGTCCGCGGCTCGATTTCCGCCTAGAAGCCCGACAATCTTGTGCACGTGTCTAGTTTAACGCAGCAGTCGTTTAATGCGATTCGATGAAAATCTGAGAATTCTTGTAGATAATCTCTGCGTCATAATCTAGCGGCGCAACATGATAACTATTGACCAATTCGATTCTACTCTTCTCTTTCGAGCCAATCTCTCGAAGAATAATTTCAGTGTTAGAGACCGGCAATGTGTGGTCTTCCGCGCTATGAAATAACTGGACCGGCAATGTGACGCGCGGGAGCTCGCTCCGAGTTTTGCTGCACATCTTAAGCAGTTGATAAACACCCACGATTGGATTCGCGTCGTAACCTAGTTCTGTTACCCCTGGTCGCTTAATGTCATCGCCAATAGAGCTCCGATATTTCATGAAACGACTCACGACCCACGCTAATTGTGGAGGGACAAATCTCAGATGGATCATTGGGTTGACCAAAATTAGGCCTGCCAACTCATTGGAATATCGAGCGGCAACATTTAAAGAAGTTGTTCCACCCATAGAAAAACCGATGAGAAAAACTTTCTCGCAGGTTCGCAGCAAGGACTGCAAATCACTCTCAACCTTAGCTGGCCATTCTTGCCACTTCACCTCATTCAAATCTTTAGGTGAAGTTCCATGTCCGGGCAGCAATGGAACTTTGACGGTATATCCGTGGCTATTTAAGTACTCCGCCCAAGGACGCATCGCAGCCGGAGAGCCAGTAAATCCATGTACCAAGAGCACGCCGATCTTTGAATTCGCCCCGTGACCGTCGGCGCTCCAATCTCTCAATAAATCGGCTGATGAATCGTGGCTCTTCATATCGAAAATGGTAAGGCTTAAGTATTGTCAGAGCCATCATCTAGAGTTCGTTGCGTGATGGATAATTCTTGGCAAACAACTTTGCAGGATTTAGGGCGTTTGCTAGTTGATACAACCTTTGTCGTCATTGATTTGGAAACTACTGGAGGAGCGCCCCATATCGGTGCGGCAATTACTGAAATTGGCGCGGTGAAAGTTAAGGGAGGTAAAACTCTTGGTGAATTTGAAACTTTTGTAAATCCAGGACACCCCATTCCTACATATATTTCTGAGTTAACCTCAATTACTGACGAGATGGTTAGCGCCGCTCCTTCAATTGCATCGCTACTTCCAGAGCTTTTCGAATTCTTGGGAGATCATCAGGAGACAGTGCTGGTTGCACAGAATGCTCCCTTTGATCTCTCATTTTTAAAGCATTACTCCCGTGAGCACAATTTTGCCTGGCCACAATTTTCGATCCTTGATACCGCAATCATTGCCCGCAAAGTGCTAACTCGAGATGAAGTACCCAACTGTAGATTGGGTACTTTGGCTCAATTCTTTGGCACAACGACAACCCCAAATCACAGGGCGCTAGATGACGCTCGAGCTACCGTCGATGTATTGCATGGTTTGATTGAAAGACTTGGAACCTTCGATGTTTACACACTCGAAGAACTGCAGAATTTTGGCAAGCGAACTAAGAAGCCGAAATCTCCTGCGTAAGCGCCGCCCACTTATGAAGTAGATCCAAGGCTGCTCCCGAATCAACTGCTTGGCTAGCTCGGGCTAATCCGCTAGTAATCCGATTCTTAAGATCGATATCTAGATCGCCCTCAAATGCAGCTATTGCCGCGGCGGCGTTGAGCAAGACTGCATCCCGTGGCGCCCCACGCTCTCCAGCAAGTATTGCCAAACTAATTCGCGCATTCTCTGTCGCATCTCCCCCAACTATTGCTGAGAGCGGTGCGTTCTGCAGTGAGAAATCTTTAGCATCGATTCGATCGCTAGAAATTTCACCATTGCCAATGGAGAGCACAGACGTTGTCGTTGCCAACGTGATCTCATCTAAACCATCGTCGCCTCTAAAGACGAAGCCATCACACCCTTTGCCCGCAAGCACCTGAGCCATCACCAGGTGCATTCGCTCATTAGCTACTCCAATGGCGGCAGCCTTAGGTTTGGCTGGGTTTGATAATGGGCCGAGAATATTGAAAATTGTGGCAACGCCAAGTTCTTTTCGAGCAGGCGCCGCGAAACGCATGGAAGGATGAAAAACTGGCGCGAAGCAGAATCCGATACCAAGTTCGCGCACAGTGCGTTCAACTCCTGCACCATTTAAACCAGGGAAAACACCTAACGCTTCGAGAAAATCTGATGCTCCTGATTTGGATGACACCGCTCTGCTGCCATGCTTTACAACACGAGCACCGGCTGCGGCGGCAATGATTGCTGCTGTTGTTGAAATATTTATCGTATTTGCGCCATCTCCACCAGTGCCGACAGTATCTACAGCGCGCTCTGTAATGCTTATTGGTGCACTGTGTTCGTACATTTCAGCCACGAGTGCGGCAACTTCTTCAGTAGTCTCGCCCTTCTCTTTCAGGGCTAGCAGAAACTCTTTGATACCTTCAGTATTTGCAGACCCAGATAAAATGTCGCGCATGACTTTTTGAATCTCGGCAGGTTCAAGGTCAAGCCCTGATTTCATTTTCTGGATGTAGGCGCTCCACCGAGCGGAATCTTCGGCCATCGCCTTAGCTCTCGTCCTTTACAGAGTTGAAAGTGAAGTAGTACGAGCGCGCAGAAGTTCGGCGACTGTATGAGCAAGCGTGAAAGGGTCGATTGGGTGCAGCACATTCGCCTCTGCCCGCGACCAAGCTGCTAGCCAGGCATCGGCTTTACGACCAGTCATCACTAACACTGGCGGGCAATTGAAAACTTCATCTTTAAGTTGTCGAGCAATTCCCAAGCCGCCTTCGGGCACTGATTCACCATCGAGGATGAATAGGTCGATGGGCGAATCTGTTCCAGGTTTCTTGGAATCGACAAAGAGTCGAAGAGCGGCGCCGGTAGCAAACTCATGAATCTCGTGCTCTGCCATATCCGCCGAAACTCTCGATCCCAGGGCGCCGATAACGGCCTGCCTTACAGAGGAATCATCCGAATAAAGGACTATCGAGTATTTACGAATCTTCGCCCCAGCTGCCTCAGACATAGGCAAAGTCTATTCTGGAATTTGCCGCTGTCGACTCCCATTTATTGGTGACCCTTTTCACCCAATTGGAAGGCAAAATTGGGCCATATCACCGCTCTTAAATAGGTCAGTACCCAGCTTTTCGGGAATAATGGGCCTTATGTCCACGACCAATGTGAGTTCACACCACAAGATAACCCGTCCGAATCTGGTCGCTGTTGGAACCATTGTCTGGCTATCAAGTGAGCTCATGTTCTTCGCTGCACTCTTTGCAATGTACTTCACCACTCGCGCAGTGCAGGGGCCAGAGGTGTGGGGTGAATCGACTGAAGTTTTAAACATTCCCTTTGCTGCATTTAACACAACTATTTTGGTTCTCTCATCAGTGACATGTCAGTTCGGCGTATTTGCCGCAGAGCGTTTCCAGGCTCGACGCACTGGATCAATCTTTAAGTTCTCTACCTGGGGAATGCGTGAATGGTTTTCGCTCACCTTCCTGATGGGCGGATTCTTTATCGCAGGTCAAGTGTACGAATATGCTCATTTAGTTCTCGAAGGTCTATCACTTTCTACCAATGCATACAGTTCGGTCTTCTACATTACAACTGGTTTCCACGGACTTCACGTCACGGGCGGCCTCATCGCATTTCTCATTGTGTTAGTCCGCGTTGCTAAAGCGAGACGCTTTACTCAAGGTCAGGCGACAACAGCGATCGTTGTCTCTTACTACTGGCACTTTGTGGACGTTGTCTGGATTGCTCTCTTCGCCTCTATCTATCTCATTAAATAATTATCGGATTTGAAAACGAAAGGAATACAGTGAAGCAACTCTCGCGCTTACGTAGACATCGTGCAGCAGGTCCAATTCTGCTGATATTTGCGCTCTTCACCATCGGTACTACCTTCCAAGTTGCTAGCGCTGTTGATCAAGAAGAAACTTCAATCGCTGCTCGCTCTGCTGCAATAGATGAGGGCCGAGAGATATTTCTCAAGGGTTGCTCCTCTTGTCACGGGCTAAATGCTGAAGGTGGCGAAATCGCGCCATCTCTTATCGGTGTAGGAGCTGCATCTGTAGATTTCCAGGTAGCAACCGGTCGTATGCCAATGGCAGATATGAGCCAGCAAGCGATGCGTAAAGCACCTGTATATAGCGCGGAAGAGGTCAATGCACTTGCTATGTATGTTGCCTCTCTCGCTCCTGGGCCAAAAGTTCCTACCGAAGAGATGTTGAATTATGAACGCGATGGATCAGTTGCCGAAGGTGGCGAACTATTTAGAACTAACTGCGCCATGTGCCACAACTTTGCTGCTCAAGGTGGTGCGCTCACGCAAGGAAAGTACGCGCCTACTTTGATGGGGGTTGAACCGCGTCATATTTATGAAGCGATGATCACAGGTCCGCAGGCAATGCCGGTCTTCAGTGATAAAACAATTACACCTGAGGAAAAGTTATCAATCATTAAGTGGATTAAGTCGGTCGAAGCTGAACCTCAGTTGGGTGGAGCGGCGCTCGGTCGAGTTGGCCCAGTCACCGAGGGCTTGCTTGTATGGACACTAGGAATCGGACTGCTCATCGGTGTTGCAGTCTGGCTAGCGATGAAGGCGAAGTAATCTGATGTCTAACGAGATAGAGCTCATTAAAGATCCTGGTCTACCTGCCCATGTGCATCGTCGCGCAGATACAGATCCTAAGGCGGCAGCGCGTGCTGAACGTCAAGTCGCAATATTGTTCATGCTCTCCGCACTCGGAACTCTGCTCTTAATCGTTTCGTATCTATTTATTCCTGAAGATATCTTCTTCTTCATTCCAGTGATGGGAAATACCAACGCCCATCAACTTGGACTTGGAATGGGAATGGCGATCGCACTCTTTTGCATAGGTGCCGGCCTTATTCACTGGGCTAAAACTTTGATGCCCGATGAAGAAGTGATTGCCCAACGCCACGAATTTAAATCTGACGATGAAGATCGCAAAGATTTCGTAAAGACTGTTAAGGAAGGAGCCGCTTCGGCAGGGTTGGGTCGCAGACCTCTAATTAAGCGAACCCTCGGTGCAGCTCTTGGGCTCTCTGCTATCTCCCCCGTATTGCTTCTCGGAGACCTAGGCCCACTACCTGGAAACCAACTCAAGACAACAACATGGAAGAAGGGCACTCGCCTCGTAACTGATCCCGGCGATCGTCCATTGCGTCCATCCGATCTTGAAGTGGGCGCTGTCGCGCAGACCTTGCCTGAGATAGCACCTGGCGAGCATCGATCTTTGAATGACATCGCTAAAGATGCCGTGCTTCTTATTCGACTACGTCCGGAAGAGTTCAATCTCGATGCCGAACGTCTTTCATGGACGCATGAAGGAATCATCGCCTTCTCAAAGATCTGTTCTCACATGGGTTGCGCGGTAGCGCTCTATGAGCAGACAACGAAGCATTTGCTCTGTCCATGTCATCAATCAACATTCGATGTTACTCGTGCAGCAAAGGTTATCTTCGGGCCAGCAGCTCGCCCACTGCCACAGTTGGCAATTACAGTTGACGCCGAGGGATACCTCGTCGCACAAGCACCGTTTAATGAACCAGTCGGACCTAGTTTTTGGGAGCGTTCAGCATGACAGCACGCGAAAGAATCGCCGGTAACGTCGCAGGATATGTCGATGATCGAACAGGTGCAGCCAAATGGATGAAGAAGAACCTCACCAAGGTCTTCCCTGATCACTGGTCGTTCTTACTTGGCGAAATCTGCCTTTACTCATTCGTCATTCTTCTTCTCTCAGGTACTTTCCTCACCTTCTGGTTCGATCCATCAATGCGTGAAGTTATCTATGAAGGTTCATACGAACCACTGCAAGGCTTAGAAATGTCAGCGGCCTACGCGTCTACACTCGATATTTCATTTGAAGTTCGCGGTGGATTGCTCATGCGTCAGATTCACCACTGGGCCGCGCTTATATTCATGGTGGGCATCGTTGTGCACTTGATGCGCGTCTATTTCACAGGTGCGTTCCGTAAGCCACGTGAATTCAACTGGATCATCGGTGTCGGACTTCTTACTCTTGGAATCGTCGAAGGCTTCTTGGGTTACTCACTTCCTGATGACCTACTTTCAGGAACAGGTATCCGAATAGCGGAAGCGATTATTCAAGCGCTACCGGTAGTCGGTTCATACCTTGCCTTCTTTGCATTTGGCGGTGCATTCCCAGGCGTAGCTTTCATTCCACGCATCTATACCGTGCACGTCTTACTTCTTCCAGGAATTTTCCTCGCCCTCATTACCGTTCACTTAATGCTTGTCTGGTACCAGAAGCACACTCAATTCCCAGGTCCAGGCCGCACCGAAAAGAACGTTGTTGGCTACCCACTTATGCCTGTCTATATGGCTAAAGCTGGTGGATTCTTCTTTATCGTCTTCGGTGTAACGGCATTCCTCGGCGCCGTCGCATCCATTAATCCGATTTGGTTATATGGGCCGTACACACCTGGACAAGTTTCAGCCGGTTCGCAGCCCGATTGGTATATGGGTTGGCTCGACGGACTAGTTCGTATGGCTCCCCCACTTGAGACAGTGACATTTGGCTACACGATTTCATGGAACATTTTGATTCCGGGGTTGATCTTGCCTGGAATTATGTTTACTGGGTTAGCGCTCTACCCATTTATCGAGAGCTGGGCAACTGGAGATAAGCGCGAGCACCATCTCCTTGATCGCCCACGCAATGCACCAACTCGTACCGCAATCGGAGCTATGGCGCTGACCTTCACACTCGTATCACTTATTAACGGTGGTAACGACATCATTGCGACAACCTTTGATCTCACCATTAATCAGATGATGTGGTTCTCTCGTATTGCAATCATTGTTCTGCCACCACTTGCGTACGTAATTACTAAGCGTCTCTGCCTCTCACTTCAAAGAGCTGACCGTGACTTGGTGCTTCATGGACGCGAAACAGGTCGCTTGGTACGTATGCCTAATGGTGAATTCACCGAGATTCATGAGCCAATCTCACCTGAAAAGGCCTGGCTCTTGACCTCACATGAACAACTTGCTCCGCTAGAACTTCCTGAATACGACGGTGCCGGTGTCCGTAGACCAGCAGCAATCAAGAACAAGATTCGCAATCGGATATCTCGTTCAATGGCTACTGCGGTACCTAAGGCAACAGAGACCGAACGTAAAGAGCTAGAGGGTCACCACTAGTCACGAGAAGTTAGTTTTGCAGTACTAAAGCAACGCCCAGCGTGGTCATAGCGATTCCTATGAACCCCTGGGCGTTGATCTTTTCACCGAAAAGAATGTAGGTCTCAAGCACTGCAATAGGTGGAACCAAGTAGAAGAGGGAAGAAACCTTCGCCGCCGTTCCGCGATTGAGCAGCCAGAAGAAAAGTAGAAGTGCCGCAATTGATGTCACACCGACCGCCCACAGCATGGCGAAGAAGCCACTCTTGGTTAGGTGAAAGTCGGTGGCACCCATGATGAAGGAGACGATCAGTAATACCACTCCAGAAATTGCAAACTGGTAGGTAGTTCCAATAAGAAGCGGAACTGAGCGACCAATCTTTTTCTGGAGCAACGTTCCAACCGTGCTACCAAGCAGGGCTAGCGTTAAGAGCGTAAGCGAAGTTACGCTAAATCCCGATGTGCCAGACATCTTCGGCAGGATTACAAAAACCACTCCAATGAAACCGAGTACTAGTCCAACTTGCTGTTTTCGCGAGAGCGGTTCACTCAAAAGTTGGACTGCTACAACGGAGACCAAGACCGGCTGCATACTTGTGATAACCGATGAGAGCCCAGCAGGTGCACCCAAGCCAATCGCGTACCAAACTCCTGCCAAATACATGGCATGCAGGCATACCCCGATCAGCAATGAGGCTAGGAAATCAGAGCGAGATATCTTGATAGGCGCCCGCATAACAAGAGCAATAGCGAAGAGAATGAGTGCGGCGGCAATCAATCTGATTGCTAGGAAATAGATCGGATCACCGGATGAAAATGCATACTTTGCTACAACGAATCCTGAACTCCAAATAAGAACGAAGATCCAGGGCGCGAGAGCCACTAGCCGTCGCATTGTGACCTAAGACGTAATTCTTGAAACGATCTTAGTGAGAACTATTCGAGAGCGGCTTTTCGTACTCGGTAACCATCCCGATGATGCTGATAATCAGTGCACCCAGTGCAATCAAGACCATCCACCAACCGATAATCAGTCCAAGGCCCATTGCAGTTGCACTAAGCGCTACCGGAAGTGGCCACCATGAATGTGGGCTGTAGAAGCCAAGCTCCCCAGCATCATCTGCAATCTCAGCTTCGAGATTATCTGAAGGAATCGCGACGCCAATTCGCTTCTGGGTAAACCATACGTAGAAGCCCACCATTCCGGCCAGACAAGCTGACAGTGTCATTCCAGTAATCCCCACTGCTTCGCCACCGACGAAGTAGTAAACCACTGCCATAATCACATAGAAAACTGAGAGCCCGGAGAAGAGTTTCCAATTTGCATTCATGCTTAGTGTCCTTCGGTGGTGATGTGTGGATGGTGTAAATCAAATGCAGGTCGCTCCGAGCGAATGCGTGGCATCGAATTAAAGTTATGGCGCGGAGGTGGACATGTTGTGGCCCACTCGAGAGATGATCCGTAACCCCAAGGGTCATCAACTTCAACTTTTGGAGAGTTACGAGTAATCCATACGTTAATGAAGAACGGAATCATGGATAGAGCCAGCAAGAATGAACCCACCGTTGAAATCATGTTCATGCCAGTAAATCCATCGGTGGCCAGGTAATCGGCGTAGCGACGTGGGAATCCCTTGATGCCAAGCCAGTGCTGAATGAGGAAGGTAAGGTGGAAACCGAAGAAGAGAGTCCAGAAGTGAATCTTTCCAAGACGCTCATTGAGCATGCGTCCGGTGAACTTTGGCCACCAGAAGTAGAAGCCAGCAAACATCGCAAACACCACGGTTCCAAATAGTACGTAGTGGAAGTGCGCAACTACGAAGTAGGAGGCTGAGACGGCGAAATCAAGTGGAGGTGATGCCAAGATAATTCCGGTGATGCCACCGAAGAGGAAGGTTACGAGGAACCCCATAACCCAAAGCATTGGTGTTTCAAATGTGACATGGCCACGCCACATGGTTCCAATCCAGTTAAAGAACTTCACACCGGTAGGAACTCCGATAAGGAATGTCATGAATGAGAAGAATGGCAAGAGCACTTTTCCACTTGCGAACATATGGTGAGCCCATACCGCAACCGAAAGCGCGGCAATAGCAATTGTTGCAGCGATGAGCCCTTTGTAACCAAAGATTGGCTTGCGGCTAAAGACCGGAAGAATTTCAGTAGCGATACCAAAGAATGGAAGCGCCAGAATATAAACCTCGGGGTGTCCAAAGAACCAGAACAAGTGTTGCCACAACATAGCTCCGCCGTTGGCCGGATCAAATATGTGGGTGCCAAAGAGGCGATCAGATTCCAATCCAAGTAACGCTGCCGCTAGCGGTGGAAATGCTAATAGAACGAGAATTGATGTAAGCAGAACGTTCCACGAAAAGATTGACATACGGAACATCGTCATTCCTGGAGCACGCATTGTGAAAATAGTTGTTATGAAGTTAACGCCACCAAGAATTGTTCCCAGGCCTGAAATTGCCAACCCCATGATCCACAGGTCGCCACCGATTCCAGGTGAGTAAGTCGAGTTAGAAAGTGGTGCATATGCGGTCCATCCGAATGATGCTGCTCCGCCCGGAGTTAAGAATCCAGCAACAGCCTGAATAGATCCAAAGAGGAAGAGCCAGTACGAAAGCATATTAAGCCGTGGGAATGCAACATCGGCAGCGCCGATTTGCAGCGGCATGATCACATTGGCGAAGCCAACAAAGAGCGGCGTTGCAAACATCAATAACATGATGGTTCCGTGCATAGTAAAAATCTGGTTGTACTGCTCGACGCTTAGGAACTGCATTCCAGGGCGAGTAAGTTCAACGCGAAGGAGCAGCGCTAGGACACCACCGATAAGGAACCAGACGAAAGAAGTTGCAAGGTAGAGATAACCGATGCGCTTATGGTCGGTCGAGGTGATGGTCTTTACAAATTGTGAGCCGAGCGAAGTTTTTTGTACTCCTTGGCGAGGTGCCGAAATCGTTGGACGTTCTGCATAAGTGGTCATGCCACGCTCGCCTTCAGTGAGTCAAGGTACTTCTGGTAATTCGCTGGTGTTACAACTTTGACCTTAAACAACATCTGCGAGTGGTTACGACCACAAAGAATGTTGCATCGACCCGGGAATTCGCCCAGTTTATTTGCTGTGAACTGTAAGTAATTTGTTTCGCCCGGAAGATTCTGCATTTGAATCATGAAAGCTGGAATCCAAAAACCATGGACTACATCGCTTGCGGTAAGGGTGAATCGAACGCTCTCGCCCTGCGGCAGGTAAAGGGTAGGTGGCTGCGCCGGAGTACCAGTTACTACCGCATCTTCTCCTGCTGCCGGATACTTAAACTGCCATGACCATTGGAAACCTGCTACTGAGATCTCATGTTTTACTGGCGTAGTTTTATCAGTAATTTCATTCTGCTTAATTGCGGTGAAGTAGAAGAGCACTGCCACGATAAGCAGTGGGATTATTGTGTAGAGGATTTCAACTGGAATGTTGTACTGGGTCTGCTTAGGAAATTCACCTTTGCTTGCATGAGCTCTGTGAAAAACCGCCGGCCATAAAATCAAGATTAAGGTAAAGACGCCGACAACTGCTGCTGCTATCCATGAACCTTGCCAGAGTGAAAGAGAAATATCGTTAACACTTGAGGCCCCTTTCGGGAATCCCATTCCGGAAACATTCTTTAAATCAAATGAGCAACCACTGAGCAGTAGTAGCCCTGGGGCAAGAAGTGCGGCTACTCGAATTCGGCGCCATACGCGCGCTGCATCAGAAGACATGGGTAAAGGATAGTGGCGCACAGTGCATGCTTCCATCTGAGCGAGTAGCGTTCGCCCGGTGGTTCGTGTCACAGGAAATTTCACCTCAGAGGCCCCGCTGCCGGAGGTAGTTCGTTCTGCCCTCCTGGCCGCCTTCGACCAAGGGTGGGCTGATCCTAAGAAGATTTCCCAATCTGCAGGGCGTGCTGCAATTCTTCGCAATCACGCCCTCGAAAATATTGCCTCACACCTAGGCATCTCCCCTGACTCAATTGAGGTACTGGGTGAACCAGCGTTAGGTCACTTCCTTGCAATCGCCGGACTTTTACGTGATGAACTCGCCTTTGCATATTCCGCAACAGATAAAGGCAAAATTCGCGCCGTGGCTAGATTCCACAAAGGATCCGTCTTTGAACTGAGTGTCGATTCGGAAGGCTTGATCAACTCTGCTGAAATCCCCCGAGGCTCTGTACTTTCATTGCAACTAGCTAACGGTGAAACTGGAGTTGTTCAAAAGGCAGAACAACTTTCTGCACTCGCCGATTATGTTGCAATCGATGCAACGTCTTCCGGTCCTCGAGTAACTCTTCCGGAAAAATGGGATACCGCTCTCTATGCTGCCAACTCCTGGAACGGCCCGGCCGGTTTAGCCATCCTTGCTATCAATAACCCGAGCCACTATCGATATCCACTGCCCCATATCGCTCCAATAAAATCTCCTGGAACTTACTCACTGCCGCTGCTGATTGCTGCTTCAGTAGCGTTAGAAAATTTTGTGACCGAAGATTCGGCTATTCGCACTTTTGCGATTTCAGAACTCTCACAGATTCCAGGGGTACGAATTGTCGCCCCACAAGCACACGCCACTGCGCAAGTACTATCCCTTACTGTCGCTGGCGCTAGTGGTGAAGACCTAGTTCGAAAGTTAGCGCTGCAAGGAATCGATGTGGATTCTGGCTCTGCTTGTTCGCCAGCGGATCTGCAACCAAGTCATGTATTGGCCGCTATGGGTTATCCAACTGATGGCCATCTCCACATTACGCTGCGGCCGCAGACAACTCGCGCCGATATTGCGGCGCTGACTCAAGCAGTTATAAAGGTACGAGATTAAGCAGGTAAGTGAGCTGCAATCTCCGATGCTGGCTGATCTCCATAAGCATCGCGGAATCGCGCCACAAACTCATCTCGAGTAAAGCGGTACTCCTGGGTACCGGTTGTTTCAATGACATACGTTGCAATCATCGAGCCTAACTGCGCGCAACGCTCGAGCGGGAGTCCCCAGGCAAGTCCAGCAACGAAACCGGAACGGAACGAATCTCCAACTCCGGTCGGATCAACTTTCGCCTTCTCTTTGGCACAACCTACTTTGATAAATGTGCCATCGGTACTCTCCACCCGCGCTCCGTCAGAGCCAAGAGTGACTATTCGATATTTAACGCGTTGCAAAATTTCGTGATCACTCCAACCGGTCTTCTGAATCGCAAGAGCTAACTCGTATTCGTTCATGAACAGATACGTTGCGCCATCGATGAGTTTTTTAATTTCTTCACCGCTCATGCGCGCCATTTGTTGCGACGGGTCCGCTGCCACCGCAATTCCCAAGGAGAGCGCGACTTCAGTATGGCGAAGCATCGCTTCTGGGTCATCTGGTGACACGACCAGAATGTCTAGCTTGCCAACCTTGTCGATGATCGGCTGAAGTTCAATGTTGCGAGCCTCAGACATCGCTCCTGGGAAGAAAGATGCAATCTGATTGAGCTCGGTATCTGTTGTTACCGTGAAATGGGCTGTGTGCTGCTCGGTAGAAACTAGAGCATGAGAAGTATTTACGCCATGCCTGGTAAGCCAAGCGTCATAATCTGCAAAATCCTTGCCGACTGCAGCGATCAAAATTGGGTTGAGCCCGAGAACGCCCAGACCGAAGGAGATATTGGCCGCACATCCCCCGCGACGAACATCTAGACCATCAACTAGAAATGATAGTGAAACTTTTTCAAGTGAACCGGCGACAAGTGAGTCCGTGAACTTTCCCGGAAAAGTCATTAAGTGATCTAAACCGACTGACCCAGCAACACCAATTTTCATGGGCGCAATCTACCCAGATAAAAGTTGTAAGAACCGAGTTTAGTTAAATGAATCGCCGCATGCGCATGAACCTTGCGCATTTGGATTATCGATTGTGAAACCCTGCTTCTCAATTGTGTCTACGAAATCGATTGATGCTCCCATGAGATACGGATCGCTCATCTTGTCGACAACAACTTTTACAGTGCCGAACTGGCGAGCAATATCGCCATCTTGAGCGCGGTCATCGAAGTAGAGCTGGTACTTGAGACCAGAACAGCCACCAGGTTGAACTGCTACGCGAAGGTAGAGATCATCGCGACCTTCTTGAGCCAAAAGGGCTGAAACCTTCGCTGCCGCGACATCGGTAAGAGTGATACCAGTTGTAATTTCAACAGGAGTAGAGGTTGTTTCAGTTGTCATGTAACGAAGAATACTCGCCTCGGCTTGCCGTGGCCAACCGAAAGCGAGGACAATAAACCCGTGTCTATCTCACTCTCAGATCTGCTCGTCTTAGGCCAAGGTAAAGACCTGACCTCTGAACGCGGCGTCTCCTGTTCGGGTGAGCTACCTGCCGCGAGTGACCCCACCCTGATCGATAGAGCTATTGCTGCTCGTACCGCGCTGGGTGACCGGGCCCTGATTCTTGGTCATCATTATCAACGCGATGAAGTTATTAAATTCGCCGATATCACTGGAGATTCATTCAAACTTGCCCAGGCTGCGGCCGAACAGAGCTCTGCCGAATTCATCTTCTTCTGTGGCGTCCACTTCATGGCAGAGAGTGCGGACATTCTCACTAGCGCTAAGCAACGAGTGATTCTTCCGGACCTCGCAGCTGGTTGTTCGATGGCGGATATGGCTACTGCGAATCAAGTAAATGAATGTTGGAATGAGTTGGAAAAAATAGGTGTCGCATCGCGAACAACCCCGGTGACGTACATGAATTCATCAGCTGCAATCAAGAGTTTTACGGGCGAACATGGCGGCACAATTTGTACCTCTTCCAATGCCCAGAAATCACTCGAGTGGGCCTTCTCTAAATCCGAAAAGGTTCTCTTCTTGCCCGACCAGCATTTAGGTCGCAACACCGCTGTTCTCGCACTTGGATTATCACTTGATGACTGCATCCTGTGGAATCCATGGAAGCCGATGGGTGGGCTAACCGAAGATCAGATTCGTGGAGCCAAGATGATTCTCTGGCGCGGACATTGCTCTGTTCACGGACGATTTACCCGCGAATCAATTCAAGAGGTTCGCACCAGAATTCCAGGCGTTCAAGTGATTGTTCATCCTGAGTGCCAGCATGAAGTTGTCGCTGATGCCGATGTTGTTGGAAGCACTGAGAAGATTATTCAAGTGGTTTCACAATCAGCTCCGGGCAGTAAATGGGCTGTCGGTACCGAGTTGAACTTAGTATCAAGACTTGCTTCGCAGAACCCAGATAAGGAAGTGGTCTTTCTCGATAAGACAGTTTGCTACTGCTCGACCATGAATCGAATTGATCTCCCCCATCTTGTCTGGTCAATGGAGTCGATACTTGCGGGCCACATCGTTAATCAAATCAAGGTTGATTCACGTATTGCCCAGTATTCAAAGGTGGCCTTAGAACAGATGCTCGCTCTATAGTTGCGCCCATGAGTGAATCAACTGACGACAAAAAAGGCCGCCCGACACCAAAGCGTAAAGATGCTGAAGCGGCTCGCAAGATTTCACCCTTAGCGCCAGCGACAACGAGGGCGCAAAAGGCGAAAGCAAAAGAGGCAGCCCGCGCCGCTCGAATCGCACAACGAGAGGCTTATGTGCGTGGAGATGAAAACGCACTTCCGCTTCGCGATAAGGGACCAGTCAAGAAGTTTGCTCGAAATTATGTGGATTCCAGGCGCTCGATTGGCGAATACTTTCTTCCCATCATCTTTGTCGTACTGATCCTTACCCTCGTTCCATCCAAGGTCTTTCAACTTGGCAGCATTTTGATTATGTATGCGGTGCTCTTGATTTCAGTCGTTGATGGATTCTTCCTGAGCCGTAAGCTAAAGAGAGCTGTCTCCGAGAGATTCCCAGACGCCGAGTTAAAGGGCGTCGGAATGTATGGGTGGTTGCGATCAACTCAAATGCGTCGGATGCGCACACCTAGGCCCGCGATTAAGCGGGGAGAATCCTTCTAACTCCAAGCGCGTGGGTGGTTGCTTAGCTAGCCGACGTATGGTTTGGTTCGACCACAACTAAATAGATATCTCCGTAGGGGAAGTTCGGTGCAAATCCGACGCTGACCCGCAACCGTAAGAGAAGTTGAGCTATCAACTAATTAAGTCGGATTACCTATCGAGATATTTGCAATCGACAAACACCCGCCGAGGTTTGCGGGGTGTAGTCCAACAGTTATTAGTGCACCCGCACTTTTTGCTTGCGAGCTACCCCTGTGAGACTCTCTAACACAGGAGACTCCAGTTCATGAATAAAAATAGAACACCATTACTTATTGCAATTCTTCTCATTGCATCTCAAGCTATCTCCATCACGCCATCCAGCGCAGCCGCCAAGGGCTATCGCTACTGGGGCTACTTCCAAGCTGCTCCAAATGCCACCCAATGGACTGCTGCTATGACCGGGCCAACAGTGGATATCAAAGATGGCGCAGTAGAAGGATGGTCATTTGTCTTTAGTAGCGATGACATTCCATCGGTTGCGCCATCAGTAAAGCCAGATTTCGCTGCCATCTGTGGAAAGACAAAGGCAACTCCGGGCATGAAGCGAATCGGACTCGTGATCGATTTCGGCAATAAGGCATATGCCCCAAAGGGTGAAAAGGTGCAGAAGACGATTACTCGCTGCGTGACAACGGCAATGCGTTCACAAGGTATTGATGTCTTGGGTCAAGTGGTCAAAGTTCGAGCGGCTGAATCCGGCCTCATCTGTGGATTTAACGGATACCCAAAGAAAGAATGTGGCGTTGAGATAGCCGCACCTGCTGCACTTCTTAAAAAGTAAACCAGAACAAGATATGAATAAACCGCTACACCCACTCACTATGTGGATCTGGTCTCTGATTCTTGCAGTTGGAGTCGTGGTCTTAGATAACGCATGGGTTGCTTTAGCAACGGTGGGTGTGGCGGTGTTATTCGTTCGGGCGCGATCCGATGGTTCGCCATGGAACGCAACTTTCTGGTGGTCTCTGCGCTTTGGCGCATTCGTGATTTCAGTTCGAGTCCTCATTGGAATACTTATTGGAATACCAATTCCTGGAACGGTGCTTTTTACGCTTCCGATTCTGGATCTTCCTTCATGGATGTCCGGCATCCGAGTCGGCGGAGCGGTCACATTGGAACGGCTCTCTTCATCAGTGCATGAAGGAATCATCATTGCAACCATGATTGCACTCTTCGGTGCCGCCTCCGCTCTGACAAGTCCTCATAAATTACTCAGAGTCCTGCCAGTTTTTATTTACGAAGTGGGAGTGACACTGGTCATTGCAACATCAGTCTTTCCGCAATTAACCCAGAGTGTGAAACGCATTAGAAAAGCTCAATACATGCGCGGAATGGACAAAGTGTCGCTGCGATCCATCGCACTTCCACTTCTTGAGGAGACCTTGACCCGCTCATTGCAACTTGCGCAATCTATGGATTCACGAGGATATGGCGCCAGTCGAAAGAGATCTCGTTACCGACCGGCACCGTGGTTGGCGCGCGATTCTTGGTTTGTTTTTTCAGCCGTTGTTGCTGCGTCGGCGATGGTCGCAGCATGATTACATTTTCCAACGTTTCACTCATCTATCCACACTCCACTAAGACGGTGCTGGAAGATCTCAACTGTGAAATTCAAGAGGGTGAGATGGTCTTAGTAATGGGCCACACCGGGTCGGGAAAATCATCGCTCCTGCGCCTCATTAACGGACTAGTCCCCCATCACACCGGTGGCATCCTGGCTGGCGATATCTCGGTTGATGGTTTATCCACTCGAGAGCTAAAGCCAGGGGCGTTGGCACACCTGGTCGGAATCGTCGGCCAAAATCCAATCAATGGTTTCGTTACGGATGTGGTGGAAGAGGAGATTGCTTTTGGCATGGAGGCGTTGAACTTTCCACCTGATGTCATGCGAAAGCGCGTGGAAGAAGTCCTCGATCTACTGAGTTTGAATGCAGTGCGCGCAAGAGCGATTAGTTCACTCAGCGGCGGAGAGCAGCAACGAGTAGCAATTGCAGCGGCGTTAGTAATGCACCCAAAAGTTTTAGTCCTGGATGAACCAACTAGCGCACTAGATCCCATTGCAGCAGAAGAAGTGCTCTCCGTCTTACACCGGCTTGTTCACGACTTAAGCGTTACAGTTATTATGGCCGAACATCGATTAGAGCGAGTGATTCAATTTGTTGACCGCATTATCTATATCGAAGGAAATGGTGAAACTTCGATAGGAAGTGCGGAAGAGATTCTCAGTAAATCAGAGCTTGTCCCGCCCATCATTAGACTTGCGCGTGCCCTTAATTTAAATGAATTTGGAACCAGCGTCCGGGAAGTTCGTCGACTTACAGCAGATGTCCGAGGTATAGCCGTTGCAGAAATTGATAGTGCAACTCGGGTGCGCACTCCGGCAATCGAAGTGGATTCATTGACAGTTAAATACGGGGACGATTTTGCACTCCGTGGCGTTTCAACCTCAATTGGTAAGGGCGAGATCGTCGCTCTCATGGGACGCAATGGCGCTGGGAAGAGCTCGCTCCTGGAAACAATTGTGGGTGTCTTGAAACCGAGCTCGGGTGCAGTGCGCGTTTATCAGCAAGACCCGGCAGAACTCGCTGGAAAGAGTCGTCGCAAACGAATTGGCTACGTCCCGCAAGAGCCTTCGGACTTGCTCTACCACCAGAGCGTTCGCCAAGAATGCCAAGAGGCTGACCTTCTAGCGGGACTTGCATCGGGCACCACACTTTCATTTCTCGACAAACTGGTGCCACGAATTTCTCACGATGCCCATCCGCACGATCTTTCGGAAGGTCAACGTTTAGCTTTAGTTTTAAGCATCGTGCTCTCCGGAAATCCTCAGCTCCTGATTCTCGATGAGCCAACTCGCGGCTTGGATTACCAAGCCAAATCTCTCTTTACGCGCGCACTCAAGGAGTATGCGAGCACACTGAACTACCCGGTTCTTCTCGCTACACATGATGTCGAGTTAGTAGCCGAGTTAGCGGACCGTGTTATTTTCTTAGCCGAAGGTGAAATTGTCGCTGATGGTTCGACTCTTGATGTCTTACTTAGCTCACCTGCCTTTGCACCGCAGGTCGCCAAAATCATGTCACCACAACCGTGGCTCACCGTTGACCATGTTGTTTCTGCCTTAGCGGAGAAGTTATGAAGACCAGAAACGTACTGACTTTCTCGAAAGTACATCTCGTGGTTTTAGTAGCCACAAGCCTGATTGGAGCGCTCGGATTTCTCTGGCCATTTCTTGTCTCCACTCAAGTCGCTCATCCGCAGTGGATATTTCTCTGTGCCACACCACTTGCCCTTGCACTCTTCTTAATCAGCGTTAGTAATGGCGCACTCGATGCGAAATCAGTTGCCTTGCTCGCGCTTCTTTCGGCTCTGGTGGCCGCACTTCGACCACTGGGAACCGGCGCCGTAGGTATTGAACCCATGTGGTTCCTTCTCATTTTAAGCGCCCGCGTCTTTGGCCCTTCATTTGGTTTTCTGCTGGGCGCGTTGTCAATGTTGGTCTCGGCCTTGATTACCGGCGGTACCGGTCCATGGCTTGCCTATCAATGTTTCGCTGCTGCTTGGATTGGATTGGGCGTTGGTCTCATCCCACGACGTGTTCGTGGATTACTAGAGATTGCGGCACTGGTTGGCTATGCAATTCTCGCCGCTCAGTTCTTTGGAATAGCGATGGATCTACAGTTCTGGCCTTGGTATCTGGGTAGCGATTCGCAGCTATCTTTTAGTGCAGGTGCTCCCCTGGCGCAAAATCTCAGTAACTTTATGAGCTACCACTTTCTATCCGCATTGGCATGGGATATTCCACGGGCGATTTTTACATCCGTCCTCATCATCATCACCGGGAAACCAGTGCTCGGTGCGCTACGACGGGCACATACTCGCGCCGCATTTCTTTCGCCGATTGAATTTAGAAATTTAACTACTAACGAACGTGCGATGGGGAAAATGGCAGCGAAACAATAGTTGCTGACGAATCGCGTCCACGTACATCGATGATTAATTGATCTCCCTCTGCGCAGTTGGGATCAATGAGTGCAAGTGCAATTCCGGTCTTCAGCGTTGGCGAGAACGTTCCACTTGTCACGAACCCCACATCAACCCCGCTAGAGTTCTTTACCATCATTCCGGCGCGAGGTATTCCGCGGTCATTTGATTTCAGCGCGCGAAGTGTGCGCACTACACCTGCTTCGCGCTGACTTCGCAGGGTCTCTGACCCACGAAAGTGGCTCTTCTTCCATCCAATCGCCCATCCAGCGCTGGCTTGCACGGGAGTGATCTCAAGGGTGAGTTCATGACCGTGCAACGGGTAACCCATTTCGGTGCGCAAGGTATCTCGCGCTCCTAAGCCACAAACTTCACCAGCAAAAGGTTTCATCGCCGCTACGAGTACATCCCACACAATGGATGCATCCTTCCAACGTGGAACGATTTCGTAACCGTGCTCGCCGGTGTAACCAGTTCGGCAAAGAATAACTTCGCATCCGCCAATTTCCACATGTGCAAAGGCCATATAATCCATGGTGGGTTCTATTCCAAGACTTTGAATAACAGCGTGAGCCTTCGGTCCTTGTAGCGCCAAGACCGCAAACTCTTCATGAAGATTTCTTACCGAAACTCCCTCAGGAGCATGCGATTGCAAAACTCGAACGACCTCAGCGGTGTTGGAAGCATTCGGGATGAGGAAGAAATTGTCATCAGAATTTCGATATGCAATGAGATCATCAACAACTCCACCGTCGTCGTTACATAACAATGTGTATTGAGCTTGGCCATTTGAGATTCTGGTCAAATCGTTAGTAAACATGGCATTGAGAAACTCAAGTGCACCAGTGCCAGCGATACTCGCCTTGCCCAAGTGAGAAACATCGAATAACCCCACCCGTTCGCGCACGGCGGCATGTTCAGCCAATACGCCAGCACCTGGGTACTCGATAGGCATCAACCACCCACCAAAGTCGGCCATCTTCGCTTGTAGTTCGATATGTTTTTGATGCAAAGGTGAGTTTTTCACGATGACAACTTACACTTACCCGACATCTGAACTAAGTATCGCCGTCACGAAATATCCACCGCGCGATCAAAGGGAGCACCTTATGACAACCATCCGCCTCACCGACGGAATCGTGAAAGACGATGTAGTGGTTGTTGGCCTCGCCGCCAAAGGTGCTAAAGGAGCCAAGGGTTCGGTTCAGATTGAATCAGGGGATCTGCCGCTCGATACAAAATTTCTGCTGCAAGCACTCAGTGATTTAGGTGCGACGGGCAAGGCTGATGAAGTTATCAAAGTTGCTGGAACATCTACCCGGCTGATTGTCTTTACCGGTCTAGGAAAAGTTTCAACGTCCTATAACACCGAGACCTTGCGGCGCGCGGCTGGCGCTGCTGCACGTTCACTCGCCGGACATTCCAGCGCAACATTTGCACTGCCGGCTAAAGATCTTCGAGCGATCTCAGCTATTGCCGAAGGCGCAGGGCTGGGAAGTTATCTCTTCGATTCCTTCCGCGGGTCTACCAAAGATGCGCAAAAGACGCCGCTGAGTAAAGTCACACTCTTCTCACTCCTTGCGCAAACCGCAGAGGCAAAAGACGCCGCGCGTTCAGCCGAAGTTATAGCTACCTACACAAACCTTGTTCGCGATTTAATCAACACTCCTCCGAGCCACCTAACACCCGAGACTTTCTGTGATGCAATCAAAGACGCTGTGCAAAGCGCCGGTGGTGCAGCACTCGGATTAAAGATTTCGGTCATGAGCGCTGCGCAATTGAAATCCAAAGGCTTCGGTGGAATCACTGCAGTTGGACAAGGTTCAGTTAACCCGCCAACACTTCTTAACATCAGCTACTCACCGAAGGGTGTGAAAGCTACGAAAAAATATGCATTTGTCGGTAAGGGAATTACCTTTGACACCGGTGGTTTGGCTCTGAAACCAGCACTTGGCATGGAGGCGATGAAGTCAGATATGAGTGGCGCTGCTGCAGTATGTGCAGCAACAATCGCCATCGCGCTCCTTAAACTGCCAGTAGCTATCGAAACGTGGGCTCCACTGGCTGAGAATATGGTGAGCGAGAATGCAACACGACCAAGTGATGTCATCACTATGTATGGCGGAAAAACTGTAGAGGTACTGAATCCTGATGCCGAAGGTCGATTAGTTCTAGGTGATGCCCTAGTAAAGGCGCAGGAGAGTAAAGATCTTGATGGAATCATCGATGTTGCAACTTTGACCGGAGCGCAAGTTGTCGCACTCGGGACCCGCACCAGTGCTGTAATGACAAACAACAAAGATTTCTCAAACGAATTCTTGCAAGCCGCCGAAATTTCCGGTGAGGCTTTTTGGCCTATGCCACTTCCGATCGAGTTGCGCGCATCACTGGACTCTCCCGTTGCCGATATGGCAAACATCGGAGATCGCATGGGAGGCATGCTGGTAGCCGGACTCTTCCTAAAAGAGTTTGTCAGCGATGAGCTACCGTGGCTGCATCTTGATATTGCTGGTCCAGCATTTAATGATGGCCAGGCACACGGATACACCCCAGTGGGAGGAACAGGTATCGCCCTGCGCTCCTTGCTCGAACTGGCTCGGGGCCGATAGCGCCCTTTTCTCGATTTAGCCTTAGCGGACCAAGGCTGGCAAGATAGCCCCCGTTGGTAGCTAGAGTTGAGCAGGCTTAAGGGAGTCACTCTGTGTCGAATTTTGATCTTGTAGTTCTTGGTGGAGGCAGCGGCGGTTACGCGGCAGCACTTCGTGGCGCACAACTCGGTTTATCCGTCGCCCTGATTGAGAAGGACAAGGTCGGTGGTACTTGTTTACACCGCGGATGTATTCCTACAAAGGCTCTACTCCATGCCGGTGAAGTTGCCGATAGCGCTCGCGAATCAGCGCAATTCGGAGTCAACGCGACATTTAATTCGATCGAGATGAGTGGCGTTAACTCATATAAAGATGGCGTCATCGCTGGTCTCTACAAGGGTTTGCAAGGTCTTGTTAAATCTCGTGGAATCACATTCGTCGAAGGAACCGGTCGACTTGTTTCAAATAACACAGTCGAGGTTAACGGGACGCAGTACACCGGAAAGAATATTGTTCTTGCCACTGGCTCCTACGCACGAACCTTGCCTGGTCTTGAAATTGATGGGCAACGCGTCATTACATCTGATCACGGCACTTCAATGGATTACGTTCCAAAGAGCGTCATTGTTCTTGGTGGCGGTGTTATTGGTTGCGAGTTTGCATCTGTCTGGAAGTCATTCGGTTCCGATGTAACAATTATTGAAGGTCTGCCGCATCTAGTTGCACTCGAGGACGAATCTTCCAGCAAGTTACTCGAGCGGGCATTTCGCAAGCGTGGAATCAAATTTGAACTAGGTGTTCGATTCGCCTCTCATCGCGTGGATTCCAATGGCGTGACCGTGACACTTGAAGATGGCCGTGAATTCTCGGCTGACCTCCTTTTGGTATCAGTTGGACGTGGACCTGTAACCGACGGCGTTGGATACCAGGAGATCGGCATCGCTATGGATCGCGGTTACATCACCGTTGATGATCACTGCCGCACAAATATTCCGGGCATTTTTGCTGTAGGCGACATTATTCCCACCCTGCAATTAGCTCATGTGGGCTTCCAAGAAGGTATTTTGGTAGCAGAGACAATCGCTGGCCTCAATCCCCGACCAATTAATTACGATGGCGTTCCACGTGTTACATATTCGGAGCCAGAAGTTGCATCTGTTGGACTCTCGACCAAAATTGCGAAAGAGCGTGGATACGACGTTGTCGAACTCGATTACAACTTAGCTGGAAATGGTAAGGCTCAGATTCTTAAGACTGCAGGATCAATCAAACTTGTGGCAGAGAAGAACGGTCCGGTATTAGGTATTCACATGGTGGGAGCTCGCGTTGGTGAACTCTTAGCTGAAGCGCAATTGATTTTTAACTGGGAAGCATCAGCAGATGATGTTGCTCCGCTAGTACATGCACATCCAACTCTGTCAGAGGCAATGGGCGAAGCTCATATGGCTCTAGCAGGCAAACCACTTCACGCGCACGGTTAAGTAAGAGGAGAAAATAGATATGTCATTCTCAGTAACAATGCCAGCTCTCGGCGAGAGCGTCAGTGAAGGTACCGTCACACGTTGGCTCAAGAATGAAGGCGACGTAGTTGCAGTTGATGAACCGCTCCTTGAAGTATCTACAGATAAAGTCGATACCGAGATTCCATCGCCAGTAGCAGGAGTTCTCTCAAAAATTGTTGTTGGCGTAGATCAGACAGTTGCCGTCGGCGCCGAACTTGCAGTTATCGCTCAATCTGGTGAGAGCGCAGCAGCACCAGTTGCAGCGGCTCCAGTTGCTGCCCCAGTTGCAGCAGCCCCAGTTGCAGCAGCCCCAGTTGCTCCACCAGCTCCAACTCCCCCACCTGCGGCCCCAGCTGCATCTAATGGCGCGGGAACTGTCATCACAATGCCAGCACTCGGTGAGTCAGTTAGTGAGGGCACAGTTACACGTTGGTTAAAAAACGTTGGTGATGCTGTTGCTGTTGATGAAGCACTTCTTGAAGTTTCTACAGATAAAGTCGATACTGAAATTCCTTCACCAGTGGCAGGAACTCTGCTTGCAATCGATGTCGCAGTCGACACCACTGTCGCCGTCGGTGCACGTCTTGGATTAATTGGTTCTCAGGGAGCCGCACCGGCTCCGGTTGCTGCGCCAGTTGCACCAGCTCCCGTTGCTGCGCCAGTTGCACCAGCTCCCGTTGCTGCGCCAGTTGCACCAGCTCCAGTTGCCGCACCTGCTGCGGTTTCCCAACCAGCAGATGCCTATGTCACTCCTATTGTTCGCAAGCTCGCTAATGATCTCGGTGTAAATCTTGCGTCAGTTAAGGGAACCGGCATCGGCGGAAGAATTCGCAAAGAAGATGTACAGGCACTCGTTCCAACTAGCGCACCTGCTGCTGCAGTTGCTCCAGCTGCTTCAACACCAGCTCGAGTATCGGCGCCAGTCGCTGCATCTCCATTGCGTGGCACCACAGTGACTATGTCTCGTCTTCGTAAAGTGATTGCCGCCCGCATGGTTGAATCACTACAAGTCTCAGCACAATTGACCACAGTCATTGAAGTTGATGTGACAAAGATTGCCCGACTTCGTGATCGCGCGAAGGCAACATTCGAAGCGCGCGAAGGTGTCAAACTTTCATTCCTTCCATTCTTCGCAGTTGCCGTATGTGAAGCGCTCAAGCAGCACCCGGTCCTGAACTCCTCTGTTGAAGGCGATCAAATTATTTATCACGGAGCCGAGCACCTAGGTGTTGCAGTCGATACCGAAAGAGGTCTCTTGGTACCAGTGATTCATAATGCTGGCGATCTCAATATGGGCGGCGTTGCTCGCAAGATTGCAGATCTTGCCGCGCGTACTCGCGACAATAAAGTAACTCCAGATGAGCTCGGTGGTGGAACATTTACCCTCACCAATACCGGTTCACGTGGCGCGCTCTTTGATACTCCAATCATCAATCAGCCACAGGTTGCAATTCTTGGACTAGGCGCAGTTGTAAAGCGTCCGATGGTGGTTAAAGGTGAGGATGGTGGCGAAACAATCGCTATCCGTTCCATGGTCTACCTCGGACTTTCATACGACCACCGAGTCGTCGATGGCGCAGATGCAGCTCGCTTCTTAGTGACCTTGAAGGAACGCCTCGAAGGCGGATCTTTTGAATCCGATTTGGGTCTGTAATTAATGTCAGTTCCGCAACGTATTGCAATTACCGGTTCTTCTGGGCTCATCGGAACCGCGCTTGTCGGTCATCTAAAGAGTGAAGGTCACACTGTTCAACGGTTAGTCCGTCGGGCAGTTGTCGCACCTGATGAAATTCAATGGGATCCAAAAACTGGCTACGTAGATATTGAAGCGCTACGTGGAGTTGATGCTGTCATCCATCTAGCAGGTGTAGGGGTTGGAGATAAGCGTTGGAGTAAGAAATACAAATCCGAAATTCTTAACTCTCGTCTTCTAGGAACCACGGCTATCGCTAACGCAGTCGCTGAAGTAAAGCCGCAGGTATTTATCTCGGCTAGTGCTATTGGTTGGTATGGCGAATCAGGTAATCGCGCTGTTATCGAAAGTGACCGCGCAGGAGATGATTTTCTTGCCGCTGTCTGCCGCGAGTGGGAAGGTGCAGCAGATCTGGCAACAGGAGTGCGCACAGTAAAGATTCGTACCGGACTCGTCCTGGATCCAACGGGTGGAGCCCTCGGAAAGATGCTGCCACTCTTTCGCTTAGGCCTTGGCGGCAAACTCGGTTCTGGAAAACAATGGTGGTCTTGGATTACCTTGCATGATGTTATCCGCGCAATCACATTCATCCTGGAGAAACCAATAACCGGTCCAGTAAATCTCACTTCACCCAATCCAGTTACCAATCAAGAATTCACATCAGCTCTTGCTCGCGCCATGCACCGTCCGGCGCTCTTTCCAGCACCAGCTTTCGCGTTGAAGATTGCACTCGGTGGTTTCTCGAGTGAGATTTTAGGTAGCAAGAAGGTAAATCCTCAGGCACTTACCGAAGCAGGATTTACTTGGGACTATCCCCACATTTCAAGTGCGCTCAAAGCCCTCATCGAGTAATAACTCTTGCGCCGCAAGGCGTCCTGATAGCAGCGCCCCATTTTGGGATGGCGCTGTTCGGTAATCTCCTGCCACATAAACACTGTTAGAAATTTTAGAACTATGAGCGCTTAGATTTCCCACCGCGAAAATTGGCAGTGACTTAGGAATGTCATATTTGGCAATCAGCGACCATTTACTTGTCTCTACTCCCCACATAAGAGCTAAATGGCGGCGAACTTCTGACTCAGATGCAAACTCCAATGTCGTACTCGCCATCAGCGAGCGTCCTTGTGGTGAGTACGTTGTTACCACGTTAGAAATTACGATCGAGTTGATGACCGGTCCTCGATTCTCGCCGTCAATGAGTAAGTGTGCCGATTGTGTGAGTTCTTGCGGAACCTCGTGATACCAGGTCGTGCTTGATGCCAATTTTTGTACGTTAGCGATATCTAAGAGTTGAGCCGCAGTAGTCAGATCCGTAGCAACAATGACTTCCTGCCCCTTGAATTGAGTTATCGAGTCAATACGGTGATTGAGTTCAATCTTTTCCACACGACTAGCAAGTGCGGCCGGTAAAGCTCCCACTCCTTTTTGAGGAAGACCGGGTTTTCCAGAGATAAAGGAGGTGATCAGCTCTTTTCCGGTTACCGCATTTACCTGTGCTGGATCCGTCAGAAATACCCCGGACAGGAAAGGTTTGAGAACTCGGGAGTACAAAGTTCCCAAGTGAGCCAATTCAGCTTCTACCGAATTTTGCGAACGTGCACTTCCGAGTAAATACTTGAGAAAGCCAAGCTTCTCGAGCAAAGTTCCAGTCGCGAAATTCAGCGAAGATAGCGGGTTGCTGCGTGGATCCCCTAGTGCAATTCGCTTCTGACCCAGACTGACCTCGATAGTGCGAGGGGCATAGATAAAATCCAACTCCCGCATCACATCGAGTTGAACAAGCTCCGGGTAATTGGCATTAATGAGTTGGAAACCGCGGTCGAGGGTAAATCCGTCGATCAAGTCGGTGGCCACTCTCCCGCCGACGCGATCACTACCCTCGTAAATCACCACGTCGCGTCCTGCATCTTGCAGGGTTATGGCTGCGCTGAGGCCGGCTAGGCCAGCCCCAATTACAGCTACCGGTTTATTGGACACGACGGTAAGCGAACTTATTTATTTTGCAGCTTTGAAGGCCACCAAATTTTTGGTCCGATTTCATGCACGAGCCCTGGTACCAGGATGGAGCGCACGATTATGGTGTCAAGTAAGACGCCAAATGCCACCGCAAATCCCAGTTGCGCAAGAGGTACAAGCGGCAGAATTCCAAGAACCGCGAATGTTGCTGCCAGCACGATTCCAGCCGAAGTAATGACAGCTCCCGTGACGGTAACACCCTTGATGACACCTGCACGGGTTCCGATCTTCATGGATTCCTCCCGTACTCGCGTCATTAGGAAGATGTTGTAGTCAATACCAAGGGCCACCAGGAAGATGAAGGCAAAGAGTGGGAATGAATTATCACCGCCAGCGAAGCCAAATACATGGTTGAAGACGAGGGCACATACACCGAGCGTTGCAAAGTATGAAAGCACAACAGTTCCAAGAAGTACTATCGCACTGAGAATGCTTCGAAGAAGAAGTCCCAAAATGATGGTGATCACGATCAAAATAATCGGAATAATTGTTTTGTTATCGCGATCATTTGCCTGACGTACGTCGTAGTACACCGCACTTGTTCCCCCTACAAGCGCGGTGGAATCTGCGGCTTTGGCGAGACGACGAATCTCAGGTATGTCATTGCCTGCCTCAACGCTATCTGGAGCTTTGTTGAGAGTGAGATTGAGGATTGCCTTGTTATTGACAATCTTTACAGCAGGTGCTGGTTGTCCCGGAACCGGGAAGCCATCTAGCTGTGGTGAAACATCTGTTACTCCGGGGGCGTTTCTGACCGCAGCCGTTACCGCCGCAATTCTGTCGGCGTTGATTACAACCTGAGTCGGGTCACCTTGACCACCTGGGAAGTGCTTCTCCAGAAGTTTTTGACCAACTACTGACTCTGGATTTCCGGTAAATGAATCTACCGTTCCTAGCCCATCAGTTTTTAAGGTAGTCGAAGCAAATGCGAAGAGAAGCAGAATCGCTCCGGTAACTACCCACGACCTGCGCGGATTGCGGCCGATGGAGTTTCCTACCTTGGACCACATTCCCTCAAGGACATGATCATCTCCGTCATTCTTCGGAATACGTGGCCAGAATAACCAGCGACCGAAAATAAGCATCAGAGCGGGCAACAATGTCAGAATCGTGATCATCGAGACCACAATTCCAATTGCGCCAATCGGACCAAGGCTTGCTGTATTAGTTAACTGGCTAAAGAGAAGAACCATCAGCGAGATTGCAACGGTAGAACCTGAAGCCAAGATTGGTTCCCACACGCCCTTATACGCAGCGCGCATTGCGTCAAATCTATTTTCATGATGATGCAACTCTTCTCGGTAGCGAGCAATCAAGAGCAGCGCATAATCTGTCGCAGCACCGATGACAAGAACAGAGAGAATTCCTTGCGACTGACCATCGACGTCGAGAATGTCATTCTTGGCCAAGAGATAGATAACTCCACCCGCAGTTGCGAGAGCAAAGAGCGAAGAAAGTAGCGGAATAATCCAGAGGATTGGCGAGCGATAAACGAAGATCAAGATAACGGCTACTACTGCAAGTGTTGCCAAGAGTAAGATCGAATCAATCGCGCCAAAGGCCTTAAAGAGATCACCGAATAATCCGGCAGGTCCGGTCACGTAGTGGGTGACGCCATTAGCCTCGGCAAATTCCTTCACATCTTCGCGAAGGGCTTCCACAATTGCGGGTAAAACAGGCTCGTCGTTGGGAAGGAGTTCACCGATAGCACTTCCATCGAGTGGCACATTTGCCAAGATGGCTTCACCATCTTCAGCTGGAAAAACAGTGATCACCTGATCTGGAGCTAGGTAATCTGAAATCTTCTGCTCTGTTCCGGCCAGAGTGAGCCCACCAACGCCAATCATGTGCTCATTAATCTTTGCGATATTTTCCGGAGTTGTCTTGCCTTCAAAGAGAACCAGCGCCGGCAAATTGAATGAGTCTTTATCAGTAAAAGTTTGAATCAGTTCTGATGCCTGAGTGGCTTCTGCACCCTTCGGCAAAAATGAGGAGTTGTTATTCTCCTGCACAGATGTCAGCTTGCCGAAGAGTGGCCCAAAGATGCCCACAATGAGGAACCAAATGATGACAACTAGCATGGCTAGCGCAAATGGCTTACGGGATTTGGTAGATGCGTTGATAGACATTGTGGAGTTGAGACCTTTCGGGCTTAAGTACTGCGGCAATTCGCTTGAGGGCAAGCCTACCTTTAGGCTATCCCCGTGACAGTTCTCAGCACCGATGTGGAGCCACAAATCTCCGCGCCGACAATTGCAATTCATCGTCTTGGTACGCGTGAATATCTCGATGCGCTGGCACTGCAGCGAAAAGTTCACCTTGATGTAACCCAGGGAATTTCCGGCAATTCACTCTTGCTCCTAGAACATCCCTCGGTCTACACCGCAGGCAAACGCACCTTGCCAGCTGAACTGCCGACCGATGGAACACCAGTAATCGAAGTTGATCGAGGCGGAAAAATTACCTGGCACGGAGTTGGACAGTTAGTCGGTTACCCGATTGTGCGACTATCAAATCGCCATGAACTCGTTGGCTTCATACGTGAAATTGAAGCAGGTCTGATTGAGGTCTGTGCGTATTTTGGAATCACAAGTACGCGAATTTCCGGCAGATCAGGTGTCTGGATTAGCGATGATCAAGGCGCACGCAAGATTGCCGCAATCGGTATTCGGGTTGCTTCGGGTGTCACCATGCATGGCTTCGCACTCAACGTAGACCCAGATTTATCTGCCTTTAAAAAGATCATTCCTTGTGGAATCAATGATGCCCACGTGACTTCGATGGCAAAGGAGTTGGGCAGAGCCATTACTATTTCCGAAGTTCAACCGGTGATAGAAGAGATTATCTCCAAGTATTTAATGAAGGTGAGCGCATGACAATCGCACCAGAGGGTCGCAAACTTTTGCGCATCGAAGCCCGAAATACAGAGACTCCTATTGAACGAAAGCCAGAGTGGATCAAGACCCGCGCAAATATGGGGCCCGAATACACGCGACTACGTTCGCTGGTGAAATCAGAAGGTTTGCACACTGTCTGCCAAGAAGCTGCTTGTCCAAACATTTTCGAATGTTGGGAAGATAAGGAAGCAACTTTTCTTATCGGTGGAGAGCGGTGTACTCGTCGTTGCGACTTTTGTAATATTGATACCGGAAAACCAGATCCGCTCGATCGCGATGAACCTCGACGTGTGGCTGAATCCGTGCAAGCTATGGGCCTTAAGTACGCGACCATCACCGGCGTTACTCGCGATGATTTAGAAGATGAAGGTGCTTGGTTATATGCCGAGACCATTCGCAAGGTGCACGAACTCAACCCAGGAACTGGCGTGGAGATGCTGGCCCCAGATTTCAGTGGAAATCCCATCTACCTCAATGAAGTTTTTGAAACTCGCCCTGAGGTCTTTGCTCACAATCTCGAAACTGTTCCGCGAATCTTCAAGCGTATTCGCCCGGCATTCACCTATGAGCGTTCGCTCAATGTCATTACCCAAGCTCGTGATTTTGGACTTATTACCAAGTCGAATTTAATTCTTGGGCTCGGCGAAACGCGTCAGGAGATTTCGCAAGCGCTCATCGATCTACATGCAGCTGGCTGCGACCTCATTACTATCACTCAATATTTGCGTCCTACAAATAAGCATCACCCGGTCGAACGATGGGTAAAGCCGGAAGAGTTTGTCGAACTAGCCAAAGAGGCGGAAGAAGTCGGTTTCAGTGGAGTCATGAGTGGGCCGCTCGTGAGAAGTTCCTACCGCGCCGGTCGCTTGTACAAGCAGGCACAAGAGAAGAGATCACTGCGTGGCTGATTTCGTTTACCCGCCAGTTGTCGGCGCCATAAAGTTGTTTTGGAAGTACCTAGGGCTCCGATTTGATTTCGCGGGTGATGAGCACATTCCACGTTCTGGTGGCGCCATACTCTCGATTAACCATGTGGGATATTTGGATTTTGCACTAACCGGAACCGCAGCTCTTCCGACAGGTCGGTACGTGCGTTTCATGGCGAAGAAAGAAGTTTTCGACAATAAGTTAGCCGGACCCTTAATGCGCGGCATGCATCACATCTGCGTAGATCGAAGTAATGGTTCGGCATCCTTCGTAGCTGCTCTACGCGCATTGCGGGCGGGTGAGATTGTTGGCATCTTTCCAGAGGGAACAATCTCAGTAAGTTTTGAAATCAAAGAGTTGAAATCTGGTGCGGTGCGGCTAGCGATGGCTTCTGGTGTACCCGTGATTCCTACCATTGTGTGGGGCTCACAAAGAATCTGGACGAAGAAGGTAAAGCGCAATCTTGGCCGACATAAGATTCCGATCATTGTCACTTTCGGAGACCCGATCTACTTTGATAAGCAGTCTGATGTTGAAGCCGGCGAAAAGCTCTTGCGCGAGACAATGATTTCGATGCTGCATGAAACACAGCGCAGATATCCAGATTCGCACCAAGGCCAGCGCTGGGCTCCGCTCCGCCTTGGTGGTAGCGCCCCCGCTCCCCTAAACTAATGCCCATGTTTAAGAGAAAAAAGAATAAAGAAGCCAAAATCAAGACCCCTCGTTTCCAAACTTTCCGTGATGCTTACTCAGTAACAAAATCGGTAAAGCCTTGGATTGGCGCGGCACTCATTGCAACTTTTCTCATCGTCTTTGCAATCGGAGTAACTCTTGGGTTTCTCTTTGATCATCCCGTCTATGGCGGCTTTGTTACAGCACCGGTTGCCCTGCTTGCTGCAATGTTTCTCTTTACTCGCGTTGCTGGATCAGCTGCCTATGCCAATATCGAAGGTCAGATGGGTGCTGGGGCAAGCGTTCTTATGGCAATCCGCAAGGGCTGGACAACTACTCCCGCGGTAGCGGTTAATCGTTCGCAAGATATGGTCCATCGCAGCGTAGGACGTGCTGGAATTGTTCTTACCGGTGAGGGTGGATTTGCGGTTCGACAGATGATTGCAGATGAGAAGAAAAAGTCTGAAAGATTTGCACCTGGTGTCCCGATTACGGAAATCATCGTCGGTGATGAACAAGGCCAAGTTCCGCTTCGCAAGTTACAGAAGCATGTCACCAAGCTTCCAAAGAAGTTATCAGCACATCAAATGCGTGAGGTTCGTGCTCGTCTAAAAGCTGTGGGTGGTTTATCTATGCCAATCCCAAAGGGCCCGATGCCAAAGAATGTGAAGATTCGTTAATCACTAGCTCGTGTAAATCTAGCCCAAGTACATAATGAGCAGAATGCCAGCAGTAATCAGTAACACCGCAGCGATGATTGAGCCTTTACTGCCCAAGCGCTGAGGTAAGCCCTGAATCCCGCTGAGTCGGTCTTTCTTCATATCCTTTAAAACATTTATGAAATGAGCCGCGACACCAAATATGGCCCCTCCTAGCCACATCCATAACGGTGGCTGAACATCTTTAGAAAGCGCAATACATGATGGCAGCGCTGCGAAGGCGATTGCATATGGCAGCGGCGAGAAAATGGTGAATTTGAAGTAGAGGTTATAACCAACTCCGCAGGCAATTCCCAGCATGTAAACAAGCCCACCTTTAATTCCAAGCGGACCAAAAAGATTTGCAAAGAAAGCTCCCGGGATCATCCATAGCATCCACTTGCGAAGCTCGTCCTCTGTAATTGTTCCGGCAACTAACGGCTTCTTCTCCCGGTTATGTGCCAAATCATCGCGGTAGTCATAAATATCGTTACTCCAGCCGACAATCAATTGGCCTAAGAAAACACCGATAGCAATGATGTAAGCAGGTCCTTCCCACCAGTAATGGTTGGCGAAGAAGAAGGCGATAGTTGTGACTAGTACGGTAGGACCAAAGTGAGAAGCTTTAAGAAGTGCAAAAATTTTTGACACAACCACCAACTATCTACTGCGCACCAAAACAGTGTTGGAGAATCTTTCATTAATTCCTCGACCATTTTCATCGAAGGTTATCGCTGTCACCAGCGGAAGAAGTAGCGCGGTCCGAATGAGCGCCTGCTTGGGGGTCACTTGCCCGCCATCCGAGAAGCGAACAACTTTCAAACCGACGAGTCGATGCCCAAAAGAAGCACCGGTCAGTGCGACCAGCAGTGAGTACTCAGCGAAGAGAAGGATTAAGAGCGGAAGCCGAGCGCTGGGAATCCGATCTGTGAAGCTGCCCGATCCAGCAAAGAAGCCCAGGGCGATGGCATAACAGGCGAACCAGTCGAGGGTGATGCCCACAAGGCGTCGCCCTTGGCTCACTCGAGGATAGGCCTGCTGGGTCATGGGCAGAAGCCTAGTCCGTGATGGGGCGGGGACCAGTGTGATGTAACACGGCCGTAACACAGGGATTATGTGTTTTTTACGCATCGGAACTAACCTTCACTCCATCAAGCGCACTCAAAGTAGAGCTCGCGGTGACGATTCAGCTGGGCAATCACTGACCACAATGGGAGTAACTATGTTTAAGAATTCGGCAGAAATTTTTGCATACATCAAGAAGGAAGATGTAAAGCTCGTTGACGTTCGCTTTACAGATCTCCCAGGTATTCAGCATCACTTCAACGTTCCGGTTGAATCATTTGATGAAGCAGTCTTTACAGATGGACTCATGTTTGATGGTTCATCTATTCGCGGATTCCAAGCGATTAACGAATCAGATATGAAGTTGCTGCCAGTGCCTGAATCAGCATTTATCGATCCTTTCCGTCTCGAGAAGACTCTTGTCATTATCTTCTCTGTACACAATCCTTCAGATGACACTCCTTACTCTCGCGACCCACGTGGCGTAGTTGCAAAAGCTGTTAACTACATGAAATCAACAGGTATCGCTGATCAAGCATTCTTTGCTCCAGAAGCTGAGTTCTACGTATTCGATGCAATTCGATTTAAGACTGGCATCAATGAGGCTTACCACCACATCGACTCTTATGAAGGTGCTTGGAATACCGGCATTGTTGCTGATCCAGATGGAACACCTAACCGTGGATATCGCACACGTGTTAAGGGCGGATATTTCCCAGTTTCTCCAACAGATCAGTTCGCAGATCTTCGTGATGAAATGGTTATGGAACTCGGCCGCGCAGGTCTTCTTGTTGAGCGTTCCCACCACGAGGTTGGTACTGCAGGACAGATGGAAATTAACTACCGATTCACAGATATTTTAAGTGCCGGTGATGAGCTCATGAAGTTCAAGTACATCATTCGCAACGTTGCTTGGGAAGGTGGAAAGACCGCCACATTTATGCCAAAGCCTCTCTTCGGAGATAACGGCTCTGGTATGCACGTTCACCAGTCACTCTGGAAGAACGGTCAACCACTCTTCTTCGAAGCTGGTACTTATGGAGATCTTTCAGATATGGCGCGTTGGTATATCGGAGGATTGCTTAAGCACGCGCCATCACTGCTTGCTTTCACAAACCCAACTGTGAACTCATACCGTCGTTTGGTTCCGGGATATGAAGCTCCAGTAAACCTTGTTTACTCAGCACGTAACCGTTCTGCATGTATCCGTATTCCAATTACAGGTTCATCACCAAAAGCAAAGCGCGTTGAGTTCCGTTGCCCTGATCCATCATCGAACCCATATCTCGCATTCGCTGCGATGCTCATGGCCGGTATCGATGGAATCGTTAACAAGATCGAACCACCTGCTCCAGTTGATAAGGATCTCTACGAACTCGAAGGCGAAGAGGCCGCGAGCATTCCTCAGGTTCCAGGCTCACTCGATGCAGTTCTCAATAGCCTCGAAAATGATCATGAATTCCTCACCAAGGGTGGAGTCTTCACAGAAGACCTCATCGCAACTTGGATTGAGTGGAAGCGCAAGAACGAAGTTGATTACGTACGCCTACGTCCGCATCCAGCAGAGTTCGAGCTTTACTACGATATCTAAGAAGATATCTCAGCGAGCTTCACGAGAAACCCCGTCAGAGATGGCGGGGTTTCTTATTTCCTACATCACATGATTTCCGGTGGCGGCGCTAACCCAGACATAGAATAATTAAGGACATGTCCCCCAAGATTCAAGCCGAAACAGTTGTTGAGCAGCGCCAGTTGCGTCAGCGTCAACTCATTGATGCTGCCTTAGCTATCGCCCTCGAATCTGGGGCTTCAAGTATCACTGTGGCAGCCGTTGCTGAGAAAGCTGGCATGGCACGTTCTTCGATTTATGAGTACTTCTCTTCCTCTGCAGATCTCGTTGCCGATCTGGTGATGGAAGAGCTCGCGCTCTACCAAAATCGTCTTGCGAAGGCAGTTATCGGTACTAGTGATCCATATGAATATGTAGAACTATGGATTGCAGAGGCCTTGCAGTACGTTGTTGATGGCAGACACATGCTTATTAAAAGCCTGAACATGGCTTCTATCCCAGAATTTCGCCGCGATGAAATCTCGCAGGGCCATAGAAATTTGATGGTAACTATCTCTTCACCGCTGCAAGATATGGGACTAAAGGATATTCGGGCAGCCATGAGCTACCTGCAGAACATTATCGAAGCAGCCTCAGTCAGAATTGAGTCGGGCAATAATCCAGAGGTGGAGACCCGCAACGCTCAGATTTTTGCTGTGGCAGGGCTTCGCGCCCTTTCAACTTCGGATATAACTCTCTAACTTCCTCACTGGGCCGTTAGAGTTTGTTTATGCTCTCTCATTTGCTTACCTTTGTTTTCTTCCTTTTAATTGGATTGGAAATTCGACAAGGGCTGGAAAAGCCTAGGGATGCACTTCTTCCGGGAATCTGTGCGCTGGGCGGAATGCTGCTACCAGCAATTATCTTCATCTCTCTCAATCCAGGTTCGCCTGCTTGGGCGGTATCGATGCCCACCGACGTGGCACTCGCGCTGGCCGCACTCTCTCTGCTTGGGAAGCGAATAAAGCCTGATGTTCGATTTTTCTTACTAACGCTCGCCATCGCCGACGACTTCTTCTCGTTGTTAGTAATTGGAATTTTCTTTAGATCCGAACTAAGCCTAGATAGTTTCGTTTATACCTTGGGCGCTGCACTTATTGGTTTCCTGCTGCCACTTCGGGCCCAGATGATAAGAGTTCTCTCTCCCATCGTTACCTTCATTGTCATTCCTTTATACATCGCAATTAATTTATTGGCTCAATTGGATTTCACACAGGCAACATCTGTAGTTTCACTATCGCTCATAGTTTCTCGAGTAATCGGGAAAGTCCTGGGTATAACTATCACCGCTTGGTTGCTAGTCAAAATCACTTCACTTACCTACCCAAGAAATGTTCGCCTCTACGACATTGTCGGTATCGGATTCTTATCTGGAATGGGGTTGACGGTTTCAATGGTGATTGCCGAAATCACTGTGACATCTAATGTGGAGCTTAGCCAGATTCGAATGGGGCTGTTCATCGCAGCCCTGATTTCTGGCCTGCTCGGCTTACTCTGGCTTAAACGCTCTCCTGTCGCTCAATAGTTTTTCGCGCAAGTAGACCGTATCCAACAGCACCAATTACCAGTGCGAAGAAGACTCCCAGGTTTGCATATGCCCAATCACCTTCTTTACCACCGAGTGGAGCTAAGAAATATCCCTGCCACGTGAGCCATCCGGCAAAACCATTGGTCACAAATCCCCACCCGACAATTGTCGCGATAACAAGTACGCCGATAGATTTGAGATTCCAAGCACCGTATCTGCCACTCGTACGATAGAGGTCATCTTGGTGATAGCGATTGCGCAGCAATACATCCGTTACGAACATGGCAGACCATGCCGCAATTGGCACACCAAGAGTGATGAGAAATCCCTGGAACGGATAGAAGAAATCATCGGCTACCCAGACAAAGTAAATAGCTCCAATAAACATAATGAAGGCATCAAGTGAAGCGGCTACGTGACGCTTGACCGGCACGCCTAAGGAGATCAAGGTGAGCCCAGATGAGTAAAGATTAAGAATCGCTCCACCTACTAGGCCCAAAATTGCAACAAGTGCAAAAATAATCAAATACCAGGTCGGCAAGATTGTCGTGAGTGCGCCAATCGGATCACTTGCAATAGCTCCCGCCAAATCTTCACTGCTAGCCGATAGCGCAGCACCAAAAATCACCAAGGTGACCGGGACTACCGAAGCGCCAAGCACGGTCCAGCCGATAACACTTCTACTGGAAACTGATCGAGGTAAATACCGTGAATAGTCGGCGGCAGAATTCACCCAACCCAAACCAATTCCGGTCGCACCAAAAATTAAGGCTCCAATAAATCCCTGTGCGCTCCCCGGTTCCATCGACGTCACCACATCCCAGTTGACCTTACTGATGGTCAGAGCGATATAGACACCGGTCATAGCTATTGTAATGATGGTGAGGTATCGCTGAATTTTCATAATCACACTAAAGCCGAGCACTCCGGCTGAAACGGTTAAGGCCACTGAGAGTGCGAAACCAAGAATCATCGCGGTGTCACGATCGAGTTGACCAACTCGGACGAAAACCGTTCCGGTAGCTAAGGTCGCTAACGAAACCAGAACTGTTTCCCAGCCGACGAAGATCAAATATGAGAGCAGCCCTGGAAATAGATTTCCCTTTACGCCAAATGCTGCTCTTGATAAGACCATGGTGGGCGCATTTGATTTCTTACCTGCTAACGAACTGACTCCTACAAGAAGAAACGATAGAACGGTCCCAAGAAAGGCTGCGATAGTGGCTTGCCAGAAAGAGATACCAAAGCCCAAGAAGAAGGAGCCATAGGAAAGGGCAAGGAGTGAAACATTGGCCCCACACCAAGGCCAGAAAAGTGATGACGCTTTACCACCACGTTCGCTCTCTTGGATGACATTGGTGCCATTGAGTTCTAGTTTCATGGCGGTGAGTTTAGATTAACTCAAGTAAATTTGCTCAGTCCAGGAAGAAATCGAGCAAGAAATCTTTAGTTCCGGGAACCACAGAGTACTTGTCAAGATCTGTAATTCCTTCAGATGCTAGTACTTCATCATCGACAAAGAAATTACCGGTGCACTCTTTCGAGTTGCGATTTAAAATAATGTAGGCGGTATCGGCAAGTATTTCTGGTGTTCGACAGGCGGCGGTATCGACTCCTGGAATCATCGCTAGCGCTGCGGTATCAATTGCTGTACGTGGCCATAATGCATTGACTGCGATTCCGTCACGCTTAAACTCCTCAGCCATACCAAGTACGCACATACTCATTCCGTACTTCGCCATTGTGTATGCAACGTGATTCTTAAACCAGATTGGCTTCATAGATAGAGGTGGCGAGAGGTTAAGAATGTGCGGGTTTCGTCCGGCATCGGCTGATTCACGTAGATGAGGAATGGCTGCTTGTGATGTAAGGAAAGTTCCACGTACATTGACATCAAACATCAAGTCAAAGCGCTTAGCTGGAGTATCTTCGGTGCGAGTGAGGTTGATAGCGCTGGCATTGTTAATCAAAATATCAATGCCACCGAACTCTTTGGCCGCCTGTGCCACTGCATCTGCAATCGCACTTTCATCTCGTAGATCGCACTGTATCGGTAGCGCTGTGCCGCCGGCAGCGCGGATTTCATCAGCTGCTGTGTGAATTGTGCCGGGTAGCTTTGGATTTGGATCCGAAGTCTTTGCTGCAATCGCAATCTGAGCACCATCTGCAGCAGCACGCAGTGCAATCGCAAGTCCGATGCCACGAGAGCCTCCGGTAATGAAAATTCTTTTTCCTTGAAGTGACATGACAGCTCCCTTATTTATTCTTCTTCGACATGAAATTCATAAATGCTTCGGCCGCTTCCTCTGATTGCAGTGCGAGTGCGAAGATCTGAAACTCTGCTTTCA
The DNA here is from genome assembly GCA_027483765.1 of Streptomycetaceae bacterium. Classification (GTDB taxonomy): domain Bacteria; phylum Actinomycetota; class Actinomycetes; order Nanopelagicales; family Nanopelagicaceae; genus Planktophila. The sequence goes on from JAIXTW010000003.1 coordinate 162,766, forward strand.
TCACTGCCGCAACTGCGTCGTGTTTACCAGCTTTCATCAGCGCCTTGGTATTGATAATTGCTTGCGGAGGCTGCTTTCCAATCTTCGCTGCGATCTCCATCGCTTGTGCTTCCGGATCTGCGGTGATTGTTTCAACCAGCCCCATCTCTCTAGCTTCATCGGCGGAAAAAGGATCTCCGGTTAAAAAGATTCGAGCCGCTCGCTGATATCCCACAAGTTCAGGAAAGAGCTTGGTGGCTCCAGCCTCTGGCACTAATCCGAGGGAGGTAAATGGCATGGAAAAGTTCGTATTAGGCGCCGCTATCACAATGTCGCAGTGCAGCAACATTGTTGTTCCCACCCCAACCGCATTCCCCTTCACTGCCGCAATCAGTGGCTTTGGAAATTCAAGCAAGGAAGCTAAAAAGCGTGCAACATCGGATGATTCTTCTGTCGGCGGATTAGCCATAAAGTCTTTAATGTCATTTCCAGCAGTGAAGTGATTGCCTTCGCTGGTAATGACAACCGTGCGCACTGCGAAATCTCCCGCAGCTTCATTAAGAGCAGAAGTTAATCCCGCATACATCTCGCGAGTAATTGCATTCATTTTCTCAGGACGATTGAAACGAATTACTTGGGTCTGCCCAATTAAGGTACTCGTGATTTCGCTCATTGCTTTATCTTAAAGCGTGAGAACTAAGAAAGAGAACCCCGACCCGCGATTGCTCATGGGCCGGGGTTGTAAACAGTGAGTCTAAGAAACTAGAACTCCGGAGATGAATTCTTCGACCGCAGCGTGAGCTTGTTCATCGGTATATTGAGTTGGTGGAGTCTTCATGAAGTATGAAGACGGGGCAAGGAGCGCTCCCCCAATCTTGCGATCTAGACCTAACTTGGCACAGCGCAGTGCATCGATGATGACTCCAGCTGAATTTGGAGAGTCCCAAACTTCTAGCTTGTACTCAAGGTTGAGTGGAACATCACCGAATGCACGTCCCTCTAAACGGACATAAGCCCATTTGCGGTCATCGAGCCATGGAATGTAATCAGATGGACCGATATGAACATTCTTTGCGCCCATATCGTGATCTAGCTGGGAAGTAACCGAGTTGGTCTTGGAAATCTTCTTCGATTCAAGTCGATCGCGCTCGAGCATATTCTTGAAGTCCATGTTTCCACCAACATTTAATTGGTAGGTGCGATCTAGATGCACTCCGCGATCCTGGAACAACTTCGCCATAATTCGGTGCGTGATTGTTGCTCCAACTTGGCTCTTAATGTCATCGCCCACGATTGGCAGGCCGGCATCTTCAAACTTTTTTGCCCAGATTGGATCTGATGCAATAAATACAGGTAGCGCATTTACAAAAGCACAACCGGCATCAATAGCGCATTGGGCATAGAACTTAGCTGCTTCTTCAGAGCCAACAGGTAGATAGCAGATGAGGACGTCAACTTCTTCTTCCTTCAGAGCTCCAACTACATCAACTGCGCTGGAGGTAGATTCGACAATTGTCTCCTTGTAATACTTTCCAAGTCCATCGTGGGTCACTCCACGCTGAACAATGACGCCAGTTTTAGCAACATTTGAGAATTTGATGGTGTTGTTCTCACTCGCCCAAATGGCATCGGCTAGATCTAGCCCAACCTTCTTAGCATCTACATCAAAGGCTGCCACAAACTTAATATTATTGATGTGATAGTTCCCAATGACAGCATGCATAAGTCCAGGAATTTCCTGATCAATCGCAGCATCCTTGTAGTAGGTAACGCCTTGCACTAGCGAGTTGGCACAGTTTCCAACTCCAACAATCGCAACGCGAATGTCTCCGGTTTCGGTCTTTATCTTCACTTAGTTTTCCCCTCGTTCTTAATCATTCCTTCTAGCCATGAAATCTCGCGCTCGAGTGATTCGAGTGAGAAGCGTCGCCACTCCTCGAGATATTTATCGATACCCAGAGCTTGCGATTGAAGATCAATACGCAGCGCGTCTGCCTTATCTTGAAGGCGACGCAAACGTCCCTCCAAAATTCTTACCCGGTTCATTGATGTCGTCGGACTAAAGAATGCAAAGCGCACTCCAAATCCTTCATCTTCCCAAGCATCAGATGTAACAGAACTATTCAATTCCGCGAATCGCTTGAGGCCTTTCTTGGTGATCGTGTAGACGATGCGGGTCCGGCGTGAACTCACACCTACCTCTTTCGCCTCAATAGTTTCGGCAATGACCATCCGCTTTAACTGCGGGTATAGGACTGAAAATGAGAGAGCGCGGAACGGGCCAAAGATGGTCATCAGCCTTTTGCGTAGCTCATACCCATGAAGGGCAGATTCAGAGAGCAGGCCGAGTAGGGCGAACTCCAGCGATTGCGAGCGCGATTTCATCTCTGGCTCCCCCTCTGACCAACATTGATTGACTATAACGGCTGTATATATCTACTCGATATATCTAGACGCTATTAAAGGTGAAATCGCTGAGATACGCAAATCGCCACACCGCCCGACTACCTTTAGCCGGTGATTCCAACGCGCATAGCCGAATATGTTGTAGCTGCAATGGTCATCATTCTTGCCCCCGGACCAAGTGTTCTCTTTGTTATCGCGCGAGCGATTTCTTGGGGTCGAAAAGTTGCGGTGCTTACCGTGGCTGGAAATGTCTCAGGATCACTGGTCCTATCCTCATTAGTCGCCCTCGGCCTAGGCCCGATCCTGGCCCGCTCTAGCTTTGCCTACCTGGCGGTGCAATGGGGTGGTGGTCTCTATCTTATTTATCTCGGCATCGATGCCATCAGAAAGCGATCAGAACATGCGGCTGATATGACTAATCAAGGACCACTAGAACCACGAACGCTGCAATGCATTCGAGATGGCTTCTGGGTGGGAGTCCTTAATCCCAAGGCGATCGTCTTCTTTGCCGCCGTCTTGCCTCAGTTTGTAGATATCGATGGCGGGCAGGTAACAGCGCAACTTCTCTTTATGGGCTTGGTCTTCTGTGTCTTAGCTTTTCTCTCTGACTCCACCTGGGGGTTGCTGGCAGGCACCGCCCGACAATGGCTGGCAACTGATGCCCGAAGGCTGAAAGCGTTGAGAGCAACTGGAGGCTTAGTAATGATTGTGCTTGGAATACTTGTGCTCATGAGCGCAGTTGTCGGTGCTTAGCGAGAGAATGTCGCCATGATTAAACCTGACCAGCCCGCCCGCGACACCATCGCTCCATCTGATCTCACCTTTGGACTATCAACGTGTAAGCGATGCCTCTGGCTTAAATACTGGTTCAAGTTTGATATGAAGAAAGAGTTTCCGCTCGTTAAACCCTTGGCGGATTCACAAGAAGAACACTTCCGACGTGCATCGATGCCAGATATTTCTTCCACACTTAAGCCAGGTGTAGTCAAGCAGTGGGGGCAATGGGTAAAGAGCGCGCCAATTAAAATCAATGGCTTTGAAACGCGATGGAAGATATTAGGAATCTACGACCTCTTAGGTCATTACGAAGATGGCACCGTCGGGATTATTGATTGCAAAGTCTCTGATTCTGAGCGCGATAACGGCCCATTTTATGCACCGCAACTTGAGGCTTATGCCTACGCCCTTGAAAATCCAGATAAAGGTAAGCCTTTCCCGGTTTCATCCATGGGGCTTTTGATTTGGAAGTTAGCTGGCGTTACTGAAACCTCCATCAGCGAACTTGCCTCGCACTCACACGGTTTTGGAGTCAACCAACACTACGTGCCAGTTGAGCGTGATACTGAAAAATTTAGCGCACTTTTAGAAGAGTTGATTTCTACTATCGAAGGTGGGATGCCCGATTCAGGCCCCGAATGCAATGTCTGTAACTATCTGATCAAACGTGCAGAGTTGCAGATTGATTAATCGTTCTCTTCGTTATCCTCTAATCGCGATTTAGATTTCTTAGCTTTCACCGCATAGGTATCTACATATTCTTGTCCAGAAAGTTGCTGGATTCGCTTCATGATTTGATCGGTGACTTCACGTAGATACTGAAGGTCCGTTGAATCACCCTCGAAGTACATAGGCTCACCAAATGTAATTCCCACTCTCATCACCTTTGGAATAACTGTTCCAGTAGGTTGAATCTTGTCGGTATTAAACATCGCTATAGGAATTACTGGAGCACCTGATTCAATGGCAAGGCGGGCGATTCCGGTACGGCCCTTATAGAGACGACCATCTGGAGAACGTGTTCCTTCAGGATAGATGCCAAGTGAGTTTCCAGCGGATAAGACTTGTAGCCCAGTGATGAGAGCAGCTTCGCTCCGTCGTCCGCCAGAACGATCTACCGGAACTTGGCCCAGTGCGATAAAGGTTAACTTCTTGATGAAACCTTTGGGCCCAGGTGAGGTGAAGTACTCGCTCTTCGCCAAAAAGGTAACTTTGCGAGGAACTACAAGTGGCATAAAGATGGAATCGCTAAATGAAAGATGATTAGAGGCGAGAATGAGCGGTCCCGATACCGGTACATGGCGAAGGCCTTTCACTTTTGGCCTGAACAACAACATGAGAAATGGTGTTAGGAACGCACGAAGCGTTCCGTAAGGAAGGTTGTTCACGGCTGTAATTTACCGCGGATCTCTTCTATTGTGTAAATAATGATCATCGACCGCTAATTCCGCGCTAAATCTGCAACTCCAACGAGCCCTGCTTCATTGCCTAATTGTGCAGCGATGATTTCTGGATATGGGTGCACCCCGGCGTATGGCATGTATCTCTTCACGCTTTCGCGAATAGGGTTGAGCAGAATGTCTCCTGCATCTACAACTCCCCCGCCAATAACAACTGCTTGTGGATCCAAGACAATAGAGAGTGAAGCGATTCCCGCTCCTAGATAATCTCCTAGCGTTTGGAAAACTGCGAGTGCAAGTGCATCGCCTTCTCGCGCAGCTTCGGTAATTGCATTTCCCTTTAGGCCAGCAACTGTGCCATCACCTTTATCAAGAATTATTCGAACACTTTCGGAATCGCCATCTGACAATTGTTTTTCAATAGCTTCACGTGCATGGCGAAGCAATGCAGTTCCAGATCCATATTGTTCAAAGCATCCCAATGCACCACACCCACAAAGGGCCCCGTTAGGAATTACTCGAATATGACCAATCTCAGCTGCAACTCCAAATGAACCACGCATTAGCTTGCCCTCTGAAACGATGCCGCCGCCGATGCCGGTACCGACAGTAAGCATCAAAATGTTTTCTCTTCCGCGCCCGGCGCCGAATTTAAACTCACCCCATGCCGCCGCATTCCCATCATTTTCAATCACAACCGGCAATCCAATACGACTGGTGAGTTCCTGATCTAGATTGACTCCGTTCCAATCTGCAATATTCGGTGCCGCCAAAATTGTCTTTCGATCAGCAGAGATAAATCCTGCGACTGAGATTCCAACGGAGTCGACTGTGAACTCCTGGGCCAACTCGAGTGCGACATCAGCAATTGCTTGCGTTAACGCAACTCCGCCTTCGCGCGGGGTATCTCTGCGCGCTCTGTGAATAACCAGCCCAGATTCGTCAACAACTCCGCCGAGAACTTTTGTCCCACCGATATCTATACCAATCGTGTAGCCCATTTAAGAAACTCGCGCAGCTAATTCCTTTAGCGCCGCATCGATAGTCTGCTGCTGCGCCTTCGTAATCATCATCGAAGGTACTGGCAGCGAGACAGCCACAGTAAGTTCGTAGGTAACTTGGGTAGAGTCTTCATCGAGTGATTTCAAGGTGTACACGCCATCCATCTGCGTCAAAAGGTCCGCTTCATCCATCGAAAAGGATAAGACCAGCGGTGCTGCACTCCAGTCGTAATCCAGAGTGACGCGATCTTTCATCATGCCGGCATCGATTGCGAGTTTGGCCTTAAGGGGTCTGTCCTGGTCATCACTTTCCAAAACTTCTGACTTCTTAATTGAACTCAGCCATTCGGGATACTTGGCGATATCAAATAGCGCCCTTTGAACGTCGGCCAGTGCGGCGTCGATGACTACGGTAGATGTGCTTTTCTCAGACATGAGTGAAGGCTACCAATTCTTGGCAGAGATACTTCCCTTTTTCATCGGGTCAGAGATAGCGTTAGCGCCATGAATCAAGTCTCTACTCCTGCCCTCATCCCCGCCGCCACAAAAGGCAACCTCACCGACCTCATTTCGGATCGGGCCAAGAATGAACCAAATCGCATCACCGTCTCGCGTCCTTTAGGCGATGGATGGCAACCGATGACGGCTCTGCAAATCGAAGAAGAGGTACGTTCGGCAGCTAAAGGTTTAATTGCGGCTGGAATTAAAGCCGGTGACCGCGTCGCAATCATGGCGCGCACCCGTTACGAATGGACGATTCTAGATTTCGCAATTTGGTATGCCGGCGGCTCGGTTGTTCCTATCTATGAAACATCATCGACCGAGCAAGTGCAGTGGATTTTGGAAGACTCAGGAGCGACTGGGATCATCGTCGAAACGCCAGCCTTGAAAGAATTTGTTACGCCCGTACTTCCTGCCCACACGAAACATATTTGGGTAATGACCGATGACGTTTTGCCGCATCTTCGCAGTGCAGGAGCCGGCGTAAGCGATCAAGAGATCCAAAATCGTCGAGATTATTTAGAGCCTGCAACGCTAGCAACCTTGATTTACACATCGGGTACTACCGGACGTCCAAAAGGTGTTCAGATAACGCACTCAAACTTCCTGGCAGAGTGCGGAAATGTGGTCGAGGCGGCAAGTGATCTCTTCAAAAAACCAGGTGGTTCTACTCTTCTCTTCTTACCTGTTGCTCACGTATTTGGCCGAATGGTTCAAATTGGCTCCATTCATGCCGGACTCCACTTAGCGCACTGCAGCGATCCAGTTGGTCGTTTGCCACAAGATCTAGCGTCATTTAAACCGACATTCGTTCTCGCCGTTCCTCGCATCTTTGAAAAGATTTACAACGGTGCCGAAGCGAAGGCGGAAGCTGCTGGAAAAGGTAAGATTTTTAGAAAAGCAGCTGATGTAGCAATTGCTTACAGTGAGTCAAAAGACAAGGGGCGCACACCGCCGCTACTTTCACTTAAGCACGCACTCTTCGACAAACTTGTCTATTCCAAGATTCGCGCGGGTATGGGAGGAGCTGTTGAAGCTGCAATCTCCGGTGGAGCGCCACTTGGTACCCGACTCGGACACTTCTACCGTGGTGTGGGTGTCACCATTCTTGAAGGTTACGGACTCACCGAAACCACTGCGGGAGCTACGCTCAATCTCACCAGTGCGCTACGTATTGGTTCAGTAGGGCGACCAATTCCCGGAACTTCAATCAAGATTGCAGATGATGGCGAAGTTCTCATTAGTGGACCAATCGTGATGGATTATGGATACTGGCGTAACGAAGCTGCCAATGCGGAGTCACTCGATGGCGCCTGGTTTAAATCTGGCGACTTAGGTCGTTTGGATGAAGATGGGTACCTTTACATCACAGGACGCAAGAAAGAGATCATCGTTACCGCTGGTGGAAAAAATGTTGCACCCGCTGTTTTGGAAGATCGACTACGCGCCCACCCTCTCATCAGTCAATGCATGGTTGTTGGAGATAACCAACCGTTTATCGCATCGTTGATAACCATCGACCAAGATATGCTCAAAGGTTGGATTGCAAGCAATGGCAAGACTGGAGCGACACTGGAATCACTGCGCAATGATCCAGACCTCATCGCCGTTATTCAAACCGCTGTTGATGAAGCCAACAAAGCGGTATCTAAAGCGGAATCGATTCGAAAATTCTCAATCCTTCCAGTTGATTTCACCATTGCTGGCGGCCAACTCACTGCCAAGTTATCGCTCAAGCGACATGTGATTGCAGAGCAATTCGCCTCTGAAATATCAGCACTTTTCACGAAGTAATTTGTGAAACCCGATACTCCAGAGCGATTACGTATCGCTCGGGAGTTACACGATGGCATCGCTCAAGATTTAGTTGGACTGGGCTACGGTCTTGACCTAGTGCTCGCAGAATCAGAGTTGAACGAAAAACTACGGCTGCAAGTTCGCTCGTGCCGACTGGAAATTGACTCTCTCATCGTAAAGGTGCGCAGTGAGATTCTCGCTCTTCGCAGATTAGATTCCGAGCCACTTCATATCGCGCTCGAAAAAATTGCCCGAGAACTCTGTCCCGGCCTGACTTTCACTTTCGAAATGCAAGAGGTTGCGATAGAAGAAGTGCAACAAGCTGAAATCATGGCTATCGCCTCTGAAATCCTTCGAAACATCTTCGCTCATGCTGGGGCAAACCTCATTGCTATCAAGCTCTATCCGGTTAATACTCACATCTGTCTAGAGATAATCGATGATGGGGTTGGAGAAGTGATGGCGAAAGATGATCACTGGGGCTTGCAAGGCATAAGAGAGCGGGTCACGCTAATCGATGCTTCCATGACAATTTCTAGAAAGGACGGGACGCACATTGTCATAGTGTTATGAGTACTTCCACCAAAGTTCTCGTAATCGATGATCACGCTGTTGTTCGTGCCGGTATTAGTGCGGCACTCGAAAAACGCCCCGACTTCATCGTGTTTCAAGCCGCATCCAAGGCCGAGGCCTTTGCCCAGTTAGCAAAACATAATCCAGATGCCATCGTTGTCGATATCAATTTGCCCGATGGCAGTGGACTGGAAGTTGTTTCGTGGGCTCGCTCTATCTCGCAAACGCTAGCGATCATTGTGCTCACAATGAGTGAGAGCAGTGAATTCACTTTGGCCGCTATGCGGGCGGGTGCATCGGCCTACCTCAATAAATCATTGCCCTTGGCAGAGGTAATTTCGGCTATCGAGCATGCACTTACTTCTCCGCTTGTGTTCTCATCGCGCGAAACCGTAAAAATCTTTGATAGAGGTCACATCACATTGGGGTTATCGCAACGAGAGATTCAAATTCTCTCTCAACTTCACCTAGGTGCTCCCCTGAAGGATCTTGCAGCCTCACTCTTCATTGCTGAAGCAACTCTGAAAACACATCTTGCGAGTATTTACCGTAAGTTAGAGGTCAATAATCGCGTTCAAGCAATCGAAAAGGCCAGAATTGCCGGGCTTACTTAAGCATTTGATTAAACCGTTTCGACCAAGAATCCCATTGCCACTCTTCGATTATCCATTGACGGCCACGTGAACCAAGTCGTTCTGCCAATTTCTTATCGGAAAGTAGCGCAGTAACTCCTTGCGCGACAGCGTGTGCAGAAGTTCCGTCGACGGCAAAACCCGTCTCGCCTTGTAGTACGGCATCGGGTGCACCACCAGATTCTCCACCAATGACAGCAAGGCCGCAGGCACTTGCCTCCAGATAAACAATTCCTAGGCCTTCGACTTCAAGTCCGGCTAAACGCGAACGAGATGGCATGGCAAAGATATCTCCGACGCACATGTACCGTGGCAGATCTGCATACTGAATTCGACCAACAAAAGATACGCACTCTTTCAGGGCTAGCCGTGCCACATCTTTTTCGAGTGATTGCTGGTACGGACCTTCTCCAATAAAGAGTATGTGCGCGTTAGGAATGGCCTCGAGAATTTCTGGCATGGCGTGAATCAATACATCTTGTCCTTTTCGATGTACTAGCCGCCCAACACAGACAATAACGCTTTTATCGCTCAGTCCCAACTCTGCCCGCAATAATTTTGCATCGTCATCTGGTGCGAAATGATTGGTATCAATTCCAGGAGCAATTCGAACCAGTTTTCCTTGATCGCGGCTATCAAGTGCACGAGAGATTTTTTCTCGAGTGAACTCGCCGAGGTAAGTCAGTACATCAACTCCGCGACCAATCCGATTTAGTGCCATAGTGAATGGCCAAATCTTTGCCCACCACACTTCATGGCCGTGAGTAAGTGCCACAATTCGTGTGACGCCGGCACCCCGGAGTCCCTGTGAAAGCAGTGCCAGTGGAGCAGCGGCGCCAAAGAAAACTCGTGTGATCTGACGTTCAGTGACCAACTTTCGTACATTTCTTCCCACTCGAAAAGATGGAAGCAAAATCTTTGACTTATCTCGGATAACTTCTACTCCGTAGTCGCGTAGCCAGGCCTGATCAAAGGCGGCTGAACCCTCTTGGGAAGCGGTGTAGACGATGACTGAGCTTTTCGGTAGGCGCTCGATGAGTCCGATTACGAAAGTCTCGATTCCTCCGGCGCGCGGACCGAAATCATTTGTAATGCAGAGTATTTTTGAATTGTCTTCAGACATTAGAACCGGCGTACGGCAACCAGACGTTTACGTCCCATATCTGTAGTCGCAACCTTTACTCGAGATCCCTTACGTGGAGCATGCACCATCTTTCCGCCTCCGACGTAGATACCGACGTGAGAAACAGGCCTGCCGAAGAACATTAAATCTCCCGGCTTCTTCTGGCTAAAGGGAATTGATTTACCCATGCGCGATTGCGCAGCGGATGAGTGCGGCAGGGAGACTCCGGCTGTTTGGAATGCGCGCATGGTCAGACCTGAACAATCCCAATAGGTCATGCCATCAGCGCCAAAGACGTACTTATCGCCAATCTGCTTGAAAGCGAATCTCAGCGCCATGCCGCCGCGACCAGAAACTGCGGCAGCGCTCTTGGCTGCTTTCAAAGATGATGCCTGATCAGCATCCTCTCGCTCTCGTGCCAACCTTGCTAATCGCTCTCGATCCTCTTTCTTCAACTTTGCCAGCAATGACTCCGCCTGAGCTAACTTTGCAGTTGCTAGAGCGCTTTTTTCGGCTAACTTCTTCTGTAGCGACTTTACTTGAGCAAGGCGATCACTTACCGTCAAAGAAGTTGCATTGAGTTGTTGTTCGGCAGATTGAAATTTGCGGAGTTGAATCCCTTTCTGTCGGGTAATCGCTTCTAACGACCCGGCCGATGAGAGATAGAGCGAAGGATCAGAGGAGAATAGGAGTTCCAGACTCTGACTGATGGTTCCGGATTTGTATTGATCAATTGCAATTGCACCCAGCGTTTTTGAAATGGCATCGACTGTCTTTGCTTGAATTGCTGCCTGCGCCTGGATTCCAGCCAGACTTCGGGTAAGTGAATTCAATTTCACCTTCGCCTCTTGTGCTCCCTCGGCCGCTGAAGTTGCTTCTTCTTCGAGTCGTATTACTTGTGACTGCACTTGAGCCAATGTAGGTGCAGCGTTGGAGTGTGGGTTGGCAAATATGGAGAGGAAAATGATTGAGACGACGCCCCATGTGACAGCGTTCAACCGTTTTCTCATGTTTCAAAGGCTAACGCCCCCCACGACCCATTTTCAATTTCCAAGCCTGCATATGCGTGATAATCGTGTGAGAAAAAGAATATTCTTACGCGTATGGCCGTTATTGCGACGCTGGTAGTAGGTGCTGATGGCTCGAGCAGCAAAGGCGGCAGCTCTCAGGGTGTGACTAGTGGAGCTGATCGGGCACGCTTTCTTGAGGATCGAAAAAGTGCTGATTGCATCATTATCGGCGGCAACACTGCGCGCACCGAGCCATATCTTCGCACTCCTGTTCCGGTCGTTGTGATTTCTCATGGCAGCGACAATCCATTGGTCGAAAACCCATTAGCCCACATGTGGAATCTCTCACCCGCGGCCGCGCTCGATAAAGCGATTGCAACCTTTGGCCCTCATATACATATCGAGGCTGGCGCGTCGGTGATTGCTGAACTTATTGCTCGGAATCGAATCGATCAATTGGAGCTAAGTATTACGAAGGTGGTTGACGGGGAAAAGAAAGTTGATATCGAATCTTTATTGCAAGCCTTTGTCAGAATCGATGAAAGTGAAAGCGAAGGAACGCGATTCATCTCAGCCTCGAGATAATTAGAAGACTGAGATAATGCAGACGCCAACTACGGCGAAGATAATTCCCGCATACTGAACTCTATGTAACCGCTCATGGAGAAAGATGTATGCCAGCAGCGATGTGGCGATTGGATAGAGGGCGCCAAGCACCATGGCAAGTGAGACAAGTCCCTTCGTCGTAGCAACTCCCAAGAGTAAATTGGCAGCGAAATCAGCGACGCCAATAAAGATCAGTATCGGTAGTTCTGGTTTACCCAGACCACCGATGTGTCGATAGCGAAGAAAGAGTGTGATTCCAAAGAGCAGAGTCGTAGTTCGCATCGTGGTCATGGTCATCAGAGCACTACTCTCGGAACCGATAGCCATGCAGACTAAACAACTACCAAAGAAGATCGCCGCACCGAGCGCTAATAGGACCGGCTTAAGTGGAAGGCCCTGTGAAACTTCCGGGCCACTCGCCAGAAATCCACCCAACATCGCAAGTGCTACACCGACTCCAAGAATTGTAGAAAGTTCGTCACCCTTGATGAAGAGTGCGTATCCCAATGGAATAAGTGCGCTTAACGAACTTATGGGAGAGACAACTCCCATGCGTCCGGTTGATAGCCCGGCATACAAACAAATAAGACCTAGATATCCAAATATTCCAGCAAGTACGCCAGGTAAAAGATATCCGTCGCTGCCGAAGGGTTCAGCGTTCCAACTGCGACTCACGAGAACGAGTACAACTCCGGTAACGAAACCGATAGCCTGCGTGAGCGCAAGCACGGCAATCGTCGGAAATTTCTTACTTAGTTTGCCGGCGTGATAATCAGCACTTCCCCATAAAGCGCTCGAGATGAGTGCGAGGAGGCTGGCCATGGAGGCAGACTCTACTGCCCTAAACCCATAGCCTCCCCGGTAAATCGCAGTGCAAACTTTAGAATTCTCACGTGGCTCAGGAATTTTCGTTCAATCAAATGATTGAACTGCTACGTACCTTTACGCCGCGTGCAGAGATCATTCTGGAAGAAGTGCCGGCTCCTCAAAAATTGGCAACACACTCTTTCGCATTTACCGCTGATATTTCCAATGGTCTCAATGGCGATGCTGAAAATGAAATTGCATCAGGGCGATTTGTCATCTTGCACGAGCCTGGCGGTCAAGAGACCTGGGAAGGTGATTTCCGATGCGTCACATTTATGCGCGCCGACGTTGAAAGTGAAATGCAAGAAGATCCGTTACTTCCTGAAGTTGGCTGGAATTGGTTACTCGATTGTCTCTCCACAACCGGTGCTCAGTTCGGTGCACCGAGTGGAACTGTTACTCGAGTATCGAGTGCATCATTTGGCAAACTATCACCACGTAATAGCGATTCCGAGATTGAGATTCGTGCATCATGGACTCCGCAGATTTCACAGATAGATGAAATCTTCGCGCACGTGCAGGCATGGTGCAATCTCATGACTGAAGTTTCTGGCTTACCTCCGCTTCCTGACGGCGTTGCATCTATCGGTTTTGCAAGACGTCGTGCCTGAAGAACAGGATGTCTCGCCTGCAGAAGTAGTGGCGCCGGCGCCCACTCCGTTATTGCATCCAGCAGGAGGAGTGCCAGAGATTATTGAGACCGAGACTGCCTTCGATGCTGCTCTCCAAGCTTTAGCTCAAGGTTCTGGTCCCTTTGCCTTCGATGCAGAGCGTGCTTCCGGCTTTAAATACAGCGCACGTGCCTACTTAATTCAAATCAAACGCACGCATGGCGGGTTGCATCTGATTGATCCCATTGCATTTGGGCCAGGTCATCGATGTTTTGTAGAACTCAATAATTTGATTGCCAATGAAGAAGTTATTCTGCACGCCAGTACTCAGGATTTGCCGTGTTTGCGAGAAGTTGGAATCTATCCGCAGATTCTCTTTGATACCGAACTTGCTGGGCGTATCGCCGGACTTGCCCGGGTGGGACTCGGTCCACTGTTGGAATCACAACTGGGTGTTTCACTTGCTAAGGAGCACTCCGCCGCCGATTGGTCAAAGCGGCCGCTGCCTGCTGAGTGGCTTAACTATGCCGCTCTCGATGTTGAGTTACTCGTAGAGTTGCGAGAGAAGGTTTATCAACTTCTTGTCGAGGCTGGAAAGTTACAGTGGGCCGAGCAAGATTTTGCGGCAATAATTTCTGCACCACCAGCACCGCCACGTATAGATCCATGGCGCCGTACTTCAGGTATGCATAAGATTAAAAAGCGGCTCCACCTAGCGCTGGTGCGTGATCTATGGAGCGCTAGAAATGAGTTGGCGAAAGAGTTAGATGTCTCCCCAGGCCGCTTACTTTCCGATGCCGCAATCTCTGCAATAGCTCTCGCTGCCGAAACAACGCCGCTGACTAACCGGAAGCAGTTAGAGAAAATCTTGCGCCCCCTCGGTTTGCGAGCGAGATGGTTTGAAAATTCTGAACTCTGGATATCAACAATCGCTGCAACCCTGGCGCTGCCAGAAGAGCAGTGGCCTGAAGCGCGTTCGAAAAGCGATGCACTGCCACCGATTAAATTATGGCGCGATCGTTTTCCTGAAAAGTATGCCCCACTCACACATGCCCGTTTTAACCTTGGCGAAAAAGCTACCGCGTTATCGATTCCTCTCGAAAATTTGATTTCGCCAGAACTAGTACGCCGCATCTGTTGGTCTCCCCCTGAAACATCAGTTCATGAAGCGCTACTCGCGCTGGGAGCTCGTCGCTGGCAGGCCGAGATTGTTGCGCCGATTCTCACGACCGCCCTCTTGGAGAAAGAACCGCTGGAGCTGGCCGAAGCTGAGACAGAGAATAAAAATGGAGAAGAAGGCGCCGCAGAGAGCAGTTAGTACTTTCTCTTACTTGATAGCGCTTTTCCCTACTGACGAGTAACCTAGCGGGATATCGTCCAGGTAAAGGAAGTCTCATGTCCGATCAGATTCGAAGCGTTGTCCTCGTTGATGCAGTGCGCACTCCATTTGGAAAAGCTGGAAGTTTGTACGCCGGCACTCGCGCCGATGACCTCATGGTTCGAGCTATGCGTGGACTGTTAGAACGAAACCCTGCGCTCTCTCCAGAACTCATCGATGACGTTGCTATCGCAGCTGCTACGCAGACAGGTGATCAAGGAATGAATATCGGTCGAAGCGCAACGCTATTAGCTGGACTGCCAAAGACTGTACCTGGATACTCAATCGACCGCTGGTGTGCTGGAGCGATGACTGCAACAACAACTGTTGCCGGCGCAATTGCTATGGGCGCAATCGACTTTGCAATTGCTGGCGGAGTTGAACATATGGGAAATCATCCAATGGGTGAACTCATGGATCCTAATCCTCGTTACCTCGCTGAAAAATTGGTGGAGCAAGATGCACTTGCGATGGGTGCAACTGCCGAACGTTTACACGATCGATATCCGCAGCTCACAAAAGAACGCGCAGATACTTACGCATTTAATTCACAGATGAAAACTGCAAAAGCTTATGCTGATGGAAAAATTCAGCGAGATCTCATTCCGACAGCGGCGCGTCATCCAGAGACAGGTTGGGGTATAGCAACTGTTGATGAGGCCCCACGTCCCACTACTACTATCGAGGGACTATCCGGACTCAAGACTCCTTTCCGTCCCGCTGGACGCGTTACCGCCGGAAACTCTTCTGGACTCAACGACGGAGCTACTGCTGCCCTATTAGCAAGTGAAGATAAGGCGAAGGAACTTGGACTCAGTATCAAAGCGCGCCTTGTTACCTTCGCCTTCGCTGGCGTTGAACCAGAAGTAATGGGATATGGACCGGTTCCGGCAACAATTAAGGCGCTAGCTAAAGCCGGGCTACGCATTGAAGATATCGGCGCTTTTGAGGTCAACGAGGCATTTGCAGTACAAGTTCTCGCATTTCTAGATCACTTTGGAATCGCTGATGATGATCCTCGAGTTAATCCTTATGGCGGTGCAATCGCTGTAGGTCATCCACTTGCGTCATCGGGTGTGCGCCTGATGCTTAACTTAGCGCGGACATTTGAAGAGTCTCCTAGCGTCCGTTATGGAATCACCACGATGTGTATCGGTTTAGGAATGGGTGGAACCGTTATCTGGGAGAATCCTCATTTCACAGGGAGTGCAAAATAATGACTACTGCGATTACGATGCCAGAAGGCGCTCCAGAAGAAGTCATCACACATTCCTTAGTTCGCGATGTTGATTTGGCGCCATTTGGGTTTAGCGGAACGTTGGCGCTCATCACTCTCGATAACGGGCTTGATCACACTCGTCCAAATACCCTCGGGCCGCAATCAATAATCGCACTCGATGCTGCAATCACCGATGCGGTATCTCGTAAGCCGGCAGCGATTGCTATCACCGGAAAGCCATTTATCTTCGCCGCCGGAGCCGATCTCTCAGCCTTGTCATTTCTTAATCAGCGCGAGCAGGCAGTGGCGATTGGCAAATTGGGCCACGATGTATTTAGACGCTTTGATGAAATCGGAATTCCGACTTTTGCGTTTATCAATGGGCTCGCACTCGGTGGCGGTTTGGAAATTGGTCTCCATTGCAAATACCGCACTTTGGCCACTACTGCCTTTACCGCACTGCCAGAAGTTTTCTTGGGATTGGTACCAGGTTGGGGTGGTGCCACGATCCTTCCAAAGCTAATCGGACCAGAACGCGCCGTACAAGTAATTATCGGTAACGCACTCAATAACAACACCATGATGAAATCTAAGGATGCTCTCGCACTTGGTGTTGTCGATGCCGTTTTTGAACCTGCGGACTTCCTTGAGAAATCTGTCGCATTTACTGCCCGGATACTCAATGGGTCAGTGAAGATAGATCGAAAAGATTATTCCAGCGACCCAGCTTGGGATTCGGCGCTAGCCGCTGGACGTGCTGCGGCGCTGAAGAAATTTGGTGGCGCAGAACTTGCCTCCCCCACAAAGGCGCTAGAACTTATCGCCGCTGCCAAAAATAATTCTCGCGGCGCCGGCTTCGATGCCGAAGATATAGCGCTGGCAGATCTGACTATGTCTGATTCGCTTCGAGCATCCCTCTACGCATTTAACGTTATTCAGAAGAAGCGTAAGAAAGTTGAAGGTGCACCAAAGCCAGCAGTGGCGCGCAAGGTGACGCGTGTAGGCGTTGTTGGAGCTGGGCTCATGGCTTCTCAATTAGCGCTGCTCTTGCTTCGCAACCTTAAGTGCCCAGTGGTTATGACTGATATCGACCAAGAGCGCGCTGATAAAGGCGTCGCATGGGTCAAGAATGAGTTAGCGAAGTTAGTGGAGAAGAAGCGAATGAGCGCCGAGTCTGCTGCGCGATTGGCTCTCCTCATAAGTGGTTCTTCAGATCAATCGGTATTTGCTGGTTGCGACTTTGTCATTGAAGCAATCTTTGAAGAACTTTCACTCAAGCAAGAGCTCTTTAAGAAGTTGGAGAAGATTGTCGGGCCCGAGTGTGTGCTGGCAACGAATACCTCTTCACTCTCAGTTCAGCGCATGAGCGAAGGGTTGGAGCATCCAGAGCGAGTAGTTGGTTTTCACTTCTTTAACCCAGTGGCCATCATGCCGCTACTAGAAATCGCCCGTACTTCGCATACTGATGATGCAACGACTGCCACCGCGGTCAGTGTCGGCAAAGAACTCAAAAAGACAATGATCATCTGTAAGGATGCACCAGGCTTTGTCGTAAACAGATTGCTCACTCGATTCATGGGCGAGATAACCGACGCAGTCGATGAAGGTACCGATCCTCAGGTAGCCGATAACGCAATGCGCAGTATTGGTTTTCCAATGTCTCCATTTGAATTGCTAGGACTTGTTGGTCCTGGGGTTGCGCTCCACGTTGCCGAAACGCTGCACGAGAACTTAGGTCCTCGATATCGCATCTCTCCCACTATGCAAGCAATGGTCAAAGAAGGTGTAAAGACTTTCTACATTAAGAACGAGGATGGGACATACGCTGCAAACCCAGCCGCGATTGCATTGGTACACAAGGGCGATTCACCGTCGAGCGCCGAGCAAGTACGACTGCGTGCGCTTAAAGCGCTAGCAGAGGAAGCGCGAATGATGCTCGATGAGGGTGTTGTCTCAACTCCAGCAGAGATTGATCTCTGCATGCTCATGGGCGCAGGATGGCCGATGCACCTGGGCGGAATCTTGCCGTTCTTAGATCGCGAAGGTATTAGCGAATCTGTTTGCGGTCAGCGTTTTCATGCTCCGGGAATTGCATCTCTTCCACAGTAGAGTTCCACGCAACAATATCGCGGGAAATCGTCTGAGCGTTGATTCCAAGATCATCAAGAATCTCAGCGCGCTTTGAATGCTCGATAAATTCCAATGGGACACCGATGCTATGAAGAGCGATATTTAAGCCAGCTTGGCGGAATTGTTCTGAAATAGAACTCGCGATTCCAGCATGCTTGATTCCATCCTCAAGTACGACAACGCTCTTATATCGACGAGCCATAGTGATGAGAGAGTCCGGAATTGGCTTCACCCATCGTGGATCAATGACGGTAACGCCTACGCCTTCGCGATATGCCTGTGAGGCAGCTTCGACAGCAATCGATGCCATAGCGCCAATACTGACCAGAAGTACGTCAGCACTTTCTCCGCGGTAGAGAACATCGATTCCATCGCGACGTTCAAATGCTGGAATATCTTTCTGGACCGCGCCCTTAGGAAAACGCAGCGCTGTCGGTGCATCGCTGACATCGAGTGCTTCCCGCAAAGTTTCACGTAAACGAGTGGCATCACGTGGAGCAGCTACCCGCATCGTTGGAATGATTCCGGTAAGCGCCAAATCCCAGATGCCGTGGTGTGAAGGTCCATCATCGCCAGTGATTCCCGAACGATCAAGTACAAATGTCACGCCCGCTTTATGCAAGGCAACATCGAGTAAGAGTTGGTCAAAGGCGCGATTGAGAAATGTTGAGTACACGGCAAAGACTGGGTGCAGTCCTGTAAAAGCTAGTCCAGCTGCACTAGTGACAGCGTGCTGTTCGGCGATTCCAACATCAATAGTGCGATCCGGAAACTTCTCTTGAAATTTATCAAGACCGGTAGGTCCTAACATTGCTGCCGTAAGTGCAACTACATCTTCTCGCTCTTCCGCTACCGCGATAAGTTCCTCTGAAAAAATATCGGTCCAGCTCTTGGCAGACTTGCCGAGAGGTGCACCAGTTTCCGGATCAACAACTCCTACTGCGTGGAATTTCTCGGCCTCATCTGCAACTGCAGGTTGATGGCCTTTACCTTTTTCGGTGATGACATGAACCAAGACTGGCTCGCCAAATTCTTTTGCTTGTGTCAGTGCGCGTTCCATCGCGACCAAGTCATGACCATCAATAGGGCCCACATATTTAAGTCCGAGATCTTCAAACATTCCTTGTGGAGCAATAATGTCTTTAATGCCCTTTTTCATCCCATGCAGAGTTTCGTAAATTGGATTTCCAACCACCGGTGTATTTGTCAGAACTTCTTTACCCCAGTCAAGGAATTTTTCATATCCCCGAGTAACGCGCAAGGTTGCAAGATATGTTGCTAACCCGCCAATAGTTGGAGAGTACGAGCGCTCATTGTCGTTCACGATGATGACAAGATTTCGATCATCTGAAGCTGCAATGTTATTTAACGCTTCCCAAGACATTCCACCAGTGAGAGCACCGTCGCCAACTACTACAACAACGTTTCGATCGCGTTGATTTGTAATCGCAAAGCCCCGGGAAATGCCATCGCCCCATGAAAGAGCGGTCGATGCATGTGAGTTTTCGATGACATCGTGCTCGCTCTCGCCTCGGTTGGGATATCCCGCTATCCCGCCACGTTGGCGCAGACCATCAAACTTATCTGCCCGGCCGGTAAGAATCTTATGAACGTAAGATTGATGGCCGGTATCGAAGAGAACGACATCTTTAGGAGAATTAAAGGTTCGGTGAATCGCAATCGTGAGTTCTACAACGCCGAGGTTCGGGCCGAGGTGTCCACCAGTTTTGGAAACCTTAGTGATGAGAAACTGACGAATCTCGGCACTGAGCAGAGTTAACTGCTCTAACGAGAGCGCGCGGAGATCGGCAGGACCCTTGATTGATTCAAGCATCTGCCCAGTCTAGATTAGCCTCGAAGTTGACGCAGCACATACTGCATGATTCCGCCGTGGCGATAGTAATCTGCCTCACCCGGAGTATCGATTCTGACCTTGGCTTTGAAGGTTTTATCCCCTGCCGTGACGGTTACTTCCTTTGGAATTCCACCGTCGTTTAGTTCCGTAACTCCTGAGATTGCAAATACTTCATCACCCTTGATGCCCAGTGATTGCGCGCTCTCACCATTGATAAATTGCAATGGGAGTACACCCATTCCAATTAAGTTCGAGCGGTGAATTCGTTCGAAGCTTTCTGCAATGACTGCCCGGACACCTAGCAGCGCTGTTCCTTTTGCTGCCCAATCACGGGAAGAACCCGATCCATATTCTTTACCGGCAAGAATTACCAACGGCACTCCAGCGGATTGATAGGCCACAGATGCGTCATAAATTGTTGACTGCGCACCTTCGGCTAAGAAGTTTCGAGTAAATCCACCTTCAACACCATCAAGTAGCGCGTTCTTCAAACGAATGTTTGCGAAAGTTCCACGAATCATGACTTCATGATTTCCGCGACGAGAGCCATAGGAATTGAAATCTTTTCGATCCACTCCGTTCTCTTCCAGATACTTACCGGCAGGTGAATCAGCCTTGATATTGCCAGCTGGTGAGATGTGATCGGTAGTTACCGAATCACCAAGAATCGCCAGAACTCTGGCACCTGAAATATCAGTAACGGGTTTTGGTTGCGCAGGCATACCATCAAAATATGGTGGTTTGCGTACGTAAGTCGACTTTGGATCCCATTCGAATGTTTTTCCGGTTGGAGTGTCCAAAGACTTCCATCGATGATCGCCTTCAAAAACCGTTGCGTAATCCTTAGTAAACATCTCAGATGAGATTGAAGAATCAATGACGGCTTGAATCTCAGATTCAGATGGCCAGATATCTTTTAACAGCACAGGATTTCCATCTTTATCGGTACCTAAAGAATCTTTTTCGAAATCGTGGTTCATGGTTCCGGCAAGTGCATATGCCACCACCAACGGAGGTGAAGCAAGATAGTTCATCTTTACATCCGGACTAATTCGACCCTCAAAGTTTCTATTTCCCGAAAGAACTGCAGTAACAGCTAAATCCTTATCATTTACCGCCTTGCTAATCTCAATCGGAAGTGGACCTGAGTTTCCGATGCATGTCACGCATCCATAACCAACAAGGTTGAAGCCAAGCTCTTCCATGTACTTAGTTAGCCCTGATTTGTCGTAATAATCAGTTACTACTTTCGAGCCGGGCGCGAGCGTGGTCTTTACCCATGGCTTTGATTTGAGTCCTCTTTCAACTGCTTTCTTAGCCAGCAAAGCAGCGCCAATCATGACGGATGGGTTGGAAGTATTTGTACATGAAGTAATCGATGCAATGACAACATCACCATTTTTGATAGTGGTTGCCTTGGCACCAACACTGACTGGATACGCTTCTTTACCAGTCTTATCAGTGAAGTATGTAGGGAGAATTTTCTCAAAAGCGCCCTTTGATTCTGTTAGTGAGATGCGATCTTGCGGGCGCTTAGGTCCGGCAATAGATGAAACCACTGTCGATAAATCAAGTTCAATGTTTTCAGAGAAACGTGGTGATGCCGATGGGTCGTGCCACATTCCTTGTGCTTTTGCATACTGCTCGACAAGTGCAACTTGATCGGCACTGCGACCGGTAAGACGTAAATATCGGAGAGTTTCTTCATCAATTGGGAAAATCGCACATGTTGATCCGTATTCAGGTGACATGTTTCCAATTGTTGTGCGATTTGCCATTGGAACTGAGACCACGCCTGGTCCATAAAATTCGACGAACTTTCCAACAACTCCATGCTTGCGGAGCATTTCGGTAATGGTTAACGCCATATCTGTAGCTGTAGTGCCAACCGGTAGCGCACCTGAAAGTTTGAAACCTACGACACGTGGAATCAACATTGATACTGGTTGACCCAGTAATGCAGCCTCTGCCTCGATACCGCCTACGCCCCAACCAAGAACGCCAAGGCCATTGACCATAGTTGTATGTGAATCAGTACCTACAACAGTGTCAGGGTATGCGCGAAGAACGCCATCGACGGTACGCGTCATGACCACGCGCGCTAAATGCTCAATATTTACTTGGTGAACAATTCCGGTGCCTGGCGGTACAACTTTAAATTCATCGAAAGCTCCTTGCCCCCAACGCAAGAATCGGTAACGTTCGCGATTTCGCTCGTACTCGATATCTGTATTCTTTTCAAAAGAATCTTTTGCCCCAAAAACATCTGCAATAACGGAGTGATCGATAACTAATTCGGCTGGTGCAAGTGGGTTTACCTTGCTGGGATCTCCCCCGAGATCGACAATCGCTTCGCGCATAGTTGCTAGGTCAACTACGCATGGGACGCCGGTGAAATCTTGCATGATGACGCGTGCTGGAGTGAATTGGATTTCAGTATCCGGCTCAGTCGCTGGATCCCACTGTGCAAGTGCCTTGATGTGATCGACGGTGATATTTGCGCCGTCTTCAGTTCGAAGCAGATTCTCGAGTAGCACCTTCAACGAGAAGGGTAAATCTGATGCCCCTTCGAGAGATGAGATGTCGAAGATTTCAAAATCTTGACCAGCAACAGTGAGATTCTTCTTGGTGCCCAGTGAGTTCTTGCTCATCATGAAACTTCTTTCAGTGAATTTATCTTGACGTCAAGATACCTTATCTGGAACAAATCTGGCAATACATTCAATGTGATGTGTCATGGGAAAGAGGTCGAAGGCTCGAGCCTGCTCAAGTGAATATCCATTTTCACGAAGGTAGCCGGTATCTCTAGCCAGCGCCGCTGGATCGCACGCTACATAGACGATGGCTCGGGGGGCTATTCGAGCACAATGGCTAATCACTTCCTTGCCGGCACCTTCGCGCGGAGGATCTAAAACGATGACATCGGCACTTTCGAAGCGGGTGATTGCCTTAGCTACATCGGCAGTAATCACAGTGACATTTGGATTCTGAGAAAAATTACTTCGCGCATCTGCAGTAGCCGATTTACTTCCTTCAACGATATCGACTGAACCTTCGCTTCCGATGATTGGCAGAATCGCGGCGGTAAAAAGTCCCACTCCCCCGTACAGATCGAGCACATGATCCCCAGTTTGAAACTGCGAAAATTCGAGGACTGCATCGCTAAGTACGCGCGGCGCATCCTTATGGCTCTGCCAGAAAGATTTCTGACTGACGTCAAAGAGCTTCTCGCCAACACGATAGTGGGCAATCTCAGGCCCATCTGAAAGTCGCATCGCAGAATCTTCGCGAGAGCTAGCTGTGGCGATAGTGCGTTCACCTGTATTGGAGATTGAAATTTCTAGCCGCTGATCACCCTTTACGCCACGCTGAGCCAGTTCCGAAAACTTCATCTCAGGAACAAGAATTCGGCAATCATCGACAGCAATTACCTTATGGCTACGTGATTGATAAAAACCTAGCGCCCCACTTTTAGTTGAATTTGCAGAGCATCGAGTTCTCCATCCGAGCGGCCCACTAATTTCCTCGACCTCGATTGTGATATCCATCTTGGCAATTCTTGAAAATTGCTCGGTGATGACCTGACTCTTCAGCTCTCGCTGGCGTGCCAAGGAAATATGCTGGAAGTCGCATCCACCACAACCTTGCCTGTGCGCATAACGACACGGCGCAGTTACTCGATCAGGTGAAGCGGCGATGACCTCAACTACATCCGCTCGATTAAAGGATGCCCCGACGCTAGTAATCTCAATCTCGACGCTTTCGCCAGGAATTGCGTGCCGCACAAAGATGACAGCGCCCTCGTGGCGTGCGATGAAATGGCCGCCATGGGCTACTTTTTCAATGTCAACCCGCACTCGTGCGCCCACCGTGAGACTAGAACTCTTCGGTGATGTCATAGCCCTAAGCCTAGTCGAGATATTTTTGGCGAGAGAGTAGTAAGTTACTCCCGTGCACGTAGTCATTATGGGTTGCGGTCGAGTCGGCTCTTCGTTGGCGACCGCCCTTGAAGCAGCTGGACACTCAGTTGCAATCATCGATCAATCTAAAGAAGCATTCCGTCGCCTGGGCGCAGATTTTAAAGGTCGCACGATTGTCGGGGTTGGCTTCGATCGCGATACCTTGCTTGAGGCAGGTATCGATGGTGCTGATGCATTTGCCGCCGTAAGTAACGGCGATAATTCAAATATTTTAGCTGCGCGTGTAGCCCGTGAGAATTACGGCGTTACCAATGTTGTCGCTCGAATCTATGATCCTGGCCGCGCAGAAATTTATCAGCGCCTAGGTATTCCAACTGTGGCAACTGTTATTTGGGCGAGTGACCAAATTCTGCGTCGAATTCTTCCGGGTGGAGCTCGTTCTGAATGGCGCGATGCAACCGGAACCGTTCAACTACTTGAAGTTCACCCACATATCGATTGGTATGGCCGACCAATCTCTGAACTTGAAAATGCCACCGAATCGCGCGTCGCTTTTCTCACACGATTAGGTGAAGCGCTAATTCCTGATAGCCACACAGTGCTGCAAGATGGAGATTTAGTGCATATGACTATCCTCGAAGCTCAGTTAGCAATCGCAGAGTTAGTCCTATCGAAAGGTCCAGGTGCCTAGCAAATGAGAATCGCCATTGCTGGTGCGGGAAATGTTGGGCGAGCGATTGCTCGGGAACTTTTAGATAACGGCCATCAGGTTTTACTGATCGACCGTGATCCAAAAGCGCTCAAGATTGCTTCCGTTCCTGATGCTGAATGGCTGATGGCAGATGCTTGCGAAATCGCTTCACTAGACAATGCTCAACTTAATAATTGTCAGGTTTTAGTTGCGGCCACAGGTGATGACAAGGTAAACCTAGTTGCATCACTTTTGGGAAAGACCGAATACGGAGTGCCTCGCGTCGTAGCGCGCATTAACCACCCGAAGAACGAATGGCTATTTGATCAATCTTGGGGCGTTGACGTTGCGGTATCCACTCCTCGAATTATCACCGCACTTGTGGAAGAGGCTGTGAGCGTCGGAGATGTCGTACGACTCTTCTCATTTAGAAAAGGTCAGGCAAACCTGGTAGAAATCACGCTTCCAGATACTTCTATCTGCATTGGAAAAACTGTAGAAGAAGTTGAACTTCCGGAAGATGCGTCATTGGCCGCCATTGTCAGAGACGGACGTGTGATTGCACCGCGGCCGAGTGATCTCTTTATCGCTGGAGATGAACTACTTTTCGTTGCCTCAGCCGAAGCTGAAGACAAAATCAGAGATTGCTTTATCGCCCGTTCTTAAGCTTTCACAGTAGGCACCCGGCGAATAATCAGCCAGGATGCATAAGCGGTAGCAATAAAGAGCGGGTATCCCATCGCAAGGTTTACCGTGCCAAGTAGATTGAGATTTCCACTTCTATATATCGGATATTGCACAGCGATGCGGGTAAAGAACATCGCGACCCAGAGCCAACTCGCCTGAATGTAGGCGCGCTTACGCTCCGGATGATGTCGCCATAGCAAGTTCTCGCCCAGTATTGGTCCGAGCATTAAACCTAGGACAGGCCATCCGGCAAGATTTGCGATGAGATAAACACTTCCGTAGCCGAGATTGGTGAGCAGCTTTGGAATGTAGAGATCGCTGGGATTTCCAGTTCTATTGGCAAACCAAGCACAAATCAGGACACCGATAAAGCCGCTGAGTGCATGCTGCACCGTGTCGCGCTTGGCCAAGCGGATGATTGTGAGAAGCGCAGATGTTGCAATCGCTGCAAATAGGGCGCTCTGTAAATCTTTACGTACATTAAAAATAATGAGGAAGATGACCGATGGGATGCCGGAATCAATCAGACCTTTCTTTCCTCCAAAGGCGCCGATAACTTTATCTCTATCATCATTGGGCGTTAATTCTCTTTCGTTACTCATGCACGCCCCGTTGAACCAAAACCATTGTCGCCGCGTCCAGAACCGGGCAATTGGTCTACTTCGATAAATTGTGCACGTTCGACTTTCTGGAAGACCAACTGCGCAATTCGATCACCGCGCTTGAAACTCACACTCTCTGTTGGATCGTGATTAATCATGATGCACTGCAACTCTCCACGAAATCCTGCGTCGACAGTTCCTGGTGCATTTACCATCGTAACGCCATGTTTAATTGCAAGTCCTGAACGCGGATGAACGAGTGCAACATAACCATCAGGAAGTGCGATAGAAATACCAGTTGGGACCAGAGCTCGCTCTCCCGGGGCGATAGTGATATCTATCCGAGAGACGATATCGGCGCCAGCATCTCCACCTTTGGAATATGCCGGAAGCGGTAAGTCAGGATCTAGCCGTTTAATAAGTACTTGAAAATTACTCATGGATTGATATCAAACTCAGGATCGACAAATGAGAAAAGGTGAGGATTCTTACGTAACGCTTCCAAGTACTCCGCTGGAGCATTTTCCAGGAAGTGTTTCATGGGGACGATGACAAAAAGGGCGGCGGCGCGTACTGCGATTTCTCCATCGCTGCCGCCAATTCGACCCACTGCCTCTGAATATACTTTTCGATTTACTTGTCCCGTGATTTGAGCAGAAATGTGCAAGACGGTTCCGATTGGTACCGGTTTGATGAAGTCGGTTTCTAATCGAGCGGTAACTGCAGGGGCGCGAAGAAGCCACATCAATTTTCCGAGCGCTTCGTCAAATGCAAGTGATAAGAGTCCGCCATGAGCAAGGCCGGGGGCTCCTTGATGATTTTCGGTCACGGTAAATTCGGCGGTGATATCGGCACCTTGTCCTACATGAGCCACCAGATGTAGTCCGGTTGGATGTAATTCACCACACCCAAAACAATGCGCAAAGTGCGACGGTATCTGGGCACCGGTTGCTGGTGAGAGTGGATGACGTTCTGGAATTACCGAGCCCTCTGGTGGCATAGTTGATGCAACGCGACTCATGACACAAGGTTACTTGATGAAGGAAGAGATAGCCTAGGCCTCGTGCTCTTTCGAGAAGTGATACGCCCCCCACTGTGGCTCTTAGCCTTTATCTACTTCATGTTTCTATCTTTAGTCATCGCATTCTGGGCCGCTTTGGGCAATTTCAGCGCGCTGCTGGCTTTCATAATCCTGACCATCGCCCTTGGCTTTATTGCCGTATCAGCAAAGGGTGAAGTAAGAGTTATTGATGATGAGTTAAAGATTGGGAAAGCTCACATCGCCGTTAAGTACATTAAAGATGTGCAGATTCTGGATAAAAATCAGATGAGACTCTTGCGTACACGTGACGCCGATCCAGCTGCCTACTTAGCGATTAAATTTTGGGTTGCAACCGGAGTGAAAATCACGCTTCATGATGAACGCGATCCCACTCCTTACTGGCTTGTTAGTTGCAGAAAAAGTAAGGAACTTAAGAACACTCTTTGCAGATAGCTTTTGCGCCTTCGCCTTTAGCTAATTGGGTGATGTGGTGAATGAGGAAACATCTCGAACATGTGAATTCGTCGACTTGTACAGGTACAACGCGTACCGCAAGTTTTTCACCAGAAAGGTCAGCTCCTGGAAGTTCAAGATTCTCGGCCGCTTCTGCTTCATCAACATCAATCTGTCCTGATTGTGCATCAACTCGCTTTGCTTTGAGTTCTTCTAACGATTCCTCGTGAAGCTCCTCGTCGGTTTTTCTGGGTGTGTCGTAATCTGTTGCCACTGATCTCACCTCGCTTCCATTACTTATGAACGGACGAATACGCCCGTTACCTGCGCGAATAGTCGCGCATTACCTGCTTTCTAGTGGCTACAACCAGCGGCGTGTCGCATTTATTCCTGGTGAGGCTGATTATTTTCCTGGACTTTCGTAATAGCTATGGCCAGACCACCGTCGACGTAGGCATGAATCGATGTTCCCTCGGCTAGGTGCTCCTCGCTCAAAATCTCGCCCTGTTCGTGAATCGCAGAAACCAGGTCGCCTCGGTTATATGGAATCACCGCTCTAATCTCCACACTGGGATGAGGGAGAGATTTTTCTATCGCATGAACAAGCCCTTCCATCCCGAATCCGGAACGAACAGAGAACGCATAACTGTTGGGTTCCTTGCGCAAAATCTCAAGCACCACAGCGGGATCTGCAATATCGACTTTATTAATCGCAATGATCTCAGGGATATCTCCCCCACCAATTTCGGTAATCACCTCGCGCACGGCACGAATCTGCTCGAAGGGATCAGTGTGCGAACCATCTACTACATGCACAATGAGATCAGATCCTGATACTTCTTCCAGAGTAGATTTAAATGCATCAATCAGCTGGTGGGGTAAGTGACGCACAAATCCGACGGTATCCGAAAGTGTGTACACCCGACCTTCGCTGGTTTCACATTTACGTACTGTTGGATCCAGTGTTGCAAAGAGCGCATTTTCAACTAAGACTCCCGCTCCGGTTAACTCATTAAGAAGTGAGGATTTTCCGGCATTTGTGTAACCTGCAATTGCCACTGAAGGAATATTGTTTCGCTTGCGTTCTTGCCGCTTGGTATCTCGTGAAGTTTTCATTTCAGCGATTTCTCGACGTAGCTTCGCCATTTTGTCGCGAATGCGGCGGCGGTCTGTTTCAATCTTTGTTTCACCGGGACCACGTCCACCAATACCCGCGCCGCCCGCTGCCCGACCGCCTACTTGTCTAGAGAGTGAATCTCCCCAACCGCGAAGGCGTGGAAGTAGATAGGCAATCTGCGCTAACTCAACCTGTGCCTTACCTTCTTTACTCTTTGCATGCTGGGCGAAAATATCGAGAATGAGAGCAACGCGATCTACAACTTTCACCTTTAACTTCTCTTCTAGGGTGCGAAGCTGCGATGGCGAAAGTTCTCCGTCGCAAACGACGGTATCTGCTCCAGTTGCGATAACTATCTGACGTAATTCAATGAGCTTTCCAGAACCGATATATGTGGAAGGGTCAGGTTTATCACGGCGTTGAATCAGGCCTTCCATCACTTCAGATCCTGCAGTTTCGGCGAGTGCCTTTAGCTCTGCTAAGGAATTATCAGCCATCTCGGCAGTTCCTTCTGTCCACACTCCAACCAGCACAACTCGTTCTAGTTGGAGCTGGCGATATTCAGCTTCAGAGATATCTTGCAGTTCAGTAGAAAAACTCTTTACTCGCCGAAGTGCATTTCGATCAGATAGTTCTTGTTGATCATTCTCTTCATACTCAGCCTCACCAGAGTCAAAATCAGCCGCTGCGCGCGCGCTCTCACGCAGTAGGTCTTCAAAAAGTTTGTCGTAACCGTCTTCTGGCGTGGTCATGAATTCAGATATGAAGCGATGTCGTGTTCGCCAATAAGTTCGGCTGGCCCAATTAGGGTGGCGTTGGAGTGATTATCGATATCGACTATCAACCGTCCTCCAGGAGGAGATATCGTCCAGCGCGAAGGCAGGTTCTGCTTTGATTTCATGGCGGCGGCTAGGGCAACAGCGCACGTTCCAGTTCCGCAAGAGCGAGTTTCACCACTGCCACGCTCGTGTACGCGCATCTGCGCTTCATTCGCAGCCGTGATTTCTACAAACTCAACATTGACGCCCTCAGGGTATGAGGATTTAGGTTGCACAGTGGGTGCAATTGCTAGTGAACCTACCTGCGAAAGGTCATCTACGAATACGACTGCATGCGGATTTCCGACGCTGATGTTATAGCCAGACCAGGTATGACCATTATGTTCTACTGAAATTTCTTCCATCTCATCAGTCACTTGCCCCATATTGACTGAAATATCTCCATCGCGCGGAACTCGAAGATGTTTCATCCCAGCGCGAGTATCTATGGCGAATATTCCTTCTGGTTGATGGTTATGTGCCACTAGATATTTAGCCATCACTCGGATGCCATTGCCACACATTTCGGCAACCGAACCGTCGGCGTTACGATAATCCATAAACCATTGTTTTCCATTACGAAGGATACGGATAAATCCATCGGCACCAATTCCAGTTTCGCGATTGCAGATTGCAGCTACTTCGAGCGGTGAGATCTCACGCTCGTTATCTGGATCAAAAAGAATGACAAAATCGTTCTCAGTTCCGTGGCCATATGTGGCAATTACTGGAGTTGTCATAGCGCTATGAGTTTATCTTCTGCATGATGGTTTCAAGGCGTGGTTGATGGGGTGCAATCCACTGAATGCGTGCATCACGAGAGAACCAGGTTTCTTGGCGCCGCGCATACTGTCTGGTTGAGCGCTTAGTCTCTTCTTTTGCTTCTGCTTCAGTCATGCCACCAGAGCGCGCTGCGATAAGTGCTGAGTATCCCAACGCTCGCTGCGCCGTGGATCCTTCAAGAATTCCATCGGCAATGAGAGCATCGACCTCGGCAACGAATCCTAAACTCCACATTCGCTCTACTCGGGCATCGATGCGCTCACGCAGGAGTTCTCGATCCATGACAAGACCAAATTGCAGCGCATCCGGATATCTTGAACTATCTTCACGCGGAAGATTTGCAGTGAAGGGTTTACCGGTAATTTCAATTACTTCAAGCGCGCGAACAATTCGGCGAGTATTGGCTCGATCAATTGCCAGCGCCGCTGCTGGGTCCAACTCTTGCAATCGTTGAAAGAGTGCTTGTGCCCCAATCTCTGCTACCTCTGATTCAAGTCGTGCTCGCACCTCAGCGTTGGTATCCGGAAAGTTCAGGTCATCTAATATCGCCTTGATATATAGCCCCGTGCCGCCAACAATGACAACGTTCTTCTGTCGGGAATGAATCTCAGTGATACACGCGCGGGCGCGTTCTTGATACCAAGCAACAGTCGAATCTTCTCTGACGCTAAGAACATCGAGTAGATGATGAGGAATTGCGCGTCGTTCTGCAACGCTGAGCTTGGCAGTACCGATATCCATGCCAGTGTAAAGCTGCATTGAGTCAGCGTTAATAATTTCAGCGTTTATCTCTTCTGCAATATCTATCGCAATATCACTCTTACCGGTTGCTGTAGCCCCGCATATGACAATTACCTTCACGAAGTCCGAACCTTAGGGATGCCAAGCGATGTTGATGCTGGTGCAGATTTTGCAGCATGCGCATCTCCCCCTCGAGTCCTTATGACCGATTTGGCTTTTCCAATCAGATAATGGGCTGATGCTTCAGTAATTTCTACATCGACGAAATCTCCAGGGCGAGCATCTGTATCGGCATCAAAGTGGACAAGTCTAAAGTCTTCAGATTTACCAGTCATGCGAGAGCGAGACTCATCTCTGCGCCCTTCGATCTCAGAGACCATGACACGATGAGTGGAGCCGACTGAACTCTCATTAACAGCAAGAGAGATTTGCTGTTGGTGCTCATGTAAGCGGGTGTATCTCTCCCCTACAACATCTTCTGGTACTTGGTTTGGCATAACACCCGCTGGAGTTCCAGGCCGAATTGAGTATTTATATGTATAGGCCGCAGCGAAACGTGCCTGGGTAGTGATGTCGAGCGTTGCCTGGAAATCCGCTTCACTTTCGCCAGGAAAACCAACAATGATGTCAGTTGTAATCATCGCTTGCGGAATAGCTGCACGCACTCGCTCGAGAATTCCCAGGTACTTATCGCTCCGATATGAGCGACGCATGGATTGCAAGATTGCATCAGAACCAGATTGCAGCGGCATATGCAGATGTGGCATCACATTGTCTGTCTGCGCCATCGCTTCAATGACATCATCTGTGAAATCTCGTGGATGCGGAGACATAAAGCGAACTCGTTCAAGGCCATCAATCTTTCCGGCATCACGAAGAAGTTTGGCGAAGGCACCGCGATCCCCGAATTCGACACCATATGCATTGACGTTCTGTCCGAGTAGCGTAATTTCGATGACGCCCTGATCTACCAGTGTCTGTATTTCTCGCAATACATCAGCTGCCGGGCGGTCTTTCTCTACCCCGCGCAATGTGGGAACGATGCAGAAGGTGCAGGTGTTATTGCAGCCCACTGAGATAGATACCCAAGAAGTGAAGGCCGAAAACCTACGCGCTGGCAGCGTTGATGGAAAATGCTCTAAGGATTCGAGGATCTCAATCTGTGCCTCTTCCTCAATGCGGGCGCGCTCGAGTAGAACTGGAAGCGAGCCAACATTGTGCGTACCAAATACAACATCAACATAAGGTGCTTTTTTAAGGATGATCGATTGATCCTTCTGGGCCAAGCAGCCTCCCACAGCTATCTGCATAGCGGGGTTCTTCTTTTTAATCGGGGCTAGAAAACTCAAATTTCCATACAGTTTATTATCTGCGTTTTCGCGCACTGCGCATGTATTAAAAACAACGATATCGGCTTGTTCTCCCTGCGTTACAGGTAGATACCCTGCCTCATCAAGTAGGCCTGCGATACGTTCAGAATCGTGCACATTCATCTGACACCCGTAGGTTTCAACCAGATATGTGCGCGTCATGGCACGTATCTTATTTCAGAGTCAGTTAGTGATGCGAATTGGTGCAATCCCGCGCGCAATTTGACGCTCGAAGTGCACTTCACGCTTATCGTTAAAGATTGCTGCGGTTTTATATGTCGCATCCATGAAGGCTTGCAGCTCTTCCCGGGCCTTGAGTCCATCTCCTGTTAGGTCAGTTCTCTCAAAGACATTCCATGCACGTAAGACTGGAGCAACTACATCATCAAGATGTTGCTGCAAGTCATAGATCCCGGCCAGCGCAATCTGTACCGCTTTTCTTCCAAAGCCTGGCATATTGGCACCAGGCATATCAAAGTTGGTCACGACATCGGTGATCGCACGCATTGCTGCATTTGGTTCCATATCTAGGGCTGCCGCGAGCGTGTTGCGATAAAAGAGCATATGTAGATTCTCATCGAGAGCAACGCGTTGCATCATGCCTTCTGCGATTGGGTCATCGGAAAGTTTTCCGGTATTACGGTGAGAAATTCGGGTAGCAAGTTCCTGAAAGGAGACATATGCAATCGTGTGCAACATGTCGTTTTCATAAGGAGTTTGATAACCCAATGACATGTGAGCCATGCGAAGATCTTCAAGTTCATAAGGATCTACACCACGGGTGGCCATCAAGTAATCACGAATAACAATCGCGTGGCGAGCTTCTTCAGCGGTCCAGCGTTCAATCCAATTTCCCCATGCGCCATCGCGACCCATGGAAATCGAAATTTCAGTGTGATAACTCGGAAGATTATCTTCAGTCAACAGATTGAGAACGAGTGAATCTTGAGCTACCGGAGAAAGTCGAGAGTCTTTTGCTTCCCAAGCATCGCCATTGAGTGGACCGGCATAGTCCCGGCCTTCAGACCATGGGACATACTCGTGTGGATACCAGTTCTTCTGGACCGAGATATGTCGTTCGAGTTCAACAGCAACTACCGGCTCGAGATCACGAATTAAGCGAGACTGGATTTTTGCTGACTCTTCACTCATGGGATAACAGTAAGGCAGAAGTAGCACTACTCACGAGTTAAAGATTATCTTTTGCGCGCTTTTCTGCCTGTTGGCTTCGCCACTTTGCTATCTCCGCATGATTTCCGCTGAGCAATATCTCGGGTACCGAGATTCCACGCCATTCTTGCGGCTTGGTGAAGTTTGGATATTCAAGATAACCCTCAGAGTTATGTGATTCTTCCGATAACGATTCTGGGTTACCAAGCACGCCAGGAATGAGTCGAGTAATAGCCTCGATCATCACCATCGACGCAACTTCTCCCCCGCCTAGAACATAATCTCCGATAGACACTTCATGAACTCTGATATTGCGATTCACAAATTCTTGCGTTGAATAATATTGGCGGACTCGATCATCAATACCTTCATAGCGTCCGCAGGCGAAAATCAGGTGCTCTGATGTTGAAAATTGCTGGGCCATCTCTTGATTAAATCGGCGCCCGGCCGGAGTCAGAATGATGAGATCTGTATTCTCAATCATTAGTGGATCAAGGGTCTTGCCCCAGATTTCTGGCAACATCACCATGCCAGCGCCGCCACCATAAGGAGTGTCATCTACGGTGTTGTGGTTATCGGTGCTTTGAGCACGCAGGTCATGAACCTCTATTTCAAGAAGTCCTGCACTCTGTGCCTTGCCCAATAAAGATAATTTAAGTGGCGATAGATATTCAGGGAATATCGATATGACATCAATCTTCATCAAATACTCCCCTCGATTTCTGGAGGAATAACAGTCATACGCTTGGCTTTAATATCTACAACGGGTACTAGTTGGTGAACAAATGGAATGAGAACTTCGCCTTCAGCACTTTTAATCGCGAGTACATCCTGACCCGGTAAGTTCAAGACATCGGTCACGATTCCAAACTCATCTCCGTCTACAAGAAATGCCGTGCAGCCAATGAGCTGCAATACGTGGTAATCGTCTTCATCGATACCGGGTGCCTGAATATCCACATCCGCATAGAGAAGTTCATTTCTTAGAGCTTCAATCCCATTTCGATCTTCGATACCTTCAAAGCCAAGGAGAAGAATTCCGTTATGCACGCGCGCAGAAGCCACCGTTAAATTTCCGTGGTTATCTGTCTCCAAAATTGCCCCAATAGCAAAGCGATCTTCAGCTTCGTCGGTGCGAACTTCGATTGTTGCTTCACCTAAAATTCCGTGAGCTTTACCGATGCGGCCCACGTTTAATTTCATGGGAGTGAAAGTTAGCGAACCTCGTCGGTATCGATGAGATCAACGCGCACTGTGCGTCCAGCGAGAGCGCTTACGACTGTGCGTAGCGCCTTTGCAGTACGACCATTACGGCCAATCACCTTGCCGATATCTTCAGGATTAACACGAACTTCGAGAGTGGTTCCTCGACGGTGAGTCTTCTCCTTCACATTGACATCGTCAGGGTTATCAACGATTCCCTTTACGAGATGTTCGAGCGCTTCGTCAATCATGGTTACTCGGCTTGAGTTTCTGCTACAGCTTCTTCTGCTACAGCTTCAGGAGCTTGAGTTTCTGCTGCTACAGCTTCAGGAGCTTGAACCTCTTCTGTTACTGCACTTACTTCTGCTGTCACATCTTGAGCTGGAACCTCGGACACGTCATCAGATTTCTCTGGTTCGGACGCAACAGGATTTGCCTTTGCAGCTAACTTATCTTGTGCCTTCTTCTTCAAAGTTGTTGCGCCTTCTGCAGGTTCTGCTGCGGCAGCCTTAACAGCAGCTTCGTAAGCAACGCTCTTGTGTGGCTTTGCAGGTGCAACGCGAAGTGTTCCTTCTGTTCCTGGAAGTCCCTTGTGCTTCTGCCAATCTCCGGTCACCTTCAGAAGCGCCTCTACTGCCTCTGATGGTTGTGCACCAACACCGAGCCAGTACAGAGCGCGCTCTGAATTAACTTCGATGAGTGATGGTTCTTGACCTGGAACGTAGCGACCAATTTCTTCGATTGATAGACCGTTACGTGCTTTACGTGAATCTGTAACAACGATGCGGAAATACGGTGTGCGGATTTTTCCCATGCGCATTAAACGAATTTTTGTAGACAAAGAACTTGTACTCCTAAAAAGTGTGTCGTACCAAATTACTACAGCGGGGTGCGTAGCTAGATGGTCCAACTGTGGATTGGATTGTTACCGGGGTAGAGGGCCCTGTAACAGGTGGCTAATCTTGCCAGTTGCGCTCAAAATTAAGAAATCGTCCCATTTTCCAGCGCCCGCTTGGCGGGATTTCCAGATTTCGACTTCTTCTTAGCTGGTGGTGGCGCCTTTCGTGGCGCCGGCGGCAAGCCCGACATTCCAGGTGGCATACCGGGCATTCCCGGGATCGATCCCCCATTGCGCATCTGCTTCATCATCTTCTGCGCCGCAGTGAATTTATCTACTAGAGAATTCACATCAGAAACTTTGCGTCCAGCACCTAACGCAATACGTGCACGCCTAGAACCATTAAGCACTTTCACATCCCGACGTTCTCCGGGCGTCATTGATTGAACGATTGATTTGGTGCGCGTGATCTCTGATTCATCAAAGTTTTCAATCTGTTTCTTCATCGCCCCAGCGCCAGGGAGCATGCCTAGGAGCTTGCCCATCGAGCCCATCTTTGACATCGCCTCTAACTGCTCAAGGAAATCATCAAGAGTGAAATCTTCTCCTGATAAGAACTTATCTTCGAGCTTCTTCGCCGAATCGCCATCAAAGGCTTTCTTTGCTTGTTCGGCAAGAGTTGCCACATCTCCCATGCCAAGAATTCGTGAAGCCATTCGATCTGGATAGAAGATATCGAAATCGCTGATCTTCTCACCAGTGGACGCGAACATGATGGGGCGACCAGTAAGGGCTGCAATCGAAAGCGCTGCTCCACCGCGCGCGTCACCATCGAGTTTTGTAAGTACGACTCCGTCGAATCCAACACCGTCCTGAAATGCCTTAGCGGTACGCACTGCATCTTGGCCAATCATGGCATCGACCACAAAAAGAATTTCATCAGGAGAGACCGCATCTCGAATAGCAATCGCTTCGTTCATGAGCTCTTGATCCACACCTAAGCGCCCGGCTGTATCTACGATTACCATGCTGTGGAGTTTGGAATTGGCAAATGTAATTGCATCACGAGCCACCTGTACCGGATTACCCACGCCATTTCCTGGTTCAGGTGCAAAGACCGGAACCCCTACAGATTGTCCAACTACCTGCAAT
Organism: Streptomycetaceae bacterium; assembly: GCA_027483765.1. GTDB lineage: Bacteria > Actinomycetota > Actinomycetes > Nanopelagicales > Nanopelagicaceae > Planktophila. The sequence continues at coordinate 199,218 of JAIXTW010000003.1, forward strand.
TGATTAACTGCATTTGGTCTCTGCAAATCAGATGCGACAAGAATCGGTGTCTCACCTTGATCTTTATAAAACTTCGCTAACTTTGCCGCAAGCGTTGTCTTACCTGCGCCCTGCAACCCAGCCAACATAATGACAGTTGGAGGGTTCTTGGCAAAACGAATGCGGCGTGCTCCGCCACCAAGAATTTCAGTGAGTTCTAGATTTACGACGTCAAAGATTGCCTGCGCTTGATTAGTGCCAGCCTGAAGTGTTGAAAGTAGTTCTACAGATTTACTGTGAACTTTAGTAGTGAAGCTCTCGACGACATCGAGTGCGACGTCAGCTTCCAATAGTGCTTGGCGAATCTCAATTGTGGTGCTCTCAATATCTTTCTCAGAAATTTTTCCACGTGAGCGAAGGGCACTGAAGGCGCCTGCAAATTTGGAAGAGAGAGCATCAAACATAATGAACGAACTCTACTTCAGAGCTGCTCGAATTCGTGCTGCCACTTCACTTGCACGTTCTAAGGAGAGCGGACCTCCCCCGATTTCGCTCACATAGAGCGTGTCAATCGCCTCTGCCCCAAGTGTCGTCACAATGGCAGAACGAATATCAATGCTGCTTCGAGTGATTGCATCACCAATACGGAATAACAGTGCCGGTTGGTCATGACTTCTCACTTCAATCACTGTTGCATCCGTTGCCGCATCCATAAAGGTTTCAACGACAGGTGCAGGTACGGGAATCGTCGGCAATTGTGCATACGTATCAATTCGCTCTTGAATTCGAGATGCCAAAGAACTCTTATTCTCCAAGGCTCTTGCAATCTCTTGATACAACTTTTCTTGGGTTAATCCAGGAGCGTATGGGTCGGGAATAACTATCCACTCCATAACGGCAACTTGCCCCACTGATTTCGTTCGTGCAGATCTCACATCGAGTCGCAGAACGTTAAGGACTCCAGCAACTACCGAGAGCAGCCCCGTGCTATCTGGAACAACTATCTCGATGGCATATACGTCCTTGCGATCTTCAATACTGACGGAGAGCGCTCCAGATTCGGCTCTAGTGCGTTGGGCATCTGTAAGTTCGGGCTGTTGCGCAATCGTGTTATCGGTAATCGCCAGCTCTACTCTCTTCACGAGTTCTGCAACGAGTGAAGCTTTCCAGTCGGTCCACGCAGCACGCCCGGTGGCCTCACCGTCTGCGATGCTCAGCGCATGCAAAAGCTCGAGGGTCTGTAAATCTGGAATTAACTCAGCAACAAGTGCAATAGTCGCTGGATCATCTAAATCTCGACGCGTAGCGGTTGCCGATAGTAGGAGGTGATGTTTAACCAAGAGTTGGATAGTTGAAATATCCTCTGGAGAAAAACCAATTCGGGCGGCTAAAGGCGCAATCAGTCTTGCTCCTCTCTCTGAGTGGTCCTCGTCAGTTCCTTTGCCTATATCGTGAAAGAGCGCGCTAAAGAGCAGCAGATCTGGTCGATGAACTTTTCGAGTAAGTGCAGCAGCATGAACTGCGGTTTCAACCATATGTCTATCGACTGTGTGGCGATGTAAAACATTTCGCTGCGGAAGAGAGCGAACTGATCGCCACTCCGGAATCCAGGTAAAAAGAACTTCTTCTTGATCTAGTGCTTCAAATACTTGCACCATCGAAGATCCAGCTCCAATGAGCGAGATCAGATTCTCGCGAGCTTCGCGCGGCCATGGCGATGGCAGATGACCCGTTCCAGCACGAAGTGATACCGAGAGTCGCTCGAGAGAGCCCATTGATAAAGGGAGCCCTAATTGAGCTGCAGCGGCGGCGGCACGTAAACCGATTCCAGCATCTGCAGCAAAATCCGCATCATGATCAATGACAACTTCCTTATTTCTTACGCTGATATCGCGCGAGATTGTTGTGGTCCGAACGCGACGTAAGAATCGACCGGCTCCATCTTTACCTTTATGTGCATAGCGATACCAAGTTGAATCTAGTAGATAATCAACGGCCCGCGCCGACTGCGCTACTTCACTCATGAGAATATCTGCATTGGTGTAACCTAAGAGTTCGGCAACTTTATCTTGCTCTTGAAAAAGTAATTTGTCTTTATCGCGTCCGCTCACTACATGAAGCGCTTCTCTCACATTGGCGAGAATTGATTCGGCAACACTTATTCTCTCTATCGGGATAGAGATAGTTCCACTTTTATGAATAGCGCGGAGCGCCGTAATATCTCTCAACCCACCGCGGGCTTCCTTCAAGTCAGGTTCAAGCAAATATGCCAACTCACCGAAACGTTGATGTCGTTCAGTCAAGGATTTCTCCAGCTCAATGAGTCTGCCCTTAGAGTTTCTACGCCATTCATCTAAGGCATCGACTTGGATGTCGGCAACGAGATCAGCGTTTCCGCAGACCAACCTGACATCAAGTAGTCCAAGAATGACCTTGAGATCTTCAACTGCCGCCGCACGAACTTCCGACCTGGTGCGGACTGAATAATCTACTTTTATCTTCTTATCCCAGATTGGATAGAGAATTTTATTTATAAGTTCGCCTAATTCATCTTCAGACGAAGAACCGCTATGCACAATAACAATATCTAGATCTGAACCGGGAGATAGTTCGCCGCGGCCGAAACCTCCGACCGCGGCGATAGCTACCTCTTTAGGATTTGCGCCACTTTCCTGAAACAGTGATGTAAGAAGCAGATCTCCCTCGTTAGATCTATTCCTACGCTCTCGTGTTCCCATGACCCAATCCTACGTTGCACTTAATGGATAAGGACTTCTCTAGATAGCGTCAGGTCCGCGCTCTCCTGTTCGAACTCGCACAACCTGTTCCACTGGAGTTGTCCAAACCTTTCCATCACCGATCGAACCTGTTGATGCAGCTTTGACAATGACATCCACGGTTGATGCCGCATCTTTGTCATCAACAAGAACTTCGAGACGGACTTTAGGAACGAGATCAACGGTGTATTCGGCACCCCGATAAACCTCAGTATGTCCGCGCTGACGTCCGAAGCCACTAGCCTCAGAGACAGTCATTCCATTAATGCCTGCAGCTTGCAGTGCATCCTTTACTTCATCGAGCTTGAACGGTTTGAGAATTGCGGTAATCAACTTCATAGTGATGCACCTCCACGTGATGAGCTAGCTAGTTCGTAGGCAGATTCAGCATGTTCCTTCAGGTCAATGCCTTCGATTTCGACTTCACGTGTAACACGGAAGCCGATAGTTTTTTCAATTGCGTATCCGATAATCAGAGTTGCAATGAATGAGTAAGCAAAAACGAGCCCGACACCCAGTGCTTGCTTACCGAGGAGAGCGGTTCCACCACCATAGAGAATTCCATCTAGTCCAATGCTATTTACAACACTAGATCCAAATAGACCGATGGATAGTGAGCCCCATACGCCACCAACTAGGTGCACACCTACGACATCGAGTGAATCATCGAAACCGAACTTATATTTTAGGCTTACTGCAAGAGAGCAGAGGATTCCAGCGATAAATCCAATTACGACTGCCGCCCAAGGAGCAACGAATGCGCACGCTGGTGTAATTGCTACCAGGCCTGAAACAGCACCTGATGCAGCGCCCAATGAAGTTGCATGGCCATTGCGAATCTTTTCAACTAATAACCAGCCAATTACTGCGCCAGCAGTTGCAACTTGAGTATTCATCAATGCAAGTCCTGCAATTCCATTTGCGGCAAGGGATGACCCTGCGTTAAAGCCAAACCAGCCAAACCAGAGAAGGCCCGCGCCAAGCATTACAAGTGGAAGCGAGTGCGGACGCATTGATTCCTTACGCCACCCAATGCGCTTTCCAAGAACAATTGCAAGTGCCAAACCTGCAGCGCCCGCATTGATGTGAACCGCAGTTCCACCAGCAAAATCTTGAACTCCCTTACCAGCAAGATAACCAGTACTTGTGATTGTGTCCCCAACCTTGTTTCCAAATGCAAAGACCCAGTGAGCCACTGGGAAGTAGACAACAGTTGACCAGATAGCGACAAAGACTGCCCACGCTGTGAATTTTGCACGATCAGCAATTGCGCCTGAGATAAGCGCTGGAGTGATAATTGCAAACATCAATTGGAAAGCTGCAAAGACGAGAACAGGAATCGGATAAATGCCACCGTTATTGGTAAGTTCATTTACCTGGCTACCAAGACCGCTTAAACCGAAACCACCATACCAAGGTGAATCAGATGTATATCCAAAGGCTAATTCGAAACCATAAATAACCCAGAGAACACTCACGATTCCGATTGTCACCATAGACATCATCATCATGTTGAGAACACTTTTTGTACGAACCATTCCGCCGTAGAAGAATGCCAAACCAGGAGTCATTAAAAGTACAAGAGCTGTACTCGCGAGCATCCATGCGGTATCACCGCTATTGAGAACTACTTGATCCATTTCGAGTCCATTTCCGAATTTATTCAAGAGGTTGAAATACTCATCGTTGAGATGGGGTAAAGATGCCTCTGAATCGTTACGGGTAATGGCTAGGCAGGTTAAGGGGGTGTCACAAATCGGCCCCAATTGTTACAAGTGGGTTACGTGAGCAGACCCTCGAGGTATTTCTCAGGATCAAAGGGGGCAAAATCTGCGGCCGCTTCGCCAGTACCAATAAATTTGATTGGGATATCGAGCGCGCTCTCAATGGCGAGAGCGACTCCCCCACGAGCACTCCCGTCGAGTTTGGTAACAATTAGTCCAGAAACTTCTACCGCTTCACTAAAGATTTTCGCTTGCGCGAGTCCGTTCTGGCCTGTGGTTGCATCAATGACTAAGAGCACTTCAGATACTGGAGCCACCTTCTCCACCACGCGTTTTACCTTACCGAGTTCATCCATGAGTGCACTCTTATTGTGCAGGCGACCAGCTGTGTCAATCAATAAAAATTCTGCATTCACATCCAAGGCGCGCTTAGCGCTATCGAATGCAACCGAAGCTGGCTCGGCGCCTTCTTTGCCCGAAATAGTTTCTACACCTATTCGTTCGCCCCACGTAGTTAGCTGCTCAACGGCGGCTGCACGAAATGTATCGGCCGCGCCTAGCACGACTAAACGCTTATCTGTGTGCAAGTAGGTCGCCAACTTCGCAACCGAAGTGGTCTTGCCAGTTCCATTGACACCCACAACAAGCACAATACGAAGTCCACTGCCGTGCGTCAGTGCGCGCGACTTTTGCGAAAACTTAGTTCGAAGGATCTCTCGAATCGCTTCTTCGGCGTCATCACCCCGCATCTTCTTCGCAGCGATGATTAATTCGGAGACTAGTGATGGTCCTAAATCTGATGAGAGTAGTTCAGCTTCAATCTCTGACCAGTCGAGTGCGGATGCAGTAGATGTACCGCGCACCTTGGCAACTAAACGATTAAAAAGGCCCATCGTTAATCCAGCAGAAAACTATGCGGTTTCGGATTCACGTAAGCGCTGCGAGATGACCTCAGTAACGCCGTCACCACGCATCGTGACACCGTAAAGCGCATCAGCAATTTCCATGGTGCGCTTCTGGTGGGTGATGATAATTAGCTGGGAGCTCTCACGAAGCTCTTCCAAGATGGTGAGCAATCGTCCCAAGTTCACATCATCAAGTGCTGCTTCAACTTCATCGAGAACATAGAACGGGCTTGGTCGTGATTTAAAGATGGCAACCAACATGGCAACAGCTGTCAGAGATTTTTCGCCACCAGATAAGAGTGAGAGTCGCTTAACACGTTTTCCAGGTGGTCGAGCTTCAACATCTACGCCAGTGTTGAGCAAGTCATCTGGATTGGTCAGGAAGAGGCGACCGTCTCCGCCAGGGAACAATCGGGCGAAGATATCCTTAAAGTGCTCAGCAACTTCTTCATACGCCTGCATAAATATTTCCTGAACGCGATCATCAACTTCCTTGATGATATCCAGAAGATCTTTCTTAGTATTCTTCAAATCTTCAAGTTGTTCTGCCAAAAACTTAAGTCGCTCTTCTAGGGCGTTGTATTCCTCAAGGGCAAGCGGGTTGATTTTGCCCAGCAGCGTGAGTGAACGCTCGGTGGCTGCAAGCCGTTTCTCTTGCTGGTCACGGCGATAAGGAATTAGCTCGGTAGCAACAATCTCACCAGATTCAGTTTCAATAAATGTAGGAACATCTTTATCTGGTCCGTACTCGCTTATAAGAGTAGGAACATCAATGCCCAGTTCTTCCACAGCTTTACTTTCAAGTACCTCGACCCGCATTCGCTGCTCTGCACGCGCAATTTCATCGCGATGGACGCTAGAAGTTAATTTATCGAGTTCGGTCGTAAGTTCACGATTGCGCGCACGCACAGTAAGGGTTTCGCCTTCGCGATCTGCACGGTTAGCTTCCAAGCGAGATCGTTCGGTCTGCGCCTTTGCGATCGAACGTTCAATTTTTATGAGGACTTCGTAGGCAGCTTCTGCAATAGCCTGAGAAATAATGGCTCCGCGTGCTCGTGCTCCGCGCCGCGAAACGGCCCGCTCTGATGCATCGCGCTCTGCCTGCGCCGATTCTTCTAGCGCCAAAGCGCGTGCGGCAATGGAAGTTACGCGCTCTTCCGAAGTTCTCATCGCAAGACGCGCCTCAACTTCAGTGGTTCGGGCTTGCGAGACGGTATTGCGAAGGAGTTCAGCGCGCGAGTGATCTGGTTCAGATATTTCACCGTGGTGCTGCATCTGATTACGAGCAATCGTTAGTTCATTCTCGTCCCGAGACTTTGCCGAGGTAGCTTCATTGATTGCAAGAGTAAGGCGATCAACTTCTGCGCCCGCTGACTTTATATTCTGTCCAGAAACGGCTAGTTGCTCTGTAAGTGCGGCAATTCGAGCATCTGATTCATTGAGTTTTGCAAGTGTAGAATCAAAGCTTGCTTGCTTGTTTTCTACTTCAGTGGCAACAGTTGAGATCTCAAATTTCAAGCGATCGCTCTTGTGGTTTATCTCCTCTAACTTCGCGCTCAAATCAGCAACGAGAGCGTTGATCTCAATCAGCGAACGTGAAGATGATGAACCTCCTCGAGCGCGATGAGATGAAAAGACGTCACCATCTTGAGTCACAACCGTGACTGATTTATGTTGGCGCAAGATGCCTTCGGCTTCAGCTGCACTTTGAGCCACAACTGTCGAGGATAAAAGCGAGGCTAAAAGTTCAGAAATTTGATGCGAGCGAACGTGGCTGAGTAACGTGGCGAGTCCTGCAGGTGCCGATGTATTTACCTGGGCTCCAGCTTCATAAACCAAGACATCTGCTTGGCCAAGATTTTCGCGACGTAGCGTTGTCAGAGCGCTCACCGCTGAAGATAAATCTTTTACGACGACAGCGTCTGATAATCCGCCAAGCGCAGCAGCTGTTGCAGCTTCCCATCCCTTATCAATTTCAATCAGCGATGCGATGCTTCCGAGAATCTGAACGCCACGTGAATCACGAACTAGTGCAGCGGCACCATCGCGCGATTCTGAAGTAAGGCGAATCGCCTCAAGCTTTGATTCCAGTGCATTTCGTTCACGATCAGCAGCGCGTTCGGCATCAATGAGTTCTTCGTAAGATTTTTTTGCACCATCGAGTGCGCTCTTGGCTGATTCAAATTGCGAATCTAGGCCTTGCTCACCAGCGTCGGCGTTTCCAATCTCCATCTCAAATTTTGCGTAATCACCCTTGGCAATATCCAGCCGTGACTGCGCTTCAGTACGTGCAGACTCAAGTCGTGCAATCTCTTCTGTTATCGCTTCTAAGCGTGCTGCCAATGATTTGATATGACCTTCTTGGCGTGCAGTGCCTTCGCGCTGGTCGGCAATCGCACGCATCGCTGCTGCAATTGTGTCTTCCTCCGCTTTGAGCGCAGCTTCTGCATCACTAAGAGATGTAGTTGCAGTTGCAAGAGTCTCAATTGCTTGAAGAACTTCAGAGCGAAGACGATTCTCTTCTGCTCGCAGCAATGCAGCTTCTTCATCAAGGGCTTGCGGATCGCGCCCTGCACTGCGTGCTTCTTCTGCTTCTTCTGCCAAGAAACGAGAGCGCTCTTGCGCCAGGGATTGGGTTCCTCGAAATTTTTCACGGAGCGCACTGAGCGAGTAGAAGTTTTCTTGCGCCTTAATCAAGAGCGGGCTTTCGGCAGCCGATGTCGAATCTAGTTCTTCTTCGCGCCGACGAACTGTCTCAAGCTCTGCTTCCACAAGTGAACGTCGTTCACGTAACGCATTCTCATCGGCAACTTCAGCATCTAGCGTCTTTGAAAGCGAGATGTAGTCATCAGCTAGTAGTCGCAGCTTTGCATCACGGAGATCTGCCTGAATGGTGGCAGCCTTCTTAGCGACCTCTGCCTGTTTTCCAAGCGGGCGCAATTGTCGTCGGAGTTCAACGGTGAGATCGTTGACTCGCGCGAGATTTGCTTGCATTGAATCAAGTTTGCGAATCGCCTTCTCTTTACGCTTGCGATGTTTGAGCACGCCGGCAGCTTCTTCAATAAATCCCCGGCGCTCTTCCGGAGTGGCCATCAAAATCGCATCGAGTTGTCCCTGTCCGACAATGACGTGCATTTCACGGCCGATACCCGAGTCGCTTAAGAGTTCTTGGATATCGAGAAGTCGCGATGCTTCGCCGTTGATTTGGTACTCACTCTGTCCGTTACGAAAGAGAATTCGAGAAATCGTTACTTCGGTGTAATCAATTGGTAGAGCGCCATCAGTGTTATCAATGGTGACGGCTACCTCAGCGCGACCAAGAGGTGCTCGCCCAGAAGTTCCCGCGAAAATTACATCTTCCATCTTTCCGCCGCGCAGAGATTTTGCACCCTGCTCACCCATCACCCAGGTGAGGGCGTCAACAACATTTGATTTTCCGGAGCCGTTGGGACCAACGACGCATGTGATTCCGGGTTCGAGTCGAAGAGTGGTCGCAGATGCAAAGGATTTAAATCCTTTAAGTGTCAGGCTCTTCAAATACACGCGGTAAACCTACCGGTGTGTGCGCGTTTGGTATAAAAGCGACTCGGTTCAAGTTGAACTTGAGGGTTTATGGCTCTAGTAGCGAAAGTATTTCTAAAGCGGTGCGCGCTGCTGATTGTTCTGCTTCGCGCTTGCTCTTTCCACTTCCTTGCGCAACGGCTGCACCTGCAACAAGTGCAATTGCGGTAAAACTTTTATCGTGATCCGGGCCGGTTTCGGTGACTTGATATTCAGGAGATCCCTTGCCTTGGGAGGCTAATAGTTCTTGCAGTGCAGTCTTGCCATCAAGACCTGAGCCCTTTTCCATCGCACTTTCGAGAGTCTCTTTGATTAACTCGCGAACAACATGGGTAGATTTTTCAAAACCGCATTCCAAATAGATAGCGCCAATAAGTGCTTCGAGGGCATCGGCTAAGAGTGAGTTTTTATCACGACCATTTGTTACCTCTTCGCCTTTACCCAGACGAATGTATTTGCCCAATTCTAGAGTTCGTGCGATATTTGCTAGAGCACGCATATTGACGATGCCTGAACGCAGCGGCGATAAACGACTTTCATCGAGATCTGGATATTTGAGGTAGAGCTCGTCGGTGACAACAAGGCCTAAAACGGAATCACCTAAGAATTCAAGGCGTTCATTTGTGGTGGAGATTCCAGTCTCGTATGCAAACGAGCGATGGGTAAAAGCTAACTCGAGCAGTTGTGGCGAAAGTTCTACCCCTAATTGCTCAAGAAGTTTTGAGTACAGATCAGACCTCTAGAACCTGACGGCGGTTATAAGTGCCACATGTAGGGCAGGCAACGTGATTGAGCTTTGGTTGCTGACACTGTGGGCATGTTGAAAGGGCCGCTGCAGTTGTCTTCCACATGCTTCGACGTGAACGTGTCTTTGAACGAGACATTTTTCGCTTTGGTACTGGCACGGTAATCGTCCTTAATCTTGATGAAATCCAGCGCTTAGTATCGCCTATTTGTCAGAATTGCCAAAATCCACGCCTCCGAGGCCAGACCAGCGGGCATCGATGACTTCGTGGGCATGGTCTTCGGGAAGGGATTCCCACTTCTCCCCGCAGTCGGGGCAGAGCCCCAGGCACTCTTCGGAACAGAGCGGATTCACCGGCAGCGTCAGAATAATTGCATCAATAATCGGAATCTCAAGGTTCATGAGATCGCCTTCCATCTGCAACTCTTCCACATCATCTAAATCAATCTCGTCGTCATCGCGCTTCTTCTTGCGTCCTTTTTCATTTGTCGCTTCGTAACGGTAGAGCTCCTGAATCTTGCGATCAATGACCATTTCAACCGGATCTAGGCAACGAATGCATTCACCCTGAGCAACCGTATAAATTTCGGCGCTGACAAGAATTCCTTCTGTAACTGATTCCAAGCGCGCATCGACTTCAATGAGATCACCTTCTGGAACTGCAATGAGCGGTACACCGATGCGCACGTGCGCTGGAATATCGAGTTGATACTCCTTCATCTCTCCCGCGCGACGACCCAGCTCATAGGTATTGAGCAGAAACGGATTGGAGTGCTTTGTCATCTGAATGAGTAACTGTGAAATCTAGCGCTCTGAATTGAGTTGAGACAGAACATCTTTGTCATCGGCGCCTTCGAGGCGCTCACGGCCACGTGCGACGGCATCTAAAGTCTTATTCAGAATTACTTCTAGCGTCGCAAGTCGACCATCGATATATGTCTCCACTTCCGCTCGCTCCTCGGCTGCAACTGAGCGAGCATCGTCAAGAATACGCTGAGCTTCATCTCGTGCGGCTTGCACAATCGAAGTTTGTTCAATCATTCGAGCGACATCCTCGCGGGCTGTGGCAATCATCGCTTCAGCGCTGTTACGTCCTTCTTCAATAATCTGATCACGATCTTCGAGGATTCCTTCTGCGGTAATAAAATCGACTGGCAAATAGTCGCGTGCGTGATTAAGAATCTCCAGCATCTCTCCGCGATGAACAACACATGAGGCAGAAAGTGGAACACCACGCGCCTCCTCGACCATTGCAATCGCGGTGTTGAGCTTTTCAGTTGAATCCATCGTCATTCTGATACCCCTACTCGTGCCTTGAGTGCTTCATTAACATTACCCGGAACCATCGACGATACATCGCCGCCAAAGTGAGCGAGCTCCTTAACAATTGAAGACGACAAAAATGAATGTGTGGGCGATGTAGCCATGAACATCGTTTCTACACCCGACGCTTGTGTGTGGACCTGAGCCATCTGCAACTCATAATCAAAATCCGTGACAGCGCGTAAACCCTTGACTATCGCCTGCACATTGTTGTTTTTGCAATATTCAACTAGTAGCCCATCGCCGGTATCTACGCGAACGTTCTTAAACTTGGCCACATTCTCTTCAATCATTTTCATCCGCTCTGCAATAGTAAATAGACCGGATTTCTTACGATTAACGAAGACCGCAACAATAACCTCATCAAATTGGTGGCTTGCTCGTTCGATGATGTCTAGGTGCCCGAAGGTGATGGGATCAAATGACCCAGGACAGACGGCGCGCTTCATAGTGCAAACGCTAGCAATGAATCGATTTGTTATCCATTCTCCGCTGCAATAGGCGTGGGAGAACCATAGAAAATTGTTGCTTGGCCATAATTCTTTTCCCGAACTTGCTCGAGTCCATCTGGCCAGGAAATCTCGCGAACTCTACTGTTTCGTTCGACTGCAATGAGCGCCTGGGGATGCAAAAATCCACCAGAGACAAGAGCAATCAGTGTTTCAACAACGTCAAGGTCATCAAGATCATAAGGCGGATCTACATAGATAAAGTGATACTGAATCTGCGCTCTATCTTGTAAAAATCGGTGCACTCCCATTGTGTACAAGTGAAATGTTCCGGAGCACTGGGCGCTCTTAATGTTTTCGTAGTTCTTCTCAATCGCCTGAGCAGCGGATTCATCTTTCTCAACTGCGTGAACGATTGATGCCCCACGCGAAAGCGCCTCTAGCGCGATAGCTCCAGTTCCTGCGTATAAATCGAGAACGTGTAACCCATCAAAATCTCCAAATTCAGAGGCGAGTGTTGAGAAGAGCGCTTCCCGCGCTCGGTCTGAAGTAGGGCGTGTGGCGGATGCAACGGCATCAATATTCCGCCCCTTGGCCCGGCCGGCAATAATTCTCATAGTTAAGCCTTATCTATAAATTCAGCAGCGGCATCTGCCTGTATCTGCGATAGCTCTGCTTCCAGCAGCGAATATTGTTTAATGTCTGCGCTGAGAATTCTAGTTGCATCCTCACGTGCCTGTTCAATCATTGATTCATCACGCAATACTCGCAGCAATCGAAGGTGTGAACGTGATCCGGACTGACTTGCTCCTAGTACATCTCCTTCGCGGCGCTGTTCTAGATCTATCCGTGAGAGTTCAAAACCATCGGTGGTACCAGCAACAGCATCTAACCTCTCCCGCGCTGAAGTTTCGGGCAGTGCTGAGGTGACGAGTAAGCACAATCCAGGCGAAGTTCCGCGGCCCACACGCCCGCGTAACTGGTGAAGTTGCGACACTCCAAATCGATCGGCATCCATAATCACCATCACCGTAGCGTTGGGTACATCGACGCCAACTTCAATCACTGTAGTTGAAATCAAGACATCAATTTCTTTATTGCTAAATGCTCTCATCGTTGCATCTTTTAGCTCCGCACTCTGTTTTCCATGTAATGGCGCTACTCGTAACCCTTGCAGCACACCACCGGCAAGCAGTGGGCCAAGATCTTCCACGGATGCAATACTGGAAGAGCTCTCGCCCATCAGAAAATCGATATCCGCATCTTCGGAAGTTCCGGCAGCAATTCGTGGAGCGACAACATACGCCTGGTGCCCCTGTGAGACCTCTTCTCGAATTCGCTCCCAGGCGCGTTCTAAAAATCCTGGCTTTTCTAAGACGGGCACAACGTGAGTTGTAATTGGTTGTCTTCCTAACGGAAGCTCACGCAAAGTTGATACATCAAGATCTCCAAAAACAGTCATCGCCACGGTTCGCGGAATAGGTGTAGCGGTCATCACCAACAAATGCGGTGGAGTTACCGCTTTAGTTTTCAACGCATCGCGTTGCTCAACACCGAATCGGTGTTGCTCATCAACGACAATCAGACCCAAATCTTTAAACTCGACACTTTCGCCTAGCAGTGCATGTGTGCCAATAACTATTCCGGCCGAACCGGTTGCGGCTTGCGATAACGCTTCTTTTCGTGATGCCGCATTTTGTGATCCAGTAATAAGAGTCACTTGCGTGGCCTTCTCTGCTCCACCCAACATTCCCCCGGCAGCAAGTTCGCCAAGTAACTTCTCAAAGGTGCGCAGATGTTGTGCTGCGAGAACTTCAGTTGGGGCAAGAAGTGCCGCCTGTCCGCGGTTATCAATCACAGTCAACATTGCACGCAGCGCAACAATCGTCTTTCCAGAACCAACCTCACCTTGGAGTAACCGATTCATGGGATGCGGTTGAGCAAGATCATTTTCAATTTCTTCCGATACCGCTCGCTGCCCAGCGGTAAGTTCGAAAGGAAGAGATTTATCGAACTCAGCCAATAAGCCACCTTCGCGCACTGGCCTGGCGACAGCATCGAGATTTTTTAACTCTTTGCGCCTAGTGAGCAGTAAAAGCTGTAATAGAAATGCTTCGTCATAAGTAAGTCGCTCTCGCGCCTTCTCTGCTGCATCAAGATCGACTGGATTGTGTAGCTGCACCAGCGCTTGCTGCAAAGTCGGGTATCCATATTGCTCACGGATTGATTCCGGTAGGAAATCTGGGACTTCATCCAGAGCGCCAATGGCAAGCTCAATACATTGGGCAATCTTCCAAGAAGGCATCTTCGAACTTGCGGGATACATAGGAAGGTACTTGCCCGCGAAGCCTTCGACAGCGGCATCGACATCATTACCATCTGCGATTAGTTCATAATCAGGATGAGCGAGCTGACGTTTGCCGTTGAAAACACCAACTTTTCCCGCAAAGAGTCCTTGTTTGCCAACCTTCAAATCTTTTTCGCGCCATGCTTGATTGAAGAAGGTTAGAGATAACTTGGCAGTTCCATCTGTAACTATTACTTCCAGGATGTTGCCTTTTCTTCCTTGCAAACGACGGCTACTGGTGCTAAATACTTCAGCAAGGATTGTTACTTCGTCACCTTCATTGAGTTCTGAAATATCTGAAAGCTCGCCACGTACCAAATATCGTCGAGGGTAGTGATGTAGTAAATCGCCCACGGTGACGTAGCCGTAAAGGTCTCGTAATACTTTTGTTGTGCGATCCCCGAGCACTCCAACAAGTTTTGAGTCCAGGGTTGCCATGGCCACATTCTCTCGCCTTGGTTGCAATACGCCTTGCTTTGAGAGTGCGTGCTTTGAGCATAAATTTCACCGGATTCGCCCAAAGCGGCCCCTCTTGCTACCCTTACGCCCTGTTCGATTACGAGCGTTTAATCTAGAAGGAGAACCACCCATGGCATCTTCATGCGACATCTGTGGCAAGGGACCAAGCTTTGGCAATAACGTTTCACACTCACAGGTGAAGACACGTCGCCGTTGGAATCCAAATATTCAGCGCGTTAAGACTTTGGTAGGCGGATCATCAAAGCGTCAGAACGTATGTACTTCATGCCTCAAGGCAGGCAAAGTCACCCGCTAGTCGGTCACCCGCTAGTCGGTTACTCGCTAACTATTCTTAATTGAAATGGCTCCAGGAAACTGGGGCCTTTTTCATTTCTACCCCGGAAATACCTGAACCAGCGACCACTTTTCCAATCTTTATTCCCGGTAAATCTTTTCCGGTGGCAAGAAATACATGATCTTCACCGCCGCCTAGCACCCAGCTCCAGATATCAGTATCAGTCAATGTGGCTAGTGAGAGTAACTCGGCAAACTCAGGTACCGATTCAATGAGCGCGGTATCGAGGTTGAGGCAGATGCCCGATGCTGCGGCCAACTGCTGACCTTGAACGAGTAAAGAATCGCTGATGTCACACATCGCAGTTGCGCTACTAAAATCTAGATTGTAATCAAGAGTAGGTGCAGAGAATTCTGCGACCGCCTTTTTTGCTACTTCCCCTGAGACAGGGGTCCCTTTCGAAAGTAGTGCAAGACCTGCAGCAGACCATCCGGGAAGAGATGAGATGAAAAGATCATCTCCGGAGCGGGCGCCACTTCGCAAAATAGGAGTATCGCAATGACCGACTGCGGTCATAGCAATTGCGATTACTGATGATCGAGTGATGTCTCCGCCAACAATAAGTGCACCAACTCGGTCTGCCTCAGATTTCATGCCGAGCGCTAGCTGTTCAATCCACAGTAAATCTTCTGCGCCAGTGAGCGTGACCGCGGCTACTAGATAGTCACATCTGGCTCCCATAGAGAGAACATCAGCAAGATTTGCTGCCGTAATTTTTCGGCCAATATCAAAAGCTGATGACCATTCGGTTCGAAAGTGCACTCCGGCCACAGCAACATCGGTGGTGATCACTTGCTTTGGGGCGCCCTGGATAACTGCAGCATCGTCGCCAATTCCGACAATCAGACGAGAATCTGAGGTTGCGAAAACTTTCTGTAAGAGCGCAATCACTTCTGCTTCGCTAAACCCCATAGCCATAAGCCTATGACATGAGATAACGTTAGGGCGAAGCGAAAGGAACTCACATGTCAGTACAGGCTTACATTTTGATTCAAACTGAGGTTGGCAAGGCATCTTCTGTTGCTAACGCCATCAAGGCGATTTCAGGAGTTTCACTCGCTGAAGGCGTTACTGGTCCTTACGACGTGATTATGCGTGCCGAAGCGCCATCAATGGAAGATTTTGGTCGTGCAATTTTGTCCAAGGTGCAAGCGGTGCCAGGAATTACTCGCACACTCACCTGCCCAGTGACGAATTAAGCTAGAACTAATTAATTACCGAGTACTCCGTTTGTGCGCTTTTCTGCGCCCTGCAATAGATGAGTAATTACCTCTGAATAACTAATCCCTGTGGCTGCCCACATCTTTGGAAAAACCGAGGTCGCGGTAAATCCAGGCATTGTGTTGAGTTCGTTGATTATTACTTCACCCGACTCAGTGAGGAAGAAATCAACTCTTGCCAGCCCAGAACAACCAAGTGCTCTAAATGCCTGGATTGCAGATACGCGAATTTTATCTGCAGCCGCCTGATTGATAGCTGCAGGCAGTTCAATCGAGGTTGCGCCATCTAGATACTTCGCTTCAAAATCATAGAACTCAAATTTAGAATCAATTAGAATTTTGCCGACAACTGAGGCTTGTGGAACTCCGGCAATTTCCAAGATTGCGCACTCAATTTCAGAACCCACGATTGCTTTTTCTACCATCGCTTTAGAATCAAAGCTATGCGCTTCAGCAATCGCCGCAGCTAGCTGGGCTTCGGACTTGACCTTTGTTGTTCCGCGAGAAGATCCACCACGTGCAGGCTTTACAAACACTGGATAGCCGAGCGCTGATATCGATTTAGTAATTGTGTCGCTATCACTCTTCCACTCTGCTGCTTTAACAACTAAACCCGGCGCAGTTGCGATACCGTGCGCTGCGAATATCGGCTTTGCAAAAGATTTATCCATTGCAACGGCAGAGGCAAGAACTCCCGCGCCTACGTAGGCAATATCTGCCATCTCAAGAAGACCTTGAATCGTTCCATCTTCACCATATGGCCCGTGCAACAACGGAAAGACAATGTCAATCTTGAGATCTTTTCCTTCACATGAAAATCCCGCAACATCAGCGATGACAGCTGGCGCATCCGTTGGAACGGTAGGCAGAACTCCATTTTCGATTGTCATGGTGTGATCTGTGGGAATAAGAACCCAGGCACCAGTTTTGGTAATTCCAATCAAGACGGGTTCGTAGGCGCTGCGATCGATTGCGGCCAGGACTCCCCCAGCGGAGATGCAAGAGATTTCGTGCTCGCTACTGCGCCCGCCGCAGATGATTGCTACACGTTGTGTCATCGAATGAAGTTCTCAGCTTTAGTGGTGATCTCCATCAGTCTCTGTAAGGCATCTTCAGGTGAGAGTTTTTCGCTGACAATGTCAGCTACCGCTTCAATCACAGGAACTTCGATACCCACTCTGTGTGCAATTTCCAATACCGCACTCGAAGAAGCAACGCCCTCAACCGTTTTAATCATCTGGGTGCGAGCAGCGCTCATTGATCCGGTGCGACCAATTACCTCACCGAAAGTTCTGTTTCGCGAAAGCGGCGAGCCACAACTAGCAACGAGATCTCCCATACCCGCCAATCCTGCTGCAGATAATGGATCTGAACCATGTGCTGCGCATAGCCGAGCAACTTCATTCAGCCCGCGAGTAATAAGCATTGCTTGAGTGTTTTCGCCATAACCCATACCGATTGAAAGCCCAACAGCAAGTGCAATCACACTTTTGATTGCGCCAGCTAGTTCGCAACCCATGACATCGGTAGATGTATAGACGCGATAGTACGGAGTACGAAATAAATCTCTAATTTGATCAGCTAGCCCTTGCGTCGCTGCTGCCGCTACCGCACCAGCTGGTTGGCGCAAGACAAGTTCATCGGCCAAATTCGGGCCGGTGATAATTGCAATTTTATGTACGCCAATGACATCTTCGATTACTTCGGTCATGCGAAGTTGCGTGCTTATTTCAATACCTTTAAGCGTGCTTACGATGATGCAGTCGGCTGGAAAGCGATCTTTCCAGTCTTCAAGTGTTGCGCGAATTTGTTGGGCAGGGATAGCAAGAACATATGTTGTCGAGAAGGCGAATGCATCATCCAAGCTTGTGGTCGCGATAATGGAATCAGGAAGAATGTGATCGCCGAGGTACTTAACGTTGGTATGCGAGGTCGAAATTTCTGCAATTACTGAATCGCTGCGGCCCCACAATAGAACCTCATTGCCAGCATCACTTAACACCTGCGCCATAGTTGAACCCCATGCGCCTGCACCAAAAACTGTTACTTTCTTCATGCTCTCTTCTTCTTAAAGTTACCTATTCGCGGAAGATCGGACGTGTGCGGGTCAAAGATTACTTCAGGTCGCTTCTCACCACGAATATCTTCTAAGAGAAGGGTAATTTCTCGCATAATCTGCGCTGTGGCATCAATCAGGGCCTGCGGATCCTCATGTTTACCTTTCCAAGGCGAGAGGTCAACCGGCTTACCGGCCCGAACGATGATTGTCTTTCGAGGAAAGAGGGATATTTTTTTACTGTAATTCGGAACCACGAGTTGCGATCCCCATTGAGCAACTGGAATCACTGGCGTATCGGTCTCAAGTGCTAAGCGCGCGCACCCAGTCTTAGCAACCATCGGCCACATATCGGTATCGCGCGTGAGTGTGCCTTCTGGATAGACCCCGAGCATGTGTCCAGATTCCAAGAGAATTTTTGCGTGGTCGACCGCTTTCTTGGCATCGGATGTTTCGCGCTCAACTGGAATCTGACCTGCAGCTAAAAGAATTCTGCCAATCACGGGAACTCTAAAAATATTAGCTTTACCTAGGTATCGCGGTGCGCGACCATTACGGTAGAGAAAGTGTGAGAAGACCAGCACATCAAGGTAAGACATGTGATTGCTGGCGACGATAACTCGTCCTTGTGTTGGAATATTCTGTGCACCTTTCCAATCTCGACTCATGAATAGATTGAAAATTGGGATAAGAATTGCGGAACAGATCTTGAAGGTGCGATTTGTACCGAGTGGGTAACCATCTGGCGGGGCGTAAGAAACTTTGAACTCAGCCATGCACTAAATACTATCCGGGAAAGCAAAAAGGAGCCCTGCTTTAGCAAGGCTCCTTTTTGAGAAAAGAGTTAAGAATTAACGCTTCTTAGCTGCCTTTTTTACAACCTTCTTCTTTGCTGGAGCCTTCTTAGCGACCTTCTTCTTCGCTACTGGCTTCTTCTTTGCTGGAGCCTTCTTGGCAGCCTTCTTTGGTGCTGCCTTCTTAGCTACTGGCTTTGCAACTGCCTTTACTTCTGGCTTAGGTGCTGGACCAAGCTTGCGATCTCCAGCGATGATTTCCTTAAGTGCCTTTGCAGGAAGGAAACGTGCCTTCTTCGATGCCTTAATCTTGATTGTTTCGCCTGTGAATGGGTTACGTCCCATACGTGCCTTGCGATCAACCTTCTTAAACTTTCCGAAATCGTTGATCATGACATCGTTACCGGCTGACATGTTGCGAACGATTGTGTCAAAAACTACATCTACAGCGTGAGCTGCATCTTTCTTGCTGCCGTTGAAGTGTGGGGCCAACGCAGCGATGAACTGGGCCTTATTCATTCAGTTTCCCCTTAATGTGGAAGTTTTACGCTTAAATGATTAAGCATTTGCCTAACTGCGTAAAACATAAACCTATTCATGGGGTGAGAGCGTTATTAACGTGCGCGTGTCGCAACGATTTATTTCCAGAAAATTTGCATTTTTATGCGTAAAAAACTCTCATTCTTAGATTGAGAGTTTCTGCAGCGCTACTCACCCTCGCCCCAAAAGCATTACTACACGCTTGTTTTTTTAAGCGGTTACCTCTCTCAGATACGAATGGGCAGCGTCTTTGGCTTATAAGCAGGTCGCTTTGACTCGAATGCGTCGATGGAATCAGTGTGTTTCAGGGTTAATCCGATGTCATCCAGGCCTTCCATGAGGCGCCAACGGGTGTAATCATCGAGCTCGAAGTTAACGCTCACACTCTTATATGAAACTGTACGAGTCTCTAGATCAACCGTAATTGCGGTGGTTGGATCGCTCTCAATAGCAACCCAGAGCGCCTCGACCGCTGCTTGCGGCAGAATCACGGTGAGCAAACCACCCTTGAGTGAATTGCCACGGAAGATGTCGGCAAAGCGGCTGGAGATAACAGCCTTAAAGCCATAGTTCTGCAGCGCCCACACTGCATGTTCACGCGATGAGCCGGTTCCGAACTCTGGCCCCGCTACAAGAACTGTGCCCTGCTTGAACTCTTCTTTATTGAGTACAAACTCAGGGTCTGTGCGCCATGCGCTAAAGAGTCCATCTTCAAAACCGCTACGAGTAACTCGCTTGAGATACACGGCCGGGATGATTTGGTCGGTATCCACATTGCTGCGACGAAGTGGAACACCGCTACCTGTGTGCTTAATAAATTTTTCCATTTTTCCTCGCCCCTCTTACAAATCTGCCGGTGATGAAAGCGTGCCGCGGACCGCTGTTGCTGCAGCAACCAGTGGGCTGACAAGGTGAGTACGCCCACCTTTACCCTGTCGTCCTTCGAAGTTTCTATTTGATGTGGAAGCCGAACGCTCGCCCACGCTAAGTTGATCTGGGTTCATACCGAGACACATCGAGCATCCCGCGTTGCGCCATTCGGCACCGAAATCAAGAAAGACTTTATCTAAGCCTTCCTTCATTGCCTGTTGGCGTACGCGCTCAGAGCCAGGCACAACTAGCATGCGAAGCTTCGGTGCAATCTTCTTGCCCGCTAGAACCGATGCCGCAGCACGTAAATCTTCAATGCGGCCGTTGGTGCATGAGCCCAAGAAAACAGTGTCAATGGCTATCTTCTTCAGTGGTGTTCCAGCCTCAAGACCCATGTACTGCAACGCGCGTTCTGCTGCTCCTCGCTCTTCTGAATCTGCGATATCTGCTGGGTTAGGAACAGATCCATTGAGCGGTAGCCCTTGTCCTGGATTGGTGCCCCAGGTAACAAATGGTTCTAACTCATCCGCGTTTAAGGTGATTTCAACATCGAATTTTGCATCTGCATCTGTGAAGAGAGTTTCCCAGTAGCTTTGAGCAGCAGCGAAATCTTCTGGTGCATGAGGCTTGCCCTTGATGTAATCAAATGTTGTCTGATCAGGTGCAATGAGTCCTGCGCGCGCGCCGGCTTCAATCGACATGTTGCAGATTGTCATGCGGCCTTCCATGGACAGTGCGCGAATAGCAGAACCGCGATATTCAATGATGTAGCCCTGTCCGCCGCCGGTGCCAATCTGCGCAATGATTGCGAGAATAATATCTTTTGCAGTTACTCCAACTTTGAGAGTTCCTTCAACGTTAATCGCCATTGTCTTTGGACGACTAGATGGAAGCGTCTGTGTAGCTAAAACATGCTCTACCTCTGAGGTGCCAATGCCAAATGCAATTGCACCAAATGCGCCGTGGGTAGATGTATGCGAATCGCCGCAGACAATTGTCATTCCTGGCTGAGTGATTCCGAGTTGCGGTCCAACAACGTGAACTACGCCCTGGTCGGCATCGCCGAGTGAGTGGATACGGATTCCAAACTCTTTCGCATTATTGCGCAAAGTATCGATTTGCAGCTTCGAGACAGGATCTGCGATTGGTTTGAGAATATCTAGCGTAGGAGTATTGTGATCTTCGGTAGCAATAGTTAAATCAGGACGACGAACTTTGCGCCCGGCAAGACGAAGCCCATCAAATGCTTGCGCACTTGTTACTTCATGGATGAGCTGAAGGTCGATGTAAAGCAGATCAGGTTCACCTTCGGCGCTACGAACGATGTGGTCGTCCCAAATCTTCTCAGCAAGTGTCTTACCCATCAGTGTTGCGCTCCTGTCATTAGTGCAAAATGTTGTGTCTCATAGAATGGGATGCTAATATCATTCTATGGATAAGAAGAATAGCGGAGTCGGCGTCTTAGATAAAGCTGTATACATCCTGGCCACGCTCGAATCAGGGCCGCACTCCCTGGCGGAACTGGTCGCCGCCACAGGTATCGCACGTCCAACGGCCCACCGATTGGCGGTCGCGCTGGAATTTCATCGCTTAGTCGCCCGCGACCTCAATGGTCGCTTCATTATTGGTCCTCGTTCCGGTGAGTTAGCTGCTGCTGCCGGTGAAGATCGTCTGATTGCCGTGGCAACACCGGCCCTGGCCGCCCTTCGTGATGCAACGGGCGAATCTGCTCAGTTGTATCGCCGTCAAGGTGATATTCGAATCTGTGTGGCAGTTGCAGAGCGTCTATCTGGATTACGTGATTCAGTTCCGATTGGTGCAGCGCTAACGATGCAAGCCGGATCTGCGGCACAAATTCTGATGGCTTGGGAAGATTCCGAGAAGATTCACCGCGGGCTTAAAAATGCGCGCTACACAGCTGCACATTTAGCTGCCGATCGCCGACGCGGTTGGGCGCAATCAGTTGGTGAACGTGAAGCGGGCGTTGCATCAGTATCAGCACCGGTACGTGGCCCTAATGGAAAAGTTATCGCTGCAGTCTCTATCAGTGGACCAATTGAAAGACTTGGCCGTCAACCTGGACGCTTACATGCCGCCGCAGTTGTTGCAACAGCAGAGCGACTTACCGAACATCTCAAGTCAGGTAAGTGAGTTAGTTACTGAGTAGATCCAGCTCTTTTAAGACGCGAGAGATAATTGCGAAATTAAATCCTTTACGCGCCAGCAGTGATTGAATGCGGCGCACCTGAACATCGGGTGCGAGTCGTGACATGGTGTTGTACTTCTTAAATCCAAGTTCAAAAGCCGAGCGATACTCAGATTCGTCATCGATGCTCTCGAGCGCTTCATCTATCTGCTCTTGGGTGACGCCCTTCTGGCGCAACTCCCCTGCAATGATTCGCTTAGAGATTTTCTTATGGCCGTGTCGCGAAGTGGCCCAAGCGAGAGCAAATTCGCGATCGTTAACGAGACCGCTCTCTTGTAAACGGAAGAGGACGGCTTGTGCAATGTCATCTTCTACGCCACGGGTTTTGAGATGAGCGAGCAGCTCGCCCTTACTTTTTGCTCGTGTGACAAGTGCGTTGAGCGCAATTGTGTGAGCTACTTCGTAAGGGTCAGAGCCCTCGCTTCTCTCAACCTTTGCAAATTGCAGTGAAATTAGAAATCAACCTCTGCTGCAGCTTCATCAATCTCTGCAATAAGGGCAGGATCGACGGTCACAGGGACGAAGCTGGCGCGAATCTTTGATTCGATCTCGTTTGCCAGATCTGGGTTATCGATAAGGAATGCACGTGAATTCTCTTTACCTTGACCAAGTTGATCTGCCTCGTATGTGTACCAAGCGCCAGACTTCTTAACGATGCCGAGCTCTACACCCATATCGAGAAGTGAACCTTCGCGCGAAATTCCAACACCGTAGATGATGTCGAACTCAGCTTGCTTAAATGGTGGAGCCATCTTGTTCTTCACCACTTTAACGCGAGTACGGTTACCGACAGATTCGGTGCCATCCTTAAGAGTTTCAATGCGACGGATATCAAGGCGAACAGATGCGTAGAACTTAAGCGCCTTTCCACCTGTTGTTGTCTCTGGTGAACCAAAGAAGACGCCAATCTTTTCGCGAAGTTGGTTGATAAAGATAGCTGTGGTCTTTGATTGGTGAAGAGCGCCAGTAATCTTTCGAAGTGCTTGTGACATCAGGCGCGCCTGAAGACCCATATGTGAGTCGCCCATCTCGCCTTCAATTTCGGCACGTGGAACAAGTGCTGCAACTGAGTCGACAACAACGAGATCAAGTGCACCTGAACGGATAAGCATGTCCATAATTTCAAGCGCCTGCTCGCCGGTATCTGGCTGTGAGACGAGAAGAGCATCGATATCAACGCCGAGCTTCTTTGCGTACTCTGCATCGAATGCGTGTTCAGCATCGATAAATGCGCAGATGCCGCCAGCTTTCTGGGCATTGGCAATAGCGTGCAAGGTAAGAGTTGTCTTACCTGAAGATTCTGGTCCATAAATTTCTACGATGCGACCACGTGGTAGGCCACCAATTCCGAGTGCGACATCGAGTGCGACAGAGCCGGTTGGAATAACTTCGATTACCTGTGCTTGTCGATCTGACATCTTCATTACTGAACCCTTACCAAACTGACGTTCGATTTGAGCAAGTGCGGTATCTAACGCCTTTTGACGGTCAGATGATTTATTATCTTCAGCTTTTGATTTTTCAGCAGCCACTGTCTTCTCCTTATATCTCGAACGTTGGCGAGCGCCACCGTTGGTAGTTGGCCCAGAAGGTACGGAGTTCTCTGCGACGGCCCTTGGCGTTATAGAGACGCTGTGGGCGGAGGCTGAGCACCGCTCTGGTTGTGCAGGGATAACGTTACCCGAACATCTGTTCGAAAGGTATCAGGGGCCACTGACAAGTAGGGTGTGTCGCGTGTTGATCCTGCTTCCCCCTTCAGAGAAGAAGCGCGAGACGACTAAGCCCACCCCCGCAATCGCTGTCTATACCGGCGTGCTCTACCAAGCGCTGGATTGGAGCTCGCTATCGGCTGCCGCCCAGAAGCGTGGTGAAGCATCCATTGCCATTATCTCGGCGCGGTACGGCGCCATCGCCCCTGGCGATCGGATTGAGAGCTACAAGGTCAAAATTGATAACAAGAAGATGAAGCCACAGGTCGCTGCAGCGCTAGATTCTCGCGAGCGCCAACTGATAATCGATTGCCGCTCTTCAACCTATAAAACAGTCTGGTCTGCCCCGGTCGAGATTACCGTTGAGGTACGGGTATCTACTGTGGTTGATGGCGTTCGAACTGTGGTTACTCATATGTCGAAGAAGACGCGTGGAGAAATCACTCGTTGGCTTCTGCAATCAAGGGCTGTAGCCAAGGCGCCCGAGGATCTCTACGCGATAGTTTCTGAGAAATACCCATGCGCGTTAACACCTTCAGATGGCCAGCAGCCCTGGGTCCTAGAAGTCATAGCTGTATAAGACGCTGCTATCTAAGACGCAGCTGAATAAAACTAACGGTACTTCTGCGTTTCGTTCGGGCATTGCTTGCAGACCGCTCGCCAAATTTCATCTGTTTCTCGACCGGCGGCGAGTGCTTCATTAACAGTCATTGAGTCAAGGTCACTGATTGCTATGTCATGTGCAAATGAAGGCGCCCAGGATTCTCCAAATGAGAGCGTTAGGCGTTCACGTAAATCTGAGATGCGCACAATGAATCCGATTAAAAAAGTGTGCGGTCAACGAGCAGTTCAGCCTGCTCGCGCGATTGCTTTGCCGTAATCGGTTGCATCACTTGGCCCAATAACCAGCGCATGGCAAGTCCGGTGCCAGCTTCAGATTTCGTTGCCCCATAAATGCATTGCGCCAGGGTGAGATAGAGCGGATTTTCAGCGTGCGACATAATAGCAATGAGCATCTGCGCATCATGAGTGCGCATAGAAGCAAGTGCGCTATCTGTCGAAATTTCACGGGAGAGGGTTTCTAGCGCATCTGCTGGAGTTCCAGCGCGCGATGCGATTTCTACAAGTCGTTCCACCTCGGCGGCTACTAGCGCCAGCAAGACCGCATTCTTATCTCGGTAATGGTTATACAAAGTCGCACGGGAGACCTCAGAGGCATCGGCAATTTCGATCATCGAGACATTAGAAGCGCCAAATTGAGCAATAAGTTTCTTTGTTCCTTCGAGAATCGCGCTCTCGGTACGGCGATGAATTCCGCCTTGTAATAAGTACTTAGGCTGCGTCGACAACGGAGAGCTTTGCACTTTCACGAGATGCGAGTTCGTGAGTTACTCCGGTCATGACCGACGAAAGAGTAAGGCCAAGGGCTTCGCAAATTGCATTAAGAAGTTCGGAAGACGCTTCTTTCTGTCCACGTTCTACTTCAGAGAGATAACCCAGTGACACCCGCGCTTCACGTGCGACATCGCGCAAGGTGCGAGATTGTGTTGTGCGAGCGTTACGAAGTGTGTGACCCACTGCTTCACGTAGAAGAACCATGACAAACGCTCCTTTCGCCTCGTGCCTATGCGGTGTGCGAGATAAGGATACGCGCAAAGGTGCCAATTGCGCTGGATATCGCCCCCTGGCGTACTCCATCGCGCCCACCATCAAGGGTCAGCGCCAGAGTTTGATTAACGGGGCCTCGAATTGCAATCCAAATCGTTCCCTCGCGCGAACCCTGGTAATCCCCCGGCCCCGCTACCCCGGTGGTGGATATTGCCCAAGTTGTCGCAAACTTATTCTTCACACCTTCGGCCATTTCGATCGCAACTTCTTCACTGACTACGGTGAATTTATCAATTGTTGATTGTGCAACACCAAGTTCACGAACTTTAACTTCAGATGTATAGGAAATAACTCCGCCTAGAAATACGGCCGAGGAACCAGGAATTTGCGTCAGCGCAAAACCTAGACCGCCCCCGGTAAGTGATTCCGCAATAGCGAGTGTCTGTCCACGAGCAATGAGAGTCTCGATAATCGAGCGCGCTGGATTCTGCGTGGTCATAACCGCAATCTACTCTTTCGGCAGACTTTTGCGCCAGGCTCGGATGTAGTCGTAGGCACTGGTGATTGTCAAAATTATTGCTACCGAGATGAATGCGGTTTTAAACCAGTCAAGTGATGCCGGAAGTGGCAACATATAAAACCCAACACCGAAACCTTGCATGAAGGTCTTTAACTTTCCACCTTTACTTGCTGGGATTACGCCGTCTCGAATAACGAGTAAGCGAAAAATTGTGATTCCAATTTCACGAGTGAGAATGAGTATGGTCATCCACCAAGGAAATCGGCCAAGGATTGAGAGTGAAATCATCGCTGAACCAATCAGCGCTTTATCAGCTACTGGATCTAGAAAAGTACCGAGGGCGGTAATCCGATTAGATTGACGCGCCCATTTTCCATCGAGGATATCTGTCAGGCCTAAGATAAAAAATATTGACCATGCCAGAATCTGATATCGCGCGTTCTCCCCACCATCAAGAAAAACCACATAGACACCTACTGGAATAAAAAGTATCCGAGTGACGGTAAGCGTGTTGGGGGTGAAAAAGGAAGGCATCGTCATCGAGGCTGCGCTACTAAATCTGCGCCCATGGAATCTATGATCACCGCATCTACGTATTGACCAACAACGAATGAAGTTCCAATAAATGATGTCGTGCCATCTACTTCAGGGCCTTGATGTGCCGCGCGCCCCTCTTGTAATTCAGCATCTTCAATAAGTACCCGAACTTCTTCACCAATGCGGCCTTGGGCACGCAGTGAAACCATTTCATCGGCTAAGGAAGAGAGTGTCTCTACTCGCTGGCGAATAACTTCCTCAGCGACTTTATCTGAAAGATCTATCGCCTCTGTGTTATCTTCATCTGAATATCCAAATACTCCCACTGCATCTAACTTCGCCTCAGTCATGAATTCTGCTAATTCATCGTAATCCGCTTCAGTCTCCCCTGGAAAACCGACGATAAAGTTAGATCTAATTCCTGCCGCTGGTGAGAGCGCTCGAATCTGAGTAATCAAATGCAAGAATTTTTCAGAATCACCGAAGCGACGCATACGTCGCAGTACCGAAGGGCTGGTGTGTTGGAAGGAGAGGTCAAAGTACGGCGCCACCTTATCCGTCTCAATCATCGCCTGAAGAAGTGATGGTCGCATCTCGGCAGGTTGTAGATATGAAAGACGCACTCGTTCCACACCTGGAATCTCGGAGAACTCATGCAAAATCTTCTCCATCAGCTTAATGTCACCAAGATCTTTGCCATAACTAGTCGTGTTCTCGCTGACTAAGAAGAGTTCGCTGACACCGTTATCGGCCAGCCACTTCGCTTCTTGCAAAACTTCGGTAGGCCTACGTGAAACAAAAGAGCCTCGGAAATACGGAATCGCACAGAACGAGCATCGGCGATCGCAGCCTGATGCAATCTTTAACGGCGCCCAAGGCGCATCACCCAGGCGCTTGCGAAAGAGTGAACCGCCAGCGCCAACAGAAGAGGCATAGCTCTCATCACGCGCGGCTGCTCGTTCCACAGGTGCAATCGGAAGTAAGGCGCGACGATCGCGAGGTACATGTGGGGTATGTGCGTTACCGCTAATGATTGATTGCAAGCGTTCTGAAATATCTTGATAATCATCAAAACCCAGAATTGCATCTGCTTCCGGGAGCGCTTCGGCCAACTCTTTTCCATAGCGTTCTGCCATGCACCCTACGGCTACGACTACCTTTGTCGTTCCGTGACCTTTAAGCGAGTTGGCCGCATAGAGTGCATCAATCGAGTCTTTCTTCGCTGACTCAATAAAGCCGCAGGTGTTAACAACAGCAACTTCGGCCGACTCAACATCGGAGACCAGAGTCCAGCCATCGGCTGCTAATCTGCCGGCCAGTTCTTCTGAGTCAACATCGTTCCGGGCGCAACCCATAGTTACGATTGCAACGGTGCGAGACATGCGGGTGATGTTACAGGGTTATTGCAGAGAAATCTTAATTAGCGAAAAGTGCGACGCACTTCTTGATTCTGTCCGCCAAGCGGGCTCAATAACTTTCCATTATGGGTCACATCGATACCGGCTGGATTGCTCAGGTAAATACTTATCGAACCTTGCGCCGAGTAGCTCTTTGTCTCACCTTGAAAAATAGAGCCCTTGATTGCGCTCTTGCCATCGACTACAACATTGATAAATGAATTTCCACGTGTAGCAGCGAGCACTAATGAGACAGTGCCGGTATCACTTGAAGGCGCTGGTGTTACTTCAGGAGACACGGTTACTTCAGGTGAAACGGTTGCTTCAGGTGAAACGGTTGCTTCAGGAGTTGCCGACACTGAGACCTCTGGTGACGGCGCTGCCATAGCTGTCGGCGCTGGTGTAGAAGATTGATTAGAAATAACAATTTGTACTGATCCGGCTATCACTAAAACAATAACCGAGATCAGCGCCGGAACTTTCCAGGAAATTTTTCTTGGCTCTCGAGGAATCGCAGCCACATTATTATCAGCAAGTTGTTCGTGAATCCCACGATGTTCGAGTGAATGCTCCGAGTTATACATCTCCACAAAAAAATCTGGTTCTAAGCCAAGACGTATAGCAATATTTTTTAAGTGCCCGCGAGCATATGTATCTCCACCACACTGTGAGAAATTATTTGATTCCATCTGTGAGATTAAGCCAACTCGAATACTAATCATCGAAGCTAGCTCATCTTTGGAAAGGCCAGCAGCCTCGCGCATATCGCGGAGTTGGCTGCCTGTGGTCATTGGATTCCTTTGGTGAAGATTGGAGAGTCATATTCTATTTCACCGTGAAGGGTGCTGAGAATAGATTGACCACTAAATGGGTATCTCACCCTAAAAAACCACTCTGAATTTGCTAAGAATTAATAGTCGCGAAGCGTGGCGAGCACTGAATCAATCTCATCCGGCTTCACCAAGACCACTCGAGCCTTCGATCCTTCAGAAGGACCAACAATTCCGCGAGATTCCATCAGGTCCATCAATCGACCAGCTTTTGCAAAGCCCACTCGTAACTTTCTTTGTAACATGGATGTGGAACCAAATTGCGTGCTTACCACTAGCTCAACGGCCTGAATTAAAATTTCGAGATCATCGCCGATCTCTTTATCAATATTCTTATTTGCCTGCGCGACCTGAGTGACATCATCGCGATAGCGCGGTGATAGTTGTTTCTTAACATGCGTTGTTACCGCCTCGATTTCACGCTCTGAGACATAAGCGCCCTGAATTCGAATGGCACGGCTTGCTCCCATTGGAATAAAGAGTCCATCACCTTGGCCGATAAGTTTCTCAGCCCCGGGACTATCGAGAATAACTCGACTATCAGCAAGAGATGATGTTGCAAAAGATAGTCGAGAAGGAACATTTGCCTTAATGAGCCCAGTTACAACATCAACACTTGGACGTTGCGTAGCAAGTACTAGGTGAATTCCAGCAGAGCGAGCCAACTGAGTTATTCGAACAACAGACTCTTCAACTTCACGAGCGGCGACCATCATGAGGTCAGCTAACTCATCAATAATGATCAGCAAGTAAGGGTAAGGCTCAACGATGCGATCAGAACCAGGAGGTGCTACAACTTTTCCGGCGCGAACTGCTTTATTGAAATCATCGATATGTCTAAAGCCAAAAGTTGCCAAATCTTCATAGCGAAGATCCATCTCACGTACTACCCAGGTAAGGGCATCCGATGCCTTCTTAGGATTTGTAATAATCGGTGTGATGAGATGCGGAATTCCTTCATAGGCAGTGAGTTCAACTCGCTTAGGGTCAATCAAAATTAGTCGTACATCATCTGGCGTTGCGCGCATCAAAATCGAAGTGATCATGGCATTAATCATGGAAGATTTACCGGCACCTGTGGCACCTGCAACTAAGAGGTGTGGCATCTTGGCTAAGTTTGCACAGACGAAATTACCTTCAACATCTTTGCCAAGTGCAACAAGCATGGGATGGTGGTCTTGACCGGCAACGCTAGAACGCATGACATCGCCGAGTGCAACAATTTCACGATCAGCGTTGGGAATCTCAATACCCACCGCTGATTTTCCTGGGATCGGTGAAAGAATTCGAACTTCGCTGCTGGCAACTGCATATGAAATATTCTTTGATAGCGCGGTAATTCGCTCCACCTTTACTGCATTTCCAAGTTCAACCTCATAGCGCGTCACGGTTGGGCCGCGCATAAAACCAGTTACCTCGGCATCGATTTCAAACTGTTTAAAAACTTCAGTCAGCGAAGCAACCACCGCGTCATTCGCTTTGCTCTTCGCCTTGGCTGCCGGCCCTAGTTTAAGAAGGTCATGGGAAGGCAGCTCATACTTAGTATCACTCGTGAGCAACAGTTGCTCAGGTCGCTTATCACTCTTCGGTGCTTGCTTTAACTGTGCTTCTAGCGGCACACGAGGAACCTCAACCGTAAATTCTTCATCGAACTCTTCTTCATCAATCTCATCCACATCAGCATCATCTTGGGATTGATTCCAGGCAACGACCGGTGACTCAAATGGTGGCGTATCCGAAATCTCAAAGGTATCTTCGTTGCGCGAAGGCTTTTTCGACCAGAGCCATAGTGATATCACTTTTAATTTGATTCCCACCTTTGAAAGTGGCGTTGCGGTAATAATGAGCACACCAAAGATAAAGACCGCAATCAGCAGTGGATAAGCCAGCAGTGATGTCATCAATG
The DNA here is from genome assembly GCA_027483765.1 of Streptomycetaceae bacterium. Lineage (GTDB taxonomy): Bacteria > Actinomycetota > Actinomycetes > Nanopelagicales > Nanopelagicaceae > Planktophila. Next base: position 230,035 of record JAIXTW010000003.1, read on the forward strand.
CAACCAGTGGCTTTGCTACCCAATAACCCAGCAGGCCTCCACCTTCTCTAATTGCAGTGGCACCAGTTGCATTAACAGCGCCTAATGAACCATTGAGCAGATGGGCTAACCCGGTTGTGCTCACTACCAGGGTGATTGTTCCAATAGTGATCCGGCCAGTTACGTGGCTATCTTGCGGTTTTCTAAAAAACCGTACTGCGAAATAGAGAAGTACGAGCGGTGCTAAAACACCGATGCGTCCGAATGCACCATAAAAGAATGAGTAAAGATTTCGCCCGACAAAGTTATCTGCCTGAAACCAGGTTCCGGCAAAGGCGGCGAGTGATGTTAAGAGGAGAAGAAAGCCAGCGCCATCTCGGTGATGCTCAGGATCTAAATCACGTGCACCACGGGCGACGAAGCGGATGGAGCTACCTAAAGATTTTGCGAGGTAGCGCCAGATTGCGGCCAACCCTCGAGTGGCAAACGCTAGGACCGAGCCCTTAGCGGTGCTTTTCTTTTTCTTAGCCACACATTCAATCTTAGGTGGAGAGTTTTTTCGACGAGCGTAGGCGCGCCGGATTACACCTCTATGACTACCGGAACAATCATTGGCCGGCGGCGATGTTTCTGGCCGACCCATCCCCCAATTGTGCGACGAACCACTTGTGATAACTGATGAGTTCCATTGATGCCTTCAGCAACTGCCGACGCAAGCGCTTTCTCAATCTGACCCTTGACCTCATCAAAGAGTGCAATATCTTCATTAAACCCACGTGCATGAATATCGGGACCGGCAACAATCTTTCCAGTTTGAGATTCGATGACAACGATCACTGAGATAAATCCTTCTTCGCCGAGAATTCTTCGATCTTTCAGAGATGACTCCGTGATATCGCCAACGCTCTGGCCATCGACATAGACGAATCCGCATGGAATTGCTCCGACAACTTCTGCGTGATGGTCCACTAAATCAATGACTATGCCATTTTCAATAATAAATGCATTCTCGCGTGGCACTCCAGATTCAATCGCTAACTCCGCGTTCGCCTTTAAATGGCGCCATTCTCCATGCACAGGAAGTGCATACTTCGGCTTCACAATGTTGTAGCAGTAGAGAAGTTCGCCCGCGGCAGCATGTCCTGAAACATGCACCATTGCATTCGCTTTGTGAACAACTTTTGCACCCCAACGGGTTAGTTCATTAATGATTCTAAAGACGGAGTTCTCATTACCTGGAATCAGAGAGGAAGCGAGAATTACAGTGTCACCTTCACCAACTCGAATTTGGTGATCACCGTTGGCCATGCGAGAGAGCGCGGCCATAGGTTCGCCCTGAGAGCCAGTACAGATGAGAACTACGTTGTCGTCGTAGTTATCCAACTCACGGGCATCAAATAAAATTCCGGCAGGAACGCTGAGATAACCCATATCTTGTGCAATCTTCATATTGCGAATCATGGACCGTCCGATGAAGGCTACTTTTCGATTGTGTAGCGCTGCGGTATCAATGACTTGTTGCACTCTGTGAACATGCGAACTAAACGAGGCAACGATTACTCGTCGCTTAGTTGATGCAATCACTCGGTTGAGCGCGGGCATAATTTCTCGCTCTGAAGGAGTAAATCCTGGTACGTCGGCATTGGTTGAATCAACGAGAAAGAGGTCTACTCCTTCTTCGCCAAGCCGAGCAAAAGTTCGTAAGTCGGTAATTCGGCCATCTAATGGAAGTTGGTCCATCTTAAAGTCACCGGTGTGCAGAACTGTTCCGGCCCCAGTATGAATAGCGACCGCTAGTGCATCAGGGATCGAGTGATTAACTGCGATAAATTCCAATTCAAATGGACCAACATCTTCACGCACATCTTCTCGCACTTCGTGCATGAGAGGAGAGATTCGATGTTCCTTTAACTTGGCCGAGATCAGCGCGAGCGTAAGAGGTGAACCGTAGATGGGAATATCTCCACGTTCGCGCAGAAGATACGGAACTGCACCGATATGGTCCTCATGTCCATGCGTAAGAAATATGCCAACGACATCTTGCAGGCGATCTCGGATATAAGAAAAATCGGGAAGGATTAAATCAATTCCAGGCTGGTTATCTTCCGGAAATAGAACTCCACAGTCGACGATAAGAAGCTTGCCATTTAACTCATAGACGGTCATATTGCGACCGATTTCAGAGATTCCGCCTAACGCCACAATGCGTAGACCGCCAGGAACTAACTTGCTCGGAGTACCTAAATTTGGATGGGGGTGTTGTGTCATAGAGCCAAATTAGTTTTTCAAGGTAATGCCACCTGCGATGAGATCTTTACGTAGCTGTTCGATCTGTGCATCTGTGGCATCAACGAGTGGCAGGCGTGTTGTTCCCCCTGGAAGTCCCATGAGTGACATCGCTGCCTTGGTCAAAATTGCACCTTGTGTGCGGAATGTTCCGGTGAAGACCGGCAAGAGCTGTTGGTGAATCTCTAGTGCGCGTGGTGCATTTCCGGCAAACCATGAATTCAGCATCTCTTTAAGTTCCAGGCCAGCAGTGTGACCACAGACAGATACGAAGCCAACGGCTCCTACTGAAAGAAATGGCAAGTTAAGAATGTCATCGCCTGAATAGACGGGGATTCCAGAACGCTTGATTACCCAAGATGTTGCTGCGATATTTCCCTTGGCATCTTTGAGAGCGACAATATTGTCAACGCTTTCGTAGAGTTTAACGATGGTGTCAGATTCAATTTCAACGCCGGTACGCCCTGGAATGTCGTACATCATGATCGGAAGATCTGTCGCAGCTGCAACTGCGCGGAAATGCGCTTCGATTCCAGCTTGTGGAGGCTTGTTGTAGTACGGAGTAACAACAAGGAGCGCGTCAGCACCCGCTTCTTGTGAGCGCTTGGCTTGCTCGACTGTATATGCAGTCTCGTTATCACCTGCGCCCGAGAGAACTGTAATTTTCTCGCCTACAACGCTCTTCACTACTTTGATGATCTCAAGTTTTTCTGAAGATTTAGTTGTTGGAGCTTCGCCCGTTGTGCCGTTTACTGCAATTCCATCATGGCCAGTGTCGACCAGATGTTGCGCCAGCGTGGCAACGCCATCCCAATCGATTGCACCATCTTTATTAAATGGGGTCACCATGGCGGTGATTAATCGACCAAAAGGAGGCTGGATACTCATCTGTGAATCTTATCGCTTAAGGCGCGATACGACCAGATTTTTCAAAGGCTCCGTATGTAAGGGGCATCAATTTCGCGAACTCGGCTTCCATTTTTTCGGCGACCATCTCGATTTCTCGTTGCGGGTAGCTAGGAAAGTGTGATCCTTCGCGAGATGTACGCAAAGATAGAAAATTCATCAGTGCGCGTGCATTCATGGTGACATACATCGATGAATAGGTTGCAACCGGCAAAACAACACGTGCAACTTCGCGGGCTACTCCAGCTTCCAACATCTTTACATATGAGTCGTATGCAATTACATACGCCTCTTTCATAGCCTTGACTGTAATTTCAAATTGTTCTGGTGTGCCATCTTCAAATGTGTAAGCACCAGTCTTGCCAACTTGAACGAGCTTGCGCTCTTTCGAGGGAACATAAAAAACTGGCTTCAATTCGCGATAGCGTCCAGATTCTTCGTTATAAGAAGCGATGCGATGGCGCATGAACTCTCTAAAGACGAAGATTGGAGCAGAAACAAAGAAAGTCATCGAGGTATGTTCAAACGGTGAACCATGGCGTTCGCGAGCTAGGTAATTGATGAGCCCGGCAGAGCGCGCTGGATCTTCACCAATCTCATCTAGTGATTGCTCGCCGGCCGTTGAGACGCGTGCGGCCCAAATGACATCGGCATCACTCGCACTTGATTTAACAAGCTCTACAGTTACATCGTCTCTAAAAATTACGGTCTCAGACATGTCCGCACCTTATCCATCTACCCCCCTTCACCTGGTGGATATATAGGGCAGAATGAGCGCGTGTCCAGAGTGAACCGTGCCACCGCAACGCAGAGTTTCGGAGTTTCCTTCACCGTTGGCCTCTATGGAACCGCTTTTGGTGCGGCAAGTATCGCCGCCGGTTTCTCGGTTTTACAGACATGCTTACTCTCGCTACTGACCTTCTCTGGTGCATCGCAATTTGCGGTGGCTGGAGTCATGGGTGCAGGTGGTACCGCCATCTCTGCCATCGCAACCGCTTCACTTCTGGGTACGAGAAATATGTTGTACGCACTTCGAATGGCTCCACTCTTGCGCGTTACCGGAATTAAAAAGGTTATAGCTGCGCACATCACGATTGATGAATCAACTGGTGTCGCAATCAGCCAAGAAAAGCTTGGAACGCAAGCGATGAAGCAAGGTTTCTGGCTCACTGGTTTTGGCGTCTATACCTTCTGGAATATCTTCACCCTCCTTGGTGCGCTCGGCGCACAAGCTATGGGAAATCCATCAGCATGGGGTCTTGATGCTGCAGTACCAGCTGCATTCTTAGGTCTGCTCTGGCCAAACTTAACAAATAACTTTGAACGTGTGCTGGCGGTATCGGCACTTGTGATGGCGGTTGTTCTCAGCCCAGTGTTGAGCGCCGGCCTACCAATTATTTCTACCGTTGTACTTGCGGTCGTATTTGGTTGGAAGGCCCGGATATGAGTACCTTCTGGATAGTTGTCATCGGTTCAAGTATCGCGCTCTTTCTGCTGCGATATTCGGGGTACATGATTCCCGAGAAGTACTTAACCAATCCACGCGTCTTGCGAATTAATACCTTGATTCCCATCGTTCTTATGAGCGCAATGGTGGGAGTTCAAACCGTGACCGAGAATGGAAAATGGGTCATTGATCAGCGTTTGGCAGGTATCGCTGTTGCAGTGGTTGCGCTGCTGCTTAAGGCGCCATATTTTGTGGTGATGGTTTCGGCAGCGCTGACATCTGCGCTTTTATATCGCCTCTAAAGTTAAATTAGATAATTCCGAGTGACGTAAGTTTCGCCTTTAAATCATTATCGGATGGCTCGGTCAGATGCGTTCCATCTGAAAAGACGAGGACAGGAATTGACTGTGCTCCCCCATTGATCTCGCGCACCTTTGCCGCTGCAGATTCATCTATCTCAACATCGATGTGGTTGACCTGAATATCAAGTTCTTCTAAAAGTCGCTTCGAGCGGCGGCAATCTCCGCACCAGTCGGCTCCGTACATTGTGATATCTGCATGTGCCATCTAAGTGCTCCTTCGTTACATGAAATTTTCAAGGCCGAATGTCAGCCCTGGATGTGTGACTACCTGTCGAACTCCTAGAAGTACTCCTGGCATAAAACCTACTCGGTCAATCGAGTCATGTCGGATTGAAAGTGTTTCACCAATTCCACCGAGTAATACCTCTTGGTGTGCGACTAATCCACGCAGGCGAACAGAGTGAACTGGAATCTCGCCGACCGTTGCTCCACGCGCGCCGGCGAGCGAAGTAGATGTTGCATCTGGCATTGCCGGCAAGGCCGCCTCTTTGCGAGCAGCTGACATGAGTTCTGCGGTGCGAGCCGCAGTTCCTGATGGCGCGTCAACTTTATTTGGGTGATGCAGTTCAATGATCTCAGCTGACTCAAAGTATTTAGCTGCCTTCGTAGCAAACTCCATCATCAATACTGCGCCAATGGCGAAGTTAGGAGCAATCAAGACTCCGGATTTAGAGGAGGCGAGCAGGGATTTAATCTTTGCAATTCGCGCATCATCAAAACCAGTTGTTCCAATAACGGCATGGATGTTCTTGCTGATAAGAAATTCGAGGTTAGCCATAACTGAATCTGGAGTTGTAAAATCAACGGCAACTTGTGCCCCGGTCGTTACCAACGAATCAAGCGAGTCTCCGAGATCGAGTTGTGCAACTAGTTCTAAATCCTTAGCTTCGTTGACAGCCTTGACGACCTCTGAACCCATGCGGCCACGTGCGCCGAGAACTGCAACTTTAATCATCGCCCTAACACCTTTTCGAATTTAGATTCATTTTTAAATGGACCGACAAGAGCAAGGGTAGGTGTTTTTACCAAGAACTCGCTAGCAATTTCGCGTATGTCCTGGGCGCTTACTCGTTCTATCGAGGTCAGGATGTCATCGAAATCCATGACCTGGCCGTAAACAATCTCATTTTTTCCGATGCGGCTCATGCGAGAGCCGGTATCTTCTTGGCTTAAGACGAGCGAACCGCGCACCGCTCCCTTAGCTCGTTCAATTTCTTCATGGGTCATCCCGTTATCTGCAACATCACTGAGGACGCTGCGGATAATCTCGACTACTTCAACAGCCTTAGTCGGGTTACATCCGGCATAAAATCCAATTAAGCCAGAGCCGGCAAATTGCTGCGCATATGCATAGACAGAGTATGCAAGTCCACGCTTTTCTCGAATCTCTTGAAAGAGTCGTGATGACATTCCGCCACCGAGGGCGGCAGATAGAACTCCCATAGCGAAGCGACGTTCATCAGCGCGGGCAACGCCTTCCATGCCGTAGAACATATGGGCTTGTTCGCTCTTCTTGTAGAGCAGCCCAACTGATTGCTGTTTTGAATTCTTGATAGTTACATTCGGGCGAATAACCGGCGCCGCCATCACATCAAGGAAATTATCGCGCGCAAGTGCCTGCTCAACCATCGCAACAACTCGCTTATGTTTGATATTACCTGCCACTGCAACTACCAGATCCTGAGGCAGGTACTTCTTCTTATAATAATTAAAGACCGAGTTGCGAGACATCGAATTAATCGAATCAATCGTGCCCAAGATTGGTCTACCTATTGGAGTATCTCCATAGTAAGTATCGCTAAAGAGGTCGTGCACCAAATCGCTGGGATCGTCATCGCGCATAGCAATTTCTTCCAGCACCACTTTTCGCTCCGCATCAACATCGAGAGCTGTAACCACTGAGGATGTAATGAGGTCGCTGATGACATCAATTGCCATCGGCAAATCTGTATCAATCACGCGCGCGTAGAAACAGGTGTACTCCTTAGAGGTAAAGGCATTCATTTCACCGCCCACGGATTCAATGGAGGAGGAAATCTCTAACGCTGTTCTAGATGTTGTGCCTTTAAATAAGAGATGTTCGAGAAAGTGAGAAGCACCAGCCGTAGCCGGTGCTTCATCGCGAGAACCCACATTGACCCAAATTCCCACAGCAGCGCTGCGCACTGACGGAACTTCTTCCGTAACAATGCGCAGGCCACTTGAGTGAACTGAGCGTTTAACTGACATCTACTTATTCAGCAGCTGGAGTTGTTCCATCTTCGAGAACTGGAACCAAAGAGAGCTTGCCCTTTGGATCAATCTCGCCGATTTCTACCTGAATCTTGTCGCCAACCTTCATAACTTCTTCTAGGTTCTCAATGCGCTTTCCACCATGCATCTTGCGAATCTGCGATACGTGGAGCAGGCCATCTTTACCTGGCATCAATGAGATGAAGGCACCGAATGTTGCGAGCTTTACCACTGTACCGAGGTAGCGCTCTCCCACTTCTGGCATTTGTGGATTAGCAATCGCATTGATCTGCGCGCGTGCTGCCTCAGCAGAAGGGCCATCGGTGGCACCGATGTAGATAGTTCCATCATCTTCAATAGAGATATCTGCACCTGTCTCATCTTGAATCTGATTAATAATCTTGCCCTTGGGCCCAATTACCGCACCAATCTGATCTACTGGAATCTTCACCGAGATGATGCGAGGAGCGTATTGGCTCATCTCATCAGGTGTATCGATTGCTTCGTTCATGACATCGAGAATCGCAAGACGCGCTTCCTTTGCCTGATGTAGTGCGCCAGCAAGAACTGATGCCGGAATTCCATCGAGCTTGGTATCAAGCTGTAGCGCTGTAATAAAGTCCTTAGTTCCAGCGACCTTAAAGTCCATATCTCCGAATGCATCTTCAGCACCGAGAATATCTGTCAGGGCAACGTATTCAACCTTGCCATCGACATCATCTGAGATAAGACCCATGGCAATTCCTGCAACTGGCGCCTTCAGAGGTACACCGGCTTGCAACATTGAAAGTGTTGATGCACAGACAGATCCCATAGATGTTGATCCATTTGAACCGAGCGCTTCTGAGACCTGACGGATTGCGTATGGGAACTCTTCACGTGTTGGAAGAACTGGAATAAGTGCACGCTCTGCAAGTGCTCCGTGGCCGATTTCGCGACGCTTTGGAGTTCCTACACGACCGGTCTCACCAGTTGAATATGGTGGAAAGTTGTAGTTGTGCATGTAGCGCTTAGATGTTTCAGGGCTCATTGTGTCGAGCTGCTGTTCCATCTTGAGCATATTAAGAGTTGTTACTCCAAGAATCTGAGTCTCTCCGCGTTCGAAGATTGCAGATCCGTGAACGCGAGGGATTACCTCTACTTCGGCAGACAAAGCACGAATGTCGCGAAGTCCGCGGCCATCGATACGAACCTTGTCCCGCAGAACGCGCTGGCGAACGAGCTTCTTTGTCAGTGATCGGAAAGCTGCTGGAACTTCCTTTTCGCGGCCTTCGAAGGCAGCTGAAACGGATTCCTTTGTTGAATCAGAGATTTCATCAATCTTTGTTTCGCGCTCTTGCTTACCTGAGATTGTTAGCGCCTTTGCCAGATCATCCTTTGCCGCCTTTTCAACTGCTGCAAATACATCATCCTGATAATCAAGGAACACTGGGAAATCAGCTGTTGGCTTTGCCGCAACTGCTGCCAGCTTTGACTGAGCTTCGCAGAGAATGCGAATAAATGGCTTAGCTGCATCGAGTCCCTGAGAAACAATCTCTTCAGTTGGAGCTGCTGCGCCACCTGCAATGAGACCAATTGTCTTAGTTGTCGCTTCGGCTTCGACCATCATGATTGCTACATCGTCAGCTGTTACGCGACCTGCAACGACCATGTCGAATACTGCATTTTCGACCTGTGAATGGTTTGGAAATGCAACCCACTGACCGTCGATAAGTGCAACACGTACGCCACCGATTGGACCAGAAAATGGTAGACCTGCAAGCTGTGTTGACATCGATGCAGCGTTAATAGCAATGACGTCGTACATGTGGTCTGGATCCAGAGCCATCACTGTGACAACGATTTGTACTTCGTTACGAAGTCCCTTAATAAATGATGGACGCAACGGGCGGTCGATCAGACGGCAGGTAAGAATTGCCTCTTCCGATGGGCGGCCTTCGCGACGGAAGAATGATCCTGGGATCTTGCCAATTGCATACATCTTCTCTTCTACATCAACTGTAAGTGGGAAGAAATCGAATTGATCTTTAGGTGACTTTGATGCTGTTGTTGCTGAGAAAATCATGGTCTGATCATCTAGATAGACAGCTGCAGCTCCTGCTGCTTGCTTTGCGAGGCGACCAGTTTCAAACTTGATCTCGCGCTTTCCGAACTTTCCGTTATCGATAACGGCTACTGCTGACTTTACGTCTTGACCCTCCATGGGTCCTCCTTTGATTCGTTTCGTTCTTTTTCCACGGTGCATGAGCACAACGTGGAGCGGTAACTACACGCAAGGCGAAACAAATGAATCTTCGATCGAAGTTCACAGATGCGTACATCTGGAAACCACTACCGAGGACCATTGGTCCCCCGGCGGGTAGTTCTTACTTAATTAGCGGCGGATTCCGAGTTTCTCGAGAATTGCACGGTAACGGCTGATATCTGTCTTTGCGAGGTACTGCAAGATGCGACGACGCTGACCTACGAGCAACAAGAGACCACGACGGTTGTGGTGGTCATGTGGGTTGGTCTTAAGGTGAGTTGTGATGTCATCGATGCGACGTGACAATAAAGCGATCTGAGCTTCAGGGCTTCCTGTATCAGTAGCTGATGATCCGTACTTCGCAATGATTTCTTTCTTTACTTCTGGTGTTAGTGCCATGGTTCTTTATTCCTTTTCATGTTAAGTACATCAGTACTGTTCAAGAGGCTTCCCGGTTTGAATCACGGGAAATCGCTTTCTCGTTGGACACCGCAAAGTTTACCCGCGGGGTGTGGATAAGTGAAATTGAGGCTGAATTGCCCTTATTTCTCGGTTAATTCGCGAGCTTTATCGCAATCCTTCTTCATCTGGAGCAAGAGTTCATCGAGGCTATCGAATTTCAATGTGGGACGTAAGAACCAACCGAATTCGATTGATGCGTTCTTGTCATAGAGATCAAGTCCCTCTTGATCAAGGGCGTAAGCCTCAACCTGCCTGCCTCGTTCGCCTTCGAAAGTTGGATTTGTTCCGATAGAAACTGCGGCCGGCCAGAAATTAATTCCAACTGTCAACCAACCGGCGTAAACACCATCGGCTGGAATTGTTTGTCCGTCAATCTTTCCTAAATTTGCAGTGGGGTAACCAATTTCGCGTCCACGCTTTTCTCCGTGAACTACCACTCCATCAAGGCGATGTGGGCGAGAAAGTAGCGTGCGCGCTTCTTCCACTTTTCCATCCACTACCAAAGTGCGGATGCGAGATGAAGAGATTACTTCAGTGTCACTTTTAAGTTCTTGCACATCTACTGTGAAATTCTGGGTAAGTCCCTGGGCGGTAAGTGAATCGACGTTACCGGCAGCCTTATGGCCATAAGTGAAGTTCTTGCCCACTACGACAGTGCTGGCATGAAGTTGGCCAACTAAGACATCAGATACGAAATCTGCTGGCGACATCGCAGCGAATTTTTCATTGAACTTCATCACTGCAACCTGATCCGCGCCGTGAATCTTTAAGAGCTCAACCCGATCAGATAAAGTCGTGAGTGCGGTGGGAGCTTTTTCCGGGGCGAAGACCGTTGTGGGATGTGGATCAAAGGTGAGCGCGATAATTGATCGACCATCGGCAATCTCTTTTGCTCGATCAAGTAATAGTTGATGTCCTTTATGTACTCCATCAAATACCCCAATGAGTACGACGTTAGTCTCGGACATGTTCCAATCTTGCCTTACCTAGTTCGCTGCCGCAAAAACAGCTATTGGTTTTGCCTGGCCATCGGAATCTTTTAGCAGGGCGATTAATCGGTTATCGGGAGACATCGCAGCCGATATAGATGTATGACCATTTTCGGTGAGCGGCCGGCCGTAAGATAATTCGTTTACCTCATCGAGAGTTAACTCGCGCGGAGTAAAAGTTGTGCGGGCCACATCCGCTAACTTCAATGGTGTGAATTTCTGGTTCTTAAGATCTTCAAATGAGACCGCATCAGCTTGGGTAAATCCGGCAACCCGGGTGCGACGTAGCGCGCTGAGATGGCCACCAACGTGTAACTGCTCCCCTAGATCACGGGCGATTGCGCGAATAAATGTGCCGGCAGAGCAAGTGACTTCGATATCTACTTCGGTCGTGGAATCAAGATGTCTAATTGCTGCAATGTCGAGTTGAGTGATGGTCACTTGGCGTGGTTCGAGTTCAAATTTCTCTCCGGCGCGCACGCGGTCGTAGGCACGTTCGCCGTCAACTTTCACAGCAGAGACAGATGATGGACGTTGTGCGATTGTGCCAATCATCGACTGTAAAACTCTTTCAATCTCACTATCTGCAACATCTGCTGCATGAGCAGATGAAATGACTTCGCCCTCTTTGTCATCAGTAATTGTTGATGTACCAAGCACAATCGTTGCAACGTATGACTTATCGCCATCGGTGATGTACTGCAGAAGTCGGGTACCGCTTCCAAAACCAAGAACCAGAATTCCGGTCGCCATCGGATCTAACGTGCCGGCATGGCCCACTTTGCGAGTACCGAGCGCTTTGCGCCCCACTGCTACGACATCGTGGCTGGTCATTCCCCCAGCTTTATCGACGACCAGGAATCCATCTGTCATTAGTTATTGAATTTATCTTCTACAACGCGTGGAACTTTATAGGCATCTTCAACAACTGGCTTTGCATTTTCCCGAGCCTTGGCTACTTCAGCATCGAGTTCATGTACTCGCGCAAGAAGTGAATCAAGGGCCTGTGCTGACTCTGGAAGTCCGTCAAGAATAAATTCAAGCGAAGGAGTAATTCGAGTGCCTAAATCTTTTCCGACAGCGCTTCTGATGACGCCCTTGGCTGATTCCAGAGCAGCAGCCGTTGCAGCACGCTCATCATCGCCACCTAAAACGGTATAGAAGATGGAAGCGTTCTGCAGATCTCCGGTCACGCGCGCATCAGTAACAGTGACAAAGCCAAGACGCGGATCTTTAATCTTCGTCTCGAGCAGCTGTGCCACTACTACCTTGATGCGGTCTGCAACCTTCTGGCTGCGATGTGAATTTCCCAATTTATTTCTCTCTTCGAAGCGTTATGCGCGCTTCTTCTCGCGCATCTCAAAGACTTGAATGATGTCGCCGACGGCAAGATCTGCGCCCTTACCGACACCGATACCGCACTCAAAGCCCTCGCGGACTTCAGTGGCATCATCTTTAAATCGCTTGAGGGATTCAATGGTGACCTCTTCTGCAATGACTGCTCCGCCACGAATGACGCGCGCCTTTGCATTTCGGCGAATGATTCCATCGGAGACGATAGAGCCGGCGATTGTGCCAACCTTTGAAGATTTGAAGAGATCGCGTACTTCTGCATTTCCAAGTACAACTTCTTCGTACTCAGGCTTAAGTAGACCCTTGAGGGAGAGCTCAATCTCTTCGATTGCGTTATAAATAACGGAGTAGAAGCGGACTTCCACACCTTCTTGGTCGGCATAAATTGCTGTCTGCGGTTCTGGCTTAACGTTGAAGCCGATAACAACAGCAGTTGAAGCAGATGCAAGAGTGATATCGCTCTTGGTAATTGCGCCAACGCCACGGTGAATAACACGAAGATCCACTTCAGCTCCGACATCAAGCTGCATGAGTGCATCTTCGAGAGCTTCCACCGAACCAGATACGTCGCCCTTGAGGATGAGGTTGAGTGTTGAAATCTTGGATTGCTCCATGAAGTCTTCCAGCGATACCTTCTTGCGCGCTTTTGCCAACTGAGCGTTGCGCTCTGCAGCTTGACGCTTCTCCGCAATCTGACGCGATGTGCGGTCATCTTCTGCGACTAAGAATGTATCTCCAGCATTAGGAACTGATGTGAAACCAAGAACCTGCACTGGGCGTGATGGGCCTGCTTCTTCAACAAGGTTTCCATCTTCATCATGCATCGCGCGAACGCGACCAAATGAACCGCCGGCAACAATTGCATCTCCAACGCGAAGCGTTCCGCGCTGAACTAGAACTGTGGCAACAGGTCCACGACCACGGTCGAGGTGAGCTTCAATTGCAACACCGCGCGCAACATCGAGTGCTACGGCACGAAGATCAATTGCAGCATCAGCTGTAAGCAAGATTGAGTCGATGAGTTCATTAACGCCATTACCTGATTTCGCAGAGACGTTTACGAAGATTGTGTCTCCGCCGTACTCTTCTGCAATCAAGTTGTACTCGGTGAGCTGCTGGCGGACCTTATCTGGGTTCGCGCCTTCCTTATCAATCTTGTTTACCGCAACGACGATTGGAACATCGGCAGCTTGTGCGTGATTGAGCGCTTCAATTGTCTGCGGCATGATGCCGTCATCGGCTGCAACTACTAGGACTGCAATATCGGTGACCTTGGCACCACGAGCACGCATTGCGGTAAATGCTTCGTGACCTGGGGTATCGATAAATGTAATTGCTCGATTGACTCCATCGTGATCATGATGAATTTGGTAAGCACCGATGTGCTGTGTGATTCCACCAGCTTCACCCTTGATTACCTCAGTCTTGCGAATTGCATCAAGAAGAGAAGTTTTACCGTGATCGACGTGACCCATAACAGTGACAACTGGTGGTCGGGCGGTGAGATTTTCTTCGTCGAATTCGCTCATTTCGGCAGCGAGATCGATATCAAATCCCTGTAGTAACTCGCGATCTTCTTCTTCTGGAGAAACAACTTCGATGATGTAACCGAGTTGTGCTCCGAGAATTTCGAAGGTATCGGCATCAACTGATTGCGTAGCAGTCACCATTTCACCGAGGTGGAAAAGTGCTGAAACTAGCGCTGCTGGATCTGCATTGATCTTCTCGGCAAAGTCAGCAAGGGATGCACCGCGACGCATACGAATCTTTGTCTTGCCATCACCATGAGGAATTACTGCGCCACCAAGTTGTGGTGCCTGCATATTGTCGAATTCTTCGCGCAGCGCCTTACGTGACTTCTGCTTACGCTTTGAAGATTTGCTTGCATTCTTTCCAAATGCACCAGCTGTTCCGCCGCGACCTGGTGGACGATTAGGACCGCCACCTGGACGTTGTGGACCACCCGCTGCTCCACCTGCAGGAGCATTTCCTTGTGAACGATATGGACCAGAAGATGTTGGTGCTCCACCAGTGCGTGGTGGATAGTTTCCGGTTCCTGCACCCGCCGGACGTGGTGCACCTGGACGCGCAGCAAAACCTGGACGTACAGAACCTGGACGCGCTCCTGTCATTCCTGGACGAGGCGCACCTGTTCCTTGCGGACGTTGTGGTGGGCGTGGAACTGCGCCACCAGTTGAAAATGGATTGTTACCAGGACGTGGTGGGCGTGGAACTGCGCCACCAGTTGAAAATGGATTGTTACCAGGACGTGGAGCAGTCGGTGTTGCTGCCGGTGTTTGTGGCTCGGCACTTGCCTGCGCCTTAGCTTCTTCTTGGGCGGAAGCTGCTGCATCGCGTGAAGCTTTTAGCGCAACAAGATCAACGCCGAGTTCGGCAGCAAGTTCAGCTGCGAGTTCTGGATTTACTTCAGCAGTTTTCTTAGATGCAGCAGTCTTCTTCGCTGCCGCCTTCTTGACCGGCTTCTTCTCTTCTGCAGGTTTCGCATCTGGATAGAGCGCGACTAACTTGCGCACTACTGGTGCTTCAACTGTTGATGATGCTGATCGGACGAATTCGCCCATTTCTTGGAGCTTTGCAAGGACTTCCTTGCTCTCCATACCGAGCTGCTTTGCTAGCTCGTGTACGCGGACCTTTGACACATTTCTCCTGTCTTGGCCCGCATTAAAAATTGTGGGATGCGAGCCCTAGTTGTTCGACCTCATGATGTAAACGAGCTCATTTGAGTTTCATATCTTTCGCATCCATTTCAGTATTTGCACTCGCGCGCATGCGCTTATGCGATGGCCCCAGTCTAGCGAATGAGGCGAGAATTCCCTATTTTACGCGGGGGTATCAGGGTGGATATCAATGCGCCAGCCGGTTAGTCGTGCGGCAAGGCGCGCATTTTGTCCATCTTTGCCGATGGCCAGTGATAGTTGGTAATCAGGCACAACAACTTTCGCCGAACGTGTTGATTCGTCAACGATGGTCACACTCGTTACCTTTGCCGGAGCTAGCGCGTGTGCAACAAATTTTGCAGGATCTTCATCCCAATCAACGATATCTATTTTCTCACCGCGTAATTCATTCATTACTGCTTGCGCACGAGATCCCATTGGTCCGATAAGCGAACCTTTTGGTGATACTCCTGCGCGATGTGAGCGAACTGCAATCTTGGTGCGATGACCTGCTTCGCGCGCAACTCCCATTATTTCCACCAGGCGATCCTGAATCTCTGGTACTTCAAGTGCGAATAGCTGCTTGACCAACGCCGGGTGGCTTCTGGATAACATGATTTCTGGACCTTTAAGCCCCTGCTTCACCTCAACGACAAAACATTTGATGCGATCGCCATGGCTAAAGACCTCGCCCGGAACTTGCTCTTGTGGTGGAACTCGACCTTCGATGCGACCAAGATTTACGTTGATCATCTTTGGATCACGCCCTTGTTGCACAATTCCTGAAATAACATCGCCAACCGATGCCGTGAACTCTCCGACAATTTCTGCATCATTTGTGGCACGCATCTGAAGTTTAATTACTTGGCGCGCCGTCGATGTTGCTACTCGTTCAAAACCTTCAACCTCGAGCACATCTTCTGAAACACGCTCCCCTAATTCATTAAATGTGGGAACGTAGATATGAATATCCCCGGTTTCGCGATCAAGCTGGACTCGCGCATATCGATTTGGTTCAGGAGTCTCTGTGTACGCAGTCAATACTCCCGCTTCAATCGCCTGAATCAATTGTTCAAGTGGCATACCTTTGGCATCGGTGAGTTGCACCAGAGCTGCAATATCTACACCCATTACTTGTCGCCATCTTTGCGATTAAATTCAATTTCAACAGTTGCACGCTTGATATCGGCAAAGGCAATTACTATCTCTTTAGATTCCTTCTTCTCTGTTACTAAAAGCGTGACATCTGCCTCGGTGTTCGCTGTGATGCGACCAGTTACGATCTCTCCATCGGTGCGCGCTACCTTAAGTAGGCGATCTACATTCTTTGCGAAATGTCGGGGCTGAGTCAGTGGTCGATCAACGCCGGGAGAGGTAACTTCCAAAGTAAATGGCGCCTCACCCATAAATGGGGCCTCATCTAAGAGCTCTGAGATTGCGCGCGAAACCGCGGTGACCTGATCCATATTGAGCGATGTTTCCCCATCGACGATACAGGTAATAATTCGATGCTTGCCGGGAGATACGAGTAAAACTTCTTCTAGGAAGAATCCCTGCGCTTGAACTGCGGGTGTAACCAGTTGCGCGATTTGATCTGTAATTGCCATTTCTAGCCCTTCATATTTAATTGTTCTTAAGTTGTAAGCGAAATTTTATCAGTGATTCTTGCTAACTAGGTAATTACGGCAAGGTTGGAAGCAGGGCTGCGATTGCATCAACTGCGCCAGTTACCGCAATTTCGGACTTCTCCCCGCTCTTTCGAACGCGAATTTCAACGTTGCCATTTTCTAGCGCTTTGCCGACCACCACGATGACTGGAATTCCAATCAATTCAGCATCTTTAAATTTAACTCCTGGGCTAGTTCCGCGACGGTCATCGAGCATCACTGAAATACCGCGAGCTTCAAGGTCTAGCGCAATCTTCTCTGCTGTATCAAAGACGTTATCTTCTTTTCCGGTGGCAACCAGATGAACCTTTGCTGGTGCAACTTCTACCGGCCAAGAAAGTCCGATTTCGTCATAACTTTGTTCAGCAATTGCGGCAACTGCGCGCGAGACGCCGATTCCATAAGAGCCCATAGTGACAACTTGCGATTTTCCATTCTGATCAAGCACGGTGAGATTTAGCGCTTGGGCATATTTGCGACCCAACTGGAAGATATGTCCAATTTCAATGGCACGGTCGATGACTACCGGGGTTGCACAGGTTGGGCATGCATCTCCTTTTCGAATCTGCGCCGCCTCGATGTAATGATCAATGGCGAAATCGCGACCGCTGACTACAAAGCGTGCGTGCTTATCTTTTGCATTTGCACCCGTTACCCACGATGTACCTGGTGCTATCCGTGGATCTGCATAGACAGTAATTCCATTTTTCTTAGCATCCTGTGGTCCGATGTAACCCTTAACCAAACCTGGGAACTTTGCAAAATCTGCCTCTTCAAATACGCGAAGATCATTTACTCCAGCAAGGTTTGCCTGCAAACGCTTGAGATCAACTTCGCGATCACCGGGTACCAAAACTGAAATGGCTTTCTCATCAGCCATCAGCATTACATTCTTCAGTGTCTGTGCGCCGTCATATCCCCCACCAAACTTAGCGTTAAGGAGATCGACAAGAGTGTCGATGGTCGGAGTATTGGGCGAATCAAATACTTCTAGTGCAGGAGTTGCAGATGCATCAGTAGGTGCAACAACTGTTGTCATAGCCTCGACATTTGCGGCATACCCACATTTTTCACATAGTACATAGGTATCTTCACCGGTTTCACATGGCGCCAAGAACTCTTCCGAGGCAGAACCTCCCATGGCACCTGAGACTGCGCTGACGATGTTGTACTTAAGGCGCAGGCGATCGAAGGTTGCAATGTAGGCCTTGCGGTGACGCTGATATGACTCGACTAAACCTTCATCGGTCAGATCAAATGAATATGAATCCTTCATGACGAATTCGCGTCCGCGGATAATTCCTGAACGTGGGCGCGCCTCATCACGGTACTTCGTTTGAATTTGATAGAGCGAGAGCGGCAGATCTTTATATGAGGAGTACTCGCCCTTAACCATGAGGGTAAACATCTCTTCGTGTGTGGGTCCTAGTAAATAATCTGCACCCTTGCGATCTTGTAAGCGAAAGAGATCTGGGCCGTAATCACTCCAACGGCCAGTTTGTTCGTAGGCATCTTTAGGTAAAAGCGCTGGGAAGTGAACTTCCTGGAAGCCAGCCTTATCCATCTCTTGGCGAACAATGTTTTCAATATTGCGAAGTGTGATGACACCCAGTGGCAGCCACGAATAAACCCCGGCAGCGATTCGACGAATGTATCCGGCGCGTACTAAAAGGCGGTGACTTGGTACTTCAGCATCAGCTGGGTCATCGCGAAGCGTGCGCAGGAAAAGAGTGGACATTCGCAACATAACGCGAACCCTACCGGAGGATTAGGAGGTAGTGACGGAAGGTACTCCGGATGCAACACCGGCGGCTTCCATCTCTTCGGCCAATCGCATCGCTTCTTCAATCAGAGTTTCAACAATCTGCGCTTCTGGCACAGTCTTGATGACTTCACCCTTAACAAAGATCTGACCTTTTCCATTTCCAGATGCAACGCCAAGGTCTGCTTCGCGCGCTTCGCCGGGACCGTTTACAACACAGCCCATCACTGCAACGCGCAGTGGAACGGTCATTCCTTGCAAACCAGCTTGGACTTTCTCAGCCAAGGTATATACATCTACTTGGGCGCGACCACATGATGGGCAGGAGACAATTTCAAGCTTACGTTGGCGCAGATTTAAAGATTCAAGAATTGAAATTCCCACTTTTACTTCTTCTACTGGTGGCGCTGATAGCGAGACGCGAATTGTGTCGCCGATGCCTTCAGCTAAAAGGATTCCAAAAGCTGTCGCGGATTTAATGGTGCCTTGAAAGATTGGACCAGCTTCGGTAACACCA
Source organism: Streptomycetaceae bacterium (assembly GCA_027483765.1). Classification (GTDB taxonomy): domain Bacteria; phylum Actinomycetota; class Actinomycetes; order Nanopelagicales; family Nanopelagicaceae; genus Planktophila. Next base: position 248,920 of record JAIXTW010000003.1, read on the forward strand.
AGGTGCAATGGGTAATCGCACTTTGCCGCCAAAATTCGATAGGCGTTGACCATTGTGACCGGATCGTGATGCTTGACAGAAATTTTGATATCGCCAAAGCCATGCTCTTCAAAGAGTGATGCTTCCCAAAGCGCTGACTCGGCTAGCGCTTCTGGAGTTGCTTTGCCATATTTTGCAAGAAGTCTTGGATCAAGTGAACCGGCATTAACACCGATTCGAATTGGAATACCAGCATCGCCGGCAGCCTTAGCTACCTCTTTTACCTTGTCATCAAATTGCTTGATATTGCCAGGATTTACTCGCACTGCAGCGCAGCCAGCATCGATTGCGGCAAAGATGTATTTAGGTTGGAAGTGAATATCTGCAATTACTGGAATCTGTGACTTCTTTGCAATCTGGGCCAAGGCATCAGCATCATCTTGGGAAGGAACTGCAACGCGAACTATTTGGCAACCAGAAGCGGTGAGTTCAGCGATCTGTTGCAACGTTGCATTGACATCAGAGGTGAGGGTTGTGCACATTGATTGCACGCTGACTTGTGATTCAGAACCTACTCCGACCGAGCCCACTTTAAGTTGACGCGTTTTACGACGCGGGTGCAGCGTTGGCGGTGGAGCGCTTGGAATTCCGAGATCAACCATGATGCGTATTCTGCCCTATCTTCTGCAATCTTGCCCGTGAGACTTGAGGCGAGGCTAGAAATTAAACGAAACTGGATTGATGATATCTGCCACAAGAAGAATCACGGTAAGTATTGCGAGTACTCCAAAGACACCCATGGTGATTGGCGTCATGACATTGACATCTATTCCTGCAGGACGAGGCTTCTTACGAATACGTGCAAAGAGCGCGCGAAATTCATCGGCTATCGCAACTGCCATATGTCCACCATCGAGCGGTAGTAGCGGCAGTAAGTTAAAGATTCCGACGAAGATATTTAAGCTGGCCACGATCAGAATAAATGTGGTCAATCGTTCATTCTCATTGAGTCTCTCAGAGCTCACCGCATCTCCAGATACTCGCGCTGCACCAACTATTCCAACCAATCCATTTGGATCGCGCTCTTCTCCCATAAATGTCTGGCGCACTAATTGTGGAACTTTTGAAGGCAGCGTGAAGAGTGACTTCACAGATTCCTTGATGAGAGTTCCGGTTGTCCGAGCCGAACTTGATAGCGCCGGCAAGAAACTCTCGCGCTTAGTGCCAACCTTTGTAACAACTCCTAGAACGTAACGGTTCTCATCTTCAATAAATTGTGGTCTTGCCGTCAAGGTCACTTCTTCTCCTTCGCGCTTGACGGTAAATTTCATTTCAGCGCCTTGAGATTGTCCAATCAGGCGAGAATCGAGATACCAATTCTTAACTTTCTTTCCATCTACGGCAACGATTTCATCGCCTTTCTGAAATCCGGCTTGGGCTGCAGCCGAATTTGGTGAGACTTGCTCGATTTGAGAGAGCAGAGCTGTGTAGCCAACACCAGCGAAGATAGCGAAGATGAGAATGAAACCAATGACAAAGTGCGCGAAAGATCCGGCACCGAGAACTATGAGTTTCTTGCCCGATGAAGCGGTAAAGAAAGCGCGTGACTCTTCACCTGCTGGCATTTGATCTTGCGGTGTCATGCCTTCAATACGGCAGTAGCCACCTGCCGGAATTGCTTTGAGGCCAAACTCAGTTTCACCTTTTGTAAAGGACCACAATTTCTTACCAAAGCCAAGGAAAAATTCGGTGACCTTCATATTGAATTTCTTGGCAGTGATGTAGTGGCCGAACTCGTGCACCATTACCGAAAGTAGAAGTGCTACGACGAAGGCGAGAATTCCAATAACTTGCATTAACGGGCTACTTTCTTAAGAAACTCGGTGGCGGTATGACGAGCATCTTCTTCGGCGGCACTGACATCGCCAAGATCGCGCAGCGTTGTGGCAGCTGAGGCACGCAGTTGATCTACGCTCTGGGACACAATCTTAATGATGTCGGTAAATGAGATCTGCCCATCAATGAAGCCTTGCACTGCAACTTCATTTGCGGCGTTGAAGATGGCAGGGAGTGCTCCCCCAATTTCACCGCAGGTTCGTGCAAGTGAGATTGCTGGGAAACGCGCTGTATCGATTGGCGAGAAGTTCCAGGTATGCGATATACCCCAGTCAATCGGTTTCGTTGCACCGGCTACGCGATGTGGGAAATTAAGTGCAAGGGATATTGGCCCCTTCATATTTGGTGGCGAACCCTGGGCGATAGTTGAGCCATCGACAAATTCGACCATGGAGTGCACGACAGATTGTGGATGTATGACAGCATCAATCTGCGAGTACGCGATTCCAAAGAGATAGTGAGCTTCAATAATTTCCAGCCCTTTATTCATAAGCGATGCCGAATTTATTGTGACTACTGGCCCCATGGTCCAGGTTGGGTGGGCCAGCGCTTCTTGCAGGGTGACAGTTGATAAATCTGCACGATCTCGGAAAGGCCCGCCACTTGCAGTAAGAATTAACTTAGAAATTTCAGATTTCTTCTCACCAATGAGCGCCTGCCAAATTGCCGAGTGCTCTGAATCAACCGGAAGAAGTTGATCTTCCCTTGCGCACGAAATAACTAAATCTCCACCAGCGACAAGTGATTCCTTGTTGGCTAGCGCGACTCGATTGCTCGCTTTAAGCGCCGCCAAAGTTGGAGCTAGCCCAATAGAGCCAGTAATTGCATTAAGTACAACATCACAGGAGATAGCGGCAATTTCAATTGAAGCGCTAGCGCCGTCAAGAACTTGGACGCCTGGCAGCGCCGCACGAATTACGTCGGCATTCTTCGTTACACCAACTACTTTTACGCCGAATTTCTTTGCTTGCTCAATAACTAACTGTGGATGAGTTCCGGCAGATGTAATAGCAACTACCGAAAATAGCGTTGGATTAGCCTCAACTATTTCAAGGGCCTGAACTCCAATTGATCCAGTTGAACCCAGAATGATGAGTTCGCGCGTCATGAAACTTTGCGTTTACGCGATACAAATTGCCCGATGATCACAATGGCAAGTGCGAGGAAGAACATGGCCGAACCAATCACATTTGCTTGCGCTGGAATTCCACGCGCTGCTGATGTGTAGATGAACTTAGGAAAAGTCGTCATCGTTCCCGAGTTGAAGTTGGTGATGATGAAGTCATCAAATGAGAGGCTGAAGGCTAAGAGTGCGGCGGCTGCGATTCCAGGAGCGACCAGTGGCAAGGTAACGCGACGGAAAGTTTCGCGTTCATTGGCATAGAGATCCATCGCCGCTTGTTCTAGTCGCGGATCTAACGAGGCAATTCGAGCCTTCACTGTGACAACCACGAAAGACATGCAGAAGAGCACGTGTGCGATAACTGTTGGCCAGAAACCTGGATTGATTTGAAAGACTAGGAAGAGTGAGAGAAGCGAGGCACCGAGAACGATTTCCGGTGTCGCCATCGGAAGGAAGATCAGCAAGTTTGTCGTTGATCGTCCCTTGTATCTATGGCGGGCGATGGCAAAGGCAATCATGGTGCCGAGAATGGTTGCAAATGTTGTGGCAAGCAAACCAATCTTGATTGAGTTACCTAGTGCAGTACACACCTCTGGTGCGCCACATGGGTTCTGCCAATTGGCCCAGGTGAAGCCCTTCCAGATGAGATTGCTCTTACCTGAATCATTAAAAGAGAAAACAAATGTGTAGGCGACCGGAATGAATAGGTAGGTGAATGCAACCACCGCATAAACGCGAAGTAAGTTGCGGCCAAACCATCGAGAGACTGTGTTCATACCAGCTCCTCGGTTCCAGCTTTTCGAACATAGACGGTGACAAGGATCAAGATCGCCGCCATGAGCGTAAATGAGAGTGCTGCCGCTGTTGGGTAATCAACAATTTTAAAGTAACGCGATTCAATAACATTTCCGAGCATCTTTGTCTGTGGGCTGCCAAGAATTGCAGCGTTGACATAGTCACCGGCCGCCGGAATAAATGTAAGGAGAGTTCCAGCAACAACGCCTGGCATCGATAGCGGCAAAGTTACGCGACGGAATGTGGTGAATCCGTTTGCATAGAGATCACCCGATGCTTCAAGTGTGCGTGGGTCAATGCGATCAATTGATGCATAAAGTGGCAAAGTCATAAATGGTAAGAAGTTATAGGTCAAACCCATGACAACCGCAAAGGCGCTAGAAGTTAGTGTCGTGCTCTCGGAGATGATGTGCAAAGAGCGAAGCGTGGGAACAACCGGACCCTCTTCACCAAGAATCTGTTTCCAAGCAATAGTGCGAAGCAAGAATGATGTAAAAAATGGTGCGATCACAAGCACTAGTAATACATTCTTAAATCTTCCACCCTTAAATGCAATCGTGTATGCCAACGGGTAAGCAATCGCCAGTGCCAGCACTGTTGCAAGCAGCGCATAGAGAAAGGAGCGCCCAAATTGTTCTTTGTTCTCGAGAAAAGCATCGAGGTAATTAGCAAAGCGCCAGCTCTGTTCGTATTCGCCGGTATCTCCCCCGCCGACAGGTGTCTGGGTAGATGTCTGGGCAAGATTCAATAAAGGAAGTAAGAAGAAGGTGAAGAGGAACCCCATCCCCGGAATCAATAGGAGATAAGGGGTGCTGAGCTTTCTCATTCTTCGTCTAAATCCTCTTCAGGATTCACTTCAGTGCCAGCTTCGGCATCATCATCGCCGCGAAGGGCGAAGGTGAAGATAGGTTCCCAAGAAATATTGACGCTCTCGCCCACGCTAAATGGTGCAACGCCATCGTCATTTTGCTCAAAGACCATTAGCTCTTGTCCCCACGGCATCAGCACCTGGTACTGAGTTGAGACGCCAATATACGAAACATCTTCAATCTTTCCGCCGGTAAGAATATTTCCAGAAGTTGAAGTTTCTAGTCGAGAAATACGGAACTTCTCTGGTCTGATGCCCGCCAAAATTGAGTTATCAACTGCATGTGAACGATCTTTTTGCAGCGAAATCTTCTGACCGAAGAGATCAACAATCTGGTTAGCGCCATCGGAACCTGTAATGGAACCTTTGATGAGATTTGATTGGCCCAAGAAGTTAGCAACAAAGGCGGTCTTTGGATTGTCATACAGCGACGCCGGCGAACCCATCTGCTCGATTTCGCCCTCGTTCATTACCGCGATGGTGTCAGCCATGGTCATAGCTTCTTCCTGATCGTGGGTAACGTGAACGAAAGTGATTCCCACTTCCTTCTGAATCCACTTAAGTTCAATCTGCATCTGACGACGTAGTTTGAGATCGAGTGCGCCCAATGGCTCATCGAGTAAAAGAAGTGCTGGACGATTAACGATGGCGCGAGCAAGTGCGATGCGCTGCTGTTGACCACCCGATAGCTGAGTCGGTTTACGTTGTGCCAGATGCGGAAGTTCCACGAGTTCTAGTGCTTTGTTGACCGCATCATTAACGTCTTTGATTCCGCGACGGCGTAGGCCAAATGCAATATTTTCAAAGATAGTTAAATGTGGAAATAGCGCATAGTTCTGGAAAACGGTGTTGATGGGACGCTGATATGGCTTGGTATGAGTAATCTCGGTAGCGCCCAACGAGATAGTTCCTTGGGTTGGCTCTTCAAGCCCTGCAATCATTCGAAGAGTTGTTGTCTTTCCACATCCTGAAGGTCCAAGGAGTGCGAAGAATGAACCTTCAGGAATGGTGAGAGACAAATCGTTTACGGCGGTGAAATCGCCATAACTCTTTGTAATGTGAGAAAGTTTTAAATCTCCTCGTGCAGAACTTGCAACATCTGACACTAGTTGCCGGCAGCCTTCTGGAAGGCTTCAGTCCACATAGTCTCTTCAGCTGGAGTCAATGCGCGGAATACAGAGAGGTTCGCCATTGTCTTTTCAGTTGGGAAGATAAATTCACTCGCTGCTAGATCTGGATCAATCTTCTCCATCTCAGCTTGTGCGCCCTTTACTGGACAGAAGTAGTTCACATACGCGGCTACTTCAGCAGCAACGGATGGCTCGTAGTAGTAATTAATGAGCTTCTCTGCATTCGCCTTTGCCTCTGGTGTGGCTGTTGATGGAATCATCATGTTATCGCCAGAGATTGTTCCGCCTGATTCAGGGATTGCGAAGTCAAACTTTCCTTCGTTCTCTGACTTCAAGATGAACATATCGCCAGACCAACCGATAACTGCAGTTGCATCTCCAGAAACGAGATCCTCTGCGTACTCGTTACCCTTAACGCCGCGAATCCAACCATCGGCGCTCTTCTTGGCAAGGAAATCGACCGCGTTCATAAATTGATCTTCGGTAACTGTCTGCAAGCTGATGCCCTGCGAAAGCAAGATGATTCCAATGGTGTCGCGCATTTCAGAGAGAACAACAATCTTTCCCTTATTTGCCGGAGCAAAGAGATCTTCAATGGTGCGAATTCCCTTTGGATTCTTCTGGGTGTTCCAACCAAAACCACCCATGATTCCCTGCCATGTCAGTGAGTAATCACGATTGGCATCGTAGGAAGGCTTTGCAAGTGTGTCGACGATATTTGCTTTATTTGGAATGTTCGCTGCATCAAACTTCTGTGCATATCCAAGACGAATCCAACGTCCAGCCATCCAGTCTGTTGGGCAGACGATGTCGTATCCAATATCTTTATTGAGCTTTAGCTGTGCTTGAACTTTGCCGAAGAACTCATCGTTATCGTTGTAATCTTCAAAATACTTAACATCAATGCCGCTCTCTTTTGTAAAGGCCTGCAGCGTTGGGTAGTTCTTACCTGAGTCATCAACATCTAGGTAGAGCGGCCAGTTACCCCAGCGGATAGCGTTCTCAGAAGAACCGCCTCCTGATCCACATGCAGCGAGCGCACTTGCACCTGCAACTGCACCAGCGCCGGCTAGAACCGCACGACGTGAAACTTTAGAGTTAATAATTGAACGTGCTTCTGGAGAGAGTGACTTCTTAGCCATGACTGAGGCTCCTTTTAAATTGCCGGAATAAGGGACGGTTTTGCTGGGCTTATTATGGACTTTCAGGCGCCCTGAGCCAAACCTAAATCGGTTAATTTTTGGTGATTTATTTGGCCGGATTTCTATCCGTTGAGATTGCTCATCACATGCTTGATGCGGGTGTAATCCTCGAAGCCGTAGCTGGAGAGATCCTTGCCGTACCCGCTTCGCTTGAAGCCGCCGTGCGGCATCTCGGCCACCAATGGAATATGGGTATTAATCCAGACGCATCCGAAGTCAAAGGCCTTGGCCATGCGCATCGCGCGACCGTGGTCCTTGGTCCAGACAGATGAGGCCAGGCCGTAGTCAACACCATTGGCCATCGACACCGCTTCGGCTTCATCGGTAAATTTCTGAATCGTGATGACTGGCCCAAATATCTCAGATTGAATCAGTTCGTCATCCTGCTTGAGGTCGGCAATGACAGTTGGTGCGATGAAGTAACCAGCCATATTTGTCGGAGCACCGCCGGCAACGATGCGAGCATGCGATGGCACCCGAGCAATAAAGCCACTGCAGCGATCGAACTGATTCTTATTATTTACCGGGCCAACTAATACATCTTCACTTGGCATACCCATGGCAATCTGATTTGTTGCCTGATCTGCCAACAACTTCACCATCTCCTCGTACACGCCAGCTTGCACCAGCACGCGAGTGGCGGCGGTGCAATCTTGTCCGGCGTTGAAGAATCCGGCGATGGCAATACCTTCGGCAGCTGCAGCCAAATCAGCATCGTTAAAGACAACTACCGGCGCCTTGCCACCAAGTTCAAGGTGAACGCGCTTGAGTGATTTTGCAGCCCCTGCTGCAACTTCCATTCCAGCACGCACGGAACCAGTAATGGAAACCATGGCCGGTGTTGCGTGATCAACAAGGAGCGCGCCTGTTTCGCGCTCGCCCGTAACAACGTTAATCACACCATCGGGTAAAAATTCGCTCATGATCTGCGCCATAAACACCGTCGATGCTGGCGTTGTATCACTTGGCTTAAGCACAACGGTATTTCCCGCCGCAATCGCCGGCGCCCATTTCCAAACCGCCATCATCATTGGGTAATTCCAAGGTGTTACCTGTGCGCACACACCTACTGGTTCGCGACGAATAAAGGAGGTCATCCCCTTCATATATTCACCCGCAGACTTTCCTTCCAAATTGCGAGCAGCGCCAGCAAAGAAGCGAATCTGATCGACCATCGGCGGCACTTCTTCAGAGGCTACGAGCCCCATTGGCTTTCCGCAGTTCTCAGATTCAATGGCCACAAATTCATCGGCGCGAGATTCAATGGCATCGGCAATTTTCAGTAGCGCACGTTGACGCTCTGACGGGGTGGAATCACGCCAATCGACAAATGCGTTACTTGCCGCTTTCATCGCGGAATCAACATCGGCGGAGTTCGACTTAGGTGCGGTTGCAAATGGCTCAGCTGTTGCCGGGTTGATCAGCGTGGTGGTCTCTCCCGATGCGCTATCAACTGACTTTCCATTGATGAAATTCTGTAACTTCTTCATCGCCCTATGCCTGACCCTTCGTAGCTCGCACCATCTGATCGCCGTGATCGTATGGATGTTTTGTATATGCCTCTAACCAACGAGCCACAGTGTATTTACCTGCCTCTGTATGCTCGCCAAACTTTTCCAGATCGCTCTCTTCCAAACGCTTCACCAAATCAAGCGAACTCGCCCGCACCGCGGCATAGACCGCAATCGCATTCTCCACTGGCCCATCGACATAGCCGAGTTTTACTTCATTGGCCCATGCGCTTTCGTCATAACCCTGAATCACAGAACCTTCTGGCTCAGCAATCAATCTGCGCAAGCGCGCGTATGACTGCGCTTCAGAATCAGCCATATGGTGAATACATTGACGAGCAGACCATTCGTTCTCAGCATGGATATCCAATAAATCTGCAGTAATGCCGCGCGCTAAATTAAGAAAATATTGTGTTGCCGATTCATATGCCGCGGCGGCTTCTTTCATATCCATATGGGGATAGTAGTTAAATCTTCTCCTTCTCGCTAGCAGCGAGTTGGCCACAGGCACCATCAATTTCACGGCCGCGAGTATCGCGCACAGTTACTGGAACACCGTAGGACTCAAGAATTCGAACAAACTCTGATTCATCCTCGCGGCGAGATGCGGTCCACTTTGAACCTGGGGTTGGGTTCAGTGGAATTAAGTTCACGTGGGCATTTCGATTCTTGAGCAATCTGCCTAATAAATCTGAACGCCACGACTGGTCATTGATATCTCGAATAAGCGCGTACTCAATTGAGTAACGTCGACCGGTCTTCTTTTCATATGCATCAGCAGCTGCCAATACTTCACGGACATTAAATCTGTTGTTAATTGGCACAAGTGAGTCGCGAAGTTCGTCATCAGGGGTGTGAAGTGAAACTGCCAAGGTGCAGTTGATTCCTTCATCCATAAGCTTTTCAATTCCTGGCACCAAACCAACCGTTGAAACAACTACTGAGCGAGCAGAGATTCCGAGTCCATCTGGATTAGAGTCGGTGATGTTATGAAGTGTGCGCACTACTGCGTTGTAGTTAGCAAGAGGCTCGCCCATTCCCATAAAGACAATATTAGAAAGTCGTGTTGGTCCACCGGGCATTTCACCTTGAGCACATGCGCGTGCTGCAGCAACAATCTGGTCGGTGATTTCGGCCGCCGATAAGTTTCGTGTGAGACCTGCTTGACCGGTTGCACAGAATGGGCAATTCATACCGCACCCAGCTTGGGATGAGATACAGACGGTTGTGCGATCTGAATATCTCATCAGAACTGACTCAACGAGCACGCCATCATGGAGCTTCCACAAATCTTTACGAGTCATGCCGCCATCTGTGGTGCGAGTTGTAACCAGTTCAATCATTTTTGGTGTGAGCGCATCTGCAATTGTTTGGCGCTCTGCCGCCGGAATATCTGACCAATCCTCTGGCGTGTTTGAAAGATGGGTGAAGTAGTGGGTAGCTACTTGAGCTGCTCTAAATGGTTGGAAGCCAAGTTCCTTCGCCCACGCTTTGCGCTCTTCGGGTGCGAAGTCGGCAAGGTGCTTGGGTGCTTTCTTGCGCTGAACAGGTTCATCGAAAACTAATTTGAGTTCGGTCGGACGCTCGGTTGTCATAGCAAACCTGAATCTTGTGCGCGGCGAACAATTTCAAGTGCCAACCACAAGGCAGGTGCTGCGAAGAGAACAGAATCAAGACGATCGAGAACACCCCCATGACCAGGCAATAAGGAACCCATATCTTTAATTGCCATGTCGCGCTTGAGTGCAGATTCAATCAGGTCGCCGGCTGTTGCTGTAAATACTGTAAGTAATCCGGCTAAGACGCCGATCCAGTATTCAGAGTCCATGATGAAGTGGAAGGCCAGTGCGCCACCGATCACTGTGAAGATAAGTGAACCGATGAGGCCTTCGACTGTTTTCTTGGGGCTGATGCGCGGTGCCAGTGGATGCTTACCAAAGAGCACGCCAGTGAAATAAGCAAAAGTGTCATTGCAGGAAACCAGAATGACGAATGTCATGACGCGCTCTAAACCATTTGATGGTCGTGCAAGAAGGATTAGGAAGCCGGCAAGAAATGGAAGGTAGATCAGAGCAAGTGCGGAAGCTGATGCGGTCTTTACGAAGTTTTCAGTTCCGCGCGGCAAGAGAAGAACGAGAAGTGCGGGGAAGGAAATAGCAGTTGCTACAGCCAGACCTGAGACTCCCCCGAGCCAGGTAGACGCACCGAGTGCAATCGTGGCGGTGGTGAGTGACCAGAGCGGTACATGGATATCTACTGCTGTAAATGCGCGATTGATTTCGCGGATTCCGAGAATGACGGCGCAGGTAACAAGTACTGCAAAGCTAACTCGGTAGGTAGAAAGTGATACCCAGACCAGGAGCAGGATTCCGAGACTGACCAGAATTGAGGGTCCAAGTTTTCGACCAGCGCGCTTATTGATAGCTTCGTTAATCGAATGTAAATCAGACACGGTAAGTGAACTTCAGTGAAGTCTTAAACTTCGAGAAGTTCAGCCTCCTTATGCTTTAAGAGTTCGTCAATCTTGGCTACGTGATCTGAAGTGATCTTCTCGAGCTCTTTCTCGCCGCGGCTTAAATCATCTTTACCGATGTCGCCATCTTTCTCTAGCTTCTCCATCAATTCTTTGGCAGTACGGCGAATGTTGCGCACCGAAATCTTTGAATCCTCAGCCTTAGTCTTTGCGACCTTGATGTAATCCTTGCGGCGCTCTTCTGTCAGCTGTGGGAAGTTAACGCGAATGACCGCGCCATCTGAGGCTGGGTTAACACCTAAATCTGATTCGCGAATAGCTTTTTCGATAGATGCCATTGCACCCTTATCGAAGGGAGAAACAATTGCCATGCGGGATTCAGGAACCTGAATCGTGGCTAGCTGAGATAGCGAAGTGAATGTGCCGTAGTAATCGACCATGATTTTATTGAACATGGCAGGGTGAGCGCGGCCAGTGCGGATTGCACCGAAGTCATCTTTGGCAACTTCGACAGCCTTATTCATCTTCTCAGTCGCCTCGGCGAGTGCACTCGTTACATCTGCCATCTTCTTCACCCCTTTTGAGTAGCCCTCGTCTAGGAGACGAGAGTTCCAATCTTTTCACCGCGAACTGCGCGGCCAATATTTCCATTCGACATCAAGTCAAAGACGACGATTGGCAAATTGTTTTCGCGACATAAGCTAAATGCTGCGGCATCGGCAACAGCGAGTGACTTCTGAAGAACTTCGTCATATGAAATCGTGTCGAACTTAGTTGCGCTTGAATCTTTTCGTGGATCTGCGTTGTAGACGCCATCGACGCCTGACTTGGCGAGCAAGAGAGCACCAGCTCCGATTTCAAGTGCGCGCTGCGCGGCAACTGTGTCGGTTGTAAAGAACGGCATTCCAGCACCAGCACCGAAAATAACAACGCGACCTTTTTCCAGGTGGCGAATAGCGCGACGTGGAACATATGGCTCGGCAACTTGGCCCATGGTGATTGCAGTTTGGACGCGAGTATCGACGCCCTCTTTTTCAAGAAAATCTTGTAGTGCTAAACAGTTCATTACTGTTCCGAGCATTCCCATGTAGTCCGCGCGAGAACGTTCCATGCCGCGCTCTGAGAGTTCGGCGCCGCGGAAGAAGTTACCGCCACCGACAACGATTGCGATTTGTACACCGCTGCGAACAACATCTGCGATCTGCTTTGCAACATCAGCTAACACATCGGGATCAACACCGATACCTTTTTTGCCGCCGAAAACTTCTCCAGAAAGCTTAAGGAGCACCCGCTGATAAGTTCCTCGTGAACCTGGCATTGGTGCTCCTCTCGCTCTTCTTAAATCTTTACCTCTGGATAGTTTACTGACCTACGCGGAAACGGTGGAATGCCTTGACGGCGGTTCCTGCCTCATCGAGGATCTGCTTAACGGTCTTCTTTGCATCCTTAGCGAAAGCCTGCTCGATCAGTGAAACTTCCTTCACAAATCCAGTTACGCGCCCCTCGATAATCTTTGAAAGAGATGCTTCTGGCTTTCCTTCTGCGCGAGCTGTCTCTTCTGCAAGACGACGCTCTGTCTCAATCAAGTCTGCTGGAACATCTTCGCGATTAACGAAACGTGGAGCAAATGCTGCGATGTGCTGTGCAACATCCTTACCAACTTCGGCAGCTTCCTTAGCCAGCGCAACCAAAACGCCAACCTGTGGTGGCAAATCTGGGCTAGTGCGGTGAAGGTAAAGTCCAACCGGACCTTCGATTACTGCAACGTTGCGGATTTCAATCTTCTCGCCGAGCGTCGCATTTCCTTCATCGATAACTGTCTGAACGGTCTTGCCGTTAGCCATGGTCGAAGCAAGGAATGCAGCAACATCTGCTGACTTAGCTGAAAGCAAGTGCTCTACGAGCTCATCGCCAAGTGCGATAAAACGCTCGCCCTTTGCAACGAAGTCTGTCTCGCAGTTAAGTTCAAGCATGACACCTGCGTCACCTGAAACTTTTGCAACTACTAGACCATTTGAGGTTAAACGACCTTCGCGCTTGGTAACGCCCTTTTGTCCTTTAACGCGAATGATTTCAATCGCCTTGTCGTAATCGCCATCTGCTTCATCGAGTGCCTTCTTGCAATCGAGCATTCCTGCTGCGGTTGCTTCGCGAAGGCGCTTTACATCATCTGCTGAATAGTTAGCCACGTTACTTATGCCTCCGGTGTAGAAGTTGTTGATGCTGATTCAAGAATTTCCTTCTCGAGCGCTTCGGCGGCAGCAACCTCTTGAGTTGCCACTGCAACAGGTGCAGCTGCAGTGCGAGCCTTAAGACCCTCAACAATTGCATCTGTAATTACGCGGGTAAGAAGTTCGATTGAACGGATTGCATCGTCGTTACCTGGGATCTTGAAATCAACTTCATCTGGATCGCAGTTTGTATCGAGGATTGCAATAACAGGAATACCGAGCTTCTTAGCTTCCTGAACTGCAAGGTGCTCCTTCTTGGTATCGACAACCCAGATTGCTGAAGGCAACTTGGTCATGTGACGGATACCGTCGAGGTTCTTAAATAGTTTTTCGCGCTCACGGCGGAGAACAAGAAGTTCCTTCTTTGTGAGCAAGAGATCGTTTGCTGTCTCGAGAGCTTCTAGCTCCTTAAGACGCTGAATACGCTTGTAGACAGTTGGGAAGTTTGTGAGCATTCCACCTAACCAGCGCTCTGTAACTGTTGGCATGCCAACGCGAGCTGCTTGATCGATGATTGGCTTGTGAGCCTGCTTCTTTGTTCCTACGAATAGGACGTGGCCACCCTTAGCAACAGTGTCCTTAACGAATGCGTAAGCAGAGTCGATAAGTGCAAGTGATTGCTGGATGTCGATGATGTAGATGCCATTGCGTTCGGTGAAAATAAAACGCTTCATCTTTGGATTCCAACGACGAGTCTGGTGTCCGAAGTGGACTCCGCTGTCGAGGAGTTCGCGCATTGTTACAACTGCCATGACGGCACGCTCCTTCTTAGGTTTTTTGTGCGCAGCACATAAAAACCTGCTCGGTTAATGTCTTAGCGATTTACTAAGACCGTCGCACCTACAACGCCGACCATGCTAGTTAAATGATTCAGATGGCAGAGCCATTGAATTACTACTCGCTGGACCGAAGTGGCTTGTAATCGTCGCAAAGCAAGTCATACATAGATGCTGAGATGTCACCGGAAATTTCTCTCTGGTGCGAGGCAAATCTTACCTGCCGGCAAGGGGTGCAAAATCCACCCTTTTCTGGGTCAAGGTCGCTGGGATTGAATCTGGCTCACCCTACTGACGCTCATTAGCCAGTCACAGTATTCGGGGTGAAGTGCCTTTGCCATTTCCAGGATTATGAGCTCGCCCCGCTCAATCGCTGGATTTTGAAGTCGATGATGATGACTGATCCGATTTCTTAAATCTCGAATATCAGTAAAAAGAATTGAGATATATCGCTGGTCACGAGATGGAGCGTATGGAAAGCCAGAAGCTAAATCCGGCCACAGGAAGCCCTGCTTCTTCGAGACAAGTTGATTCCAAAAGCCGAACGATGTTTCGGAAATGATTTGCGAGGGGACTAATGGCTTTTTATTCCTTCGCACTCTCGCAATCGCTTGCTCGACATCCTCAAAAGGTTTCTTTGAGTCAAGCCCTTTGTTGGGAGAGCTACCTAATTCATGGCTCACGTCAAAAATCCAGTGCCCCTCTCGTCCGAGTCTCAGATGCCGCTCCGACATTTTTGTATCGATGGTGTTTCGAATCCCGACTTCTAGAATTGCAATGAGCTCCCAGATAGCAGCGGATAGAGAGTTGTTCCACTCGTAAAGCAGAATTGCCTTCTTCGAGTCTCCCTCGCATGCCTGGAGATATGGACGAAGTCTGGGGGCAGAGATTTTTTCCTCCACAATTTCGAATGGATAGATATTGTGTTTGTCTAGAGGTCGCATTAGTATTCTCCTGAACACCCCGGAACCGTCCCTGTAACATCGAAAGATGTCGATCAAACGGCCGGGGTTTTGTCTTGCAGATTACACCGTCAGTTAGCGCGAATTTCGAATCTGTGGGAAAACTTAAGCGCGAGGGTGAGCCTGCTTAAATGCTTTTTGTAGTCTCTCTGTCGATACATGGGTATAAATCTGGGTTGTTGCAAGGGAGGCATGTCCCAAAATCTCTTGAACGGTACGAAGGTCCGCTCCCCCTTCAAGCAGGTGAGTAGCTGCACTATGGCGAAGCGCATGTGGCCCCATTCGCTCGGTACCTTCTAGGGCAGAAAGTGCTTCATAGACAATTGTTCGTACCGTTCTTTGATCAATACGTTTTCCACGTGCGCCAAGAAATACAGCCCGTCCGGATTTATCAGTGAGCAACTCGGTGCGAGCATTTTTGATCCAGTTATTGAGAGCTTTCATGGAAGGCGCCCCTAGTGGAATCGTGCGCTCTTTATTTCCCTTACCTAATACGCGAATCGTGTTGCGTTCGTAATCAATATCGTCAAGATCTAACCCACATAGCTCAGAGACTCGAGCGCCTGTGGCATAGAGCAGTTCAACGATGGCGCAATCGCGAATCGACATGGGGCTCTCTTCTTCTGCTACTCGTGTAGCCAGTGAATCCATCGCAGTTGTTGCATCAGATACTGAGAGCACATCAGGAAGGGTGCGGTGCGCTTTCGGCGTAGCCAGTGTTGCACCGACATCTTTTGTTAGATATCCGTTCTTTGTCGCCCATTTAGTGAAGAGGCGAATAGAAGTGGCGCGGCGAGAAAGTGTGGTGCGCGCTCCGCCTTTGACCTGTTGATTAGCAAGCCATGAGCGGATGTGAGCGAGGGTGACATCGCCAACTGCGGAAACTTTCTGAAGCGATAAATGCTCAAAGAAACTATCAAGATCGCCGATATATGCACGAACTGTATGAATCGAAAGATTGCGTTCTTTTTCGAGATGATGGGTATAGCCCCGATGCGCACTCTCGAAATCGCTCATGCGAGTATCTACTCTGGCTTTCTTCCCTGACGTAACAGTCCAAAGGTGAGGGCATCTTCCAAAGCCATGGCGGATGCGGCAATCACGTTCTCGTGGACGCCCACTGTGTTCCATTCACCTTTACCGTCAGATGTTTCAACAAGGACGCGAGTAACGGCGCCAGTGCCGAGGCGACCTTCGAGGATGCGAACTTTGTAATCAGTAAGTTCAAGGGCAGCCAGCTCTGGATAAAGTTGATTTAGGCCATCGCGCAGCGCATTATCGAATGCGTTAACGGGACCATTTCCCGCGCCAGAGCATGTGATCTCTTTACCTTGTGCAGTAACAGTCACTTCCGCTTTAGTCACAATGTCATTCTTTGAGCCACGTTCAGTTGTTGTAAGCCAATGGTCGATAGTAAAGAAAGATGGGCGCTTTCCGGTTGCTTCTTCGCGCAAGAGAAGTTCGAATGAGGCATCGGCTGCTTCAAAGGTAAAGCCGCGAGATTCCATCTCTTTGACTCGCTCTACAACGCGACCAATGAGTTCGCGGTCTCCCCCAAGATCTACGCCAAGTTCCATTGACTTAAGTTCGATAGAAGCTCGTCCTGCCATATCCGAAACAAGCATGCGCATATCGTTTCCGACAGATGATGGATCTTCATGTTGGTACAGAGATGGATCAACCTTGATGGCAGATGCATGTAGCCCTGCCTTATGTGCAAAGGCAGATACACCTGTATATGGCTGGCGCGGTGATGGAGAAATATTGGTTACTTCAGCTACAGCATGTGAAATACGGAAAGCTTCGCGGAGCGCGTTTTTCGGAAGAACTTCCTTCTTCTTCTTTAACTCTAAGTTGGCAATGATGGTGACAAGGTCTGCATTTCCGGTGCGTTCGCCATATCCATTGAGCGTTCCTTGAACATGGGTCGCACCTGCAGCCACTGCAGCCATTGAGTTTGCAACGGCGCAACCTGTGTCGTTGTGGCAGTGAATTCCAAGGCGCGCTGAGGTCGCACCCAATACATCGTGAACAACATCGGCGATCTCATCAGGCAACATGCCACCGTTGGTATCGCACAGAGCTGCGACATCGGCACCTGCTTCCATGGCCACACGAATTACTTCGAGTGCGTATGCACGATTGGCGCGGTAGCCATCAAAGAAGTGTTCTGCATCAAGAAATACGCGCTGGCCTTCTTGGCGAAGATGTGTAACTGAGTCGCGAATCATCGCTAGGTTTTCATCGAGCGTTGTTTTCAGGGCAAGATCAACATGGCGGTCATATGACTTGGCAACAAGGGTTACTGCCGGTGCTCCAGAATCGCGAAGTGCTCCAAGAAGTACATCATCTGCTGCCTTTACATTGGGGCGACGAGTGGCACCGAATGCCACGAAGGTTGCATTCTTAAGTTTGAGTTCCTTCTTAGCGAGTGCAAAGAATTCAGTGTCCTTGGGGTTAGCACCCGGCCATCCACCTTCAATAAAGCCAACACCTAAATCATCAAGGTGGCGTGCAATCGTTAACTTGTCATGGACAGAAAGATTGAGGCCTTCTTGCTGCGCACCATCACGGAGAGTGGTGTCATAGATATGGAGGGCTTCCCTATCGAAAGAACTTTTGTCTAAGGTCACAGAGAAACCTTCTTCACCCAGGCGTGCTTATCTGCTGTAGTGCCATGTTGAATTGCAAGAAGATGGTTACGAATCTGCATTGTGATGGGACCTGGTTGTCCGTCTCCCGTGACCCATGTGCCCATTGCAGACTTTGCCTGACCTACTGGAGATACCACTGCCGCAGTTCCGCACGCAAAGATTTCAGTGATCGCACCAGATGTAACGCCTTCGCGCCAATCATCGATGGAGAGCATTACCTCTTCTGTCTTGTAACCAAGATCCTTTGCTACAGACAAGATTGAGTCGCGCGTAATTCCAGGAAGCAGAGTTCCGGTCAGCTTTGGAGTAATGACAGTGGCATCAGCGCCTTTACCTTTAACAAAGTAAAGGTTCATGCCGCCCATCTCTTCAATCCACTTACGCTCTTTGGCATCAATCCAGACAACTTGATCGCAACCTTCTTTAGCTGCCGCCTTCTGAGCTACAAGGGAAGCTGCGTAGTTTCCGCCGCACTTTGCCTCGCCTGTTCCACCAAGGGCAGCACGCACGTACTCAGTTGAGATCCAGACTGATACTGCCTTGGAAGGATCAAAGTAAGCACCTGCTGGAGTAGCAATCAGTAAGTAAGTGGCTTTATTTGTTGGGCGAACACCCAAACCAACTTCGGTAGCAATCATAAATGGGCGAATGTAGAGCGCTTCTCCTACTTTTCCTGGAGTCCAACCAGCATCTTGCTTAACAAGTGCATGAACAGTTTCTAGGAATAACTCTTCCGGCATTTCAGGAAGCGCTAAACGGTTGGCAGATTTTGC
>JAIXTW010000005.1 GCA_027483765.1 Streptomycetaceae bacterium
CTCAAATCAATGAAATTACTCAATCGAGACCTTGGCGCTCTTAAACCTAAAAACTTTCTTCCAAGTAAAAGCACGACGATGAAAAGCGCCGCACATCCGGTATCAATTAATCGCTCAGTATTTGAATTATCGTTTAAAGATTTTGTTGCAGTCATTGGGGCAGAACCATGACCCGAATGGTTGTGCTGCATCGATACTTGATTGCTGATGATGGAGTGACATTGATGTGCAATCGCAATCCCAGTTGAAAATACAGCCAAGAAAATGGCAAAAAGCACTGCCATTCGCTTTTTACTCTTGGCCACCATGCGCATGGACAGACTTTAACAGTTGAGTCTTTTTAGGCGAATATCTGAGAAAGAGTCGAGACTAGATTGTGATTAAAGATACACAATTACGCTCAGCCGATGCCCATAAAACTGCCCATATTTGCCCATCCTTTCCCCATAAAAATCTATTAATCTGCGACAGGTTATGTAACAACTTGTACTATCAAAATACAAAAAGGTGAGCGTAGTTTTAACCTACGCCCACCTAATTAGAAGAAGAGTCGCCCTATAAGCCGGAGACGACATTGTTATGCGTGAGGTTGCGCTTACAAAACACAGTTGCCCTCAATTTTGCCCCCAAAGATTAGCAAGGCCCAACAGCGGTAAATCCAGATCATGCCAAGTCTTACTTAATGTTGAATATGACAGCCAATACTGCTTGGACACGCCATCACTACAGGTTGTGGGGTATTCCAATTTGGCCGCTATATAGTTCGGTCTGTTGCTGGTTCGACCTGCACGTAGGTTGAGACAACAGGGAATCTGGTGAAATTCCAGAACTGCCCCGCAGCGGTAATTGGGAACGAAAATTGGCATTAGCACTGAATTTCGATTTGGGAAGCGCCAGTTAGTAGGAAAGCAAAGCGAACCCCACTTTGCAAAGCCCGAGAGTCCGAAGACCTGCCAGCACACCAGGTGCGCCGCATCTGGTGGTCCGATGCCTCGTGGGAGGGCAGACGCCAATGAAATCTGCTGTTTCCTTTTGCAGATGGATTTTTCGTCGACTTCTCCCCACGCACGTTGGACCGGTTCATTTAGTCGGTTTCGGGGGAAATTTAAGTGTCGCTGCTAGAAGCTAATGTAAATCAATCTGCTCAAGGCAATTCTGACAATCAAGCCGGAAATTCGACTTCTATCATGGTGCTCAAAAGAAATGGCGTCCTTGAACCCTTAGATCTAGAGAAAATGCATAAGGTTGTTTTCTGGGCAACCCGTGGAATTGAGAACGTAAGCGCATCGGAAGTTGAGATCCGAAGCCAAATTCAATTTTATAATGGCATCAAAACCTCCGATGTACAGGAAACTCTCATCAAGAGTGCTGCAGATTTAATTAGCGAAGAAACCCCCAATTACCAATACGTTGCTGGTCGTTTAATCAATTATCACCTCCGTAAAGAGGTACATAAAAGTTACAGTCCATCCTCTTTACTCGAGCTAGTAAAAAAGAATGTGGCAAAGGGTTTCTATGATGCACAAATTCTTGAGGCATATTCAGAGGCTGAATGGTTTGAACTAGACTCCTACATTAAACATGAACGTGATGAAAATTTTGCGTATGTTGCCATGGAACAGTGGCGCGGCAAGTACCTTATTCAAAATCGAGTAACCGGTGAAATCTTCGAGACGCCACAGATGGCCTATATGTTGATTGCAGCAACTCTCTTCCAAAGTTATGACAAAGCTATCCGCTTGAGTTGGATCAAGAAATACTACGACCATGCGAGCCTAGGAAATATCTCCCTGCCAACTCCAGTGATGTCTGGTGTTCGCACACCTCAGCGCCAATTTAGTAGTTGTGTTCTCATTGAAGCCGGGGACAGCCTCGATAGCATCAATGCAACAACGGGCTCAATTGTGAAATATGTCAGCCAAAAAGCAGGAATGGGAATTGGCGCAGGTCGAATTCGGGCGATTGGTTCACCAATCCGTAATGGAGCTGCGTATCACACAGGAGTTGTGCCATTTTTCAAACTCTTCCAGAGCGCTACAAAATCCTGTTCACAAGGTGGAGTCCGTAGCGGATCTGCCACCGTCTACTACCCAATTTGGCACTTAGAGATCGAAGATTTGATTGTTCTTAAGAACAACAAGGGAACCGAAGAGAACCGCGTGCGCCAGATGGATTACGGCGTGCAATTTAATAAGTTGATGTACGAGCGTCTCATTAGCGGTGGAGACATCACCTGCTTTAGCCCACATGATGTCCCTGAGATTTATGACGCGTTCTTCAGCGATCAAGATCGCTTTCGTGAACTCTATGAAGCTGCTGAGGCTGACCCAGCGATACGCAAGAAGAGCATCAAAGCGGTAGACCTTTTCACTAAGTTCATGCAAGAGCGCAAAGACACTGGCCGTATCTACCTACAAAATGTTGACCATGCCAATACTCATAGTCCATTTAAAGAAGAGATTGCTCCGATCAAAATGAGCAATCTCTGTGCCGAAATCGATCTGCCAACAGTTCCGCTCAATGATCTCAATGATGAGGAAGGTCGAATTGCGCTATGTACGCTGAGTGCAATTAACTGGGGAAATATCGAAAAGCCAAGTGATTTCCAGGAACTATGCGAACTCGCAGTGCGTGGCCTTGACGCGCTTTTGTCATATCAAAATTACCCAGTCAGGGCAGCAGAGCTGTCCACACAAGAATACCGCCCCCTTGGAATCGGAATTATTAACTTTGCTTACTTCCTCGCTAAAAATGGCGTCTCATACAGTGATCCCAAAGCGTTGGCGCTTGTTGATGAATACGCGGAAGCATGGAGCTACTACTTAATTAAGGCTTCGGCGGATTTAGCTGTTGAGCAAGGTCCTTGCACTAAGTGGCAAAACTTGAAGTATGCCGACGGTCGCCTACCAATCGATACCCGCAAAATAGAGGTCGACGAGCTTGTCCCTCATGTTGAACGCATGGACTGGGATGGGCTTAGAAATCAGATCCTAAATACCGGTATTCGTAATGCTACTTTGATGGCGCTAATGCCAGCAGAGACTAGTGCGCAGATTAGTAACGCAACAAATGGAATTGAAGCTCCACGAAGCTATGTAAGTATCAAGCAGAGTAAGCACGGTGTACTCAAGCAGGTTGTTCCAGAATTTGAGCGACTTAAAGGGGCTTACGAACTTCTATGGGATCAAAAAAGTCCTGAGGGTTATTTGAAAATCTGTTCAGTTCTCCAGAAGTACATTGATCAAGGTATAAGCATTAATACGAGCTATAACCCAACCTACTATCCGGATGAGAAAATCCCAATGAGCGAGATGATTCAACATCTCCTTCTAGCCTATAAATACGGAAACAAGCAGCTTTACTACTTCAATACTTTTGACGGGCAAGGCGAAATCGATGTAGCCGCGATGAACAAGATCGAAAAAGCTCCCGAGGAAATAAATGTTCTGGGTGATTCTGAGGCTGATTGTGATAGTTGCGTAATTTAGAACATTTATAACCTTACAAAAAATCCATAAGTCAAAAATAGAAAACAGGAGAAAACAGAATGAGCGTATTTAATATTAAGAATAAAACTGATCACACAAAGTCACTTGCATTTTTAGACCCAAGTGGTAGCCAAGCTATTCAGCGCTTTGACACGATGAAGTATCCACAATTCGACAAGCTCACTGAAAAAGAGCTCGGCTTCTTCTGGCGCCCAGAAGAGATCGATGTAATGAAGGATTGCCAGGATTTCCGTGCTCTCTCAGCTCACGAGCAACACATCTTCACAAGTAATTTAAAGCGTCAGATTCTCTTGGATTCAGTCCAGGGTCGCAGTCCAAACTTGGCACTACTTCCCCTAGCCTCCTTGCCAGAACTTGAAGTCTGGATTGAAACTTGGGCCTTTAATGAAACTATCCATAGTCGCAGCTATACCCACATTATCCGCAATGTTTATTCCAATCCGACCGAAGTCTTTGATGAGATTCTCGACATTGAGCCCATTATTTCGTGCGCAGCAGATATTTCTAAGTATTACGACAAGCTCATTGAATACTCTGGTTGGTATCAGATGCTCGGCGTTGGTACTCATACAGTTAATGGCAAGACCATTCAAGTTGATTCGTACGAGCTCAAGAAACTTCTGTGGCTCTGTGTCATGAGCGTTAATGTGCTCGAAGGAATTCGTTTCTATGTGAGCTTTGCTTGTAGTTGGGCATTTGCTGAGCTCAAGAAAATGGAAGGCAATGCCAAGATAATTAAGTTGATTGCACGTGATGAGAATGTTCACCTTGCATCAACTCAGACGATTTTGAGCCTACTTCCAGATGATGACGAAGATTACCGCCGAATTCGAGAGGAGACACGTGAAGAGTGTCTAGAAATCTTCGAGGCTGCCGCGCAACAGGAAAAAGATTGGGCAAAATACCTCTTCCAAGATGGCTCGATGATTGGTCTCAATGAGCAACTCCTTTGCGAGTATGTGGACTGGATTAAGGAAAAGCGCATGACTGCCGTAGGACTAGGTTCTGGTAAGAAGAATGGAACAAACCCACTTCCTTGGACTCAAAAATGGATCGCAGGCTCTGATGTGCAGGTAGCTCCGCAGGAAACTGAAATCACGACTTACGTGGTCGGTGGCACCAAGCAAGACATCGATTCAAATAGCTTTAAGGGATTCAGTTTGTGATCACTGTTTACTCAAAATCTCAATGTCCAAACTGTGTACGCGCAAAGGATCTCTTATCCAACAAGGGTGTCCGTTTTGTCGAAATTGATATTGAGGCAGATGATGAGGCTAAAGTCTTTTTGGTTGATCAAGGATTTCGTTCAGTGCCACAAATCAGTGTGGATGGTGTTTTCCTTGAGGGAGGCCTTGCTGGACTGACTAACAAAAGTGAGGACTTCTTTGAATCCCACAAAGCCGGTTAGCGAGTATCTCCAAAAGGAATTACTCGCTAACTACTTCTTGAAAGAAGAGTCGCCCTATAAGCCGGATCCTGTAGTTCTTGCGAACCGATCACCATCCATCTAGATCTGTAATTGCTTACAGATTCAAGCAACCTACCCGATAGCTTGCGCGAGCAACGCACTATCTTCTTGGTCTTGCTTCAGGTGGGGTTTACATAGCTAACTGCATTGCTGCAATTACTGGTGGTCTCTTACACCACCGTTTCACCCTTACCAATCTCTAGCAAGCTAGATATTGGCGGTTTACTTTCTGTTGCACTTTCCCGCGGATTGCTCCGGGTGGGCGTTACCCACCACCTTGCTCTGTGAAGTCCGGACTTTCCTCGGTGCCTTGCGACAACGCGGTGATCCGGGCGACTCTTCGTTGACTAATGGTACGGGAGTTTAATTACCGCTTGCCACGTAATCTTTCAGGGCCTGGCGCTCAGAATCGAGTTCACTGACATGATTTTTAACCACATCACCAATGGAAACTATAGAGATCAGGGCTCCGTCGGCATCGACAACTGGAACGTGACGTATACGTAGCTCGGTCATCATCTGCATAAGTTCGGAAACGGTTGATTCGGGTGTGCAGGTGTGGACATCGACTGTCATGATGTCGCGCACGTGCATACCAATAAGCTGATCAAGTTTGCCGGGCATCGCTCGGACTACATCTCGCTCAGAGACAATGCCATCAATTTTCTTTCCATCACTAGAGACAACTAGGGCGCCAACATGATGAGAGTTTAAAGAGTTAACCAAATCATGGATACTGGCACTAGCTGAAATAGTTTCAACGCGCTTTCCTGAGATTATGCTGCCAATCTTCATCAACCACTCCTTCGCTCTTGAGTGGCTCCATACTGCTCTCTTGCCAGCAAGAAGCAATAGGGCGGCTTGGTTAAATCTTCGCTTTTCCTGAACCACCGCGGGTGGCATAGAGGCTAGTTATCGCTGTGACGGTAAGGGTTGTGATGATGACCGCCAGGCTGAGTTCAAGGGAAATCTCAGGCACGTTCACGCCAATGCTATGTAGCGCATGGAGAACCATCTTGACTCCAATAAATGCCAAGATAAATGCCAGTCCACGAGATAGGTGAATCAGTCGATCCATGAGCCCTTGGAGTAGGAAGTAGAGCTGGCGAAGACCCATGAGCGCAAAGATGTTTGCGGTGATGACAACGTAGCTGCTGGTTGTAAGTCCAAGAATCGCTGGAATCGAATCGAGTGCGAAGATTAAATCTGTGATGCCAAGTGCCACGAGTGCGATGGCAAAGTTACTGAAACCTCGCTTGCGCATGAATGCGACAAGCTTGGATTCGTCTTCTTCTACATTCTCTTTCTCATTGACCAACTTGTAGGCGGTGAAGATGAGGAATGCGCCAAAAAAGAAGAAGACCCAGGTAAATCGAGAGACCAGTGCTACGCCAAGGAAGATCAGGATGACGCGCAAAACGATTGCGATGAGAATTCCGTACAGCAGAACGAGTTGCTGAGACTCTTTCTTGATCTTGAGGGTGGCCAGCAAAATGATAAAGACGAAGAGGTTATCGACCGACAGTGAATACTCGGTAAGCCAGCCGGCGATGAACTCTTTACGGTATTCAGCAGGAGCCCACTGTGGCAAGAAGTAACCAAAAGCGATTGCTGCGAGAACATAGAAGAGGGTCCAACTCAGGGCCTCGCGCGGAGTTGTCTCTTTATTCCTGCGGGCAATTGCCAAAATCAAGTCGGCAACAATGACCGTTCCTAGAACTGCAATAGTAATAAGCCATGTTGTCGATGAAATCATCGCAAGTGTCCTCTTTCATTTACTGATCGCACTGCGCGTAATCCATCTGAGGGCCAGATAGAGATTGAGGATATGGAACAAGGTGATGCATCGACGTGGAAGACCGCTTCCGCGGGTGCTCCCATGGCCAATTTGACCACAGTCTTAATGACTCCGTTGTGAGTAACGATAATTATTTTCTTGCCAGGATATTCGGCGACTAACTTCTCAAGCGCCTCTTCAATTCGCACGGACGCTTCGTCGTATGACTCTCCGCCACCGGGCGCATATGAGGTCGAGTTCAGCCATGCCTGATACGCGTCTGGGTCTTCTGCTTTCACATCTTCAATTGATTTTCCATCCCAAGAACCAAATGAGAGTTCAAACCACGCATCATCAAAGATGATTTCAAGCCCAGTGGTGCGCGAAATTGCTTCAGCTGTCTGGCGGGTGCGCTGTAGTGGTGATGCAATCAAAATTTCAGCGCCGAGTTTGACTGCTTCTTTCGCAACTAATTCAGCTTGATCAAGGCCTTCTTGCATGAGCTCTGGATCAAGTGATCCTGTACCCGAGAATTTACGAGTGGGCGTAAGGATTGTTTCGCCATGGCGAATGAAGTAGATAAATGTGGGAACCTCGTCGCTGCGTAAACGATCGGTGAGGTAATTCTGCTGAATAACGGCCACTGGTTTATGTTCACTTCCACCATCGAGTGCCTTGTTGGCTAAGCGATCTGCGTGTGAGTTTTCATCGCGGGGAATCCAGGAATACGTAACGAGTGAGGGTGTATGCGCATCGCGGCATTGTTTAGCAAGGTCTCGCATATCAGCGTGCTTGATCTGCCAGCGCCCAGACATTTGCTCGACTACCAACTTGGAATCCATAGCAACTTCAACTGTGGCATCCTGATCGAGCTGGTGAATATGTGAAAGACCGGCCAGCAGGCCGCTGTATTCGGCAACGTTATTTGTTGCTACACCAATGACATCGAAGAGTTCAGCAACAATCTTGCCGTTTTCAGTAACAACGGCTCCATAACCAGCAGGTCCTGGATTGCCGCGAGAGCCGCCATCGGCAGTTAACTTAAAGTGGCGCGCCATTAGTGATCACGCACCAAAATGCACCGACATTCTTCACATCTAATCACTTCATCATCTGCCAACCCTGAAATTCTTTGCAGCTCAATCGTATTGAGGGTCAGATTGCAACCCTTGCACTGGTTGCCAGCAAGCACAGCGGCGCCAATTGCGTTATCTGCTCCACGGATTTTTTCATAAAGTGCCACAAACTCTGCGTTAATCGATTGGGTAGTTGCTGCGCGATCTATAGCAATACCTTCAAGTTCAGTGTTTATGGCCGACAATGCATTCTCTTTACGGATATTGAGATCAAAGATTACGGCTGCAAGTTCAGCTTCTTCGGCTGCCAGGGATGCGATGCGCTCTTTCAGCCCATCGACTCGCAACATTATCTCGAGTTCGACTTCCTCTAGCTCTGACCTACGCGCACCCAAAGTGACAAGCTCGTGCTGGGTCTGCTCAAGTTCCTTCGCAGTTCCAGTGCCAGAAGAGAGACGAGCCTCATCGCGATTAATGCGAGTGACAATTTGTTCGACATCGCCCTCGGCTCGTGCAAGTTCACGCTTCACATCGCTGAGTTCAGTTTCAGCGGCAATACGAAGGTCGCGCACATTGTTCTGTTTGATTGTTGTTGAAGTTAACTCAGTAAGTTCGGGCAAGTTAGCGGCCTTGTTCTTCAGGGTGGCGCTTTGTAGATCAAATCTTTGGATATCGAGTATTGAACGCTGATCGCTGGCGCTAGCTTTCACGGCGTTCTCCTCTAGAAAAGTGGCAGTTCGTTATGTAATTCTTACGCGAACCTTACTTTACCGAGCGCGCCCCGGGCTACTTAACGCTGAAGTTATAGCTGCCTTTCACCGTATGGCCATCTTTTGAGACCGCACGATAGGAAACCGTGTACTTGCCTCTCTTGAGGGTGCCACTGATTTTTGTCGTTACTCGTGCACCGCTAATAATCGTTGGTGATTTATCTACGCGCTTGCCTTGTGAATCAGTGACGTTCAATGAATTAATTTTCTTCGCATCAAGAGTGAGCAGGCTTTCACCAAACTCAATCCAGACTGTCTTCGGCGACTGAGAAAGAATTGCGTTCTTGATTGGGTAAGTCTTTGCTATCTCTGCGTGCGCATTCGTACCATGAGTGCCCGAATTTAGAATTGAAAGTAAGATGGTGGCAAAAAGTAATTGTCTAGCCACAGTTCTCAAATGCCCCGTCATGACGCAAGAGTACTCCCGTACTTACCTTGCTCTACCGAATCATTTGCCCATCTGACACAATTCGACCATGGCACGGCGTATTCCCGCAGATGTAAAGACACACTACGACAGTGCACCATCTCCTCAGCGCGAGACCATGTTAGAAATGCGTGAGCGAATTCTTTCAATCATTCCTAAGGCGGAAGAGGTCGTGAGTTACGGAATGCCAGCTTTTCGTCTTGATGGAGTGGTAGTTGCAGGAGTGCTCGCAAATAAGAAGCACGTGGGCTATTACCCTTTTAGCGGATCAATCTTGAGGTTATTCCCAGAAGAGCTATCGAAATTCACCACGACCAAAAGCGCAATTCACGTTCCAGTAGATAAACCACTTACAAAAGCCTTGCTTGCTAAGTTAATCAAGGCGAGAATCGCGCTGTGAAGAAAATCCTGCCTCTGGTAATCGCTGCCGCTCTGTTCGGCTCTGTATTGGCTCTACCTGCTATTGCTGCGGTTAAGGCCGGCGCCGCATGTTCGAAGGTGGGAAGTTCCAGCATTACTGCCGGCAAGAAATTTACTTGCGTTAAATCAGGTAAGAAGTTGGTGTGGAATAAGGGCGTTGCCGTGGCTAAGCCAGTAATCGTCGCCTCGCCTACCGCTTCAGCATCGCCGGAACTAGTTGCTGAAAAACTCCCCGCTCTTCCTACTTCTTTTGATAACTTGGAAGAAAATTTCAAAGGGATTCCCTATGCAACTTGGCAGAAAATTCAAAGTAATTTAGCGCTCTACAAATCAACTGATCTCAAGATTTCTTTCCTTTTTGGTCCGAATACCCCTGAGAGATATCCAAATCAATGGACCATAGATGCTGTAACACTTGGTTCGCGCGTAATGGGAGGCCAAAAACAACCTGCTGAAATCAAGTTTATTCAGTACAACAAGGTAGATGTTCCGTGGGCAAGAAGTGAGGCCGCAAAGTATGTAAGCCCATTTGATCTAGGGATAAATTATGCAGATCAAGCTTCTGAAAAATGCTCGGGTATTGATTGCGATGGCGCTGTAACAAACATAACTACAGACATTGGAATTGTGCTTGTAGGTGTTGCAACTCCAATCACCAGATTCAATATCCAAAAATTTAACGGCCAGAACGATTTACACGAGTTCACCCACGCAGTTCAGGGAATGGTTTACAGAGGGAAAACACGAACCCCACCACCGATGAATATGCCATGTTGGTACGCCGAGGGGCAGCCTCAGGCAGTCTCTATTCCGACCGTTGCAAAAAGCGCTGAAGATTACGTAAGAATTCGTAAGGGTTGGATGACCGACAATAAATGGTCGCTGAAGGACTACGAACCAGAAACCATCCAGCAATTTCTCCGCGAGAATATGAAGGCTCCGTGTCCTTCAAGCACTTTTTCAATGGTCTTTTCCCTCGGATATATCGTGATGGATGCCCTAGTTGCAGTCGGGGGTATAGATAAGACTTTTGATGTACAAACCGCAAGATCAGATGGCTTGTCGTTCGAAGAAGCATTTAAGAAAGTTTATGGAATTGGTTGGGATGAAGCATCCCTCGCGCTCTCAAAAGCTGCTTCAAAAATCTATAAGGATCTAAAGAAGTGAAACAGGTAAATGGAGGCGTTATCATGAAAAAGATTTTGACGATATCTATCGCTGGGGCTCTACTCGGCTCTGTATTGGCTCCACCTGCCACAGCCGCGGTTAAAGCAGGTGCCGCATGTGCGAAGTCAGGAAGCACAAGTACTACAGCCGGAAAGAAGTTTACTTGTGTAAAGTCAGGTAAGAAGTTGGTCTGGAATAAGGGTGTTGCCGTGGCGAAACCAACAGCAAAGCCAGTTTCGCAGTCGCTTGCTCCCACCTCCTTCGAGGATTTACCTTCTCGAATCGATGGAATCATTTATGGAGCTTGGCTACAAGCTAGTCAACAAATTAAAAAATCTTCGAGTTCACTAGGTACAGTAAATATTTTGGTTGGACCCAACACAAAACCAACTGACGCAAATTCAATTGACTCCCTCAATTTACTCTCGAAACTCTTTTCAGCTTCTCCTCAGGTGAAAACTCTGAACATTGTAAAATATTCCAAGGACGACATCGCCTGGGCGCAACAGCAATACGAATTGCTCCGGCCAAACAATTACCGTGCAAACGCGGCGGCAAGTTACTGTCGCCAACCCTCAGGATGCGTTGGCGGTATTGCAGGAATTAATGTAAACAATGAGGGCGTGATCCTGCTTGGCCAAGGTGGCGACTATAGATACCCTTTTGAGCAAAGCATGATGGATGGTCTCGTCCTTGCTCACGAGTACATGCACACAATTCAAGGCGTAAATGCTGTGTGTCGAGGTAGTGCAGGATGCTATGGCAATCTTCCGCAATGGTTGATGGAAGGCGCTGCCGAATGGTCATCAGCGGTGGCGAGATTTAGTGAGAATTATTCTGACTATCTGACTTTCCGTACCCAAAACTTGGCTGGGAAATATTCAGACGCA
This sequence comes from Streptomycetaceae bacterium, assembly GCA_027483765.1. Lineage (GTDB taxonomy): Bacteria > Actinomycetota > Actinomycetes > Nanopelagicales > Nanopelagicaceae > Planktophila. The sequence goes on from JAIXTW010000005.1 coordinate 11,505, forward strand.
TCTACCCTCACCACTGATTGGATAACTACTTTTCTCAATCCGAATCCAGTATTCCTGCCAGATCAGGATAATTGGGCTTATTGGAATAAGTATCCCTCAGATAACGTCTACTCAATCGGACTTATGACGACTGAAATATTGGTCAACCTAAAGGGCCCTGCTGCGATTACGAAAATGTATGAGAGTGTCGGTCGAGGACAAACTTTTGTAGAAGCATTCAAGCAGGAATATGGCATGGCTTGGTCTAACGCTTGTCCGATTATTGCTTCAGCAATTGCAACCGAAATCAGCAAGCAAATCAAATCTTAATGACCTTACTCTTAATTCCTGTCAGTTCCCATGCATTATCTGTGAGTTACCAGCGAATAGTCATTAAGGCGTTTTGAGACTTGCCTTCGATAACTAAAAGTTCTACTCTGACAAATACGTAGCAGTTAACTTGAGTGGAGCAAAAATGGATTTGATTACGGGCCTTCCAGTACATCCGCTGGTTATTCATGCAGTGGTCGTACTTGTTCCATTGGCAGCAATTGGTGCGCTCTTGGTGATCTTCATTCCAAAATTTCGCCTCACCTATTCGCCGCTGGTACTGATTGCGGTTGTACTTGGAACTATTACTGCCTTCGTGGCTACTCAATCGGGTGAAGCTTTATCTGAGCGCGTTGGGTTGCCGAAATCTCACGCCACTCACGGTGAGAGGTTGTCCTATGTAGTGCTGGCATTCACCATCTTATTCACCCTTTGGTTTTTACTTGAAAGAACAAATTGGATAAAGGGAGCTATTGCCAATCCACTAAAAATCGTACTTAAAGTACTTCTTCCGATTATCGCGGTCTTAAGTATTGTTCTCACAGTTTTAGCAGGACACTCAGGCGCCGAGGCATCTTGGAAGTATCGAATAGCCGCGACAGAGACAACTGCTTTAGAAGATCCGGTTCCAACTAATCCAGCTAGCCCTAAAGCTTCTAGCCCTACAGGCACTGTGACGTTATCAAATGCGGAGATTAGAACTCACAACTCAAAGTCAGATTGCTGGAGCATTGTTAATGGAAACGTATACAACCTGACTTCTTATGTAAGCAGCCACCCAGGTGGTCAGTCAGTAATTGCGAATATTTGTGGAAAAGATGGCAGCAGCGCTTTTTCTAATCAGCACGGTAACCAGGGTAAGCCCAATAACGTACTGAGTGGTTTCTTGCTTGGTGCCGCTGGCTCCACTATCAATGCTGCTGCGGGGCAGAAAGTAATTGCGCCACCAGCTTCAGGTACTGGCTATGAATCGGATGAGGAATCTGATGAAGAATATGAAGAGGAATCAGATAACGATTAGAGTTTGATTTTCTTTAGAATCTTCTCGTCACTAATAATCTGAACTTGGTATCCCTTTAATTTTTGTGAAGCTTTAAGAATAATTTGTCCATCATCAGAATAGGTGAAGGAAATCTTCTTATTTGGAAAGCCCTTCTTCACGGCTATCACTTTAATCGTGGGGCTGGCTGCGGAGATTTCTACATTGCTAGTCAATGTGAAAGTACTGCCCGTCTTTACCTTTGTGAATTTAGATGTTGAGATCTCTTTTTCAACGATAGATTGAATTTGCTCGGCATTGGCCGCTTTGGCTCTCTCTTCTGCATTCGGAATAAAGGTGTAATCAAGTTCAGCTTGTGTAGGAGTTCCATCTGGATTCTTTATCCATGTTGGATTCTCTGGAGTTGCAATTGGTCCAGTTGCACCTTGTGGCTCGGGAACATAAATGGGAGTTCCATCGGGATTAAATCCCAACTGAATCATTCCTGGAGGAGCCGGCGGAGTTGGGGGCGGTGGAAGCTTTGCTCTCTCTTCTGCATTTGGAATAAAGGTGTAATCACGTTGCGCTTGAGTCGGTGTTCCATCTGGATTGGGAATCCAAGCCGGATTTTCCGGAGTTGCAATTGGTCCTGTTGCTCCTTGAGGTTCAGGTCCGTACTTGGGAGATCCGTCTGTGTTGTAGCCAATAATGATGTCGGCATAGCTAGGCGTGCTGAAAGATAAAATCCCAACTACAAGTGCGATCGTAACTTTCTTGCCACGTGTGGTGACTCTGCCCCGGTTCATGGCTCAAGAATACATTGCGGGGATTTGGAACTCATAGAGGTCTGGCGAACAAACGTGGGCGGTGAGGGTTTCGAACCCCCGACATCCTCGGTGTAAACGAGGCGCTCTACCACTGAGCTAACCACCCGGTGCCACTTGTTCAGTGGCGGTCGGACTCGCGAATACTACTTTATATCTGCGAAAGTAGGAAAAACGCGCGTAAGAAGTGCGTGCTTAGAGCGCTGCAATAGCGCTCTTGTAATCGCCATTGTTACGGGCATCGCCAAGGCCTTGAACTACTGACCAGCGAATGATTCCCTCTTTATCAATAATGAATGTTCCACGCATTGCGCATCCGATATCTTCGTTGAAGACGCCATATGCCGATGCAACTGCGCCATGTGGCCAGAAATCTGCGAGGAATGGGAATTTGTAGCTTTCTTGTTCAGCAAAGATTTTCAACGTATGCATTGAATCGCATGAGACTGCAATTACTTGCACGTTATCGTTTTCAAAGGCAGAAATATCATCGCGAATTGCGCAGAGCTCGCCAGTGCAAGTGCCAGTAAATGCGAATGGAATAAAGACAAGTACTACGTTTTTCTTACCCTTAAATGATGAGAGCGAAACCTTGGTTCCAGTTTGATCCCTTAATTCAAAATCTGGTGCTGCTTGTCCGATAGCAATTGTCATGGCGCGAATCTAGCGCTTGCCCGCTTTTCGTGCCACCAGGCGAGTAGCGGTCCAATCTGCAGCGACAGCTAAGGAAGAAGTTTGACTAAGGCCACATGTAGGTGCGGCATCTTGAATATCACTTGGTTCGACATGTCCATCGCGACCAACCTTTGGCGTTAATACCCAGATAGGTCCAGTTTCAGATAGGTAGGCCATCGCATCCATTAACTCGTCTACGAGATCACCATCATCTTCACGAAACCATAAGAGAACTGCATCTACGACTTCGTTAGTGGAGCCTTCGAGAAATGCAGTGCCGGTAATTTCCATGATCTCGCTGCGGAGAGCGGCATCACAATCTGCCCCATATCCGACCTCGAGGACGAGCTCTCCTTGAGCAAACCCCATTCGCATTGCCACGGGATAAGTCCACCGAATGTGACGAATATTTACAAGGGTTTAACCTGTACTGGCCCGTATTTTTTTGTGCTCATCCCTATTTTGGGCGAGAATATGGCCATGACTGAATTCGATGGATTCCCAGATCAGATAATCGATCAACTTGTAGATACGGATCCAGCCGAAACGGCAGAATGGCAGGCCTCCTTCGACGCCGCCCTCAACGCTGCTGGGCCAGTCCGCGCTCGTTATCTGATGCTCTCACTTCTTCGTAGAGCACAAGAGAAGAACATCGGAATTTCACAACTTCGCGCAACTGATTACATCAACACAATTTCACCAGAGCACGAACCAGAATTTCCTGGCGATGAAGCTATGGAACGTCGTATCCGCAGATTTAATCGATGGAACGCTGCGATGTTGGTTCACCGCGCACAACGCCCTGGCGTCGGAGTCGGCGGACACATCTCTACCTATGCATCTTCTGCTTCACTCTATGAAGTTGGATTTAACCACTTCTTCCGCGGACAAGATCATTCAGGTGGCGGAGACCAAATTTTCTTCCAGGGTCACGCAAGTCCCGGAATGTATGCACGCGCATTTCTTGAAGGTCGCTTTACCGAAAATCAACTTGATGGATTTAGACAGGAACTCTCACACGAAGGCGGCGGATTATCTTCATATCCTCACCCACGTTTGATGCCAGATTTTTGGCAGTTCCCAACCGTGTCAATGGGTATTGGGCCGATCAATGCAATTTATCAAGCACGCTTTAACCGCTACTTACATAACCGTGGCATTAAAGATACAAGTGATCAAAATGTATGGGCATTCCTCGGCGATGGTGAAATGGATGAAGTCGACACATTGGGTGCGATTGGTCTGGCATCACGCGAGAAGCTAGATAACTTAACTTTTGTTGTGAACTGTAACTTGCAGCGCCTTGATGGTCCTGTGCGCGGAAACGGCAAGATTATTCAGGAGCTTGAATCAATCTTCGGTGGCGCCGGATGGAATGTGGTCAAAGTTGTATGGGGTCGCGAATGGGATCCACTGCTGGCACAAGATCGCGAAGGCGCACTTGTGAATTTGATGAACACAACTCTCGATGGTGATTTCCAGACATTTAAGGCCGAGAGTGGCGCATTTGTTCGCGAACATTTCTTCGGTCGCGATCCACGCACAGCAGCAATGGTTGCTGGTTGGTCTGATGATCAGGTCTGGGGCCTTAAGCGTGGTGGCCACGACTACCGCAAACTCTTCGCTGCATACACCGCAGCGGTACAGAAGAATGGAAAGCCAACTGTCATTCTTGCTAAGACAATTAAGGGCTGGACACTTGGTTCGCACTTCGAAGGACGTAACTCAACGCACCAGATGAAGAAGATGACTCTGGAAGACATCATTGAATTCCGCGATCGCCTTGATATTCCACTTACTAATGACAAGTTAGATAAGTACATGCCTTCGTACTACCGTCCGGCCGCAGATTCTCCAGAAATGAAGTACCTTGATGAACGTCGCCGCGCACTTGGTGGATCAATTCCAAGTCGTCGCAAAGTCTCTAAGCCACTTCCACAACCTGCTGATGAGGTCTATGACTCGGTCCGACGTGGCTCAGGTCAGCAAGAAGTTGCAACAACTATGGCTTTCGTCCGCATGCTAAAAGATTTAGTGAAGGATCCAGGACTTGGTAGTCGCATCGTTCCAATCATTCCTGATGAGGCTCGTACATTTGGTCTTGATTCACTCTTCCCAACACTGAAGATTTATTCACCGCACGGCCAGCAGTACATGGCAGTAGATCGTGAATTGATGCTTTCGTATAAGGAATCAACTGCTGGAGTAATCCTGCACGAAGGAATTAACGAAGCCGGCTCGGTCGCATCCTTTACGGCAGTCGGTTCTTCTTATTCAACACATGATGAACCGATGATTCCTATCTACATCTTCTACTCAATGTTTGGTTTCCAACGCACAGGCGATGCCTTCTGGGCGGCATCTGATCAATTAGTACGCGGATTCGTTATGGGCGCCACAGCTGGACGCACGACACTTAATGGAGAAGGCCTGCAGCATGAAGATGGGCATTCTCATCTACTTGCTGCAACTAACCCTGCCGTTGTTTCCTACGACCCTGCATTCGCTTACGAAGTTGGACATATCTTTAAAGATGGTCTGCGTCGCATGTATGGAGAGAACAGTGAGAATATTTACTACTACTTAACTATCTACAACGAGCCATATCTGCAGCCGGCAGAACCTGAGAATCTTGATATCGATGGTTTGCTCAAGGGTATTTATCTCTATGCGCCAGCGCCTAAGCAGCGTAAGAAGAATGCACAGATTCTTGCATCAGGTGTTGGAGTCAACTGGGCGCTGAAGGCGCAGAAATTACTTGCCGAAGATTGGGGCGTTGCAGCTTCGGTCTGGTCGGTAACTTCGTGGAATGAACTTCGTCGTGATGGCCTTGAAGTAGATCGCCATAACATGCTCAACCCTGGCAATAAGAAGAGCGCCTACGTTTACAACAAACTCAGTGGAACTGAAGGTCCAGTTGTTGCAGTCTCTGACTTCATGCGCGCGGTGCAGGATCAGATTGCACCGTGGGTGCCAAATCAATTCCATTCACTCGGTACCGATGGCTTTGGGCTTTCAGATACTCGTGGTGCACTTCGTCGTCACTTTAAAGTCGATGCTGAATCAATTGTCGTAGCTACTCTTGCCGAGCTTGCTAAGAGCGGTGAAGTAAAGGATGCAGTTGTGCAAGAGGCTATCGATAAGTACCGAATCTTCGATGTGCGTTCAGCAGATGCTGGCAACACCGAAGGTTCTGGTTGATCTAGTTCTGGTTGATCTAGTTCTGGTTGATCTAGTTCTGGCGGGCTCTATCTTCATTGAGCGAGTTTGAAAAGAAGACCGCCGCTAGCATCATTGCAGTCGGAATCATCATTGCTAGCGCAATGGATCCGGTGAACTGAATAGTCCACGCCACTACCCATTTCACAGCAAAAGTGAGCACAGTATTTGTCACTCCAAACTGGCCAACAACAACAGCGCTCGGTAACTTCGAGCGACGGTTTGCCGCGGACATAAACGTTGGAGCCAAAAATGATGAGCCGAGTCCCGCTATTGCAAAAGCTGAGATAAAGAGCGAATACGACCACCATTTCATATCTGCCGGAAGATGGGTTGCCACAATGATGCAACCACCAAAACCAATTCCAGCAAGGAGCGCGGCACGTCGCACCCAGATATCGATTGCGGCTCTTTCTAGTAGACGATGAATCAATAACCGGCCAACAATCATGGTTGCTGAGAAGACAATAAATGGCGCTGTACTTAGCCCACCAGAAACATCGAGTCGTTCTTTGGTGAAGATTGTTCCCCAGTCACCTAGTGCAAATTCTAAATAAACCACGCATGCCATTCCAAGGCTAACCGGCCAGTCAATTTCAAAGGAGGTGAAAATATCTTTTATTGTGTAATCCTCTTCCGAATTCTGATTGGGTTCAATCAGCAGGGGCTTAAGTTTTTGAACAATCGAAATCATTATCACAGCAAGAACTAGCGAGAGGATGGCGATGTGAGTCGAAAGAGCTACCCGGCCCACGAGCAAGCCGGAAAGTATTGAGGTGCTTAGCGATCCTGCGCTCCAGTAACCCGCCGTACTAGTTATGAGATTGAGCTTGCTCCGTTCCAGGAGATGGAAACTGTGCGAATTCAGGCAGACATGTACCGCAGTGATTCCGAAGCCAAATGAAATGCTGAGGAGCAGAAAGAGAAAACTAGATTGCACACGGACCAAAAATGTAAGAGATAAAAACAGAAGCAGGATTGAACTAATCGTTACCTTGTATGCTCCAAATTTATGGAGAATGTGCCCCACGGTGAGAAGTCCCAGAAAAGCGCCAATTCCACCTGTGCTCACCAGTGAACCAAAGGCGCCATTTTCTAACTGCAGATTTGCCTTTAGCTCTGGGAATCGAGGAATCCAAGCCATGATTCCAAAACCGAAACATGCAAAAAGCGTGTGAAGAAGTTTCTTTTCGTTACTGTGGTCAATCAAAGACGACATTAGAAGAGTGCGTTAGCTAAGGCAGCACGGGCTTTAATGACACGTGGATCTGCTGGGTCAACTAAGAAAAATAGCTCTAATAGTCGATCCTTAACTAGCATCTGCTCTTGCCCGTCAAGAATTACAATCAATCGCAGCAGTCGTTCAAATGCGGGCTCGAGGTAACCACTCATCAGCTCAACGTCTGCACATTGCATCTGAATTGAAATATCGTCTGGATTCTTAACGGCCGACTCCATTACTTGCTTGCCATCGACACCTTCGGTGCGAATGAGTAGTTGAACTTGAGTAAGTCCAAGCTTGGCAAAATTATCGGAAGGCTTTCGTGCCAATAGTCGTTTATATGCTGCCTCAGCCGTTGCATAATCACCCTGATCAATCGCTGCTAGCGCTTCATCTTCTTCAGGTTCACTCTGTTCTGCTGGCTCTTCACCAATTCCTTGCTTAGCGGCAAGTGCCAGAATTTTATTGATTACTTCACGCAGTTGCGTCTCAGACAGTGCTTGCTCAAGGAATGGCACAGCTTGTCCCCCAATAAAGACAACTCCGTACGGAATCGTGCGCGCTTGCAGTGCCTGTGCAACTGGGGCTTGGGTATCGATATCTATCGATGCCAGCGCCCACTTGCCCTGATCTGCTGCTTCCAATTTTCCGAGCGCTTGAAGAGTTGCCACTGATTCTGCAGAACGTTGTGACCAGCAGAGCATGACTACCGGCAGCGTGTTAGACAGTGGCAATAACTTCGATTGCAAATTCTCGGCTGTAACAACGATTCCTGGCATCGGTAGCGAGGTATCAGGTGCTGGTTTGCCGAGTGAGCTGAGATCTACAGCTCGCGAAAAGTTAGGAGGCAGGCTCATTACTGAATCATGCCATCTAGTCGCACATTGACGCCAGAATCGCGACGGAAAGGAAGAACATCAGCGATATATGCTCTCGCCGCAAAATCTAGGCCCACATCATGTCCAGCTTTTTCACTCAAGTACCAACGATGTTCGAGAGTTTCGTGGAAAAATTGCGCAAGTTCAATTCTTCCCTCAAGTTCTGGCGGAATTAAATTAACAGTGGGTCTAAAGACTTCATCGAGCCATCGCTTTGCTGAATCTGAAACTGGTGGCTTAGGTGTTTTCTCGCGACCTCTAAAGCGATCAAAGGATGCAAGTAATCTTTTCGCTTGCAACTCCTCAGTTTCTAGCCCCACTAATTCGCGCAGACGGTTCTTGTGATATCCCGCTGCGACTAACTTCGGCTGAAAGACTAACTTGCCTGCATTCTCGCCCTCTTCCATAGAGACTGAGACTTCTTCCACCGCAAAACCTAAATCGTGTAGCTGACGCATCGCACGTTCAACAGCGTGACGATCTGTTGGATCAAGTACCTGACGATCCTTTAGCGCCGACCACAAACGGTGATAACGATTTATGAGTGCGGTACTTGCACGAATCGGATCCATACCTGGGTAGAGAACTCCAGAGAGCTGCAGATCTTCCAGTTCAGCGGCAACGTTAAAGTGTGCAATCTCTAAATCATGTTCGCGTTGTCCGGCGGTAAGTGTCTTCTGGAACTCCCCAGTTTCGGCATCGACTAGATAAGCGGCATACCCTTCGGCATCTCTGCGAAAGAGCGTGTTAGAGAGCGAACAATCGCCCCACCAGAATCCAAGCAAGTGCAGACGCACTAGCAATAGCGCCAGTGCGTTAGCCATCAAGGTAACTTCTTCGCCAGTTACGTTCTTATCGCTGAGCACAACTCGGTAGGGCAGTGAGTAGGGCAAAAATCTAGTGACAAGTGCGCATGGAAGTTCTTCGCCGTTGTTATCAGTTCGCCCCTCAATAACTGCAATCGATTGAACGCTCGGTGAATTCAATTGAGTAAGCTCGCGCAAGATCTTATATTCGCGATTAGCAAACTCGGAGACCGTTTCCTTTACTGCATAGACCTCAGATTCCGGGTCGTCGGTAGATCGCACTAAGCGCACAACGTGTCTGGAGATACCGCGTTTTTCAGCGAGCATCGGGTCTTCTGGCCACTCTTCCAAAGGCAGGTTCCACGGAAGTCCGGTGACGGCGGCAATCTCCTCACCGAGTCCAGTTATACGTAGCGCCATGGGCCTTATTCTGGCTTACGCTTTACAATAATGCATGGCTATTTCAGAGCGAATGAAGAGAAAAGTAAAAGATTCAGCAACTGCACAGAATTTTGGTGATGCTGGGGCCCCTATGGATCGCGCCCATCCTTTCTACTTTGGTTTTGTTGCAACTATTGGCGCATTAACCGCCTTTGTCTTGATGCGCGCACTCGCCAGTGCGAGCCAGGTCTTTATTCTCATCTTGGTTGCTCTCTTCTTGGCTATTGGACTAAACCCTGCTGTTGAAGCGATTCGCAAGAGAGGTCTATCCCGAATTACAGCAGTCACAATTATTTTTGTTTCAGTTATTGTGGCCGTCATTATCTTCGGCGCGCTGATCGTTCCTCCACTTATTTCGCAAGGTACTAATCTGATTGAAATAGCTCCATCACTTCTCAACCAATTAAAAGATAATCCGACGATTGCCAGCATCAATGATAGTTACGGGATTATCGACACCCTCGAAAAGAAGTTAAACTCCATTACATCAGATGGAACGCTACTGATTTCGGCATTTGGTGGAGTAGTCGGCGTTGGAAAAACTGTCCTCTCCGGAACCTTTACTGCACTAACAATTTTGGTCCTCACGCTCTACTTCATTACCTCACTCAATCAGATGACAGAACTTGGTCTCAAATTAGTTCCCGTCAGCCGTCGCCCACGTGTAGCGCTACTTACTAATGCAATCATCGCCCGTGTGGGAGCATTTGTTGGCAGTCAAATATTAATCTCTTCCATTGCTGCAATTCTTTTGACGATATTCGGAGTCATTCTTGGTCTTCCATCACCAGTAGCAATTGGAATCATTATCTTCGTATGTGGACTAGTGCCACTGATCGGGCACTTCTTGGGATGTGCAATCTTTACCGTCATCGCTCTTACGCAATCAGTATCTATCGGACTAGCCGCATTCCTTGGCTACATTATTTATCTACAGATTGAGAACTACATTCTCACTCCCAAAATCATGAAGCGAACTCTTAACCTTCCAGGTGCGGTAACGATTATTGCCGCACTCATTGGTACTTCACTTCTGGGACTTGTAGGTGGATTACTTGCAGTCCCAATCGCAGCGTCAATTATCTTGATTCTGGATGAAGTTATTATTCCTCGAGCAGAGAAGTCTTAATTCGCTTCCAGATTTAAATCTCGGTTGGAAGTGGTAATCGTTGTGGGGCAATAACCTCCACTATTTCACTTAAGACTCGATGCACATAAGGTTCGCCAACCCATAGATGTTTAGCTCCATCAACGGCAATAAGTTTGGTCTGCGGAATCACGCTAAATCGCACTCGAGCTTGATCTGGCTTTAGATAATCATCATGTTCTGGAATCAGTGCAATTACCGGCCTGCCATCGCTGCCCCAAAATTCAAGGTCGCCTTCGAGGATATCGAGCAAGGTGGGGCTAAGAAGTATCAGCCCCTTGATGCGGGAATCGCGTGCATGACTAATTGCAATACTAGTTCCAAATGACCAACCAACGACCCATAACTCTTCGATTGCAAGGGTTTCAAAACAATATTTGATCATCGCCTCGACATCGTATTTCTCAGCGCGACCATTGTCATAACTGCCGGTACTCGCTCCAGATTCACTACTTGTTCCGCGAGTGTTGAAACGAACAACAGTGACACCAGCCATGGCCGGTAAACGATTGGCAGCTTTTTTATAGATATGGCTATCCATCATTCCGCCACCTGTGGGGTTTGGGTGACAACATAAAATTGCAGATGTTGGATTAGAAAGCGGTGTTGAAACTTCGCCGACAAGTGTTTCTCCATCAGCGGTAAGAACAGTAAATGGAGTGCGAGTTGCCGCAAGAACTGTGCTGGGGCGGATTGGCTCTGACATTGGCGTAATTCTACTTCGACTTAATAGCGCGGCGCATTGCGCGTGCGTTCCGTGCGAGGGCGACGATTATTTCGCTTGGTCCAACATGCGTTATGCCAATGTCTGCGATTATCTTCATCGCCATCAAGCCATGCCACTGTGTGAGGTGTTGCCATCGGAATAACTTGGTCACATCCGGGGCATCGATACGGTTTATTGGCTGAAGATCCAGTTAATTTACGAACAATCCATAAACCATTTTCATCTTCTTCAAAACTTTGGCTCGATAATGAAACTTCGCGTTCATCATCGTTATCTTTAGGCCTACGATTCTTGGGATAGTTCTTACGTGGGCTCATGCCGCTATTTTCTCGCACTTTGCCCCACAAAGTGAGAAGATGCCACTATGAGCAAGGTCATCAGCGTTTCCCAGCTGCGTAAGCAGTACGGGCAGACGCAGGCAATTGATGGCCTTGATCTGGAGATAGAACAGGGCGAGATATTCGCGATTCTGGGGCCCAACGGTGCCGGCAAGACCACAACTGTAGAAATACTCGAAGGCTTCCGTAGCCGTGACTCGGGTGATGTGAAGGTGCTTGGTTTTGACCCGGCAACTAAAGGTGGGGCTGGGCAACAGTGGCGCGATCGAATCGGAATCGTTCTGCAATCAACGCAAGATGCTGGCGACCTCACTGTGTATGAGTCAGTTTCTCACTTTGCTACCTATTACAAGAATCCGAAAGATGCGCACGAAGTTATCGAATTAGTTGGATTGAGTGAAAAATCTGACGCTCTTGGTCGCACGCTCTCAGGTGGACAACGACGACGTCTTGATGTGGCACTGGGAATTATTGGTAGCCCCGAACTTATCTTTCTCGATGAACCAACAACCGGATTCGATCCAGAAGCGCGTCGGGCATTTTGGCAGTTGATTCGCCGACTACGTGATGAAGGCGCAACGATCGTGCTCACTACTCATTACCTCGACGAAGCCGAAGCGTTGGCGGATCGAGTAGCTGTAATTGTTCGTGGCAAGATTGTCGAAATTGCACCACCGGCCGAACTTGGCGGACGTGCAACTTCACTTGCCACAATTTCATGGCGTGATGGCGCACAGGTGCGAAGTGAGAAGAGTGCCAACCCCACGCAACGTATTACCGAACTATCGGCCCAATTCGGTGGTGAGATTCCAGAACTGAGTATCAAGCGGGCATCGCTGGAAGATATCTACCTAGAGATGATTGGGGGCCAACATGAATAACCCCACTGCGTTATCAATTGGAATTCAGCGCGGCAAATTAGAGATTAAACAATTCATGCGCCAACGCGAATCTGTTGTCTTCACTATGGCATTTCCACTCATACTGCTGGCAATCTTTGGTTCAGTCTTTTCAAATACAATCGCTGACGGAGTTACCTTTAGTCAGTACTTCGTTGCCGGAATGATCGCTTCCGGCCTAGTGAATACCGGTTTTCAACAACTTGCCATCATGATTCCGATGGAGCGTGACTTTGGCACACTTAAACGGTTACGTGGAACGCCAATGCCAGCAAGTAGTTACTTCATTGGAAAAGCAATTCTTGTCACTGTCAGCATGCTTGTGCAGGTAGCGCTCTTGTTGGCAGCCGGGGTTGCGTTCTTTGGCGTGAACCTTCCGACGGATGTAGATAAATGGCTGCTCTTAGTTGCACTCCTTATTCTCGGAAGCGCTTGCTCCACTGTTCTCGGAATTGCATTTTCTAATGTTCCAAAATCTGGTCGCGGCGCCTCTGCCGTTGTCTCCCCCGTTGTCATTGTTCTGCAATTCTTTAGTGGAGTCTTTTTTATCTTTACCGATCTCCCACAATGGATGCAGCAAGTCGCTGCAATATTTCCACTCAAGTGGATGACACAGGGAGCCCGCTCAGTCTTCCTGCCAGACTCATTTGCTACGCGTGAAGTCGCCGGTAATTGGGAAACTGGGCGCACCTTTGCCATTATTACCGCATGGCTCGTAGTGGGATTAATCTGGGCAATTCGCAGCTTCAAATGGGAGCGAGACTGAGAAAGATTGCAGTTGCACTCGCACTCTGCTTGATCGCTTCTGCATCCAGTGCCCAGGCGGCAACTACCAAGCCATCGCCAAAGCCAACCTTTAAATCAACGGTGAAGGCGTCAGTAAAGCCGACGACCAAAGCAACAGTGAAGCCGACGACCAAAGCAACAGTGAAGCCGACAACTAAGGCAACTGCGAAACCGACTGCAAAAGCTTCTGTGGTTACCGAGCCCACAATAAAGCCCACAATAAAGCCCACAATAAAGCCAAAACCGAAACCGAAACCTCGAAAAAAGATTCGCCTTACCCCTTCACCAAAACCTAAGTGGCCTCCGGTTGGATTTGAATATGAATCTGGTATCTATGCCAAGGTGCCCACAAGTAAAGAGTTGGTCAGCGTTATCTCTGCCAAGACCAATCTCGCTTCCCAAGTTAAGGCGTGTGAAGAATTCGTATGTGGCGCAGTACAGGTTGCTTCAGAGGCTGGATGTGTCTGGTGGGAAGTGAATTCCGGGGTGCTATCTAAAGAGGGCGTAGTGCTTGGCTCCTTGCGAACCATTGCAACTGGTAGCGAAGTCAGAGAAATTAAAACTATTCTTCTCATATCTCCAGAACCGATTGAAACCCTCGAATATATAAGTAATATTGAAGTGGCCTGCAATCAAGATCCGCGGCCACAAGGGGCATCAGCTTCTACATATACAAAGGTGAGCCAGTAAATGATGGGTGGAATGAACAATCAGCTCTTCTTAATGAGCTTAGCTGGATTTCCAGTTGTCTTATTTCTTATTCTGATTTTGAAGTGGACATCAGCAAAAGGTAAGTCGCTAGTAGAGCGAACTCCAGCAATTGGCTCTGAAGATGAATACGGAACCCTGATTGCGGTGGCAGAGCCGAATAATCACATTGAAGGCGAAATTCTCCGACAGAAATTAATTGCCGTAGGTATTAAGGCAACTCTGACTCAGACTAAGCAAGGGCCGCGGCTCTTTGTCTTTCCCAAAGAAGAGAGCGCTGCCAGGGCGCACCTCAAAAGCTTTAATTAGCGATTAGCGCCTGGAACCCAGAGCTGGTCACCAATCTCTTTATTTGCATGACGTGCCAGAACGAAGAGCAGATCTGAACAGCGATTGAGATACTTAGCAGTTGAAGGATTTACGCCACCACCAAAGGCGTGAATCGCCGCCCAGGTGCAACGCTCTGCCCGGCGAACAACTGTGCGAGCAACGTGGAGATGAGCAGCTGCTGGTGTGCCTGAAGGCAGTACAAATGAGCGCAGCGCCTCGAGATCTTTATTGTAGAAATCAATCTTCTCTTCTAAGTAAACAACTTGTGATTCCAGGACTCGAAGTGGTTCGAAAGCAGGTGAATCAACGACCGGAGTGCAGAGGTCTGCTCCAACGTCGAAGAGATCGTTCTGAATGCGTACAAGCAGCGCGCGTACATCCTCGGTTAATTCATCAGTTGCAAGCACAACACCAATTGTCGAGTTCGCTTCATCAACTGTCGCATATGCCTCGAGCCGAGGGTCGTTCTTTGATGTGCGGCTCATATCTCCAAGAGATGTAGTTCCGTCATCGCCTGTCTTTGTGTAAATACGCGTTAAATTAACCATGCGCCTACCCTATAAGTAGACTTCGGTTATGGAAACTTCGTCCCTCGACCGCTTCCGAATCATCGGTGGCGGCCGCCTAGTCGGCGAAGTTTCGGTCACCGGGGCCAAGAATTCGGTCCTGAAGTTGATGTCAGCATCTCTTCTCGCCGTCGGAAAATCCACAATCCGCAATGTTCCTGATATCGCCGATGTCGAAATCATGTCAGATCTGCTTACCCGCCTGGGTTGCACCGTTGTGCACACCGCCGACACCGTCACCATCGATGTCCCAGCCACTCCATTACATCGCGCTGATTACGATCTCGTTCGCAAAATGCGGGCATCAATTAATGTGCTCGGTCCACTTGTTGCACGAGTTGGCAAAGCAGAAGTTGCGCTCCCTGGCGGCGATGCAATCGGTTCTCGCGGTCTCGATTTTCATATTAAAGGTCTGCAAGCCCTCGGCGCTACCGCGCGCGTGGAACATGGATATGTCGTTGCCGAAGCAGCACATGGGCTAACCGGAACTGCCATCTCGCTCGATTTTCCATCAGTCGGAGCAACTGAAAACTTAATGACAGCAGCCGTTCTGGCACGCGGTGTCACCACAATTGAAAATGCAGCACGCGAACCTGATTTAGTTGATCTCGGTGAGTTCCTTATCGGAATGGGCGCAAAGATTGACGGTCTAGGTTCGCCAACAATTACCATCACCGGCGTTAAAGAGTTGAAGCCAACGGATCACACCACAATTACCGACCGCATCATCGCCGGTACCTGGGCATTTGCCGCCGCTATGACGCAAGGTGACATCACCATTCACGGCGGTCGGGCAGATCATATGGAGGTCATGCTCGAAAAACTCGCTTCTGCCGGTGCCATCATCACTTCCACTAATGATGGCTTTCGCGTGCAGATGAATCAGCGACCACAAGCAATTGATGTTGCGACACTTCCCTATCCAGGATTTGCCACAGATTTACTGCCATTTATTATCGGTATGAATGCAATCGCCGATGGTCACTCAATCGTGACTGAGAATGTATTTGAATCTCGCTTTATGTTTGTCAATGAATTAATGCGATTGGGCGCACAAATAACGGTCGATGGCCACCACGCCTCTATCGACGGTATCCCACAACTATCTGGCGCCCCGGTTGAGGCAACCGATATTCGCGCAGGAGCTGGGCTAGTACTTGCAGCCTTAGTTTCTGAAGGTGAAACAACTGTCGATGGCGCATTTCACATTGATCGTGGGTATCCAAACTTCGCCGAGCAGTTAGTAAGCCTCGGCGCAAGCGTTACTCGAGAATAAGACAAAGCCTTAACTAAGGCTTTGTCTTATACCCATCGATTCGATAGCTAACCCCTACCCACTTAGCACCAACGGCTGCTTTCGGAGCCTTTGTAGCTGGATAGACCACTACAGAAGTTTTCAACGTCTTATTGGTCATCTTCATTAGAGCACAGACAGCAGTTGCCTGGCTCTTAGCTAGAGCGGTTGCTTTCTTCATGGTTGTGTTCTTGCTATAGCTATAACCAATACAAGTCACAGATGCGCCGTTCTTGAGTGACTTCACATACTTAGTCAGATAAGCGCTGTCATATGTACTCAACTTAAGCGTTGATGAAAGTGAATAGAGGCTCACTGCAGGTTTGATTGCCTTCGCAGCATTTGCTGCGGCAATCTCAGCATCCTTTGCAGCTTGTAGTGCAGCTGCTGCTTTAGCGGATGCATCAGCAGCATCTTGGGCTGCTTTAACTGCCGCGGCATCTGCTACAGCCTTTGCTTCAGCTAGAGCCTCTGCATCTGCTGCCATCTTCTCTTGAGCAGCCTTGAGTGCAGCCGCTGCTGCGGCATCCTCTGCTGCCTTCTTCTCTGCAAGCTCCTTCGCCGCTTTAATCGCAGCTGAGTTATCAACGACTACAGGTTCAGGAGCGGGTGCAGGCGCAGGTGCACGCGTATTTACTACAACTGGATTGGCGATAAGAATGACAGGGTCGCTCACAATCGTTGTAGTGATTGAACCATTGGTTGTTGCAGTACCAAGCAGGGTTAACTCGCCACCTGTAACTGCATAGACAACTGACCCTGGAATAATCTGACTATCGATAATTGTCATCTTGATTGGTGAGTTGGTGTCCTGAACTGTTCCGTCAGTACCAAGCCAGGCGATTACAGTTGAAGAAATCACTGACTTATCTGAAGGAACAATCCCCACGAGTGATGAAAAGTCTGTGAGCCCATAGATTGAGATAACAGTTCCTGCACTGAGTGCATTGACTGGAATTTCATAAGAGACAGTCATCGAGCCAAAGTTGAATGAGCCTGTTGGACCGACTCCACTGACAATAGAGAAGTTGGCAAGTGGTGTCAGGGCATTGCTTGGGATTCCTGCCAATGAATTCTGAACCCATCGGGCAGACAAAATGATGTTACTACTTGCAACTGTATAGGTCGCACCCGGTGCCACAACTCGTGAGCCATCAGACCATCCGGTGAAGGTAAAGCCCTGACGAGAAACAGTTGCAGCCGATGCCACGGTGAATGTTGAACCGGTGATACGACCTACAGGATCAATAGGTGCTACTCCAAAGCCACTTCCTGTTGAGTAAGAGACGTTATAGCCAGATGTCCAGCTCGGCACAAAAGTTACTGGCGCAGCTTCTGGACCAACTAGGTAGACATCCCCTGGTTGATACGTAGCAGTTCCATCAGACCATCCAGCAAAGGCGTAGTTGGCTCTGGTAATACCAGCACCACTTGCAACAATGATCGTGTTGCCTTCAAGTTTGGAGCTCTGTGTAGGTAGCGCTCCCGCACCGTCGATTCCCAATGAATAGTTAATCTGTGTGTAGCCATTGAGTGAGAATTGCGCAGTTAAGGTCACATCAGCAGCTGAGAATGTATATGTGGAACCTGCTGCATAGAGAGCAGCGCCATCAGACCAACCAGTAAAGGTATGTGCAATCTGAGTTGGGTTTGAACCGGCTGATGGAAGTGCAAAGGTGGAACCAATGAAGCCATCGCTTCGGGTAGGAAGGGTGCCTACTCCGCCACCTAAATCAAATGTGACCGCATAGGCAATCGCCGCCCACTGCGCCGTTAATAATACGTTGCTGCTAGCGATGACATATGTCGATCCAGCGGCATAAACCGTCGAGCTCTCACTCCACCCGGTGAAGATATAACCAGCACGGATTGGTGTAGGTGCAACTTGGAAATTTTGATTAATAGTGAGCGAGCTCTGCAAAGGCAGCGTTCCACTTGCTCCACCTAAGTTATAGGTCACAGAGTATGGAACAGCCGTCCAGCGAGCTTGAAGTGTTGAATTTGCAACAACCGTAAAGCTTGATAATGCTGCACGTAGATTGTTGCTGCTATCTACCCAGCCATCAAAGGTGTGGCCAGTTAAAGTTGGAGCTACTGCAAGTGAAATCACAGTTCCACTGTCATAAAGTGCCGGCGCGGTCACCGAATCAGTTGAGCCATTGAGGATATAACTGACTGTATAGACAGGAATCCACTGAGCTGTAAGTGTTACAGCAGATGGAGTACTCGCAGTGATCGTATAAGTAGCAAGAGCGCCATATGCTGTCCTTGAATCAGACCAGCCTGCAAAGTTATAACTTGCTCTGGTCGGTGCAGTAGCCAGAGTAAATGAATTACTGATTCTTTGATTTGCTTGGGTGGGAAGCGTGCTTGTTCCCCCGGCCAGCGCATAGGTGATGGTGTAATTAACAGGAGTCCAGATTGCATAAAAAATTCGGTTCGTACTCGTTGAATGAGTCGTCACCGGCGTTGTCGAACTAGCAGTTGTCGCCCAACCACCAAATGAGTAACCACTCTTGACAAGCGTTCCGGTATTGCCGGAAAGAGTAAGAGCGGTTGTCCCAGTTGTCCAACTCTGGTTTGAGGGCACTGTTCCACCTGTGGCTAGGTTTGCGTTGTAAGAAATTGTGTAGGTGGCGGCATTCCAGACCGGATTTAGAGTGATTCCTGTGGTTGGCGTATAGGAAGCTCCACTCGCATAAGTCGTAGTGCCATTGGTCCACCCACCGAATGTGTAGCCAGTTTTGACCATCGTGCCAAGTGTTGCAAGATTTATTGCACCGCTGGTCCAACTTTGACTTGTGAACGAAGGAGATCCACTAGTTGCACCTTGGCTACTAAATGAAATGAGGTTTCCCCAACGGGCGTAGAGTGTGAGGTTGGCTAGGAATGGATAGCTCTGTGAATTACTGTAAGCAATACCCGTTCCGTCAGCTGATGTATTCCAGCCAGTAAATGTGCGATCAGTAAATGTAAAGGCATTAGCAGAGAGATTGGCAGTGGCAGAACTGGTCTGTGTCTCCATGGAACCAACGCCACCGTTTGCTAAGAATCTAACGTTGTAAGTTCCACGAGTCCATATCGCATAGAAAGTTGCGGTCGCAGACGTTGAGTAACTCGCCACAGGTGTCGTTGAGCCTGCCGATGTAGCCCAGCCACCAAAAGAATAGCCGGTGCGCAAGAAAGTTGAGGTTGCTGGAAGTGAGGTCGCAGCAGCGCCAGTTGTGTAAGAACCGGCTGTCTGCGAACCAGTTCCACTATTTGCATTGTAAGTAATTGTGTATTGATTAGCTGTCCAGACTGCGTAGAGGGTGAGTGAGCCCGCAGGGGAATATGGCGAAGTGAGCGCTGTTCCAGTCTCTGTCAGGGACCATCCACCGAATGTGTAGCCAGATTTACTTAGACCTGTTCCGGCAGGCAAAGTGAGTGCTGAGCCTGAGTAGGTAACCTGTGCCGGAGAAGTACCCACGCCATTATTTGTGTTGTACGTGATGGTCGCATTGGTGAGGACTTGAATCGTTGTGGGGCTCGATGTTTTTGTGTTGTACTCAGAATCACCTGAGTAATTCGCGGTGACTGCATAATCGCCTACTTGTGAGGGACTCCAGAAGCATGCTGCGACGCCTGAACCATCTAGGGTGCCGGTACTGCACAAGGTATTCGATGATCCGTCAGTGAAAGTTATAGTGCCTGTAGCACCAGCGGTCACTGTCGCCGTCAGCGTGGTGGATTGTCCAACATAGAGACTTGCTCTCGAAGAAACAAAGGTGGTTGGAGGAGTTACTTTGGGATATCCAAAAGCCCGTATCGGTCTCATAAAGTCGTCGTTGTTTTTACTACCTGTGAAGTGGCCTGCGTTTGACCAGTTCTGTACCCACATCTCCCCAGTATTAGCTTCTGAAGATGATTGATAATAATCAAGCAAGAAGCCTCCACGATCGCCGCCAGCATTGGCAGTGTTTTTAAATGATGAACCTGCGCTGCACTTTTCTGTTAAAACACCCGTAGCGCGACCACGTGCATACTTACATAGTTCATTTAGCTCATTGATTGATGGAATAAACCACTCACCCGCAGTTACATTACCGGCGTAAGCCAGCACTGCAGCTTGACCAGCAGAAGTTGCTCCTGACACTCTCATCACGCTTGTGTTGTAAAAACCTTGTCCTATTCTCCAGTTATATTTCTCGCCGGTAAAACCACTTTGGGGTGTGGAGGGCTCAGTATTTTGCGCCGTCTTCACGGTCGTGTTTGAGGACCACTGATACTTTAAATCGTCGGCAACTGTTGAACCTCCGCTGCGCCATGTAGACGGCGCGACTTCTAAGAGTTTGCAAGAGTTAGCGCAGATTGCACCGGGAGCGGAAAAATTAGAGGAGGCAATATAGAAAACATATCCCCCACCGGGACCTTTATCACCAATAATGCAGGGTCCTCCTTGCGAACACGAAGAAACTCTCAGTGTGAACGTCGCGAAAGCACTGCCTGTTGTACCTGTTCCCGTGACCGTATACACAGTTGATGCAGCAGCGGCAGTAGGCGTACCTGTGATCAATCCTGTAGCTGTATCGAAGGAGAGTCCGGCGCTTAACGAAGGTGAAATCGAGTACTGATCAACTAGTCCACCTGTGGAGTTAATGGAATAACCTGAAATTACAGATCCAACGCTCGCGGTTTCACTAGTAGATGTAAATGTGAAAGCAGGTGCGGGAGGCAGAAATGCATAGCGAAACACTTTAGTGGTTGGGTTAGTTGAACCGTATTCACCCGTTGTGATGTAAGCCTTGCTACCGTCAGGGCTAATTTTCACGGAGTTTACAGTGGCACTTGGATTATTCTGCAGCGTCCAGGTCGCAGCAGAATCCTGTGAAATCCAAACATTGTTTGCGGAATCCCACCCGATTAATCGTGTACCGTCAGCGCTTGATTTAATTCCTCGCCAGATCTTTGATGTTCCAGGTAAAGAACTAAAGTTTTGACCACCGTCTGTTGACTTAAAAACGAAACTTGCAACTCCAGAGCCAGAACCACCCGCTGTATAAATCTTCGTGCCATCTTGGCTCCCTGTTAGTCCACGCGGAGAACCTACGGTGGAAGAGTAGTTCGAACCCCAAGTCCAGTTAGTTGTATTCAGCTTCCACAATCCTCCAGAATTTGATTTTGCAAACCAGATCGCGTTGCCCGATTTCGACACATGGACTGCCCCCTCGGCAAATATGCTCACAGGTAGGGTTATTTTAGAGAATGTTGTTCCTGAATCTGTGCTTACGAGCAGACACGAAGAATTAAACACGGGAATGGCAATAACCGATCCATCTCCACTCATTGATATTCCCGTGCTTTCAGGCCCTGCAGTGGTATTTAAAAAATTGATTTGATTATTGCACTGTGAACGCAGCGAAACTAAAGACTTGGTAGTCCAATTTGCACCTTGGTTGCTTGAGATGGAAAGTTCGCTTGATGTATAGGTGGTTATCACGCTTTTTTGGCCATCATCACTTGTTACTGCCATCGTCGGTGTTGATGCACTAGTCTGCGTCAGTGTGGATGACTTCTCAGTCCAACTTCCCCCGGAATCCGATGAGACATAAATACCATTTGCATTTGGATTCCGTGAAACACTTCCACTGAGTAACACCAGTTTTGATCCGTCAGAGCTAACTGCTATGTCGTTAGCAGAAATGACCGTACTGGGAATGGTTAATTGCGTAACCGTCGGCTCTGCTGCATTTGCGCTATTCATTGTGGTTGGAATTGCAACCATCATCGAACCCATTAAGCTAAAAATCACGATTCTATATATTGATGATGAAGTCATAGATAACCGATTTCTTCGCATGCTTCTTGCTTTCGATATAAATAGGGTCATAATCCTGAAAAATACTCGCGTGGGTCTCCGATTCTCATTTCTGTCACATTTTTGAAAACCGCACGAATAAATCTTTGTTAAGTTGGAACTTTCAGGTAACACTTGTGACATCACTTCCCTGTCTTTGCAAGCCCGTGTGACATCATTAGGTATGAATTCAACGAGAGTTATTTACATAGAAAATGACTCTGCTCTTCGTCAATTTCTTCAAGAATCTATGTCTCGGATTTCAGATCTTGAGGTAATAGGAACCTACGCCGATGGAATTTCTGCACTCAATCGGGCTGTAGTAAAGAAAGCGGATGTGGCTCTCATTGACTTCGGTTTAGATACCGATGGTTTAAATGGCATTGAGCTTGGCATTGCTCTTCGTGAAATCAACGAATACATCGGCATTGTCATCTATTCGCAATTTAACGTTCGTAAGATGGTCAATCGCGTTCCCCCTGCCATGCGCAATGGCTGGTCTTTCTTTGAAAAGAGTGGAGAGATGTCGGGGAATGATTACGCAAAGATTTTGAAGGAGACTGCGGTAGGAAAGGGAAACTGGGAAGAGTTCTTTCCGGTTGTCTCAGAAGGGGGCGAGGGTGAGATCAATCTTTACTACGCACTTTCATCTCGCCAGCGCTCAATCATCTCCCTTCTGGCTCAAGGAATTTCTGTTCAAGAGATCAGCGTTCGTCTTGATCTCACTTATTCCTACGTCCGAAAAGAATTGTCGCGGGCATATGACACTCTTCTGCCTGATGCCAAAGAGGGTGATGATTTAAAGACATTGGCAATTTTGAAGTATCTACAACTCATGAAAACTCTCTCATGAGAGAACAACTACTCAAGATTAAGAACTTCCTTGGCCCGCACGATTATCGGCCAGGATTTATCTATCTTACGATCCTGGTCTTTAGCTTATCAAATTTAAGAACCTACACTTTTGATTATGAATATGGGCCAGAGAGAATTAGGTTCTTCTTCACTGGTCTTCTTGCTTATGCATTCATGGGGCTACCGCTTTATCTCGTTTTAAAAGCCTCACAGGTGATTTGGGGTAAAAGACGGAAGAGCTTCAGAATTTATATCCTCGAAATGGCTCTCGCGTCTCTCATCACCGTGTTTGTACAAATTGCCGGACAGAGATATTTGATTCCACTGCTCAAGACTGGGGACTTTTTGAATGCAGGTATATTTGTAGGCGAATTTATCACTAGATTCGTCTTCGCAATTTTCTTCGTTGCCATCACGCATAATCGATTGAGAACCTTGGGTGAGAATCTTGCAACAGCCTCTGCCCTCAACAGTGAATTAAATGAACGTTACGCGACGTTAGTGGAGTCAGATGAGGAGATTCGTTCCCACGCATCTCAGCTACTCCATGATCGTATCCAGGGTAAATTGATGTTAGCCGGAGCAAAATTGACAAGAGTTACCGAAGTTATCTCTGATGAAGGCAAGCTCGGATTATTCGCGGTTATCAAAGAGATAGAACAGATACGCTCAATCGACGTCCGTGAAGTTTCGCAGTTACTCACTCCCAATCTAGCGGGTGAAGGGCTAGTTGGAAGTTGCGAGAATTTAATTAACGAGTTTTCCAGTGAACTCACCTTTACTCTTGAGATTCCCCAGGAGGCAGATTCCTTCGACGAAGAAATCAAGCTCGGTATTTATCGCATTATTGAGCAGGGTGTGATTAACTCCATCAAACATGGTCCTGCATCTCACATAACTATCCGCGTTGCAGAGAGCAACGCCAAGGAAATTTGTGTTGAGGTTGTTGATAATGGACGAGGTGGCTCAGTTAATAGCTCCGGCAAAGGAACTGTCATTATCGATGCGTGGCTGTCGATTCTTGGTGGCAGAAAAGAGATTGAATCCCGGCCAGGAAATGGCTTTACCCTGCGTGTTTTCTTAGCGAAGAAGTTAAGAGTTAATTAACGCTCTCTGTAAGAATCGAGACGCGATCATTTGAAACAGATAGGAACCCACCACTGACATTAAATTCCTGAGTTGTGCCATCTAGACCCTTGATGCTGACCGCTCCGTCGACTAGTACGCCAAACAAAGGTGTGTGACCTGGAAGAACTCCGAGGTCACCTTCAGTGGTGCGAGCAGAGACAAATGATGCCTGCCCGGACCACACCTGTTGTGTTGGCGATACTAGTGCGACGTTAAGAGGCATGGTTTTTCCCTTAGTTAATTCTTCGCAAGTTCAGCAGCTTTGCGCTCAACATCATCGAGGCCACCGCACATGAAGAACGCTTGTTCTGGAACGTGGTCGTACTTTCCATCAGCAAGCGCTTCGAATGCAGAGATTGTCTCTGTCAGTGGAACGAATGAACCATCGAGTCCAGTAAAGACCTTCGCTACGAATGTGTTCTGTGACAAGAAGCGCTGGATACGACGTGCACGTCCTACGAGAACACGGTCATCTTCGGAAAGTTCATCGATACCCAAGATAGCGATGATGTCCTGAAGATCCTTGTAGCGCTGCAAGATCTGCTTGATGCGGTTAGCAACACGGAAGTGGTGCTCTCCGATGTAGCGAGGATCGAGGATTCGAGATGACGAATCGAGTGGATCCACAGCTGGGTAGATACCAAGCTCTGAAATCGGACGAGACAACACTGTTGTTGCATCTAAGTGCGCGAAGGTTGTGTGTGGAGCTGGGTCGGTGATGTCATCTGCAGGAACATAAATTGCCTGCATAGATGTAATCGAGTGACCACGTGTTGAAGTAATGCGCTCCTGTAGCTGACCCATTTCGTCCGCAAGTGTTGGCTGGTAGCCCACCGCAGATGGCATACGGCCGAGAAGTGTTGATACTTCAGAACCTGCCTGAGTAAAGCGGAAGATGTTATCGATGAAGAGCAGAACGTCCTGCTTTTGCACATCGCGGAAGTACTCAGCCATTGTGAGGGCAGAGAGTGCAACACGAAGACGCGTTCCAGGTGGTTCATCCATCTGACCGAAGACCAAGGCTGTTTTGTTGATAACGCCCGTCTCAGTCATTTCCAGGAACAAGTCGTTACCTTCACGAGTACGTTCTCCAACGCCGGCGAACACAGATACACCACCGAAGTTTTCAGCTACGCGATAAATCATTTCCTGGATAAGAACAGTCTTACCAACACCTGCACCACCGAAGAGACCGATCTTTCCACCCTTTACATACGGTGTAAGAAGGTCGATAACTTTGATACCGGTCTCGAACATCTCGGTCTTTGACTCGAGCTGATCGAATGCTGGTGCGTTACGGTGAATTGACCAACGCTCCTTGATATCAAGTGATGATGTTGGAACGTCGAGGGATTCGCCGAGAGTGTTAAAGACGTGGCCCTTGGTGACATCACCAACTGGAACAGTGATTGCTGAGCCAGTGTCTGTTACTTCAGCACCGCGCACCATTCCGTCCGTTGGTTGCATCGAGATTGCGCGCACGAGGTTATCTCCAATGTGCTGCGCTACTTCGAGGGTCAAGGTACGAGTAGTGCCACTCATGGTGGTCTCTACGTGAAGCGCGTTAAAGATCGAAGGCATCGAATCTGCGGGGAATTCAATATCCACCACTGGTCCAATAACTCGGGCTACGCGGCCTTTACCTGTTGCTGACATCATTCACTCCCTGCACTAGCTGAGGCCAACGCATCTGCGCCGCCGACAATTTCACTGATTTCCTGGGTAATTTCTGCTTGACGGGCAGCGTTCGCAAGTCGGGTTAGTGACTTGATGAGATCCTCAGCATTGTCAGTTGCTGATTTCATAGCGCGACGACGAGCAGCATGTTCAGAGGCTGCCGATTGCAACATCGCGTTAAAGATACGGGCTTGGATATAGCGTGGAAGAAGGGCGTTGAGAACTTCTTCTGCATTTGGCTCAAATTCATACATAGGCAACAACCCTGCTGGCACTGGCTCCGAAGTTTCAACAACTTCCAAAGGAATCATGCGCTTAGCGGTAGCTTCCTGAGTCAACATCGATTTGAACTGAGTAAAGATGATGTGAATTTCATCGACACCAAGATTTGTCTCAGTTGAATCTGCAAGAAATGCCTCAAGGAGCGCATCTGCGACTTCGCGAGCATTCTCATAGGACGGGTTATCTGAAAAACCAGTCCAGGTTCCGGCCATTTCTCGGTTGCGGAACTTGTAGTAGTTAACAGCCTTGCGACCGACCAAGAAGCTTGAGACTTGCAGACCACGTTCACGAAGAAGAGCTGCAAGTTTTTCGCCTTCTTTAATGGCGTTTGTTGAATAAGCACCAGCCATGCCGCGGTCGGAGGAGATAATTAAAATCGCGGCACGACGTGGATTCTCTTTTGTCGTAGTCAACGGATGATCTGTTGACGAAAATGAAGCAACTGCAGATACCGCACGTGTGAGTTCGTTTGCATAAGGGGTCGATGCTGAAACACGTTGCTGCGCCTTAACGATACGAGAAGCAGAGATTAACTCCATTGCTTTCGTAATCTTTTTGGTCGCTTTAACGGAACGCATCCGCCTGCGATATATGCGAAGTTGAGCACCCATGAGTTACTTCTTCACCGCCGGTGGGACGAACTTGGTAATTGCTTCCGCCCCTTCGCTATCAAGAGCTTCTGCTGGTGCATCGTTCACTGCTGGTGCAACTGATGGCTTGAACTGCTTCTTGAAATCAGCAACTGCAGATTCCATCTTTGAAACAGTGTCATCTTCCAGCTGCTTAGTCTCTGAGATCACGGTAAAGATCTCTTTACGTTCGCGGCCAATAAAGTCGAGCAGTTCAGTTTCAAAGCGACGGATATCAGCGACAGCAACATCATCGAGCTTGCCTGTTGTACCTGCCCAGATTGAAACAATCTGACGCTCGAGTGAATATGGTGAGTACTGACCCTGCTTAAGTAGTTCAACCATGCGTGCACCGCGCTCAAGCTGAGCCTTTGATGCCGCATCAAGATCTGAACCGAAAGCTGCGAATGCTTCAAGCTCACGGAACTGTGCGAGGTCAAGACGCAAACGACCAGCGATCTTCTTCATCGCCTTTGTCTGTGCTGAACCACCTACGCGAGAAACAGAGATACCTACGTTAATCGCTGGGCGAACGCCTGCGTTAAAGAGATCTGTTTCAAGGAAGCACTGACCGTCAGTAATAGAAATTACGTTTGTCGGAATAAATGCAGAGACGTCATTTCCCTTTGTTTCAATGATTGGTAGACCAGTCATTGAACCGCCACCGAGTTCATCGGAAAGCTTTGCGCAACGCTCGAGCAAACGTGAGTGTAAGTAGAAAACATCTCCTGGGTACGCTTCGCGGCCTGGTGGACGACGAAGAAGGAGTGAGACTGAACGATATGCCTCAGCTTGCTTAGAAAGATCATCAAAGACGATAAGAACGTGCTCGCCGTTGTACATCCAGTGCTGACCAATTGCAGAACCGGTATACGGTGCAAGGTACTTAAAGCCTGCTGGGTCAGATGCTGGGGATGCCACGATTGTTGTGTATTCCATCGCGCCAGCTTCTTCGAGTGCGCCCTTAACAGAAGCGATCGTTGAACCCTTCTGGCCAATAGCAACGTAGATGCACTTAACCTGCTTCTTCTTATCGCCGGTCAGCCAGTTTTCGCGCTGGTTAATAATTGTGTCGATTGCAACTGCAGTCTTACCAGTCTGACGGTCACCAATGATGAGCTGACGCTGTCCACGACCGATTGCTGTCATCGCATCGATTGCCTTGATACCTGTAGCCATTGGCTCTTTCACTGGTTGACGCTGAACAACTGATGGTGCCTGAAGTTCAAGTGCACGGCGTGCATCAGGTTTGATTTCGCCCTTGCCATCAATTGGTCGACCTAGTGGGTCAACAACGCGACCGAGAAATCCGTCACCGACAGGAACGGAGAGAACTTCACCGGTACGACGTACCGAAGTTCCTTCTTCAATACCTGCGTAATCGCCCAAGATAACAACACCGATTTCGCGCACGTCAAGGTTAAGTGCGAGTCCTAGTGTTCCGTTCTCGAACTGAAGTAGTTCGTTAGCCATTGTCGAAGGAAGACCTTCAACGCGAGCGATTCCATCGCCTGCCTGGCTTACTGTTCCGACTTCATCACGAGCCGCGGTGCCTGGATCGTATGACTTAACGAAGTTCGCTAAGGCATCCCGAATTTCATTCGGTTGGATCTTGAGCTCTGCCATGAGTTTCCCCTTTATTCCTATTTATTTCCAGCAAGTGCGCGTCCGGCACTTGCAAGTCGATGTGAAACGCTTCCATCTACAAGTTCATCTGCAAACTTCACTGAGACTCCACCAAGAATTGATGGCTCGACCTCAATGTTGACGCGGATTGGTTGCCCAACCTGCTTTTCAATCGCCGTTGCAAGGCGTGACTTCTGTGAATCTGATATCGCTGTTGCCACGCGAATCACTGCAATCAAACGGTTGCGACGATTTGCCAGACCGAAGAGATAGTCGGCAAATGCTGCCTCAATACTGCGACCGCGAAGGCTGGTAACAAGTGCGACCGCCAGTCTTACAGTCGATGCAGATGCCTTTTTGCCAAGTACTTCTGCTACCAGGGCAGACTTTGCTTGCGCAGTTCCAGCTCCTACAAGTGCTTTACGAAGTTCGAAGTTATCGACAACGAGTTCTGATGTTTCAAAGAGTTCATCCTCTACTCGATCGAGCTCATTGTTAAGGTTTGCAGCGGATGCTTCCGCTTCAATCGCTAGTTGCTCAAGCACATGAACCAGGTCTCCTGCAGCAGACCAACGAAGAGTTGATACGGCTGTGAGTATTTCTAGTGCAGATGTGGAGAGTGACTTGCCAAAGAGATCCTTAACAAGTGCGCCCTTAGATGCGGCATCACGTGCAGGATCTGCGAAAGCACGACGGATTGATGTGTTCTGCGAGAGAACGTCTGCCGCAAAGAAGAGATGTGTCGAGAGTTCAGATGCGGAGGCTGCTGTTGCACCCTTTACGGCAGCATCGAGCGTCGCGCGTGCAGTCACGAATGACTGACGGCTACTGCCTCCGAAGTGAATTCTCATTACTTTTCCTTACTTACTCTTCTCGAGATCTTCGATAAAACGATCGACAATACGTGATTGGCGAGCTTGGTCATCGAGAGCTTCCCCGACAATCTTTGATGCAAGTTCGACTGCAAGTGCGCCTACTTCATTACGAAGTGATGTCACAGCTTGTGCGCGTTCTGCCTCAATTGATGCGTGTGCTGCCGCAGTAATACGAGCAGCATCTTCTAGCGCTTTAGCGCGAATCTCTTCTGCGATAAGTGCACCTTGTTCGCGTGCCTTCTCTCGCATTTCTGCAGATTCAGCTTGAGCTGATGCAAGTTGAGCTGAGTACTGCTCGAGCGCTGCTTTGGCTTCTGCTTGCGCGATTTCAGCCTTAGCAATTCCACCCTCAATTGCCGCAGTGCGCTCGGTGTACGCCTTCTCAAACATTGGTACAACTTTTGATCGCATCACTAGGAAGAGCAGGAGGAATGCAATCGAACCGACGATTATTTCCGCGGTATGCGGAAGCAACGGGTTCGGAGCCCCACCTGCAGCTAGTTCAATAAAACTATTCATGGATAGAACCGCAGTTCTCTAATTAGAGAACGAATGCGAGAACGAGGCCGAAGAGTGCAAGAGCTTCAGCCATAGCGAATCCAAGAAACGCGATTGGTTGAAGGACGCTGCGAGCTTCTGGCTGGCGTGCGACACCGTTGATATATGCCGCGAAGATCATGCCGACCGCGAGGCCAGGTCCGATTGCAGCTAGTCCATATCCGACGAGGTTGAGTGTGCCTGTCATTTTGTTACCTTTCCTATCTTCGCGTTAGAAATGTTCTAACGGAATCCTTTTTTAGTGCTCGTCGGCGAGGCCGCCGGCGATGTAGAGCGCTGTCAGCAGCGTAAAGATATACGCCTGAAGACATTGAACGAGAAATTCGAAGAAGGTGAGCGCGATACCGAATGCGAATGCAAATGGGCTGACCAACTTGAGTCCGATAGCACCCTGCAAGAGGTGCTCACCACCGAGAATAAAGATCATCAAGAGCAAGTGACCAGCAAACATGTTTGCAAAGAGACGAAGTGAAATTGTCAGTGGGCGAACAATTAAATATGTCGCGATCTCAATTGGAGTCAGGAGAATATAAACCGGCTTTGGGACTCCTGGCATGAACAAAATATCTTTGACGTACTTAACGGTTCCTTGTTTACGAACTCCTACGTAGTGGAAGACGATGAAGGTGATAATTCCTAGAACGTATGCAAATGAAATACGGGAAAACGTTGGGAATTGAATGAAGGGCACAATTCCGAAGATGTTATTTACCAGAATGAATGTGAATAACGAGAAGAGGTAAGGCATAAATCGCTTGAATTCATGACCCAAAATTTCTTCGCCGAGATCCTTGCGAACAAATCCGTAGACAAGCTCGCCCGCGAATTGAAATTTAGAAGGAACGATTGCCGCTTTACGAGCAGAGAGAACGAAGAAGACTGAAATTAAAATAACGGAAAGGCCGATAAGAAAAATTGGTTTTGTTGTAAATGCGTTGTCACCAAATATTGGAGGAAGCACAAAATCTTTGCTGCTCGGCGGAATGAATTCCTCGCCTTTGGCGCTAAAAGCTGACAACGCGCGCACGTGCTCTCCTTTGAGACTACTGAGTGGGCATTAGCAGGAGTTGGGAATCTCCGCGCGTAACCTTAGGCGAAAGGGTGGATAAGTGCGAAATTCAAAGGTTGGGAAAAGATTGTGATTTTCCGCGCTTGCCCAAGGCCGGTTAGCGCCCGAAGCGGAGCCAGACTAGGTAGAGCGCCCCGCCCATGCCGACCAGCAGCCCGACTAGGGTGAGAAAAGATGTGTTGAAGAAGCGGTCGGCGAAATAGCCAACCCCGCCCCAAAAAATAAGGCCGGAGAGCATGTATCCGAGAATCGAGTAGAGAGCGCCTTCGCGAGGATTCTGTGTGGCCATCTCTTATTCACCGTCTTCTGAGCTAGGGGCTTTCTTGGGCAGAGGTAAATGTAGGCGCAATTTCGTGAAGCTGGCAATTTCCCCACCTAGCCAAGCCAAAGTGAGCGCAATTGCGGTCGATCCAAATGCACCCCGATGGATTGTCTCGGGAGCGGTAAGACGGGTAATTGCGATGAGAAAAAGCGCGATTAAGAAGAGTTTGCTTACATACGAGAGCATCGCCAGCGCCATAGTACTCATGGGATCAAGATTTCGAGAGAACTTCGAGACCAGTATATGAATTACGAAATAGACGATGACAACCACATGCGCGAGTGCCGCTCCCAAAAAACCAGGGAGTCCTTTTGTCAATGAAGAGATGATGAGCGCGATTGCCCCAACAATAAACGTTGGAAGTAGCGCACCTTTTAATAACTGACTTTCGTTACTCGCACCCGGTGCATTAGAGAGCAGATTTTTCACGTAGCTTGCCTCCGCTCCGCGTGAAATAAATTGCAAACGAGAGCATCAAGCCGGCGACAATCGCAGATACCCAGAGTGGTTCAAATGCTGAAACCACGACCGGAAGTGCGATGGTTGCGGTCCACACATACATAATCAGCGCAGTACGCAAATGAGAATTTCCGGCACGCAATAATCGATGATGGATATGCTCTTTATCTGAACTAAACGGTGATTGGCCGGCACGTACTCTGCGAATAATTGCCGAAAATAAATCAATCAGTGGAATTGCGAGAACTGCAAAAGGTAGCGCCAGTGGTAGCAGCGTAGGTCCCAGTTTTTCAGCCGAGATGGCATTCGGATCAATCTGGCCAGTCAGTGTGATGGCAGATGCAGCTAGCAATAGACCAAGGAACATCGAGCCGGAATCACCCATAAATATCTTCGCCGGATGAGCATTGTGTGGCAAAAATCCAATACAGACACCGATTATTACCGCCGTTATGAGTGATGGCGCACCCGCACGATTGAAGCCATAGACAACGGCGAGCAGGTAGGCGAAGGCGAAGAAGGCGGCGCCAGATATTGCAACAATGCCGGCCGCTAACCCATCTAGGCCATCGATAAAGTTCACCGCATTAATGGTGATGAGGACAATCAGAACAGTTACCAATTGACCAATGCTTGGTGGCAAGGTGATTACGCCATTGATGGGTAACCACAAGACTTGGATACCAAAGATGAGCAAGATGCCAGCCGCCAAGGCTTGTCCAGCTAACTTTGTCAGAGCATCTAATTCAAAGCGATCATCGATAAGTCCGATTGCGACGAGCAAGGTGGCGGCAAGAAATATTCCGAGTGACTCGCGACCAAAAGATTTACCAACGAGTGATAAGTGATTAACGATTGCAAAAGTAAGCGCCATCGCAATCCACATCGCCAGCCCACCCCAACGTGGCGTTGGAGTTGTATGAATATCGCGGCTACGAATTTTTGCTACTGCACCACTTTTAATGGCCAAGGTCCGCACAAATGGAGTTACTACATAACAGAGCGCTGCCGCTATGAGCAGGGTTACTAAGTACTCACGCATTGCAGTGGGTTTACTTATGCCTCGTAGATAGGAAAACGTGCAGTCAGAGCATGCACGTCAGATTTAATTGCAGCATGTTCTTTTGCATCATCTGTCTTAATTGCACGCGCAATAAGTGATGCGATTGTCTGCATCTCTGCGGTGCCCATGCCCTGGGTTGTAGTCGCTGGAGTTCCCACACGAATACCTGAAGTCACTGATGGCGCTTCTGGATCGTAAGGAATCGAATTCTTATTGAGGACTATGCCGGCTGCTCCGCAACGCTCATCCGCCACTTTTCCATTGACTCCGGTGGCGCGAATATCAATCAGCGCCAAGTGGGTCTGAGTACCGCCAGATACTGCGCGCATACCTTCGCCTTCCAACGCTTTCGCCAGTGACTGCGCATTAACGATGACATCCTTTGCATACTTTTGGTAAGCAGGTGTTGCACACTCTGCGAGCGCGACCGCCTTGCCAGCAACTGCCGACATGATTGGGCCACCTTGCATACCTGGAAAGACCGCCTTATCAATTGCCGCCGCATGCTCAGCCTTGCTTAGGATCATGCCGCCACGAGGACCGCGCAATACTTTATGAGTAGTAAAGGAAACAACATCGGCATACGGAACTGGTGAAGGAATTGCCTTGCCGGCAACCAGGCCAATGAAGTGCGCGGCATCTACCCACATGATTGCGCCTACTTCATCGCAAATTGCGCGCACCTTTTCGAAGTCAATTAAAGAAGGATAAGCAGTTGCACCAGAACAGATCATCTTTGGCTTATTGGCAATAGCTAAGTCGCGCAGCTCGTCGTAATCAATGAGCTCGTTATCTTGGCGGACTCCGTAAGAGACGACGTTAAACCACTTTCCAGAAAAGTTAACTTTGGAACCATGTGTGAGGTGTCCTCCGTGTGGAAGTGACATCGCTAGGACGGTATCTCCCGGCTTGGTAAATGCCTGGTAGACCGCAATATTTGCACTAGCTCCTGAGTGCGGCTGAACATTTGCATGCTCTGCACCAAAGAGAGATTGTGCGCGCTCAATTGCAATGACTTCAGCCTTATCAACTTCTTCACAGCCGCCGTAATATCGCTTGCCTGGATAACCTTCGGCGTATTTATTCGACAGCGTTGAACCCAGAGTGGCAAGGACTGCGCGCGATGTGAAGTTCTCAGATGCAATCAGTTGCAGATTGGTCTGTTGGCGCTTGAGTTCAGAGAGCAGCACCGCTGCAATATCTGGATCTTCCTTGGAGAGAAGAGTGAAATCTGGGCCATAGAAGGTTTCGGACATGGGCGTCAGCCTAATAGTTCTCGGCAGATTGTGACTCCCCAGAAACGCTGGGAGCGATTTTTCTCACCTGCGCGCTCGAGATTGCGCCTTCACGAACGATATGAAGTGCGTCGTTTCGCTGCTCAATCACGGTTGAGGGTTTGCCTGCTTTCAGCGCCCCGTTATCAAATACCGTCGCCACATCCCAGCCCTTGATTGCACTTCTATCAATTTTTAACAGTGGACCAGCTCCGGCAGGTGCGGCACTTGCTGCTGCAAGTGGACCAGACTCTTTCAGAAGTGCTCGCAGAAAACGAACTTTTGGAACTCTGATGCTGATCAAGTCAAGTGAATTATCATCACCGAGATCCCAATTCAATCCGCGGTTTGGTCGCAGATTAAGTGAGAGCAGTCCTGGCCAAAATTCGTCCATCAACAATTGTGCATCCGCTGGAACATCGCGAGTGATTCCGGAAACTGTCTGAGCTGAATGACAGAGAACTTGGGCAGAGACTCCTAGCTCATCGCCGCGCAATACATGCATCGCACGCACTGCAAAATGTGAGAATGCATCTGCTACATAGAGGTATCCATGTTCTGCTGGGAGAACGATGACATAACCATCGCGAATGAGTTTGAGTGCTTTCGCTACCTGATTCTTTACTTCACCTTGCTTTAGATCAACACGTGGAGCCATCGTTATCTCCTCACCGCGGTGGTAAAGCGCGGACGTCCAGTTAGATCGTGGTGAAGCGCAATATCTTCAAACTCTACTCCGAGTACGGCAGCTATCTCAATACCTTGATTTTCGTGATGCTCCAGTGCCAAAAATCCACCTGGTTTTAAAAGGCGCGCTGCGGCGGCAATAAAAAGTCGCGGCACCTTCATTCCATCTGCGCCCCCAAAGAGTGCAATGGCCGGCTCGTGCTCGCGCACATCAACTGGTAACTCTTGGCCATCTGGAATATATGGCGGGTTAGCAATAACGACATCACACTTCACGCCTTCCAGAGCGATTGCAACATCTGATTCCACGATGCGCACCTTCTCATCAATAAAGGAAACGTTCTCCTTAAGCCAGTAAATAGCTTGCGCACTCTGCTCCACCGCAATCACATGTGTGTTGGGCGCTTCGGTAGCAACTGCAAGTGCCAGCGCCCCGGAACCCGCGCCCAGATCTACAACACTCACCGCACTCATCATCTTCTCTTTATTCATCCGGTCGATATGTGTCAGAACTGATTCAACGAGTAATTCACTTTCAGGCCGCGGCACCAGAACTCCGGGTCCCACTTTGATCTCTAAATGTCTGAAGTATGCAACGCCAGTGAGATATTGCAGTGGCTCGTGGGCGCATCGGCGATCGAGTAATTTCCAGAATGTTTCTTCTACAACTGACATGTCGCCTATTGCGGCGAGTGCGTTTTCGACGGTAAGTGGGTTGTGTAGATCCATCCGAGTAAGACCAAGGGTGTGCGCCAGTAAATGCTCAGCTTCTACTTCTGCAAATCCAGCAGCCGCTAACTGCTCTTTACCGCCTCGTAAGAATTCTTTGAAGGTAAGTTCCATAGTTGTGCGGCTCTGTCTTAGTTGGTCGAAGAAAGCTTTGCTGCTCTGTCGGCATCGAGTAAGGCCTGCACAACTTCATCTAGCTCACCATTGAGTACTGCATCGAGATTATTTGCCTTGTAGTTGACGCGGTGATCACTGAGGCGATTTTCTGGGTAGTTATATGTGCGAATTCGCTCGGAACGATCAACGGTGCGCACCTGGCTCTTACGCTCGGCCATCGCCGCAGCTTCTGCTTTTTCTTGCGCATCTGCCAATAGGCGTGCGCGCAAAATACGTAGCGCAGACTCCTTATTCTGAAGTTGAGATTTTTCGTTCTGACAGGAAACGACAATGCCCGTTGGGACGTGCGTAAGTCGCACGGCAGAGTCAGTGGTATTTACTGACTGTCCACCAGGGCCTGATGAGCGATACACATCGACCCGAACATCATTCATATTGAGCTCAACATCTACTTCTTCCGCTTCCGGCAAGACAAGTACGCCGGCTGCAGATGTGTGAATTCGCCCTTGGCTCTCTGTCTCTGGAACGCGCTGCACGCGGTGTACACCACCTTCAAATTTAAGTCGTGCATAAGGAGTTGTTCCGGGTTCTGGTGTTCCCTTTGATTTCACAGCCATCGAAATATCTTTATATCCACCGAGTTCAGATTCGGTCATATCGATAATTTCAATTTTCCAGCCGCGCTTTTCGGCATATCGCTGATACATGCGAACTAAATCTCCAGCGAAGAGTGCAGATTCATCGCCACCTGCACCGGCCTTTACTTCGATAATGACATCACGATCATCGTTAGGATCACGTGGAAGCAATAACTCTTCTAACTTCTCGGCGGCAGCTTCCACAGCTGCTTCCATGGCAGGAATTTCAGATGCGAAAGATGTGTCTTCTGCCGCCATCTCTTTCGCTGCCTCAAGATCATCTGCGGCGGATTTCCATGCGTTAAATCCGGCAACAACAGGGCCGAGCTGCGCATAGCGACGTCCTAATTTGCGGGCGTTACCTTGATCTTCATGGATAGAGGGGTCGGCCATCTTTGTTTCGAGTTCTTGATACTCGCGCACCATCTCATGTGCTGATGCAAAGCGATCGTTACTCATATGACTTCCCCTTTCTATCTAGATCTATTTATCTAGATCTACTAATGGTGCGAGAAATAAAAAGACCGCGCCGCAACCTTTCGGCTGCGATGCGGTCTCTTTGAAAAGCTAGTTAGCTGCTTTTTTTCCGAAGCGCTCTTCGAACTTAGCGACGCGTCCACCAGTATCGAGAATGCGCTGCTTACCTGTGTAGAACGGGTGACAGACTGAGCAAACTTCTACGTAGATAGATCCGCTGGCAACTGTTGAGCGGGTGACAAACTTTTCGCCGCAACCACAAGTTACTTGGGTCTCTTTATATTCTGGGTGGATATCTTTCTTCATCTTCATTTCCTTTTCTATGGCTGGGTCCGTGATTAACGGTGAACCAGTTCATCGCCATGGGGTGGCAATAGGGGCCAATCTTCTCGTAAAAGCAGTAATCCACAAAATCCACGCGGGAAAGTGAGGCTACTTGCTGTCGTCTTACTTGCTGTCGTCTGGTCCTGATGTTGTCTTTTGAATCTGCATCAAGAATTCAACGTTGGACTTTGTGCCCTTCATCTTCTCAAGTAAGAGTTCCAGCGCTGCCTGTGGTTCGAGTGCATGCAGAACGCGGCGAAGTTTCCAAACAATATTTAGCTCTTCAGTTCCCATCAGAATTTCTTCTTTACGAGTACCAGATGCAACAACGTTCACTGCCGGGAAGATTCGCTTATCAGCCATTCTGCGATCGAGGATGAGCTCCATATTTCCGGTGCCCTTAAACTCTTCGAAGATAACTTCATCCATACGAGATCCGGTATCAACAAGTGCGGTTGCAAGGATGGTCAACGATCCACCGTCTTCAATATTACGAGCGGCACCGAAGAACTTCTTTGGTGGATAGAGCGCTGCCGAATCAACACCACCAGAAAGAATGCGGCCAGAGGCTGGAGCTGCGATGTTGTATGCGCGACCTAGACGTGTGATTGAGTCGAGTAGAACTACAACATCATGGCCCATTTCAACGAGACGCTTTGCACGTTCAATTGCTAGCTCTGCAATTGTGGTGTGGTCATCTGCTGGACGATCGAAAGTTGAAGCAATAACTTCACCCTTGACGCTGCGCTGCATATCAGTAACTTCTTCTGGACGTTCATCGACAAGAACAACCATCAAGTGACACTCAGGGTTGTTTGTTGTAATTGCATTAGCAATTGACTGCAAGACCATGGTCTTACCAGCCTTAGGCGGCGAAACAATAAGTCCGCGTTGTCCCTTACCGATAGGCGCAATTAAATCGATGACGCGAGTTGTCAGAATGTTTGGCTCGGTTTCCAGGCGAAGACGCTCTTGCGGATAAAGCGGAACAAGCTTTCCAAATTCAACACGGTTACGTGCCTCCTCGTAAGGGGCGCCATTGATTGTTTCAAGAGTGATGAGTGGGTTGTACTTCTGGCGAGTTTCACCTTCACGTGCCTGGCGTACTTGTCCGGTGACAACGTCTCCTTTGCGAAGGCCGTACTTTCGTACCTGCCCCTGTGAAACGTAAACATCATTTGGCCCAGGCAGGTATCCGCCGGTACGAATAAATGAGTAGTTATCCATGATGTCTACAAGTCCACCAACAGGAACTAGCACATCATCTTCACCAATTACCGGTTCGCGCTCTTCTCGGTTTCCACGGTCGCGGTTGCGATCACGGCCACGGTTGCGATCACGGCCACGGTTGCGGCCACCACGATCGTCACGATCGCCGGAATTTCGGTCTTGCGCAGAGCTGTTATCTGATGAATCGTCATCGCTATCGTCATCATCTGCACTATTTGAATTATCGGAATTCTTAGCATCGCGGTTGTTCTTCTTCGCATTACGAGCTTCACGACGAGCTTCACGCTCAGCCTTAGCTGCTTCGCGGTTTGCTGCCTGGAGATCTGCGATGGCTGTTACTAACGCATCCTTTTTTAGCTTTGCGGCGTTATCAATACCGAGTTGAGACGCAACTTCCTTTAACTTAGGAAGGGTCATCGCTGAAAGCTCTGGACTGCTAGAACGGATTGGTTCTGTTGTTGTCATGTATTTCTTTTCAGTTTGGGGCTTACCTATATAAGTGAAACCCAGGGTTATTTTTTATTCTTGGATTTATCAATTCTTACTCTGCCCTTACTTACCGGGTCGAACTGATATCCAAAACTATAGCAGGCTGGCTCCACGAGAAGCAATTTCGAGCGATTTACCTTCAAATTTGGCTCCCCCAGCACGGCCAAGTTGTTCACTCTCTTCTTGATTACCAGTGTGCAACGCCATCACTGTGGGCCCTGCGCCAGAGATAAATGCTGCCACTCCAGCAGCGCGAAGCTTTGTCATCAGCGCAAAAGAAGCTGGCATCGCTTCACTGCGATAAGACTGATGTAAGAAATCTTCAGTAGCTGTAAACAAAAGATCTGGGCGAATAGTCAGAGCGTGCATGAGCAGAGCGGTGTGAGTGCTGTTGCGCTGCGCGTCGGCAAATGGAATTGATGCAGGTAGCAGGGTGCGCGCTTTTTTTGTTGCCAGCGAATTGCTAGGTATAAATGCCATCGCGCGAATGCGAGGATCTACCGGAATTTGAATTGAGTGAGCAACTTCTTTTTCATTACTTGAACCAGTCCAGGCGACAGTTGCTCCACCAAAAAGTGCAGCTGCAACATTATCCGGATGGCCTTCCATCTGTGTTGCAAGATCTAAGAGTGCGTCATCGCTCATTTTATCGGTGCCAGTAAGCACAAGTGCTCGAGCAAGTACTAGGCCACCAATAATTGCAGAAGCCGAAGAACCGAGACCACGACCATGAGGAATTACATTGAGTGCACGCACCGCAATGCCTTTCGGCTTTCCACCTAAGAAATCAAAACCTTTGTACATCGCTTTAACAAGCAAGTTCTTATCTGTCAGAGGCACATCTGCAGCGCCCTCGCCGGTGACATCGATGTCAAGACCTGGCTCATCAAGAACTTGTGCGACATAGCGATCGTGCAGCGCAAAAGCCAAGCCGAATGAATCAAAGCCAGGACCCAAGTTGGCAGATGTTGCTGGAACTTGAACCTGAATTGGATTCGCTTTAAATGTTGGTTTCGCCATGAGTTACTTCTTTACCAAGCCAAGCGCTTTTGCGGCAGCATCGGCATTAACTGGGACCACAACAGGATCTGAAGCTCCTTCAAGTGCCCATGGAATATCTTTAAGGCCATTACCTGTGCAGGTAATAACAATTGTTTTATCTTTCGGTAATTTTCCAGCGTTCTTATATTTAAAGAGCCCAGCTAAGCCAGCAGCAGAAGATGGCTCGCAGAAGATTCCTTCGCGTGCAGCTAACAAGTGATAGGCGGCGAGAATTTCCTCATCAGTGACTGAATCAATCAGCCCGCCAGATTCATCACGCGCAGCAATCGCTTGATCCCACGATGCCGGATTACCGATTCTGATCGCGGTCGCAATTGTTTCAGGTTTAGCAACCGGTGTTCCGATCACAAGGGGCGCCGACCCTGCTGCTTGGAATCCCCACATTTGTGGCAACTTCGATGAAATCTTGTCGTTGCGATACTCGTTATAGCCCTTCCAGTAAGCCGTGATATTTCCAGCGTTACCTACTGGCATTGTGTGAATATCTGGTGCATCACCCAACATATCTACAACTTCAAATGCGGCTGTCTTTTGACCTTCGATGCGATAGGGGTTAATCGAATTCACAAGTGATACTGGGTAGTGCTCAGATAAATCGCGCGCTAAGACAAGGCAGTCATCAAAGTTTCCATCGACTTGTAGCAACTTCGCGCCATGCACAACTGCTTGCGCTAGTTTGCCAAGTGCAATCTTGCCCTCTGGAATCAGAACTGCCGGAACCATGCCGGCTTTAACCGCGTAAGCAGCGGCAGCGGCAGATGTATTTCCAGTTGATGCACAAATAACGGCTTGCGCTCCATCTTCAGCTGCCTTTGAAATCGCCATTGTCATTCCGCGATCCTTAAAAGAACCAGTTGGGTTAATTCCTTCAAACTTTACCCAGACGTTATTGCCAAGCATTTCAGAGAGTACGCAGGCATAGATAAGTGGAGTTCCACCTTCGCGCAGAGTGACAACTGGGGTTTTGGCAGTGACGGGTAAGCGATGCCGGTACTCCTCAATGACACCGCGCCACTGATGCGCACCAGATTTCTTAGAAAAGATTCCCATTACGAGATCGCTCCTTCAACCCGGATAACGCTAGAAATCTTGGTGACCATCGCCATCTTCTTCAGCGCTTCGACAGTTGCTTTGAGTTCACCTTCGGTGGCTCGGTGCGTAACGATAATCAGTTCAGCATCATCGTGGCGGCCATTCTGGTCGACAGTTTGAATCGATACTCCTTGGTCTGCAAAGACCTGGGCAATGGCAGCCAAAACACCTGATTTATCTTGCACTTCTAAGCGAATAAGAAACTTTGTCTTAGTTGTTTCAATCGGTGCGATATCGCGATCTGCATAATCAGTCTCGCGTTGGCCAATTGAGTTCAGCGCGATGTGACGAGAAACCGCGACGATATCTCCCAAAATTGCCGATGCAGTTGGTTGACCACCTGCGCCGCGACCATAGAACATCAGTGGTCCAGCTGATTCTGCCTCGATAAAGACAGCGTTAAAGGCATCGCGAACAGAGGCCAGTGGGTGGCTCTTATCTATCATGACAGGATGAACACGGACTGAAATTTCATCAGCCGGTGTGAGTTCTGCAATCGCCAATAACTTAATGACGTGATCCATTGATTTAGCAATCGCGACATCTTCCAAAGTAATTTTGGAGATACCTTCACGATAAACATCATCAACTGTGACACGTGTGTGAAAAGCCAAGCCAGATAAAATTGCAGCTTTTGCCGCAGCGTCAAAGCCTTCTATATCTGCAGTCGGATCAGCTTCGGCATAACCAAGAGCTTGCGCCTCTTTGAGAACATCGGCGAACTCCCGATTATCTTCATGCATCTTTGTCAGAATGTAATTTGTAGTGCCATTAACAATTCCCATCAGACGGGTAACAAAGTCACCTGCTAGTGAATCGCGCAATGGGCGAATAATTGGAATTGCTCCTGCAACTGCAGCTTCGTAATAAATATCCTCACCCTTTGCATAAGCAGCAGTGAAGAGGTCTGCGCCGTGGCTGGCAAGAAGTGCTTTGTTAGCAGTCACGATTGATTTGCGGTTATCGATTGCCTTCATGATGAGTTCCCGAGCAGGTTCAATTCCGCCCATGACCTCAACAATGAGATCAATCTCTGGATCATTAACAATCGAGAATGGATCGGTTGTAAATAGTGCAGGATCTAAACCTGGATAAGGCTTCAGTGTGCGCACAGCGATACGAGTCAGCTCAATCTTTACACCAGCACGAGTGGATAGCTCAGCAGTATCTTCAAGTAGCAGCCTGGCAACCTGGCTGCCGACAACACCGCAGCCGAGCATGCCGACGCGAACGGGTTTATCTGCTGGGCTCATCTGCTTATTCTTTCACATCAAGTGCGAGCAGATCTGCCTCATTTTCACGACGAACAATTACGCGGGCTTTTCCATCTTTTACAGCGACAACTGGTGGTCTTGGCACATGATTGTAATTACTAGCCATGCTGCGGCCATATGCACCCGTTGCCGGGGTAGCTACTAGATCTCCAGGTGCGATATCTGAAGGAAGTTGGATATTGGCAATAATGATGTCGCCGGTTTCGCAATGTTTTCCAACGAGTCGAGATAAGGCATCTGGCGCAGTTGATTCGCGCTGGGCAATAACTGCGGTGTATTCGGCATCATACAAAGCCGTGCGTGCGTTATCGCTCATGCCACCATCGACCGAAACATATTTACGCACTGTGCCATCTTCGAGTACAACATCTTTCACAGTTCCAACTTCATAGAGTGTGAACATGGTTGGCCCAACAATGTTTCTGCCGGGTTCAAGTGAAATCACAGGTATATCTAGCGAATACTTTGCACACGCTGCTCGCACAGCAGCGCCAATTGCTGGAAGAACATCGGCAGGTTCAACGGTGATGTCTCCGTCAATATATGCAATTCCAAATCCCCCACCTAAATCAAGTTCAGGTAATTGCGCGCCATAGATATCGCGATACTTAGCCATAAATGCAAGAAGTCGGTCGGTTGCAATCTCGTGTGCTTCGGCACCAAAAATCTGAGAACCGATATGGCAATGCACTCCACGGAGTTCTAGCTCTGGCAGTTCTGCAACTGCTTGCACTGCCTGCCAGGCAGCACCTGAAGCAATCGAGAAACCAAATTTCACATCTTCGTGAGCGGTTGAAATCTTTTCGTGAGTATGGGCTTCGATGCCGGGTGTAAGCCTGAGCATGACACCTTGTCGAACACCATGCTTGCGTGCAGCCGCTGCTACCCGCTCAATTTCAAAGAGTGAATCCATAACGATTGTCTTAACACCAACCGAGACTGCTCGATCAATTTCAGCAACAGATTTGTTATTGCCATGAACTTCTATCTTGGCCGGGTTGATGCCTCCTGCCAGCGCAACTGCGAGTTCACCACCGGTACAGACATCTATCCCAATTCCAATTTCGCTAATCCACTGCACAACTGCTGTGCAAATAAAGGATTTTGCCGCGTAGTAAATAGTCCCGGCCTGCGGCCCAAATTCACTTTGCAGGCCGTTATGCCAAGCAAGTGCGCGCGAACGATAGGCATCCTCATCTAAAAAGAATGTTGGCGTTCCAAAATCTGCGGCTAACTGTTGCGCTGAAATTCCGGCAAGTGAAAGTTTTCCCCCAGCAAAAGATGCGTTATGCGACCACATTTGTGTACTCATCACTTACATCCTTTCCGGTGCTGATACGCCTAAAAGATCAAGACCATTAGCAAGTACCTGCATTGTTGCAGCACAGAGCGCTGCGCGCGCAGAATGAATAGCAGCAATTGGTTCATCGCCCAGTGGGAGCACGCGGCAATCGGCATAGAAGCCGTGATACACACCCGCTAACTCTTCCAAATAGCGCGCTACGCGGTGCGGTTCGCGGAATTCAGCAGCGCTGGCAACTATGCGTGGGAAATCTGAGAGCGCACCCAGTAATTCATTTTCGCGATCATGCGTGAGTTGTGATGGGTCAAAAGATTCAAGGTTTGCTGAGATTCTAAGTTCGGCTGTATTGCGAAGTACAGCTGCAATGCGAGCATGTGCATACTGCACGTAATAGACCGGATTCTCATTGGTATTGCGGCGCAACACATCGATATCCATCACCATGGGAGTATCAACGGGGTAACGAATCAGGGTATAGCGCGCTGCATCAACGCCTACTTTTTCTACGAGTTCTTCCAAAGTAATAATTGTTCCAGCGCGCTTAGAAAGCTTTACCTCTTCGCCGCCCTCCATGATTTTTACTAGCTGGCCAATGAGTACATCGATGTTGTATTCAGGATTATCTCCGGCACAGGCAGCGGTAGCTTTCAAACGTTGAATGTAGCCATGATGATCGGCACCCAACATGTAGATGCAGATATCAAAGCCACGTTCACGTTTATTGATGTAATAAGCAGTATCAGATGCAAAGTATGTGAGGTCTCCATCTGCCTTGATAATGACGCGATCTTTATCGTCACCAAAATCTGTAGTGCGTAGCCAAACTGCCCCGTCCACATCAAAGACATGTCCCTGTGAGCGCAATTTATCGACTCCGTGTTCGACCGCCCCAGATTCATGGAGCGAGCGCTCTGAGAACCAGACATCAAATGTGGTGTGAAAAGTTTCCAGCACGCGCTGTTGTTCCGCTAACTGCACTTGATACGCAGCTTCCCGAAAATCTTCGGTAGCTGTAATTCCAGGGTTAGCTATAAGTACCGCCTTCGCTAAATCTTTGATGTACTCACCTTGATAGCCATCTTCCGGAATTGGATTTCCGAGTGCAGCAGCTTGAACAGATTGACCAAATAAATCCATCTGGCGCCCGCGATCATTGATATAAAACTCGCGCGTGACTTCTGCGCCAGCAGCGCTGAGAACTCGACCAAGTGCATCTCCAACTGCCGCCCACCGAGTGTGACCAAGGTGAAGCGGTCCGGTTGGATTGGCGCTGATGAATTCAAGATTGACTTTCACGCCGGCAAGAGCGTTGCCACGCCCGTATGCGTTCTTCGCCGTAAGAATTGTGCGAACTAACTCTGCCTGACTAGCGCGATCGAGGGTGATGTTGATGAAGCCCGGTCCGGCGATATCAACTTTGGTTACTCCAGCAATCGAAGCAATTGCCGCCTGCAAAATTGTTGCAATATCGCGTGGATTTTTGCCCGCTGCCTTCGCTAATTGAAGCGCAATCGATGTCGCATAATCACCATGATCACGATTTTTTGGACGCTCGAGGGTAATGACCGCAGGAGCTTCGCCTGTGATTTCCCCTCGGGCAAATGATGCTGCTACGACCTTTTGAATATCGAGGGCAAGTTGGTCGGCGAGCGAGGCTGTTGCTGAATCTTCACTGCGCGACATTGTGCAAGGTTACCCGGTGCGCGCGCACGCT
The DNA here is from genome assembly GCA_027483765.1 of Streptomycetaceae bacterium. Lineage (GTDB taxonomy): Bacteria > Actinomycetota > Actinomycetes > Nanopelagicales > Nanopelagicaceae > Planktophila. Next base: position 56,442 of record JAIXTW010000005.1, read on the forward strand.
CGCCGTTATTTGGAGTCAGAGCCCAGTTACCCGTAACCTTCTCCCATATCGCATCGAGAAATTGATGAGATACGCGGGAGTGGTGAAATGGCAGACACGCAAGTCTTAGGAACTTGTGCTTCGGCGTGCGGGTTCAAGTCCCGCCTCCCGCACTAGCAATTTTTTCACGATTAATGAGGGGCTCGAGATGGCAAAACAATCTCCGGCAAAAATCAAAAAACTTCGCGGCGAAGCGATGCGCGCTGCCGCGGCACGAAAAGCAGCCCGAGCCGCAAGCCAGAACGAAATCCTGCGTGGTGAAGTGGACCTCGATGCCTATGCCGATGTTGATGGTGCATGGCGCGAGATTGGATTAGCCGCCCCGGCTCGTAGAGCGTTGATTGATGAAGGTCTTTATAAGTTAAGTGATCTGCGAAAAGTTTCGTTAGATCTAATTAAAGATTTACATGGCATGGGGCCAAATACAATTCGAATATTAATTTCGGAGATGAAGAAGAAAGATTTATCTTTTAGAAAATAAGAGTTGATTACACAAAAAAACTATAGGCAAGTAGCAGGCCACCTATTGCGAATCCAAGGGAGGCGGCGGCCTTACTTTGAAGCCACGCCTTTCCCGAATCTGTAAATGTAATCAGAAGCAGAAGCGCCCCCGGACCAATAAGCACAACACTCTTCATGAGGTTGCCGTCAGCACCGGTTTGATATCGCAAATTGATCAGGCCGATAGCGAGAGCTGCATAGGCGCCCATTCGAAAATTGTTTACTCGCGACAAGTTCATTCAGTAAGTGTAATGCAGATTGCAAAGGGAAAGCAGAAGGGCGCCGGTTTCCCGACGCCCTTCCCTAATCAGTATGAGTAATTAGTGATCTGCTGGCATGCCTTCAGCATGTGACTTCATGCGTGCGATCTTCAAGATTGTTAGACCGAATACGCACTTCGCTAGAACGTCAGCGATTGTGTATCCAACCTGAATTGTAACGAATGATGATGCTGTTGCATCACCAACGATGTTGAAGATGTACGCGATTGGGTAGACACCCCATGTTGCGATGAGAAGTAGGCGCAAACGTCCTACTGTCTCTGCAACGCCAGCTGGCTGGCGATCGAGTGACTTGCCAAGCTCTACGAATAGTACGTAGAGGATGTAGATAAATGGAATTGTTGAAAGAACACCGAAGAGGATCTGTGTGTTCTGGTCAGATGAAATTTCACCTGGGTATCCAAGCGCGATCATCGCAGCTGATGCTGGGACGAGGCGTGTGATAAGTGATTTAGCAGCTGCTGCAGCAAGTGCAAGAACCGCAATTACCTCAACGAGAAGTAGTGGAACAGTTAGAAGCCAGTCAACATAGCGGTATGCCTCGTTGAATGCGCCCTGCTCGCCTGAAACGTTTACAACCATTCCTTCTGAAGACTCAGTGAATGAGTTGAAGATACGCCAGTAGTGGTAGCCAGCAATGAATGTAACCATTGATGACATTACGAGCGCATTGCGGTACTTAGGTAGAACTCGTGACTGTGATACGAGGGTGTACACAGTGCATGCGAGCATTGAAACCAAACCGAATGAGAAGACCGCGTAAACGGCGTTCCATTGGTTGCTGTCGAGTGTTACTGACATGTATTAAGCCTCCGTGAGTGCTTATCAATGCGGACCGGGCGGTCCGCAGGTTCGGTGCGACCCTTGGAATCCTCGAGGAACCCCAGCGACCGCCGACAGGAATATTGTGCGCCTAATTTGGGCATTGCGCACCCCTTTTGTGCAAGTGTTTTGCACTTTTTTGGGGTGAGATGTGGCTTTTTAGCGAGCTAAATGGGCCAATTTCCGGCCCTACTCTTTGGTAACTACCAGGTCTTCGCTAACGCCCTAGGCTTACCATCGTGAGCAACACAGATCTGACGAAGCCTGTGGCAGTTCAACCACCGAAATTGCGCGGATGGTTTCACCTCGGTGCCACCCCCATCGTCATCGTTGCATCGCTCATACTCTTTGTTTTAAGTCGCGAGTCATTGCGATTTGCCGTCGCGCTCTACTCCATCACCGCCATCATGCTCTTTAGTGTTTCTGCGATTTACCACCGCGTTCCGTGGGTACCGAGTAAGAAAAAGATTTGGCGCCGGTGGGATCACGCAAATATCAACTTGCTGATTGCCGGTTCCTATACGCCTTTTGCGGTCGCGCTACTCGAAAATCGTGACCGAAATATTCTTCTCTCCGTAATCTGGATTGGCGCACTCTTTGGTGTTGCCATCCGAGTCTTCTGGGTCGGTGCACCGCGTTGGCTCTACGTCGCTAATTATTTAGTGCTGGGTTGGGTCGCGGTGATTTATACCCCGCAGCTTTATCGCGAGGGTGGCTTATGGGTGTTAATTCCCATCCTTGTTGGAGGGCTGCTCTATTCAATTGGGGCAATTTTTTACGCCCTGAAATTGCCAGGCCGCAACGCGAAGTACTTTGGCTTCCACGAGCTTTTCCATATCTTTGTGCTCGCCGCATGGATTTCTCAGTACTTAGCAGTCTCTTTCGCCATTTACCGAAAGTAGCTAAATGCTCTAATCTTGGGCTCTCACCACGGGGCCGCCCGCCCAAGTGGGTAGTTCTATCCGATATCGCGAATGAGAGTCGTCACCATGGCAGAGAAGAATTTCCGAAACTGGGTTGGTTTCCGTGAAGAGGCAGACCGTGAACCGGTCGCAAACCCAGTCGATCGTATTCGCGATCTCGAATCACAGTTAGCAGATCTTCGTTCACGACGCGACATCACCGGTCTTTCTCGGGAAGAGTTTGAAATCCTCGCTACTGAAACTGCGATGGCGATGATTAGATCTGCCCAAGCTCGCGAAGCAAAAGCGCTAGCTGCGGCAGACCGACTTATTTCAGAATCTTCCCGAAGTGCAAAAGACACCCTCGAGGGCGCAGAAAATAAAGCTCGCAGCATCTTGGCCGGAGCCGAAACCCGCGGCCGCAAGTATATTTCTACCGCAGAACTTGAAGCCGCAGAGCTGATTCGCGATGCAAGTCGTGAAGCTACCGCAGTAGCCGATGCCAAGGTGCGCGAAGCTGATGCAGTCGTTGATGGAAAGCGCCGAGAAGCAGCAGCTCTTGCCACTGCTGCTCGTCGCGAGGCAGAGCGAGTTATTGGTGAAGCATCTGAAAATGTCAATGAATATCGTGCTTGGCTGGCTGACATCATCACCGAATCTGAGCGCCTTTACCGCAGTCAGACGCAGGCACTCAGTGCTGCTGAAGCGGCAATTGCACAATCTCGCGAACGCCTAGATTCTGCATTTGCTCGTTTGAGTCAGATGGGTCGTCTTGTAAATAACTCAATCAATGAAGATGGCACAATTAAGAAATCTGCACCCATTGCAGTTGAGAGTAAGCGCACTCGAGCCGCTATCAGCGCACCTACACGTTCCACAAAATCTGTAGCAAAGCGTCCAGTTAAGAAATCTGCTCCTAAGCGCAAGTAATTAAGATGGCTGCCAAACGCGGTATCCAATACATCCCAGCAATCGATGGGCTTCGCGCACTGGCAGTAATTGCGGTGATGCTTTATCACCTTGGGTTCTCGTGGATTCCAGGTGGCTTTCTCGGTGTCGATCTTTTCTTTGTCATCTCCGGATATGTAATTACTCGATTGCTCCTTGATTCCATTGAGCAAAGTGGCGGCCTTGATCTTCGCGGTTTTTATTTAGCGCGTGCCCGACGATTGTTGCCGGCGCTTTTATTCACTGTCACAACTACAACTATCGCCATTGGTATTTGGGCGCCCGATACCATCAAACGTTTTCTGACTGACATCCCATTTGCACTCACCGGCACTATGAATTGGTGGCTGGTCGCACGCCAACAGGATTACTTCGAAAGTATCGGAAGAGCGCCACTGCTTCAGCACACCTGGTCACTCGCGGTAGAAGCACAGTTCTATCTACTGTGGCCACTCATTCTCTACTTTGTACTTAAGCGCTTAGGAAAGAGCCGAATCCCGTTCGCTGCCCTTGTGATTGCTGGCGCCTCAGGTGTTGCACTTCTTCTCGTTTCGTTATCACTCGATGCATCCAATACATCGAAGGTAAGTCACGTGTACTTCGGTACCGATACCCACAGCATCGGGTTGTTTTTAGGTGCGGCACTTGCAGTGAGCTGGATACCCCAGAATTTCACTACCAATGTCAGTAAGAAGGCGCAAGACTTCATTGACGGAATAGGTGTCTTTGGATTTATTGGAATCATTGCAACTTTCTTGCTCATCGATGAAACCAAACCAACCTTATACAAGATTGCTTTCCCGCTTGCTGCTCTCTTCGGTGCTTCAATCATTATGTCTGTTGTTCATCCGGCATCTCGCTTTGCACCGATTCTTCAAAACCCCGTTCTGGTCTGGATTGGCCAACGTTCTTATGCAATCTATCTCTGGCACTGGATCATCTTCCAAGTTACTCGTCCGAGCGTCGATCTCGCCGGACAAATGTGGGCGCTCTACGCGCTACGAATTCTGATTGTTTTTGCACTTGCCGATATCTCTTTGCGATATGTAGAGCAACCAATTCGAAGAGGAGCGCTTAAGAATTGGACTACCGGGCTCAAATACCGAACTAAGAAAGAGCGAACAAAACAAACTCGAGCCTTCGCACTCGCATTCGTCGTTGTCTTCGCCCTTGCCACAGTTGTCAGTGTGCGTGCTATTTCAATCGGAAATGAACAGCGCACGGCCATTGAAGAGAGCTTAGGCTCCACCGAAATCTCAATGGCGACTCCAGTAGACGAGGGGCTCTGGGTCACTGGTGACTCTGTGATTCTGGGCATTCGAGCAACACTTGGTGCGCAAGCGCCGATTGCACTCATCAATGCGCGTATCGGTCGGCAAGCCCCAGAGCTGCTCGAAGTAATGCAACGCGATAAAGCTGAAGTGGAAGACTCTCCGGTGATTTTTAACTTAGGCAACAACGGGGTGTTAAACCGCAGTGATGTAGCGGCAATATTCGAAGTTGTGAAAGATCAATCACAAATAATTGTAGTTAATGCAGCTGTAGATAGACCTTGGCGGGATGGAAATAATGCGCTATTGGCTGAGATAGCAAAGCAATACCCCACAGTCACATTGATTGATTGGAGCACAATCTCCGCCGGTCATCCCGAATACTTTGCACCAGATGGAATTCATTTAGTGCCGACCGGCGTTGGCGTTTATGTGGAAGAAATTCTTAAAGCTCTAAAATAAAAAACCCCGGCCATTACTAGCCGGGGTTTTTTATTGAATCTTTATTCGAATTGGCCTGCAAAGCCAAATGGTGTTGCAACTCCGAGTGAACCATCGGCATACACCGCAGAGACACGGAATGATGTTGATCCTTCAGTAGAAGTCTTAGCAAATTCTGCTGCAAATGTTGTTGCAGAAACTTCAGAGACAACTTTCCAATCGCCGAGGTTTGCTCGGGTCTCTACTGAGTAACCAGTAACGTCGCCAGCTGGAGCTTTCCAAGTAATGACCATCACTGATTTGGAACTATCTTTCCAGTTTCCAATAAAGCGAGTTGGTGCTTCACCGGTTGTATTGGCAGGCACTGCAGTAGCTGGAGTTTCTTCAACCATTGCTGGTTCTGAGACTTCTGGTGCCGCTGACTCTGTTGCGACAGGCGCAGGAGTTGATGCTTCATCACTATCTTTACCTGAATTTGTCACGATAATCGCGCCAATTAACAGGATTCCTAGCAGGACTGCAAAGAGAACCTTCGATGAGGATTTGCTACTCGCTGGCTTTGAAGATTCAGCAGCCTTAGTAACCGCAGCTGAAGTACGTGGCGCAGCAGGTGCTGGAGTAGTTGAAACGTTGACGCGAGCTCCACCAATTGCTGGAACTGGAGGGATAACAACCTGCGATGCAACTTTCTTACGTGCAGCAGACTTCTTTACCGCCTTCTTCGCTGTACTTTTCTTGGCAGTTGTTTTCTTGGCAGTTGTTTTCTTGGCAGTTGTTTTCTTGGCAACTTTCTTCGTTGCGCTCTTCTTTACTACTGCCTTCTTAGCTGTTTTCTTAGCGCTCGACTTCTTTACAACTTTCTTCGCCGCACTCTTCTTAGCGGTTGTCTTCTTTGGAGCAGCTTTCTTTGCCGCTGACTTCTTCTTTACTGCCACAGTTATCTCCTAGATGTTTGGACTTCAAAGGTGGTGGGTATGGTCAAAGTTTAGCCCAGGCTTTTGAGCAAATTGATCACATGCGGTGCGATGGCTCGAAGCGATTTCCCCCGATGACTTATTGCATCCTTGGCAGCTGCGCTCATTTGCGCACTTGATTCGCTCAAACCATGCGGTGAGAAAATGGGGTCATATCCGAATCCGTTATCACCCACTGGTGCACGTAAAATGGAGCCAAAAAAGTGCGCCTCCTCGCAGTGGCTTCGACCATCCGGCAGGTAGAGCGCAGCGACACAGGTGAAGTGAGCCCCGCGCGCTTCATCAGGAACATCGCGTAATTGATCAAGTACTTTCTGCGTATTTGCAGCATCATCACCGTGAGTTCCTGCCCATCGTGCTGAAAATATTCCTGGGTCACCATTTAAATAATCAATACAGAGTCCACTGTCATCAGCAATTGCCGGCAATCCGGTTGCAAGGGACATTTCACGCGCTTTCTTCAGCGCATTCTCTTCAAAGGTTGCGCCATCTTCAATGACATCATGCAGATCTTGGAATTGATCTAGTCCTACAAGGTTTATCACTCCAGGTGCAACGGCATCAAGAATTCTACGAAACTCTTCTATCTTTCCCTTATTGCGAGTAGCGAGTAATAGCGTGTGTGACATTTAACGAGCGAGAGCTTGTTTCTGCAACGCAGTAAGTTCAGCGCACCCAGCCACTGCCAGATTAAGAAGTGAATCAAGGAGTGCGCGATCAAATGGTGCACCTTCTGCAGTTCCTTGCACTTCGATGAAACGTCCATCGCCTGCGCACACAACATTCATATCTGTCTCTGCCCGCACATCTTCTTCGTAACAGAGATCGAGCATAGGAACACCATCAATAATTCCAACGCTGACCGCAGCCACGGAATCTGCCAGCGGTTTTGCACTTGCCTTCACATGTCCCTCTTTCTGGGCCCATGCAATGGCATCGGCTAGCGCCACATATGCGCCAGTAATTGCAGCAGTGCGAGTTCCACCATCGGCTTGCAAAACATCGCAATCGATCACGATTGTGTTTTCGCCGAGCTCTTTCATATCAACGATTCCACGTAGTGAACGACCGATGAGTCGGGAGATCTCTTGGGTACGACCGCCCAGCTTTCCCTTTACGCTCTCGCGATCTGAACGCGTATGTGTTGCTCGTGGCAACATTGAATATTCAGAAGTTACCCATCCATTTCCGGAATCCTTTAACCAGCGAGGCACGCCAGGAGTAAATGATGCAACGCAAAGGACACGAGTCTTTCCGAACTCGACAAGGACGGAACCTTCGGCATGATCTAACCAACCGCGAGTGATCTTGATTTCGCGGAGTTGATCTACTGTGCGAGCATCGTTACGTGCCATTACATTCCTCGTTCTCTTCTAGGTGTACGGGTAAACAGTGATTTTGACCTTTGTTCTTATAACTCTTGGTGCTGAACAGAACCAACTTCTGGACCTAGGAAACGTCGTGCAAGAGACTCAAATGCCTGGGCATCGCCGGTAGCTAAGAACTTATGAGTGGGTGCCTGAGCAGAGCTACTTCGTAGCAAATCATTTTCAACCAATACCCGATACAAGTCTTTTGCCGTTTCTTCCGCACTTGAAACGAGTGAAACACCATTTCCCATGACATAGGAAATAACGCCAGTAAGCAGTGGGTAGTGGGTGCAACCTAAAACCAAGGTATCTATATCGGCATCAATCATCGGCTTGAGATATTCGCGCGCAACTTTTGTAATTGCCTCCCCCGACGTTTCTCCGCGTTCAACAAATTCAACAAAGAGCGGGCAGGCGATAGATTCAATGCTTAACTGGGGCGCCGCAGCGAATGCATCGAGGTATGCCCTTGATTCAATTGTCGCTCGCGTACCAATCACTCCGACTCGGCCAGAACGGGTAGCTGCAACCGCGCGACGAACAGCAGGTTGAATTACCTCAATTACAGGAATGGAATATCGCTCTCGAGCATCGCGCAACATTGCCGCACTTGCTGTGTTACATGCAATAACGAGTGCTTTGACACCTTGCTCCACCAAAAAATCTAAAGTCTCTAATGAGAAGTCGCGAACTTCTGCCAGTGGCCTTGGTCCATACGGTCCTCGCGCAGTGTCGCCGATGTATAACGTTGATTCATTTGGCAGCTGATCAAGAATCGCTCGCGCTACCGTTAATCCGCCGACGCCTGAATCGAAGATACCGATTGGCGCAGAACTCATGAGCAGAGTCTAACCGCGAGTGCGGGTTAAGCCCAAAGAGTGCCGTCGAGTCCTTCAGTGGCGGCCTCAATCTCCGTGCCATACACACCCGTTGATAAGTACTTCCATCCAGCATCACAGACGATAAATGCGATATCCGCATCGCGTTTTGCAGCGATTGCTTCTTTGCCCATCGCAATTGCAGCATGCAAGATTGCTCCAGTAGAAATACCAGCAAAAATGCCTTCCACTTCTAACAACTCACGAACACGCTTTACTGAATCTTCGGCACCTACTGAAAAACGTCGAGTGAGAATCGATGGGTCGTAGAGTTCGGGAACAAATCCTTCGTCAATGTTACGTAATCCATATACCAATTCACCATAGCGAGGTTCGGCTGCGATGATCTGCACATCTGGATTTTGTTCACGCAGATAGCGACCTGCGCCCATCAGCGTGCCAGTAGTTCCAAGTCCTGCCACAAAGTGTGTGATGGTTGGTAGATCTTTAAAGATTTCAGGCCCAGTGCCGTTGTAATGCGCTGCCGTATTTGCTGGGTTTCCATATTGATAAAGGAATACGTAATCAGGATTCTTTGCGGCAATCTCTTTCGCAACCCGAACCGCTTCGTTAGAACCACCAGCTGCCGGGGAAGAAATAATTTCCGCGCCCCACATCTCAAGTAGTTGTCGACGCTCTGGGCTGGTGTTCTCTGGCATTACGCAGATAAGTTTGTAACCACGAACTTTCGCCGCCATTGCTAGTGAAATTCCAGTATTGCCACTCGTCGGTTCCATGATGGTGGCGCCAGGCTTTAATAGACCATCGCGTTCAGCTGCATCAATCATTGATAGCGCTGTGCGGTCTTTAATCGAACCTGTTGGATTTCGATCTTCCATCTTCGCCCATAAACGAACATTGGGTGCAGGAGATAGTCGAGGTAAACCGATAAGAGGTGTGTTTCCTACCGATGATTCGAGTGAGTCATAACGTGCCAAATTTATCCACCAGCGACAGCAGGCAAAATTGTGATGGAGTCTCCATCTTTAATGGCGGCGTCTAGCCCACCTAAAAAACGCACATCTTCATCGTTGATGTAAATATTGATGAAACGGCGAAGTGCGCCATCTTCGAGTAGACGCTCGCCCATTCCTGGGTATTGCGTATCAAGGTGAGAAACAATTAACGCCAAAGTCGTACCCTCTGCTTCAACCGTTTTCTGGTCTTTTGTGTAGGGGCGCAAAATCGTTGGGATGCGAACTTCAATGGACATGGTGCAATTATGTCGAAAAATCGACGCTATCTCTAATCGAGAATAGTGACCGGTTCTTCTGTGACGACCCCATCGACGATGCGATATGAACGGAATTCTGGAGTTGTTGCAATCTCTTTGCGGGTAGAGACCAAGACGTAATGCGCGCCTGGCTCACCGGCATAGGCGATATCTGTTCTAGATGGATATGCCTCGGTCTCTGTATGTGAGTGATAAATAACGACAATCTCCTCATCGTTATCATCAACTTCGCGATAGAGCTTCAGGAGATCTTTTGGATCAAATTCATAAAATGTTGGTGAATGCGCTGCGTTGATCATGGGTTTATGTCGAACTGCTTTGCCGGAACCTATGGGTCCGAGAATTACGCCGCAGCACTCGTCTGGATACTCAGCTCGTGATTGCTCAAGAATCGCTTCCACCATGGTGCGAGAGATTTCCAGAGTCATGTCTTAATCGTACAAGATTAAATCTTATGAATTACCTAGCTGAGATTCTTCGTCCTCATCGGCATCATCAATAAGCGCCGAGAGTAGGGTTTCTTGCAACCAACCTAGCCATGTGTAGACCGCATAAACACCACGAAGCGGGTCATCGGGTGAAAGAATTTCCAGGTGCTCATGTGAATTGTTCTCTACTTTTAGGCGCACGCCGAGAGCTAAGCGAATATCGTTAATCGCGCCCAACCAAGCATTTGCATTGTCGTGATCTAAATCAACGGTGCCATCAGTAGAAGCTTTCAAATGGATTCGCATGGCGATTGCATGTGCCTGCTTTTTTGAGCGAAGAGTTGATTCGGTATACCTACGAAACTCTGATGCATCTACAGAATCAGCATAAGCATTTGGCAAGAGTCGATGCAGGACATCATCTTCCGGTGGCGAATCGTGAGAAGTGATGCCAACCATTGCAGCCAGCGGATCATCATTTCCGTGATCAGTGCGCTCGGCTAGTAGTTCAATGATCTGCTGGCAGAGGTTAAGCAGCACTTCCTTCTCGCTATCGGCAAACTGTGCGACATAAGAATGATCTCCATGTCGACGAAACCCCTCAGTGGAGCTCACAGTTGATCACCACGTTGAACAGTTGCCCACAGTCCATATTCATGGAGTCGGGCAACATCATGTTCCATCTCTTCCCGACTTCCAGTTGAAACTATTGCTTTTCCTTCATTATGGACCTGCATCATCAGCTCCGTTGCGCGAGCTTTTGAATACCCAAAAAGTTCCATAAAAACATAGACCACATACGTTTGAAGATTTACAGGGTCATCCCAGACAATAGTTACCCACGGTGTATCACTAGAGAAGATTGCTCTAATCTCTTCTTCGATTTTATCTGCGGTTTTCACCATCACCGGATAATGATATTAAATGTCTGGCCCGTTAAGGCGCTCCAGGTGGTATCTGCGCTCACAACTGTTCGTAATGTGAGCACACTTCGACTCTGTACTGGAAGTGTAAACACGAAGTTACCTTGGGCATCAGTAGTAACTGGTTCCACGATGGCGCTCCACTGTTTTCCAACTAGTTTTTCAAGTGAGACCGCTACATCTGCGGTGCGAGGAATGAGATGGCCAGAAATCTGGAATTGCGTTGCAGACTTCACATTTGTAGGGGCGGTGATATTAAGCGCTCTGCTAATGGTGATGGGGAATTCAGCAGAGACTCCTTCAGTTCTCTCCCATGAAGGTTCAGAATAGATTCGGATCGCTGTTGATTTACCAAGAACTATCGTCTTCTCGATTTTTCCATCTGAGTTGGTGATTGCGCTAGCCAGTGTGCGCCAGGTGCTTTCGCCGGCAGATTTTCCTTCGACTCTTACCGGCAAATTCACAATCGGCGATTTATCTTTGATACTCAATTGTGCGCTGACTGTAAATGCAGATCCGTACGTCATCTCGCTCTTATCAACTGAGGCCACAACACTTACCTGATCTGGGGCGATCGCTTTCGCAACATTTCTGATTGATTCCATCGCCAGTGGCTCGCCCATGCCAAATGTCCAGGCAGTAATTCCACCAATTCGATATTTAGTAACTAGTGCTGCGCGAAGCTCCCAACCGCGAGCATCTTGATACCACGCAGTGCGCGAGGCGGTACATGATGTAGCCAGGCCACCTGCCGTTGTTCCGTTATAAATCTTCTGATAAGTAAAGGTTGATTCACCAAACTGTTCGTTATAGGTAGGTGTTGCGCCATATGTTGCTGCCAGTGATTGCGCATTTCTCATCACAAATGTTGCAGCTTTCGCTCCTACCTTCACTGATTTTGCTACGTTTGCTGGGCAGACTCCGGAAACCGAAGTTACCCAGTCGCGCCCGTAACCTGGAACACCAACAAATACCTTCGATGCCGGCATAATCGAAATTGCATACTGCACAGTGCGCTCAGTCCAACTGATTGGGCCAATAGGCCCAACTTTGGCAACTGAATAGTCGTAGGTCATTATTCTTAACTTGTCGATAGATGGCGCGATCGCCTCCCATGCGTAAACGAAATAGCCTTTCTGTTTATCTGCAGGATTTAATACATATGGTGTTGATACCGAGAGCAGCTTCTTCTCTGCGCGTAGCGCAACGCTCAGTTCCTTGATGAATGCAACCCATAGTGGTGCGGTAGCTTTCCAGGTTGTGTTTTTATCAACAAATGCGAATCCCTCAAAATCAATATCAATGCCGTCATAGTTGTTAGTGCGTACTAAATTCACAATCACATTGACTACTTGCGTGCGTGATGTCGGACTCTTCAGTAACCCTGCGAGAACACCTTCACTGGTTCCATCGGTAATCGTCGGAATAATTTGAAGATTAGCGCTGCGAAGTGCATTCAATGGTTCTGAAATTGGAACGCTTGGATTTGCCGGTGCGTAAAGGTCGAGAATCTCGGGAGCTTTGGTCTTTCCGTTGTACTTAAGTGTGTACCAAAATGGCATCACTTCCTTGATGAGATCAGTGTTATTAAGGACATCAGGCAGTGCAGTCTTCATCGAATAATAAGGAATCCAGCCGGTAAGAATCTTGCGTGGGGTATTTTCTTCAGCGCGAGCAGCAGGTACGTGCAAAGCGCTGACTAGCAAGGAGATCAGCAGGGTTGCGCTTAGACCAACTCGCACGATTCTCTTCATACTCTTTTTCCAAATATAGTTTTCAGGCGATCCATCAATCTGCCACCGAACTCGCGATCAATCGACCAGGTATTGGTAAGAATAGAAGCTAGCGAAATAACTTTAGGAAAGAGTGGGATTGGGCTGAGAATAAACAGGGAGGAGACCAAGATTCCCAGTGCACCCACAAGAATGAGCACGATTCGACGAGCAATCTTTTCAGCTGGGTTCGCTGTGACTGACTGGGCGATCCGACTGGTGAGCAGTATCGAAACTGGACCGCTAAGTACGGTGATTAATAAGAGGATTGAGATAAAGAAGGCCAGTGACTCCATGCCTACCTCTCCCAAGTTGTATCAGTTGCTGCAAAGAGTGCCATATCAATCTGCCCGCGATCCTCGCGAGTGACTTTATTGCGCATGATTCCTTCTTTTTCAAAGCCGGCACTGAGCAATAGCTTCTGAGAATGATGATTATCGACATCGACCAGCGCCTCAATGCGTTTAAATCCGATTTCGTCGAACCCGAGTGCGGTAATCATTTTCGTAGCTTGCGTGCCAATTCCCTTACCGCGCTGGGATGCATCAATCCAATATCCAATTTCGGCGGTGTGGTTTCGGATATTTACCGAGTGAAGTGAAATCTCGCCCGCGAATTTCTTATCAGCGCCGTTTCCATAATCAATCACAAACAAAATCTCACGACGCTCTGCAAAAGCAAAGGGGGCGTTACGCACAAATTCAATTGCGTGATCAAGTGTGTAGTTCGAGGGGACGGTGGTAAATGCTGGGATTAGTGGGTCCTGACAAGCCTGGAGAACCGCATCGATATCGTCTTCAGTGCTGGGGCGAAGTGTGATGAGCCCATGCGAGAGGGTGGGAATCTGCGCTGGCCACCAAATCATTGCTCAATCTTATGGCAGAGCTAAGTCAACGACGGGAGGTGCGGTTGAAGTGTTAGCCAATCAATTCTGAATCACGATGACGACTCTGGTCGTGGGTACAACTTAGGTTCGAAGGTAGTGCGGCGCAGTTATCGCAGAGCAAAATCAACTGATGACATGTAGCCGTGCGACAATTACGGAAATCTTTTGTCGGTGCGGCGCACTTATCGCATTCACCAATCACCTTTGCCTTATCTGAAAAGTCCATAGAGATGCGATCATCGAAGACGTAGAGTGAACCTTCCCACGAAGCTTCATCGCCGAAACGATTGCCGTATTTCACAATGCCACCATCTATTTGATAAACCTCGTTAAATCCTCGGTTCTTCATCACGACAGAGAGAATTTCGCAGCGAATGCCACCGGTGCAGTATGTAACGACTGGCTTATCTTTCAAGTGGTCGTACTTTCCGCTTTCAATCTCTTTCACGAAGTCTCGGGATGATTCCACATCTGGAACTACCGCATTTTTAAACTTTCCGATTTTTGCTTCATACGCATTGCGGCCATCGAAGAAGACCACCTCATCGCCGCGTTCCTTCACTAGTTCTTCTACTTGTTCTGGGCGAAGATGAATTCCACCGCCGATGACGCCGTTTTCATCGACCTTAATTTCATCGGGGTTTCCAAATGCCACGAGTTCATCTTTGACGACAACGCGAAGTCGTGGAAATTCATTTCCAGTGCCGTCGGACCATTTAAAAGCAATTTTTTTGAAACCTTCATAGCGACGAGTTTCAGTGACATATTTCTTTACATCGGCCATTTTTCCGCCGACAGTTCCATTAATTCCATGGGGGGAAATCAAGATTCGCCCTTTGAGATTGAGGGATTCGCAGAGTTGTTTCTGCCAAAGGCGCATCGCCTCGGGATCCGCAACGGGAGTAAATCCGTAATACAGAACCACCTTATTGAGCTTAGGCGCATGTCTATTCACGAGATTAGTCTAACTCGTGAACACTTAGTAATAAAAACGGCTATCCCGAGCGCTACCAGTAACGCTCGAGAAAATACTTTTCCACAACTAACTTTCCTCGCGCCCAACTCCACCCCAAGTTGTCAGTGCATCACGCAAATATCTCGCTATGACAACAGCACGGCTTATTGATGTAGAGGTGCTCTCCGCCGCCATCGCTGATTTACTCTTCGCCACTCCAAGTGCAAACACTTTAGCCAAGCTTTCCGCAATTGATCCATTTTCATTACCCGCGCCAGATCGTATTGATTATCTTTCTGCGCTAGAACGACAAGATGGCTGGCTCTTTGCGCTAAAACAACGCGCAATCACCGCAGTTGCTGGGGTGCAAGCTTCCGAAGGAGAGGGAGCAATCTTTGGCGTCGACGAAGCTGAGCGCGAAGATGTTTCGACCGCACTTCGACTTGCCCCAGCGACAGCACAAATGCGGATCGATATCGCGCGTACATTGGTTAACAACTTACCCAATACCTGCTCTGCACTTGCTATCGGAGAAATCTCCTCGGCACATGCAACAGTAATAGCGCGCGAAACTGCCTCAGCTATACGAGATGGAATGGCAGAGTCTGCAATCTTCGAGATTGAAGAGCGGGCCATTGCATTTGCTGAATTTCATACTCCGGGCCAAGTCGCAAACCATGTCCGTAATGCAGTTGCTAAATATGCTCCTGAAGAATTCGAAGATATAACGCTGAGGGCACAATCCATGCGCCGCGTTAGTTGTTTTAACGATCCCGATGGTATGTCTACTGTAATTGCAATACTTCCGGCCGCAGATGCGCAAATGGTGATGAATTCGATTGAAGCTTTCATTCTTCGCGAGAATCAGAGAATTGAAAAAGAGGAAACAGAGACAGCCGGCCATGCTTTTGGAAGCAGTGCGTCAGGAAGCAGTGCGTCAGGAAGCAGTGCGTCAGGAAGCAGTGCGTCAAAGGGCGATGAGACCGAAGAGCGAAAGCGCACGAAAGATATGCGCAGAGCTGATGCGCTCTCTTCAATCTGTGCTGCCTACCTTGCTGACATCACTAAAGTTGTTGCACCGCATCGTCGTCCAGTAACAGTTAACGTCACAATCGATCTACCAACTCTCTTGGGGCTTGCCGAAAATCCAGGCCAACTTGCGGGATATGGTCCCATTCCCGCATCAATCGCCCGCGAATTAGCTTCAGATTCACAGTGGAAACGATTTATTACCGAACCACAAACTGGAAATCTCCTCGACTTCGGCCGCGAGAGTTACGAGCCTCCGCAACATCTCAAAGATTTTCTTATCGCCCGAGATCGGACGTGTCGATTCCCCGGTTGTCGAAGATCGGCGCTGCTTTCAGATCTCGATCATGCTCAGAGTTGGGAAACCGGCGGACTAACCTCGGCCGAAAACATCGGAGCGCTCTGCCGGCGACATCACCGGATGAAGACTCACGATGGCTGGACTGTAGAAAGTTTTCCCGATGGTTCATGTACCTGGCGCTCTCCTTTAGGCAAAGAGTTCTTCACTCCAGCCCGCTCCATGAACGAGCCCGTCTGATTTACCAGCCCGCTCCATGAACGAGCCCAAGGTGCCCTCCTTGAGGTTGCAGGTAGTTGAAAGTTCAACTACATTAGGCGCATTGCGAGAATGAGCGTTTAGCATCCTTGCAGACATACCAGGGGAGCGAAAATGCCAGCAGTAACAGTCAGCGATATAACTATTCTTCCACGCATCTCTGATGCAACTCATCTGCGTGCACGTCGCGTAAAGAGCATCACTACTGCGCCACAAGGATTCGAGGGCGAAGGTTTTCCTGTCCGTCGCGCATTTGCTGGCGTTGATCTCGCTGAACTAGATCCCTTTATTCACTTAGATCAAATGGGTGAAGTTGAATACGCACCCGGTGAACCAAAAGGTACTCCTTGGCATCCACACCGCGGTTTTGAAACTGTTACCTACATTATTGATGGCATCTTCGATCACAAAGATTCCAATGGTGGTGGCGGTTCAATCACAGATGGCGACACACAATGGATGACAGCTGGTGGTGGAATTCTTCACATCGAAACTCCCCCAGAGCATTTAGTAATGTCCGGCGGTTTATTTCATGGCTTCCAACTCTGGGTAAACCTTCCAGCAGTGAAGAAGTGGTCACCTCCTGCATATCAAGATGTACGAGCAAACGATGTAGCACTTCTCACATCTCCTGATGGTGGTTCACTCGTTCGCATTATTGCTGGAGAACTCGATGGACATGTCGGTCCCGGTTCAACCCAAACTCCCATTACTTTAATTCACGCAACCGTGGCGCCAGGTGCCGAACTCAGACTTCCGTGGCGCAAGGATTACAACGCACTCGTGTACACAATGTCCGGTAACGGATTTGTTGGCGATGAACAGCGTCCAGTTTCAATGGGACAGCTCACCGTCTTTGCCGAAGGCGATTGCATTGTTATTCGTGCTGCAAACCAGCAAGAAACTCGTTCGCCAAATCTTGAACTATTCATTCTTGGCGGTCAGCCGATTAAGGAACCAGTTGCATGGATGGGGCCCTTTGTGATGAATACAAAGAGCGAAGTTCTGCAAGCATTTGAAGACTTCCAGAAAGGCCTCTTGGGATCTATCCCTGCGATCTATAAGGATGATGCCAAGAAGCCGATTCAACGCACCGATAAGTTATCTGGGGATGTTAAGCCTGCGGATATTCTCGATGTACACAACGCTCCCACTGACCTGCAAGAGGGTTAAGTCTTAAAGAGCTTTAAGCGCTGAGACAACTTTCGTCAGAGATGCTTTGGCATCACCGAAGAGAAGCATTGTCTTTGGATCATAGAGAAGTTCGTTTTCAATGCCGGCAAATCCTGGACGCATTGAGCGCTTCAGGAAGATGATGTTGCCAGCGTTGCTTACTTCCAAGATAGGCATTCCGTAAATCGGGCAACCTGGAGTTGTTTGCGCCGCTGGGTTCACAACATCGTTTGCGCCAATAACAATGGCAACATCTGTCTGACCGAAAGTTGGATTCACTTCATCCATTTCAGCTAATTGATCATAAGGAACATTAGCTTCAGCAAGAAGGACGTTCATATGTCCTGGCATACGACCAGCTACTGGGTGAATTCCATAGGCAACATCGATGCCCTTTGAAATCATTAAGTCGGCAAGTTCGCGCACTGTGTGTTGTGCTTGTGCAACAGCTAATCCGAAACCAGGAACAATAACTACACGTCGTGCGTAGTTAAGAAGAATTGCAACGTCATCAGGTGAACCTGAACGCACTGGACGTTCCTCGGCTGCGCCAGTTGCAGCTTGCGGCTTGGCAGTAAATGCACCGAAGAGAGTTCCAAATAGAGAACGTCCCATTGCTTCGGCCATCAGGCGAGTCAAGATTGTTCCTGATGCACCAACGAGCGTTCCAGCGATGATGAGAAGTGTGGATGAAAGTACATAACCACTTGCTGCAACAGTAAGACCAGTAAATGCATTGAGCAGAGAGATCACGATCGGAACATCTGCTCCACCAACAGGAAGTACAAAGAGAATACCGAAGAGCAGTGAGAGAAGCGCGAGAACCAGTAGCGGAGTTGTGCCAAGGGCTACAACAACCCAGACGCTCACACCGAGGACGGCAACGAGAGTTCCAGCGATAACGAATCGTCCACCAGGAAATACCACGGGACGAGTTGTCATGAGTTCTTGCAACTTCATAAATGTAATGATTGAACCGCTGAATGAAACACAGCCAACAACAACGGTAAAGACAGTGAAGATTACTTCTGCCGTAGTGGCGGTATCGCCAAGGTTTAGGTACTCGACAATCGCAACGAGTGCGGCAGCGCCGCCGCCCACTCCGTTAAAGAGCGCGACAAGTTGTGGCATCTGAGTCATCTCAACCTTGCGAGCAGCTGGTACGCCAACAATCAGACCGAGCGCAATTGCACCCAAGATCCAACCTAAATTATGAATTGGTAGTGAATGTGCCTCTGCGCCATCTTTTCCAGGAGTGACATAGAGAAAGACGGAAAGTGTTGCAACAGTTGCGCCGGCTGCACCGATGAGGTTTCCGCGACGTGCTGTCTTTGGGTGTGACAAACCTTTAAGTGCCAAGATAAATGCAACGCCAGATGCGAGGCCAATCAGGCTGTACCAAGTGCTACTCACTTCTGGCCTCCCTTAGCTGCTTCATCTTCTTTTTTTGCAGCTGCCGAGGCATCTTTCTTCGGCTTAAACATTTCAAGCATTCGGTCGGTTACTACAAAGCCGCCGACCATGTTGATTGTCGCCAACACAATCGCAGCAAGTGATAGCCCGAGTTCTAGATTATTTTCACTGTGATCGGCAACGATGATTGCGCCAACCAGAATCACACCGTGAATCGCGTTCGCGCCCGACATAAGTGGTGTGTGTAAAGTTGAAGAAACTTTGGAAACAACTTCGAATCCCACGAATACCGAGAGAACGAAGATTGAGGTGATTGCCATTGCATCCATTAGTTGCTGCCTACTTTCTCACTTGCACCGGGTGTGTGCTTGGCACCTGCATGAGTAAGCGCCGCTTTATCAATAATTTCATCTGTGAAATCGATGTTCAGTGAGACCTTTTCGCCATCTTTAGCGGCAGTTGTCATCAAGGTGAGAAGATTGACGACGTTACGTGAATAGAGGCTGGAGGCGTGGAAAGGCAGTTGGCTTGGCACATCTTTGCCGCCCCAGATCTGAACACCCTTTGCTGTTGTGACAATCTCGCCAGGCTTTGAACCTTCAGCATTTCCACCAGTTTCAGCAGCGAGATCTACGATGATTGTTCCAGCTTCCATCGCATCAATCATCGCTGCTGTCATCAAGCGCGGTGCTGCTCGTCCAGGCACAGCTGCAGTAGTAATCACTACATGTGACTTTGCAATATATGGTGTTAAGAGTTCACGTTGCTTGGCAGCACGCTCTTCTGTCATTTCGCGTGCATAACCGCCAGCGCCTTCGAGTGCTTCAAGTTCGAGATTAATAAATGTCGCACCCATTGATTTCACTTCATCAGCAGATGAAGGGCGGACATCGTAGGCAGAGACAACTGCGCCAAGTCGGCGAGCTGTTGCAATAGCCTGTAGACCCGCAACACCGGCACCAAGAACTAGTACTTGTGCGGGAGTAACTGTTCCGGCCGCTGTCATGAGCATCGGGAAGAATCGTGGTGAAAGTTCGGCGCCAACAAGTGCTGCGCGATATCCGGCGCAGAGCGCCTGGGAGGTAAGCGCATCCATGGACTGTGCGCGGGAAATACGCGGAACAAGTTCGAGTGAGAATGCGGTAACGCCAGCGCTAGTCGCGGCTTCAATTGAATCAACGCCAGTTACTGGAGATAAGAAGGAGATGGTGACTGCGCCCTTTTTCAAGGATGAGATCTGTGCGGGAGTAAGTGATGTAACAGAGAGAACTACATCGGCATCGCTGATGACGTTGCCACTTTTAACAGTTGCACCTGCTGCGGTAAACAGTTCATCGGTGGCCTGGGCATGAACACCGGCTCCAGATTCAATAACAACTTCATAACCAAGCTTGATTAACTTGCTGATGATGTCTGGGACGAGAGCTACACGCTTCTCGCCATCTCTAATCTCTCTTGGGACCGCAACTCTCATGGGGCAAAAGATACCGGCAACTTAGAGCCTCGGCCACGCCAAATCGTGAAGAATTGGAGTTAATTGCCTTTAATCTCACCACGAATTAAGTGATAGAGCAGTGCCTGAATGGTTGTACGGCGATGAAATGCTTCGCGCCAAATCACTGATTTCGCGCCATCAATCACTGATGCCTCGACTTCTTCTCCTCGATGAGCTGGAAGACAATGCATAAAGATTGAATCTTTCGCTGTCAACGACATTAACTTCTCTGTAATTGCAAATGGTGTCAGTGCCTTTATCTTCTCAGCACGTTCTGCTTCAGGATCACCCATCGACATCCACACATCGGTGTAGAGAACTGATGCACCCTGCGCGGCAGCCTCTGGATCATTAGTTAATTCGATTGTTGCGCCACTCTTTGCTGCAATCTCTTTTGCTTTTGCCACAACTGTTGCATCTGGTGCCCATTTACCATTGGGAGTTGCTGCTACAACATGTGCGCCCATAATTGCACCCATGATTAACCAGGCGTGGGTCATATTGTTTCCATCGCCTAGATAGACGAATTTGCGGCCCTTAACGTCGGTACCAAAGTTCTCCCGGATGGTTACCCAGTCAGCGAGCAATTGAGTTGGGTGGTCATCATCGGTAAGCCCGTTGATAATTGGAATGCTTGCATTTGCACCGAGTTCATCGACATCAGATTGCGCATAGGTGCGAATAATCATCGCTTCGCAATAGCCGCTAATGATTTTGGCGGTATCTGAAATTGTTTCGCCGCGACCAAGTTGTAACTCATCGCCGCGAATGAAAATTGGTGTTCCGCCCAAATGCGCGACAGCTGTTTCAGATGCCAAACGTGTTCGGGTGGAGGGCTTGGTCATATAGATAGCAACGCTCTTGTTACTTAGGGCAGTCTGTGAGCGAAGTGGATTCTGCGCGAAATCAGCCGCGGTATCGAGAAGTAGCTCGACATCAGCACGCGATAGATGCTCGGTGCGCAGTAAGTCTTTCATCGGGAAATTCTACCGGAAGCCGAGATGGCCAGCGGACTAGTTTTTGTTGGATACTAAGCGCATGCCACTTTTCGGTCGGGGTACGCCATCGCTTGATAGCGATACCGACACACTCACGCGCCCAGTTGAACAGGAAGATGATGGCGGGCACGATCGCTTTGCGCATTACATAAAGAAAGAGAAAATTGTTGAGTCAGCAATGACTGGCAAATCTGTTCGCGCACTGTGCGGCAAGAAGTGGGTTCCTTCTCGTGATCCGCAGAAGTATCCAGTTTGCCCGATCTGCAAAGAAATCTTTGAGGGGCTAAAGCCTGGCTCCGAAGATGGAGATAAGCAGTAACTAGTTAAGCAAGTTGAGCTAGTGGAGGTGCCGGGAATCGAACCCGGGTCCTTCAGAATTAAAACAGGGCTTCTACGGGCGTAGTGTGTTTATCGTTTTCTCAGTTCTGAATCTCTTACACACAAGTATTCAACAAACTCATTTGCGAAACTGTTCTCTCGAGATATTCGCAACGCTATCTCGATGAAAAGCTCTCTAGCGACGCCAGATTCCGGGACGAGAGCGCGCCCGGGCTGACGGATTCGGTACTAGCTTATGCAGCTAGGGCGAAATCACTGCGACTGTTGTCTGCAGTTATTTGTGCACAGGTTTCATGGTTTACGAGATCATCCCGGCTTCCTCGGCCCGCTTCCCCTGCC
>JAIXTW010000009.1 GCA_027483765.1 Streptomycetaceae bacterium
GTGGTTCAACTCTGAAAAGGGTTTCGGTTTCATTGCAGTTGATGGTGGCGGACAAGATGTATTCGTTCACTACTCAGCAATCCAAGGAAACGGTTACAAGTCCCTTGAAGAGGGTCAGTCAGTGTCATTCGAGGTTGTCCAGGGTCCTAAGGGTCCTCAGGCAGATGCAGTGAACGCTAACTAATTTCACTTATAAATAAGGCCCGTACGAGAAATCGTGCGGGCCTTATTTTTTTGCCAGATTACTTTCTTGCGAGATTACTTCTTAGGTTGTGGCGGAATTTCGCCAACTTTTGCTTTCCGATCAGCGACAGCCTTTACTGGCGATAAATCTTTGCCAGCTTTCCATGCATCAAGATATTTCCACGGCAAAACTTCACCTCGACGAACCCACCAAGTATCGGGTGGTGTTGGCCATGAAATTCCGAAGTGAAGATGCGGCGAAGTTCCACGCGCACTTCCAGTTGAGCCAATAGCTCCCAATATACGTCCGGCCGTAACAGCTACTCCCGGTTGAATGCTTGCTGGAATAGAACGCAGGTGTGATCCGTAATAACGAACACCGTCTTCGCCAATAATTGAAACTGATAGACCACCGCGCGTAATTCCTAAATTGGGTGGGCTTCTCCAGGTATCCACGCGATTAACTTCATCGACAATGCCATTAATTGGCGCAATAAATTTGCACCCCGCCTTAGCCAAGATATCCGTTGCTGCGTAATCGTGATGTGCTCGCGCGTAATTTACTTCGCAATCTGCCACCGGAAATAAATACACGGGCGCAGCTTGAGCCGAGGGCGCAGAGCTAAGGAGCAGGAGTACAACGATAATTTTCTTGAGCATGTGGCCAAGAATAACTTCCGCGAAGTTATTTACTGAGTGCGGCGCGGTCTAATCTGGCTGTGACAATCATGTGAGGAACTGTCAGAGCCCAGATTGTGACTAAGGTCAACCATAAGAATTTGTCAGAGAGATCTTGTTGCGCGAAACCGGCCAAGATGACAACAAAGATAAATGTTCCGACTAAGGCCGGTAGGCCCGGGATGACGGCTGCGATAAAGGCTTGTCCTGGTCGCCCTCTTAAATATGCACTCTCTGAATTAGGTAGCAGCGAGGTAAGTCGAGCAGTGTGGCGCATCGCGTGCCAACATCCGAAGTAGACCGCAAATGCCACAAGGGGTGGAGCAAAGGAAGCAAGAGCTGCTAAAAGCGCAATGTCGATTGCATCTCTAAAGCGTTTGCGTTGTAACAATGCAAGTAGTGAGAGCGCCGTAACCGCTGCTACCAGAATCAAAATCTCGGTCGTATATCCGCGGTGCCAATTAATCAGAGCGGAGTTAACTTTTTCTAACGCATCGGTGCTGCGGCTATTGACCAACGGAATTGCTACCGGAAGTAGACCGGCAGCCGGGGCGTAGAGCCACGCTGAACTTCGAGAGCTGCCATCGAGTGAATCTTTCTCGCTTAAAAATGCTGCATCGCCAATTCCAAAGTGAATGGCGCTCATGACCACAACAAAGATAAATCCCCATACATTCCATCGCAGGATTGCATATATTGCCAGCAGTGCGATTGCCACATAGATAATGACAAAGAGCGCCATTCGCACTGGAGCCGACTTGGGAAGTGTCACCAAGTGGTCCATCGCTCCATGTGGAATTCCGATTCCGAGGGCGATTGTTGCCAAAACTAACTGCCATCCCAGGGACTCTGATCCGAGCCACTGCGAAAACATGAGTGAGAGCACGGTGGCGATGGCTACAGCGGCGCTAGAGAGGGTGCGCACTCGATTAAAGAGCCGTAATTTCACATCGATCACACAGAACACATTAGCAATTTTTCGCTCGAGGTATGCAAAAATGCGAGCATGAAACAGTGGTCTTATATGGCGATGCTCATATTTACCTTCTGTGGCTCAGCCTGGCTGGAAATCTATTTGAAGACCGGCGTTCTGCGCCGCATTAAGCGAGTCGCAATCAGTGTTCTGCCCATCAGTATTTTCTTTCTTGTCTGGGATGCATATGCAATTGCACAGGGTCACTGGTTCTTTGACCGCGAACAAATCTTAGGAATTTATGGTCCTTTTAGTATCCCGCTTGAGGAGTACATCTTCTTCATGGTGATTCCCATGGCGGCAATCTTTACTATTGAAGGCGTTACCACTGTTAAACCACATTGGCGCAAAGACGAGTTCGGCGAATGAACTACTCTGACATCGCAATCACCGCATTTGCGTTAGCCGTCATGATTGATCTCTTCGGCTTTAAAACTTCCATGCTTACCCGCCCAGCTTTTTGGACTTCCTACGCGATCATCTTGCCCTTCCAATTCTTAACAAATTGGTGGCTGACTTCAAGAAATATCGTCATGTACAGCCCTGATGCAATCGTGGGGTTACGTTTCTTCTCAGCACCGGCTGAAGATGTTCTCTTTGGTTTCGCTCTGATCTTGAGCGTGATGGGGCTATGGGAAGTCTGGGGACGTAAAGGCTTCCAGCGTCACTAATCTCGTCAATAGTTAGGCGCCGTGCGCTGCAGCAACAGCTGAATACATAATCTTTCCTTCATGCACATTGAGTCCAGCAGCTAACGCGCCATCATCAGACATCGCTCGCTCCCAACCCTTATTTGCAAGAGCTAGTGAGTACTTCAGCGTTGCATTCGATAGCGCCGCGGTAGATGTTGCCGGAACCGCGCCCGGCATATTTGCCACGCAGTAGTAGAGAGAGTTATGGACCTTATATGTTGGCTCAGTATGTGTGGTCGCGTGTGATCCTTCAAAGCAGCCACCTTGATCAATTGCAACGTCGACCAACACAGAACCCGGCTTCATCTTTGCCACCATCGCATCAGTTACCAACTTCGGCGCCGCAGCTCCGGGAATAAGCACACCGCCAATGACGAGGTCTGCTTGCGTGACATATTCTTCAATTGCATACGAAGAAGATGCGATTGTCTTTACCTGGCCATGGAAGATGTCATCGATTTCTGCCAGGCGCTTTAAATTGATATCAAGTAGCGTGACATCGGCGCGTAACCCAACGGCCATGGAAGCTGCAGATACTCCAACACTTCCGCCACCAAGGATCACTACTTTGCCAGGTGCGACTCCAGGTACTCCGCCAAGTAGAACACCGCGACCGCCGTTCGGGCGTTGCAACGCAGCAGCTCCAACTTGGATTGACATGCGTCCGGCAACCTCTGACATGGGAGCAAGCAGTGGCAGAGTGCGATTTAATTCAACAGTTTCATAGGCAACAGCAGTAATCCCAGATTTAACAATTGCATCAGTGCATTCACGAGATGCAGCCAAGTGAAGATAGGTAAAGAGAATCTGACCCTTGCGCATGCGGTGAAATTCCTCGGCGATTGGCTCTTTGACTTTAATGATCATCTCTGACTTCGCCCAGACGTCATCGGCTGTTTCAAGGATTGTGGCGCCAGCTTTTTCATACTCTTGATCTGTAATTGCAGATCCAACGCCTGCTGACTTTTCTACAAAAACTGCATGGCCTGCCAGAACTAAGGCGTGGACACCTGCTGGAGTAGTTGAGACGCGAAATTCATTATTTTTTACTTCTTTTGGGATACCAACGCGCATGGCCAACTCCTGGATTAAGTTTCGTTTAACTTGGACTTATGCGATGGTACTCCTTAAACTCATCCCCGACGAGGCGGTAGCTCAGTTGGTTAGAGCCCCGAACTCATAATTCGGTCGTCGTCGGTTCGAGCCCGACCCGCCTCACGCAGAGCGCACTAACGAAACATTTAAAGGGGATTACATGTCCGAAAGTTCCAGCATGGTTCGCGTCGGTTTACTTGCATACGGCGCAATCGGCGATGAACATAGTCGTGCAATCAACGCCACAGATGGGTTACATCTAACAGCTGTTGCAGATACAAACCCAGAGCGATTGACCGCGGCTCAGGTATTGGCTCCCGATGTCACTACCTTTACTGATGCCACCGAGATGTTGGATTCCGGGTTACTGGATCTTGTTGTTATCTCAACTCCCCCTAACAGTCATTACCGCTGGGCGAAAGAGTCGCTTAACCGGGGTATCAATGTAATCCTGGAAAAACCGATGGCTTTGAACGTGCAAGAGTGCGATGAATTGATGGCACTTGCTGCGGCAAAGAACTTGTTGCTTGTTGTGTATCAGAACCGTCGCTTTGACGCCGATTTTGTGACGATGAAGAAGCTCATCGATGAAGGAAGTATCGGCGAAGTCTTTTCTTATGAGAGCTTTGTCGGTGGGTATTCCAAGCCATGCTCATATTGGCACTCCATGGTAGATGTATCTGGCGGTGCAATCTTTGATTGGGGCAGCCACTTCATCGATCAGATTCTTGCGCTACTTCCGGGTGAGGTTGATTCCGTTACTGGCGTGAACCAGAAGCGGCTCTGGACACACGTGACAAATGCCGACCACGCAGATGTAGCAATCACATTCGCAAATGGCGCACGTGCAACATTTACCAATTCAGATTTAGCTGCTGCGCGTAAACCAAAGTTCTATGTTCTAGGTACAACGGGAGCGATTATCGGTAACTGGGACCCAGCAGCGGGGTCAGCTCCAGCTGACCTTCCGGCCATCCTGACTCTTCATCGCGCCGATGGCTCATCAGAAGTTATTGCCAATACAGCAGTTACGCCTTACTCATTTCATCAAAGCGTTGTCGAATACTTAAATAAGAAAACGCCAATGCAGGTTACTACCGCACAATCACGCGATGTTGTTGCGATTATGCAGGCGGCCGAAGAATCAGCGCGCGCTAATGGTCGTTCAGTAACGCCTTCACTACTGCGGTGAGCTAGGACTGTTTAAGGCCTACCCATTACCGCAAAGATTTGATCGAATACAGTGGCAAATGCAATTGAATCTGAATGTGGCATCAGCCAACCTTGCCCACCACGGATTCTGCGCGACATGGAATCAGCCATCAATTGGTAAGGATCACACGCTGCAAATTTCTCGACCGTAATTTCGCCAGCAACATCTAATTCAAGTGAACTCTCTTTATTCCAAGAAACAAATGCATCGTTACCCAGAAGTGATACTCGACCCTTTGTTCCTACAACATCAAAGTACAAAGTTCCGGGCGTATCCATTGAGGTAAGTGTTTCAGCACGAGCGCCACCAATATCAAAAGTGGCGCGAAGAGTTTCATCGCTTCCACCAGGATGCCATTTCACATCAGTTGTTATGTTGCTAATCGGCGCGTAATCCATCAGCCAAATTGGAGCGGCAACTGAATATGGACCAAGGTCATAAAGTCCACCACCACCGAGTTCGTAGATTGTGCGAATATTTCCTTCATCGAGACCGTTATAGGTAAATGCACTTCGTATCTCCTTTACATCGCCGATAACACCTGAATCAACAATTTCCTTTAACCGAATTGTGCGTGGGTGCCAACGATTCCAACTGGCCTCCATGAAAATTAATCCGGTTTCATCTGCAACAGCAATCGCTTCTTTCAATTGTGAAAGATTCATCGCTGCCGGTTTTTCGCAGAGCACATGCTTTCCGGCACGCATCGCTGCAATCGACCATTGAATATGGAGCGAATTTGGCAATGAGATATAGACCGCTTCTACTTGTGGGTCGGCAAGTAATTCGTTGTAATCGGTATAGACAAGTCCTGTTGGTGAAAGCTCTTTTCCTCGAGCCTCATCTCGTGATCCCACCGCGTAGATTTCGCCTTCATGTGAGTTCAATAGCGCTGGATAGAGCGCCTTCTTGGCAATATAACCGGCACCGATAAATCCCCAGCGTACTTTTTCCATAACCGGGAGCGTACTTGTAAAATGGGTCGTTCATCAGTCAGTTACCTACAATTTACCAAAATAGGACATTCTTACCCCGTGAAAGAACATGTAGCGAATTACCAAGACCGGGAGTTAACCTGGCTTGATTTCGATACCCGCGTACTCGAACTGACGGAAGACCCAACAATTCCGCTGCTCGAGCGTGTGCGCTTTATGGCGATCTTCTCTTCGAATCTTGATGAATTTTTTATGGTGCGCGTTGCCTCACTGAAAGCAAAAATTGAGCGCGGTGTGACAACTCCCAACACCGCTGGATACACGCCTCGAGAGTTGCTCAAGATTGTTCTTCATCGCACTCAGAATTTAGTAAACATTCAGGCGGAACGATTTAGAGATGTGATTATCCCTGAGCTTCGTACGCATGGCATCGAGTTCTGCAAGATTAACGAGCTCACTGATGAAGAACGAAGCCACCTAAAAGATTATTACAACAAGCGAATCTTTCCAGTTCTCACGCCCCTTGTAGTCGATCCTTCACACCCTTTTCCATATATCTCGGGGCTTTCGCTCAACGTAGGAATTAATATCGAATCTAGCGAGGATCAAGATATTAGCTTCGCTCGTGTAAAAGTTCCTTCTAATCTCCCACGATTCATTCGCACATCTGATGAGTCGAAGATTCGTTTTGTTCTGATCGACGAACTTATTGCTGAGCATCTTTCAGAACTTTTCCCAGGTGTCACACTCAAAGATCACTTCTTCTTCCGCGTTACCAGAAACCAAGATCTCGACCTCGATGAGGATGAGACCGATGACATCTTAGAAACAATGGAGAAGGAACTTACTCGGCGTCGCTTTGGGCCTCCGGTTCGCCTTGAAGTAGATAAGGTCATTAACTCCGAAGTTCTCAACGAACTGATGGATGAACTGCAAATCGAACCCGTCGATGTATTGAAATATGACTCACCACTTGATCTTCGAAGCCTTAATCAGATTGCAGATCTCGACTTTCCAGAGCTGAAGTACAAGCCATTTAGAAGTGAGACCGCCCCTGAACTCAGAGATGTTGATCCTGATTCAAGTGATTCCTACTTCTCCGCGTTGCGTAAAGGTGAGATTCTGCTACATCATCCATACCAATCATTTACCAGCTCAGTCGTAAGCTTCTTGGAAAATGCAGCGAGAGACCCTCATGTATTGGCGATTAAGCAGACGTTGTACAGAACTTCGGGAGACTCTCCTATTGTGCAGGCACTTATTGAAGCTGCAGAAGCTGGAAAACAAGTACTTGCCGTCATCGAGATTCGTGCCCGCTTTGATGAGATGGCCAACGTGCGTTGGGCGAGAAAACTTGAAGAAGTCGGTGTGCATGTTGTCTATGGCTTGATGGGATTAAAGACGCATGCCAAGTTATCTCTTGTTGTACGCGAAGAAGGTGACACATTGCGCCGTTACTGTCACGTTGGTACAGGTAACTACCATCCAAAGACTGCTCGCTTCTACGACGATCTTGGAATTCTTAGCGCTGAGCCGGTACTCGGTGAAGATCTCTCTCGTCTATTTAATGAGCTCTCTGGATATTCCACTAAACACGAATACTCTCGATTACTCGTAGCTCCACATAGTTTGCGTAAAGGACTCATTGCTCGCATTAAACGCGAAACCCGCCATCATCTAGATGGGAAGCCGGCCTGGATTAGATTCAAACTTAACTCCCTTCTTGATGAGGAGATTATTGATCACCTCTATGAAGCCGCAGATGCTGGAGTGAAAGTTGAAATAGTCGTGCGCGGAATCTGCTCGATTCAACGAAACACCCAAGCGCGCCGCGAAAACATTAAAGTTCGTTCGATACTCGGAAGATTTCTTGAGCACTCTCGCATTTACTACTTCCGCAATGATGGGGCCGAAGATTATTTTATTGGCAGCGCAGATATGATGCATCGAAATCTCGATCGTCGCGTGGAATCATTGGTTCGCATCGAATCAGAGAAACATAAAGAGCGGCTTGCAGGAATTCTTGATGATTCATTCTCGGATAAATACTCAACTTGGTTGCTCAATGAGGAAAATAACTGGGTACGAAACATTAAAGATCACGATGGCAATTACCTGGTTAACTTCCAGGATCACTTCGTCGATCGACACAATCGCTCATGATTAGAGCAGCTGGAGCCCTACTCTGGCGCGAGAACGCAGACTTGTTAGTTGAGGTCGCGCTCATTCACCGACCTCGTTATGGAGATTGGTCGCTGCCGAAAGGCAAGCTTGAAATTGGTGAGACCGCTCTGCAATGTGCTTACCGAGAACTGCTGGAAGAAACCGGAATCCGTGCCTCATTTACTCGCCATCTAGGCACAGTTGAATACGAAGAGTCCGGGCAACAGAAAAGAGTGCAGTACTGGGCTGCCCACTGCGCACTAAGCCAGAGCGAATTCATCGCCAACGAAGAGGCTGATCAGATGGTTTGGTTACCTGCTAATCAGGCGATTGAACAAGCAACTCATGACTCCGATAAATCAATCATCAAAGCATTTACAGCCGAAAACCCTCACACCGACACTTTGATTATCTTGCGCCATACCAAGGCGCTCGAACGCGGTGACTGGGATGAAGAAGATTCACTTCGCACACTCGATGAAACCGGTTTTGATCAAGCACAGCTACTTATTAAACATTTACAGCCCTTTGCTATTGACGAGCTCTATACCTCGGATTACACACGCTGCGTCCAGACGGTAACTCCCCTTGCTCATGCTCGTGGTTTATCAGTAACCACGGTGCCAAGTTTGAATGAAGAGAACTATGAATTAGATCCTGAAAAAGCAATCTCTTTTGCGAATGCACTCAAGCAGGATGAGAAGAATATTCTTATCTGTAGCCACAACCCGGTAATCCCATCAATGCTCCGCGGGATTCTCAATACTAAATTAAAGAACAAAGACTTGATCAAACTTGAACCAGGCGATGCTTGGATTGTTCACCGAGTGCGCGGTGAAATCGTGGGCGTTGATTACTTAAGTATCGCCAACTAATCTAACTAATCTTTAGCGTTAGCGCTCAATCCAATCGAGACGATGTAACACAATGCCTTCACGTAGCGCCCATGGACAAATCTGAACCTCGCGTAAATTAAGGGTCTTCATCAGCTCTTTAGCGACCATAGCTCCAGCCACAATCTGGGGTGCCCGCTCTGCTGAAATTGATTGCATCGCTTTTCTTCCCTCGATATCAAGAGATTGCAATTTAGGAACAATCTCATCGAGTGCGCTGAGCGTCAGATGCGGACCAAACTTCGGATACATTGTAGTTGCGACTTTTGCCAACGTTCTAAATGTTTTACTCGTTCCGGTTGCAATATCTTTCTCAAAGGTAGAAAGTGATTGCGCCAACGGTGCGATTGCATCGGCCAAATAATCTTCTAAACTCTTCAGTGATTTCGCGCTAAATGGATCGCCTTTTAGGAATTTACGAGTAAGTCGGCCGGCACCCAATTGAACAGAGGTTTTAAATGTTGGGTTCTCCTCAGTGCCACGTGCGATTTCTAGAGATCCTCCGCCGATATCCAAAACTAATAGATCTCCGGAAGACCAACCAAGCCAACGACGAGCTGCCAAGAAGGTAAATCGAGCTTCTTCTTCACCACTTAATACCTGCAGATCAATTCCGCATTCACGATTAACGTGGGCCAAAACTTCATCTGAGTTCACCGCTTCGCGAATAGCAGACGTTGCAAAGGCTAATAGTTCATCAATTTCAAGGTGTGCAGCCGCATTTAAGTTGGTAAGAATTGCTTCGGTAATTTTTTCAATCCCGAGTGATGTGATAGCACCTGATTCATCGAGGTACTCGGTAAGGCGAATAATTGATTTGTGAGAAGAGTTCGGAATTGGTGGAGCGCCTAAGTGACCATCGACAACTTGCAAATGTATGGTGTTGGAACCAACATCGAGTACGCCTAATCTCACCTGCGAAGTCTAGCGATTTGGAGTAGCGAAAGATCCAGTGACCAAGAAATAGACACGGCGGGAGACTGAGACTGCATGGTCTGCAAATCGCTCGTAGTAGCGACCCAGTAACGTGACATCGATAGCTGATTCCACTCCATGTGCCCAGGTGTTGTTGCTCATCGACCCAATGAGTTGACGATGCAACTTATCCATTTCATCATCATCTTTTTCCAGCTGAAGTGCAAGATCGGTATCGCGCGTTTCAATCACTGTTGGAATCTTGCGAGAAATATTTTCAGCAACCGATCCAATGTGATTGACAAGATCCTTGAGTTCAGGTGGAAGCACATTTAATGGATGACGAAGTCTGGCAACTTTTGCCACGTGGTGTGAAAGGTCTCCCATGCGCTCTAGATCTGCGCTCATACGAAGAGCAGTAACCAGTGCTCGCAAATCAGATGCGACTGGTTGTTGGCGCGCAATAATGTCGATGATGCGGGTATCTAAATCGTGTTGATAGAGATCAATTTTCTCATCATTGGAAATTACTTCTTCTGCAATTTTTAGGTCTGCTTCAATAAGTGCCTGCGTCGCCTTATGGATTGATTCAGAGACCATATTGGAGAGGTCAACTAGTGATTGAGAGACCCCGTCGAGCTCTTCTTGAAATACCGAGCGGATGAGTGCCATAGGGGCCAAGGTAGGTCAACTCGGTGAATTTCGCAATGCGTAGAGGTTAACGGACGGTAAACCGCTACTCCCAGACGTTAGGCTATTCACATGTGGTTCCGTCGCGATGAAAGTGATGTCGTTGTAGACGAAATTTCTCCGACTTTTCTCAATGTTTTATCGGAGCTAGATCAGGATGCGCTTCTTATCGCCCCGGGTGAGGTAATTCGATTTGCCACAGAAGGTATCGAGGCTCTTCATTTACTGCGCGATGGTCGACTAAACAGCCCTGAATTAATTGCCCTAATTCGCGTTGTGCGGCGCACACATCAGACGCATACCGGGAAGATTGAGATTCCCCGCGGACCGATTGGTGAAGGTTTGCGTGAACTTACAGTGCGCGCTATCTACCTGGAAGATTTAGATAACATCGTGGTACTTCTGAGCGATGAAAGTGAAGCAGAG
This sequence comes from Streptomycetaceae bacterium, assembly GCA_027483765.1. GTDB lineage: Bacteria > Actinomycetota > Actinomycetes > Nanopelagicales > Nanopelagicaceae > Planktophila. The sequence goes on from JAIXTW010000009.1 coordinate 10,857, forward strand.
CGTGTTCATGAAGTACGTCGAGATTTTGTGGCCAATATTTCACACGAACTAAAGACTCCTATCGGTGCGCTGTCGCTGCTAAGTGAGGCAGTTCTATCGGCTGCCGATGAACCCGAATCGGTTGTTAAATTTGCAACACGTATGCAGATCGAAGCGAAGAGACTTACAGATTTGGTCCAAGAAATTATTAATCTCTCCCGACTTCAGGATTCTGATCCACTACAGGTTGCAACTGAAAACTACGTGGAAGATCTCGTTAATGAAGCAATCGATTCAGTGAAGACCACATCTGAAGCAAAAGGGATAGCAGTGAGCTCAAATGCCATTCCTGAAGTTGTTGTCTTGGGAGATAGCGAACAATTGGTCATGGCAATCCATAACCTGTTGGAAAACGCCATTAATTACTCACCAGAAAACACCAAGGTATCTGTCTCCTGCACAGTTAACGGAGATATTGTCGAAATAATCGTGGCCGATCAAGGCATTGGAATTCCAGATGATGTCCAAGATCGCATCTTTGAACGTTTCTACCGAGTCGACCCAGCTCGTTCACGCGAAACCGGTGGCACTGGTCTAGGACTTTCCATTGTTAAGCACGTTGCTACTAATCATGGCGGAGAAGTAAAGGTGTGGAGCTCACCAAATGTGGGCTCTTCATTTGCAATGCGATTACCGATTTACACACCTAACGGAGGCGCTACACAATGACCAAGATACTTATCGTAGAAGATGAATCATCGTTCTCGGAGGCGATTTCCTTTCTGCTAGGTAAAGAAGGGTTTGAAACTGAGGTAGCCGAAAATGGTCGTATTGCACTCGAGCTCTTTAAAAAAAGCCATTACGACTTAATCCTCCTTGATTTGATGATTCCGGAAGTTTCTGGAATCGATGTCTGTCGCGCAGTGCGAACTGTTTCGCCAGTTCCCATCATCATGCTCACTGCAAAGGATTCTGAGGTCGATAAGGTCGTGGGACTAGAACTCGGCGCCGATGATTATGTGACTAAGCCATACTCATCTCGAGAATTAGTGGCGCGCATCAAAGCAGTCTTGCGCCGGGGAACTCCTGATGATTCTGGATCAGAGTCAAGCTCTTCGATTCATGCAGCTGGACGCATTCGTATGGATATCGAACGTCACCAAGTTACCGTTAATGAAATTCTCATCAATTTACCTCTCAAGGAATTTGAACTTCTTGAATTTCTGATGCGCAACGAGGGTCGAGTATTGACTCGCGGGCAGCTCATTGATCGCGTATGGGGCGGGGATTACTACGGTGATACCAAGACACTCGATGTTCATATCAAGCGTCTTCGCTCTAAGATTGAAGATGATCCTGCCAATCCGAAACTCATCCAAACAATCCGCGGATTAGGTTATAAATTCGAGGCGTAGACTCAATCCATGGCAGTTAACCGTGGTGTAAAGCAGTGGAGTTCTAGAGATGCCGCTCGTTGCATCATCGTCCCGAGCGAACTTGACCATAAGTATTCGCGTGGAGTCCTAGGAATAATTACCGGATCTGCGCAGTACCCAGGAGCGGCCGTACTTACTACTTCAGCAGCTCTTGCAACAGGTCTTGGCATGGCCCGTTTTCATAGTTCGTCGGGATTAGCTCATCTAGTACTGCATCAATCCCCCGAAGCCGTGGTGCAACCCGGTCCTGTTACTGCGTGGTTAGCAGGTTCTGGAATTCATCACAAAAAGTATGACGACTTCACAACCTTTCTTCGACACCGCTGGTTTTCACTTCTCAAACGCCAGAGCGTTCCTGCTGTGCTCGACGCTGGCGCACTGCACTTAGCTGGCACGTTAACGCAGCCAACTCTGATTACACCGCATGCTGGAGAACTTTCGCGATTGCTCGCCAGTCGTGGACTTATTGTGAGCTCTGAACTTATTGAGGCTGATCCGATTACATGGGCTCAGAAAAGCTCAGAACTTCTCAACGTAACTGTCTTACTTAAAGGTTCTAAAACTGTTGTTGCTCAAGGCAAGCGAGTCATCACACTGCCAAAGGCCACACCATTCTTAGCAACTGCCGGAAGTGGAGATGTACTTGCCGGAATCATTGGGGCCCTTGTGGCAACTAATTACATTGAGATTCTTAATTCAACTGAACGACTCGCTGATGTGGCCGCTACCGGTGCCTACATTCACAATCAGGCAGCGCTCTTGGCTTCACGTGGAGCGCCAATTTCTGCCTCAAGCATCCCGCCCATGATTAATGAAGCCATACGCAAAATAATCGCCTAGTTCGATAGGGATGGCCCCCCGTTACATTTGCACCGCTGCGTCCTATCATTACGTATGTTCACAAAACAGGGGTCGACCGCACGAGTCTTACTCGTCAATGACGATTCCTTCGAACTCGCCACAATGGCCGCATCGCTTCGGCTCCATAGCGTTAATGTTGTTGGCGAAGCACCAAATAAATTTATCGCGGAAAACTTATTTCTTTCGCTCGCCCCAGAAGCGGTTTTAATCGATCTTCAATTCTCGGGCGAAGCCGCAATCGGCTTATTACAGAAGATGCGAAATGTTAACCCAGCCGTAGGAATCGTAATCACGACGTCATGTCCTGACTTACGACTTTTTGGTCTACTCGAGCGAAATATTCCCGCAGGTACAAAGATAATTTTGAAGCGAAGTATCTCTGATTTATCTGTAGTAACCGGGGCGCTGGCGCAGAGTTTGATATCAGCCCAAGATGGTTCAAAGATGAACTGGATAAATCTACACACCTCAATTCAAAAAGAATCCTTTATCTCAGTTCTCAATGATCTGACAGATATTCAAATCGAGACGCTGCGCCTAGTTGCCCAAGGGCTTAGTAACTCTGAAATTGCCAAGGTTCGATTTGTCTCTGAAAAATCAGTTGAGCAAATTGTGGCGCGTATCGCTCATCACCTTTCCATCTCGCCAGATCGCCGTCGGAATTTACGTGTGGCGCTGGCGGGTGAATATTTCAAGTGGCTCGGCGCACCAAGACATTAATTCGGCAGTCAGCATTTGATTTGCGGTAAAGTCGAGGCATGTCTTCCGCGCTTACCCTGACAAAGATTCGAGCGCGCTGGAATGAGGTTCTAGATCTTGTTGAAAGCCAGGATCGAGTTATCTGGATCGCCTACTTTGACGCACGGCTCGAGTCTTTCGACAACGGCCGTTTGACGCTCGATTTTAGCGATAGCAACAAGTTAGCCACTGGCCACGATTACCAGGAAGCGCGCATGCGACATCGCTCAGTTTTACAGAGTGCGTTCTTTGATATTTTTGGAGAGACGGTCGTGGTTGTAGAGAAATGAAGAAGTTTTTCACAGTTCTTTTTTCACTTTCATTTCTATCGTTTCTGCTCCACGCAAATCCTTCGGTTGCCGCAGATCTAATCGCAGCTGGCCCTGCTGGAAAGATTCATGGCGCAGATGTCAGCAGGTGGCAGCATCCCAATGGCAAAGCAATTAACTTTAAAAAGATGCGTAGCGCCGGAATGGATTTCGTGATGATTAAGGCATCCGATACGCGTGAAGAATCAGATCGCATCGCACTTAAATATGTGAAGCAAGACCGAAAGGGCGCACAAGCTGCCGGAATTCACACTGGTTTCTACCACTTTGCGCTCTTGCCAAATACAACTTCTCAAGTAGCCATTGAGCGGGATGCGAAAGCGCAAGCACAGAAAGTAATCGGCAGACTTGCCACCCTTGGCGCTTACAACGATATGGATTTACCGTACGCACTCGATCTCGAAGTAAATTGCATTCAGTGGAGCTCAAACGGAACCTGTCTGAAGAGCGCGTCACGCGAGCACGCCACACTCTGGAGCAAGGTTTTTTTAAAAACACTACGGGAAGAAACCGGTCGCACCCCGTTGATCTACTCATCTCCTCATTTTCTTGAGAATTCACTGATAAGAGATGAAGAACTTTTGCAGTATCCATTGTGGATTGCCCACTATGCAATTGATCCCGCTCTTCCTGAATCAAAACCTAATGTGAAGCCAGGCGGATGTTTTGTGCACTCCTGGACGTCGGCAGAGTGCGCTGCGAACTGGACTCTTTGGCAATACTCATCATGTGGCATCGCACCAAAGTACGGAGTCCCTGGGTCCAGATTAGATCTCAATGTTTTTAGCGGAGATCATCTCGAATTTGATAGCTTACGAAAAGGTGAATGGGTTCCTAAGACGATAAATCCAATGCCGCGTGGGGAAAAATCAAAAATCACAATTACCTCGGTGAAAGCTTACACACATGATAAGAATGCATTTATTGCACTTGAGGTTAAGCGTCCTGATGACACCCCGGTTGTCACTGGCGCGGTAAAGTTTCAATTCACTTCAGCGCATACAGAGAAGCCTGTCGTGGAACAAAAAGTTGTACGTGAGAATAATGGTTCCTTCAAACTTACCTTGAGCGGTCTTCCCGCTGGAACCTGGTCTGGAAAAGTAAGCTTCAAAGATGCCTCTGGCACCCACTCTGCTGCATACGCACCGGTTGATCTCACAATTGTTCAAGGCGAAAGCACAACTACTGCTACGCCGGCGCCGAGACCAGTGGAGAAGCCAAAGACAGATAGTTGTCGAAATCAGATTAAGAATTAAGATCTCCACGATAAGGTTGGCGCACTATGGATGAGATTCTCGAATTATCTGCCGGCGTTGTGCGCACAAGTCGCACTATGAATGATGGCCGAACAATTCGATATTACGACACAGCTGGACAAACTCGCTCCGTTGCAGATCATCGCCCCGCCGAAGCGCAACCAGGCATCGGCGAACTTCGACTAGATCCGCTGGTAAATGAATGGGTCGTTATGGCAGCTCATCGACAAGGTCGAGTCTTTCTGCCGCCAAAGGAACTCTGCCCGCTCTGCCCAACTACAGGTGAATTACATACTGAAATTCCTGAGGCTGATTTCGAAGTTGTTGTCTTTGATAATCGTTCACCATCTCTTCGCCCACCAGATGGAGATTTTGCACTCCCAGATATGGTGGGTTCAGATACTGATGAGGGTGTGGCTGCCGGAAAGTGTGAAGTAATTTGTTTCACCGCTGACCACGGCGGTTCATTTAAATCTCTCTCACCGCAAAGAGTGCGTACCTTGCTAGAAGCGTGGCGTGATCGCACTCGCGAATTATCACAAGAACGATTTATCGAACATATCGCGCCCTTTGAAAATCGTGGTGAAGAAATTGGCGTTACTTTGGCCCATCCACATGGTCAGATTTATGCATACTCATATCTACCGGCGCGAGTAATCAAGATGCTGGCAGTTGCCCAAGCACATCACACTAAGACCGGCCGAGTTCTCTTTGATGATGTAGTGGCTCGTGAGCTTCGTGATGGTGTTCGCATCATTGCAAAAAATGAACATTGGGTTGCTTACACCCCCTATGCCTCACGTTATCCATTTGAAATCCACGTTGCACCCCTGAAACCGGTTGCTGATCTTGCAGAGTTAGCTCCGGCTGCCTGTGATTCTTTCCCACCAATTGCGATTGAAGTGATGCAACGCCTCGATGGAGTATTTGGTATCGATATGGCCTACATCGCCGCCTGGCATCAAGCTCCGGTGCGAGAAGGTCGCGATCTGCTCAGACTGCATTGGCAGATCACAAGTGTTCGCAGAGCACCAGGCAAACTTAAGTACTTAGCTGGCTCTGAATCTGCCATGGGTGCATTCATAATGGATATGAAACCAGAGCAATCTGCGCAACAACTTAAAGATGTGAAGCTTTAGGAAGATGGGCTCACTCTCCAATACTTTTGAATCGCTCTACGGCTGTAAGCCTCAGGTAATTTCTGAGGCGCCTGGGCGAGTTAATCTCATTGGTGAACATATTGATTTCAGTGATGGGTTTGTTCTCCCCTATGCAATTGCAGATCGCACACATGCAGCAATTGCAGGACGTAGCGATAGCCAGGTGCGAATCGCATCAAATCAACGTAAAGACCATCTCTTCACGATAGATATCGCAGATGTAAAGCCGGGCAGCGCCGGTGGCTGGGAAAAATATGTACTAGGTGTCATTTGGTCACTCAACGTTAAATCTGGACTCGACATTCTTATCGATGGATCCGTACCTGTCGGTGCCGGGCTTTCATCATCTGCTGCACTGGAGTGTTCGGTGGCGGTAGCGCTCAATTTATTGTTAGACCTCAATATTTCACTGGAAGAACTGGCGCGTGCAACGCAAAGAGCTGAAAATGAATATGTTGGAATGCCATGCGGAATCATGGACCAGTCGGTCTCGCTTATGGCTCATGCTGGGTCAGCGCTGCTCCTTGATTGTCGAACCTTATCTACTCAACAGATTCCATTTAACGTTGCCGAACGTGGTTTGGAACTGCTCGTCATTGACACTCAGGTGCATCATGCACTTGTCGATGGTGGATATGCCGAACGTCGAGGTTCTGTCGAATCAGCTACCGAGAAACTTGCGGTGCGATCGATGCGTGAGCTTTCCCTGGAAGCACTCGACAATGCTCGCAACGATTTAACCCCCGAGGAGTACAAGCGCGCAAGGCATTCGGTCTCCGAAATTACACGAGTACATGATGCTGTCGAGGCCTTAGAAGTATCTGACTTTAAAAAGCTGGGCGAGCTGATTAGCAGTTCGCATGATTCGCTACGTGATGATTACACCGTCTCGTGCCCGGAGTTAAATTGTGCAGTGCAAACAGCGCTTAATGAAGGAGCGCTCGGTGCGCGCATGATTGGCGGAGGTTTTGGCGGAAGCGCAATCGCTCTTATTCAGGCACGTGACCTAGAGAAAACTCGCACTGCAATAACAGATGCATTTACTGAGGCTGGTTTTAAGAAGCCTCGCTTTTTTACATCGCTACCTAGCCAAGGAGCAAGCGCGCGCTTCTTTGCATAAGGCGTTATCCAGATCGAACATTACCCAGATCAAAAATATCTAGAGCGAAGGCGTTGATCCTAAAGTCACCTTAAAGCTCTTGCTCCCACCCGTTGGAAGGTCGACAACAACTGTGATGGTGGTTCCTGGGGCGTAAGAACGAATGCGAACAATCGCCGCTTCCGAGTTAGCAACTTTCACACCATCAATACTGCGAACAATTGATTTATCTGGGATTCCAGCTTTCTCTGCTCCACCGCCAGCGCTGAGTGAAAAAATCTTTGCGCCAACACCTGTATAGGTGGAATCAAATGAGACTCCCAGAACCGGACGCGTTGATTTTCCAGTTGCAATAATTTCATCGATGACGCGTTTTGCCTCATTGATAGGGATTGAGAATCCAAGTCCGATATTGCCGCTTGCGCCCCCTGATGAAATTGTTGCAATGGCAGAGTTAACACCAACAAGTCGTCCGGCCGCATCGACAAGCGCGCCACCTGAATTTCCAGGATTAATTGCCGCATCCGTTTGAATTGCATTTACATAAGACTGGGCATCTGCTGTCCCAGTAGTAACTGGACGGTTAAGCGCAGAGACGATTCCACTTGTGACCGTACTAGCGAGTCCAAGCGGAGAACCTACAGCTAGAACTGGGTCACCAACGCTAATTTTAGAAGAGTCACCTAGGGCTATCACCGGAAGATTTCCTTTATTGACTTTAAGAACCGCTAAGTCATATCCAGGATCGCGTCCCACGATTGTTGCCGGAATCTGATCGCCATTTGTGAGTTCAATTTTGATTGTGCCCGAAGTTGCTGCAGTAGAAATCACGTGATTATTGGTGATGATGTAACTCAATGAAGAGTCGGTCTTATAGATAGATCCTGAACCTGTGCCAGAACCTGCTGCAGCGGTAACGCTAATGGAGACGACAGATGGGGTCACAAGGGAAGCAATCGCTTTGGTATTCATAGCGCTGCCGCCAAGTTCGACAAGTGTGCGAGTTGAAGGACAGGTACCGTTTGATGAAAGGTATATCGCCTGGGTTCGTTTATCAGCACACGCTTTGACAACGCTCGTGGGACTTGTTGAGGCAGTTGCGACAGAGCCAGCGATAGCGGCGCCAGCAACAAAAGCTGCAATAACTTTGATGTTCTTCATGGACGGGATGCTTCCATAGCTTTCTGTGATTTTCCTGCGATCACATTACGGGAGTATGACGTGTGGCTCCCTGACTTGGATTCGAACCAAGAACCTGTCGATTAACAGTCGACTGCTCTGCCGTTGAGCTATCAGGGAATGAGTGCTGACTCTACCGCAGGGGGTAAGGCTGCGCCAAAATTGCCGCTTTAGAGCGAACTAATGGAGAGTTCGTGCAGCCCACGTTTCTGGGTTTCTAGGGCGACCAACTCTGCAAAAGCGGCGTTGTACTGCTCCTGATTTTCTACTGGGTTAAGGCGTTGCAGGCTTGATTTCAGATCTGCAATCTTTCGACTGACAAGAACTTCACGCAATCTGGCAACAATGCTGGAGACATATTTCTCTGACACCGCACCATCTGTGCGTACTGGCTCAACCGAGAGTTCGGTAAATAACTGCTTCATACGTTCATCATCAACTTTTTCAAGTGCTAGTGGTTCAGTGCCAAATGAATCAATCACACGGCGAAGTTCGCGGTAGGCAGGGTGAGTAAACGCTTCATCTTCAATGGTGCTCCAACCCAGAACTAGCCCCGACATTTGTAACTTTGCTTTCAATACTTCTCGCTCCAACATCAGCGTTGGTTCGGTTGGATTTGGTCGCCAAGCAGAATCTGTAGTGGGTGCCTCGCTTTGTACCTGAGGTGCACTTACTTTCTTCAGTGCCGAATTCACGGCGGCGGTAACAACTTCGGTCTCAGTGCCTAACCAGCCAGAGAGCGATTTTATATATTCAGGTCTCAGTGATTTATCTCGAATTGCTGCCACTAGTGGGGCGGCAGTGTTGAGCGCATTAACGCGACCTTCAGCGGTATTGAGGTCATGTTTCTTTAGCTCGGTCCGAATCGCGAATTCAAAGAGCGGTACTCGCTTGGCAATCAAATCACGTAGCGCTAGATCGCCCTTATGTTGGCGCAAGTCGCAAGGATCGAGTCCATCAGGTTCCACTGCGACGAACGTTTGCGTTACAAACTTCTGATCATCGCCAAATGCTTTCATAGCTGCTTTCTGGCCAGCTGCATCACCATCGAAAGTGAAGATAACTTCACCGCGGAAAGTATCGGCATCCATGAGTAATCTTCGAATAATACGAATGTGATCATCACCAAACGCGGTTCCGCAGGTGGCAACAGCGGTTGTAATTCCAGCTAAATGACATGCCATCACATCTGTATAGCCCTCAACAACTACTACTTGGCGACTCTTGGCAATATCTTTCTTCGCCATATCAAGCCCATAAAGGACTTGTGATTTCTTATAGATAGGAGTCTCGGAAGTATTGAGGTACTTAGGGCCTTGGTCCTCTTCATCGCTGGCTAACTTTCGTGCGCCAAAGCCGACGATATCCCCCGAGATGTCTTTGATTGGCCACATGATGCGATTTCTAAACTTATCGATAGGTCCACGCTCGCCCATCTTAGAAAGCCCAGCTTCTTCTAACTCTTCAATGGTGTACCCGGCTGCCCGCAGATGCTTGGTCAGTGAATCCCAACTGTTGGGCGCATATCCCACTCCAAATAAATCACAGGCCGCCTTATCGAATCCTCGTTTAGTCAGAAGGTCGCGGGCATGCGCTGCATCAGGTGAAGTATTGATGAGATCTTGATAGAACTTTGCCGCTGCCACATGTGCTGCATATAAACGCGAACGTTGGGAAGTTGGTTGCGTTGGTCCACCTTCTTCATAGCGCAGTGTGTATCCAATCTGTGATGCCAATCGTTCAATTGTCTCGGTAAAACTTAAATGTTCAGTCTTCATCATGAAATCGATGACATCACCGCCAGCTCCACAACCAAAGCAGTGGTAGTAATTCTTCGAGGGTGTGACGTGGAAAGAAGGTGACTTTTCATCGTGGAAAGGACAGAGACCCTTCTTCTGTCCGCCACCAGCGTTTTTTAACGCAACACCTGCCGCCGATACAACTTCATCGATTTGGGCATGCTCGCGGACGTAGACAATGTCATCTGCCTTAATGCGCCCGCTCATGTTCCTACCTTATCTACGCTTAGCTGAAGCTTGCGAAAGATGAGCATGGAGCGCATAAGCGCCGGGGTCGGTCAGGCTGGCAATTTGGTCAATGACGATACGAAGTCGCTCTGAATCATTTGTGGCCTGCTTCCAATCCTCGCTAAAGATTGGATCGAGTTCTGCTGGGGCAGCATCAAAGAGCATCTGCACCAAATCATGAATAATAATTTGTTGCTTGGCATAGCGTTCTTGTGAAGCAGCGGCGCTAATTAAATAGTGCCCGGCAATCGCTTTCAGAAAATCGACTTCGATCTTAGATTCCCGGGGAATCTCGAGATCGGCGCTGTAACGCGTGAGCGGTCCAGGACCGTGAACTTTTCGAGTTTCAATCTCTGCCGCAAGCACAAAGCGACCAATCAGCTGCGAGGTTGAATCCTTTAGCCGAGCAAGTGAACGATGTGTTCCATCAAAACTATTGGGCCAACAGCTCAGTTGTTGCAATCTGCTCAGTGCTGCCGCAGCTTCCGCCTTGGAGGCATCGCTGCCGTAGTTTTCAGTCATCTCTTGATACAAAGTGTCGAAATCATTATCAAAATTCTTAACGTGTACTTGACCGGCGAAGATTGCATCTTCTAAATCATGCACTGAATATGCGCAATCATCTGACCAGTCCATGATCTGAGCTTCGATGCATTTACGTCCGTCGGGTGCACCCTGACGCATCCAGGTAAAGATTTCAGTGTCATCGTCATAGACACCAAACTTACGTGGATTAGTTGCGCTGGCCCATGGATACTTTGTCGCGGCATCAAGTGATGCACGAGTGAGATTAAGTCCAAGACTTTTTCCGGATGGTGAAACAGTCTTGGCTTCAATGCGTGTGAGTAATCGAAAGCTCTGGGCATTTCCTTCAAAGCCGCCGCATGACTGTGCAGCTGCGGCAAGTGCTTCTTCCCCATTGTGACCAAATGGTGGGTGGCCCATATCGTGTGACAAACATGCCGTTTCCAGAAGATCCGGATCGGCGCCTAGTGATTCTCCAAGTTCGCTACCAATCTGTGCGCACTCAAGTGAGTGAGATAAACGAGTGCGCTGAAAATCATTCTCCCAAGGCACTGCAACCTGAGTCTTCGCAGCTAAACGACGGAGCGCGGCAGAGTGAATAACTCGGGCGCGATCGCGCATAAATTCGGTGCGACCGGCACGCTTGGCAGGTTCATCAAGAAAACGCTCTTGGTCTGCTGCGCTATATGCGTTAGGCACGTGAGTCATATACATACCTTACAAGTCCGCCGTTAGTGAGGTGATCGCTCAGATGTATCCCGCGCCTACCTAAGGTGATGTAAGCCAGATATGCACCAGCTTCTCTTATTAAGTAGCGATAGCGTGATTTTTCAAAGGTATTAGGCCCTGTCGTTGCAGGTGCACATGTAGCAACTGCTTCCATATCTTGCGCCATCGTGATTGTGCGCTGACAGTGATATGCATCCGTTGCAATGATGGCGTTGGATAACTTACGAATTTTCATCTCTTTTATATAAGCCTGCGTCTGGGAAAATGTATCTCGACCAACTGGAATTGAAATAACTTTGTTCTTTGCAACTCCGTTACGAGTCAGCCAATACTTTCCGGCCGCTGCCTCCGTTGTGCGATCTCCCGGTGCTCCTGCCCCAACTGTAATGATCAGAGGTGCGTATCCAGCGGCCAAAACTTTCTTCGCTTCAATCAGACGTGCAAGTAGGACATCACCTGGCGCTCCATTAAGTTGCGCCGCCCCAGGAACAACTATGACATCAGCGGTTGTCGCAGTCGTTGGATTCTTCGCCGAATTCCATGTTACAAAGAGAGCATAGGTGGGAATGATGACGATGACTGCCAAAATTAATGAGATGACTCTACGAATTAACTTAAACATTACCCACCAGAGAACATATCTTCGGCGTCGAGGTGAATCATTTCATCAGGGTCATTGAGCCAACCATCAGGCAAGGTAGGAGGGCGCCCACTGCTTGTGCGACCACGTGGTTTATTACCGATTTCAACTGGATATGGCTGATCATCTAATTGATCGAGCAATGAGCGCAGTTCATTGAGTGAGCCCACCATTCCAAATTGACGTCGTAACTCTGAGTGAACCCGAAATCCCTTGAGGTACCACGCCATATGTTTACGAAGGTCGCGGCAGCCGCGATCTTCGGATTCAAAGTATTCGACAATGAGTTCACCGTGGCGATACATCACTTCGCGAACTTCGTGCAGAGTCGGCAATACCCGATTACTTTCACCGTTAAATGCCGCAACTAAATCTGCAAAAAGCCATGGCCGACCCAAACATCCTCGACCTACAACCACACCTGCACAACCGCTTTGGCGCACCATTTCTATACCGTCGGCACCAGACCAGATATCGCCATTTCCTAATACCGGAACACCAGTCGGCTTCAAATGTTCAACAAGTTGAGCAATGGCAGACCAATCGGATTTTCCTTCATACATCTGCTGCGCAGTGCGCGCGTGTAAGGCAACCCAGGCAACGCCAAGATCGGCGGCAGATTTGGCCGCCTCTAAATATGTGTGGTGATCTGAATCGATTCCGATACGCATCTTTACTGTTACTGGAATTCCATATGGCTTCGCGCCTTCAACCGCAGCTTTCACAATTTCGCGGAATAGATTGCGCTTAAATGGAAGTGCTGCTCCCCCACCCTTACGAGTTACCTTTGGAACTGGGCAACCAAAGTTCATATCAATGTGATCAGCTAAATTTTCACGGCCAATCATCTTTACAGCTTCGGCCATATGATGCGGATCAACGCTATAGAGCTGCACCGAACGTGGCCATTCGCCCGCGCCGGGTTCAATCATGCGCAGTGTTTCTGGAATGCGCTCTAATAATGCGCGCGCAGTCACCATCTCTGAGACGAATAAACCCGCACCTTGTTCGCGGCAGAGCATGCGAAATGGAGCATTGGTGATTCCCGCCATGGGAGCGAGTACTACTGGAGGATCAAGTAAATGAACTCCATCTTTGAGAGGGAGTTGAAGCGGCGCTAGCAGCCGAGTAGACGTGGTGCTAACCATGCTTGAACTTGATTGAGTGCAATTCGCTCTTGCCCCATAGTGTCGCGATCGCGAATAGTTACCGCTTGATCTTCCAAAGTTTCGAAGTCGATGGTGATGCAGTACGGAGTTCCAATTTCATCTTGACGGCGATAGCGGCGACCAATGGCACCTGAATCATCGAAATCGATATTCCAGTTCTTCCGCAATTCAGCAGCTAAATCGCGTGCTTTTGGAGATAGATCAGCGTTACGAGAAAGTGGCAGTACGGCAGCCTTTACTGGAGCAATACGATGATCAAATTTCATCACGGCTCGTTTTTCCATCTCGCCCTTGGCATTTGGCGCCTCATCTTCGGTGAAAGCATCCATCATAAATGTCAGCGCGCAACGATCCACACCTGCAGCAGGCTCGATGACATACGGTGTCCAGCGCTCATTCTTCTCTTGATCGAAGTACGACAAATCTTTTCCAGATGCAGCAGAGTGCGCCTTCAAGTCGAAATCTGTGCGGTTTGCAATACCTTCTAGCTCGCCCCACTCAGTTCCATTAAATTCAAATTTATATTCGATATCGGTTGTGCCCTTTGAGTAGTGCGAGAGCTTCTCTTTTGGATGCTCAAATAGGCGAAGACGTTCTGGATTGATTCCCAAATCCTTATACCAATCAAGACGAGTCTCAATCCAATACTTATGCCACTCTTCATCAGTACCAGGGACCACGAAGAATTCCATCTCCATCTGCTCGAATTCACGAGTACGGAAGATGAAGTTTCCTGGAGTGATTTCATTACGGAAAGATTTACCGATTTGGCCAATACCAAATGGTGGCTTCTTGCGTGAGGTTGTCATCACGTTATCAAAGTTAATAAAGATTCCTTGCGCAGTCTCCGGGCGCAAATATGCAAGCCCTGATTCATCTTCTACTGGTCCGAGGAAAGTCTTGAGTAGTCCCGAAAATTGCTTAGGTGTTGTGAATTGCCCCTTGTTGCCGCAGGCAGGACAGTTCATATCGGCAAGTGAGTCGAGCTTCTTCTTATGTTTCGCTTCGTACTGCTCTTCTAAATGATCTGCGCGATAACGCTTATGGCAGGCGGTGCACTCTGTGAGCGGATCGCTAAATGTGGCAACGTGTCCGGATGCCTCCCAGACTTCGCGGGCAAGGATTACTGAAGAATCGAGACCGACCACATCTTCGCGGCCCATGACCATCGACTTCCACCACTGGCGCTTAACGTTGTTCTTTACTTCAACTCCGAGTGGGCCGTAATCCCAAGAGGCGCGAAGTCCGCCATAAATTTCTGATGAGGGAAATACAAATCCACGACGCTTTGATAGCGAAACAATATTTTCTAAACGGTCTACCGCCATTACTCGATCCTCATCCGGCTAATTTTAATTAGCCGGTGAAATAGAGCTAGACCGGCTGGCTGTCGGCGAATAACAACGGGCGTTGCAATCGTGGACCTAGTTTAACCCGTACGCCCCTGGTTCATCAATTGCACGTGCTAATAGCGGAATCGCTTCAAGTTTTGTACGCATCGCACTGAGTGCACGACGGTATGAACCAACATTTTCCCATCGAGTTACCAGCGCCCATAAATGCGTCTCATCTAAATTCTGGCCGTATTCACCATCGATAAAGCCCGCACATGATGCCAAGGCCTCATAGGCGGTGCGGATATCTATTTCAAAGGCGGCACTTTCGGCTAGCTGCACTTCAAAGCGGGCAATGGCGATCATGCGATAAGAGTAATGCCGGTATCCTTGGGCTCATGAACATGGCCATCGTCTTTGCGGCAATCACAGTGCTTGCAACCACTTTTGGCGGATATGTCGCTCTTAAGTCATCCGACCGTTTCCATCTAGTACTTGGTTTATCGGCTGGACTTCTTCTTGGGCTGGTCGGATTTGATTTGTTGCCCGAAGTCTTTGAGATGAATACCGACGCGATTGGCGGGGTTCGCACCGTCTCCGTCGCAATTCTCATTGGCTTCTTATCACTTCACATTATTGAAGGAATTTTTGGTGGTCACGAACCGGCTGAATCAGATTACGGCCATGACCACGAACACCGGAACATCACTGGCTCACTTGGAGCACTCGCTATGGGTGGTCACGTCTTCCTTGATGGCGTAGGCCTTGGTGTTGCGTTCAAGGTGAGCAACTCACTTGGCTTCGCAGTATTTGTTGCAGTCTTAGTGCACGCATTTAGCGATGGCCTCAACACCGTCTCGCTTTTGGTGAAGAGTGGCCATTGGACTAAACGAAGTTACTACCTCCTTGGCGTTGATGCGATCGCTCGTATCGGTGGCGCAAGCGTGGGCACTTATCTGGTGCTCAACGATTCCATGCTGGCACTTTACTTGGCGCTCTTCACCGGATTCGTTATCTACCTTGCAACATCACATATCTTGCCTGAAGCTCATTCGCGTCACTCTTCACGTTGGACATTCTTTGCCACTATCGGCGGTGTGATCATTATGTGGGGCCTTGTAGCTACCTTCTAATCTTTTCCGCTAGTTACCTGTTGGAACCGCTACGCTTTTCCAAATCTGCGATCTCTATCTGAATACTCTTCAATCGCTTTCCATAGCAACGCTGGCGTCATATCAGGCCACAAGACATCCATAAAAACCATCTCGGCATAAGAAGATTGCCATGGCAGGAAGTTGCTGGTGCGCTGCTCGCCAGAAGAACGCAAGAACATATCGACATCGCGCATCTTTGGTGAGTACAGATACTTCTCAATGGTCTTCTCGGTAATTGAATCAGCCTTAACTTTTCCACGCTTTACATCGCGCGCAAGTTCGGTGGCGGCATCAACAATTTCGGCCCGGCCCCCGTAATTTACGCACATATTGAGGGTCAACTTCTTATTCTTCTTCGTTAACTCTTCGGCTTCTTCCAGCTCTGAAATTACCGACTTCCATAGGCGTTGCGGGCGGCCAAGCCATTGAATCTTTACTCCCATTTCATTCAAGCTATCGCGACGACTGCGTAACATTTCGCGGCTATAGCCCATCAAGAACTTCACTTCTTCCGGGCTACGTTTCCAATTTTCGGTAGAGAATGCATATGCGCTGATCTCTTTCACGCCAAAACCAATTGCTGCTTCGACTAAATCAAAGAGAACTTTTTCACCAGCTTGATGTCCGGCAGTTCTTGGCAAACCGCGCTCTTTTGCCCAGCGACCATTTCCATCCATCACGATTGCGATGTGTTGGGGAATATCAATCTTCTTACTCATGTATATCTAGTTAAGCCCTTTCAACCATCGGCAAACTTCGAAGTCCACGTTCAAGGTGCCATTGTAGGTATGCAGTTACCAAACCACTAGCCTCTCGGCGATGTCGGGGTTCACTTTTTTCGGCAGTATCCCAGTCGCCCACCAACAGCGCCTGCATGAGATTTAGCGCTTCGGCTGATGCAGTAGCTGATGCAGATGGTCTGCAATCCATGCAGACAGATCCGCCACCAACAAGTGAGAAGTACTTATGTGGTCCGGGTTTTTCACATCGTGAGCATGAAGTCATCGATGGTTCGTAGCCACCAATTGATAAAGAGCGCAACAGAAATGCATCAAGAATAAGTGATGAGTCGTATCTATTTTCAGCAAGGGCTGCCATGCCGCCCACTACTAGTTGAAATTCTTGCGGTGCTGGCTCTTCTTCTTGCTGGGTAAAGCGTTCGGCAGTTTCCAGAATGGCGTGTGCGATTGTCCAACGCTGGTAATCATTCGTGAGCGCTTCACCATAATTCATAATTGCTTCAACTTGAGTGATGGTGTCGAAGGTCTTGCCGGCATGCATCTGAATATCAACATGGCTGCCCGGTTCAAGGCGGGCGCCAAATTTAGACATGGTGCGACGCACGCCTTTTGCCACACCGCGAACACGACCGTGCTCTTTCGTCAGCAGCGTAATGATGCGATCTGCTTCGCCTAGCTTCTGCGTACGTAAAATGATTGCCTCATCGCGGTAGAGCTTCGATTGCGGCGCAGACATACTGCGTACGTTAGTTAGCGAATAGCGCGATTGATTGCAGACACGACGGCCTTAAGTGAGGCAGTCGTTGTATTCGGGTCGATTCCAACGCCCCAGAAGACCTGACCTTCAATTTCGCACTCAAGATATGCCGCAGCTGTTGCATCTCCACCGGAAGAAAGCGCATGCTCATGGAAATCAAGCACGCGCACATCAACGCCATGGTTCTGCATGATGTTACAAAATGCTGCAATTGGACCGTTGCCAGTTCCCGATAGCTCTACCGGTTCACCGCGATCTGTAATCTTGATAGTGAGTTGCACATCTTCACCCATGACGGAGTTCTGTGACATTCCCTTGAGGCGGAAACGTCCCCATGGAGCAGAATCAGTTGGAAGGTATTCATCTTCAAAGATGTTCCATAGCTGCTCAGCCGTAATTTCGCCGCCTTCGTCATCAGTCTTTACCTGAACAATCTTTGAGAATTCAATCTGATGGCGACGGGGAAGATCAAGGTGATGCTCACTCTTCATCAAGTACGCGACTCCACCCTTACCGGATTGTGAATTCACACGAATAACGGCTTCATACGTGCGACCCACATCTTTAGGATCGATGGGAAGGTAAGGCACAGCCCAGAAGTGATCATCTACTTCTTTGCCAGCAGCCTTAGCATCGCGCTCTAAGTGCTCGAAGCCTTTCTTAATTGCATCTTGGTGTGAACCAGAGAATGCAGTAAAGACTAGGTCGCCACCGTATGGATGGCGCTCTGGAACACGTAGTTGATTTCCGTATTCAACGGTGCGACGGATCTCATCGATATCGCTGAAATCAATATGAGGATCAATTCCGTGTGAAACCAAGTTCATGCCAAGGGTGACAAGACAAACATTTCCGGTGCGCTCACCGTTTCCAAAGAGCGTTCCTTCAATGCGATCTGCCCCTGCTAAGTAACCGAGTTCGGCAGCAGCAACACCTGTTCCACGATCGTTATGTGGGTGAAGTGAAACTATGACGCTATCGCGATTATTGAGGTTGCGACACATCCATTCGATGGAATCGGCATAGACATTCGGCGTTGCCATTTCGACAGTTGCCGGCAAGTTCAGAATTGTCTTCCACTGCGGTGTTGGCTTCCAGACATCGTTGACTGCGTTACAGACTTCAACGGCAAATTCGAGTTCAGTACCGGTGTAGGACTCCGGTGAGTACTCAAAGGAAATCTTGGTCTCAGGCACGGTAGCCATGAGATCTAAACAGAGCTGGGCGCCATCGGTTGCAATCTTTTTGATGCCATCTTTATCTAGACCAAAGACCACGCGACGCTGCAAAGTTGAGGTCGAGTTATACAAGTGCACAATCGCTTGCTTGGCACCGGCAATCGCCTCATAGGTGCGACGGATAAGCGGTTCGCGGGCTTGAGTAAGCACCTGAATGATTACATCATCTGGAATCAAGCCTTCATCAATAATCTTTCGGACAAAGTCGAAATCTGTTTGGGAGGCAGATGGGAATCCGACTTCAATCTCTTTGTAACCCATGGCAACAAGTAACTTAAACATCGCAAGCTTGCGAGGAGTGTCCATCGGGTCAATCAACGCCTGGTTGCCATCGCGAAGATCCACTGAGCACCACTTAGGTGCGGTCGTCATCTTCTTGCTTGGCCAGGTGCGGTCTTCTAATTCAACTGGAATAAAGGGTGCATAACGATGCACCGGCATCTTGGAAGGCTTCTGCTTTGGAAAATTCATTTCACTTAACTCCTATTTGTTTGGTATCCGAAGGATTTACCGGCAACACCAAACTCCGCAGCGAGGAGACCGGTCTTTAGGCCTCGCTACGGCGGATAAGGAGGAGTCCGCGGAGCTTCATAGTGGGTAAAGCGTACCCCGCAGCAATCGATTGCGGCAAGCAGGGGATTTCCTTATTTCTATTACGCGCCCACTGCGTGATTCTTGAACATGTTCTCAAACTTTAGGGGCCTTAATTGATGCGTAGAATCCTTTTTGTATTGGCAATCTTGCCGCTATTCCTGCTTCAAGGGACAGCACTCGCAGATCCACCAGTGACCATCGATCCAGAAAAAGTCATTCCAAATAAACTTTCACAAAGAATAAATTTCTTGGGAGTGTGTTACGGGCGCTCAGATTTTCCTCACTTGTCGAGTCATGTCCCTGGCACGGTCAACGCGCAGGCTTACACCTATTGCCCAGGAAAAGGAGTAACTGTTACTTCAACTCTTACGCGAACGTACGCCGGCGCTGAATCTATGATTACTCGCAGTAAGAAAGGTGTAGGGCGCGTGTCAGTTAATCTCTCCTTTAAATGCCTTTGGAAGCCAGGACAGCCACGTATTCAGTATGCTTTACGTTCAACACATAAACTTTCTGACGGCTCAACTGGTCAAACTGAAAGGATGGAGAAATTAAAGTGCTAAGTGATTCGGCCATGCGTAATTACCTATTTACGATGAGTCCTGACGATTACCGGTTCGAAACTCCGCGTAGCGTGAACACTTGGTACTTCAACTACATCGCACGAATTCCGGTATTAAGGCGATTGGTCGCACAAATTCTCATCCATCAGGGATTTGCAATTATGCGAGTTATGAAAGTCGATCCAAAGCTTCCTGATGAGTTTTTCGTCAATGGGTGGAAGGTTAGAAATAAGAGCGAACGTCACGATGGTGTCCTGTGGACCGCTGGCGGACGAGTCAATCTAACTAACGCCCCGCGTTAGTTCCAAGAAGTCCGTAGAATTACAGGACAGGTAAATAACGATCTAGCTCGTAGGCACTGACCTGGCGGCGATAGTCCTGCCACTCAGCACGCTTATTACGCAAGAAGTATTCAAAGACATGTTCGCCCAGAGTCTCGCGAACCAATTCGCTCTTCTCCATCACCATGATTGCTTCCTCTAAATTCGATGGCAGCAATTGAGTATCAGTCGACGGCTCAAGTACATACTTCTTCTCAATGCCCTTCAGGCCAGCAGCCAGCATCACTGCATATGCCAGGTATGGATTACATGCTGAATCCGGTGAGCGGAATTCGATTCGAGTGGAGTTCTCTTTATTTGGTTTATACATCGGGATTCGCACAAGTGCGCCGCGATCATTGTGGCCCCAGTTAACAATTGAAGGAGCTTCTCCCCCACCCTGAAGTCGCTTATAAGAGTTAACCCATTGATTGGTGACTGCCGTAATCTCAGCGGCATGCTTCAAAATTCCTGCAATAAATTGGCGGCCTACCGGAGAGAGATTTAGCTCGGCATTCTCATCATAGAAAGCATTCTTTTCGCCATCAAAGAGCGAGACGTGAGTGTGCATTCCAGAACCTGGATATTCGGTAAATGGCTTTGGCATGAAGGAGGCAAAGAATCCTTGGTTCAGCGCCACCTCTTTAATGACATGACGGAAAGTCATGATGTTATCGGCGGTACTTAACGCATCGGCATCGCGCAGATCAATTTCTTGTTGTCCGGGAGCGCCCTCATGATGGCTAAATTCAACTGAGACGCCCATCGCCTCTAACAGAGTAATTGCCTGGCGGCGGAAATCGTGGCCCACAACTGCAGGTGTGTGATCGAAGTACCCACCTTGATCAACTGGAACAGGTGCTACGCCTTTTTCGGGTTGAGATGTAAAGAGGAAGAATTCAATTTCTGGATGGGTGTAACAGGTGTAACCCATCTTGGAAGCTTTATCTAATGTGCGGCGCAGAACATTGCGCGGATCAGCTGGAGATGCCTGACCATTTGGCAGAGTGATATCGCAGAACATGCGGGCGGCGCCTTGCGCTTCTGCGCGCCATGGCAAGATTGTAAAAGTTGCTGGGTCGGGCTTTGCCAACATATCCGACTCTGATTGACGAGCGAATCCTTCAATGGCAGAACCGTCGAAACCGATTCCTTCTTCAAATGCATTTTCAAGTTCTGCCGGAGCAATTGCCACAGATTTCAACGTTCCGAGAATGTCGGTAAACCATAAACGGATGAAACGGATATCGCGCTCTTCCACGGTGCGCAGCACGAACTCTTGCTGCTTACTCATGCTCTGCTCGCCATGCGGATTTATTGAATCTGGGGACATGGCCACATAGTGCCAAAGTCAGGTTACGCCCATGTTACAAAATCAGATTTCCCGCCATTTACTGGTCATTATCTTTAGACTTCCCGCCAGCTTGAAGTCATTGGAAGTCGCCGATCTTTACCAAACGCCCGCTTAGAGACCTTAGTTCCCGGCGGATATTGGCGGCGCTTATATTCAGCCTTATCGACCATCCCAATAACTCGCACAACTAACTCTTTATCAAAGCCCGCTGCAATCAGCGCATCGTGGCCCAAATCCTCATCCACATATGCCTTGAGTACGCGATCTAACAGTTCGTACTCAGGTAGCGAATCGGAATCTTTCTGATCAGGGCGTAACTCCGCAGAAGGCTCTTTGGTAATGGAGTTCTCTGGAATCGGGGCAACTTCGCCAGCTTCGATGGCAACTCGATTACGCCAGCGGGCAAGTGCCCAGACATCGGTCTTATAAATATCTTTAATGGGCGCATACCCGCCGACTGCATCACCATAAAGTGTGGAGTACCCGCAGGCGAGCTCTGATTTATTTCCGGTTGCTAATACCAAATGGCCGTATTGATTTGAAAGACCCATCAAGGTTGTGCCACGAACACGTGCCTGCAAGTTTTCCTCAGCGAGACCAGTGAGTTCGACTTGGCCCTTAAAGGCATCGACCATCTTTTGAATTTCAATGATTCGAAAACCGAGGCCGGTAGCGCTAGCCATAGTTTGGGCATCTGCAATGGAATGCTCAGAGGAGTATTTACTTGGCATCGCAACGCCATGTACGAATTCAGGGCCAAGGGCATCGATCGCCAAGGCAGCAACCACCGCCGAATCGATTCCGCCAGAGAGGCCCACGAGCACGGATTTAAATCCATTTTTGCCAACATAATCACGTAGGCCCACAACGATGGCGTTCCAGATCTCTTCCTCATCGCCCAGGCGTTGCGCAACGCCAGGAATAAGTGGATTGGCTATCGCTACCGGGCTTTCGGAAATCACCACATCGGGCTTAGCTGTTTGCGTTGCCACATCAATATCTACCAGCATCATGCCATCGTGAAATTGTGGGGCGCGGGCAATCAGTGCGCCATCGGCGTTCACAACGATGCTATCGCCATCGAAAACTAAATCATCTTGGCCGCCGGTCATATTGACATAGGCAAGTGGGGCGCCGGCTTCGCGAGCGCGACGAGTGACAAGGGCAAGGCGCACATCATCTTTAGCGCGTTCATACGGTGAACCATTGGGCACGATAACCAGACCCGGATTCCGTGCGGCTAGTTGGGCGGTGATTCCCCCATCAATCCAGAGGTCTTCACAGATTGCGATTCCGACATCGACACCATGGATGCGAACAATCAGAGTCCGATCTCCGGCCACGAAATTTCGGTACTCATCGAAGACTCCGTAATTCGGCAGATGGCACTTGGCATAGCGAGCTTTGACTTCACCGCCGGAAATGACCGCCACCATATTCTGTGGCTTGCCATCAACGTTATCGAGATAGCCGACAATGCTCACGATCTCAGGACTTAATTGCCGAGCTAAATTTTCCAAGGCGCTCTTGCTTGCAGCTTGGAAAGATGGGCGAAGTGCTAGATCTTCTACCGGATAACCGGTCAGTACCATCTCCGGAAAAATCACGATAGCGGCACCAGCTGATTGTGCATCTGCCGCCACTTTTAGGACCAGGGCTGTGTTACCCGCAAGGTCTCCGACCGTTGGGTTTATCTGCGCAAGTGCTAGTCGCAACTTCATTGTTCAAGATTATCGCCCTGTTGCGTATCAGGGGTACCATTGATTTTGACCCGGGGACCACGCCAAGTGGCTTCGAGGCAGGAGAAATAATGAGTACAACCCTCTACGGTGGCGCCTCCCATCGCCGCGTAACAATCCTTGACCTGCGAGCTGCAAAAGAGCGCGGTGAAAAATGGCCGATGCTCACCAGCTATGAACAGATGACGGCAGCTATCTTTGATGAAGCCGGCATTCCGGTACTCCTCGTCGGTGATAGCGCCGGCAATAATTTCTTGGGCGAAGAGAACACCATCCCGGTTACTGTCGATGACCTCATTCCATTAACCCGGGCCGTAGTGCGTGGATCATCGCGTGCGATGGTGGTGGCCGACCTTCCTTTTGGATCCTATGAATCATCTCCGGAACAAGCCCTGGCCACTGCTACTCGATTCTTTAAAGAGGCAGGTGCGATGGCGGTGAAGTTAGAGGGTGCACATATTGCAACGATTGAAAAACTTACCGCTTCCGGAATTCCAGTAATGGGCCATCTAGGCCTTACCCCGCAATCACTTCATCAATTGGGTGGCTACAAAGTTCAGGGCCGCGATGATGGCGATGCTGTTTTGGCAGCGGCGCTCGCGCTAGAAAAAGCTGGCGCCTTTGCACTTGTCCTAGAACTAGTGCCGGCTGAATTAGCTGCGCGCATTAGCGCCGCCCTTGCTATTCCCACAATCGGAATTGGCGCCGGGGCGCAGTGCGATGCCCAAGTTTTGGTCTGGACTGATATGGCTGGCTTTACCGCCAAGCCGCCGAAACTTGCTAAGGCATATCGAAATATGCGGGCCGATTTATTGGCGGCAACGCAAGAATTCGCCGCCGATGTTCGTACCGGTACTTTTCCTACCGAAACCCAGACCTTCCACTAAAAAAGCGTCGAGTGGGGGAATTTCGCCGGTTGTGATCGGATTTTCGGCAATTTTTCTCCCAAAAATCCGGAAATTCCGACCTCATTTCGATAATTTCGCCGTTGAAAAAGGCGAAAATTGAAAAAATCCGGAAAATTGCTAAATCTGATTCGAATTTCTTAACTTTCGACAAAAAATTCACTACCGAAATTGCGCGGATGCATAAAAATAAATAAAAAATAATTTGCGACACGCACTGAAATATTTCTCACTATGTAGTGGTATTTCTCTTTAAATTCCGTCACACTTATCCACGAAACAGGTTTGGGTGACGGATCCGAACCCTTCCGATTAGGAGATAAACACATGGCTGCAGCAAAGAAAACTGCTCCAAAGCGTCGCAAGAAGGCAGCTGCACCAGCAGCTCCAAAGAAGCGTCGTAAGAAGGCTGCCGTAAAGGCAGCAGCACCAAAGCGTCGTAAGAAGGCAGCTGCTAAGAAGGCTGCTCCAAAGCGCCGCAAGAAGGCAGCTGCTAAGAAGGCAGCTCCAAAGCGTCGTAAGAAGGCAGCAGCTAAGAAGGCTGCTCCAAAGCGTCGTAAGAAGGCAGCTGCAAAGAAGGCAGCTCCAAAGCGTCGTAAGA
>JAIXTW010000011.1 GCA_027483765.1 Streptomycetaceae bacterium
AACCACGTCGAGTTTAAGGAAGGAAGAGAATAAATGGCTCGTTATACCGGAGCAGACTGCAAGCGTTGCCGTCGCGAAAAAGTAAAGCTCTTCCTTAAGGGCTCAAAGTGCGATGGACCGAAGTGTC
Organism: Streptomycetaceae bacterium; assembly: GCA_027483765.1. Classification (GTDB taxonomy): domain Bacteria; phylum Actinomycetota; class Actinomycetes; order Nanopelagicales; family Nanopelagicaceae; genus Planktophila. Next base: position 128 of record JAIXTW010000011.1, read on the forward strand.
CGATCGAATCACGTCCTTATCCACCAGGACAGCACGGCCGCGGCCGTTCAAAGGAATCTGAATACCTATTGCAGATGCGCGAAAAGCAGAAGTGCGCACGTATTTATGGTGTTCTCGAAAAGCAGTTCCGTGGTTACTACGAAGAAGCGAACCGCAAGCAGGGCAAGACTGGTGAAAACCTTCTTATCCTTCTTGAGACTCGTCTCGATAACGTTGTATTCCGCGCAGGATTTGCAAAGTCACGTGACATGGCGCGCCAGTTGGTTCGCCACGGTCACTTCATCGTAAATGGCAAGAAGGTAAACATTCCTTCATATCGTGTATCTCCAATGGACATCATCGATGTTCTTCCAAAGTCACACGACCTCACACCATTTATCGTCGCAAGCGCAGAGTTTGGTGAGAAGTCTGTTCCAGCCTGGATGGAAGTTGTTGCATCACAAATGCGCATCATCATTCACGGCGTACCTGCTCGATCAGTAATCGATACCCAGGTTCAAGAACAGCTCATCGTTGAGCTCTACAGCAAGTAATTTTTTCGACCCCCTAGAGGAAATCAAATAGAGGATTTCCACGAGAAGAAAGAGGAGCACAAGTGCTAATTGCACAACGCCCAACGCTTAGCGAAGAAGTAATTTCCGAGAACCGCTCACGTTTCATCATCGAACCGCTCGAGCCAGGTTTCGGCTACACACTCGGCAACTCAATGCGCCGTACTCTGCTTTCATCTATTCCAGGTGCAGCAGTGACAAGCATCCGCGTTGCTGGAGCTCTCCACGAGTTCACAACTCTTGAGGGTGTAAAGGAAGATCTCACAGATATCGTCTTGAACATCAAGAACCTTGTTCTTTCAAGTGATAACGATGAACCTTCAGTAATTTACATCCGTAAGTCAGGTACTGGCGCTGTTACAGGTGCTGATATCGCTGTTCCAAGTGGAGTAGAAGTTCACAACCCTGAGCTTCACATCGCAACACTTAACGGCAAGGCAAACCTTGAAATCGAGCTTACAGTCGAGCGCGGTCGCGGTTACGTGACTGCAGTTCAGAACAAGCAGGCAGGGGCTGAAATTGGTCGCATTCCTGTTGACTCAATTTATTCGCCAGTTCTAAAGGTGACTTACAAGGTAGAAGCTACTCGCGTTGAACAGCGCACAGACTTCGACCGTCTCGTTGTAGATGTTGAGACAAAGCCATCAATGAAGCCACGCGATGCTGTTGCATCAGCTGGAAAGACACTTGTTGAGCTCTTCGGACTTGCTCGTGAGCTTAATCTTGATGCTGAAGGTATCGAGATGGGGCCATCTGTTATGGATGCCGCTCTTGCTGCTGATCTTGCTCTTCCAATCGAAGATCTCGATCTCACAGTACGTTCATACAACTGCTTGAAGCGCGAAGGCATTCACACAGTTGGTGAACTCATCAACCGTTCAGAGGCTGACCTACTTGATATCCGTAACTTCGGATCAAAGTCAATCGATGAGATTAAGGCAAAGCTTGTATCAATGGGAATGTCACTTAAGGACAGCCCAGCAGGATTTGATCCTTCACAACACCAGAACTACAACGTGTCAGATGAAGACTTCGCTGACGCAGATCAGGCATAAAGGAGAAAACAATGCCAAAGCCAACTAAAGGCCCACGTCTGGGTTCAGGCCCATCACACGAGCGCTTGATTCTTCGTACTCTTGCCGAGCAGTTGTTCGAGCATGGAAAGATCACAACTACCGAAGCAAAGGCGAAGCGTCTTCGTCCACTTGCTGAGAAGTTGATTACCTTCGGTAAGAAGGGTGACCTCTCTGCTCGTCGCGAAGTAATGGCGCGCATTGCTAACAAGAGCGTTGTTCATACACTCTTCACAGTAATCGCTCCAACTTTTGCTAACCGTGAAGGTGGATACACACGCATTACAAAGATTGGTCCACGTAAGGGCGATAACGCTCCTATGGCAGTGATCGAACTCGTAACAGATAAGTAAAAAAACTTACCTTTACCATGGCGCAGCCCACTCTCTTCCCTGAGAGTGGGTTTCGTCGTTTACGGCTAGATATTGCATATGACGGCACACATTTCTTTGGCTGGGCCACTCAACCAGGACACAGAACGCTGCAAGATCTTGTTGAAGAAGCGATCTCTCGAATCTCACAAACCGATATTGCATCCATCGTCGCAGGACGTACAGATGCCGGAGTTCACGCAACGGGACAAGTAATTCACGTTGATGTGCCCGATGCGATGTTCGAGCGCGAATTAACATATCTAGATCTGCGTTATAAGCTCAACCGAATTCTTGATGATGATGTTCGAATCATGAAAATCACCGATGCACCTCAGGGCTTTCATGCTCGATTCTCTGCGCTACGTCGCCACTACACATATAAAATTCTCGATAATAATGAAGTGATCGCACCACTTTCTCGCCAAGATGTGGCTTCGTGGTATCGCCCCTTGGAAGCCGATCGCATGAATGAAGCGAGTAGATTGCTTTTAGGTCACCATGATTTTGCGGCATTCTGTAAATTCAAAGTCGGTGGAACCACAATTAGGACTTTAGAAAAATACGAGTGGCACCGCAGCGATGAGGGCTTGCTCGTTGCAGATGTCGTCGCTGATGCCTTCTGTTACTCAATGGTGCGCAATCTTGTCGGCGCCGTAGTCTGCGTGGCAGATGGCCGACAAGACCCGGCTTGGATCTCGCAGCTGCTGGCCAATAAGGAGCGAGTCTCAGATTCCTTGGTTTTTCCAGCCCGTGGATTGACCCTGTACCAGGTTGATTACCCGAGTAATGATCAGCTTCTAGAGCGGGCAAAAATCACTGTCTCCAAGCGTGAATAGAGCAGTTTTTACGCTCAAAGGCCGATTTGGCCTAGGCACACCGGGGCGGGTAAAGTTCATCCCCTGCGCCAGATTAGGTGCCGAAGGTAGTCCCCAAGATAAAGAAAAGAAGAAGGTAATAAAGCATGCGTACATATAGCCCCAAGGCAGGCGACGCCGACCGTAAGTGGCACGTAATTGATGCACAGGATGTTGTGCTCGGTCGTCTTGCAACACATGCAGCCGTTCTTCTTCGCGGAAAGCACAAAGCAACATTCGCACCGCACATGGATATGGGCGACTTCGTCATCATCATCAATGCCGAAAAGATCGCACTTTCTGGCAACAAGGCCCTAACAAAGTTTGCACACCACCACTCTGGTTTCCCAGGTGGTCTTACATCTACCGTGTACGGCGAGCTCATTGAGAAGCACCCAACACGCGCTGTTGAAAAAGCAATCAAGGGAATGCTCCCAAAGAATCGCTTAGGTGCGCAGGTTGCATCAAAGCTCAAGGTCTATGCAGGTCCAGAGCATCCACATGCAGCACAGTCACCAGTTCCATATGTATTCACTCAAGTTTCTCAAGTAGCGAAGTAAGGGATAAGTAAATAAACATGTCAGATACAACTTTCAACGTGATCGACGAGACTGAGTCACTTACTTCTTACTCTTCTTCAACTCCAGCAGCTGCAACTAACCGCAAGGCAATCACAGCACCAGGTGCTGGCACAGGTCGCCGCAAGGAAGCAATTGCTCGTGTTCGCCTAGTTCCTGGTACAGGTCGCTGGGTTGTTAACGGCAAGACTCTCGAAGCTTATTTCCCAAATAAAGTTCACCAGCAACTCGTTTCAGAACCATTCCGCACAGTTGGTGCAGAAGGTCTCTACGATGTATTTGCTCGCATCAATGGTGGTGGAGTTTCAGGTCAAGCTGGTGCACTTCGTCTTGGCGTTGCACGTTCACTTAATGAAATTGATACAGAGGCAAATCGTCCAGCACTTAAAAAGGCTGGCTTCCTCAAGCGCGATGCTCGCGTTATCGAACGTAAGAAGTACGGCCTGAAGAAGGCGCGTAAGCGTTCACAGTACTCAAAGCGTTAATTCTTTTTATTCTCGATATCCCGTTTGTTGCAAAGGAGTTTTATGGCTCTCTTTGGAACAGACGGGATTCGTGGTTTAGCCAACAGTGAAACACTTACCGCTGAAATAGCTGTCGATGTTGCAGTAGCTGCAGCTCATATTCTCGTTGAATCCCAATCTCTATCTACAGATTTGGGTAACAAAGGCAAGCGTCCCCGTGCAATAGTGGGCCAAGATTCACGTGCCTCAGGAGAATTTCTAGAAGCTGCAGTAGCTGCAGGCCTGGCAAGTGCGGGTATCGATGTTTATCGAGTCGGTGTATTACCTACTCCTGCCATTGCTTATCTTGTTGGCGAGTCAGGTGCAGATCTTGGAGTAATGATTTCGGCATCGCATAATCCGATGCCAGATAATGGAATCAAACTTTTTTCACGCGGCGGCGGAAAGCTCGATGATTCCATTGAAGCGGCAATTGAAAAACGTATGGGCGAACCTTGGACACGTCCAACGGGTCGTGACGTAGGACGAATTACCTTTGATGAAACAGCGATGGCTCGCTACCTCAGCCACTTAGCTGCTTCGGTCACTACACCACTTAAAGGGCTAAAAATTGTGGTCGACTGTGCCAACGGAGCAGCATCAGTCGTGGCACCGATTGCATATAAAGAAGCTGGTGCAACTGTGGTTGCAATTCACCACTCTCCAGATGGCTGGAATATCAATGAGAACTGCGGATCGACTCACCTAGAAGATTTACAGGCTGCCGTCAAAAGGGAAGGCGCTGACTTTGGCATCGCACACGATGGCGATGCAGATCGCTGTTTGGCAGTCGATGGCCAAGGCAATGTAGTTGATGGCGATGTCATTATGACAATTCTCGCAATGGGATTTAAAAACCGTGGTGCGCTCAAGTCAGAGACAATTGTCGGAACCGTGATGAGCAACTTAGGTTTTATGCACGCTATGAAAGCAGCTGGAATTAAAGTCATCAGTACTGCAGTTGGTGATCGTTATGTTCTTGAAAAGATGATCGAGGGTGATTTCTCGCTCGGTGGTGAACAATCCGGTCACTTAATTATGCGCGAGTTTGCCAATACCGGCGATGGAATTCTTACCGCGCTCCAATTGGGACAAGAAGTTGTTCGTAGCGGGAAGTCGCTGGCAGAGCTTGCTTCACAGATGCAACGATTCCCACAAGTGCTCATCAATGTCTCGAATGTAAGGAAAGAAAAGTTGGAAGAATCAACTGTGATTGCGGCGGCGGTGGCATCTGCTGAATCAACTCTTGGCGATGATGGCCGCGTGTTACTACGCGCTTCCGGTACCGAACCGCTCGTCAGAGTGATGGTTGAAGCCTCGAGTGATAACCTTGCGCAAGAAATCGCAACATCGCTTGCAGCGGTTGTGAAAGCAGAACTGGGGAACTAATTCGTGTGCGGAATCGTGGGTTACACCGGACCACAATCTGCATTTACCCCAATTGTCGAAGGACTACGTCGACTCGAATATCGCGGTTATGACTCCGCTGGAATCGCGCTAGGTACAAATAATTCTCTCTTCGTTGAAAAACGCGCTGGCAAACTCGCCAATCTTGAAGCAGCCCTTCCTGCCAATTTACCTACTGTGCATTCAGGAATTGGACACACTCGCTGGGCAACACATGGTGGACCTACCGATCGAAATGCACATCCTCATTTAGATAACGAAGGCAAGTTGGCTGTTATCCATAATGGAATCATTGAGAATTACTCTGAACTTCGCAAAGAACTCGAAGCTCGAGGTCATGCCTTCTCATCCGAGACAGATACTGAATCTGTGGCGCACTTACTTTCTGACCTTCGCAAAGAACATGGTGGCGATCTCACAGCTGCTATGCGTGCAGCGGTAAAGCGACTTCGTGGCTCATTCACGCTCCTTGCAATTCACGCCGATGCACCAAAAACAATTGTCGGTGTGCGCCGTAATTCTCCATTGGTTGCTGGCCTGGGTGATGGTGAAAATTTCTTAGCATCCGATGTTGCGGCATTTATCGATTACACAAAGCGCGCAGTTGAACTTGGACAGGATGAAGTTGTCACAATTAACCCAGAAGGAATCACAATCTGCGATCTGGAAGGACGCAACGTCGCGCTACGGGAATATGAAATTACCTGGGATGCGGCGGCAGCGCAAAAGGGCGGCTTTGCCCATTTCATGTTGAAAGAAATTTTTGATCAACCTAAAGCTATCGCCGACACGCTCATTGGCAGACTCAGTGATAACAATCAAATTCAGCTCGACGAACTTCATATGAGCGATGAAGAAATCAGAGGCATTAAGCGAATCTCCGTTATTGCTTGTGGTACCGCCTATCACGCAGGAATGGTTGCAAAGTATGCAATTGAAAAGTGGGCAAAGATTCCGGTAGATGTCGAGATTGCCTCTGAATATCGTTACCGCGATCCCATCATTGATAAAGATTCACTCGTAATTGCAATTTCGCAATCGGGTGAAACCATGGATTTACTTATGGCAGTTCGTCACGCCAAGGCTGCCGGCGCTCGAGTTTTGGCTGTCTGTAATACGAACTCATCAACGATTCCACGCGAATCAGATGCGGTTCTCTATACGCATGCAGGACCCGAAATTGCGGTCGCATCAACAAAGGCATTTCTGACACAGATCGTTGCTATCTACCTCATTGGTCTCAAGCTTGCACAAGTGCGGGGCAAGTTAAGTGATACCGAGGTTCGCTCTTTATATAACGAGATGCTTGAGCTCCCAGGTAAAGTTGAACAAATTTTGGAAACGATTGAACCTTTACGTGAACTGACTCGTAAATTTGTAAAGAACAACACGGTTCTCTTCTTGGGGCGCGGAATCGAATATCCGGTGGCATTGGAAGGCGCTCTTAAACTCAAGGAACTTGCATATATTCACGCTGAAGGATTTGCAGGCGGCGAACTCAAGCATGGCCCCATCGCACTCATCGAAGAAGGAACTGCCGTGATTGCAATTCTTCCTCCCGCTGACGAGCATGGTCTTGACGAGAAGATGTTGAGCAATATCCAAGAAGTAAAAGCTCGTGGCGCACGTGTGGTTGTCATCGCCCCTGAAGGTGCCGAAGTTATTGGCGCCGAACACATTATTCGCATTCCCGTAACATCTTCACTTTTTCAGCCGGTACTAGCAACTGTTCCATTGCAAGTCTTTGCCTATGAAATTGCGGTTGCGCGTGGTACGGATGTCGATCAACCAAGAAACCTCGCTAAATCAGTAACAGTGGAATAAAAATGCCAACAGTCCTTGACCAACGCCAGCGACAGATGCGTCGCGCCTTAAAGTGGTCGGCTGGTCTATTTGCTGGATATCTCTTTATTACATTTCAAGTACTCACTAGCGGTTTTATCGTCGATATTGATAAGTGGTTTAACGATCTCAACCACCCACGTCTTACTGGTCTCACTCATTTTGTAGTGCGTCGACTCGATGATCTGGGACTTCGTGGAGTTTCAGGAATCTCATTGCTGATAGTTGCCACCTATATATCTCGAAGATTTAAGACGTGGCGTCCACTTAATCTTGGCGTGCTCGCATTCGTGGCCCTGAATGTAGTTGTGGGCGGATTTAAATATGGACTTGGTCGCACAAAACCACGAGATGGTTTCGATGTTCTACACGCTGGTGGCATGTCCTATCCCAGTGGCCATGCATCTAATGCCATTCTCATTTGGGGTGTTGTTGCTTATTTGATTTATAGATACGCCCATGTCAATCGCTATAAAGGCAGACTCGCTAGTGCTGGCGTTGGCGTACTTGCACTTACCGTTTGTGTTGTCTCCTTGATTCGCAACACCCACTGGTTCTCAGACTTGTTTGGCGGATTGCTCTTGGGTGGCGCATTGCTGGTTCTCATCATCGCAATCGATAGATTCTTTCCATCCGATAGCCAACTTCACTAACCACTAATAGACTCATTGTCATGATTGATGGGATTGGCGTCGACGTTGTTGACATCGCGCGATTTAAAGAATCTCTTGAGCGCACCCCGCATTTAGCTGAAAAACTATTTACCGAATCTGAACGGACCAAACCGGTAGCTTCTCTTGCTGCCCGTTTCGCCGCCAAAGAGGCGCTCTATAAAGCGCTGAGCCCAACACATGGATTGCAGTGGCACGATGCCGAAGTCATTAACCATGAGAACGGCAAACCAGATTTTCTCTTCCGAGGAGCGATTGCAGAACTCATTGACGGTGCCACCGTGCACCTTTCACTTTCACACGATGCTGGAATGGCATCGGCGATGGTGGTGATTGAGCGATGAGAGCAGAAGCACTAGTTGATCTCAGCGCAATTAAGCACAACGTTGAGTTACTTAAGCAACGCTCAGGAACCAATCTCTTGGCGGTTGTTAAAGCAGATGCCTACGGTCATGGACTGATTCCAGTTGCTAAAGCAGCGCTCTCAGCGGGTGCTACATATCTTGGCGTCGCACTCCTGGAAGAAGCGGTGACGTTGCGCGAGGCAGGAATCACCGCACCCATACTCGCTTGGCTGGTGCAGCCCGGTTCAGATTTCGCACAAGCTATTGATTTAGATATTGAAATCGCTGTCGCGTCACTTGCAGCGCTGCAAGAAATTTCAGCGATATCTGGTTCTAAGAAAGCTCGCGTACATCTTGAAGTTGATACCGGCATGAGCCGCGGTGGATTCCTTAGTGAATGGAATCAACTAACTGCAGAGCATCTAAGTGCTGTAGATGTAGTTGGAATTTTCTCTCATTTCGCACGGGCAGATGAACCAGATGAGAAACAGAACAGTGACCAACTTGCACGATTTAACGAGGCAGTTGCGCGCTTAAATTCACTTGGGCATGCCAACATCATTAAACACCTGTCCAACTCAGCTGCGACTCTTAAAAATAGCGCTGCCGCTTTTGACATGGTGCGCGCAGGTATCGCCATGTATGGGCTTTCACCCGATGTAACAACCCTCGGTGCGTCTAAGTCATTGGGGTTGCGTCCTGCCATGCAACTACGGGCCGCCCTGTATTTAGTAAAAGATGTTGCAGCGAATACACCGGTTGGATACGGTGCAACACAGAGCACCAGTTCGGATACTAAATTGGGAGTCGTCGCGATGGGATATGCCGATGGCATTCCGCGTATTGCGCACGCCGCCGGCATCTGGGTTAACGGAAAGCGCGCACCGATTATCGGGCGAGTATCAATGGATCAATTTGTTGTAGATCTAGGCGCTGACTCCAAGGCCAGATCAGGGGATTGGGTGACGGTTTTCGGTAATGGCTCACACGGTGAATACACCGCCGATGACTGGGGAGCGGCTTCACAGTCAATTAATTACGAGATAGTGACGCGAATTGGTCCGCGTGTGCCTAGAATCTACGCGCCCCATGTGTACTAGCGGAAACGAAAAAGATTTAACGAGGTCGAAGGTGAGGTTGGCATGACTGCAGGCGCAGCTCTTTCGATTTCCAATCTGACTGTTAAATTTGGTGGTCTGACCGCACTTGATGACGTATTCATTGATATCGCACCCAACACAATTGTGGGTTTGATTGGTCCTAACGGTGCCGGAAAGACAACAGTATTTAACGCCATTTCAGGACTTGTCTCACCTGCCTCTGGAAAAATTTCGATACATGGCAGCGAGATGAAATGGCCGGCAAGTCACGAGCTTGCAGAGCTAGGCATCAGTCGCACCCTGCAAGGGGTCGGACTCTTTAGCGGTCTTAAGGTGATTGAAAATGTCATGATGGGCGCAGATCAATCAAGTGGCTCAAACTTTTTTAAAGATTTAATTGGAGCATCGGGGCGGGCTGAAGCCAAACTCCGTCAGCGTGCAACTGATGCACTTGCCTGGGCGGGGGCGCTACATCTGGCCGAGAAGATGCCGGGCGAACTCACATATCCTGAAAGTAAGCGAGTCTCAATTGCTCGCTCTCTTGTTTCATATCCACAGTTACTGCTACTCGATGAACCTGCTGCGGGACTTGGCCAAGATGACATCGATAAATTTGCCGCTCTTCTCAAGCAACTTAAAGAACGTTGCGCAATCATTATTGTTGAACATCATGTGGACTTTATCGGCGCTATCTCCGATCAAGTCTATGTTCTGAACTTCGGCAAAGTAATTTCAAGTGGCACTTTTGACACGGTAAAGCGTGACCCAGCTGTGCTTGCGGCATACCTTGGAACTTCAAATCAAACTGGCAGTGAAAAGTTGGGTGGCCAGAATGCTTAAAGTTGAAAATCTCGTCACACGCTTTGGTTCCGTGGTGGCACTCGATGACGTATCAATGACAGCGCAAGAATCGAAAATTACAACGGTGATTGGTGCCAATGGTGCCGGCAAAAGCACGCTGTTGCGCACAATTTCAGGACTTGAGCACCCTGCTGCTGGCTCAATTACCTGGAAAGGGCAATCAATTCTAGGTAAGCGCCCGGAAGAGATTGTTCGATTGGGAATCGCGCACGTGCCAGAGGGGCACGCGGTAATTTCAGAGTTGAGCGTTGAAGAAAACATCTCGATGGGATCGCTCTTTCGCCGCAAGAAATATAAGTCAGATGTAACAGCAGCTATGGATGAGATGTACGCGCTCTTTCCACGACTGAAAGAACGCCGCAAACAATTGGCGGGCACACTCTCGGGCGGAGAACGTCAGATGTTGGCCATTAGTCGAGCACTGGTATCGCGTCCACAGCTACTGCTTCTTGATGAACCTTCGCTCGGTCTGGCACCCCTTGTCGTTGAACAAATTATCGATTCTGTAAATACTCTCTGTCGAACAACTGGACTTTCAGTCCTACTTGTTGAGCAAAATGCCAACACCGCACTTGGCGTTGCCGATCACGGCGTTCTTCTCGCACTTGGAAAAGTTGTGGCAGATCGCCCAGCATCAGAGCTCAAAGCTGATGCCACCCTTCGAGCTGCATACTTGGGGTATTAACAAATGAATACATTCTTAGCTGCCCTATCTTCAGGTACGTCGCGCGGAGCGATCTTTGCTCTTGTGGCACTTGGTCTCGTCATTGTCTGGCGCGGAGCTGGCATCGTGAACTTTGCCCAGATGGGTCAGGCGATGTTTAGTACCTATATCGCATCGACTCTCATCACTAACGGAAACTCTTATTGGATTGCTTTCTTTGTGGCACTCATATCTGGCGCGGTACTCGGCGCGCTCCTTGATATTTTGGTGATGCGACCACTGTCAAATAAGAAACAGAGCGAACTGTTAAGTAGCGAATCAATGCGGGCAGCAGTCCCAGTAATTGCATCGCTTGGAATTCTTGGCGTACTGCAAGCGCTAGCTGGAATTATCTGGGCTGCCGAAGAGCGTGGTTTTCCAGCACCTGCAAAACAAGAAGGATTTACGGTCGCCGGCAATGTGCTGCCCTTCACCTCCTTCGATCTATTTGTAGTCTCGATTGTGACGGTAACGCTAATCATCACAACGCTCTTCTTTACCAAAACTGGAATCGGACTTGCCATGCGGGCAACCGCACTCAATCAAGAAGTGGCAAAGCTCAGTGGAATCCGCACCAACCGCACTCGCACAATTAGCTGGGCAATTTCTGGTGCGGCATCGTCACTTGCTGGCTTACTCATTACGCCAACCTCTAATTTATCTCCAAACTCACTTGACCTCGTTCTCATCGTGGGCTTCACCGCCGCGGTAGTTGGCGGACTAGATAGCCCGGCAGGTGCGGTACTCGGAGGATTCATTCTCGGAATGGTTATTTCATTCGTGACTTTTTATAGCACCCCAGAGGATGTCTTCCTCGCTATCTTGGCAGTGCTACTCATTGTCTTAATCATTCGACCTCGTGGAATTCTCGGATCAAAGGATGCGCGCCGTGTCTAACCACAATAAAAAATCAATTGCTCGTACCAGCCTTATTCGCACCCTGCTATTTGTTGCCGCAATTCTGCTGGTGGGTGCTCAATTCGATGCCTACAACCAGGGGCAACTTGCCGTGGTACTCATTCTCTTCATCGGAGTTCTATCAGTAACTCTGCTTACTGGAATTTCAGGACAGTTATCACTGGGACAAGGCGCTCTCATGGCAGTTGGTGGTTATTCCACTGCGCTGCTGATGATCAATTACAAACTTTCACTTTGGGTGGCAGTTCCACTCTCAGTTATCTCATCTGCAATCGCAGGTCTCCTGCTAGGTATCGCGGCAGCGCGTCTGCGTGGACCTTACTTAGCTGGAACAACTCTCGTCATTGCCTTAGCAATTCCAACAATTGCAAACCGATTTATGTCAGTCTTCAAAGGCGATGAAGGTTTACCGGTAGATGTGGGGTATCCACCGCAGTGGTTCTCCAATCTATTCGGTGAGCCTGGCTATGAACAGTGGCAGCTCTATGTTGCACTTCCCTTTGCCGCCATCGCGCTCTTCTTTGCATCAAATATTCTTAAGTCACGCACTGGTCGCATGTGGAGATCCATTCGAGATAATGAAACTGCAACTTCGCTCAGCGGAGTTAACTTCTCTCGACAGAAGATCTATGTCTTTGTCATCTCATCTTCCTTCGCGGGGCTATCAGGTGCACTCTACGGACTTCGTGGATTAGTTGGTCCGAGCGTCTATCCAGTCTCGCTCTCGCTCTTGCTTTTGACAGCCGCAGTCCTTGGTGGAATTCGCAGTATTACCGGCGCATTTATCGGCACGGTCATCGTCGTTTTCTTGCCTGATTGGATTGACCTCGTTCTCGTAAACTTTGAACTCAGCGAGCAGGTATCAAATTACCTGCCGGCTCTGATCTCAAGCCTCTTGCTAATCCTGACAGTGGTAATTAACCCTGCAGGGGTAGCAGGTACTCGACTTCACAAACATAAGTAAGCCCGATAAAAATTCGTTATAAATCCTTTCCAGCCAGAATAAAGGCATGGATTTTCCTGCGAGTTGGACACTTTCCGTTCACTTACCCTTCAGTATCTGTTAACGTGAGGCCGTTCTAGCCCACCTCGGGGCTGGTGGCAGTGAGGCCGCAGACGTGACCTCGTTGCACAAAAGGCAAAGAGAAAGAGTGAATGCAGTGAAAAATCGTGCATCTCTGTCCCGATCACCTCGTAAATCCATCGCAGTTATCTCTGCGGCTCTCGTTGGCGCGCTCGCGCTCTCAGCGATGCCAGCCCAGGGTGCGAGCACACCAGGTGTAAGCGACACTGAAATTGTTCTAGGAATGCAGTTGCCACAGACAGGCCTAGCTAGCCCTGGCTATAACAAGGTAGATGACGCAATGCGCGCCTACTTTGATTACGTCAATTCAAAAGGTGGCGTTAATGGCCGCAAAATCACTTTAGTCGCATATGACGATGAATATAAGGCGGGTAAGACAGTTACTACCGCTTCTAGACTGATCAACAAGGATAAGGTCTTTGCAATGGTCGGTTCCGTTGGAACCCAGACCCACATATCTGTCATCAAAGACATTAACCGTCGTGGAATTCCTGACCTCTTCGTCCTTAGTGGATATAGCGGTTTCTACACAGATCCTAAGAAGTACCCAACAACCTTCGGCAGCCTAGGTACTTATGTGACCGAAGCAAAGATCCTTGGAAAGTACATCAAGGAGAATATGGCTACCAAGAACGTCGGAATCCTTTATCAGACTGATGACTTCGGTCGTAACACAGTTGAAGGCCTAGGAATTGCTGGCCTTACTTTCACAGCGAAGAAGAATGCAGCTTCATTCGTTGCCGGAACTCAAGGCAGCGGACTTGATGCGCAGATGCAGCAACTCAAAGATAACAACGTTGAAGTTGTGATTGTTGGCGCTGTTGCTTCAGCATTTGCATCAGCGGTTGCATCTTCAAACAAGATTGGCTACAAGCCACAATATGTCGTTATCTCAGTTGGATCTGATGCAACTACATTCCAGACAATTCTGGGAGCACGAGGAATTCCAGCAGCATCTTCAGCAGGCCTCTTGGCTGGAACAATTTCAGCATCACATGCTCCATCACCAGGTGAAGCAGATGACGAATTCGTCAAGGCATTTAAGAAGATTAATGATGAATTCAATAAGGGTCCAGCAACAGGTAAGGCATGGGATAACAATGTGCTGCAAGGAATGAACATTGGTTACATGATGACTGCAGCTCTGATGGGTGCAGGTAAGAATCTCACACGTCCAGGAATCATCAACTACATCAAGAACAATCCATCGAAGCTATCAAGTGCAGCTCTTGCTCCACTTGGATACTCAGCAACGACTCACGAAGCATATACCGGCTTCTGGATCGGAAAATATGATGCAACGGCAGTGCTTAAGCCAATCGATGGCACACGCAAAATGTGGACAACCGATTCAGCTAAAGGCCCTGTAACCGAACTCAAATACACACGTCCTGCTATTGCAGCCGATGCTCTACCAAAGGTTGGTTAATCAGATGAAACTATCAATCCGCAAATCAATCGCGACAGTTGGAGCAGCAGCGCTAGTTGCAGCCGGTGTTCTCGTATCTGTTCCTGCAGCGAACGCTGCGGCACCAACTTGTGCAACTGACAAAACAGGCATCGAAACCTGTACTGGCAAGCTTGAAAATGGTGCTGGATATGTTTTCAAGGTGCCAGCTAACTTCAAGGGAACAATGTTCTTCTGGGAGCATGGTTTCCGTCCGACATATCCAGGAGTTTCAGCTGTTCCTACCGGAGTAGAAGAGATCACCCCATATAGCAACTCAACTAGGAAAGACATTTCAAAACAGATGATGCTTGCTGGTTATGGCGTTGCTGCATATGACGGAACAGTGAAAGGTGCACGTGGTTGGAATAACACCTTCCGAGTAGAGATGCTCAAGGAAGTTATTGATACTGCGATGGCTAAGTACGGCGCAAAGATTCAAAAGAAGGTTGTCTATGGTTCTTCACAGGCCGGTTCAATCATCACACCATTTGTGGAGAAGTACCCAACATATGCTGACTCTGTCGGCATCTTGGCCGGTACAACACCATCTATTGCAGATTCACTTCAATCTGCTTGCGACATCTTCTATATCCTCAGCGTTTTTGCTGACCCAAATATTAAGGGTTGCGCAGCGCTAGGAGTTAAGGGACAAGCCGGTCACATGGCATCGGTTGGTGAACTACTTAAGGTAGTCGCACTTCTAAAGGGATGGCAAGTGAACTACGGCGCTCCAGGACTTGAATATCCGGCAGCACTAAAGGGATCAGGTATTCCACAACGTTCAGCACTGCTACTTACCGGCCTTCTCACTGGCGTACCAACAAAGAGTGCGCACATGGATGGAATCTCAACAAGTGCACTAGTTCCTGAAGGCAGCATCAACGCAACTGTTGCAATTCTAGAAAACATGGCAGATGCGGTTGCCACTGGCATGCTCGCGGGTCAGTCACTCTCTGAAATTACAGGCCCAGGTTTCTACGACAATACAAAGACAAATTGGGCAGCGATGCTCGATGAAGGCGATGCTGGTCGTTACAACCTAGGACTTTCTGGTGATGACGGCATTAACAATATGCTTGCAGTTCTCTCCATGGCTCCTCGTGTAACAGGAGATGCCGCCGCAATTGCTAAGTTCAAGGCGCTCGATAAATCTTCATTTACCTCAAAGCATCCAACAATCTTGCTTTCAAATGAAGCAGATCGCCTGGTCTTTCCTGGTAACTCATCACGCTATGTAGATCGCAAGCGTGAGGTTTATGAGAAGAGTCTCGCTGCATGGGAGAAGACCATGAATGGCCGAAAGCCAATCTGGAACACTCTCGCACTCTATGCAATTACTCCTGAGACCTACACAAAGTTCACCGCAACTGGTGCACCAGATCTGACAGCTGCTCCGGCGGTTTCAGGTGTTGGGCACCAAGATTTCACAACAAAGCAGATGAAGACATGGGTAGATATGCTCGCAATCGCTGCTAAAACTGGAAAGGTTCCAACAAGTGCATATGTTGAATACATTGCAACAAAGGTGCCTTACCTCAGTGGCGATGTTGATTATCGCCCAGCCGATCTGAAGTACAACTTCGGCTATTAATTCAGTAATCAAATAGGAAGAAGGGCCTCGGGAGACCGGGGCCCTTCTTCTTTTTATCTATCAACTATCCTTTACAAGTGAGAATCCAATCGGCGCCCGATATGCACGCACTCGGTCTGCGCATCGGCCAGCAATGTCGCGCTGGAGATCTCATCTTGCTCAATGGCCCGTTGGGCGCTGGCAAAACTGTGCTGGTGCAGGGCATTGGTCAGGCGCTAGGAATTACCGATGTCACATCGCCTACCTTCGTTATCTCGCGCATTCATAGCGCGCCGTTATCTCTAATTCACGTTGATGCATACCGCCTACTAGAAGGCGGAAATGCAGCAGCGTACTTAGATGATCTCGATCTTGATACTGCTGGCGAAAACGCAGTCACAGTGATCGAATGGGGTGGGGCTGAATCTGCCCGCTTAAGTGATGAACGCCTTGAAATCACAATAGATCGCACTGAAGAAGTTCGCGAAGTAACAATCAATAAAATTGGCGCCCGTTGGCAGGCTGTAGACCTATGACAATTTCACTTGCAATCGATACATCGACTTCAAAAACAATTGTTGGGGTTATTGAAGATGGCGTGGTTCTTTTTGAAAAAGCACATGAAGGTGCAACTGATCATGGGTGTGCACTTTCCGAACTTGTCGCCGAAGCACTTAAAGTGGCCAAGCCTCCACACCAAGTAGTTGTAGGAATGGGCCCAGGACCATTTACCGGACTTCGTGTGGGTATCGCATTTGCTCAGACTTTTGCACTTGCCCGTCAGATTCCAGTAATTGGCATCTGCTCGCTCGATGCGATTGCAATTGATAAAGATCAATACACAGTTGCGATAGATGCCCGCCGAAAAGAGATTTATTGGGCCACATACAAAGCCGGCATCCGCATTGCTGGACCTGCGGTTAATAAACCAGCCGAAGTTCCTGATTTCATCATCGATGTCTATCCAGATATGCAAAAGCTCGTTGCGCTGGCGCAGACTCAGAACGTCACTGAACCTATGTACTTACGTCGCCCCGATGCTGTACCTACGGCGGAGCGCGCATGATTACTTATCGCCAGCCCATCGCACTGGATATCCCGGTACTTGTCGGATTTGAAAAAGAGTTATTTCCTTATTCGCCGTGGAGCGCTTCCCAATTTAAAGAAGAGTTTGCCGGAATGCCGCGAACACGATTTATGTCAGTTGCTGAAAGTGATAACCGGATCATTGGTTATTGCGGAGTCTTTCTGCCAGCTCCTGGTGTTGAGGCAGATATTCTCACGGTGGCGGTACTTCCAGAATTTCGCCGGCAGGGAATCGCACGTGAATTTATGCGCCAGATAGAGCAATGGTCGCAAGATCGTGGCGCCAGCGCCATGATGTTAGAAGTCGAGCACAGTAACGAATCGGCAATCGAGCTTTACAAAGCCCTTGGTTATATGAAGATTTCGGTGCGGATGGATTATTACGGGCCCGGAAAAGATGCCTTTGTGATGCGAAAGGATTTCGCATAATGCAACCAATCGTTCTTGGAATTGAAACTTCGTGTGATGAAACGGCAATCGGAATCGTGCGCGGTCGTACCTTACTTGCCAATGTCATCGCTTCCAGTGTTGATGAACATGCGCGTTTCGGGGGAGTCGTTCCGGAAATAGCTTCACGTGCGCACCTAGAAGCAATCTTGCCTAGTATCGAACGTGCGGTGGCTGATGCGCAGATCTCGTTAAAAGATATTGATGCAATTGCTGTCACAGCTGGCCCTGGATTAGTTGGCGCCCTACTTGTTGGTGTTGCATCGGCAAGCGGATTGGCACAAGGTCTTGGCCGCCCGCTCTACGGTGTCAATCATTTAGCCGCCCACGTCTCGGTAGATTACTTAACCCACGAAAAACCAACGGCTCCCACAATTGCGTTACTAGTAAGCGGCGGCCACTCTTCGTTATTGCAAGTTGATGACATCACCGGATCGATTACCAAATTGGGTGCAACGATGGATGATGCCGCAGGTGAAGCCTTCGATAAAATTGCGCGGCTATTGGCGTTAGGTTTTCCTGGCGGTCCCGCAATTGATCGGGAAGCAGTGGGTGGATCCGCCACCGCTATTGATTTCCCACGAGGGCTTACAACATCTCAGGATTGGGAAACTCGTCCATATGAATTTTCTTTCTCAGGGCTGAAAACAGCGGTAGCTCGTTACATCGAAAACACCCCGGCATTTATTCGCGCCGATGTGGCCGCCTCATTTCAAGAGTCGATTGTCGATGTTCTGCTTTTGAAGGCGCTGGCGGCTTGTAAATCAACCGGCATCGACTCACTCGTTATCGCCGGAGGAGTAGCTGCCAATTCACGACTTCGCGCCGTTGCCGCAGAGCGTTGCGCCAAGGCGGGAATCGAACTGCGAATCCCGGCCGCCGGCCTCTGTACCGATAACGGGGCGATGGTCGCAGCCCTAGGGTCCTTGATGCTCAGCGCCGGCAGGCCAGCCACCCATGGCGCCTTCGACGCTGATTCCAGCCTGAAGGTGGAGCAGGTAAGCCTCTAGCTCTTGGATTTGCCGGGTGGAATAAGCGCCCCTAGGCTTGGCGTTAGCACTCTCGGGTCCACACTGCTAATCGCGGTGGGCACCCGACACAGTGGATAACCATCGAAATTAACACTCGAAAATGAAGGAGTATCACCATGGCAGTAGCCATTAAGCCGCTTGAAGATCGCATCGTTGTGAAGGCAAATGAAGCTGAGACCACAACTGCATCAGGTCTTGTTATTCCAGATACCGCCAAAGAGAAGCCACAGGAAGGCACAGTTGTTGCAGTCGGCCCAGGCCGCTTCGATGATGGCGCTCGCGTACCAATGGATGTCAAAGTTGGAGACGTCGTTCTTTACAGCAAGTACGGCGGAACTGAAGTGAAGTACAACAACGAGGAGTACCTCGTTCTCTCTGCCCGCGACATTCTCGCGATTATCGAGAAGTAATCCATGGGAAAAATGTTGGAATTCGACGAGCATGCTCGTCGCGCAATGGAACGCGGTGTTAATCAGCTCGCTGACACCGTCAAGGTAACGCTCGGTCCTAAGGGCCGTAACGTGGTAATCGCAAAGTCATTTGGTGCACCAACAATTACAAACGACGGCGTAACAATTGCAAAAGAGATTGAACTTTCGGATCCAGTAGAAAACATGGGCGCCCAGCTCGTTAAGGAAGTTGCTACTAAGACCAACGATGTCGCTGGCGATGGAACAACAACTGCAACAGTTCTAGCTCAAGCAATGGTCAAGGAAGGTCTTCGTAACCTTGCTGCCGGTGCGCAACCAATGGATCTCAAGCTTGGAATCGAAGCAGCTGTTGAAGCTGTCTCTGCACGCCTTCGCGAGAATGCAACAGTTGTGAAGGACAAGGCACAGATTGCCGATGTCGCCACAATTTCTGCTCAAGATCGCGCAATTGGTGACCTCATCGCAGAAGCGATGGATAAGGTCGGCAAAGATGGCGTAATCACTGTCGAAGAAGCATCTACTACAGCACTCGAACTCGAGTTCGCTGAGGGAATGCAATTTGATAAGGGTTACATCTCGCCATACTTCGTGACAGATCAAGATCGTATGGAATCTGTACTCGATGATGCCTACGTTCTGATCTCTGCAAATAAGATCTCGGCCCTTCCTGAACTCCTTCCTCTGCTAGAGAAAGTTTCACAGGCAGGAAAGCCACTCTTGATTATTGCTGAAGATGTTGAGGGCGAAGCGCTTTCTACACTCGTTGTAAACCGCATGCGCGGAGTATTTACATCGGCTGCAGTAAAGGCACCTGGCTTTGGAGATCGTCGCAAGGCAATGTTGCAAGACATCGCAATCTTGACCGGAGCCACAGTTATCTCAGGTGAAATTGGAATGAAGCTTGAGGCTGCAACTCTGGCAGATCTCGGTCGCGCACGTCGCATTGTGATCACCAAGGATGCAACCACCATCGTGGACGGCGCCGGCGATAAAGCACTTGTTGCTGCTCGCGTCGCTGAAATCCGCAATGAACTCGCAACTTCAGATTCTGATTGGGATCGCGAAAAGTTGCAGGAGCGCGTTGCCAAGCTTGCTGGTGGCGTCTGCGTCATCAAGGTCGGTGCACATACCGAAGTTGAGTTGAAAGAGAAGAAGCACCGACTAGAAGATGCTATCTCTGCTACTCGCGCAGCTGTTGAAGAAGGAATCGTTATTGGTGGAGGCGCTGCACTTGTGCACGCTGCCGACGCCCTCAATGACAACCTCGGATTCACTGGCGATAAGGCCGTGGGTGTTGCACTTGTCCGCAAGGCGTGCGATGAACCACTTCGCTGGATTGCTGAAAATGCCGGACTTGAGGGCTACGTAGTAGTTGCAAAGGTTCGCGCACTGAAATCACACGAAGGCTTCAATGCTGCAACTGATGTCTATGGCGATCTTGCAAAAGATGGCGTCATCGACCCAGTGAAGGTAACTCGTTCAGCTCTTGCAAATGCGGCCTCTATCGCTGCGATGTTTATTACAACAGAAGCCGTTGTATTCGAGCGTCCAGCAGATCAAGAGCCAGCAGCAGGTGGACATGGACATTCACACGGTCCGGGTGGGCATAGCCACTAAGCTCGCGATGTGGCCATATAAGTAGCCACTAAGCATTAAAAACCCCCGTACTCGCAATGAGTACGGGGGTTTTTACTTTTCAATTCTTATGACGCGTGCGAAATAACTGGAATACCGCGTTGAATCAAAATTGCAGTGCGATCATCTTCTGAGAGACCACCCCAAATACCGTAAGGCTCTTGCACTGCGAGCGCATGTGTGCGGCAGGCATTGATAACTGGGCATGAAGCACAAATTGCCTTGGCGGCATTCTCGCGATTGCGGCGACGGGGTCCACGTTCTCCATCAGGATGGAAAAACATCTCTGAATCCATCGAACGGCATGCGCCTTCGTACTGCCACTCCCATTGCTCAGCAATTGGTTTTGGAAGTCGTGATAGTTCAGCCATGATATGTCTCCGTTTCCCTAGGGATATGAGAGCGTACAACCGTTTCATAGGTTGTTCAAGGTCCAATCCTTGCGAGTCTAATTCTCGGTCCAAAATGTCCGTTTTTCAGGTGGTGAGGTGAGCCACTTTCCGCCACGCTTACCCCATGGTGGCCATGGATGACGAGAAATTCACCGTGGCAGCGGTGGCTCGCCGAGTCGGAGTAGCTCCCGCCACTTTGCGCACCTGGGCCCGCCGCTACGGCCTTGGTCCATCTGGCCACGAAGCTGGTGAGCATCGCAAGTATCGCTCGGAAGATTTAGCAAAATTGATAATGATGCGACGGTTAATTGTAGCTGGGGTGAGCCCGGCAGAAGCGGCAGCACAAGCCCTTGCCCATAAGGGCAATCTCAACCTTGAGCAGATTGTTAAGAGCGTTAACGATCGCTCTGATGTGGTGGATGCAGTTGTAAGAGCTGCGCAATCCCTGGACCGTAATTTTGTCGAGGCGCTATTTCGACAGGAAATATCTCAGTTCGGCGTGATTGATAGCTGGCATGAGGTGATGGTTCCGGTCTTGATAATCGTTGGCGATATCTGGGCGCAGACTGGTGAAGGAATTGAAGTAGAGCACTTACTTTCCGAATCCATTACAAATGTTTTCCGTGATTTCTCCAAAGATATTGAGCAACCCATCAATCCTCGCCCAGTACTGCTGGCATCTGTCGGGGAAGAACTGCATTGCCTGGCTCTGTATGCCCTTCACGCTGCGCTCGCTGAACTAAACATTGAATGTCATGTGATGGGTGCCCGAACTCCACTCGAAGCAATTTCTACAGTAGTAACTCGAAGCGCCCCACCCGCTGTATTTCTGTGGGCACAGCTAGCAAAAAATGGTGACCCGATTTTCTTTGAAAACATCCCGAAGGTTCGGCCAGCTCCGCGAGTTGTCCTTGGCGGCCCTGGCTGGAACCGAGATCAATGCACAGAAGTTGCCTTCGCCGAGGATTTGGCGCTCGCCTGTTCTGAAATCAAGCAGGCAATCGGCGCTTGATTCTCAAGTTAGACTAGGCCGCTCAACGACGGTGCGGAGGGTTCATGAGTATCGATTCTGAAAAAGTCGCTCTCCTTGGACTGACATATGACGATGTGCTCCTTCTTCCTGACGCATCTGATGTCGTTCCTTCTGAAGTAGATACATCTACCCGTCTTACTCGAAATATCACGTTGGCCGTGCCGGTTGTTTCCTCAGCCATGGATACCGTCACCGAATCAGTAATGGCCATTGCGATGGCAAAGGCTGGCGGTATCGGAATCATTCACCGCAACTTGCCGATTGATGAACAAGTAGCGCACGTGAAGTTAGTTAAAAACGTCGGCCTAGCGGGGGCCGCTGTTGGAGTAGGCGATGATGGTTTTGCTCGCGCCCAGGCCCTAATTGAAGCCGGCGTCGATGTTGTCGTTGTTGATACCGCGCACGGCCACCACCGCGCAGTGCTCGATGCGATCACTCGCATTAAGAATTTTTCTTCCACCATTGAAATCATTGGTGGAAATGTGGCAACCCGTGCGGGCGCGCAAGCGCTTATCAATGCCGGCGCCGATGCAGTAAAGGTGGGCGTTGGCCCCGGATCAATCTGCACAACTCGCGTTGTTGCAGGCGTTGGTGTGCCACAAGTGACTGCAATCATCGAAGCATCAAAGGCGTGTAACAAAGCTGGCATTCCATTGATTGCAGATGGCGGACTTCAATATTCAGGTGACATCGTCAAAGCAATTGTTGCTGGCGCGCATTCAGTAATGCTCGGTTCGCTATTGGCTGGGTGTGCCGAATCTCCAGGTGAGCTCGTTGAAATTGATGGTCGCACATATAAGACATATCGCGGCATGGGTTCACTGGGCGCCATGCAATCTCGCGGAGAACAAAAATCGTATTCAAAAGATCGCTACATGCAAGACGATGTACTTTCAGAAGACAAACTTGTTCCAGAGGGCATCGAAGGAAAAGTTGCTTATCGAGGTCCGGTTGCAGATGTTATTCACCAACTAGTAGGCGGACTTCGCAGCGGTATGGGATATGCCGGCGCACCAGATATCGAAACTCTGCGTCGCGAAGGTCGACTTATTCAAATCACGGCAGCTGGCTTACAAGAGAGCCACCCACATGATGTCTTGCATGTGGCCGATGCCCCTAACTACAGTAAGAAGAAATAGCTATGGATTACGAACTCGCACCCGGAAAAAGAGCACGCCAAGCATATTCATTTGAAGATATCGCAATTGTGCCAAGTCGCCGTACTCGTACAGCTGAAGATGTCTCTACTGCTTGGCAAATTGATGCATACAAGTTTGAGCTGCCACTTATTGCAGCGCCGATGGATTCAGTTGTTTCACCCGATACTGCGATTGCAATTGGAAAGTTAGGTGGCCTCGGAGTTCTCAATCTGGAAGGCCTGTGGACTCGCTATGAAGATCCACGTATTCCGCTAGGCGAGATTGCATCGATGCCCGATAAGCATGCCACCCGACGCATGCAAGAGATTTATGCCGCACCCATCCGCCCAGAATTAATCAAAGAGCGCATCAAACAAATTCGCGATTCAGGCGTCACAGTTGCGGCATCTCTTTCACCGCAACGAACAGCGCAGCTGCATAAGGCGGTAATCGATGCCGGCGTAGATATCTTTGTTATTCGCGGAACAACTGTTTCAGCTGAACATGTCGCTGCCGAAAATGAGGCGCTAAATCTTAAGAAATTTATTTATGAACTTGATGTGCCGGTCATTGTTGGCGGAGTTGCAACTACCACAGGCGCACTTCACCTCATGCGCGCAGGAGCAGCTGGCGTTCTCGTTGGCTTTGGCGGCGGCGCAGCGCACACAACGCAGACAGTTCTTGGAATTGAAGTTCCGATGGCAACGGCAGTTGCAGATGTTGCAGCAGCGCGACGTGAATATCTCGATGAGTCTGGCGGGCGCTACGTGCACGTTATTGCCGACGGCGCAGTTGGAAAATCAGGAAATATTGCAAAGGCAATTGCATGTGGAGCAGATGCAGTCATGATGGGGGCAGCCCTGGCAAAAGCGGTCGAATCACCGGGCCTTGGTTGGCACTGGGGATCTGAGGCTTACCACCCAGAAGTTCCGCGTGGTCAGCGCGTCAATGTTGGAACTGTTGGAACGCTAGCGGAAATTTTAACTGGGCCATCGCATGCATCTGATGGCTCAATGAATCTATTTGGTGCACTACGCCGAGCAATGGCCACCTGCGGATACTCTGATGTGAAGTCATTCCAGCGTGTAGAAATCGTTATGCAGCATGGCAGATAAGCACGGAGTACTGGTTGTCGACTTCGGTGCACAGTATGCACAGCTCATTGCTCGTCGCGTGCGCGAAGCAAAGGTGTATTCAGAGATTGTTCCATCATCAATAACGGCTGCTGAAGTAAGTGCCAAGAACCCAGAAGCAATCATTCTTTCTGGTGGACCCTCTTCTGTTTACGCAGATCGCGCACCAAAAGTTGACCCAGCAATTTTTGCTTTAGGTATTCCAATCTTTGGTATTTGCTACGGTTTCCAAACAATGGCTGCAGCACTCGCTGGTGTGGTTGCACAGACTGGCAAATCAGAGTTTGGCCGCACCGCTCTTGAAGTAAAGAGTGGATCGAAGATCTTTGCCGGACTTCCCACATCGCAATCGGTCTGGATGTCACATGGTGATGCGGTCGCAGAGGTTCCCTGCGGCTTTAGCATTTCAGCATCAACTGCAGATACTGCGATTGCCGCATTTGAAGATGCATCTGGAAAATTAGCAGGAGTGCAATTTCATCCTGAGGTACTGCACTCAGAATACGGTCAAGCAATCCTGCAGAATTGGCTCATTAACATCGCAGGTTGTAATCCAAACTGGACGACTCAGAACATTGCCGAAGATGAAGTGGCTAAAGCAAAAGCGGTCATTGGGGATAAGCGGGTGATTTGTGGACTCTCTGGCGGCGTTGATTCTGCCGTCGCAGCGGCCATCGTCCAGAAAGCAGTAGGCCATCAACTTACCTGTGTCTTTGTCGATCACGGTCTACTTCGTAGTGGCGAATCTGAACAAGTACAACGCGATTTCGTTGCCGCCACTGGAATTGAATTAGTCGTAGTCGATGCGCGCGCACAGTTCCTTTCCGCACTGGCCGGCGTAACAGATCCAGAGACAAAGCGAAAAGTTATTGGTCGCGAATTCATTCGCTCATTTGAATCAGCCGCGCGAGATATTGCAGCCGGGGGAGATGTTGAATTCTTAGTGCAGGGCACCTTGTACCCCGATGTTGTTGAGTCTGGTGGCGGCACCGGAACTGCCAATATTAAGTCGCACCACAATGTGGGCGGGTTACCTGATGATTTGAAGTTTGCACTGATTGAACCTCTGCGAACACTTTTTAAAGATGAGGTACGTCAGGTGGGCCTTGAACTCGGATTGCCAGAAGAGATTATTTGGCGCCAGCCATTTCCAGGGCCAGGACTTGGCATCCGCATTATCGGTGAAGTTACACAAGAGCGCTTAGATATCTTGCGCGAAGCAGATCTGATAGCCCGCGAAGAGTTGAAATCCGCTGGCCTTGATCGAGAAATTTGGCAGTGTCCGGTAGTACTCCTTGCCGATGTCCGAAGCGTTGGAGTTCAAGGTGATGGGCGTACCTACGGCCACCCCATCGTCTTACGTCCAGTGTCGAGTGAAGATGCAATGACAGCTGATTGGTCGCGCGTTCCCTATGATGTGCTTGAAAAAATTTCTACCCGCATTACCAACGAAGTCCGGGAAGTAAATCGGGTGGTTCTAGATGTCACAAGTAAGCCGCCCGGCACCATTGAGTGGGAATAGGAAAGTACGATGAAGAAAGTCAGCGCGATTGCCGTATCTGTAGTAGTTCTAGCAGGAGCACTTATCTACGCGCCCCAAGCTAGCGCTGCAGCGATTGTCTGTAAGCCAACAACGGCTAAACCTCGCACGCCGCTCAAGACTAATCCTCCACAGAAGGTCGCCAAAGTTCTTCCTAAGACCATGACTCTAAAAACTAATTGTGGAGATATTGTCATCGCGCTAGATCCAATGGCTCCATTTACGGTTACGCAATTAACTGCACTGGCAAGAGCTGGTTACTACAACAAGACGCTCTGTCACCGCGAAGCTGTGGCAGGTTTTGCCATGTTGCAGTGCGGAGATCCAACTGCTGAAGGCGGCGGAGGTCCAGGTTTCACGTACGGCGATGAGAATTTACCTATTGGAAAAGTACTTACCTACCCAGCCGGCACAGCTGCCATGGCGAATTCAGGCCCAAACTCTAATGGCAGCCAATTCTTCTTAGTCTACGGAGATTCACCTGCACTGGGTCCCTCTTACACAATCTGGGGGAAAATCACTAAAGGAATCGATGTGCTCAGATTTATTGGTTCTAAAGGTGTTACATCAGGTCCAAATGACCCACCTGGAATCGGTAAGCCAAATGTTAAGGTAGCAATCGAATCTGTCGTCGTTAAGTAATTTAATTACTAATTTGTATTGACGATTTTAAAAGCTTCTGCAATTCGACCTTCAGGAAGTTCACCAAGACCTGCGTTCCGTTGACCCCATTCACGCAGCATCTCTTCAAGGTTTTCCATATGAGATGTCTGCGAAGCATGTTCTTTCAGCGCCGCTAATTTGAAATGGAAAGTATCGGTGATGTCTACGAAGTGATCTGGTTCTGAATGCCCTTGCATCCATACTTCCTTCACTTTCCATGGTTGCAAATTCTCTACTTCCAGTAAATCAGTAAATGCAAATGGGTTACGCGCATCTGGATAGACCGCTTGGATAGTTGCTTCACCGGCTGCTAAGTGATCTGGGTGGCTAGCGCCAATGCGATCCCAATTGCGCTCTGGTGATTGGCAGATCATGCGATCTGGCTTTACTCGGCGTATTTGTCTAACAATATCTTTGCGCAGTTCGATAGTCGGCTCGAGATGACCATCTACATAGTTAAGAAATGTAACATCGCTGATTCCGAGTGCAGCACACGCAGCTCGTTGCTCACGCTGACGCACAGCCGGCATCTCTTCTTTCGTAAATCCGGATTCTTCGCCACCTTGGTCGCCATTTGTGCAGAGCACATAAGAGACCTCGATGCCCTGCGCCACCCATTGGGCAATAGTTCCGGAAGCACCAAAATCAGAATCATCTGGATGGGCGTTGATAACTAGAACGCGCTTGATCTCTGAATCTGCAATGGGCTCCATGACACACAAGCCTAATAGACTCCGCCGCATGAGCGCGACCGACCCTTTGCTAGACGGACTTAATCCGCAGCAACAGAAGGCGGTTTCACATGCCGGATCACCGCTATTAGTTGTCGCTGGCGCCGGTTCTGGAAAGACGAGGGTCCTTACTCGTCGAATTGCTTACATTATGGCTAGACGTGATGTGCGCCCCTATGAAATTTTGGCAATTACATTTACCAATAAGGCCGCCGGCGAGATGAAAGAACGCGTCACCGAGCTCGTTGGGCCAGTGGCTAAGTCAATGTGGGTCTCTACATTCCACTCATCGTGTGTGCGCATGCTGCGGCAAGAGGTCGAGCGCTTGGGGTACAGCAGCACGTTTAGTATTTATGACTCGGCCGATTCACAGAAGCTTATTTCGCGCGTCATGGAGATCCTCAATCTTGATCCGAAGCGATATCCGGCACGTCAATTTCAAAATCTCATTTCAAACGCTAAGAATGAATTGCAAACACCCTATGAATACTTGAGTCAGGCCAGCAATCAATTTGAAACGATTGTCGCCGACGTTTACACCCTGTATGAGAAGCGGTTACAGCAGGCGAATGCAATGGACTTTGACGATTTAATTATGAAGACAGTTCAGGTGCTGCAGAAGTTTCCAGAAGCAAAAGCCCGTTTCCGCTCTCGCTTCCGCCACATTCTGATTGATGAGTACCAAGATACAAATCATGCTCAATATCAACTGGTTAAGGAACTTACTGGGGTCGAAGGAGATGGTTTCCCGCTGGCCGAACTCTGCGTGGTGGGCGATGCTGACCAATCAATCTACGGTTTTCGTGGGGCAACAATTCGTAATATTTTGCAATTCGAAGTTGATTACCCAAATGCAACCACAGTCTTACTCGAACAGAACTATCGCTCGACCCAAAATATTCTTAGCGCAGCAAATGCTGTCATCACTAAAAATGAATCGCGGAAAGAGAAGAATCTGTGGTCCGATGCGGGTTCGGGTGCACCACTTACTGGTTATGTCGCAGAGTCAGAATATGACGAGGCTGAATTTATTAAAGGCGAGATTCGTTCTCTGCAAGATCTGGGCCAATCAAATCCCGGAGATACCGCAGTTTTCTATCGCACAAATGCTCAATCTCGTATCTTTGAAGAAATCTTTATGCGTGCGGCTATCCCCTATAAAGTCGTTGGTGGACTGCGCTTCTATGAGCGTAAAGAGGTAAAGGATTTACTGGCATACCTTCGCGTACTTGCTAATCCAAATGATGAAGTTTCACTGCGCCGAGTTATCAATTTTCCCAAGCGCGGTATTGGTGACCGCGCGCTAGAAGAAGTTGAGAATTTTGCGCAGCTAAACGGAATCTCTTTCTGGAATGCGCTCTTGCGAGTGACAGAGGCGACTGCCGTGCCTAATAAAGCAGCGCACTCAATTGGCTCATTTACATCAATGTTGACCGCGCTTCAGACGCTGGTTGAAGCCAAGACAAAGCCATCAGTGATTATCGAAGCGGTATTAGAACAATCAGGGCTCCTCACTGAACTCGAGGCGAGTACGGATCCGCAAGATGAAGTTCGAGTGGAGAACTTGAAGGAGTTGGTTTCAGCATCAATGGATTATGAAGAGCGTCCATTTGAGGAGCTGGTAGAAGATGAAGAGATTTCACTCTCAGGATTTCTAGAGAAAGTATCGCTAGTAGCCGATGCTGATGAAATTCCAGATGGGCAAGACCACGGGGGAGTTGTGACTCTGATGACTCTGCATACCGCTAAAGGTTTGGAATTTCCCACGGTATTTCTTACCGGCATGGAGGATGGAATCTTTCCGCATGCGCGCACACTCGATGATCCAAAGGAAGTTGAAGAGGAACGCAGACTTGCATACGTGGGACTCACTCGCGCAGAAAAGCGCCTGTACATTTCGCGAGCTGAGTATCGATTGACTTTCGGAACGCCGAAATACAATCCAGCTTCACGATTCCTCGATGAGATTCCAGCTGAACTGATTGAATGGAAAAATGAAGGACGTTCATCTACTTCCTTCTCTTCCGGTGTGAAGAAATCTCGGTTGCCATCTGGTCCACCACCGCGCGCGACCGGAAAGAAATCAACAGCGATGGCTCTTGAAGTTGGTCAGCGTGTG
Source organism: Streptomycetaceae bacterium (assembly GCA_027483765.1). GTDB lineage: Bacteria > Actinomycetota > Actinomycetes > Nanopelagicales > Nanopelagicaceae > Planktophila. The sequence continues at coordinate 29,391 of JAIXTW010000011.1, forward strand.
TCTCATGACACATTTGGACTTGGCACGGTCGTGGCAGTTGCGGGTGAGGGCGATAAATCGGAGGCGACCATTAATTTCGGGGCTTACGGAGATAAACGCTTACTGCTTCGCTATGCCCCTGTCACTGCACTGTAAATAAGCCTTTAGGATTGGCCCGTAAGTGCCTCGTGCATCACATTGACCACACCTGAAGGAGCCCTTAATTGGATCTCTACGAATACCAAGCCCGTGATCTCTTTGAAAAACACAATGTTCCTGTTTTACAGGGAGCGGTTGCAACAACTGCGGATCAAGCGCACGCTGCGGCAGCAAAGATGGGTGGCAAAGTTGTTGTTAAAGCCCAAGTAAAAGTTGGTGGACGCGGAAAAGCGGGCGGCGTAAAACTTGCCGTTGACGCTAACGATGCAAAAGAAAAAGCTGGCGCAATTCTTGGAATGGATATTAAAGGTCACACAGTTCATAAAGTGATGATTGCTCAGGCAGCACCTATCGTTGACGAGTATTACGTTTCAATTCTGCTAGATCGCTCTAACCGCACATTTCTCGTGATGGCATCTGTTGCCGGCGGTATGGATATTGAAGAAGTTGCACACACTGCCCCGGAAAAGTTAGCAAAGGTTCCAGTGAGCGCAGTTGATGGAATTTCAGCAGCAAAGGCGAAAGAGATCGTGGCCCAGGCAAAGTTCCCAGCTGATGTGGCAGATCAAGTTGCAGATGTATTGGTTAAGCTCTGGGAAACTTTCCAATCAGAAGATGCAACTCTCGTTGAAGTTAACCCACTTGTTAAAACAGAAGATGGACGGGTTGTTGCTCTTGATGGCAAAGTCACTCTCGATGAGAACGCCGAATTCCGCCAACCAGATCACGAAGCGCTCGTTGATCATGACACCGCAAATGCCCTTGAAGCAGCAGCGAAAGCTAAAGGCTTGAATTACGTCAAGCTCGATAACGGCCAGGTTGGAATCATCGGCAATGGCGCCGGTCTAGTGATGTCAACACTCGATGTTGTTGCATATGCCGGAGAAAAATTTGGCGGAATGCGCCCAGCAAACTTCCTTGATATTGGTGGCGGCGCATCTGCACAAGTAATGGCTGATGGACTCTCAATCATTCTTGGTGATCCAGATGTAAAGAGCGTATTCGTCAATGTATTTGGTGGAATCACTGCATGTGATGCGGTGGCTAACGGAATCGTGCAAGCCCTTGAACTCCTTGGTTCACAGGCAACCAAGCCAATCGTGGTTCGACTCGATGGCAATAACGTCCTAGAAGGACGTGCAATTCTTACTGCGGCCAACCATCCGCTGGTAGAACAAGCAGAGACCATGGATGGAGCAGCATCTCGCGCTGCAGAATTGGCGGCAAAGTAATGTCAATCTTTATCAACGCTTCAAGCAAAATAATTGTTCAGGGCATGACCGGTTCGGAAGGAACAAAACACACTCGCCGTATGTTGGCATCAGGTTCAAAAGTTGTTGGTGGAGTAACACCCGGTAAGGGCGGCCAGGTCGTTGATATCGATGGAACTTCACTTCCAGTTTTCAATACCGTGGCAGAAGCAATGGCTGCAACCGGCGCAAACGTCTCGGTTGTCTTCGTACCTCCTAAATTCGCCAAGGCAGCGGTTATTGATGCAATTGATGCAACGATGCCATTGGTTGTAGTTATCACTGAAGGTATTCCGGTGCATGACTCGGCTTACTTCTATTCATACTCGGTAGAAAAGGGCACTACCCAAATCATTGGGCCAAACTGCCCTGGACTCATCAGTCCCAATCAATCAAATGTCGGAATTATTCCGGCAGATATTACAAAGCGTGGACCTATCGGTCTTGTTTCAAAATCAGGAACTCTTACTTATCAGATGATGTATGAACTGCGCGATATCGGATTCTCTACCGCAGTTGGTATTGGTGGAGATCCGGTTATCGGAACAACGCACATCGACTGCTTACGTGCATTCCAAGATGATCCCGAGACAACAGCAATTGTCATGATTGGTGAAATCGGTGGCGATGCGGAAGAACGCGCAGCTGCTTTTATCTCTGAATATGTCACAAAGCCGGTCGTGGGTTATGTTGCAGGATTTACAGCACCTGAAGGAAAGACGATGGGACATGCTGGTGCCATCGTTTCTGGTTCTTCCGGTACTGCGCAAGCAAAGAAGGATGCACTTGAAGCCGCGGGCGTGCGAGTAGGGCAGACACCGAGTGAAACTGCGCAATTAATGCGCGACATCTTAGGTCGTTAATTAAACGATGCAACGCGTCCTTCTGGTCTCGTTGTCTCATGCACTACGTAGCGCTGCTTATTTACTTCTGCCGTTCTCATTTATTGCACTGATTGCTTGGTCGACCGCCGGGAGCGTCAGTGGATCAACCACCGATCCCATTCGTGGTGCAATCTGGATTTGGTTGGGCGCCCATCACATTCCTTTTCAATTAGCGCTGCCTCCCACCGGTATCGCTGGGTATCTCACCTACCTACCTTTAGGTGGATTAGTTCTTCCACTACTTGTTATCCGCTCATCATTTACACGAGCACTGGAAAAACTTAAGGGTGACTACCACGACCTAAACACAGTCAGGGTTAATTTCTCAGTTGTGTACGCGCTGATTGTTACCACGCTAGCTTTCATGAGCAGATCTAACCCAGTTGCGGCGCAGTGGTATCTCGCTCCAGTCTTCGCCTTTTTGATTGCCCTTGTCTCCACCATGACAGTAGGTAATCGTGTTGTGCCATCGCGCTCGTTACGAATAAGTTTACGAGTGCTATCGATTCTGCTTGGGGTTTCGCTGATCCTGATTTCGATGCTGATTTTTATCAATCTCTCACAAGTCAGAGATATTACGACCTCGCTGCAACCAGGAATTTTTGGTGGATTACTCCTGCTCTTTCTTAATATTCTTTATCTACCAAACGCAGCGGTTGCAGCTGCGGCCTACTTTTCCGGAACTGGTTTAGCAGTCGGCAGTGGAACTCTGATTTCACCGTATTGGTATAACTTGGATCAGATTCCGGCATTGCCGCTACTGGGAATTCTTCCCGTGGGCAGAGAACCACTTGCCTTACTTGGCATCATTTTCTTTATTGGCCTAGGAGTTCTCTTGGCATACCTCACCTCTAATTTAGATCTGCGCGCTATCGCTCAATCGTATTTATTTACAGTTATTGGTCTGGTAGTACTTGGTTATCTCGGCAGCGGATCTCTCATCACCGCAGAGATGGGCGCAATGGGAGTTTCTATCTGGAAGTTTGCGCTTTCTGCCGCGATTGAAATAGCAGTGGGAGCGCTACTTACGATTCTCGTGATTACCAAGATAGTAAATAAGGGCGTTCGATGAAGCGAATAGTCATCTTGGCATCGGGCAGTGGAACTCTGGCGCAGGCAATATTCGATGCTCGTACAACTTCTCTTACTAACGCCGATATCGTTGCGCTGATTTCGGATAAGAGTGATGCGCAAGTTATTGACAGAGCAGCAGCTGCCCAGATTGAGTCCTACGTAATTCCTATGCTGGCAGATCGCGGCGAATGGGACCGAGAGTTAGAGACCTTACTTGCTGCGCTCAAACCAGATTTGGTAGTGAGCGCTGGATTTATGCGTTTACTTTCGGCAAAGACCGTTTCCCGATTTAAAATTATCAATAGCCACCCTTCCTTGCTGCCGCTATTTCCTGGAGCGCACGCAGTTCACGATGCGCTCAACGCTGGAGTCAGCCATACCGGAACAACTATTCACTGGGTTGACGCCGGTCTCGATACCGGTGAAATCATCGCGCAAGCGCAGCTCGACATACACAGTGACGATACTGAGGAGTCGCTGCACGAGCGCATTAAGATTCTGGAACGGGGTCTCATAGTTGCGACCATTGCTTCGATACTGGCAACGCAGGAGAAAATCAATGGCTAATCGCAAACCAATCCGTAGAGCGCTAGTCAGCGTCTATGACAAAGATAGATTGTTGGAGCTAGGTAAAGTTCTCAAGGATGCAGGCGTTGAAATTCTTTCAACTGGTTCTACCGCTAAGACGCTGCACGATGCTGGAATACCAGTGACTGAAGTAAGTAGCTATACCGGATTTCCTGAAATTATGGGCGGTCGAGTCAAGACCTTGCATCCAAAAATTCATTCCGGAATTTTGGCCGATCAGAACAACCCTGAGCACCTTAAAGCTATTGAAGAGCTCGATATCGCTCCCTTTGATCTTGTAGTCATTAATCTGTATCCCTTTGCATCAACGCTAGCTTCCGGCGCTGATTTCGCTGAATGCATTGAACAGATAGATATCGGCGGCCCATCTATGTTGCGCGGCGCTGCAAAGAATCACGGCTCAGTAGCCGTTGCCTGTAACACATCGCAATATGACGAGGTATTTACTGCAATTAAAGCTGGCGGGTTTACCGATGAAGAGCGAAAACGTCTTGCGTTGGAGGTATTTCGAACAACGGCTGAATACGATCTCACTATCGCGAGTTGGCTTGGTTCAACGATTAGTCACGAGATGCAAGATTTGGATTGGCTAGGTCTGATTTGGAAGCGCGAGAATTCACTGCGCTATGGAGAAAACCCACATCAGAAAGCTGCCATTTATCGCGGTGGCCCAAGCGGAATCGTCAGCGCAGTACAAAGTCATGGCAAAGAGATGTCATTTAATAATTACACCGATGCCGATGCAGCATGGCGCGCAGCCCTTGATCATTCAGAACCGTGTGTGGCAATCATTAAGCATGCCAATCCATGCGGTATCGCAATCGGTGCAGATATTGCCGACGCTTATGCAAAGGCGCATCTATGTGATCCAGTATCGGCATTTGGTGGGGTCGTCGCAGCAAATCGCACTGTCACTGCAGCGATGGCAGAACCACTTTCGCAAGTTTTTACTGAAGTTATCATCGCTCCAGCTTACGAACCCGCCGCACTAGAAATTTTGATGAAGAAACCATCAATCCGAATTCTGACTTGTACTCATACTCGAATTTCTCCATTGGAAATTCGCCCGGTCTCCGGCGGGGTATTGGTGCAGGAGACAGATTTGATTACCGGTGATGGAGATGACCCTAAGAACTGGAAGCAAGTAACAGGTGCCCCAGTCTCTGCAGATGTCATGAAGGATCTCATATTTGCTTGGCGTGCAGTTCGCGCAGTGAAGAGCAATGCGATTCTGCTTGCTAAAGATGGAGCGGCAATCGGTATTGGAATGGGTCAAGTAAATCGCGTTGATTCCGCAAAGCTCGCTGTAGATCGCGCCGGGTTACGTGTGGCAGGAACCGTTGGGGCATCAGATGCCTTCTTCCCATTTGCTGATGGGTTAGAGATTTTGACCGCAGCCGGGGTGGTTGCAATCGTGCAACCAGGTGGAAGCGTGCGCGATGAGGAAGTTATTGCCGCTGCAAATAAGTCCGGCATCGCAATGTTCTTCACTGGGACTCGACATTTCTCGCACGCCTAGTGCAGCGATTAAGATAGGACTATGAGCGCGCAGATACTTGATGGAAGAGCACTTGCAGCCTCCATTAAGAAAGACCTTGCGCTTCGAACCGCCAAACTTACGGCGACTGGAATTACTCCGGGACTCGGCACCGTTTTAGTCGGAGATGATCCAGGGTCGCATTCCTACGTGGGTGGCAAACACAGAGATTGCCAAGAAGTTGGAATCAATTCAATCCGGATAGATTTACCGGCTTCTGCAACGCAAGCTGATGTACTTGCCGCAATTAAAGATCTCAATGCTGCGAAGGAATGCACCGGATATATCGTGCAGCTCCCACTTCCCGCATCGATTAATACCCAAGTAATTCTCGAGGCTATTGATCCAGTAAAAGATGCTGATGGATTACACCCGCTTAATTTAGGAAGGCTCGTCGCGGGTTATCAAGCGCCGCTGCCTTGCACACCACGCGGAATTGTTGAACTCTTAAATCATTACAAAATTCCACTTGCAGGTGCGCAAGTTGTAGTAATCGGACGAGGCCTGACGGTTGGACGTCCATTGGGGTTGTTGCTCACTCGCAAAAAAGAGAATGCAACGGTTACGTTGACTCACACAGGTACCAAAGATTTAATCGCGCACACACAACGCGCAGATATTGTGATTGCCGCAATCGGGCAGCCACATTTCTTAAAGGCCAAGATGATTAAAGCTGGCGCCGCAGTTCTCGATGTCGGGATTTCTCGCACTGATGCCGGATTAGTGGGCGATGTTGATCCAACTGTCTTTGACGTCGCATCTTTCGTTGCTCCGATGCCAGGTGGCGTTGGTCCCATGACACGTGCGATGCTGCTGATGAATGTGGTTGAGGCATGCGAGCGATAACCCCGCTACAACTTCGCATTGCGTACATTGTCATTGCACTTGGCGTGCTCATTGGCATTGTCGGATTTGTACGTTCTGGGGCGCTACTGATTTCCGCGGGCACTGGTGTGATTGCCCTCTCGCAGTGGAAGTCGCGCTCCTTCGAGCGCTATCTCCCGCTAGCAATAGCCGTGGTGCTCTTTGGGTTGGCAATCGCACTACCTAATGGGTTGTAGAGTTCTCTCGACGTCAAGATAAAACCAGATCGACTAAAAGGACAGCGCTATGGCAAAGAAAGTCACCGTTGTAGGTGCAGGTTTCTACGGATCAACTACAGCCCTTCGTTTAGCTGAATACAACATCTTCGATGAAGTTGTTCTCACCGATATCGTTGAGGGAAAGCCAGAAGGATTGGCGTTGGATATGAACCAATCCCGCTCCATCGAAGGTTTTGAGACACGAATTACTGGCGCAACAACGACAGCTGAGGGCGCTGGATACGACAAGACCGCCAACTCTGATGTTGTTGTTATTACCGCTGGTCTTCCACGTAAGCCAGGCATGAGCCGAATGGATTTGATCGGTGTTAACGCCGGAATCGTTCGTGGAGTCGCAGAAAACATTGCAAAGCACTCACCAAATGCTGTCATCATCGTGGTCTCTAATCCACTTGATGAGATGACAGCACTTGCACAAATCGCGACCAACTTTCCAAAGAATCGCGTGATGGGCCAAGCAGGAATGCTCGACACTGCCCGTTTTACAAACTTTGTTGCTGAAAAACTTGGCGTTCCAGTTGCATCTGTTAAGACCCTCACCTTGGGTTCACACGGAGACACCATGGTTCCAGTGCCAAGTCGCTGCACAGTAAACGGTGTTGCACTCTCAGAGAAGTTATCTCAGGCTGAAATTGATGAACTAGTCGACCGCACACGTAATGGTGGCGCTGAAGTTGTTGCTCTACTGAAAACTGGATCTGCTTATTACGCGCCATCTGCGGCAGCTGCTCGCATGGCAAAAGCTGTGATTGAAGATTCAGGTGAAGTTATGCCGGTCTGCGCCTGGGTAGATGGCGAATACGGAATCTCTGGCGTCTATCTCGGTGTTGAAGCCGAGATTGGCAAGGTTGGAATCCGTAAAGTTGTAGAGAGCGCTCTGACAGATTCTGAAGTTGCTTCTCTTAAGGAAGCTGCAGAAGCAGTTCGTGCAAAACAAGCAGATGTTCAAACACTGTAAATAAATGACTTATAGAAGAAGCTAATCGGGAGAAGAAGATGTCAAAGATCAAAGTAGAAGGCACTGTTGTTGAGCTAGATGGCGATGAGATGACTCGCATTATGTGGCAGTTCATCAAAGATAAGTTGATCTTGCCCTACCTCGATGTAAACCTTGAGTACTACGACCTCGGCATGGAACATCGCGATGCAACTGATGACCAAGTCACCATCGATTCAGCTCGTGCAATTCAGAAGCATGGTGTGGGAATCAAGTGCGCAACGATTACTCCGGATGAAGCCCGTGTTGAAGAGTTCGGACTTAAGAAGATGTGGAAGTCACCTAACGGAACTATCCGCAATATTCTTGGCGGCGTAATCTTCCGCGAACCAATTATTATCAGCAACGTTCCGCGACTTGTTCCACACTGGACCAAGCCGATTGTGATTGGCCGCCATGCATTTGGTGATCAGTACCGCGCCACAGATTTCAAAGTTCCTGGCCCTGGAAAGCTCACTCTCTCGTACGTTCCAGAAGATGGATCGGCGCCACAAGAGTTTGAAGTATTTGATTTCAAATCTTCAGGTGTTGCCATGGCTATGTATAACGTCGATGATTCAATCCGTGACTTTGCTCGTGCATCATTGAACTACGGACTTCTTCGTAAGTTCCCGGTCTATCTTTCAACGAAGAACACGATTCTGAAAGCTTACGATGGCCGCTTTAAAGATATCTTTGAAGAGATTTATCAGGCTGAGTTTAAAACTCAATTTGAAGCCGCAGGGATTTGGTATGAGCATCGACTCATCGATGACATGGTCGCTATGTCACTTCGCATGGAAGGCGGATACGTCTGGGCATGTAAGAACTACGACGGTGATGTGCAGTCCGATACCGTCGCGCAGGGTTACGGCTCATTAGGGCTCATGACATCAGTGCTCATGACTCCAGATGGAGAGATTTGCGAATCAGAGGCAGCTCACGGAACCGTCACTCGTCATTACCGTGATCACCAGGCGGGTAAAGAGACTTCAACTAATCCAATCGCCTCTATTTTCGCTTGGACCCAAGGCCTAGCGCACCGCGCAAAGCTCGATAACAACGCTGATCTTGCGAAGTTCACTAAGACGCTAGAGCGCGTATGTATTGAAACAGTTGAACAAGGAAAGATGACGAAGGATTTGGCGCTACTTATCTCTAAAGATGCGCCGTACCAAACTACTCAGCAATTCCTTGATTCGATTGACGAAAATCTCAAGAAAGCAATGGCTTAAAAGATTTTATGAATCAGAACCTCGGGGCAATCGCACTCGTTGGTTCTGGCGAATATTCAGTGCAAATGCAGGAGCTGGAAACGCAGCTCCTGCATTTAGCAATTTCACGGGGTAAGAAAAATACCTTCGTACAAATTCCAACGGCATCCTCACACGAGGGGCAATCGCGACGCGATCACTGGAAAGAGTTGGGGCAAGCACAATCAGATCGCATTGGAAGTCAATGTATCTATCTGCCAATTCATGAACGCGAAGATGCCTTTAATCCTGATTATGTAAGTCTCATTGCAGATGCCGGATTGATTTATTTCTCCGGGGGAGACCCACATCGTGTTGCTGAAATTTATACCGAATCACCACTGTGGGAGGAAATTGTGAAACAGTGGCGATCAGGTACATCTTTGGCTGGATGTTCTGCAGGTGCAATGGCATTTGGCGGCACCATCATGGGGTTGCGGCGCTCAGTTCATAGTCCAGGGCTCTCGCTGCTGCCAAATATCGAAGTGATTCCGCACTACGACAAGATGCTGGGCTGGCTACCAGATCGGGTTGCCTCATTTGTTCTGCGTTCGGAAAATGATTCAGTACTTCTAGGAATCGATGAATACACCGCACTAGTGCGGACCGATACCTGGCGTCGGGTAGGACGCGGCAAAGTACATCTTCTTCGTGGAACTCTAGACTTTGAACAGTAAGCGAATTAATTAATTCGCACACCTGTTGCAGAATCAAAGAGATGAACGGCGCCCGGCACATTTGCGACAGTAATTGTCTGTCCAGCCTTCGGTGGATTCTTTGGATCCCAGCGCACAATCACTTGCGCACCTTCATCGACGCTATTGGCAAAGACGATACTTGCATCAGCCGGCTTTCCGTAGACAAATGCATCTGAACCGAGTTCTTCCACAACCTCGACATGCACTTGGAAGCCCTTATCGGCAGCAACCCAACCCTCTGGGCGAATACCAACTGTGACAGTTGAACCAGCAGATGACGGAATGTCGATATCTAGATCGCCAAGGTGGGCCTTTCCGCCCGAGACTGGTGCAACAAGTAAGTTCATTGCAGGTGAACCAATAAATCCAGCAACGAATGCATTCACTGGCTTGTCATAAAGATTACGTGGTGTATCAACTTGCTGCAGGAGGCCATCTTTAAGAACAGCAACACGATCTCCCATAGTCATCGCTTCTACTTGATCATGGGTGACATAAACAGTGGTGATGCCAAGACGACGCTGTAGCGCAGCGATTTGGGTACGTGTTGCAACGCGCAACTTCGCATCAAGGTTTGAAAGTGGTTCGTCCATAAGAAAGACCTGCGGTTCGCGCACAATTGCGCGACCCATTGCTACACGTTGACGTTGTCCACCAGAAAGAGCTTTCGGCTTACGCTCTAGGTATGGTTCAAGGTCAAGTAACTTCGCAGCTTCACGAACGCGCTTATCGCGTTCAGCCTTATCGATACCAGCAATTTTTAGAGCGAAGCCCATATTTTCGGCGACGGTCATGTGTGGGTAGAGCGCATAGGACTGGAAGACCATTGCGATATCGCGATCTTTTGGTGCGACATTTGTGACATCGCGATCACCGATAAGAATTCGACCACCGTCGATCTCTTCCAAACCGGCAAGCATGCGAAGTGATGTTGACTTGCCGCAGCCTGATGGGCCAACGAGAACTAGGAACTCACCATCTGCGACGGTGAGGTTGAGCTTATCTACTGCGGGAGTTGTGGTCCCGGGATAAATGCGTGACGCATTTTCAAATACGACTGATGCCATTTTTTTACATTCCTTAACCGGGCAGGTACGTGCCCGACGATCCGTGGAGTAAGGCGCTGGTCGGTTGACCAGCGTGGCTAAGGGTATGTCAGTGGGGTGCAAGAGGGAAACACGCTCGCTAGACTTCTCACATCATGGAAAGTAACCCGAGTACCCCCCTTTTTAGCTCGATCCTGATTGTTGTAGGCCTGATTGTCACCGGCGGCCTCTTTGTAGCTGCCGAGATTGCCCTTATCTCCTTGCGCGAAAGTCAGGTTAAACAATTAGCGCTACGCGGAAAGCGTGGAGCAATCGTTGCCAAATTAGCAGCTAATCCCAATCGATTACTTGGCGCACTTCAGGTTGGTGTCACCCTCACTGGTTTCCTCTCCGCTGCACTGGGCGCAGAAAAACTTGGCGTCTATGTAATCCCATGGCTAGAAGACCTTGGCGTGCCAGAGAAATCTGCACCCACTACTTCACTCGTTGGAGTCACCTTGGTCATCGCGTATTTCTCTCTTGTTTTCGGTGAACTCGTTCCAAAACGGTTAGCTCTATTTCGCACAGAACAGATTGCGCTCGCCTCTGCCCTCTTTATTGATTTCGTAGCAAATCTTTTCCGACCAATTATTTGGGTCTTATCTCATTCAACTAACCTGATTGTCCGCCTCTTTGGAATTGATCCGAAAGAGCAACGAACGGCTATTTCAGAAGAAGAGCTATTGGATCTCGTTGCCGGCCATGCCGCCCTGACCGATGAAGAGCGCGATATCGTTGAAGAAGTCTTTAACGCATCAGAACGACAAGTGCACGAAGTTATGGTTCCTCGCACAGAGGTAGATTTCATGGATGCATCCCTCACTGTTGGAAAAGCGATAGCGCTAGCTATTGAAAAGGCGCACTCTCGCTATCCAGTTGTTCGTGGATCATCAGATGAAGTTGTCGGATTTATTCACGTCCGCGACTTACTGGATACCAGCCTTGCTACCTCAAATGCGAAGATTCAAGAGTTGGCTCGAAACATTATGTACTTGCCGGGCACCAAGGGAATCTTGCCGGCGCTCACCGAGATGCGAAAGCAACGTCAACACCTAGCTATCGTTCTTGATGAATACGGTGGCACTGATGGAATCGTTACCCTCGAAGATCTGGTTGAGACCTTAATCGGTGATATCCGCGATGAGTATGACTCGGATGAAGTTGAAATCTCGGAAGAATCACGCACGGGTGATTTTGAGATTGATGGCCTCATCTCACTCGAAGACTTACAAGAAGAGACTGGCGTTGAGCTACCCGAAGGCCCATATGAAACCGCTAGTGGCTTTGTGATGCATTATTTAGGGCGCATTCCGGTTGAACACGACATCGTCGGTGTCAATGGAGTACGAATTACAGTGCTTTCGATGGAAGGCAAACGCGCAGGTCGACTATTGATCTCTCGTAATTACTAAGGCATGCGAGAATTACGTCCATGAAGCGCGTCTTATCTGGAATTCAACCCACCAGTGATTCTTTCCACCTTGGAAACTATCTCGGAGCGGTAAAGCAGTGGGTTGAACTCCAAGATGGCCATGATGCTTTCTACTGCATTGTTGATTTACATGCGCTCACAGTTGAAACTGATCCGGCGCTCCTTCGAAAGCGCACACTGGCATCTGCCGCACAGTTGCTTGCGCTAGGTATTTCACCAGAGAAATCAACACTCTTCGTTCAATCTCAAGTCCCGCAACATAACCAACTGGGTTGGATTATGGAATGCCTTACTGGATTTGGTGAAGCCAGTCGTATGACTCAATTTAAAGATAAATCCTCTAAATCAGGCGCAGACTCTTCACGAGTTGGACTTTTCACCTATCCAATGTTGCAAGCGGCAGATATTTTGCTCTATCAAACAAATCTAGTTCCAGTCGGCGAAGATCAACGCCAACATATTGAACTCACGCGAGATTTGGCCGGACGATTTAATTCACGTTACGGCCAGACATTCCAGCTTCCCGAGGCTTATATTTTAAAGACTGCGGCAAAAATTAATGATATTCAAGAACCCACAGCAAAGATGAGTAAGTCATCAGGTGCCGTTGCCGGTGTCATTGAGATTATGGATACACCAGAGGCAAATTTGAAGAAGATTAAGAGCGCAGTGACTGACGCGGGCCGCGAAGTTACCTTTGACGCTATCGAAAAGCCAGGCATCAGCAATTTACTGACTATTCACTCAGCCCTTTCAGGTAAGTCAATTTCAGATCTTGAAAATGAATTTTCCGGTAAGGGTTACGGAGATTTCAAGGGAGCAGTTGCAGAAGTTGTTGTGGAATACCTGCGCCCTATTCGAGCTCGCGCACTTGAACTCCTAGAAGATGAGAAGCACTTGCTCGACATTTTGCATCAAGGATCGGCTAAAGCTCGTACAGTTGCAGAAGCGACACTTGCAGATACGTATAAGAATCTCGGAGTAGTTCTGTAATGAAGTTCCGGCTTGCCCTTGTTTTTGCTCTCATCCTTGGTGTAGTCACACCTGCAGTGAGTTCGGCGGAACCGGTCACAATCGGAGTTGCCTACGATATTGGTGGCCGCGGTGATAAATCATTTAATGACGCCACGGCAGCTGGCTTAGAGCTGGCTAAGAAATCTCTCGACTTCGAAGTGGAAGCCGTTGTCACCGATGGCACGTCGCTAGATCGAGATAAGAGAATCCGAAGCCTGATTACAAAGAAGTGCGCACTGATCATCGCCATTGGCGCGGGATATGGTCCAACACTTCAAGTTCTTGCCTTTGAATTTCCCAACACCCAATTTGCCATCATCAACGATGCCAGCGTGGCCGCGGTCAATGTCAGCTCTATAGTTTTCGCTGAGACCCAAGGGGCTTACTTGGCTGGATTTAGCGCTGCTCAAATGTCAAAGACCGGAAAAGTGGCGATGATTGCCAATTCAAACCAGGCAGATTTATTTAAAGATGGTTTTAGCGCGGGTGTTTTAGCCAATAAGAAGAAAGTCATCCCAGTTGTTAAATATGTTTCAGGATCGTACTCACTGGCAGCAAGCCAAGTAATTGCGGTCGGAGCTGATGTCATTTACTTAAGCACTCAAGGCTCGACGGCAGAGGTCTTCAAAGTTATTGTTTCAAATAACGCAAAGAAGAGCGCTAAGAAAGTTGCGCTAATAAACATTGAGCCAGATCAGTATTTAGCGGTAACAAATGAGACTAAGAGATTTTTAGCGGCTACCGTTGTAAAGAGAGTCGATAAGGCGATTGTGGACATCATCTCCAAATCCTTATCTGGAGATCAGTTCTTAGATTACTTAGACTTAGATGCTGGAATATTTGGCAGCCGCTATGGCATCAATGGCGGGGGAGTCGAATTCATCGTCCGCTCTAGGGAGTTATTGGCCAAGAGTGATGCAATTAATATTGCCGCCGTCGCAGCGGAGAAAATTGCCGCATAGCGCTCAACTTCAACTTGAGACTTTTCCAAACTGTAATAAGCCACACCGCGAGGAAATGCTCAACTTTTTGATGATTTTAAGCGTCAACTACTAGGCTCGGCCCACAAGCAACACTCAAACATTCCTTGGAGGAACCTTGAAGAAGACACTTAAGTTTGTAGCAGTTTTCGCTGCCGCAACTCTCGCATTTGGCATTTCAGCACCAGCTGCAAATGCAGCAGCAGTTAAGGCTTGTATCGCATTAGATACCGGCGGCGTGGATGACAAGTCATTTAACGCACTCGCATGGAAGGGCGCTAGCGTAGATGCTCCGAAAGCCAATTCAGGCGTAACAGCAAAGTACCTATCAGCTACTTCAGATGCTGACTACGCGCCAAACATCAAGAAGTTCATAGATGAGAAGTGCGACATCATCATCGGCGTTGGATTCTTGATTAACAACGCAATCGTTGCAGCAGCAAAGGCTAACCCAACCGTGAAGTTCGCAATCGTTGATCAGGATGGACTCTCTGATGGAAAGCCGCTTCCAAACCTAAAGTCAATTCAGTACGCAACTGATGCACCTTCATTCCAGGCTGGATACCTCGCAGCTGGAGTTTCAAAGACAGGTAAAGTTGCAACATACGGCGGATTGCCTATTCCAACTGTAACTATCTTCATGGATGCATTCGCTAAGGGCGTTGCCCACTACAACAAGATCAAGGGCAAGAAAGTAGAAGTTCTTGGCTGGGATGTTGCAAAGAAAGATGGAACATTCGTAGGCGGCTTCTCTGATTCAGCGAAAGCACTTCAGATCTCCAAGAACTTCGAACAACAGGGTGCAGATATTATCTTCCCAGTTGCCGGTGGACTTGGTGGAGCTACAGCAGGAAACTCACTAACTTCAAAGAAGTCATCAGTTATCTGGGTAGATGCCGATGGATTTATCTCTGCTCCACAGTACCGAAAGGTTCTTCTCACATCTGTTATCAAGCGAGTTGACCTCGGTGTTAGCACCACAATCGCAGAGGTTGGTGCAGCAAAGTTCACCAATAAGCCATACGTCGGAACAATGAAGAATGCCGGAGTTGGACTTGCTCCATACCACGACCTAATCCGCATGGTTCCTGGTGCACTTCGTACCGATGTTTCAAAACTCGGCAACGATCTACGTAGTGGAAAAGTTACAGTTAAGTAATTAACTCGTAGTTATTAATAAGGCTGGCACTTCGGTGCCAGCCTTATTAATTTTCGCCATCACCATGTTTTACACTTTCTAAAATTCAATAAAACTAGTAGATTGCCGTACATGTCACTCGAATTGCGCGGAATAACTAAGCGCTTCGGTGCGTTAACTGCCAATGACGGGATTGACCTTACTGTCGCAGATGGCGAAATTCACGCAATTCTTGGCGAAAACGGTGCAGGTAAATCGACCCTAATGAATATCGTCTATGGGTTGCTTGCACCGGATGAAGGCTCGATCTCCGTTGATGGAAAAGTTATCAGAATTGATTCACCTATTGACGCACTCGCTGCGGGTATCGGAATGGTTCATCAGCATTTCATGCTTATTCCAGTATTTACTGTTGCTGAAAATATTGTCTTAGGCCACGAAAAGATAAAGGGGCCGGGGATGCTGGACCTTGAGAGTGCACGCAGCGAAATCCTGCGCGTGTCAGCCGAATACAACTTTGATATTGACCCCGATGCTCTTATTGAAGATCTACCTGTTGGTTTGCAACAGCGTGTGGAAATCATCAGGGCACTTATTTACGATGCGAAGGTATTGATTCTTGATGAACCCACTGCTGTGCTTACTCCGCAGGAGACCGATGAGCTGCTGAAGAATATGAAGAAACTAAAAGCAAGAGGAACATCAATAGTCTTTATTACTCACAAGTTACGCGAGGTTAAAGAAGCGGCCGACAAAATTACAATTATTCGCCGTGGCAAGGTGGTTGGAACTGCATCGCCATCGGCGTCTCAAGAAGAGTTGGCTTCACTTATGGTCGGGCGCCCAGTCTCACTTGATGTAGATAAGAACGCCGCGAAGCTCGGTAACGTCACTCTTGAAGTGAAGAACCTAAATATCTCTGACCACACGGGTCGATTCTTGGTGAGCAACGTATCCTTTGAACTACGTGCCGGAGAGATTCTTGCGGTAGCGGGTGTGCAAGGAAATGGGCAGACTGAACTGGCCGAAGCCATTGTTGGTTTACAAGAGCATGTGACTGGATCAATTCTCCTTGATGGAAAAGATGTTACACACGAAAGTGTCCGAGCCTCCTTACATGCCGGAATCGCATTTGTCCCAGAATCCCGCGAGGAAGATGGACTGATTGGCTCCTTTAGTATCGAAGAGAATCTAATTCTCGATCTCCATGATTTACCTCCTTATGCCAAGGGGCCGGTTATTTCGCAGAAGATTGTGCAAGAGGAAGCCCAAAAGCGAATCGCAGAGTTTGATATTCGTACGCAATCTTCAAAGGATTCCGTATCCTCGCTCTCAGGTGGCAATAAGCAGAAGGTGGTTCTCGCGCGAGAACTTTCTCGCCCTGTGAAATTGGTAGTCGCCTCGCAACCGACTCGTGGTTTAGATGTTGGTTCCATCGAATTCGTTCATCAGCGAATAATCGCAGAGCGAGATTCTGGTCGTGGAGTGCTTCTCTTCAGCACTGAACTTGACGAAGTGATCTCACTAGCGGATCGGATTGCCGTTATGTACCGCGGAGAGTTCATTGCAATTGTTCCTGCAGATACCTCGCGTTCTGATTTAGGTTTACTTATGGCGGGGGTTAAACCGTGAAATTCAAAAAGTTACTCCTGCCGGCGCTCTCCATATTTATGGCATTTTTTGTGGGCGGGATACTCGTTGCTTTCTCTGACGCCCAGGTCTTAGCACTGAAGAGTGATCCGCTTTCAATGCTTTCAAAAGCTCTCGCCACCGCTGGAAACACATACTGGGCTCTCTTTCGTGGTTCAATCTTTGATCCGCAATTAGCAGAGGGACATTTCTGGCAGGGTTTCTATCCTTTCTCAGAAACGTTAACGGTGGCAACGCCTCTGATACTTACGGGACTTTCTGTAGCTCTTGCATTCCGCGCAGGTCTTTTCAACATTGGCGCACAAGGTCAATTCATTGCAGGTGCAATCGGAGCAAGCTGGGTCGGCTTTACTTTCCAAATGCCTATTGTGATTCACACACTTGCGGCAATATTGGCCGCAATCCTCTTTTCTGGAATTTATGGAGGACTGGTTGGTTTACTAAAAGCACGCACCGGCGCACACGAAGTTATCGTCACAATTATGCTTAATTACATTGCGGGTTACTTCTTACTCTGGCTCCTGAGCACTACTGCTTTTCTACGTCCTGGTCGCCAAGATCCCATTGCACCAGAAGTATTGGAGAGTTCTCGACTACCCCGCTTATTTGGTCCAGATTTACGCGCAAATATTGGATTCGTTATCGCCCTGGTTGTTGCAGGCCTCATCTGGTGGCTACTTAATAGAAGCACCTGGGGATTTAGATTCCGTGCAGTAGGTGCAAATGCATCGGCATCACGCACTGCTGGCATCTCTGTCGCACGCGTGACAACCTCGGTAATGTTTATTGCGGGAGCTCTTGCCGGGCTAGGTGGGGCAGTTCAAGTTCTGGGTTCTGAATATGCGATGACATCAGGAATTGGTGGAAGTTTTGGCTTTGATGCAATCACGGTAGCACTTCTGGGACGAGCAACGCCGGTTGGAACAGTTTTTGCCGCCCTACTTTTCGGAGCACTTCGTGCGGGCGGTCTCACAATGCAATCCAGTACAGATACACCACTTGATTTGGTGCTTGTCATTCAAGCACTGGTTGTTCTCTTTATTGCAGCACCTGCACTAGTTAAAGCAATCTTTAGATTAAAGAATGTAGAAAGTACACAAACTATTGCTTCTAAGGGTTGGAACGGTTGATGAGCACTGTAGAACTCAAGTCCCTTTCGGCGCCGGAGCGTCGCCGCAAACGCGGCAACATTTCTATGGGTGTTCTGGGAGCCTTTGCACTTATTGTTTTTGGCTTTCTGCCAAATGCGGGAGCACCTGTCACATACAGTTTTGTTCTGGGGAACGAATGGATTTTGATTAAAGAGTGGATAGTAAACTCAAAGACTGGCTCGCTAGGTTTTGCTCTAGTCTCACTCTTATCAGTTGTTTTGGCAGCTCTTCAATTTAGAGCACGAAAAACAAGTCGCTTTGCAACAGGCCTATTTGGTGCAACTTTCTTGATGTCATTCCTGTGTTGGGCAGCGGCTGGCAAGTTCATCCCATTCACTGGCTTGCTCCAGGGCGCACTGCTCCTTTCAGTGCCACTTATCTTCGGTGCAATGTCAGGTGTGATCTCCGAACGTTCCGGTGTTATCAATATTGCAATTGAAGGCCAGCTCCTTGCTGGCGCTTTCATGTCTGGTGTTGTTGCATCCCTGACCCAAAACACTTGGGTTGGATTGCTGATAGCGCCATTCGCAGGCATGGCGATTTCGTGGCTGCTCGCGGTCTTTGCCATTAAGTATGGAATTGATCAAGTGGTTCTTGGCTTCGTACTCAACGTTTTAGTTATTGGTCTAACTGGCTTCCTATACAAGAAGTTACTTATTCCATACCAATCAACATGGAACGCCGGGGGAACATTTGCTCCTATTGAGATTCCAGTCTTGGCCAAGATTCCAGTTATTGGGCCAATCTTCTTCGCTCAGAGCATCATCGTTTACTTGATGTATGTCGCTGTTATCGTTATTCATATCGCTCTCTTTAAATCCAGATGGGGATTACGTACACGTTCGGTTGGAGAACACCCAACCGCTGCTGAATCTGTAGGTATTGATGTCAACAAAGTTCGTTTCCGCAACGTGCTCATCGCGGGCGCGGTAGCAGGTCTTGGCGGCGCATTCTTTACACTCGGTGCAGTAGGGGCATTTAGTAAAGAGATGACGGCAGGAAAAGGCTTTATCGCTCTAGCTGCACTTATTTTTGGTCGTTGGAGCCCACTAGGAGCAGTAGCAGCAGCACTCATCTTTGGTTTTGCCGATAATTTACAAGGTGTATTGACCATTACTGGAACACCAATTCCATCAGAATTTATGTTGATGGCTCCTTACATTGCAACCATCATTGCTGTCTCTGGATTTGTCGGCAGAGTGAGGGCGCCAGCCGCAGATGGAATTCCATATAAACGTGGCGGTGGTTCTCGTTGATGAATATTGATTGGGATGTGCTGCGCAACGAAGCGTTAACGGCAATGAAGAAGGCCTATGTGCCGTATTCGAAGTTTCCTGTGGGCGTGGCAGCACTTGTTGATGACGGCCGAATTATTACTGGATGCAATGTTGAAAATGCTAGTTATGGACTTACCTTGTGCGCCGAATGCGGTTTGGTCTCTTCCTTAATTTCATCCGGTGGGGGGCGCCTAGTGGCATTTGCGTGCGTGGATATTGCAGGAAATCCGCTAATGCCATGTGGGCGCTGTCGCCAATTGCTGCAAGAGCACGGTGGATCAAAGCTACAGATGATGACTGATCAGGGAGTAAAGACCTTAGCTGACTTACTACCCTGGGCTTTTGGACCAGAGGAAATTGAGAATCGCCTTTCATGATTGAACCTTTTGCAGCTGTAGAAATCATTACAGCTAAGCGAGACCGTAATGAACTCAGCGATCTGCAAATCGATTGGGTGATTGATGCATATACCCGCGGCGTAGTTGCTGATGAACAGATGTCAGCGCTATTAATGGCAATTCTCCTTAACGGCATGAACTCTCGTGAGATTTCTCGTTGGACAAATGCGATGATCAATAGCGGTGAACGCATGGATTGGTCGATGCTAGATCGCAAGACTGCAGATAAGCATTCAACTGGTGGCGTTGGTGACAAGATCACTCTGCCCTTGGCGCCCCTTGTTGCAGCCTGTGGGGGAGCAGTTCCGCAACTATCTGGTCGTGGACTTGGTCATACTGGTGGAACACTCGACAAACTTGAATCCATTCCAGGATGGCGGGCAGCGCTTTCCAATGATGAGATGCTCAAAGTATTACAAGATACCGGTGCGGTAATTTGCGCCGCAGGTGCTGGTCTGGCACCGGCTGATAAAAAACTATATGCCCTACGCGATGTCACGGGCACAGTCGAAGCAATTCCGCTGATTGCTTCATCGATTATGAGTAAGAAGATTGCCGAAGGAACTTCTGCACTCGTGCTAGATGTAAAGACCGGCAGCGGTGCATTTATGTCTGATCCGAAGAAAGCTTCAGAACTTGCTCGCACTATGGTGCAACTGGGCACAGATGCTGGAGTAAAGACAGTTGCACTTGTCACCGCAATGGATGTGCCACTGGGTCTAACTGCGGGCAATGCGCTAGAAGTGCGCGAATCCGTGGAAGTGTTAGCTGGCGGCGGTCCCAGTGATGTTGTGGAGTTAACAATTTTATTGGCGCGAGAAATGATTGATGCGGCTGGAATTATTGGAAAAGATCCAGAGGTTGCGCTCAAAGATGGCAGCGCCATGGATCATTGGCGCAGAATGATTAGCGCCCAAGGTGGTAATCCCGATGCAGCGCTACCAGTGGCGCGCGAAAAACATGTAATCAATGCAGCCAATAGCGGCACCGTAACCACCATGGATGCCATGAAAGTGGGCGTCAGTGCCTGGCGTTTGGGTGCTGGTCGCTCAAAGCAAGGCGAGAAGGTGCAGGCAGGGGCGGGAATTGAATTACATGCAAAGCCAGGGGATTACATCGCAGCCGGTGCTCCGCTTATGACCTTGCATACAGATGAACCCGAGCGCTTTGCTCGCGCTTTAGAGATTTTAGAAGGTGCTGTCACAATAGTCGAAGGCGGAACCGTAAATCGGCTGCCACTAGTTTTGGAGAGAATCGAAGGATGAGTAACATCACCAAGAAGCCAACTGCGGAGCAGGTAAAGCGTTTACCGAAAGCGCTTTTGCATGATCACCTCGATGGTGGTCTGCGCCCACAAACAATTATTGAGATTGCGCAGGAGATTGGTCATGCGCTTCCAACATATGACGCAGCAGAACTTGCCGAATGGTTTAGATCCTCATGTGATTCAGGATCACTCGTTCTTTACTTGGAAACTTTTGCTCACACCGTTGCTGTAATGCAGCGCAAAGAAGATATCGTCCGGGTGGCACGCGAATGCGCAGTCGATTTAGCGCGCGATGGTGTTGTTTATGCCGAAGTGCGTATGGCTCCAGAGCTTCTTACAGAGAAAGGTTTAACCCTGTCTCAAGTTATCGAGGCAATTCTCGAAGGTTTCCGTGAAGGTGAAGCTGAGGCAAAGTCAGAGGGCAACACGATTCGCGTGACATCACTCCTTTGTGGAATGCGCCAAAATAATTTGTCGCAAGAGGTTGCAGAGCTTGCCGTTAAATACCGTGATCAAGGAGTAGTCGGCTTTGATATCGCAGGGCCGGAAGATGGATTTCCGCCTAGCGATCAGCTCGACACTTTCGAGTATCTTCGCCGCGAGAATGCACACTTCACGATTCACGCCGGTGAGGCCTACGGCCTGCCATCTATTTGGGAAGCAATTCAACTCTGCGGAGCAGAACGATTAGGTCATGGTGTTCGTATCGCAGACGATATCGATTTCAATCACACACCTGCCCGCCTGGGTCGACTTTCTTCATACGTTCGCGATCGCAGAGTGCCACTTGAGATGTGCCCATCATCAAATATTCAGACTGGTGTTGCGGATTCATTCGCACACCACCCACTTGCAAAGCTCTCCAAACTTCGCTTTAGAGTGACAATCAATACCGATAATCGTTTGATGTCAGCAACATCCATGAGTCGCGAAATGACCGAGATGGTCAACCAATGCGATTGGACCTTCCAAGACCTGCAGCGAGTAACGATTAATGCGCTCAAAAGCGCCTTTATTCCCTTTGAGGAACGGCTTGCGATTATTGAGAGCGTTGTAAAGCCCGGCTATGCAAAGATTTCAGAGGAGTAATTCGTGGCCCATCCAAAATACACGCTCGCACAGGTAGCAAAGACAATCGATCATGCGCTGCTGCGCCCTGATATGACTCGTGATGAGGTGCGTGCGGGTTGCGAAGTTGCAATGAAGTACGACGTTGCATCTGTCTGTTGTAAGCCATCTGACGTTGCTTTCTGCGCTGAAATCCTAAGAGGTACCTCTGTTCATGTGGGAACTGTTGTTGGTTTTCCGCATGGTAACTCTGCAACATCTACTAAGGTTTTTGAAACCAAGCAAGTAGTGGCTGACGGGGCCACTGAAATTGACGTAGTAATCAATATCGGGTGGATGAAATCCGGCATGTATGACCAAGTGCGCGATGAAATTGCAGCTGTAGTTGATGCGGCTGCCGGCAACCAGGTAAAAGTCATTCTGGAGAATGCATATTTAACAAAAGAAGAGATTGTTAAAGCGTGCCAACTCTGTGAAGCAGCTGGTGCAGATTATGTAAAGACATCAACCGGATTTGCGCCAACAGGTGCCATCCTTGAAGATGTTCAGCTAATGCGAGCATCTGTTTCTTCCAAGGTAGAGGTAAAGAGCGCTGGTGGCGTGAAATCCCTCGATATGTTGCTCTCCTTTATGGATGCAGGAGTAAAGCGAAGTGGCGCCAGTGGAACTGCTGCGATGCTTGATGAGTTTGTGGAGCGCTTCGGCGGTTAACCTGCCAAAAAAATCTTCAGCGGTTCGCGAAGTGAATTTAGTAGCGCCTCCGATTCTTTCGCATCCTTTGTAATTACTTCGATATAGCATTTCAATTTCGCCTCTGTTCCTGAGGGGCGAATAATGATTCGAATCCCGCCCGCTAACCAAATTCGCAGGCCATCGGTTGGGGGAAGACCATCCTTCGGCGCTGCCAAATCATCAATGGATTGCACAGAGATGCCGGCAATCTCTGAAGGTGGATTCTGACGTAAACGAGCCAACAGAGCTGTGATTGCATTGATATCACTGACACGAATTGAGATTTGTTCGGTTCCATGAAAACCATGACGCTGCCAGACTTCATCAAGTAAGTCAGAAAGAGTCAGACCTTCACGCTTGAGATCCATAGCTACTTGCGCCAAGAAAATTGCGGCAGAGATACCATCTTTATCGTTAACGTTCTCCGAGTCGACGGCGTATCCGATCGCTTCTTCGTAGCCAAAGGCGAGATTTTCAATCTTTGCCAACCATTTAAACCCGGTGAGGACTTCTTGAAAGTCGATTCCATAGTGAGCGCTTATCTTGCGTAGTGCAGATGAAGAGACTATTGAATTTCCAAAAACCCCCGTAGGTTTGGTGCGAGCAATCCATTCGCCCAGAATAATTCCAAGCTCATCTCCGCGCAGCATGCGCCAACCAACTTGAGGATCATTGATTGCAGCTGCACATCGATCAGCATCAGGATCATTGGCAATCACAAGTTCTGCACCGAAATCACGAGCTTTCTTTAGTGCCAAATCAATCGCCCCAGGTTCTTCTGGATTGGGAAAAGCAACCGTTGGAAAATCTGGATCTGGAGTACATTGTTCGTCAACGAGAATAAGTGTGGCAAAACCCGCATGGTTAAAGACGCGTTGCACAGTCTCGGTTCCAACCCCGTGCATTGCGGTGTAAACAATCTTGAGATCGCCGGGGCGCGGTGCAAGTTTTGCGGTACGAAGTACATATTCGGTGATTACATCTTCAGTGACGATACTCCAATTATTTCCGCGTGGTTGACTCTTTAACGAAGTCACCGAAGCAATTTCATCAGCCATAAACTGATCAGTTGGGCTAATAATCTGTGAGGCTGCATATTCGATTCCATCGGCAGTTGGTCCAACATAGACTTTGTAACCATTATCTTGCGGGGGATTGTGGCTGGCAGTCACCATAATTCCGATATCGCACTTCAGATACTGGGTAGCAAATGCTAAAACTGGTGTCGGAAGTGGGCGAGGAAGCAGGTAGACATCCATTCCAGCACCACTCATGATTGAGGCGGTCTCATGGGCAAATTCATCTGATCCATGACGGGCATCTTGTCCCACAACAACTGATTTCATTCCGCGTGATTTCATATATGCAGCAATGCCAGCAGATGTTCGGCCTACAACAGCACGATTCATAGACGATGGCCCTGGTCCTACTGGGCCACGTAAACCAGCTGTTCCAAATTGTAGAAATCCATTGAAATACTTTTTAAGAGCAGCTTCGTCACCAGCATCAAGTGCACTCTGAAGTTGTGCAGCAGTGTGTGGATCAGGATCATCGGCGATCCAAGCTGTTACTTCTGCCGTTAACGAAGCATCCATCAAGTGAGAATATCTTTCTTAAACGAGCTTAGGAATAGTGGTTTTAAGTAGTGACCCCATGCGATCTGCAGCAGCTTTACCGGCTGCAATCACTTCTTCGTGGTTTAACTTCTCGCCCGTGACACCTGCAGCAGCGTTTGTCACCAATGAAATACCCAATACCTCGGCACCGAGTGCGTGAGCGGCAATAGCTTCGGGCACAGTCGACATGCCAACTAGATCAGCACCCATGGTGCGCATCATCAAAATTTCGGCAGGAGTTTCGTAGGTTGGCCCGCGCCAATGTACGTACACACCTTCTTGCAGGGAAGAGTCTTCCTTCTTAACAATCTCACGAATTCGCTTGCTGTAGAGGTCAGTCAGATCGATAAAGGTTGCACCTGATAGCGGAGACGCTGCGGTGAGTGAAATATGATCTCGAATAATTACGGGTTGGCCTACCTTGTATGAAGTATTGATGCCGCCACATGCATTGGTAAGGATGACTACTTTGCATCCGGCTTTCACAGCGGTACGTACGCCATGCACAACTGGCTCCATCCCTTTGCCTTCATATAGATGCGTGCGACCTAGAAAGACAAGTGCGCGAATGGTTTTTCCATTTTCGATAATTTCATAAGAGCGAACTTTCCCAGAGTGACCTTCAACTGCTGGAGCAAAGAAGCCTGTGATTTCATGGGCATCACACTCGTAAGCGGGTGTTCCTAGTGCATCAGCAGCTGTGACCCAGCCAGAACCCATCACTAGCGCGACATCGTGCGCGGCCACACCTGTTCGTTGGGCGATTTCTGCCGCCGCCTTGGTAGCTGCAGCAAGTGGATCAGAGTAGAGAAGTTCGGTCGAGGTCATGCCTCAATAATGTCACAGAGAACTGTTCCGCTAGCAACAGTCTCACCGATAACAGCTTTTAAGTTTTTAATCACACCGCTGGTATGGGCGTTAAGAGGTTGCTCCATCTTCATCGCTTCCAGAACTATGACAAGGTCGCCCGCTTCAACGCTTTGACCTTCTTCAACGGCAATCTTTACCACCGTTCCCTGCATAGGCGATGCCAGCCCGGTTCCAGCTGCTCCGGATACCGAAGATTGCTTCGCCCGGTGACGTTTGACTACAGGTTCTGGTGCATGAACAAGAATCTCAAAGCGCTTTCCATTAACTTCTGCAACTAACTTCTCAGCAGCGACTTTTGTCTGAATTTCTAAAGCAACAGATTGATAAGCAGGAATCGTATTGACGAATTCATTTTCGATATAACTTGTGTACACGGCAAAATTTTCGGTGTACGCAGGATCTTCTAAGATTGCACGGTGAAAAGGAAGTGCAGTCGCTAAACCACCGACTTCAAATTCAGCTAGAGCGCGCCGAGCACGTTGGATTGCTTGCGCTCGAGTGGCTCCAGTAACAATGAGTTTGGCAAGAAGTGAGTCGAAGTTTCCGCCAATGAGATCGCCGTTGCGAAAACCTGCATCGACACGAACTCCTGGACCAGTTGGAATATTCCATGCGGTAATTCGACCGGGAGCTGGCAAGAATGAACGGCCAGGATCTTCACCGTTGATACGGAACTCAATGGAGTGGCCACGAACAACCGGATCATCAAAGCCTAAGCTTTCACCCATCGCGATTCGGAATTGTTCGCGCACTAAGTCGATACCTGTCACTTCTTCTGAGACGGGGTGCTCCACTTGTAGTCGAGTATTTACCTCCAAGAATGAGATGGTTCCATCTTTGCCGACGAGGAATTCACATGTACCGGCTCCGATGTAACCAGCTTCCTTCATAATTGCTTTACTTGAGCGGTAAAGCTCTTCATTCTGAGCATCTGTAAGAAATGGCGCAGGCGCTTCTTCGACAAGTTTCTGGTGGCGACGTTGCAGCGAACAGTCGCGTGTAGAAACAACGACGGCATGGCCATGCTTATCAACGAGTACTTGAGTTTCAACGTGGCGTGGTTTATCTAGATAACGTTCTACGAAACACTCACCACGCCCAAAGCCGGCGATTGCTTCGCGCACGGCAGATGCGTAGAGCTCTGGAATTTCTTCCATGGTACGCGCAACTTTAAGACCACGGCCACCTCCACCAAATGCAGCCTTAATGGCAACTGGTAGCCCATGTTCTTTTGCGAAAGCTAATACTTCTTCATGACCTGTCACTGGATCTTTTGTACCGGCAACTAGTGGCGCACCGGCTGCTGCGGCAATACGTCGGGCCGAGACCTTATCGCCCAGTGCGCTAATTGCAGCTGGGGGAGGACCAATCCAAATTAGGCCTGCATCAACAACTGCTTGTGCAAAATCGGCATTCTCGGAGAGAAATCCATAGCCAGGGTGCACAGCATCGGCCTTCGCCTCTTTTGCAAGTGCGATGATCTTAGGAATGTTTAGGTAGGTATCTTTTGCAACAATTCCGTTAAGTGAATAAGCAAAGTCTGCACTTTGCGCGTGTAGTGCGTCGCGATCCTCATCAGAGTAGATGGCGACACTTTCTAGGCCATGATCTTTACATGCGCGAATAACTCGCAATGCAATCTCGCCTCGATTGGCAATTAGAACGCGCTTCATGACATCTCCTTTACCTGCGGCCAAGAATATCCAAGTTGCTTCATTGCGTTACGAAGAAAGGGCATTGAGATACCGACAACATTTGTGTAATCGCCTTCAATAACCGGGATAAATGGCGAGCCGAAGCCATCGAGGGTAAATCCACCTGCGACGTGCAGTGGCTCACCGGATGCAACATAATCTGAAATCTCTTCATCGCTCATATTAGTAAAAGTGACCTTGGTTGTTACGCGATCCGCTATCTCAGTCCCTTTATCTGTATCAATGATGCAGTGTCCGGTATGCAGTAACCCAGTGCGTCCACTAATTTTCTTAGCTCGTTCGATTGCGATTTCAGGTGTGCCTGGTTTACCGAATGAGACTCCATCAACATCAAATGTGGAGTCACAGCCAATAATGATGGCTGGGTAATCAATCATCTCGCGCACCGTATGAGCCTTTGAAATCGCTAAGGCAATCACCATATCTGCCGGGGTCATGGCGCTAAAAAAATCGGTCTCTTCATCAACATTGCTCACGATGATTGTCGGATTTAATCCAGCATCTTCCAGGAGTCTGCGGCGCGAGGTTGATTGAGAAGCGAGAACTATTCGGGGCATCAATCAAACTTTCTTGCGCCGAAAGTAATCTGGTGTGGCAATGGCTGGCGTAGTTGCGGTAGACCAAAGACGCTCCGCTTAATTACTGGTGTGAGATCTACAGATTTGTGATTGGCCAATACTGCCCGCAGCGCCAAGAGTTCTTCGGGGGTGGGGTTGCCAGATCTAACAGTAAATTTCATCGCTAGAGTGGAATATTTCCGTGCTTACGTGCCGGCAAAGTATCTCGCTTTGTCTTAAGGGTACGAAACGCCTTTGTTATGTACTGCCTGGAATCTTCTGGTTCAATCACGCTATCGATTGTTCCGCGTTCTGCAGCAAGGTATGGGTTTGAGAACTTCTCCGTGTATTCAGTAATGAGATCAGCCCTGGTCGCCTCTTGATTTTTAGATTCTGCCAACTCTTTACGATACAAAATATTGACCGCACCTTGCGCACCCATGACCGCAATTTCAGCCGATGGCCAGGCAAAGTTGATATCACTACCAAGATATTTAGAACCCATCACAATAAATGCTCCGCCATATGCTTTGCGGGTAATGAGAGTGACTAGCGGGACTGAGGCCTCAGCGTAGGCATAGAGTAATTTGGCGCCGCGGCGAATAATTCCGTTCCACTCTTGCTCTGTGCCAGGCATGAATCCGGGAACATCGACCAACGTCAGAATCGGAATATTAAATGCATCGCAGAAACGCAGGAATCGCGCTGCTTTCTCGGAAGAATTGATATCAAGCGTTCCGGCTAGTTGAGAAGGCTGATTCGCAATTACTCCGATTGACTGTCCTTCAATACGTGCAAAACCGACAACAATATTTGGCGCATAGAGCGCATGGACTTCGAGGAATTCACCCTCATCAACCAGTGCCGAGATTAGATTTTTCATGTCGTACGGCTGGTTCGGACTATCAGGAATCAAAGTATTCAGACTTATATCTGCCGTACTTTTATCAAGGCTGGCAGTGGGAGGCAGAACTGGAGAACCATCCATATTGTTAGAAGGAAGGTAGGAGAGCAACGCCTTCACATAATCAATTGCATCAGCCTCGGAATCTGCCAAGTAGTGCGCATTTCCTGATTTTGTATTGTGAGTAAAAGCCCCACCAAGTTCTTCCATTCCAACATCTTCACCAGTCACTGTCTTGATTACATCTGGCCCAGTGATGAACATATGAGAAGTGTCTTTGACCATGACGGTGAAATCTGTGAGCGCAGGTGAGTAAGCAGAACCGCCTGCGCAGGGTCCAAGGATGAGGGATATCTGTGGAATTACACCTGATGAACGAGTGTTGAGGCGAAAGATCTTTCCATAGCCATTGAGTGAAGCAACGCCCTCTTGAATACGAGCGCCACCTGAATCGTTAATACCGATAAGTGGAATACCTGCTTTAAGCGCAAACTCGGCAATCTTTACAATCTTCTCTGAGTGAACTTCTCCGAGTGATCCGCCGAAAACAGTGAAATCTTGTGAGTACAAAGCAATCGGGCGACCATCGACGGTCGCTGTTCCGATGACGACACCATCGCCATACGGGCGAGATTTATCCATTCCAAAGTTTTGAGCACGATGGCGGGCAAACTCATCAATTTCAGTAAATGAATCGGCATCAACGAGAAGTTCAATGCGTTCGCGAGCTGTTCCCTTGCCTTTCGGATGCTGTTTTTCACGCGCTCTCTCGGAACCGGCATCGACGGCCTCGTCGATTCGCTCACGGAGGTCTTCAATTTTTCCCGCAGTTGTGTGCAGATCTGGGCTCATGAACATAAGGTACTAGTCGTGAGCATAGATACGCCAAGACCACCGCTAGAACTTTTGCAGATCTCTGAAAAAATCTCGCGGTACTGGCGAGTAAGCGTGGTCGAAGTCACCGGGTCTACGCAAGATGATTTACTCAACCGTGCACAGCAATCAGAAGCACAGAACGGCGATGTGCTTGTAACAGATTTTCAAAGTGCTGGACGCGGAAGAATCGATAGAACTTTTGAAGCACCGGCATCGTCAGCGCTACTTTTTTCTTTTTACATCGAACCAAAACGAGAATTGAGTGAATGGTCGTTTTTGCCGCTAGTCGTTGGACTCGGCGCGAGTTTTGCACTGTCAGCAATAGATCCTGGAATTACTCCGACATTGAAATGGCCCAACGATATTCAGATAGATGGACTAAAAGTTGGAGGAATCATCGCCCATGCAACTGGAAATGGCGTAGTAATCGGTGTGGGGATAAATGTTGCGATGCAAGAGTCGGAACTTCCGGTTGCGCAAGCTACATCACTTGCACTGCAAAATTTTGGCGAGTTAAATCGCAATATTGTTTTGGCTTCATTCCTCAATGAATTTGAGAATCTGCTCGGTAGGTGGGAAGCGGGTGAAGATCTTCGCCATCTCTACCTAGAACGCTGCAGCACCATTGGGTTAAAGATAGAAGCCCAACTACCTGGCGGAGTTAACAAGCGCGGAGTTGCAGCGGGTATCAGCCCTCATGGAGAGTTGATTTTGGATGATGGCTCGCGAGTTACTGTCGGAGACATCGTTCATCTACGATAGGCAGGTGCTCGAGCGATTTCCGACAGTTGGCGTCATTGGCGCAGGTCAATTAGCTCGCATGATGGTTGCGCCAGCTTCAGCCCTTGGTGTCAATCTCATTTTATTTGCGCAGAGCAGCGATGATTCCGGTGCCCAAATTAATCACCACGTGATTGGCGATTACAGTAATTTAGAGAATCTGAAAAAATTCGCCCAAGGATGCGATGTCGTTACCTTTGAACATGAACTGGTTCCACTCTCAGTAATAAAGGGACTCGAATCGGCCGGTGTTCGTGTGTACCCATCCTCATCGGCATTTATTTATTCGCAAGATAAAGCCGAGATGCGTAAGAAGTTGGCCCACTACCCAGCACCTGAGTGGAAAGTAATTACATCAACTTCTGAAGTTGACCAGTACCCATTGATTGCTAAGGCCATTTCCGGAGGCTATGACGGGCGTGGGGTATGGAAGATTAATTCACAAGATGAGTTAGCAGAAGTGTTACGAACTACCCCCAAACTTTTAATTGAAGAACTCATCAGCTTTGATTCTGAAATAGCTGTGATGGTTGCTCGCTCTCCTCATGGTCAGGCCACTTCCTGGGCGCCAACGCAGACTGTGCAAGAAGATGGCATCTGCACGATCACAATTTCTCCAGCGCAAGAGATCTCTGATGAAATTGCGGAACGGGCACAGAAACTCGCTCTTGAAATAGCAGCTGAAGTTGGGGTCATCGGCGTGATGGCAGTAGAGATGTTTGTAAAAGGCGAGCAGATATTTATCAATGAACTTGCAATGCGTCCACATAATTCAGGCCATTGGACTATTGATGGATCTCGCACCAGCCAATTCGAACAACACTTGAGAGCAATTCTTGATCTACCGCTTGGCGACCCATCCATGATGGCCGAATATGCCGTGATGGGTAATATTTTAGGTGGCGAGAAGACCGATATGTATCGCCCTTATTTGCACCTCATGGCTCGCAATCCTGACCTCAAGTTTCATCAATATAAGAAAGATGTTCGACCAGGCCGCAAGATTGGTCATGTCACAGCCGTTGGTTCTGACCTTCTACAATTAACCTCAGATGTGCAACATGCGCGTGACTATATGAGCGGAGAAATTGATGAGTAATCCAAAGGATGTTGCAATCATCATGGGCTCAGACTCTGATTGGCCAGTTATGGAAGAGGCAGCAAAAGTTCTCGATTCATTTGGGATTACTTATGAAGTAGATGTTCTTTCAGCACATCGCATGCCGCTTGAGATGGTTGAATTTTCACAACAAGCCCAAGCAAAAGGATTTAAGGTAATCATTGCTGGAGCTGGTGGAGCTGCACATTTGCCCGGAATGGTTGCATCGCTAACAACTTTGCCGGTGATAGGAGTGCCTGTTGCACTAAAGAATCTCGACGGAATGGATTCACTTCTCTCTATTGTGCAGATGCCAGCGGGAATACCGGTAGCAACGGTAGGTGTGGGAAATGCGAAGAACGCCGGCATTCTTGCCGCGCGCATCCTTGGAGTATCTGATGCTGCAATCTCTGCGAAAGTTTCAGAGTCACTTAAGTCAATCAATGAAGAAGCAAAAGCAAAGGGCGCCCAATTGAGCGCCCGTCGCAATCAAAAAACTGGTTTTTAGTCAGTTCTACCTAATGCGTGCACGCGCCATCCAGCTGCACGCCAGAGATTACGGTCGAGCATATTGCGACCATCGATTAAGAATTTTGATTTAACAAGCTGTCCAATGACAGATGGATCGAGTTCGCGATACTCCTTCCATTCCGTTAGGTGCAATATTGCATCAGCGCCCTTGACTGCATCGACAACTTTTTCTTGGTAATCAAGGTTAGGAAAACGCTTCCGCGCTGGCTCGATACCTTTTGGATCGTGAACAACCACTGTGGCACCGGCGGCTTGAAGCTGAGCAGCAATATCCAGCGCTGGCGAGTCACGCACATCATCGCTATCAGGTTTAAAGGTGGCGCCTAAAACGGCAATTTTGTACTGAGTAAGGTCTTCGGTTAGATCAGCGCGAACTACATCGATAACGCGCTGACGGGCACGGAGATTAATTGCGTCAATCTCACGTAAGAATTCAAGTGCTTGATCCGCGCCAAGTTCTTGCGCACGTGCCATAAATGCACGAATATCTTTTGGCAGACAACCGCCGCCAAAACCAATACCTGCCTGTAAGAATTTATTTCCGATTCGCGGGTCATACCCAATCGCCTTGGCAAGAACCGTGACATCACCACCAGAGGCTTCACAAACTTCGGCCATTGCATTGATAAAGGAGATCTTCGTCGCGAGAAATGAATTGGCAGCAACTTTGACTAGTTCTGCGGTGGGTAGATCTGCGCGAATCCATGGTGTTCCAAGATCCGTGATTGGCTTATAAACCTCTTTCAAGATTTGTTCGGCGCGATCATTTGCAACACCCACAACCAGGCGATTCGGAGTTAGCGTATCTTCTACCGCGAATCCTTCCCGTAGAAATTCTGGGTTCCAAGCCAGAT
The DNA here is from genome assembly GCA_027483765.1 of Streptomycetaceae bacterium. Classification (GTDB taxonomy): domain Bacteria; phylum Actinomycetota; class Actinomycetes; order Nanopelagicales; family Nanopelagicaceae; genus Planktophila. The sequence goes on from JAIXTW010000011.1 coordinate 61,886, forward strand.
CGGCCTGCGGGGCAGACTTCGATAACTGATCACGCAATAGCTGCGCAGTTCCTACTGGAACAGTGGATTTACCAACGACCAGTGCGCCTTCTTTTAAGTACGGCGCTATAGCGGCTACAGATGACTTCACATATGTGAGATCTGCAGCTAACCCATCTTTACTCTGCGGAGTGCCCACGCAGATAAAGTGAACATCAGCATCGGCAACCGCTGAAAAATCTGTTGTAAATGAAAGTCTGCCGGTCTTCATCTCGGCAGCGAGCAGAATATCTAAACCTGGCTCGTAAAATGGAAGTTCTCCACGCGAGAGCAAATCAACTTTGCTCTGATCTGTATCAATTCCTACTACGTCGAAACCGAGCGAAGACATACACGCAGCGTGGGTAGCGCCAAGATAGCCACAACCGATTACTGAAAGCTTGAGACTCATGCGCGAGAGTCTATTGCAGCCTTATTTGAAATGAGCCCATTTGGACTAATTCTTGGGAGCGCAAGGATTCTCTGCCGCCGTCTTTGTCTTGAATTTATCGATCTTAATTGGCGCAGCCGTTGCACTTGGTGCGGGTTTAACCTCATCAATCAGCGCCTTGTCATCACGGATTCGAGTCCACAAGTCCGCCGCTAGAACTTCATCCCAAATAACAACCGATCCCACAGTTGGATGTCTGCCATTTGGATTCGAAATGGGTACGGTGAGAGTGCGAACATTTCCGGAGGAGAGATTGCGCATCTGCTTTGCCAGGGTGAGCAGGTCATTCTTACTGACCCCAGAGTCCATCTTCACCGTTGAAATTGTGGCGTTGTAGAAATTCGCTAATTTAATTGGGTTAAGTAGGACCCCGCTACTCGTTGCTTTGCGAAGTACAGAGCTAACAAATTTTTGTTGTCGCTCCATCCGGCCGATATCTCCGCGACCGTCGTAATCACGGGTGCGCACATACTTAAGCGCCTCAATTCCATCCAGGGTATGAGTTCCGGCGCTTAAAACAAGATGGCTTTTCGGATCATCAATTGCGACGTTGGTGCAGACTTCAATTCCGCCCAGCGCATCAACGACTCGAGTGAAGCCGGCAAAATTAACTTCCACATAGTGATCAATCTTTAAATTTGTCTTGGCTTCAATTGTTTGGATCAGCAAAGGTGCGCCGCCAAAGGCAAATGATGCATTGAGCTTTCCGGGACGTTCTGGAATATCGGTTGTTCCATCTTGACTCTTATGGGGTGGAACTTGGACCAAAGTATCTCGAGGCAGTGAAACAATAAATGCCGCATCCCTGGCCTTGCTTATGTGAATTAAGAACATTGTGTCCGAACGGCCACCGGCTGCAACAGCTGTGCTACCTACGCGCAGGGCTTGAATCTCTGCTTTGCTCAAACCTTCACGGGAATCTGATCCGACCACCAAGTAATTCAACGCTCGAGAAGTTTTTTCCGGACGATCGGTGAGCTTTCCAAATACATCGATTCGAGAAATCTGACCGCTGACTTGACCCAATCCAAGCCATGAGAGCGAGGCTAGGATTACAACACCTAATGAGAGTGATGTAATTATCCGAATCGCGCGAGTAGATTTCACATACGTAGATTACTTGCACGATAGCGTGGAGGGGTTATGGCGACACCAATGCAGGAGTTAATTGGCTCACCGCACCCATCAATTAGCGTGATTCTGCCAGTATTGAACGAGCAATCTCATATTAAGAACGCAGTGCTCTCGATACTTGCGCAAGATTACAAAGGACCCATTGAAGTAATTTTGGCGATGGGGCCATCGAAAGATAAGACGTTAGAAATTGCAGAGAGTATCGCCGCATCTGATTCACGAGTTGTATTAGTTGATAACCCAACTGGCAGGACTGCGTCAGGTCTCAATCTTGCGCTTGCGCTTTCTACCAACCCGGTCGTTGTACGAGTCGATGCTCATGCCGAGATCCCATCGAACTACCTTTCGCTAGTAGTTGAAGTGCTCAATGAGACTGGCGCAGTAAATGTTGGTGGAGTCATGGCTGCCGTGGGTACTACCGCATTTGAAAAATCGGTTGCGGGCGCAATGCGTAGCGCACTCGGCGTCGGGGCATCTCGTTTTCATACCGGAGGAAAAGCCGGAGCTGTAGATACCGTCTATCTCGGAGCTTTTCGCAGAGAAGCGTTGCTTGCAATTGGTGGATTTGATGAGCGATTTACTCGTGCCCAAGATTGGGAATTGAATTTTCGATTACGCGAAAACGGCGGGATTGTTTACTTTGACCCGCGCCTTCATGTGACGTACCGCCCACGTTCTTCCGTGCGCGCTCTGGCAAAGCAGTACTTCGAGTATGGCCGCTGGCGCAGAGTTGTTTCCAGAAGACATAAGGGAACGATTAATTACCGATATCTTGCTCCACCAGTTGCGCTCTTGGGATTTTCGATATCGCTACTCCTCGGATTATTAATAGTGCCGATATTTCTAATTCCCGCTGGCATCTATCTACTTTTTGTACTCGGAGCATCGGCAACAATCGCATCATCATTACGAGAATTTATACTTCTACTTTGCGTTCTTCCCACCATGCACTTCGCATGGGGCGCGGGATTTATATCTTCCCCAAAGACTCTCGTGCCATCATCGGATTAAGAAGCATGAGGCTGCGGTAGCCTTTCGCACGTGGATAAACCAGTAACAGTGTATGAGCCCTTCCGCGCTGGCTTGCCGCCAATGCGCGAGTATGCGGCCGCACTCTGGAGCCGCCGAACCTTCATCTCAGAGTTCTCTCGTTCTCAACTGCGTGAACAAAATTACGGATCTGTCTTTGGCCAACTCTGGCTTGTGTTAAACCCACTTCTTCTATCGGGCGTTTACTTCTTACTCATTTACGTCATTGGCGGGAGCAGCGATGCCACTCGCTTTGGCCATCTCACCGCCACGCTATTTCTCTTCTACTTAATTTCAAATAGCCTCACAGGTGGAGTCAAGGCGATTACCTCAGGTCAGCGCCTGATTCTGAACACCTCTTTTCCTCGCATTATGTTGCCAATCTCAGCCACTGTCATTGCCCTCTTTAAATTCTTACCCACCGTAGTAGTTTTCATGTTAATTCACGTTCTTATTGGTCTTCCATTTTCATGGCAGATGCTCTGGGCGTTCCCAATTTTGTTGATTGCGTTAGTAATGGCGCTCGGAATGGCAGTACTTATCTCGTGCATCAACGTTTACTTCCGAGATATCTCGAGCATCTTGCCTTATCTCACCCGAAGCTTGCTTTACTTATCTCCAATTTTATATGAGGCAGAAAACATTTCAGAAAGTATCAAGAAGTTTGAGATTGCAAACCCACTCTTTTATCTCCTAGATTCATGGTCTCGCGTGGTTGTGCATGCAGAAGCTCCAGTTACGTCAGGACTCATTCACGCATCAATCTGGGCTTTTAGTCTCTTCTTGATTGGCTGCTATATCTTCCTATCGAGGGAGCGTGATTTCGCTGTCCGACTTTAATCACACGCACGAACAACATGGCGTCGCAGTCTCAGTGCGCGATCTAAGCCTTACCTACACAACATCGATTGAGAAGAAACCTACGTTAAAGGCGCGCTTTAAATCTTTAGGTCGAGGCAAGAAGCACACTCGAGTAATTAGCGCATTGAGTGATGTGAATCTTGATATTCACTACGGAGCAGTCCTCGGAATTATCGGCTCTAACGGAGCCGGAAAATCAACCTTGATGCGGGTAATCTCAGGAATCGTTCCGCCTTCACAAGGACGAGTTGAGGTCTATGGAAGCGTTAGCACACTCCTTGCACTCGGCGTTGGCTTCAATCCATCAATGACTGGTCGTGACAATGTTTATCTTGGTGGACTAGCAGCAGGAATGTCACGCGAAGAAATTGATCGAGACTTTGATGCCATTGCTGAATTCTCCGAATTAGGCGAAGCAATCGATGCTCCGATGCGCACGTATTCATCAGGAATGTATGCACGCTTAGCCTTTTCAGTAGCTGCCGTTGTCGAACCCGATATTTTGATCATCGATGAGGCGCTTAGTACCGGGGATGCAAAGTTCAAAGAGAAGAGCTTAAATAGAATTAAAGAGCTGCGCACCGCAGATCGGGCCCTGATTTTAGTCAGTCACGCGCTTGCCACCATCGAAGATATTTGCAATGAAGTCATCTGGCTCAATAAAGGAAAGCTTATGATGCGCGGGAATCCGGCGGAGGTGATCACCGCCTATCGTGAATTTGTGAATGCAAGAAAGAGCGCATCATCAGATGAGGATGTTTAAAGCACTATCGCTTTTTCTGTGCGTGACTCTCCTCGCCTCAATGAGTACGCCTTCGGTTGCAAACGCGCAAGCGCCAGCTAAATTTTCTTTCACTGGCGCTGGATATGGCCATGGAGTTGGCATGAGCCAGCTCGGCGCCAAGGCCCGGGCACTTTCAGGTGAGAGTGCGACTGCAATTCTTAACTACTATTACAAGAACGTACAGATTGCGCCAATTGTTGATACCCAGACGATTCGCGTCAATATTGCTCGTGCCCAGAAAACAATTTCCTTTGTGAGCGCATCGCCTGGTTCAGAAATCCAGATTTTTAGCGGTGATGTTGGCAGTTCGCGCGATGTGCTACCGGTGATGACGGCACCTGCTAAGAAGAAATTAACTTTTAATATTGATGGAAGTGATGCAGTAGTAGAGGGGGTCCGCGCTAAAGCATTTACCGTGAGATGGACCGGCCCCACCACTGTCCTCTCTTTCACTCAGGCTGGTAACACCGTGAGATACAAGTACGGGCAGATCCAAGTCAAGGTAGTGAAAGGCGCAATGGAGGTGACAAATACTCTTGCACTTCGTGATGAATACTTATGGGGTATTAGCGAAGTTCCATCATCCTGGCCAGCAGCAGCGCTTGAAGCGCAAGTGATTGCCTCCCGATCCTATGCACTTTCAAAACTTGGAAAAATAAATCCTGCCTGCGATTGCCAGGTTTATTCACATATTTCAGATCAGAACTTTGTTGGTTTCTCCAAGGAGGCTGAGCCTAGATTCGGGCAGCTGTGGAAGGCGGCAGTCACGCGAACCATTATCGATACCTCAACAAGCTTGGCAATTGTTGTAAATGGAAAACCAATACAGGCTTACTTCTTCTCATCATCTGGCGGTGCAACGCAAACAACTCTTGATGCATGGGGTGCGGCCACCAGCTATACGCAATCAGTGTTAGACCCGGCAGGGCTAGACCCAAAGAACAATCCTCGCTTTGCCACCTGGAACGCATCGGCTGATCAAGCCCTTGTCGCTAAAGCTTTTTTACTTGCAGACATTCTTACCTTAGAAATTATGTCGCGCAATAGCGCTGGCGCTGTTACCTATATCAAAGGCACCGCAAGTGATGGTTCTACAAAATTACTTCGTGGAGATACCTTCAGAAGTAGAGTGAAAATTCCTTCGCCCTACTTTAGCCTTGCTATTTAACTACTTTGTTTAGTTAGCGTGCAAGACAGAGTTGAGGCCGCCCCAAGTACCGGTGCGCATAACTACTTCAAGTCCACCATCGAGTGAGTTACGACGGAATAGGAGATTGTTCGCACCTGAAAGTGTGCCTGCCTTAACAACTTCTCCATCAGGTAACTTCACTTTGGCCGCTGCCGTGATGTAAGTGCCCGCTTCAATAACACAGTTATCTCCGAGTGAGATACCCAATCCTGAGTTAGCGCCTAATAAGCACTTTTCGCCGATCGAAATTACTTCCTTGCCGCCACCACTGAGAGTTCCCATAATGGAAGCTCCGCCGCCCACATCGGTGCCATCTGCAACAACAACTCCAGCAGAGATTCGGCCTTCGACCATTGATGTCCCAAGGGTTCCGGCATTGAAATTTACGAAACCTTCGTGCATGACAGTCGTTCCGGAAGCAAGATGAGCTCCCAACCGAACGCGATCGGCATCAGCAATACGCACACCACTAGGAATTACGTAATCAACCATGCGAGGGAACTTGTCAACGGAGATAACCGTTACGTGACCATAGTGAGCTTTCAAACGTGCACGGGTAATTTCAAAACCTTCGACTGCGCAAGGTCCGGCCGAAGTCCAGACTACATTTGCGAGTAATCCAAAGATTCCATCTAGTGATGCACCATGAGGCTTAACTAGGCGATGTGAAAGTAGGTGAAGACGAAGGTATGCATCGCGCGCATCTTTTGGAGCTTCGGTGAGATCTATTTCAATTGAGACAATCTCGCGAGATACCCCGCGCACATCATCTCGTCCAACCATTGCTTGCAAAGATGAATCCGGTTGACCACTTAACGCGCCGAGTGCCGGTGCTGGGTACCAGACATCGAGCACAGTTGTACCGGCAAGCGTTGCAATTCCATGGCCATGAGCTAGTGAAGACATGTTCTAAGCCTAACCCCTATCCTGTGCCACATGCGCATTGCAGTATTTTGTTCTTCGTCACCATCGATTGATTCCAAATACATTGACCTCGCCTTCGATCTCGGTGCCGGAATAGCCCAGAGCGGCGCCGAATTAGTTTCAGGTGGTGGGCATATATCTGCCATGGGCGCAATCGCTCGAGGTGCCCGAAGTAAAGCCGGACGAACCATCGGTGTGATTCCTCAGAAGTTAGTCGATATTGAATTCGCGGATCATGAGAGTGATGAGCTCATTGTCGTCGACTCGATGCGGACGCGAAAAGCAAAGATTGAAGATTTATCCGATGCCTTCATAACCTTACCTGGCGGGCTCGGGACCTTAGAGGAACTCTTTGAAATTTGGGTTGGTCGTTATCTACAATTTCACGATAAGCCAGTGATCATTCTTGACCCATATGGAATTTACCAACCGCTACATTCATTGGTTGAGCACCTGGAAAATGAAAACTTTGTAAAGCCCGGAATGCGCGATCTCTTACATTGGACAACAACTGTCGAGCAAGCTTTAGCTATAGCGCATGGAGAAAAGTAGATGTCGGTAAATACGCTTGCGATTTCACTATCGATTCCCGCACCACGCGCTGATGTCTGGAAATCTATTGCAGATTGGCCTTCGCAAGGGCAGTGGATGCTGCAGACAAAAGTGTGGGTGACATCAGAGCGAACAACTGGAGTCGGCACATCTATCGCTGCATTCACTGGACCGCTGTACAAGTTCTATCCTCGAATTAAGTCACCAGGACTGCTTGATCTTATGACCGTGACTCGCTGGGAAGAACCGTCTCGATGCGATGTCGATCATCACGGAAAGATTCTCAAGGGAAGTGGTTCATTTATTCTCACCGAAGAAGATTCGTATTCCACACGTTTCGATTGGTCTGAAACAATCGTGGCACCTCGCGCGCTCTATCTGCTGATTGCCCCCTTTCTTTATATAGGCGTGCGCATATCTCTCGCACGATTCGCACGAACTTTCCGCTGAGCACTCAACTTTCAGTTGCACACCGAGTAACCTGTATACCGTGAGCAATCCTCAAACGCTGGCGCAATTGCTAGCCTCTTTACCCGAGGAAGAACGATTTATTCTCACCTTGCACTACCTTCGATCCAAGAGCAGCGCAGAAATTGCAGAGCTCCTATCTGTTCCCGAAAAATCAGTAATTACCGTGATTGAAAGCGGAAAGAAGCGACTTACCGCCCTTTTGGGCATATAAATCGCTCGATTTCACCTCGGGCTCATTCTGCGAGATACTTCTCCCTACTGTTCACGCCCGCAACGTCACAAGGAGTCCCCACCATGGCAGCTATGAAACCCCGTACTGGTGATGGACCGATGGAAGTCACAAAGGAAGCGCGTTCACTCGTTATGCGTATTCCGCTTGAAGGCGGCGGACGCCTCGTTGTTGAATTAAATCCTCAGGAAGCTAATAACCTGAGCGCAGCTCTTGAAGCTGCAGTTGCTCTGATCAAAAAGTAGAGCGGACTCCAGAAATTCTTCACGCAGTTGCTCCTGACTTAGAGCCACTTCTCGGAGCAGATGTTCTCGTTCTTGGGTATACCCAATCAAAAGATGGCGAGCTTGCCTTCGCGGGAAGCAAAAAACTACTTAAAAAAATAGAAAATTTCTTTGAAATAAATCTTGTCGACGAAGTCTCATTCTTCTCTCCAACAGGTAAAGCCGGCGAGATTAATGAAATCCCAGTTTTACATGATGATGCAACGGTAGAGCGCCTCTATCTCGTAGGACTTGGCGATCAATCCCTCGCATCACTGCGAGCGGCAGGAGCCTCATTCGGACGCAAGATCCGCGGAAAAGCAATTGAGGTAATTTCACTCTGTCCACAAAGTGCGCAAGAAGTAAAAGCACATGGAGTTTCAGCACTTCTTGGCGCTTACTCATGGAGTCTTAAGACCGGCAAGGAGGTTGAAATTCCTTCCATCGGCATCGCAACCGTGGAAGAAAAAACGGTGGAACGTGCATCAGTGATTGCTAAGGCGCTTTACACGGCGAGAGATCTGACGCTTACTCCTTCAAATATAAAGAACCCGTTATGGATGGCGCAAGAAGCGAAGAAATTGGCGCAGGAGAAAGGCTTAGCCATTAAAGTTTTGGCCGGTAAAGAACTGGCACAATTTGGTGGCTTACGCGCAGTGGGAAATTCATCTCCTACCCCCGGACCTCGATTTATCGAACTTTCCTATATTCCAAAGATGCGTGGAAATGGCGCAGCAGCTCTGCCTCATATTGTTATTGTTGGTAAAGGAATTACTTTCGATACTGGCGGGGTTTCACTGAAGCGCCCATATGAATTTATGACAGCAATGAAGAGCGATATGGCAGGTGCCGCAGCAGCGCTGGCAACCATAAGTGCGCTCCCTGAATTGCAGCCAAAAGTGAGAGTAACTGTTTTGATGATGTGTGCTGAAAATGCGCTCTCGGGTAGTGCTCAACGACCATCAGATGTCATCACGCAATATGGCGGCACGACAGTTGAAATTATTAATACCGATGCTGAGGGCCGGCTAGTTCTTGCCGATGGCCTTGCTTATGCAGTTGCCAATCTTGATCCGGATTACCTGATTGATATCGCAACGCTGACTGGCTCTGCCACATTAGGGCTAGGTCGTCAGTATGCCGCCCTGTATTCGCGCGATGTGAAACTTGCTCAGAAATTTGTGGAAATTGGCGAAGAAAGTGGCGAACGCGTCTGGCATATGCCGCTTATCGATGACTATGCCGATTCTCTTGAAAGCGATGTTGCAGATTTAAACCATGCAGCAGATAAAGGTGATTACTCAGCCGGATCGGTGACTGCAGCCCTCTACCTCGAACATTTCGTCGGAGACAGTCGTTGGGTACACCTCGACATCGCAGGTACAGGGCGCAGCGAAAATGATTCTGGAGAAAATGTGAAGGGCGGCACCGGTTTCGGGGTGCGTTTATTGATCGATTGGATAGTGTCCCTCTCATGAATATAGATCCGCACACATTTGCAGAGACATTTATTGCAGAGGATTCAGTCAAGAGTGCCGCCAGAGCCCGTGGACTCGAAAATGGCGTGAGTGATGTTTCGCAGGGCACAGGTGCTTATCTTCGCCAACTTGCCCATCAGTTGAAGGCGCAGTCGGTTGTTGAAATTGGTACCGGTTCTGGCGTTGGTTCACTCTGGTTACTCGAAGGCATGATGACGAGTGGAACTTTGACATCAATCGATGACGAAATGGAACACACAACGATTGCAAAGATTGCGCTAGCAGATGCTGGTATCGCCCAGTCACGATTTAGATTCATCACCAACTCGGTTATGGATGTTATGACAAAGCTCACCGACCGCGCCTATGACCTTGTAATTTTTAGAGGTAATCCAGAAGATTTAAGTTTCGCCATCGCAGAGGCACATAGAATCCTGCGAAGCGGCGGAGTCTTTGTAATCGATAATTTCTATGGTGGAAATAAGGTTCCGGATCCAGCCCAGCGCGATCCCAAGACAATTGCACTGCGCGAGGCTGGTAAATCTGTGAAGGCCGACACTGAGTCATGGGTGTCATCGCTGATCTACATCGGTGATGGATTGTTGCTCGCCACGAAGTTGTAGCAGAATTAATTTGTGAAGGTAAAGCGATGAGCGAATTTGATACTAAACCTTGGTGGGAAGCACCTGCTCCTAAAGGCATGAATCGATCAATCTCGCTAAAAAATGCCATCATCCTTGCACTGAGTGCTGGTTTGGTAGCAGGAACATTTACCGCCTCATCAACAGGCTCTCTCTTTGGTCGCTCCGTTAATCTCGTGAAAACTTCCTCAACGATTGAACGTCCAGTGGGCTCAGTTGCAGAAATTTCACAACGCGTTCTTCCATCCGTTGTCTCAATTGAGGCGACCTCAAGCAATGGTGGTTCCACTGGTTCAGGGTTCGTGATCGATAGCACTGGCTACATTCTGACCAATAACCATGTCATCACTTCATCGGTTGAAAGTGGTGGCGAGATTTCGGTGAGATTAAACGATGGCTCACAATATTCAGCCAAAGTGGTTGGTCGAGATAGTTCCTACGACCTGGCAGTACTAAAAATCTCTGGCGCAACTCTCAAGGCGCTTCAGTTTGGTGACAGCGATAAAGTTGCCGTCGGTGACTCTGTTATCGCTATTGGTTCACCGCTAGGGCTTACCGGTACCGTCACCCTTGGAATCATCAGCGCTAAAGATCGCGCGGTAACTGCTGGAGAACCTCAATCCGAGAATTCGTTTATCAACGCGCTACAAACCGATGCGGCAATTAATCCGGGAAATTCCGGTGGTCCACTAGTTGATGCAACTGGATCTGTAATCGGTGTAAATTCGGCAATCGCCTCCCTTGGCTACTCTGCAGGTTCACAAGTGGGATCTATCGGGCTTGGATTTGCTATTCCAATTAATCAAGCACGCAAGACGGCAGAACAGTTAATTAAAAATGGAAAAGCGACATATCCAGTCATTGGAATCTCAGTGGAGATGGCCTTCAATGAGGGGGGAGCGCTCATTACAAAGACCGCGCAAGGAATTACTAAAGGTGGGCCTGCTGATAAAGCTGGAATGAAGCCCGGAGATGTCATCATTGAATTTGCTGGTCGCCCAATTGGCTCGGCCGATGAGTTAATTGTCGCCATCCGTGCTCAAAATATCGGGGACAAAGTAGAAGTTATCTATAAGCGTGGAGCTGTGAGCAAGAGCGCCACCATAATTCTGGCTGCATCAGAGTAAGGCGATAGGCTCTCCACATTATGTTCTTTGATTTTGGTGCCGGTGAATTAATCGGACTCGCACTTCTTGCCATGGTTCTTCTGGGCCCAGATAAGTTGCCACAGCTCGCAGTAGATGCCGCCAAAATGGTTAAGAAGATTAAAGCTTTCGCGGCAACTGCCACCACTGAACTCAAAGATAATTTAGGTCCAGGATTTGAAGATTTACAACCTTCGGATCTTCACCCAAAAACTTTTATAAAGAAACAACTTGCTAATGCACTCGATGAAGATAGCTCACCAAATAAACCAAAATTTAAAGCAAAGATTGATCCAGATTTACTATGAGCACTGTTGACCTTATTCACGCTGCTCTCGCGACCGTACAAGATCCCGAACTCCACCGAGCTCTGCCGGAACTGGGGATGGTTAAGTCAGTTTCACATAATGGAAGCCGAGCCGATTTAGAAATTCTGCTCACCATCTCTGGTTGCCCCATGAAAGATCGCCTCACAGTTGATATCGAAAAAGCTGTCTTGGCAGTCGACGGCGTCTTGGAAGTTTCAATTTCATTTGGTGTCATGGATGAAGAACAGCGTGCAAATATCAAGAAACTTCTTCGCAATGGCCGGGAAAGCTTCATCTCATTTGCACAAGCCGATTCTCTCACTCGTGTCATCGGAGTAGCTTCCGGTAAAGGTGGAGTTGGAAAGTCATCGCTGACTGCAAACTTGGCGGTCGCCTCTGCGCAGAAAGGACTACGCGTCGGCATTCTCGACGCCGACGTTTACGGCCATTCAATTCCTCGACTCATGGGGCTGATCGGCCAGCGTCCTACTGCAATTGATCAGATGTTTATTCCACTGGAGTCCTTTGGAGTGAAGACGGTATCGATGGAGATGTTTAAACCTGAACGCTCAGATGCAATTGCATATCGTGGACCACTCTTGCATCGTGTCCTGGAACAGTTGTTATCAGATGCATACTGGGGCGATCTTGATCTGCTCTTTATCGACCTTCCACCCGGAACTGGCGATCTTGCAATATCACTGGGGCAGTTAGTGCCAACATCAGAAATTGTCGTTGTTACCACGCCTCAAATTGCTGCAGCTGAAGTAGCAGAGCGCGCTGGGCGAATCGCTCACCAGATTCATCAACGAGTTATCGGCGTCATCGAAAATATGTCTGCTTATCCATGTGCACAATGTGGCGAACTCACATCACTATTCGGTGAAGGTGGGGGAGAAGAGACTTCTAAGCGACTATCGCAGTTGGTTGGTTCAGATGTTCCACTACTGGGCAAGGTTCCATTTAGTCCAGAACTTCGCGAAGGTGGAGATGGTGGAAGTCCAGTTGTTATCTCGGCTCCGGAAAGCCCAAGCGCTCAAGTGATAAATGAAATCGTGAGCACGCTTATTGTGCGCGAGAAATCCTTACTTGGTGTCAGACTCGGGCTTGCGTAGCTCTTCCACAATTTCCTTAGCGATATCACCAAGCTCATTACGTAAGTAATCACGTGTCGCCACATCGCCTAGCGCAATTCGTAAACTCGCGAGTTCGCGGGTTAGGTACTCGGTATCGGCGACGCTACGAGCATTCTGTGCCCGGTCTTCATTAAGTGAGATTCGGTCTCTATCTGCTTGCCGGTTTTGGGCTAAGAGAATGAGTGGAGCAGCGTAAGAAGCTTGCAGCGAGAGAATAAGAGTAAGAAAAATAAATGGGTAATCATCAAATCTTAAATCGCGCGGAGCAAGTGCATTCCAAATTACCCAGCTCAGAACAAAGACTGTCATGTAGACCAAGAAACGGGCAGTCCCTAGGAAACGTGCAAATTTCTCAGAGAGGCGACCGAAAGCTTCCGGATCATAATTAGCGCGAAGTGATCGACGAGTCTGACGAGGGGTATCTAAACCATTATTACGTGCCATTTCTAGAGCCCCTTCGGTGAATCGTTGGAATCATCAAAACCAGTAGTAAAACTTGTATCGATACTTTCTAGCGCTGCAGTTGTTGTAGCTGAATCGCGGTGGTCATGACGCCAGTTTTCGGGTAGTAAGTGGTCAAGGACGTCATCGACCGTTACTGCGCCAAGCAAGCGATCATTTGCATCAATAACTGGTAGTGAGAGCAAGTTATAACTAGCTAAGTATGACGAAACTGCATGCAGGGATGCGTCGGGATTTACGCCCTGCGTATTGGTATCGACAATCGATCCCAGCAGCGTTGCTGGTGGCTCACGCAATAAGCGCTGATAGTGGACCATGCCGATAAATCGCCCAGTAGGAGTCTCAAGTGGTTGACGGGCGATAAAGACTTGCGACGCTAGCGCTGGTGAGATTTCACTCTGACGAACGGCAGCAAGTGCATCTGCCACTGTGTAATCAGCAGACATCACAATTGGTTCGGTTGTCATCATTCCACCTGCTGAGTAATCCTCATATGTCATCAAGCGCAGAACATCTTCAGCATCATCAGGGTCCATCAAATCAATCAACTCTTGTGCTCGTTCTTCCCCGATTTCGCGCAACAAGTCGGCGGCATCATCTGGATCCATCTCTTCTAGAACATCGGCAGCGCGTTCGCCTTCAAGTTCGGCAAGGAGTGCAACTCGCTCAGCTTCGTCCATCTCTTCTAACACATCAGCAAGTCGTTCGTCATTGAGTGCTCGCGCAACTTCTACTCGACGCTTTGGTGCTAAATCTTGCAAGACTGCAGCTAAATCTGCCGCCCGCAAGTTGCTTAGTGTTGAAAGTAAATTTGCAACGCCTTGATTAGATTCGTGTTGGGCAAAGCCAGTGACTTCTTCCCATGCCAGGGTTGATGTAGCCCCTTTGCGTCGGAACCCGCGCCCTTTGCGCATAATATGAACGCGAGTGATGAGCCAGTCGCCAGTGCGGTTCTGCTCCATCGCCATATCTTCAACAAGTACAGATTCATTATCTTCAACGACCGTAATGGTGCGGTCCAACAAATCACCTAAGACAAGTAACTCTCCCGTGCGGGTATCAAAGCGACGCATATTAAGAAGCCCGGTAATCACAACGGCGCCTGATTCAATTGAGGTCACTCGAGTAATTGGCACGAACACGCGACGTCGAAGTGGGACTTCAACAACTAATCCCAATATGCGCGGTGATTGGTTATTTGAGCGCAGGGTCGCAACAGCATCGCGCACCTTGCCGACTGGATCACCATTAGGGTCAAAAACTGCAGTTCCGGCTAAGCGGGCGAGAAATATTCGATTGATGTTATTTCCGCTCATGGGATAAGAGTAACGGGTGACCTATCGGCTAGGTTTGCACCGTGGAATCAGACGGAGTGAAATCAGACGGAGTGGAATCAGGCGGAGTTAAATCAAACAGGGTCACATCATCTGGCACGGGCATTAATAACCACACTCAATTGCCCGCGCGCCCTGACCTAATCCGCCTCACAATCGGCGTCTTTGGAGTTGGCTCATCAGGGCCCTTAATTGCATTGAGTGCGATGCCAGTACCGACGCTGATTTTCTGGCGGAATCTGGGTGGTGCGCTACTGACACTTCCATTTGCGCTCCGCCATAAAGTGAATCGAACTGGAGTTCAATTAGCAGCGCTCGCTGGCGTTCTTCTCGCGGTGCACTTCGTTGGATTCTTTATCTCCATGCGCATGACCAGCGTTGCCGCCGGTACCGCACTGGCTGCAACACAGCCGATTTATGCTGCCTTTTTTGTCAAACTTATGGGAGGTCACATTCCTACAAAAGCTTGGGTGGGAATGTTTATTAGTTTTGTTGGGGTATTACTTGTCACAGGAATTGACTTACGACTAGACCGGCGATCATTTCTAGGCGATTTGGCGGCGCTGATAGCAGCTGGATTAGCAGCGGCATATATGTTGATTGGCTCGCGTGCGCAGCAGCGGATGGAGACAACGTCATACACGACAATCTGCTATTTCGTTTGTTCTATTACCGCGCTACCTATGGCACTGCTCTTAGGTTATGAAGTGATTGATTTTTCGGCGCGGGAATGGTGGATTCTGCTTGGCTTAATCCTGGGCGCACAAATCCTTGGCCACACTATGTTCAATTCAACACTCAAGCGCGTTTCACCGGCAATTGTTTCGATGATTGTCTTCTTTGAGGTTCCGGTAGCAGCAATTCTCGCCTTCGTTTTCGACATTGGTAAACAGCCAAGCCTGAGCATCATTCCCGGAGTAGTTCTGATTCTCTTTGGTTGCACGCTTGTTGTTGTGAGAAAAGAGAAAGAAACTGGTGTTGAGCTGTGATTGATCTTCATACCCACACCACTGCCAGCGATGGAACGGATTCCCCATTTGCTTTGGTCAAAAAAGCGCTTGCTACTGGCGTAAAAACGCTAGCAATTACTGATCACGATTCCACAGCTGGTTGGGATGAAGCTATCACCGCACTGCAACCACAGATTGAACTGGTTCTAGGTTCTGAAATTTCTTGTCTGACCACAGATGGAATTAGCGTGCATATGCTGGGCCTGCTCTTTGACGGTGAAAATGTTGCCATGCAACAAATCCTCAGTGATTCACGAGATACTCGAATTCCTAGAATGCGAAAAATGGTCGAGTTATTGCGAGCAGATGGAATCAATATTTCACTCGATGATGTCTATGCCGCGACCCCTGAAGGAGCAACCGTTGGTCGCCCGCATCTCGCCGACGCCCTTGTACGTAACGGCGTAGTCGCAGAAAGAGATGAGGCTTTTTTACATTTGCTCAGCAATGAGTCGAAATACTACGTAACCCATGCTGCGCCAACACCGGTTGATGCAATCCTGGCCATTCGAGCAGCTGGCGGCGTGGCTGTCATTGCCCACCCTTTCGCATCTCGTCGGGGCCAGATCATTACAACTGAGACCTTCCTTGATCTATGTGCGGCAGGGCTTAATGGCATTGAAGTGCATCATCGTGATCAGAACGCGCAAGAGCGGCAGACCCTGACTGATATTGCACACGATCTCAATCTAGTGATTACCGGTGCAAGTGATTATCACGGAACGGGAAAACTTAATGCCATGGCAGAGAACACGACAGATCCGGAACAATGGGAAGCCTTAGAGTCACAAGCTGATGCACGAAGGGTGGTTCGAGTATGAACACGGTTGGAACAATTACCTTTGCGACGCAAGTCTTCGTCACACTCTTTGTAATTATGGATCCACCTGGTGCGACCCCAATATTTTTAGGGTTAGTAGGAGATAAATCTCCACGCGAGCGAGTACGACTGGCGTGGCAGGCAGCGGGCGTTTCACTCTTTGTGATTGCAAGTTTTGCCTTCTTTGGTCAGTTCATCCTTGATTACATGCACGTCTCTATTGAAGCTTTACAGGCAGCAGGTGGATTACTACTTCTCTATGTTTCTTTACAGCTTCTCACTGGATCTTCCAATACTGGCACTGACCAGAAAAGTTCAAATATCGGCATGGTCCCACTCGGAACTCCGTTACTGGCAGGGCCGGGCGCAATCGTTGCAACCATGATTTATGTGCAGCAAGCAGATTCCACAGCACAGTTCATCGGATTAGGTGTAGCCATTGTTGCGGTGCACGTAATTATTGGCACCGTGCTTATGGCATCGACAAAGATTATTGGTGTGATTAAGGATTCTGGAGTTACCTTGCTAGCTAGCATTGCTGGCTTACTGCTTGCTGCAATTGCAGTACAGATGCTGGCTAATGCAATTAAAGCTTTAGCTGCAAGCTAGCTAGTTATTCGCTTAGTGCGAGTGCGCTCACGCTTTACTCGTTCGGCAGAACTCTTCGGTGCACTTTTTTCATTAGAAGTAGTTGCGGGTGCGATCTTTTCAGTTTTCGGCGCTCGAACCTTCTTAAGGTTTCCAGTTGAACCAACGGGAATATCGAGCAATTCATAGAGATGCGCTGATGAAGAGTAGGTTTCCAAAGGTTCGGCTAATCCCAATTTAAGTGCGGTATCAATCATCTTCCAACGGGCGAGATCGTCCCAGTCCACGAAGGTCACAGCGATACCGTGTGCACCAGCTCGAGCAGTACGACCAATACGGTGCACATAAGTCTTCTCATCTTCCGGACATTGGTAGTTAATTACGTGAGTGATGCCATCGATATCAATTCCTCGAGCTGCAACATCTGTAGCAATAAGAACATCTGATTTGCCAGCCTTAAAATCATTGAGCGCTTTTTCGCGTGCAGATTGCCCTAAGTCGCCATGAATTGTGGCAGCGTTGAATCCGCGCTCGACTAACTCATCAGAAGTTTTTTGGGCAGTTCGCTTGGTACGGCAGAAAACAATTGTCGGTCCACGGCCATTAGCCTGCAGAATTCGTGCAAGTAGTTCAATTTTATCCATTGCGTGTGCCCGAATAACGTGCTGAACAATTCGTGAAACAACGGCGCCTTCATCTTCATTATCTTGGGTGCGAATATGCACTGGCTGGTTCATAAATCGACGAGCCAGCGCGATGATGTCTCCGGGCATAGTCGCGGAGAAAAGCATGGTCTGTTGGCGTGCCGGGGTACTGGTAAAAATCTTCTCGACATCGGGCAAGAAGCCCAGATCAAGCATCTCATCAGCTTCATCAAGCACAACACGAGAAACATTTTTCAGTGTGAGCTGCCCTTGTCGATATAAATCTAAAAGTCGTCCGGGAGTTCCCACCACAATTTCTACGCCTTTTTGCAGCGCCTCAATCTGAGGTTCAAAAGCTCGCCCACCGTACACGGCCAAGGTACGAATTCCGCGATTAAATGAGAGCTCTTCAATATCTTTCGTGACCTGCACGCACAATTCGCGCGTTGGAACAACGATAAGAACTTGCGGATGACCTTGATTGGCGAGCTTTGGCCAATCAGCATCATTGGGAGCAATCACGCGTTCAATGACAGGAATACCAAATGCCAGCGTCTTTCCTGTTCCGGTCTTGGCCTGTCCAATCACATCTCCGTCGGCGAGTGCAATGGGCATGACCATCTCTTGAATTGGAAATGGTGAAGTAAAGCCATGCTCGGTGAGAGCATCGATTGTCTCTTTACGAAGTGGTAAATCTGCGAAAGTTATCGACACTTAGTTGGCACCAAAACCGACGCGACGTTCGGTTGGTTGCCCGATTTCCACATATCCAATTTTCTCTGCGGGCACGATAACTTCATGGCCACGAACATCTGAGAGCACAAGGGGAGAAGCGGATGTGAGCGCTGCAGTTACAGCGGCCTTAATTTCCTCGGGAGCCATAGGACATTCGAAAGAAAGTTCACTACTGACATGTGTGATGGAGATGCGAACCTGTGATGCCTTATCTGATTTCTTTGAGCTCATAGCCTTATCTTAGAGTTAGAGCTCGGTCCGGGGAAATCCAGAGATTCCACGCCACATGAGGTTTTCTACGAGATCCATCGCTTGTTGACGGGTGAGCTTTCCATCTCTTTCCAGCCAATGACGAGCTGTTACTTGAACATAGCCAATTAAGCCAACGCCAAGCATCATCGCCTCTTCTCGAGGAAGTCCAGTGTCATTGGAGATCACACCACTGACAGCGGCGGCGCAGTTATAGGTCATGCGATTGAGGCGCTCGCGTACTTGAGGTTCAACATTCATATCGCTTTCAAAGAGCAGGCGGAATGCTTCTCCTTCATTTTCAATAAAATTAAAGTAGGCATCGATAGTGACATGTACACGCTGTTTGTTGTCAGGAGTTGAAGAGATAGCTTTTTGAAGTTCATAAACCAATGAATCAATGTGAAGATCGAGCACTGCCAGATAAAGATCCAATTTGGAAGGAAAGTGCTGGTAGAGAACTGGCTTGCTGACATTAGCGCGATCTGCAATCTCATCCATCGCCGCTGAGTGATATCCGGCGGCGGTAAATACTTCGAGTGCCGCAGAGAGCAAGATAGCTCTTCGCTCATCGCGAGGTAGGCGTGATTTATCAGAACGCGAGTTATTTGCAGATGCAGTTTCGGTAGTCATTATGCGCATCGTACAGAATTGGCAGCCAAACGCACAGTACGGCAGAATTGCACCCATGAAGACTCCTCCGCTCGTGACTCCAGGCCCTGCCCTAACCGTTGATGAGGTTCGTCGATATAGCCGTCACTTGATCATTCCCGATGTTGCAATGGCGGGTCAGCAACGCATGATGAATGCCAAAGTTCTCTGCGTTGGTGCAGGAGGTCTTGGTTCGCCAGCGCTTATGTACTTAGCCGCTGCCGGGATTGGCACACTTGGAATTGTTGAATACGACACTGTTGATGAATCAAATCTTCAGCGTCAAATCATTCATGGTCAATCAGATATTGGTAAGAGCAAGGCGCAGAGTGCAAAAGAGAAGATCTCTGAGATTAATCCATACGTAAATGTCATCACACATGAAACCAGACTTGATAACTCAAATGTGATGGAGATTTTCTCCCAATACGACATCATTGTTGACGGCACCGATAATTTTGCAACGCGTTACTTGGTTAACGATGCATGTGTGCTTTTGAAGAAACCTTATGTATGGGGTTCCATTTATCGATTCGATGGCCAAGCAAGTGTTTTCTGGGCAGAGTACGGCCCTTGCTATCGCTGCCTTTATCCGGAACCGCCACCCCCAGGAATGGTGCCAAGTTGCGCCGAAGGCGGAGTGCTTGGTGTCCTGTGCGCAACCATTGGTTCGATTCAAACTACTGAGGCGATTAAGGTACTCACTGGAATTGGCGAGCCGCTTATTGGTTCATTAATGGTCTATGACGCTCTGGATATGAGCTTTAGGAAGATTAAAGTGCGTAAGGATCCGAACTGCCCGCTATGTAGTGACAATGCGAAGCAGACTGCACTGCTTCCTGACTACGAGGCATTTTGTGGAGTGCTTTCAGATGCAGCGCAAGAAGCTAGCGCTGGATCAACAATTACCGTGCAAGAGTTGAAGTCCAAAATTGATGCGCAGGATAACTATTACCTCATCGATGTTCGCGAACCAAGTGAATACGAAATTGTAAATATCCCGACTGCGCACCTGATTCCAAAGCAAGGATTTATTGATGGATCGGTTTTAGCAACTCTTCCGCACGATAAACCAATAATCTTGCATTGCAAGAGTGGAGTCCGCTCTGCTGAATGTCTAGCGATTCTAAAGAACGCTGGATTCTCTGATGCCTCTCACGTCTCTGGTGGTGTCGTAGCTTGGGCCAAGCAGATTGATACATCGCTGCCGGTTTACTAATGCTCGATAACTACACTGGCTATCGCATGCTCCTTGTCCATGCACACCCTGATGATGAAACGATTAATAATGGAAGCACGATGGCGCTCTATGCATCGCGCGGGGCACAGGTAACTCTTATTACCTGCACGCGCGGTGAAGAAGGCGAAGTTTTGATTCCAGAGCTAGCCCATTTAGCTGCGCACGAGACAGATACTTTGGGAGACCACCGCGTTACCGAATTAGCGCAAGCGATGGTGGCACTCGGAGTTAAGGATCACCGCTTTTTGGGTGAGGGTGTTACTCGCTACCGAGATAGCGGGATGATGGGAACCCCAGCAAATGATGGACCGAATACATTTTGGAAAGCCGATTTTGATCAGGCAACACAATCACTGGTATCCGTCATTAACGAGGTGAAGCCCCATGTGCTTATTACCTACGATGAATTTGGTGGATATGGACATCCAGATCACATTCAAGCGCATCGTGTTGCGATGGCGGCGGCTGAGAGCGCCCAATGGAAAATTCCAAAGATTTACTGGAACGTGATGCCTAAATCTGTAATCCAAGATGGCATCGAAAAGATGAAGGAGCTTGGCTCAGACTTTATGGGAGCAGAAAGCGCCGATGATTTGCCCTTCGCCAAAGATGACTCATTCGTGCATGCACGTGTTAATGGCGCCGAGTATGTTCATCACAAAATGGATGCAATGCGTGCACACGGAACCCAGATTGCAATCGATGGCCCGTTCTTCTCACTCTCAAATAATTTAGGTTTAGAAATCTGGGGAAATGAGTACTACACACTTGTCCATGGTGAGAAAAGTGGGCAACTGGATTCGGCAGGTCATGAGACAGACCTCTTTGCCGGCATCGTGCTGACCTCATGAGAGCGCTGGCAGCCCTGCTACTGGGCTCACTTATTGGCATAGCTGCAACTCTGATTCATCCCACAATGACACCCTTCGGTGTCATTCTTGCAGTTGTTGCAACGTACTTATCGATTCGATGGATTGGTAGATTTTTTGGCAGCAAGAGATACAAGTTAATCGCCTTGATTGGCTGGTTTATTGTCATTATCCGAGCCGGCACATTTGGAGTAGGGCAGGAACTTCTGATTCAAGGCGATAACGCAGGTACTGCACTTCTATTTGCTGGGTTTATTCTGGGAATCGTTGCGGTACTTCAACGCGCTTAACTTATTTCCAGGCCCAACTTTGCCCGGATGCGCCATCGCTAATTTCTAAACCTGCATCTTCAAGCTCTTTGCGAAGTGCATCACTTCGACTCCAATCTTTGGATGCTCGAGCCAGCGCTCTCTCTGCGAGGAGTTCTTCTAACTGCGCTGTGAGCGGTTTAGATTCTGGAACTGTATTGAGGTCCAGTCCTAAAACTTGATCCGCAAATAAGAAAATCGCGCGCTTATCTTGTGATCCCATTGTGGAATCTTTCTCAATCGCACGTAGTCGCTGCATCGCTCTCGGCGTATCAAGGTCATTGGTCAGAGCATCAGAAATCTCTTGGTCAAACTTGAGATCGAGCGAACTTCCCCACTGCGCCATCAAGGCTCGCCATCGTCGAAGTGTTACGTGTGCCGCCTGTAGCGATGCCCAAGAAAGATCCATCTGCGAGCGGTAGCGGTTTTCGAGGAGTGAAAAACGAAGTGAGAGCGGATCCAAACCGCGCACTTGCACGTCACTGAGCAGAACAACATTGCCAGCGCTCTTTGACATCTTTCGACCTTCAAAAAGTAGATGTTCGCCATGAACCCACGTGCCTACTACCTCGGTAGAAGTCAACGAATTGGATTGCGCACGTTCATTCTCATGGTGCGGGAAGCGCAAATCTATTCCACCAACATGAATATCAACGCGGGCCTGCAGAAAGTCGATCGACATGGCGCTGCACTCGATATGCCAGCCCGGAAAACCTGCTCCCCACGGTGAATCCCAAATCATCTGGGTGCGCTCACCTGCTAATTTCCAGAGCGCCCAATCTGCATGAAATCGCTTGCCGCTTTCGTCAGTGTGCTCGTGTCGATGGCCAGGCTTAAGGGCTTCTAATTTATTGCCACTGATTGCACCATAACTTTCAAAAGACGCTGCGTCGAAGTACACGTGCCCATCACTTCCGACGTAGGCGTTTTTCGCCGCTATCAACTTCTCAATCGATGCAATCATCGATTCCATATTCTCTGATGCCCGCGGATATCTATCGGCAACGCGCACGTTTAGTAGTTGTAAATCTTTATGAAATCGTGCTTCAAATTCGCGGGCAATCGCAAAGGGATCAATCTGGGTACGTTGTGATTCAGCCAATAACTTATCTTCACCCACAATATCGTCAGCCATATGTCCGACGTCGGTAATGTTCTGAATCAACTCAACTTCCACTCCAGTCATGGCAAGAGTTCGAGCGATTACATCGGCAAGTAAGAAAGTGCGTAGGTTGCCAACGTGGGCATCTCGGTAGACCGTAGGGCCACAGCAGTAGATCGATACGTATCCATCGCGACTTTCAATGGTGCTCACTTCACGTTTGAGGGTGTCATAGATACGTAACTGGCCAGCTTCAGCATCTCTGCGATTAAAGACGGGGATGAGTCGGAAGAAAGCAATCTCTTCCGGTTCGAATTCAACAACTTCGCCTCGGCGATTGATAAGGGTTCTCTCACTCTGTAAGACGCCAACGATGTCTCGAAATCCGCCATCGGAATCGCGTAGCCGAATCGTGGCCCGCTTGCCCACTTCTGCGCGCAAAGTTTCGGCGTTCACACGGCAACCTTAATCGTGCCTTGGGCTTCTTGCAGTGCAATGCGACGCTCGCAGGGTTAGAATCGCGTCCTACCGTTTCAAGCCTTCTGGAGGATCTTTCGTGACATATGTAATCGCCGAACCTTGCGTAGACGTTAAAGATAAGTCATGCCGGGAAGAATGCCCAGTCGATTGCATCTACGACGGAACCCGCATGCTTTACATCCAGCCCGATGAATGTGTCGATTGCGGTGCGTGTGAGCCTGTCTGTCCGGTAGAGGCAATTTATTATGAAGACGATGTTCCCGGTCAGTGGGAAGGTTACAAAAAGATCAATACCGAATTTTTTATTGAATTAGGTTCACCTGGGGGAGCAGCAAAGGTCGGAGAAACAAATACCGATCACGCTGATGTCACCGCTCTTGCGCCAAAAACTACCTGATTTTCCGTGGGACGCACTTGCTCCTTATGGAGAGATAGCGCGTAAACATCCCGATGGCGCAATCGATTTATCGGTAGGAACTCCGGTAGACCCAACACCTGAATTTATTCAGGAAGCTCTCCGAGATGCATCGGATTCGCCGGGTTATCCAGTCACAATTGGAACTCAAGAACTACGCAATGCAATTCATCAATGGGCGGTTAACACAGTTGGAGCCAGTGGCGATTTCGCAGTCCTGCCACTGATTGGCTCAAAAGAGTTTGTCGCGTGGCTACCAACATTTCTCGAATCGGCAACTGTTCTGTATCCGCAGGTTGCCTATCCAACATACTTAGTGGGCGCTCTACTTGCACAAGCAAAACCAACTTCGGTTGCGATTGATGCAACAACCTGGCCAGCAGCCGATTTAGCGTGGGTAAATTCTCCGTCAAACCCAACTGGACGCGTTCACTCTGAATCCGAATTACGTGCAGCCATTGATTGGGCCAGAAAGCGTAAGAGCATCGTTGTTTCTGATGAGTGCTACTTAGAATTTGGTGATACCAAGACACCTACCTCTATTTTGCGATACACCGATGGTGATAACACCAATATTTTGGCAGTTTTTTCCTTGTCGAAGCGATCTTCGATGGCGGGCTATCGCGCGGCTTTTGTAGTGGGGGACCCCCAATTGATCGCCAGAATTCTTGAAGTGCGAAAGCACGCCGGCATGATGGTCTCCTTGCCAGTGCAGAACGCAATGGTGGCAGCACTTTCGGATAGCTCCCACGTTGCAGAACAACGCGCACGCTATAACGCTCGTCGTGCACGCCTGGCACCAGCACTAATTTCCGCTGGATTTACCATCGATCACTCCGAAGCTGGCCTCTACATATGGGCAACTAGAAATGAAAGCTCTTGGGATTCAATTGCCTGGCTCGCAGCTCTGGGAATTCTAGCCACCCCAGGAATTTTTTATGGGGATGCCGGAAAGCAACATATCCGCATCGCAATGACTGCAACGGATGAACAGATTGCGACAGCTGCGGCTCGCATTGTGGCAAAGGTGAGCGCGCAGTAATGGCGGTCGGAATTTTATTGGTGGGCGGTATGGGTACCCGACTGAAGCCACTTACCAACGAATCACCTAAACCGATGTTGCCTGTTGCTGGTCTGCCAGTTACTGAGCATCAGATACTTGCAGCTAAGCGCGCTGGAATTCATACACTCGTTCTTGCAACTTCATACCTCGCCGATATCTTTACCCCCTACTTTGGAGATGGAAGTAAATGGGGAATAAAAATTCTCTATGCAGTAGAAAAAGAGCCCCTCGGTACCGGCGGCGCCATTAGAAACGCAGCCGAGTTGTTACAAGGCGATGAACCAATCGTAATTTTCAACGGAGATGTTTTGAGCCGGCATTCAATTGCCGAACAAATCAAGTTTCACCAGGATAAAAAAGCTGATGTGACTTTGCACCTCATTGAAGTCGATGATGCGCGCGCATTTGGCTGCGTGCCAACAGATGTAGCGGGACAAGTAACGGCATTCTTGGAGAAGATGGAGAACCCGGTCACGAATTTTATTAATGCCGGCTGTTATGTATTTAGTCCCGATGTCATTAAGGAGATTCCACTGGGAGCTGTAGTCAGTGTTGAGCGAGAAACTTTCCCGGCGCTGATTGCACAGCACCGTCCTGTCTTTGCCTATAAAGAGCAGGCATATTGGCTCGATGTCGGAACACCGGCGGCGCTCTTTAAAGGCTCTCGTGATCTCGTCGCTGGTCCTTACTTGGCGATGGCCGGTGCCACGATTGCCCAAGGAGCAGTGATTACTGGCGGAACGGCGATCGGTGCCGACACATCCATTGCAGCTGGCTGCCGAATTGATGACTGCATCATCGGCGATAACGTGATCATCGATTCTGATGTGAAGTTGTCGCAATGTTTTATCGCTCCGGGAACGCATGTGACAACGGGGGTAGAAAAGTCGCACCGATACCTTTCCACAACTGCAGATCTCGCCATTTCGCTCTAAATTCGCCGCAAATATCGACTTTTTACCCAAAAAATTCATAAAAAGTCTCCATCTAGGAGTTGACTCCAAGGGATTACACCGGTGTAATTCATTCCTAGAGCGCGAGTGATTCACCATGAATCGCCCACCTAATGACTTGAGGAGATTTGCAGATGCCAATCCGCCCAGAAGGAACATCGACTGGCAAGCCATCAGCCCCCACTGCTGGACCGACTATTCAATTAGCTAATGGAGAGAATTTTGAACTCTCCTGGCAAGAGCGTTCACTGTGCGCACAGACTGATCCGGAAGCTTTCTTCCCTGAGAAGGGTGGCTCGACTCGCGAAGCAAAGCGCGTCTGCCTCTCATGCGATGTCCGCCAGGAATGCCTTGAGTACGCGTTGGCTCATGATGAGCGATTCGGTATTTGGGGCGGGCTATCAGAGCGCGAACGTCGTCGTCTTAAGCGCCGTCCTGCCTAAAGGCTTTCCAAAACACTTTTCGGCTCCACGCCGTAATTTAGGTAGGTTCTTCTCATGAGCGCTCCGCGAATTACGGCACTCCTGGTTGTCCATGATGGTGCAACCTGGTTGCCGGAAGTAGTTGCATCGCTCGCGTCGCAATCGGTGAGACCCAACCAAGTTTTTGCAATTGATACCGGCTCTCTCGATTCCTCGGTCAAGTTGCTCAAAGGCGCTCGCATTCCGGTTGCATCCATTGATAGAGAAAGTGGATTCGGTGCAGCAATTGCTCATGGAATTTCACAACTACCTGCACTCATCAAAGATAGCGATGAATGGATTTGGATTTTGCACGACGATTGCGTGCTTCATCCCCAAGCCTTGGAATCTCTGCTCGCGGCAATTGCCGATCGTCCAAGCGTTGTGATGGCCGGACCTAAATTACTTGGTTGGCATGATCGAACCCACCTGATTGAATTAGGAATCAGTATCGCAACCAATGGTGCGAGATGGACCGGTCTTGAACCTTCTGAATATGATCAAGGTCAACACGATGGAGTCAAAGAAGTCCTTTCGGTCAGTACGGCAGGTGCTCTTATTCGTCGCGATGTCTTTGAAGAGCTCGGTGGCTTTGATCAAAATCTAGAACTCTTCCGGGATGATGTTGATTTTGGATGGCGCGTTCGCGTTGCCGGGCACTCGGTAATTGCCGTCTCCGATGCGATTGGATATCACGCCCAGGCTTCAGCCACTGAACGACGAAGCGTCGATGTGCATGGTGCATTTCTTCACCGACCACTTCTTCTGGATCGGCGCAATGCGGCCTATGTCTTGCTCGCGAATTCAAGTGCCTGGTCGCTTCCAGGACTCGTCATTCAACTCTTTACCGGCGCACTCCTGCGCGCTATCGGATATCTATTTGCCAAACTTCCTGGTTATGCATCCGATGAAATTTTGGCTATCGGCTCTCTGATTATTCATCCGGCTGAACTTCTTTCAGCACGCAAGGCGCGCAAGAAACTGCGACTCATTTCTCCTGGCGTTGTAAAGGCCTTTATCCCTTCTCGAACTTCGCAAATCCGCGCATCATTTTCTCGATTCGCCGCAACGCTACGCACAGCGATACTTCCTGACTCGCAATCCTATGACTCACCAATTGTCAGTGATTTAGAGATTAATGAAGATGAAGATTTGCTCGCCCCCATTTCCAGAACGCCATGGAAATCTGTTTTTTATCGCCCATTGGTAATTGCAGCAACCGTTGCGGCAGTGGTTTCTTTAGCATGGGCACGTAACAGATTTGGCTCACTCGCCGGTGGAGCGCTAGCTGAATCTCCGGCAAGTTTTCGCGATTTAATAAAGCTTTATATTTCTAGTTGGCATGACGTGGGGATGGGCAGCGGCCAGTCAACACCTGTCTGGGTATTAGTTATTGGGCTCGCTTCATTGCTCACATTTGGAAATGTTTCACTTTTTATTACGCTTTTCTTTTTAGCTGCCCCATTCATACTTCTTCTCTCCGCTCATGCGTATCTACGGAAATTTACAGATAATTCATGGCTATCAGCGGGGGCGAGTTTTCTTTATGCCTTCTCGCCAGTTGCTATTTCTTCTATAAATTCAGGCCGCCTCGGTGTTCTGGTTTTACTAGCGCTACTTCCGTTTCTCATTCGACAATTTCATCAATGGCCAGAAATTGATCGATGGAGTTGGCGAAGCATCTTCGCGCACGGACTATTCCTCTGGTTCCTCTTTGCATTTAACCCAATTGTTCTTCTTATGTTGATCGGCGGAATTGCTCTCTCAATAGTTGCTGACTTTAAGAAAGCTCAGAAGAACCACACCGATCCACTCTTTCGTGTTCGACTCGTGCGCCGAATCACTCTCTTAGGAATTCCATTCTTACTCGCAGCACCATCTTCATTTGGAATACTGATTCATCCCTCCCGAGTTCTCAGGGAGATTGGACTATCTGTTCCTGGCGGCGGCCCGAATCTTGCATTTCTGGCTAATCCAGGAGGTCCAGGTGCACTTCCGTGGTGGTGCATTAGCCCAGTTGTCGCAATCTTACTTCTTGCTTATTTCTCTACGACCGCTGCTCGAAAGTTTGCCCAACCTGGAATTGTCTTCTTACTCTGTGGCACGTTGCTCAGTGTGGCTGTCACGCCCGGAAACGGAACGCCACTGAGCACGCAGATTTCAGTTGCGGCTTTTATTTCTATTGCAACGCTCTTTTCGCTTACATCCGGTGTGGTGATGTTCGACAAAATTAGGTCTCGGCTAGAGCAATCCCATATCGACTTTAGACACGTCTCGGTTGCAGTCATTCTTGCGGTGACTCTTATCTACAGCGCGACATCACTATCCTGGTTAATTTCTGCAGGTGCTAACTCTCCGTTGCAAACAGGTGGAAAGAACGTTCTACCTGCCTACCTATCGATTGAGACCAGCGCCAAATCATTGGTGCTGCGCCCTTATATAAATAATGGTGAACAAACTCTGTCGTATTACATCTCGCGAGGAAGAGATGTAACACTCGGTGAACCAGATGTTGCACCCACTGACACCGCGGTAATTTCTCAAGCAGTAGAAGGTCTCATCGACAATACTGGTGTTAGCTCAAGCAAAGTTTTAGCTACCTACGGAATCAAGTACGTCTTTCTTAAGAATCCAATTATTGAAGAAGTAGTTCAGACAATTGATGGCTTGGGTGGATTTACTCGTACATCTGCAACGAAGGCCGGCATAGTCTGGAAGGTAAGCGAGCTCACTGGACGCCTGATTCTGACCGACTACGCAGGTACCGTTTCAATAATCGAGAATAAAGGAATTACCGCAATTATTCCGCGTCCTGGAACGCTGACTCTGACTGAAACCTTTAGCAACGGATGGAAGATTTACCAAGAGGGATTTGCCGCAGCGCGCATTGAAAATTCTGATGGACTTCCGACCTTTGAAATTACCAGCGCTGGAGAAGTCACCATCTTCCACGACGGCAGGCAGCGAAGAGCATGGATCTCGTTCTTCGTTATCTCCCTCATCACTGTCACCGTTTTAGCCCTTCCTGCTGGCCGTCGTAAACGTGAGATATCAGAGAGGGAACTCGCATGAAAAGCGATCGCACCTTTTTTATCGCGCTAATAACCGTTTCGATTTTGGCCGTTAGCAATCTGCTTAGCTTCACCGTTTCTACCTCTCGATTTAATCAGTCGTACCCATCTGTAATTTGCCCACCCAACACATCAGGGCTGACAACTGCAATTTCATTAACAGACCCAAAAACTCAGATTAGAAAAACAGGCACATCTTCACTGAAGACTCGTGAAGTGGGTATACGGCGGTATGCAATTGCATCGCAATCTGCTGTTATCGATGCTGGCAAAGTCACGCCAGTGGTGTGGCAGGTTCGCAAAGGAGTGTGGGCGGGGGCCGCTGCCTGCCAAGCACCAATTACTTCCCGATGGTTTGTTGGAGCCACGGCAGATATCACTTCTAAGGGTTCGCTCAATCTGGTAAATAGCGGACTAGGTAAAGCACTGGTACGCGTAACTGTGTATAGCGAGAACGGAGCACTGACACCGAGAGATATTGCAGTGCGGGCAAATTCTTTTGCTCAAATTCCGCTACCCAATTTGGCGCCGGGCGCGAAATCTATTGCGATCCATATCGAAGCGTTATCGGGACGAATCAACGGTTTCGTCGTAGATGAGCGAGGTAAAGGGCTGAGATCTTTAGGTGGCGACATTGTTAACTCCACCGATGATCCGGTCAAAAAGTTGCAGATTCCGGCAATCCCACAACAGCGCAAGAAGAAAACTGCAACTGCTCACACGCTACGCCTGCTGGTACCTGGCGATATTGATGCCCGCATTAGTGCTGAAATTCGTTCGACAGATGGAACCTTTGCACCAGTCGGGATAAATGGCAGAGTTATTGCTCACAATAAGGTCGTAGAGATCCCCATGAAGATTTTGATGGCATCCGGAAAATTTGCACTCCATATTTCCTCTGACCAACCAATTCTGGGATCTGTCCTTTCTCCAACTGTGTCGCAAGGCAAGAGCGACTTTGTCTGGAGCACTGCCGTCCCTGACTTACAAGAATTCACCATGGCGACCACCGGATTAGCCCCTACTTTGGTCTTCACCGGAAAATCAATCGCGGTAAAGCTCACAATCACTAGCGCCAATGGGAAATCTAAATCCATCAACGTCAAAGGCTCCGATATTGCGACATATGCACTCTCTGATTCGGCGCAATCCGTAAGCTTTTCAGCGATCTCACCTGGAACCTCTGGGGCTGCTCTGATTTCATCAAAGAGCGGTTACGGTTACGTGCCACTGACGCCGGGCAGCGTTCTCACAAAATCTTCAATTCCAGATTCAAATATTCGTGTGTTAAATCCCTAACTTTTATTGCCACACCGATAGCCTTATACACATGAGTTCGCCAGTACGTTCAGGACGTAGTTGCTCCCGTGTGAGTTGCTCGTCCACTGCATCGATGACTCTTACTTATATTTATTCCGAGTCAATGGCAGTACTCGGACCATTAGCAACATTTTCAGAACCACACTCTTACGATCTATGCGATAAACATTCAGCCCGCCTTACTGTTCCCAATGGTTGGAGCGTTATAAAGCAGGCAGCGGACGAAAACCAGAGCGGACCGAGTGAAGACGATCTGATGGCAATTGCCGATGCTGTACGGGAAGTGGCCATGAGCTCACGGGGAACTTCAACGGTTGCGCCGACAACAACGTCACAATCAAGCGTGGGTCGGCGCGGCCATCTACGCGCAGTGCCATCCTAATTTCTCATCTGCTCGCTTAATTCTTTACGATACCGATATGAGCGCATCTATTTTTAAAGCTTACGATATCCGCGGGTTAGTTGATTCTGAATTGACACCGGATTTTGCATTCGCAACTGGAGTCGCATTTGCTCGCTTCCTAGAAATCGAACGCGAGCCAGGAACAGTTGTCGTCGGTGAAGATATGCGCCCATCCTCGCCCGCACTTGCCACTGCATTTTCAGCAGGAATAACTTCCCAAGGTTTAGATGTAATTCGTATCGGGCTTGCTTCAACTGACATGTTGTACTTCGCGGCCGGAAAGTTGAATCTGCCAGGGGCGATGTTTACTGCCAGCCATAACCCTGCCGCTTATAACGGAATTAAACTTTGTTTTAGCGGAGCACGTCCCATTGGAAAAGAATCCGGTCTGCTCACAATTGAAAACTTCGTCTTGGAAGGAACTCCAATGGCGATGCGAAATCTCGGTGTTGAGAAAACGCAGAATATGCTTGAAGAATATGTTGACCATCTACTCACTCTGGTAGATGTCGCAGATATTCGCCCACTAAAAATAGTAATTGATGCTGGAAATGGAATGGGCGGATACACCGCACCAGCGGTATTTAAAAGACTTAACGCCGAGGTGATTGAGCTCTTTTTTGAATTGGATGGAACTTTCCCTAATCACGAAGCAAACCCAATCGATCCAAAAAACTTAGTGGACCTTCAGAAAGCGGTAAAGAAGAACGGCGCTGATATCGGATTAGCCTTTGATGGAGATGCCGACCGCTGCTTCTTAGTTGATGAAAAGGGTGAACTTGTAAACCCATCATCTTTGACATCGTTGATTGCTACACGCGAACTGGCTAAACATCCTGGCTCGAATATTATCTACAACTTGATTTCCTCTCGCACAGTAAAAGAAGTTGTAGAAGAGAATGGCGGAACTGCCATCCGCTCCCGTGTGGGTCATTCGTATATTAAAAAACAGATGGCCGAAACAGATGCGGTATTCGGGGGAGAACACTCAGGACATTTCTACTTCAGAGATTTTTGGAAAGCGGACTCTGGAATGCTGGCGGCCTTACACGCGATTGCGGCGTTGGGCGAAGATAAAAAACCACTCTCGTCCCTACTGCAGGAATTTAATCGCTATCACTCCAGCGGCGAAATTAATTCAACAGTTGCAGATGCAAAAAAGGCTATGGATGTTATTGAAAAAATCTACGGAAAAGAGGATGGTGTCGAAGTCGACCATCTGGATGGGCTGACAATTAATGGGGATACCTGGTGGTTTAACCTTCGAGCCTCCAATACTGAGCCACTCCTTCGACTCAACGTTGAGGCTTCAACGGAAGCCCGTATGAAAAAGATTCGAGATGATGTACTTAACACGATCCGAGGGGACCTCGACATCCTCGTATTAATCCCTTAACTAGTACGCTACTCCCATAGCCGACTAGCACAGTAGAGCCCTACGCCGAAGGTCAAGCGAAAAAACAGCCGTTTTTAATTTAGGGAGAGAAATTTCAATGACACCTGTTACAACAATTCCAAAGCACGATATTGCCGATGCATCACTTGCAGCCGAAGGTCGCAAGAAGATTGAATGGGCAGAGCGCAATATGCCCGTTCTTGCACAAATCCGTGAACGTTTCGAAAAGTCTCAGCCATTTACCGGCGTTCGTATTGCAGCCTGCATGCATGTGACAACTGAGACAGCAAACCTTATGCGCGTTCTCAAAGCCGGAGGTGCCGAGATTGCACTCTGTGCATCCAATCCTTTGTCGACTCAAGACGACACAGCTGCAGCGTTGGTTCACGAATACGGAATTTCTGTCTTCGCTCGTAACTCTGTCGATAGAGATGGGTACTACGCACACATTAACGCGGCGCTCGATATCGAACCGCACCAAGTTTTTGATGATGGTTGCGATCTAGTAAACACGCTTCACACAACTCGTAAGGAACTCTTGCCAAATATTGCAGGGGGTTGCGAAGAAACAACTACAGGTGTTATCCGCCTCAACCAGATGGCTAAAGATGGCGCACTTACATTCCCAATGATTGCTGTAAATGACACAGACACTAAACATATGTTTGATAATCGCTACGGCACAGGACAGTCAACGCTGGATGCAGTCTTTCGCGCAACTAACTTCCTACTCGCAGGACGCATCGTCGTCGTTGCAGGATTTGGATACTGCGGCAAGGGTGTTGCAGAGCGCGCAAAGGGCATGGGCGCCGATGTAGTTGTGACAGAGATTGATCCAACTAAGGCCCTCGATGCCATGATGCAAGGTTTCCGAGTAATGCCAATGATCGATGCGGCAAAGGTTGGCGACGTATTTATTACAGTTACCGGTAACCGTGACGTATTGCGCGATGAGCACTTCGCGGTCATGAAAGATGGCGCAATCATGGCGAACTCAGGTCACTTCGATATTGAAATTGATGTGGCATGGCTGGAACAAAACTCAACAACTAAGAATGTAAAGATGCGCCATCAGACTGATGAATACGTCATGAAGGATGGTCGTCGACTTCTTCTTCTTGCTGAAGGACGCCTTGTTAATCTTGGTGCAGCAGAAGGTCACCCAGCTTCAGTAATGGATATGTCATTCTCTGATCAGGCACTAACAGCTGAATATCTAGTCAAGGAAGCGAAGAATCTTCCTGCAGGTGTTCATGAAGTGCCAACGTATATCGATAAGGAAGTTGCAGCACTCAAGCTCAAGTCAATGGGTGGACGCATCGATGTTCTTACACCAGCACAAGATATGTACCTGAATTCTTGGGAGCACGGGTCATAAATGATTGTTAGTACTGCATGACACTCATCATGGTCGTCGATGACGATCAAGATCTTTCGGAGATGCTTGGAATTGTTTTAACAAGTTCAGGTTTTGATGTTGATTTGGTGAGTCGTGGAGATGAGGCGCTGGAGGTATTTAGAAATAATCCTCCAGACCTCGTCCTACTCGATGTCATGTTGCCTGGAATTGATGGAATAGAAGTCTGCCGACTGATTCGAAAAGAATCCATGGTTCCGATAGTCATGCTTAGCGCCAAGGGTGAGACCCAAGATATCGTCCGCGGCCTGGAAGCAGGCGCAGATGACTACATGCAAAAACCCTTCCGAGATAAAGCTGAACTCATTGCACGTATTCGTACTCGTCTACGTCGCACAAACTCTGATGTCACAGGATTACTTTCTATTGGTGATATCTCAATCGATGTCACAGCACATGAGGTTCGTCGCGGCACCAAACTCATTCAGTTGACTCGTCTCGAATTTGATTTACTCGTTGCCTTGGCGAAAGATCCTGGAAGAGTATTTACACGCGATGCCCTTCTAAGTGAAGTCTGGGGTTATCGTCAAACAACAGATACTCGCCTAGTTAATGTGCATGTGCAGCGATTGCGGTCAAAAGTTGAACATGATGCCGACCGTCCTGAGATTGTTATGACCGTCCGTGGAGTGGGCTATAAGGCGGGCGGCAACTCCTAATATGAACCGCTTGCAACGGTCGCTCAAACACTCGCTGGCCACTCGAGTAATTCTCTCAACCGTATTGCTCTCATTGAGCGTGGTTTCACTTGTCGGTTCAGCTCTGTACTCACGTCTTGCAGATGGAATCTATGCAACGAGTCTGAACTCCTCGCTAGCTGAATCTAGGTACACATTCTTTAACGCTGAATATCAAGTTTTAGCCTCGCAATCACTCAGTGTTGATGAACGCAAAAAGGCACTTGCTGAGTTCGTAGTGAGCACTTCGACTCAGGGAATCAATGAAGAACGTCGAGAAGTTATCTTTGTGAGAACTCCGACTTTAATTACTCCAATAAATTCATATGAGATGTCATCAAATATCATTAAAGTTTCTTCAATTCCCGCTGATTTACGTAAGCAGGTGCAGAAAAGTCCAAAACCGCAGCATGCTTATGCGCTTGCTCGGTATAACAACGGCACTGTTGTGGATTCTCTCTTTGTTGGTCAGCGAATTAACATTCCCACTGGTGGTCGATACGAGGTTTACATTGTCTTCTCTTTGAAGAGTCAAAGTGTGACGCTCGATCTTATTAAAAACTCATTGCTGATCACAGGAATTATCCTTGTGCTTTTAATTGGACTTATCACGTGGCTGGTGGTCCGGCAGGTCGTCCGACCAGTGCGCGAAGCTGCCCGTATTGCCAACCAATTTACTCGTGGCGACTTCTCACAGCGTATGCAAGTCGTATCTACCGATGAAATGGCCACGCTCGCTAATTCTTATAATGAAATGGCACTTTCGATCGAACAACAGATTACTAGATTAGAAAACCTTTCTCGGGTTCAGCAGCGCTTTGTCTCCGATGTATCGCACGAGCTTCGTACACCGCTGACAACACTTCGTATGGCATCGGAAGTAATTCATAATCAACGCAACTCTTTTGATCCGCTTGTGGCCAGAAGCTCTGAGTTACTTGTGGCTCAGTTGGATAGGTTCGAAGGGTTGCTAGAAGACTTACTTGAGGTGAGTCGTTTTGATGCAGAAGTTGCAGTTCTTGAACCTGTTGAGTTTGACGTCATCAGCTTGATTAAACGGTGCGCTGCTGATTTCGAAGTGGCTAGCAATATCGCCACCCCTGAAATTCAAGTCAACTCTGATCAGGCGGTCATCTCAATCAATGCCGATATCCGCAGAGTGGAGCGAATTATGCGAAACCTGCTATCGAATGCACTAGACCACGCTGAAGGAAAAAAAGTTGTTGTAAACGTTATTGCTACAGATTCTGAAGTTGGAATTGGTGTTCGTGATTATGGCTCTGGGCTAGATGAGTCGGCGCTGATTAGAGTCTTCGATCGCTTCTGGAGAGCAGATCCATCACGAGCCCGGGTACGCGGGGGCACTGGTTTGGGACTCTCTATCGCGCTAGAAGATGCTCGACTCCACAACGGAGAGTTAGATGCATGGGGTCGCCCGGGACAAGGTGCGCACTTTGTGCTTACGCTGCCACGTAAGGCCGGTGAATTAATTGATTCACGACCAATTAAGGTAATTCCAAAAGATTTCCACCAGGAGGTTTTCTACCAATAACCTGCAGCGGTTAAAAGCTGCATGATGGCCTGATGAGTTTTATCAAATCATTAGGAGAGTTAATCTTTCCAGTTCGTTGTTTAGGTTGTGGAGCGCTCGGGCTAGAAATCTGCTCACTCTGCCGAAAATTCTGGCAGCCACGAATCTATCGAACACTTTCGCGCAAAAAACCCTATTTTCCTATCTACTCAGCTATTCCATATTCACCTATTGCCGGAAAAGTTTTATTGGCTGCAAAAGAAAATGGAATACAGCAAGCAGATCAATTGATAGTAAGTGCGCTCTCGCATTCGCTCTCACTCTGCATTAAAGAGCAAGGAGCTGGATTCTTAGTTCCAATCCCATCACGAAAGTCAGTCGCGCGATTGCGAGGCAGGCAATTCATCGCTGAATTAACTCGTGAAATTAGCTATGGCGCGCAAGTACCTTCCTTCGAAGTATTGACTCATACTCGATTGGTCAAAGATCAGTCAAAATTAGATGCTAAACATCGTGCAGAAAATCTAGCGGGGGCACTGGTCTCCATGCGATTTCAGAGTGGCAAGGCGATCATCGTTGACGACCTTGTCACAACTGGGGCAACTCTGCATGAGGCAGCCCGCGCCCTGCACGCGAAAGGGATAGAGGTCCTGGCTGCGGTTACTGCTTGCGTGGCAGAACCTCTACGATAAGGGGGCTTGAAAAGGCGCTCCTTGGTAACCCAAAGGAGATGAAATCGGAAGGTAGGCAGATGGCATCAATTCTCGACCGCATCATGCGAGCCGGCGAAGGAAAAATCCTGCGCGAGTTAAGCAAGGTTGTCGAAGAGGTCAACGCCTTCGAAAGCTCAATCTCTGCACTGTCCGATGATCAACTGCGCGGCAAGACAGCGGAGTTTAAATCTCGACTTGCACAAGGCCAGACACTTGATGATCTGCTTCCGGAAGCATTCGCAGTCGTTCGTGAAGCGGCAAAGCGCACACTTGGGCAACGTCACTACGACGTTCAGATCATGGGTGGAGCGGCGCTGCACCGCGGAAACATTGCAGAAATGCGCACTGGTGAAGGAAAGACGCTGGTCGCAACACTTCCTTCTTATCTCAACGCCCTAGCAGGACGTGGCGTCCACGTTGTTACAGTCAATGATTATTTAGCAGAACGTGACAGCGAATGGATGGGTCGTATCCATCGTTTCCTTGGGCTTAACGTCGGAGTCATCGTCAATAGCATGACGCCTTCTGAGCGTAGAGCGGCATACCTTTCAGATATTACATATGGCACCAACAATGAATTTGGATTCGATTACCTTCGAGACAACATGGCATGGTCACTTGAAGACTGCGTACAACGTGATCACTTCTTCGCTGTGGTCGACGAAGTTGACTCGATTCTCATCGATGAAGCGCGCACCCCACTGATCATCAGCGGACCGGCAGATAAGGCAACCAAGTGGTATGTAGAGTTTGCAAATATCGCCACCAAACTTCAGCGCGATGTTCACTATGAAGTTGATGAGAAGAAGAAAACCGTTGGAATCCTAGAAGATGGCGTCTCCAAGGTCGAAGAACTCCTTAGGATTGAGAACCTTTACGAGGCTGCCAATACAACTCTGATTGGCTACCTCAATAACTCTGTCCGCGCGAAAGAGCTCTTTAAGCGCGATAAAGATTATGTAGTCATGAACGGCGAACTTCTTATTGTCGATGAGCACACCGGCCGCATGCTTGCTGGTCGCCGCTACAGCGAAGGCTTACACCAGGCGCTGGAAGCGAAAGAGCGCATCGAAATTAAAGATGAGAATCAAACTCTTGCCACAATCACACTACAAAATTACTTCCGTCTCTACGAAACTATCTCAGGCATGACCGGAACGGCCATGACCGAGGCATCTGAATTTCATCAGATCTATAAGTTGGGCGTAGTTCCTATTCCAACAAATCGTCCAATGCAACGTATCGATGAACCAGATTTGGTCTACAAATCTGAAGGTGGAAAGTTTGCTGCCGTAACTCGTGACATCGTTGAACGTCATCGCAAGGGCCAACCGGTACTTGTTGGAACTGTCAGCGTTGAAAAGTCAGAAGAACTCTCAGCATTCCTGAAGAAATCAGGAGTTCCGCACGAAGTACTTAACGCAAAGCATCACGAACGTGAAGCAGCCATTGTGGCGCGCGCCGGAACAAAGGGCGCGGTTACCGTTGCTACAAATATGGCAGGGCGTGGAACTGACATCATGCTTGGTGGCAACCCTGAGTTCATGGCTGACTTTGAATTACAGCGCAAGGGAATTTCACCGGTAGAAAATCCGGCTGAGTATGAAAGTGCGTGGCCGGCAGAAATTGAAAAGCAGAAAGCTGCAATTGCTAAAGAGCACGAAGAAGTTATCGCATTAGGTGGCCTCTATGTTCTTGGAACAGAGCGCCACGAGTCACGTCGTATTGATAATCAGCTTCGCGGTCGATCTGGTCGCCAAGGAGATCCGGGAGAGTCTCGCTTCTATCTCTCACTACAAGATGATTTGATGCGCAGATTTAACTCTGGAATTGTTGAACGCGTTCTGGGAGCAGCAGGATTGCCTGAGGATGAACCAATCGAATCGAAGATGGTCTCTAATGCAATTCGTTCAGCGCAGACACAGGTTGAAGCGCAGAATTTTGAGATTCGTAAGAATGTTCTCAAATATGACGATGTAATGAATCGTCAACGAGAAGTTATTTATGCAGAGCGCCGTCTTGTGTTGGAAGGCAAAGATATTGGAGCCCAGGTGGGCGATTTCATGGCCGACACTTTGCGCGCTTATGTTCAAGTTGCCACAGCTGAAGGGTATGCAGAAGATTGGGATCTGGATCAACTGTGGACCGCGCTTAAACTTATCTATCCAATTTCTTTCACCCCACAAGATCTAGAGAATGAATTCGGATCTCGATCCGCACTTGATGTTGAGATTTTGGAGATCCGCATTCTTGAAGATGCTGTCTCTGAATATAAGAAACGTGAAGCTGAACTAGGTACAGATGTACTTCGTGAGTTAGAGCGAAAAGTTCTGCTATCAGTCCTTGATCGTAAATGGCGCGAGCATCTCTACGAGATGGATTACCTGCAAGAAGGTATTGGCCTTCGTGCGATGGCCCAACGCGATCCGCTCGTTGAATATCAGCGTGAGGGCTATGAGCTCTTCTCCGCCATGATGGATGCAATTAAGGAAGAGCTTGCTAGCCTGGTCTTTAATGTTGAAGTCACAATCGAAGGCGATGGTTCACAAGTTAAGGCGCGCGGCGTAGATGAAAAACCTGCCAGCGTTGCCCCGCTTCGATATACCGCGGCTGATGAAAATGGCGTGATGACATCTAGCGATGTTTCACGTAATGGTCCTTGCCCTTGTGGTTCTGGAAAGAAGTTTAAGCGCTGTCACGGCGCCGCTTAAATTACTTTAAAGAAGTCGGAGCGCGGTACAAAGCCAACGCCCGTCTACACCTTCAAATCGAATGACGATTGCGCGAAGTCGTTCGCCGTACCTCACTGTCACCGTCGTTTCACAGATTCCGTCGAGTGGTTCTGATTGATGAATATTTCTAATTCTTCCCAGTTCGCTCTGACTCCCAGTCTTACGGAGTAACTCCATATAAATCACGCGATGACATGCGCGCAGCAACTGTGCAGGTTGCCGCCGCCCTGCCCAAATTTCGATAACACTGACAATGAACTTCATCGTCCACTGATGTAAATCAGGTAGATCTGCCGCCGAGGTAGGTATGGGCATCTCATCGAGATCAATATCTTCACCAAATGTGGAGGGCACTAAATAAAGTTTTGCCACCTGTTTCGCCAGCACGGGGTTCGGAGGTGCAAATAGATCGAGAACTGGATGGCTCCAGAGCGCCGGATCCTCTGTGCTAGAAATTAACTGTAGATGTGGCCTTGCTCGAGGGAATGTGTAGTTAAACGTTTCTGTTGTCATGGACGAATAATCGAATGACCAGCTAATGAATGAATCATCTAATTGGGTGAAAAGCGGTCATCCTTTCTTTGTATTGTGGACAAGCGCAGTCACTTTTTTGCACTCGCTCTTACCCTGCCGCCATGGCAATTAAGAGACAGAAAAACACGCGCTTCATTCTCTCGATCTCACTCTTTGTAGCAGCGCTACTGGCCTCTTTCCTCATGTCTATCGCAGCAAACCAGAAAGAGAATTACTGGGTAGCAGCGAATCCGATAGCACCGGGGAGCTCGATTGCCCGCGAAGACCTCAGCCTCATCGCAGTCTCACTTGGCGGAGCACGTGGGAAATATGTATCTGCTGATGCTAACCCTGTTGGGCTCATCT
This sequence comes from Streptomycetaceae bacterium, assembly GCA_027483765.1. Lineage (GTDB taxonomy): Bacteria > Actinomycetota > Actinomycetes > Nanopelagicales > Nanopelagicaceae > Planktophila. The sequence goes on from JAIXTW010000011.1 coordinate 102,022, forward strand.
CTCGTCGAGTCATTGCAGCTGGTGAGTTAATTGAGGTAGATGCGATTACAAACCAGTCAGCTACTGCGAGCTTTAAAGAGCTTTCGCTCAGCATGCGCTCGGTAGATATTCCATCTCAGGTCAGCACCGGAGAGATTGTGGCTCTCTACCAACTACATGATGAAAAGAATGGAGAAAGTCTTCAGCCTCCGGCATTTATTCTCGGTGGTGTGTTTGTCGTTTCAATCGATCGAAAAGGAACAAATTTCGGGGGAGAAGTTGCCCTCACTGTCTCGATTGATAGCGAATTTATCTCCGAGGTGTTAGCCGCAACCACAAGTGGACGTTTGGTTGCGGTACGAACACATGGCTAAGCCTGAACACGCCACCGCTATCACCGCGATACATGGAGCTGACTTTGAAAGTTTTGCTGCGAGCACGCTATTTAGCCAAGGGTGGAGCGTCTTACATCGCGCACTCGATTGGTCTTCGTTACAACAATTTCTAAAGGAGTTAGCTACTCCGCCCGATGTTCTGTTGATTTCAACAGATCTAGAGGGGCTAGATCGAAAAGCACTTGATCAAATGAGTACGCGGGGAACTCGAATCTTCATCTTTCGAAAGCGCCAAGATGATCTGCAGCAGTACCCAGAATCATTCCCAGAACCCACTCTTGCGCTAGAACTGATTGGCATGATCCGCGGTTCAATGAGAAAACCGATGCTCGTCGTCAGCGAGCAGATTATCAACCAGCCGCGCGCTTATGTTTTGGCAGTTGCAGGTGCGCACGCAAGTTCCGGGTGCACCAGCCTCAGCATCAATATCGCGACCGAACTTAGTCTCATGTCAAAGAGAGTCCTACTAATTGATGGCAATTCCACTGCACCCGCTATTGCAATTCTATTAGGACAGCAGGGGCTTAACTCGGCAAAAAGTTATCAGAAGATTTCACATAATGTGTGGGCACTAGAAGTTACTCAAGAAAATATTGCGCAGTCCGTTGCCTTATTGGACTCTGCCACAACGGAGTTTGATTACATCGTCATAGATGCAGGTGTGGCTACAGATTTAGCACAAATACTCCGTGGGCAGCGTTGGACAGGCGAAGTTCTAGTCTGGATTACCTCCCATGCTGATGAGCTATGGGTAGTGTCGAAATCGAATCGACTGGGAGTGGAAAGAGTTCGCACACTCTCACACGCACTCGTGCAGAACTCAATTAAACCGACAATCACTTTCGTGCAATCGATGTCATCACCAGGCAAGAAGACAACCATTCACGATCAAGCATTTGCAACGGCTGCCGCAGCCGCAAGCACCAAAAAGATTCTTCATTATCCATTCGACTCCCGGTCGATATCGGCGGCCGAGCAAGAGTCGGTCTCGCTTTATGAATCTAACGAGAGAACCGTGCTGCGCAAGAGCATTGCCACTTTGGCCGGTGAACTCAGGGGATAAGTTCTTATAGGCTTACCTCATGCGTGCATATGTGGCAGCGACAGCTCTCGAGCTGCAAGACTTTCTTCAATCTGGAGAGTTCGATGTTAGTGATGCGTATGCAGCGACTCCAACATTTATTGACAGTAACTCTGATCTCGATGAGGAAGAAGTTGAGTACACACTCTCGTTGGTAGCAGCAGAGGATGCGATAGAACTGAAGTCAGATTCGGCCGGCACAGCGTGTGTGTTGGCGCTCGAGGTGCCGCAAGCCATTATTGGAGCTGAACACGATATGTCGATTTCACTGACAGCTCCGCTCCAGTGGGATTACGTGCAATGTTGCTTTGAAGTTTCAGCAGATGGTGAAGAGTTAATCTGGTTTGCAACGCAAGAGATTGCATCCAATATTGCACATTGGCTCGGATAGAAACATTTTCCATGGCATCCATTGAAGAGTTTGTTCACGAACGAAGTCCACTTGATGAAAGACATATCCACCGTTTGCGTGAGCTCATAGCTGATTGGCAGCTCCTCTCAGATTTGTCATTTGCAGACCTCATCCTGTGGATTCCACTACGAAAAGATTTTAAGAGTTGGCCAACGGGGTATGTTGCAGTGGCACACATCAGACCTACAACAGCCGCCACGCTCTTTCCACTCGATGTCATTGGCCAGGAAATCATTTATGGAGAGCGAGAATATATTGACCGAGCGCTATCTACGGCAGAGATAATTCGAGATACCCAACCAGGACTCGTCGGAGATTTTCTTGTTAAGGAAGAGACAATTCCGGTATCAATCGATGGCCTGGTCGTTGCAGTGATTTCACGTCATAGAAATGCAGATTTGATGCGTCAACCAAGTCGGTTAGAGCTTAACTACCGAGAAATCGCACACAATCTCTATCGCATGATCACCGAAGAAACTTTTCCATACCCCGAGGCAGGTTCACTTTTTGATCCGACACCTCGTGTTGGTGATGGTCTGATTCGCCTCGATGTAAACGGGGTTGTCTCGTATGCAAGTCCAAATGCACAATCTGCATTTAGTCGCCTTGGCTGGATACACGAAGTTGAGGGAAGTAAGTTGGGGGATTTGGCTCAAGCGCTAGCGAAGCAGAGTCCAGATGCGCAAGAAGAGAGTATTTCAGGCGCCCTCACCGGAAAATCTCTGAAGCGAGTGGAAATCGAGAACGCTGGCGGCACAATCTCGTTCACCGTTCTACCTTTGATTGCGGGAGAAAATCGCATTGGCGCAATCGTGCTTTTGAATAACCTCACAGAGCTAAGGCGTCGTGAGCGAGAACTTGTTACCAAAGATGCCACGATTCGCGAGATTCACCATCGAGTAAAGAATAATTTGCAAACAGTATCGGCACTTCTTCGCCTACAAGCGCGTCGCATTGATGACCCAAATGCCAGCGCTGCTCTCAATGAAGCGGTACGGCGAATCGCATCTATCGCGCTCGTGCACGAAACTCTCTCAAATACCCAAGATGCTTCCGTTGGATTTGATCAAGTACTCGAGAGCTTAGTTACGCACGCACTAGAACTCAGTCCTCGAATGAATGAACTGCGGATAGAGCGCACTGGCCTCTTTGGCTCACTTGATCCTCGAATTGCAACACCGCTGGCACTTGTCATCACAGAGTTGATTCATAATGCTCTCGAACATGGCTTAGCTGAAGAAGGTTCAGTTTTAGGCATTCATGTGCAATCGGAAGGGGCAGATATTCGAGTGGTCATCTCTGATGATGGCGTTGGATTACCAGACGGGTTTAATGTCGCAACATCGCCGAACTTAGGTTTACAAATTGTTCGGACACTTACCGAGAACGAATTGAGTGGAACGCTTTCATTGATTTCAGATGAAAATCAGACAGAAGCAATTTTGGTATTCCCAAACTCCAAGTAAAAGCTTGTGGGGTTAAGCGAGTCCGTTATCCATCAAGCGCGCACGATTACGTGCTGCGCGGCGCTTAAGCGCGCGACGTTCATCCTCTGAAAGTCCGCCCCATACGCCGGCATCTTGACCTGATTCCAAAGCCCAAGCAAGGCAAGGCTCTTTGACGATGCAGCGGTTACAAACTTTCTTAGCTTCTTCAATCTGGCTAATTGCAGGGCCAGTGTTTCCAACCGGGAAGAAGAGTTCAGGGTCTTCGTCACGACATGCAGATTGATGTCTCCAATCCATGGCTCACCCCTTCACTTCGCATCCGATTCAGCGCTGATTTCAGCATGTGTGCACAACGTGCGCGTGCAAGGTGGTAATTCTCCCTTGTGTAAGAGAGATAAACAAGAAGGTAGGAGAAAAGATTTGGAACTTTAAGGTGATTTATATCCCTCTGTGCTCAATGTGTAATGAATTATTGTTGTGAAGTGCCCCCGACAGGAATCGAACCTGTGCACCTGCCTCCGGAGGGCAGTGCTCTATCCCCTGAGCTACGGGGGCGCAGGTAGAAGGGTAGGTTATCTGACTATGAGCAATACAGAGAAAGCATATTTTGCTACCGGATGTTTCTGGGGCGCCGAACGCAGATTGTGGAATTTACCTGGCGTCATCAACACCAGCGTTGGATATATGGGTGGCACTCGTGCAAATCCATCCTATGAACAAATCTGTACAGGCGTGACAGGTCATGCTGAGATGGTGGAAGTGAGTTTTGATCCAGCTCTCATTTCCTATACGAGATTGCTCGAAGAGTTTTGGGTGATGCACGATCCAACTTCACTAAATCGACAAGGCGGGGATATCGGCACGCAATACCGAAGCGCAATATTTACGACAAGTGATGCTCAACTGGCGCAGGCGCAGGCCACTCGCGATCTCTATCAAGCAGCTCTTACCCAAGCAGGAATCGGCGAAATCGTGACCGAGATTAAGAGCGCAGAGGGCGTCGAATATTTCCTCGCCGAGGAATATCACCAGAAGTACCTGAAAAAGAATCCCAACGGATACGACTGTCATTCAAGTACCGGAGTGAGATTTCCTTCGCAAGTTTCTGGTTAAGCGATTACTCTGTACCCATGTCCAAAAAGCACCTGCACCCAGAAACTCTTGCTATCTCAGCAGGTCGCCCTCAATCTGAAGCAGGCGTTGGTTTAAATTCTCATATCTCGCTAAATTCAACGTACCGAGCTGGTGGAGAAATCAATTACGGCCGCTTCGGCAATGAAACATGGCAAGAGTTAGAGATTGCAATTTCGGCGCTCGAAGAAGCGCAATCAACTTTGGTCTTTGCATCAGGAATGGCAGCAATCACTGCCGTCTTCTCACTTCTGCCACATGGCGCACCTGTGGTTGCATCACACGAGGGTTACAGCGGAACTATGTCATTGCTCAAGCGTTATCACGCAGAGGGCCGCCTTGATGTTCGATTCGTTGACATTACAGATACCAAAGAAGTTATCAGTCAACTGCAGGGCGCTGCATTCTTATGGGTGGAGTCACCGACAAATCCTGGGCTGGATTTAGCTGAAGTAGAAGTTATTATTGGAGAAGCGAAGAAACGTGGCATGGGCGTAGGTTTTGATAACACTTTTGCAACACCGCTGAATCAGAAACCACTTACATTTGGTGCGGATATCGTGATGCACTCTGTCGCCAAGTATTTAGCTGGCCACAGCGATGTTATTTTGGGTTCACTTTCTGTCAAAGATCCCGCGCTGTATTCACGATTACTAGAGGCGCGCACATCGTTAGGTGGCATTGCCGGACCTTTTGAAGTATGGCTTGGCTTACGCGGCCTTCGCACTTTTCCACTTCGATTTAATCGAGCGCAAGAAAGTGCGGCAATCTTGGCCAAGAAGTTAGCGGCCCATCCAGCAGTCACCAATGTTCGCTATCCCGGATTCGGGGCGATCGTCTCCTTTGAAGCCGATGGCAACGCCGAGCATGCCGAATCTATCTGCAACGCATCAACGTTGATTGCTAATGCAACGAGTCTTGGGGGAGTCGAATCCACATGGGAGCGCCGCCGCCGATGGGAACGAGAAAGCCATAGCGTGCCCGAAAATCTCATCCGCCTTTCAGTTGGCTGCGAACATATAGATGACCTCTGGAACGATATCGACACCGCACTTACCCAAGGGTAAAGCGCGCACTTTGAATCAAAGTGGAGTATTTTTATCCATATGAAAGCGCTCCGCAGAACCCTTGCCGCAATCACTGTTGCGCTGCTCGCTTTTCGTGCTGTTGGTTCCTTCTTGTCATGGGTTGAAAAACAAGATGAGAACGAGACAGATGCGTGGATTGACGAAGACGAATTCGAAGAAGCGTAGATGTCTAACGACCAATATGTCGCTGGCTCTTGCAACATCGGCAGAGGAGAAATTCGCCGCCGCCAACTAGTTGCAGTAATTGGAACAGTATTAAGTCTTATGTCCCTGGCCGGCTTTATCTCCACCAGCGCTGAGCCATCTGTGCGCTTAGGAATATTTATCCCGCTCTCGGTGGCAAGCATTGGCTGGGTGCAGTCATATCGAAAATTCTGCTTAGCTTACGGATTTATGGGAGTACTAAATTTTGGAAAGTTAGGCAATATTTCCAAAGTACAAGATAAGGCTTCACTCGCCGCCGATCGCAAGACTGCCTTCTCAATCCTGGGTCAGTCGCTGGCGATTGCGGCTGTAATTACCCTGGCGGTATACCTCCTACCTCTTTCGTAAGAGAGTCACTATTTCCTTTACCCACTGACAGTGGCATGCTTTCGAAATGAAAATCATCATCCACCCTCGTCACGCCGAACTAGCTAGCGATTTTACTTCCATCGCTGAAGAGAAACTTTTGTCGATGGATCGATTCAGTGTGACCATTGATCGCGTTGAAGTTGAAGTGATGCATGAAGCAAACCCGCGACAAGGAAAACATTCACATAAGGTAGTTATTACATCTCATGGTTCAGGCCCACTACTGCGCGCAGAAGCGGCATCCTTTAACGATCTGGCCGCATTTGATGAAGCCATTAAGAGTATTGAGTTACAAATTCGAAAGATTCATGAGCGAGAGAAGAGCCATGATCGCCACACGTTGCGCACTATGAAGGTAGATCTACAAGATTAACTAGCGGCGACTTTTTTCCTTCAACTCTTTCTGCTTGGACATACCTTTTTGCGAACGAAGTGGATCTTGCGGAGGTAGTGGTGGCTGGCCGAGGGCAATCAGTGCATTCTCCCTGGAGATAATCGCAGTAGCGACTGCGATACGTTTCTGAGAATTAATTGAGTTCTTCTGCTCGGGCTTGGCTGCAATCTGCATTGCAAATTTAGCATCTTGAGCTGCCTTAGTAATTGCAGTGTTAAAAATCTGATTGATCTCACGAATCTTTTCTTCACGCTCGCGCATCGCAGCGTTAAAAATTTCCATCTCTTTCTTAAATTGCTCGAGGACTCCTGAAGGAGCTGGAGTCGGAGTTCGCATATCAGCAAAAGCGGATTGGCTTAGCGAAAAAAGTGTGGCAAGCACCAACAGGGCCGCTGTCGATACGCCTCTTTTCATGAGGCAATAGTATTGAAAAGGCGGTGTGAATTTTCTGTGAATCACCTAGCGGTTTCGTGTGCATGTCGTAGAAGTGGTAGAAAAACTGGTCATAGCGTGGAAGGCTAGGCATATGAGCCAACTGATTATGATTATTGACGATGAAGCTGGTGTGCGAGAAGTACTGGCCGATGCCTTCAAACTCTCTGGCTTTGAGACCGTTGTCGCTGCCGATGCGATGATTGCACTGACGCTGTTGCGAACAGTAAAGCCGGATCTGCTCATCGTTGATATCAATATGCCGCTCATGGATGGTTTTGAATTTATCGAGCGCATTAGAAGCACTGGCGATCACACTCCGGCGTTGATGCTCAGCGCCCGAGGCGATCGCGCTGATGTTACTCGCGGACTTGCATTGGGTGCAGATGACTATGTAACTAAACCGTGGCGAGGGTTAGAGGAACTTGTACTTCGCGTCAGAGCAATCTTGCGCCGTACTCAATTTACAGTCTCGGTTGATTCGAGTTTAAGCAACGGTCCAATCAAACTTGATAACGATACTCATCAGGTCACATTCAATGGTGAAGTAGTTGATTTATCGCCAACCGAATTTCGCCTCTTGCTTGTCTTGCTAGAAAGTAAGGGACGGGTCTTAAGTAAGTCATATCTACTTGATGAGGTGTGGGGAATCACCTTCGAATCTGAAAGTACTGTGGTGGATACCTACATCTCCTACCTGCGTAAGAAACTACATCGCGATGGATACGAAGGTATCAAAACGATACGAGGGGTCGGCTTCCAACTTCTTTCGGAGAAGAATTGAAGATTTCAAATACCTCAAGGACCAGCGTATTTACGATGGTGCTGGTTACAGTCGTCACGCTAGGTATTGGTAGTTACTCGGCACTTCACTCTCGAGGAGCAGAGTTATCTGAAGTAAATAGTTCACTTGATTTCGTCGCGCAGGCAGCGCTAGATAATCCAGAACAATCTATTGGCGCCGCTCTTTTTGCGATTGATCAATTAACCTTAAATGCAACCCTGATATTTCTTACAGATGAAGGGCAAGAAACGCTCGTTCGTGAATCTTCACTGGCTTACGCGGGGGCACCCTCTAAGAAAATCATTGAAGATGCAGCAATTCGTCCTATTCGTGTGAGCACGAGGGATCCGTATCAATTACGATCAGTAAAATTAGGTGAAGACGAATTCATTCTGATTGCTCGAAGTATCAACTTTATTGACGAACACTTTGAGGCCAATATTCGCGCTTTGGCTGCATTTACATTCTTAGTAGATGCCGCTGCTGCAATCTTGCTCTTCTTCTATTTTAGGCGCGTCAACCGGCGCGATGAAGTTGCCTCGTTAGCTCGTATGCAGGAATTTTTAGGTGATGCCTCGCACGAATTGCGGACCCCACTGACAGTGGTCAAGGGTTATGTTGAGATGTTAAGTAAGAAGCAGCTTATATCTGAAGCAGATCAGGCTCGTGCCTTCACGCGAGTGGGTACTGAAATTAACCGGATGGAGAACTTGATTCAAGACCTGCTGCTCTTAGCTGAACTGGGTGAGAGTGGAACTCGAGATATTGAGAAGATTGATTTGAGTGAGATTGTGAGCGCACATGGAACTGACTTCACAACACTTAATCCGCAGCGCGAGGTAGTGCTAAAAATTGATACCAATTTAGAAGTTCTGGCATCGCGCGACTATCTCTCGCGATTCATTCAAAATGCGTTTACCAACATCATGCGTCATACCCCTTCCGATGCAGCGGTCACAATCACTTGTACAAAATCAGGCAAGAACGCCCTGATGTCGATTGAAGATGCCGGGCAGGGGTTGCCGGAGAAGGCGTATGCCGAAAATATTCGCTCGTTAAATCGATTTGATAAATCTCGCTCTCGCGAAAACGGCGGATCAGGACTAGGCATGAGCATTATGTCTGCGGTCATTGAAAAACTGAACGGCTCGTTCTCGCTGCGAAAGAGCGCTCTCGGGGGACTCGCTGTCGTGGTCACTCTGCCCTTATCTAAAGACTAAAGTTAGCTCTGTGAGCGAAGCGACCTTGGAAGAAATCTTCATTGAGCTCGCCGAAAAATTTAACGACACTCAATCTTTAGTCAGAGTTGTTTTCTCTGGCCGCCGTAGAAATATGCAGACTCCACACGAGCGAATAGATATGAGACCGGTGTTGATTAAAGATGCCATCTCTATCCAAGTCAGCCATAGCGATGGTCGTCAGATGACTACCAAGAACTACACCCCGGAGCAGACTCCATTTAGCGAATTAGCGCGGTCAGGATTTGCAAATATTCTGCTGGAGCAGACCAATCAATCAATGAGCGTACGCATCACCAAGAAAGGTGAGGCACTTGTTCACCGGGAATCGAGTGAACGTATTCAGGAGCTGTCACACGATCGAAGTAAAACTCGTTTACTCGATGCATCGGATCCATTTCTAATGGCAGTCGGCATTTCAGATTCGTCCGGAAACCTCAAGCCAAGTAAGTCTGATAAATATCGACAGGTAGAAGAGTTCCTACGCTTGCTTGCTCCCACACTGACTAACGCCATTAAGGCCGGCCAGATCGACCAACCCACCGATGCAAAGCCACTGACAATCGTAGATCTTGGTTGTGGCCATGCTTACTTAACATTTGCGGCCCATCAATATCTTCGCAGCCAGGGAATGCCGGTAAAGGTAATTGGAATCGATATCCGAACAACTGCGCGAGATCGCAATAATGAGATTGCCCAGCAATTGGGAATCTCTTCAACAATTGAATTCCGAGCTGAGGAGATTGCAGATACCACGCTAGCTGGAGCCGATATCGCGATTGCTCTTCATGCTTGCAATACCGCAACTGATGATGCAATTGCGTGGGCAATTAACTCAGATTCGAAGTTGGTTCTGCTTGCCCCATGTTGCCATCACGATATTCAGGCACAAATGAATGAAATCCCAGAACCTTGGTCAATCATCACTCGCAACGGAATTATGAAGGAGCGACTGGGAGATTTACTCACCGACGCCCTACGTATGCAGATCATGAAATTACGTGGATATCGGGTTGAAGCAATCGAATTTATTGGGGGAGAGCACACCCCCCGCAATCTCATGATTCGCGCAGTAAAGACCGGAGCCGCTGCAGATGCATCTGAAGTCAAGAAATACGATGAGATGTTGGCGCTCTGGAAAGTTAAACCCGCACTAGCATCGCTTATCAAAGGTTAGACTTCGCACTATGTCCAAAGTCCTAGCATCTCTTCCAGTCGGTGAAAAAGTAGGAATCGCTTTTTCCGGCGGTCTTGATACCTCCGTCGCCGTTGCCTGGATGCGTGCAAAAGGTGCAGTTCCATGTACCTACACCGCAGATCTTGGCCAATATGACGAGACTGATATTGATTCAGTTCCAGTTCGCGCGAAAGAGTATGGCGCAGAAATTTCACGCCTTATTGATTGCAAGACTCCACTTGTTGAAGAAGGTTTAGCTGCCATTGCTTGCGGCGCCTTTCATATTCGCTCAGGTGGCAAGGCTTATTTCAATACAACACCACTAGGCCGCGCCGTAACTGGCACGCTCTTGGTACGTGCCATGTTGCATGACAACGTTGAAATTTGGGGAGATGGCTCAACCTATAAAGGTAATGACATCGAACGCTTCTATCGTTACGGCCTGCTCGCTAATCCAAATCTACGAATCTACAAACCATGGCTCGATGCAGATTTTGTTCGCGAACTTGGCGGACGTAAAGAGATGTCTGAGTGGCTCGTTGCCAACAACTTGCCTTACCGCGATAGCACCGAGAAGGCCTATTCGACGGATGCAAATATCTTGGGCGCAACTCATGAAGCAAAAGATTTAGAGAACCTCGATGCCTCAATTGAAATTGTTGCGCCAATTATGGGCGTCAAGTTCTGGGATCCATCAGTTGCTATTGCATCCGAAGATGTGAAGATTGAATATGTCCAGGGCCGCCCAGTTGCAATCAATGGAAAACGCTTTGACGATGTTGTTGCACTGATGAATGAAGCAAATAAAATTGGTGGTAGCCATGGCCTTGGTATGGCTGATCAGATTGAGAATAGAATCATTGAAGCAAAATCACGTGGCATTTATGAAGCACCTGGAATGGCACTTCTCTTCATCGCCTACGAACGCCTGATCTCGGCAATTCATAATGAAGACACCATTGCTAATTACCATGCAGAAGGTCGCAGATTAGGTCGCTTACTCTATGAAGGTCGTTGGCTCGATCCGCAGTCATTGATGCTCCGTGAATCACTTACCCGCTGGGTTGCATCGGCTGTTACCGGTGAAGTCACACTTCGTCTGCGCCGCGGAGATGATTACTCAATCATCAATACAACTGGACCAGCTTTGAGCTATCACCCAGATAAGTTATCTATGGAGCGCACTACAGATGCTGCCTTTGGACCAACCGATCGCATTGGGCAATTAACTATGCGAAACCTCGATATCGCAGACACACGTGCAAAGTTAGAAATGTATCGCGACCAAGGCCAACTCGGCGGTGGCGATTTCAACCTGATAAAGGAGCTCGAAAATTAATAACAACGTCCGTAAAGTCGTAGCAGCTGTAATTGCAGCAATGCTTATTGGAGCCACTGTCCTAGGAGGAATACAAATGTCAGGTTCAGATGAAACCGTGCTACCCGTAGTTGCTGCAGTGGCAGGAGAAGCACCAACAATTTCTAAGCCAGAAGGCACACCGCCCGCAGAATTAACAACAAAAGACATCATTGTTGGCACAGGTGCCGAAGTTCTTCCCACTTCCACACTGACCGTTCATTACACGCTCATGGCATGGTCGACTGGAAAAATTATTGAGTCATCTTGGATAGGACAGCCAGCAACATTTCCGTTAGCTCAAGTTGTAGAAGGGTGGCAGAAAGGATTGCCAGGAGCGAAGGCTGGTGGACGTCGTCTACTTATTCTTCCACCATCAATGGGATACGGAGCAGCAGGCTCCGGACCTGTTGGACCAAATGAAACTCTGATCTTTGCTGTCGACATCATCGGTGTCGCGTAAAGATTTACTTCTACTTTTTAAACCACACCGTTGTGCCAGCTGGAATCTTTCCATCGACAAGTGGATGAGATGAGATAAGTATTTCTCCCTTAGGCATTGAATAAGGCTGGCCTCGGAAGTTTGTTATGCAATGCCAACCGTTGGGGCGAGAGAAGTGCAAGACCGATGTATTTCCAGTCTTATGCCACTTTAACTTTTCCTCAGTGATAAGGGATTTACGAATTCCTAGCGCGATGCGATAAATCGAGAGCGCTGAATTTGGATCATTCTCTTCGGCTTCGACCGAGTAATCGGCAAACCATTGTGGCTGCGGCAAGTGCGCCCCACCATTTCCGAAGCCAAAGGAAGAACCAGATTTTTCCCATGGAAGTGGCACGCGACAACCATCGCGACCCTTATCAATCTTGTGATTGCGTAAGTATTGCGGGTCCTGAATTTTACTCGCTGGAATATCGGTCACCTCGTGAAGTCCGAGCTCTTCACCTTGGTACATATAAGTACTGCCAGGCAGTGCCAGAATAAAGAGCGTTGCAGCTAGCGCGTTCTGTGTTCCAGCTGCCTTATCTAATGGATGCGACTTTCCATCAGAGAGCATCCAGGAACGACGATCGACCGCCGGATTTAATCCCATCTTGGTCGCATGGCGAATTTGATCGTGGTTAGAAAGAGTCCACGTACAGGAAGACTTATTCTTCGTTGCCAACTCGAGTGCTTCCTGAACACTCTCTTTATATGCAGCCGCTTCAAATGGCGTGTCAATGAAACGGAAATCAAAACATTGACCAAGCGTCTTTGTGCTGGCATAGAGTGGAATTCGCTCCGGGTGCACAAATGCTTCAGCTACAGCAACACGTGGCGGGTCGTATTGATTAAAGAGTTTGCGCCAATCTTTATAAATCTTAAATAGTTCATCGCGGTCGGCCAGAATTCCCTTACCTTTTTTGCCGCGTTCATCAAGTCCTTCAAAGACTGCCAAGTTACGAAGCGGTTCAGATAAATCTTTCTTCAGCGCATGTGCCACATCGATACGGAAACCATCGACGCCACGATCTGCCCAAAACTTGAGCGTCTTAAGGAATTCTTTTTCAACCTCTGGGTTATCCCAGTTGAAATCTGGCTGCTCTGGTGCAAACCAATGCATGTACCACTGGTTATGTTTTCCACCCATGGCAGATTCATGCGTCCACGCGCTCGGCGCAAAGTGCGAAACCCAATCAGTGGGTGGAAGTTCACCATTCTCGCCTCGCCCATCACGGAAGATGTAGCGGTTGCGCGCCTTTGAACCCGGCTTTGCCTCAATCGCTTCTTTAAACCAGATATGCAAATTTGAAGAGTGATTAGGAACGATATCTACAAATACTCGAATGCCGACCTGGTGTAGCGCCTTTAACATCTCATCGAAATCTGCAAGAGTTCCAAGTTTTGGATCTACATCACGATAGTCATCGACGTCATACCCGCCATCGGCTAGCGCCGAAGGATAGAAAGGACTCAACCAGACAGCATCGAGGCTCAGTGATTTGAGGTATGGAATACGAGAAGTAATTCCCTTGAGATCACCGATGCCATCGCCATTTGAGTCAGCGAAGCTGCGCGGGTAAATCTGATAGATGGCCGCTTGCCGCCACCAATTCTTATCTTTTGAGAGTCCTGCGCTTTTCGGCATGCGCCCTACTCTACGGAGGCGCGAGCGTAATAAACACCGGAATAGCGCAATTGTGACGCAATTGAAATGAATTTGCGGTTTTGTGCAGTCACATCGAGTTATTCGTAGACTGGCCCCATGGACTTGCTTCACTTACTGGATCTGCTTGCCACCTTCGCCTTCGCACTTGTCGGTGCACGGGTAGCTGCAGATAAGGGTCTCGACTACGGCGGCATCGCATTTATTGCAGCGATTGCATCAGTTTCAGGCGGAACCTTGCGAAATGTGTTTCTTGGACTGACTCCCATCTGGATCACCGATGGGTGGATTGTGCTCAGCATTATTGCTGCTGCAGTTATCACTTTGGCATTTAGACGTGTAACGCATATTGGTAAGACGCTGCTGATCATGGACACATTCGGCCTTGCGGTAGCGACAGTATCTGGAGCTCAGTTAGCGTTCCAGGAAAATGTAGCTTGGTATGCCGCAATACTTTTGGGAGTAATCACGGCCGTTACTGGTGGGTTATTGCGAGACATACTCTGCCAATTAGAGCCAGTCTTACTGCACCGCGAAACTATTGGAACGTCAGCTCTGATGGGCGCAATCACTTTTGTAGCTCTGCATCAACTGAGCGTCTCAGATAACTTAGCAGCTATCGTCGGGGGAGCAGTTGTAATTCTTACTCGCGTGATTTCAATTCAATTCGATCTGCATCTTCCGAAATTCAAGAAGTAGTATTAGTAAGCAACACCCGAGGCAACCATGACATTGCCCCAAGCTAAGTAATCACCGGTACGTATTACTCCAACTGCGCCATAGGCGAGGACCTTAAAGTCAGCGTGTGGAAGTGGAATGCATTCTGCCTTCGTCATGATCGCTGAAAGTTCCTTGGCACGCTCATCGGCACTTGGCTGAATTTCTTTCGCAAACCAGAACTGTTCAATAGGAAGTTCGAGTGTGAGCATCTTTAAGACATCTGTGACTTTTGGCAGGTTTGGCCCCATGGAGAGATCAATACAAGGAACGCCAGCCGGAATAGGGAAACCAGCATCAGAGATAACAATGCGATCGAAGTGGCCAGTGCGGGCAACCATCGCTGAGATGTCGCGGTTAATGATTCCGGTAAATTTCATTACTACTCCTTGTTTTCAGATATAAAGCTTTGAACTTCACTAGGCGTTGGCGATGCCATCGCTGCACCCTTACGGGTAACTTTCAGAGTTGCAGCATAAACGCCAAAGCGCGTTGCGGTAAAGATGTCATCGCCGGCTGCAAGCCGGGTTGCGAGGTTGGCACACATGGTGTCACCGGCTCCGATTGTGTCGATAGCTGTAACTATCGGTGCGCCTATCGTCTCTGATCTTTGGCCGTCGGTAACGAATGCACCCTTTGGTCCAAGTGTGATAACTACATTCTTGCAACCAAGCATCTGTGAAAGCGCCTGCGCCTGCTTTTGAACGTCGCCTTCGATTCCGGTTAACTCTGCCGCTTCACCTTCGTTAGGGACAACAACATCTACGAGCCCCTCCCACCCTGCAAGCGGTGCCACGGGAGCGGGCGTCAGTATCACCATCACACCGTTATCTTTGGCCAACTTTGCGGCAGCGAAATTTCCATCTGCTGGAAGCTCTAGTTGAAGAAGTAAAACATCTGATTCGATAATGGATTGGCGATGGCGCTGAATGTAATCGGCGCCGCCTAAATCATTTGATTGCGGGATGATGATGATCGAGTTATCACCATCGCCTGTCACAACCGGAAGTCCAACACCGGTACCCAGCTCATCGCTATGTTCAATATCTGTAGCTCTCACACCTTCTGCAACAAATGCCTTCATGAAGTCATCGCCGAAGTTATCGGTGCCAAGATTTCCGAGCATCGCGCTATTTGCTCCGGCGCGCCCGGCCGAGATTGCTTGATTAAAACCTTTTCCGCCTAGTGCGATTGCGAAGCTATCACCGCGCAGGGTCTCACCACTCTTTGGTCGTCTTGGTGTGTAAGCCACTAGATCCATCATGAAACTGCCAAAAGTTGTTACGCGTGGATTCTTTGAATTTTCTGACATCACTTATTCGTAGCCTGACCAAGAGCGCCGCCAGGATGGAACTGCCCAAACTTCTCTGATGTGAAACCACGATGTGCCATAAGTGCCGATGCAAGTGCATCGCCAGCGGCAATAGTGAGTGTGGTTGAAGTTGTTGGTGCAAGGTTCAGCGGATCAGCCTCACGTTCGCAGGCAATGCTGATCGTCGCATCTGCAGTCTTGGCAAGGGTGGAAGTTACATCCTTGGTCATTGCGATGACTTTGTTGCCCCAGCTCTTAGCCATACGGGTGATGGCAATTACTTCGGCAGTTTCGCCTGAATTTGAAATTGCGATAAGAACATCTGCTGCATTGAGCGAGCCAGAATCTCCATGAAGAGCGTCGGCTGCATGAAGGAAGAATGCTGGTGTTCCGGTACTAGAAAGTGTTGCCGCCATCTTTGCACCGACGAGTCCTGATTTTCCAAGGCCAGTAACTACAACAGAACCTTTACATTCAATGATTAGTTCTAGCGCCGGCTTTAAATTTGTTGCAAAAGTTTGCGCAAAGGAATTGAGTGCAGCAGCTTCGGTTTGAAGGGCAACTCCTGCAGCTGCAAGGGCCTTCGATAAATCAGACATATTTCACTCCATTAATTCCTGGCGATTCACTTCTTGTCATGCCGATGGAGGTTAATCCTAAACAAAGACTTGTGGGCTGTGTAGGATTCGAACCTACGACCCAGCGATTAAGAGTCGCTTGCTCTACCAACTGAGCTAACAGCCCATTTAAACGCCGAAACGCTTAAATGCAGGGCAGACAATACCAGCGCTGAGGACCTTGTCTAACCACCCATAGAAAATCGCCTATTGAGGGCGGGGACATTTAGAGGGCGTCGCCGCCTCGCTCGCCGGTGCGGATGCGGATTACTTGCTCGACATTGGTTACCCAAAGCTTGCCATCACCGATTGATCCGGTACTTGCAGTTTTTACGATGGTGTCGATGATTGAAGTTGCTTCATCATCTTCAACGAGTACTTCAATGCGAACTTTTGGAATGAAATCGACAGTGTATTCGGCGCCGCGGTAGATCTCGGTATGGCCCTTTTGACGACCAAAGCCACGAGTCTCGGAGACGGTCATACCGGCAATGCCAGCTGCCTGTAGCGCGACCTTGATGTCATCGACCTTTGCCGGCTTCACAATTGCGGTAATCAACTTCATTGTCGTCTCTTTTCTTATTTACTTTTAGTACCGGTTTGAGTTTCCGGTGATGTCATAGGCAGATTCTGCATGGAAAGTTGTATCTAGGCCGTTGAGTTCATCATCACGATAGGCGCGGAATCCAATTGTCTTTTGAATAACAGTAGCGATAATCCAGGTGGCAACAAAGGAGAAGAGTGCAACCGCCAGAATTGCAATGACTTGGCGAGTCAGCTGAGTTGTTCCGCCGCCGACCAGCAGCCCATCTGCGCCTGCAGCATTTGCTGTCACGGTTGCAATGAGGCCGATTGCAAGCATTCCGAGGATTCCGCCAACGCCGTGTACTCCAACAACGTCGAGTGAATCGTCATAACCAAATTTATATTTACGTGTCACAGCCCAAGCTGAAACAACACCGGCGATGAGTCCGAGCAATAGAGCACCCAACGGATTTAAGTAACCGCATGCAGGAGTGATTGCAACAGCACCTGCAATAGCACCTGAGGCAACACCAAGGGTGGTGGCCTTTCCATCGCGCTTCTTCTCATATGCAATCCATGTCATGGCAGCAGCTGCGGTACAAATCTGAGTATTGATCATTGCAGTTGCCGCTAAGGAACCAGCTGAGAGCGCCGACCCTGCGTTAAATCCAAACCAACCAAACCAGAGCATTCCGGCGCCAAGTAGAACTAGCGGCATATTGTGAGGACGCATCGGATCGCGTTTAAAACCATCGCGCTTTCCGAGAACAAGTGCCAGTGCTAACGCGGCAGCTCCGGAGTTAATCTCAACAACTGTTCCACCAGCAAAATCAAGTGCCTTCAACTTATCGATTATCCATCCGCCCTCACCGTTTTGAGCTGCGAAGGCCCAGTGTGCAACGGGAAGATAAACGAGAGTTATCCAGACTCCGACAAAAATAACCCAAGAGCCATACTTCGCGCGATCGGCAATTGCACCTGAAAGAAGTGCAACAGTAATAATTGCAAAAGTTAACTGGAACATTGCAAAAGCAAGGACTGGAATCTGGTGGCCTTCTGCACCTGTGACTTGATCCAGTGTGGAAGCCAAGCCGATGTGGTCTAGGTTTCCGATGAAGCCGCCTTGTGATTTACCAAATGCGAGTGAGTATCCGTAGAGCACCCAAATGATTGTCGTAATGCCCATTGCTGCAAATGACATCATCATCATATTGAGCGCTGATTTTGCACGAACCATTCCGCCGTAAAAGATTGCTAGCCCCGGTGTCATAAAGAGAACCAGTGCAGCACTTGCTAAAACCCACGCTGTGTCACCACTGTTAATCGCCGGCATTACTTATGTGTCTCCTGGTAGCGCGCATAGGAAGCCTGAATTTCTGCTTCGGCTGCATCGTGGCCAACCCAATCTCCGCCGTGTACTTCTTTACCTGGCTCAAGCGTTTTATAAACTTCAAAGAAGTGCTTGATTTCATCGAGTTCGTAATAAGGGACATCAGCTAAATCATTGAGGTTGTTCTTGCGAATATCGCCAGCTGCAACACAGAGCAACTTGTCGTCGCCACCTTTTTCATCAGTCATTCGGAACATTCCGATAACGCGACATGAAACTACGCACCCAGGAAAGGTTGGCTCATCGAGCATGATCAGCGCATCGAGTGGATCGCCATCATTGGACAGAGTGTTCTTTACAAAGCCGTAGTCGTGCGGAAAACGAGTTGCGGTAAAGAGCATGCGATCGAGGCGAACTTCGCCGGTCTCATGATTGATTTCATACTTATTGCGCGAACCTGCTGGAATTTCCACAACAACATCGAAGACCATAAGAACCGACTCTCTCTAACTACGAATTGATGCAATAAAAAAGTAAAACGTGGGGTGAGCGACGGGGCTCGAACCCGCGACATCTCGGACCACAACCGAGTGCTCTACCAGCTGAGCTACGCCCACCATGTGCTGTGCAGGGACTACTTTACCTGCCCGGACTCGCTTTGGATAAATACGCTCTGGCGGTAGTAGGCCAGTTCGGCAATTGAGTCGCGGATGTCGCCAAGTGCGCGGTGATTGCCGGTCTTTGCTGGGGCTGCGAAGTAGATTTTTGGATACCAGCGTCGCGCCAGTTCCTTGATCGATGAGACATCGACGGTGCGGTAGTGCAGAAAGTCATTGAGTGCGAGCATGTCGCGGGCGATGAAGTTTCGGTCTACCGAGACTGAGTTTCCAGCCAGTGGTGATTTTCCTGGTTCACACCCAGCCGATGTCAGATAAGTAAGTATCTGCTCTTGCGCCTGTTCGATTGAAATGCCATCTGGAATTTGAGTGATGAGCCCTGAAGCTGTGTGCATCTGGCGAACAAAATCTCCCATGGCATCCAGCTGCTCCGGCGTTGCCTTGATGACGAGATCCACGCCCTCGCCGATGATGTTCAGCTCTGAATCGGTCACAAGTACGGCAATCTCAACCAGGGCATCTTTAGCCAGATCCAGCCCGGTCATTTCGCAATCAATCCAGATCAGGTGGGGGAGTTCAGTAGCCATGGGCGCAAGAGTAAGGGTTAGGCGGGGTGGGGTGATAATTCAGGGTCCGTTCACCTGCTGTTAACCAATAGTCCTTTTTTATTACACGGGTTGGTTGAAAGATGCTCTCATGTCACTTGATGCCCCTGCAAAGCCAATCCCGCAGGCTCGCGAGATTACAACCAAGCCGCGCGTTTCTGATCAAATCTTCCGGTCAATTGTTACTGCATTTAGTTTTTCGGCACTAATTATTCTTGCATTGATTGCACTCTTTCTTTTTATTCAAGGTTTTAGCACCCTCAAAGAACAAGGTCTGGGATTCATCACTAATTTTGAGTGGTCCGTAACTACCGATGAAGCAGGAAAAGAGATTGCAGACTTTGGTTTGCAAGCGATGCTCATCGGAACCATGGTTACTTCTTTTATTGCTCTCTTTATCGCTGTGCCATTAGCCGTGCTCACCGCACTCTTCCTTACCTTCTACGCACCAGAGCGAGTAAAGAAAGTTCTTGTAACAGTTGTTGACCTGATGGCGGCGTTTCCTTCAATTCTTTATGGGTTGTGGGGTTTATTCATTCTGATGCCGATGGCGGTCTATTGGGCCGAACTTCTTCACAAGTGGCTCGGGTGGATTCCACTTTTTGATGTTCCACAACCAATTTTTACTCGTTCACCATTTATCGCCGGACTTGTACTTGCAGTCATGATTATTCCAATCATCACCTCTGTCTCTCGAGAAGTTTTTGCTCAAACTCCACTTGATCGCGTGCAGGCTGCTTATGCACTGGGTGCTACTAAGTGGGGAGTTATCAAAGCTGTTGTACTTCCATTTGGAGCCAACGGTGTGGTCGGTGGCTCCATGCTTGGCTTAGGCCGCGCCTTTGGTGAAACAGTTGCGGTCTACTTTGTTCTTAATATTGTTTTCCGCACAAACTTTGAAATTCTCTTCACACAAGGTGGAAACGTTGCTTCCATGATTGTTTTGAAATTCGGCGAGGCAGGAGAGACCGAAATCGGCGCACTCATGGCGTCAGGTTTGGTTCTCTTCTTGCTTACTCTGATTGTTAACTTCATTGCCAACGCTGTTGTAAACCGCACCGTGAAATCAGGTCGATAAAATGTCAACTACTCAAGTAACTCCAACTCGTCCATGGGCAGCATCTCCTAAGGATCGCGCTCTCACAGCGTCATCGGTTCTTTTGTCGGCAGCTATCACCGTGGGAATAGTTCTTGGTACGCCAATGAAGGGTAAATTGGCGTATTTCTTCGTCTTCCTCATTACCTGGCTCATTGTTGATTCGCTCTATGTAGTTCGTAAATTTGGTGCTAAGGGTGTTCGCGATGCCCTGGCTGCAAAAATTACCCTCTACGGAGCAGTCGTTGTCTCAATGGCTGTGTTTTCAATTTTGTGGGCGACAGTAAGTGAAGGCGTCGCAGGACTAAACCTCGCATTCGTTACTGAGAATATGCGCAACGCGTCGTTCTTTGATCCGATCGGTAAGGGTGGAGTTCTACACGCAATCATCGGAACACTTGAGCTGATTCTCATCGCAATTATCATCGCCGTTCCAATGGGAATTCTTACCGCTCTGTACTTAACTGAGATTAAAGGTAAAGCTGCCGGACTGATTCAGTTCTTAGTGCAAGCAATGTCAGGCGTTCCATCTGTTGTAGCTGGCCTCTTTATCTATGCCGCGATCATCTTGAACACACCTCTGCGAGCATCAGCCTTCCTTGGTGGTCTGGCGCTATCAATTCTGATGATTCCTACTGTGACTAGAACGTCGCAAGAAGTATTGAACTTAGTTCCGCGCGATCTTCGCGAAGCGGGCCTTGCTATGGGTGCAACCCAGTGGAAGACAGTTGCACTTGTTGTCATTCCTGCGGCTCGAAGCGGACTGATTACCGCAACGATTCTCGGTGTTGCTCGTATTGCGGGCGAGACTGCGCCATTGCTCTTCACCGTGGGCGTCTTCGATGGCTATAACTTCAACCCATTTGTAGGCGGCACGGGCACCCTGCCGACCGTTATTTGGGCTGGCCTTGGCGCTGGAACCCCGGAAGCAGCGCAGCGCGCATGGTCTGCAATCTTAATTCTTTTAATAATCGTATTAATAATGTTCGTGCTTGCACGTACAGTTGGCTCGCGCCAGTTTAAGAAGAAGTAGTCGAGGGACAACCGATGGAACTGAAGACACAAACCGAAAAGAATGGAACTCAGATGAGTGAAAAGAACAGCACAACTCCTTCATCGCTTTCAGATGTAGCCGCAAAGCGTGCAGAGACGAAGGTTGCTGGAAGCGCACCTCTCGGAACCGGTCTTGAGGCACGCGGCGTACATGCGTGGTTCGATAAGCACCACGCACTTGCAGATGTGTCACTCGACTTCTCAGCTGGAACTGTGACAGCTCTCATTGGCCCATCAGGTTGCGGTAAGTCAACATTTATTCGCACACTCAACCGCATGCACGAATTCATTCCTAACACTTCAATGGCCGGCCAAGTTCTGCTCGATGGAAAAGATATCTACGAGCCAGGCATTGACGTGACAAAGATTCGCCTTCAAATCGGTATGGTCTTTCAGAAGCCAAACCCATTCCCATCGATGACAATTGGTGAGAACGTTCTTTCAGGTCTTAAGCTTGCGCAACTAAAGGTTTCAAACCAGGAAGAACTTCTGGAAGAGTGCTTGGTTCGCGCCGGGCTCTGGAATGAAGTGAAGGATCGTCTAGGTGCACACGCTGGCGGACTTTCAGGTGGTCAACAGCAGCGTCTATGTATCGCGCGCGCGCTCGCGGTCAAGCCGAAGGTTCTACTTATGGACGAGCCATGTTCAGCCCTTGATCCAGGATCAACCCTTCGTATTGAAGAGACAATCTCACAACTTTCTAAGTCAATGACAATCGTCATCGTCACTCACAATATGCAGCAGGCGGCACGTGTATCTGATTACACCGCCTTCTTCTTATCTGATGGTGGCCCGGGACAGATGATTGAAGTTGGCCCAACAAATGAGATCTTCTCTCGCCCACGCGATGAACGTACTGAAAATTACGTTACTGGTCGCTTCGGCTAAGCCGCTTTAATCCTTCATACATAGTTTACCGGGCGTTAACCTAGCGCTTGCCTGCAGTTTCTCTGCTTCGTGAAGATTGTCCTATAACCAATGGGTTATTCATCTACGAAAGGCAGACCATGCGTTTTTCAACAATCACAAAGGCAGCAGTAGTTGCTGTTGCAGCAGTTGTTGCTGTAACACCATCAGCAGTTGCATACGACCTTACAGGTGCAGGCGCAACATCAATTTCTAACTTCCTAGAGAAGTGCAAGACTTCATACCAGGGCGCAACAGGCGACACCATCTCATATTCAGGTGGCGGATCAGGTACAGGAAAGACAGCAATCAACGCTGGCATCAAAGATGTAGCTTTCTCTGACTCAACAAACTCAACAGCTCCATCAACAGTTTTCCATATCCCAGCAGCAGTATGGCCAGTGGGTATCGGTTATAACCTCAACACACCAAAGTCAAAGCCACTTCAGTTCTCAGTTGAGACACTTGCAAAGATCTTCTCAGGTCAAATCACTAAGTGGAATGACCCAGCAATCGTTGCTGATAACAAGCAAGCTCGTCAGATCCCTGTTTACAAGGGTAAGAACGCAGATGGAACACCAAAGGTTGCTTCATACCGCACAGTGAACACATCAGTAACTCTTCCAAACCGTCCAATCACAGTTATCTACCGTACTGGTAACTCAGGTACATCAAATAACTTCACATCAGCACTTAACGGTGCAGCTCCAAAGATCTGGACAAAGGCTGGAAACGATTCATTCGTAACATCTAACCCAACAGATATCTCAACACGCTCAGGTCAGTTCACAGGCGTTGCGACATCAGCACTTGTTGCTTCAGTTAACAGCAACACACCAGATTCAATCAGCTACAACGAGACAGGCTTCATCTCAGCATCACCACGTCTCCAGACAGCGTACGTAATCAACGCAGCAGGTAAGTCAGTATTCCCAAATGCTGATTCAGCTAACGCTGCATACGGTGCTGCAGAATTCAACGCAACTTCAGGTATCGTAAAGTGGAACTACACAACTACAGCTGCAGGTGCTTACCCACTTACAGCAGCAACATATGCAATGGTAAAGACAAACTACGCAGATTCAGCTAAGTCAGCTGCAGTCAAGAAGTTTGTTGAATACTTCGCATTCGATTGCTCAGAGAAGGTAACAACAGAAGGAATGATCAAGATTACTAAGACATCAGATCTTGGTAAGGCAATCCTTAACCTCTCAGAGAAGATCAAGTAACAACTTCACAACCTCCAAGTAGAAAACCCGGGCCAGCAATGGTCCGGGTTTTTTATTGGCAAAAAAAGCGCGCCTGGCAGGAATCGAACCTGCGACCTACCGCTTAGAAGGCGGTTGCTCTATCCGACTGAGCTACAGGCGCCTGCAGGGTCGTATGAGGCAATTGTACCCAGTAAGGTTTGCGACTATGGCTGAGTTCATTTACACGATGAAGAAGGCGCGTAAAGCGCATGGTGAAAAGGTAATTCTCGACGACGTTACCTTGATGTTCTTACCTGGAGCAAAGATTGGTGTTGTTGGTCCCAATGGTGCCGGTAAGTCAACAGTTCTTCAGATCATGGCAGGCTTGCAACAACCATCAAATGGTGAAGCATATCTTTCACCTGGCTACACAGTAGGAATTCTTCTGCAGGAGCCGCACCTGAATGAAGAGAAGACAGTTCTTGAAAATGTGCAAGAGGGTGTGGCTGAGACCATGGAGATGGTCCGGAGATTTAATGAAATTTCAGAAGAGATGGCCAACCCAGATGCCGATTACGACAAGTTGTTATCGGAAATGGGCGAACTGCAAGAGCAGCTTGATCATCGCAATGCATGGGAACTTGATTCTCAGCTAGAACAAGCCATGGATGCGCTGCGCTGTCCGCCGCCAGATGCCGACGTAAAAGTACTTTCCGGTGGAGAAAAGCGCCGCGTTGCCTTATGTAAGTTACTTCTTGAAGCACCCGATCTCTTGCTCCTTGATGAACCTACAAACCACCTTGATGCCGAATCAGTCTTATGGCTAGAACAACACTTAAGTAAGTACCCAGGCACCGTTGTAGCGATTACCCACGATAGATACTTCCTGGACAACGTTGCGCAGTGGATCCTTGAACTCGACCGCGGCCGCGCATATCCATATGAGGGTAATTACTCGACCTATCTAGAAACAAAATCAGCTCGTCTTAAAGTTGAAGGCCAGAAAGATGCCAAGCGCGCTAAGCGTTTATCTGAAGAACTCGATTGGGTTCGCCAAAATGCAAAGGGTCGTCAGGCAAAGTCGAAGGCTCGTCTTGCTCGCTACGAAGAAATGGCAGCTGAGGCAGACAAGATGCGTAAGTTGGACTTTGAAGAGATTCAGATTCCACCTGGCCCGCGCCTTGGAAATATCGTTGTTGAAGTAGAGCATCTGACAAAAGGTTTTGGAGATCGCGTACTTATTGATGATCTCTCATTTACCTTGCCCCGTAACGGAATAGTTGGAGTTATTGGACCTAACGGCGCCGGAAAGACAACGCTCTTTAAAACTATCTTGGGGCTAGAAGAACCAGATTCAGGTTCAGTAAAGATTGGTGAGACGGTAAAGATTTCATACGTAGACCAGTCACGTGGTGGAATCGATCCCAAGAAGTCGCTCTTTGAAGTTGTCTCTGATGGTCTTGATTTCATGAAGGTCGGACAAGTTGAAATGCCGTCGCGTGCATATGTTGCGGCTTTTGGTTTTAAAGGCCCTGATCAACAGAAGGCTGCCGGTGTTCTCTCTGGTGGAGAACGTAACCGTTTGAACTTGGCGCTGACACTCAAGCAAGGTGGCAACCTTTTGCTTCTCGATGAGCCAACGAACGACCTTGATGTGGAAACACTTGGATCCTTGGAGAATGCACTGCTTGAATTTCCTGGTTGCGCAGTTGTGATCTCTCACGATCGTTGGTTCCTAGACCGTGTAGCAACCCACATCTTGGCCTACGAAGGTGATTCAAAGTGGTTCTGGTTTGAAGGAAACTTCGAATCTTATGAAGAGAACAAGATTGCGCGTTTGGGCGCTGATGCTGCTCGTCCGCATCGTGTCACATATCGAAAGCTCACACGCTAATGATTTTCACTAATCAGCAATTTGTGCGCTGGGATGACATCGATGCGTTTGGTCATGTCAATAACGCGAAGTACCTTACCTACATTCAAGAAGCTCGTTTTCAGTGGGCGTACTACCAATACGCCTCTAAGGGTGAGGCAGCAACGCTCATTGAGATGGTTGTTGCTCGCAACGAAATCGATTACTTGGTACCTATTTACGAGGGCGGTCGTTTCTACGACATAAATCTCTGGGTTGAATCAATTGGTACAAGCTCCTGTGTTTTGGGATATGAAATTGTCGGAGCCGATGGGGTTGTCCACGCAAAGATGAAGTCGGTGCAGGTCATAATTTCAATGGAGACAAAGAAGTCGCGCCCGATTTCAGAGAAGGAACGAGAGTTCCTAAATAATTACCTCAAGGCCTAGTCCGGGCTGTTCATGCAAGAGCGAAAGATTCACCCAGGTTGGATTGCCGCAGTTGTCACCTTCTTTACCCTGGTTGCAACAGCTGGATTTAGATCTGCTCCTTCAGTCCTGATTCTTCCGCTAGAAGAAGCGTTCGGTTGGTCACGTTCGCAAATTTCGTTAGCAATATCGATCAACGTACTTCTCTTTGGTCTGGTGGCTCCTTTTGCTGCCGCTTTAATGGAGAGATTTACAGTGCGCAAAGTTGTGATGAGCGCCCTGGCTACTGTTGCAGTAAGTGCAAGCTCCACTGTATTTGTTTCTCAACCATGGCACTTATGGGCGCTGTGGGGGATAGGCGTTGGTGTTGGCGCAGGTTCGATGGCGCTGGTCTTTGCCGCAACAATCGCTAATCGTTGGTTTGTTGCTCGCAAAGGAATTGTGGTGGGAGCCCTCACTGCGGCAACTGCAACCGGTCAATTGGTTTTCTTGCCGATGCTTTCGCACTTTGCAATTTCTTACGGATGGAAGAGTGTTTCCATCACTGTGGGCGCGGCATCGGCGCTGATGATTCCTTTTATCTATCTTTTTCTGAAAGAGAAACCAGAAGCTTTAGGTATAACTCCATACGGAGCGCCAGCTGATTGGCAGCCACCAGCTGCAAGTGAGATGCCGGCAGGTCGCTTAGCGATAGATACTCTGGTGAAATCGGCAAAGAATAAGAATTTTCTCATTCTCTTTGGCTCCTTCTTTGTGTGCGGACTTTCAACAAACGGGCTAATCGGTACCCACTTCATTCCAGCAGCTCACGATCACGGTATGGGCACAACTGTCGCCGCAAGTTTGCTAGCGCTGGTGGGTGTCTTCGATGTAATTGGAACAATTCTTTCCGGATATCTGACCGATAAATTCGATCCCCGTAAATTACTTTTCTTTTATTACGGCCTTCGCGGGCTCTCGCTATTTCTCTTGCCTTCTATTCTTTTCAGCACCATTCACCCATCTACCTTGGTCTTTGTGATCTTCTATGGCCTCGATTGGATCGCCACCGTT
This sequence comes from Streptomycetaceae bacterium, assembly GCA_027483765.1. Lineage (GTDB taxonomy): Bacteria > Actinomycetota > Actinomycetes > Nanopelagicales > Nanopelagicaceae > Planktophila. Next base: position 128,959 of record JAIXTW010000011.1, read on the forward strand.
CCACCCACACTTGTTCTCTGTCGTATCGTTCTTGGACCCCAGCGCTCAACTGTTGTTTACGGTTGGGTCTTCGTCGGCCATCAAGTGGGCGCATCAATCGCCGCGTTTGGCGCCGCAGTCCTTCGCGTCAAGCTAGGCGATTACGCACTCTCGTTCTACCTGGCTGGTGCCTTGTGCATTCTTACCGCCTTTGCGGTTCTACAGATAGCCAAGGATAAAACATCAGCAGAGGTGAGAATTTGATGGAACGCGACACTACTAATTACTACGAACTCTTCGGCGGCGAAGCCTTCTTCGCTGATCTTGTCTCGCAGTTCTACGCCCACGTTGCAGTAAATCCAATCTTGCGCCCGATGTACCCGGATTCAGATATGAAAGGCGCGGCGCGCAGATTGCAGATGTTCCTTGAGCAATATTGGGGCGGACCAACAACCTACCAAGAAGAGCGCGGACACCCACGACTTCGAATGCGCCATGCCGGTTTTCATATTAACCAAGAAGCACGCGATGCTTGGGTCGATTGCATGAAAAGGGCTGTTGATGGAACAACGCTGGAGCAAGAAGCGAAAGATAAATTGTGGAGATATCTAGAGGGAGCAGCAAACCATCTGGTTAATCAGATGGATTAACCTTTCTTAGATTTATTTCCCACGAGCAGAATTTCACCATTGCGAACAAACCAGAGCACGTTATTTGTATCGCGCACTTGTGTAATGCGTAGGCCAACTTTTTCTACTCGGCCTTCAATCTCTTGCACGTGGATTTCATCGCCCACACCATACTGATCTTCAACGAGCATGAAGATTCCAGAGATGACATCGCGCACCAATGTTTGTGCACCTAAACCAAGTGCCACACCAATGACACCGGCGGAGGCAAGAACGGGACCTAAACTAAATCCGAATTCACCCAAGATCATTCCGGTTGCGATAATCCAAATAGCTGCGTTAAAGGTTGAACTAAAGACGGTACCAATTGTGCGGGCGCGTTCTGCCTGACGTTTTGCGGTGCCAGGCCCTGGCTTGAGGTCGGCGGTGGCAAGGCGTCCAATGGCCCGAGAGATGGCCCGGTGGCCGATTACATGGCCAATACCGGCGATAACAAAGATGAAGAGGATGCGAATGGGGGCCCCGTTAAACCAATCCCAAATTGCCTGCGTGCGCTCGTTCATAGTCCTTAAGGGTAGTGAAATCTTTACTAAAACTTCACCACAAAATGCCCCACTAGGAGAGACTTTTGGTACAAAATTGCCCAATCAGTGCGAGCCACGTGCTGGAACCGAGGTAGAGATGAACCGCACGCTAGTTCTCAACGCCACCTACGAACCATTAGGTGTTGTGACTGATCGCCGCGCGCTCATCCTTGTCCTAAATCATCGCGCAACAATGGTCGAAGCTTCCGGAACAATCTTGCGCTTCTCACATGGTCAAATCGAACTCCCATCAGTTATTCGCCTCAATAAATTTGTAAAGATTCCATATCGTCATGCGGTTCCACTTTCTCGTCGTGCGATTTTTGCCCGCGATGGTGGACGTTGCGTCTATTGCGCAGCGCCGGCAACTTCTATTGATCACGTCATTCCACGTTCTCGTGGTGGCGGTCACAATTGGGAGAATGTTGTAAGCGCATGTCACAAATGCAACCACGTGAAAGCGGATAAACCACTTAAAGAACTTGGTTGGCGTCTTCGCACCTTGCCGCGCGAACCAGTGGGTGCAGCTTGGAGAATTCTTGGAACTGGGCGCACTGAAAATCGCTGGCTTCCATATCTCGAGCCATTTGGCGTCGCTGCCGCAACTGCATAGACTTAAGCAATGTTCACTCGTCTACTCATGATTAACCAAGAGCCAGGTGCGATGCCCGGTGAAGGGCTAACATTTTTTCAAACATTTACTTATTTCATCGCCGCCCCAGTGGCGCTCTTTGTCGTGATCTCAGTAATTGTCTGGGCGCTCACCGGCGAGAAGAAGAATAAGAACAGCAAGACCTCTTCAATTACTCATATCGAGTAATTACTGATGGGCTGCTTGCGCCTTTAACGCTCGCACCATTGCATCGCGTGATTCCAGAATAGTTCGGCGCAATGCATGCGATGCATCTTTACCCGTGACATCAAGCCAGTGCTGTGCTTTCTTTACTGTCGCATCACTAATTACCCATGATGGAAAGAGCAGAGTTGCTGTCGTTTCAGCAATTTCAAAGCCCTTGGTCTCCCAGACTTTAAGGAGAACATCGAAGTATTCATCGACAAACTCGCTCAGTATTTCAGTATGAAGCGGGTCGTTAAATCCTCGACATGTGTACGAGTGAATTGTGTTGGATAGGTCATCTGTTGTGACAGATCTAAATGCCTCAGCCTTAGCGGCCTTCGCTGGAAGTAGCGCATATGACATCGCTCCGTATTGCTTGCCATGGGCAGTTTGATCGCGCTTTAACTCACTTTCAATGTCAGCTTCTGTAAATACTCCGCGCTTAACACCGTTCATGAAGAGGTACCAACGGAGTTCGGCATCGATGGTTAAACCAGCGATAGAGCCACCAAGAATTGATGCAATTCGTTCTAATTGGGCAGGGCTGACTGCGGTATTTGCAAAACCTTTTGCGAATTGCAATTGATGATCGCTGCCGGGCTTAGCTGCATCCAGGGCAGCCTCAACTGCATTGGCAACTTGCACCCGAAGTGCTTCGCGATGAGAAGGATGGGCATATGCCCAGAGCGCGGTATCTATCTGACCTAACGTGGCGCTCACAATTGAGATATCTGATTCACTCTTGAGCGCATTCAGTGCAATAGAAATGTAATCAGAGGCAGATAGTTCGGCATCTCTACATGAATCCCATAACGATGCCCAGATCAAACCGCGCGCTAATGAATCATCAAGCGCGCCGAGATGGCTCTTCATGGTGGCGATAGAGCGCTCGTCAAAGCGCAACTTGGCATATGTCTGGTCTTTATCGTTAATAAGAACTAGGTCGGCTCTCTTAGCACCAGCGAATGCAGTGACTTCGGTGAGTGCACCTGCAATATCTAGCTCCACGCTAGTGCGACGAACCAGATTTTGACCTTGGATATCGAAGAGGCCAACATGCAAGCGATGCGGCCGTAGTTCAGTTGAACCAACCGGCATTGTTGGCGCTTCTTGTTTAATGGCTAGTGATTTATAGGTATCGCCATCAAGTGAAATCACTGGGCGCAAAGTGTTAACACCTGCAGTGCGCAGCCAAGTAGCTACCCATGGCGTGAGATCGCGTCCTGATGCTGCCTCAAGTTGGTCAATCAAATCTTTTAGCGTTGTATTTTCAAAGGCGTGCTGTGCAAAGTAGAGGCGAAGTCCCTTGATGAAATTGTCTCGGCCCACATGTGCCACAAGTTGCTGCAATACAGATGCACCCTTTGCATAGGAGATTCCATCGAAGTTGGTGCGAACGGCATCGAGATCTTCCATCTCGGTTGCTATCGGGTGGGTTGTCGAGAGCTGATCAACGCGATACGCCCAATTCTTGCGAAGTGAGTTGAACTCGGTCCATGCCTCGGTGTACTTCGTTGACTCACTAACGGATTGATAGGAAGCCCATTCTGCGAATGATTCGTTGAGCCATAAGTCATTCCACCATTGCATAGTGACCAAGTCACCAAACCACATATGGGCCATCTCGTGATGGATTGTTGTTGCCCGGCTGACATAGTTTCTTTCGGTTACTTTAGATCTAAAGATCAAGACATCTTCGTGGAAGGTTACGCAGCCAACGTTCTCCATGGCGCCCCAGTTGTACTCGGCAACTGCAATCTGGTCGTATTTTCCAAAGGGGTACGCCAGACCGAAAGTTTTCTCGAAGTAGGCAAAACCTTGCTTGGTGACTTCAAAGATGTTCGCAGCATCAACGTATTGAAAGAATGATTTACGGGCATAGATTCCCAGCGGAATTGTCTTCTCGCCTTTATATTCATCGTGCACCGAGGTGTAAGCGCCAGCAACAATTGCAGTGACGTAGGTAGAAATTACTTGTGAGGTTGCAAATTGAATGAACTTCTTACCCTCGCCCAGCTCTTTCGTGGATTCAATGGCGTAATTTGAAATTACCTCCCAATGCGCGGGTGTAATTGTGCTGATGGTAAATGTGGCCTTTTGGTCGGGTTGATCAAAACAGGCGTACATACGGCGAGCATCGCCAGTTTCAAACTGTGTATAGAGGTAGACCTCGTCATCGGCTGGGTCAACAAATCGGTGGAGACCTTCACCGGAATTTGAATAAACGCCATCGTGCTCAATTTCTAGAACATTCTCTGCTGCAATCGGTGGCAGGTAGATCGTTTCGCCATCAAAGCGCGGGTCAAACTCTGCGCCATTGAGTTTTGCACTAATTACACGAGCGCCAACACAATCGATATAGGTAGTCGAACCAGGTTGCAGGCCGGTGAATTTCACTGTGGTCTTTACCCGAAAGTTCTCCGGGCCAGTAGTCAGATCAAGATCAATGGTGTAGCTAGAAACCTTGATAATCGCTGAACGTTCTTCGGCTTCTACTTGCTTGATATTTGTGCCTGGCACGAGTGCTCCCTATGTGCGTGATGTAAAGACCATATCCAACCACTTAGCTGCAGATTCGGCACAGGTTAAGATTGATAAATGGAACAAGACTCGGTACGCACATATCGCTTGCGCGGGTCTCGCATCACCGCCCCACAGCAGAGCGCCCTTGATAAGTATTGGGGCATATATGGAATGCAGTACTCCGAAGATTTCATTGATATCCCAGCTCTCTTCCCAACTGCTTCACAGATTGTGCTTGAAATCGGTTTTGGCATGGGCGAAGCAACAGCCCTGATTGGCCGAGATTTTCCAGAGACCGGATTTGTCGCAGTTGAAGTTCATAAACCTGGCATCGGCAAATTGATGGCCAGAATTGAGGAGCTTGCCTTAAGCAATATCAGAATCATTGAGGGAGATGCACATCCGATTCTGAAAACAATGATTGCCGACAACTCAGTTGATATTATTCATCTCTTCTTTCCAGATCCGTGGCCTAAGAAACGACATAACAAGCGCCGAATTGTAAATAGTGAATTCCTTAAACTTATTTATCCAAAGATTAAATCAGGTGGGTATATTCATATCGCAACCGATTGGGTGCCATACGCCGAACATATTCAAGAAGTTTTCGCAGCCAGCGCGCTATTTACTGGGGGAGTAGTTGAACGGCCAGAGTGGCGGCCGGTAACACGATTTGAAGGCCAGGGGATTACGAAAGATCATCAAGTAACCGACCTTCGATACTTTAAAGTTTAAATTTCCCCAGTAACTTCATAATTTCCCACCTTTGTAATTCTGCGCACATGGCGTTCATCTCCCGGGAATTTTGTCGCGATAAAGGTATCGATCAGCTGCTTCACAAAATCGGCATCGTGTAGTCGTTGACCCACGGCAATCACATTCGCATTGTTATGTTCACGAGCTAACTTGGCGGTTTCAAGACTCCAGACAAGGGCTGCTCGAATCCCTTTCACCTTATTTGCCGCTATCTGTTCGCCGTTACCAGAACCACCTAAAACAATTCCAAGTGATGTTTCATCCTTTGCAACAGCCTCAGCGCAAGGAATACAGAAATCTGGATAATCATCGAGGGCGTCATATTCGTAGGGCCCGTGGTCGGTGACGTCGTGGCCATTAACTACAAGATGAGTAATCAATTCATTTTTGAATTCGAGACCAGCATGATCGCTACCAATGTGAATGCGCATGGGTAATTTAAGCATGAGGTCGAGCGGGCATGTGAAAACCCCGCCACACTTTCGCGTGACGGGGTTTTCTACCCACGGAGGTACTACATGTTGGAACTATTTATGCTGCAGCAGATGCGGTTGCTCTTGGAGCAGGCATTCTTGGCGCTTTAGCAAAATCACCTTTTCCTTTATGACCAAATCCACCTTTGAATCCACCCTTTGGACCCGCAGTGCGAACTTCGTTTACTTCTTCAGTGACATGTGCAACGAGGCGCTCTTTCAGGAAAGTTGCCTGTGCAGCCGTTAGCTTTCCAGCCGTTACTGCTGCATCGATTCGCTTTGTCTCATCTGCAACGAGTGCAGCAATAAGAGCATCCTTCTTCGCGCCAGCAATTGCGGCAAGGGTTTCTCCTGCTGCAAGGCGTGACTTAATCGTTGCAGTATCAACACCGATCGTTGTAGAGATTAATACCAGCTCTGCCGCTTTTTCAGCCCGTAGCGGCTTTGCAAGTTCTGCTGCTGCACGTGCTGCAGTGCGGGCTGCTTCGGCTGCAACCTTTGCTGCGTCAGCGGCTGCAATGATTGCATCTGCTTGTGCTTGTGTGATTGTTCCCTTTGTAACAAGTGCTGAAAGTGTGGCGGCAAGATCTAATCCTCGAGGTCCCTTAACGCCATTTGCACCTGGATTAGTTACTGAGACTCGTGTTGATTTCGTAGCTGCAGCTGAAACTCCAACTGTGCTAGAAGTAAGAGCCACAGTTGTAATCACAATCGCTGCAATTTTTCTCTGTGTTGACATTTGCATGTCTCCTGTTCCTTGCGTTGTGCCGAAACCCTCGTTTCGACCTGGTTGAACTAAAGCGTCCTAGGTTCAGAAAGATACCCAAATTTCCTGAGAGGCTCCTGAGAGTTTCCGTATGGAATCTGTGAGTTTCCTACCTCTTTACTCACGGGCTTCCTGTGCGCACGTAGGGGTTTCTCCGATTCTAGGAATCCGCCCGCCACTTCAGACTGGGAAGACATTCCAGAGACAGGGGTAACCAGTGAAAGCATCACGAGTAGCCGTCCTATTCACTATTGCAATTCTTGCCACATCAACCTCAGTAATTTCGGTCAGTGCCGCAGGTCGAACTGCTGCATCAATTCCAAACACAATTCTTAATGGAAAAGGTGCACCGCTAGCTTCACTCGGAATCAACGGTGACTTTTACATCGATACCCGGAGCCTTTTGATTTATGGACCAAAAGCAAAAGGTAAGTGGTTGGTGCCACAGAACTTACAAGGACCAATTGGTGCAACAGGTGTTACCGGTAGCGATGGAAAGAATGGATCTGATGCAAAAATTGGAGCGAGCAATACGAGTCTTGTTGGATCAGTCGGTGCGCAAGGCGAGCGAGGCTTGACGGGAGCAGCTGGTCCTGCAGGCCCTGCTGGAGCAACAGGTGCGACAGGTTCCTCAGGTTCAGGAAGCGGAACTCCAGGTGCAACGGGCGCAGCTGGTGCAACCGGAGCAACGGGTGCATCTGGTGCTGCGGGAAGCACGGGACCTGCGGGACCAACGGGTTCAACTGGAGCGACAGGGCTTACAGGTGCAAATGGTGCAGCTGGTGCTCAAGGAGACGCTGGTAGCGCTGGTACTTCAGGAATTTCTAAAGCGATCTCAAATACATTTTCAATCGGCGATATAAGTGGAAATGCAGGAACATCGAACACGGGTTCTGTGACCGGATTTAAGGCAAACAAAAGTTACGTAGTCCGATTCAACATTGTAGGTTTTCAGCCAAGTAACTCGAGTGAATATCTATTACCTATGTCCTTGAGTTTTGCCGCCATTAATGGAGCTCCGGTTATCAGCACTAGTTACTCAATTCTTCACGGTTATTCTTATCGGAGCGGTGCAATCCGTTATGAAAATTCATTTGTTGCAGAGGTAACTCTTGACGGAACAGGCGTTGTTACTGACTATGGATTGACACTCACTGTTATTTCTGCGAGAGCCACAAACGCGACAGACTTGGTTAGATTCAGTAGTTCCTATGTAGCGCTACAAGTCGATTCAGTCGGGTCGGCCTTTTAAAACATGGAGCGGGTGACCGGGATCGAACCGGCATGGCCAGCTTGGAAGGCTGGGGCTCTACCATTGAGCTACACCCGCGAGTGGTGCGAAGGATGAGCGTACAGGGTGTGTAACCGAGAGTAAAAAATTACTCTAGACTCCGGTGTTGCGCCTCGGGGCGTAGCGTAGTGGCTAGCGCGCCTGCTTTGGGAGCAGGAGATCGGGAGTTCGAATCTCCCCGCCCCGACCAGAATTTCTTCACAGTACTAAAGCTGTCATTAACAAATAGGAGCACTTCGTGAAAAGCACCGTCGAGACACTTTCCTCAACTCGCGTTCGTTTAGAAGTTGAAGTTCCTTATGCAGAGTTAACAAATCACGTTGCAGCTGCATATAAGAAGGTGGCAGCACAGGTAAACATTCCAGGTTTCCGTAAGGGCAAAGTTCCGGCAGCGATGATTGATCAGCGCGTAGGCCGTGGAACTGTCATTGATGAGGCTATTAATCAAGCTCTGCCAGAGTTTTACGGCAAGGCTGCACGTGAGCACGATGTGCTTGTTGTGGGTCGACCAACTGTCGATGTAAAGGAATTTGTTGATAACGACAAGCTCATCTTTACCGTTGAGGTAAATGTGCGCCCAGAAGTAAATCTTCCAGATTTCTCAAAACTCACCATTACGGTCGATGATGTAGTTGTTGCCGACACTGATATCAACGAGCAGCTCGATGAACTTCGCGCTCGCTTCGGAACATTGAATTCAGTCGAGCGTGCGACAAAAACTGGTGATTTCGTGACTATCGATCTCACAGCGCGCATTGATGGCGCCGAAGTAGATGGTGGAAAAGCGAACGAGATTTCATACGAAGTTGGTTCAAACCGCATGATTGACGGCTTAGATGAAGCTCTCGTTGGAATGAGCGCGGGGGATACCAAGACTTTTACAACGCAGCTTGTCGGTCAGAAAGATGACGAAAAGGGCGATGTCGAAATTGTTGTGAAGGCTGTTAAAGAGCGTGAGCTTCCAACAGCCGATGATTCATTTGCGAAGTTGGCATCTGAATTCGACACACTCGATGAACTCAAGGCAGATTTCGCAGAGCGTTTAACTCGTGTGAAGAAGATGGAACAAGGAGCACAAGCTCGCGACTTACTCCTTGAAAAATTACTTGCCGACCTGGACATTCCGGTTCCAGATGACATAGTTCTTGAGGAAGTAAATGACCACCTCGAAGGCGAAGGACGCCAGGAAGATGCTGAGCACCGCGCTGAAGTAGATGGCCAGGTTCGCGCTTCAATCAAATCTGATTTCCTACTCGATGCCATTGTGAAGGTAGAAGAAGTACAAGTTACCGAAATCGAACTCACTGAATATCTCATTCGCATGTCTCAGCGATATGGAATGGGTCCGGAGCAATTCGCGCAAGAACTTCAAAAGGCTGGACAGATTAGCCAAGTCGTTGCTGAGGTAACTCGCGCTAAAGCGCTGGCATCCGTTCTTGGTCGCGTTTCAGTTGTCGACAAGTCTGGAAACAGCATTGATCTCGAGGCGCTTCGTCCACAACAGGGTCAGCCAACAGCGCCAGCAGAGGCGATTGCCGAGTAAATCTTTAGCCGTAAGCGAACATCTCTCGTTTTAGCCGCTATCTCATCTTTTTGGGAAGCATTTTCTTCCCGCAATTGTTAAGGTCACTACAAGGAAAAGTTATTGGGAGGATGAAACGTGGATTTTATTAACCCACAGGACAACACAACTGTTGGCCGCTCAGTCGGTTCAGAACCATTCGGACTCGGCGATCAGATTTATAGCCGTTTGCTCCGAGAGCGAATCATCTTTCTAGCGGGCGAAGTTCGCGACGAAATGGCGAACGCCATTTGTGCGCAGATGTTATTGCTAGCTGCCGAAGATTCTGAAAAAGATATCTACCTCTACATCAACTCACCTGGTGGTTCGGTCACCGCAGGTATGGCCATTTACGACACGATGCATTACATCAAAAACGATGTCGCAACTGTTGCCATGGGAATGGCCGCATCAATGGGTCAGTTCCTGCTCACTGCGGGAGCACCTGGCAAGCGTTATGCAACGCCACATGCCCGCATCTTGATGCACCAACCTTTGGGTGGCATCGGTGGAACTGCAACAGATATTCGTATTCAGGCAGAACAGATGGCAATTACAAAGCTGACTATGTCTGAACTCAATGCAAAGCACACCGGACAAACTTTGGAAAAGATTATTGCCGATTCTGATCGTGACAATTGGTTCAATGCCAAAGACGCACTCGAATACGGATTCATCGATCACATCGCTTCAAATGAAGGCCAAATCGCGGGAGGTAAGAAGTAATGAAGCACATTCAAGAGATTACGAACCGCTATGTTCTTCCAACAATTGAAGAGAAGACCGCATACGGCTTTAAGCGCCTTGATCCATATACAAAGTTATTCGAGGAGCGCATCATCTTCTTAGGTCAGGCAATTGATGACACTGTGGCAAACGATGTCATGGCGCAGTTGCTTACACTCGAATCAATGGATCCAGATCGCGATATCTCGATCTACATCAACTCTCCTGGTGGATCATTTACTGCGCTCACTGCCATCTATGACACCATGCAATTTGTTCGTCCAGACATCACAACAATCTGTCTTGGACAAGCAGCATCTGCTGCGGCAATCATCTTGGCTGGTGGCACAAAAGGTAAGCGCTACGGACTCGAGCACTCTCGTATTTTGATTCACCAACCTTCATCTGAGGGCGGCGGACAGGCATCGGATATCGAAATCCAAGCGCGCGAAATTCTTCGCATGCGTGGCTTGCTCGAAACGATGCTTGCAAAGCATTCAAATAAGTCAGTAGCAGAGATTGAAAAAGATATCGAGCGCGACAAGATTCTTACAGCTGCAGAAGCAGTCGAATACGGAATCATCGATAAGGTAATGGCTTCTCGAAAGGCTAAGCCGTCCGCGTAAGTTTTCGCTAACGGGGTGAAGTCGAAGTTGCCCCCTTATTCATCTATGGGCGAACAAAGTCAGGCTTGATTTAGCGCGCAATTTTTCGCTCTAAAAACTATTATTTACGTCATGTCCACACGAATTGGCGAAGCAAACGACCTCCTGAAATGTTCTTTCTGCGGAAAGACTCAGAAGCAGGTTAAGAAACTTATTGCAGGTCCTGGTGTCTATATCTGCGACGAATGTATTGAACTCTGTAACGAGATCATCGTTGAAGAGTTATCAGAGGCTTCATCACTTGGTTTAAGTGAACTGCCAAAGCCACAGGCAATCTTTGAATTTCTTGATCAATATGTCATTGGGCAAGATCGTGCAAAGAAGTCACTTTCCGTTGCCGTCTATAACCACTACAAGCGAGTGCAGTCAGGGGATTCACGTAGCGAGGATGGAATTGAGCTAGCGAAGTCCAACATCCTGTTGCTTGGGCCAACTGGTTGTGGCAAAACTCTGATGGCGCAAACCCTTGCACGCATGCTTAACGTTCCCTTTGCAATTGCTGATGCAACCGCTCTTACCGAGGCAGGTTACGTTGGAGAAGACGTTGAGAATATTCTGCTTAAGCTTTTGCAAGCTGCAGATTATGATGTAAAGAAAGCTGAAACCGGAATTATCTATATCGACGAAATCGATAAAGTTGCCCGCAAATCTGAGAACCCTTCAATTACCCGCGATGTATCTGGCGAAGGCGTTCAGCAAGCGCTCCTAAAGATTCTCGAAGGAACAGTTGCATCAGTTCCACCACAAGGTGGACGTAAGCATCCACACCAAGAGTTTATTCAAATCGATACAACTAACGTCCTCTTCATCGTTGGTGGCGCATTTGCTGGTCTCGACAAAATCATCGAATCACGCAGTGGTTCAGCTGGCGTTGGTTTTGGTGCAGAACTTCAAACTGCAGAGGATAAGAACCGCAGAGATATCTTTGCTGATGTGATGCCAGAGGATTTATTGAAGTTTGGAATGATTCCAGAATTTATTGGCCGCTTGCCGGTACTGACAAGTGTTGAAAATCTTGATAAGCCAGCTCTCATGCAAATTCTTACTGAGCCAAAGAACGCGCTAGTGAAGCAGTACCAGAAGCTCTTCGATCTCGATGATGTAGCACTTGAGTTTTCCGAAGAAGCCCTAGAGGCAGTTGCAGATCTTGCACTTGTTCGCGGCACTGGGGCACGAGGACTTCGCGCCATCATGGAGTCGGTACTGCTCGGGGTTATGTATGACATCCCTAGCCGAATCGATGTCGCAAAGGTGATTATTGAAAAGAATTGCATCACTGAGAATGCGGCCCCAACCTTGGTACCGCGCACTGGCGATATTCCAAAGCGTGCTGCTCGTCGCGAGAAGAGCACTGAGGAGAAAAGCGCTTAAAGTTAAACTAGACTGCGCGCTATGTCTTCCGATAAGCGCGAGCTAGCAGCGGCATTTACGCCGAGCGCAATCGAAGGACCTCTCTATAAGAAGTGGCTTGATGCGGGTTACTTCACCGCTGATGCGAACTCTTCGAAAGAACCTTTCACCATTGTTATCCCGCCACCGAATGTCACTGGCAATTTACATATTGGCCACGCACTAGATCAAACGCTGCAAGATTGTTTAACGCGCATGAAGCGCATGCAAGGTTTTGAAGCGCTCTGGCTACCGGGCATGGACCACGCTGGAATCGCAACGCAGAACGTTGTCGAAAAGCAGTTGGCGCAAAAAGGTCTCACCCGTCATGATCTTGGCCGCGAAGAGTTTGTAAAGAAGGTCTGGGAGTGGAAGGCCGAATCAGGTGGCCAAATTCTCGGACAGATGAAACGTCTTGGCGATTCAGTTGACTGGTCTCGCGAAGCATTCACCATGGATGAAAATCTTTCGCAAGCTGTACTAACAATTTTTAAGAAGTTATTTGATCAAGGGCTCATCTACCGGGCAGAGCGCATCATCAATTGGTGCCCACGTTGCCTAACTGCTCTATCTGATATTGAAGTTGAGCACCAAGATGACGCAGGCGAGTTCGTCTCGGTCAGATACGGGGATGGCGAACAGAGCATTGTTGTCGCAACTACTCGCGCCGAAACAATGATGGGTGATGGCGCAGTGGCGGTACATCCTGATGATCCACGATACAAACACATGATTGGCACTGAAGTGATGTTGCCACTCGTTAACCGATTAATCCCCATTATTGCCGATGAGCTTGTTGATCCTGATTTTGGTACAGGTGCAGTCAAAGTAACCGCCGCACACGATCCAAATGACTTCGAAATGGCGATGCGTCATGGAGTTCCATTTGTGGTCATCATGAATGAACACGGTGTCATGGATGGAACCGGTACCGAATTTGATGGATTAGATCGTTTTGAGGCGCGAGTCGCTGTTGTCGCAAAGCTAAAAGAGATGGGTCGAATCGTTGCCGAAAAGCGCCCATACATTCACGCAGTTGGCCATTGCTCACGTTGCGATACAACGGTTGAACCACGTTTATCAAAGCAGTGGTTTGTAAAAGTTGAAACTCTTGCAAAGGCGGCGGGGGATGCTGTTCGCGATGGTCGGGTAAAGATTGAACCGGAGGAGCTTGCACCTCGATACTTTGATTGGGTAGATAACCTCAATGACTGGTGTATCTCTCGCCAACTGTGGTGGGGTCACCGAATTCCAGTTTGGTACGGACCGAATGATGAAGTTGTCGTTGTTGGACCTGGTGAAAAAGCACCCGATGGCTACACGCAAGACCCAGATGTATTAGATACCTGGTTCTCATCCGCACTCTGGCCATTTTCAACACTGGGTTGGCCGAATAACACTGCAGATGTAAAGAAGTTTTATCCCACAAGTGTTCTTGTTACCGGATATGACATCTTGTTCTTCTGGGTCGCTCGCATGATGATGTTTGGGTTATTTGCCATGGATGGCGTTCCGCCGTTTCACACCATCGTTTTGCATGGACTCGTCCGCGATCAGTACGGCAAGAAGATGTCTAAATCTCGCGGAAATGTGGTGGACCCACTTGAGTTTATTGATAAGTACGGTGCCGACGCCCTTCGCTTCACCTTAGCCCGCGGATCTAATCCCGGAAAAGATCAGGCGCTAGCCGAAGATTGGATTGCGGGTTCGCGTAACTTCGCCACCAAACTTTGGAATGCAACTCGTTTCGCCATGATGAACGGGGCCACCGTGCAAGGCCCACTTCCTTCCACCGAGACACTTTCTGATATCGACAAATGGGTGCTTTCGCGCTTAAGTGAAACAACTTCTGAGTACACCGCGCTACTCGAGCGCTATGAGTTCGCCCGTGCCTGCGAAGTTATTTATCACTTTGCCTGGGATGACCTCTGCGACTGGTATCTAGAACTATCCAAAGAAGCATTTGCATCCGGAAATGCTGCGGCCTCGCAGAGAGTGTTGGGCCATGTTCTAGATACGCTCTTCCGGTTATTGCACCCAGTTATGCCATTTATTACCGAAGAGCTTTGGACAACTTTTACCGGTCAGGAAACACTCGTCATCGCGCAATGGCCAACAGCCGATTCTGCCCACATTAATAAGAAGGCAGAAACTCTTGTTGGTGAACTGCAAAAGGTAATCACCGAAGTCCGCCGCTTCCGCAATGACCAAGGTGTAAAACCAAGTCAGAAAATACCTGGTCGATTTATTGCACCCGCTGATGTTTCGGCATACGCATCTGCGATGGCATTCTTACTTAAGTTAGAACTCAAAGATTTTACGCCGAGCGCCTCCGTTGAAATCGGAGCTATCAAAGTTGAGTTGGACCTGTCGGGAACAGTCGATGTTGTAGCCGAACGTGCTCGCCTTGAAAAAGATCTTGTCACCGCCCAGAAGGATTTAAAGACTGCGGAAGTGAAGTTAAATAATGAAGGCTTTATGGCGAAAGCTCCAGCAGAAGTAGTCAAGGAAATTAAAGAGCGACTCGTGGTCACAACTGGCGATATCGAGCGCATCACCGCTCAGTTAGCAGCGCTGAAGTAAATGGCAGATATTTCGCCCGAAGATCAGGCTCTTATCGATTCAATTGAGCAGAAACTCAATACACGCTGGCCTGAAACTCGCATCGAGCCTTCATTGGAAAGAATTGCGGCGCTGGTCGATGTTTTAGGGTCCCCGCAACTTACCTATCCGACGATTCACATCGGCGGCACGAACGGTAAGACCACAACTTCTCGCATGATTGATTCGCTTCTCTTTCAAATGGGGCTACGCACTGGAAGATTTACTAGTCCTCACTTAGAAAGTTTTGTTGAGCGCATCGCAATCAACGGCCAATCAATTGGCGCCAAAGAATTAATCTTTTCTTACAACGATATCGCTGCATATATCGATCTGATGGATTCAAAGTTTGAACATCCAATTTCATATTTCGAAGCCCTGACAGCACTGGCTTTTGTAGCTTTTGCCGAGCATCCCATCGATGTGGGTGTGATTGAAGTCGGTATGGGCGGCGAGTGGGATGCCACTAATGTGGTGAGCGCCGATGTTTCAGTACTGATGCCAATCGATCTTGATCACATGGAATACCTGGGTGAGACTCTGACCGAGATAGCCCAGACTAAAGCGGGCATCATCAAAGAGTCAGGTTTCATTGTTCTTGCACAACAGGAGCCTGAAGCGGCGAAAGAACTTCTCAAGCGAGCTGCATCAGTTGGCGCAGATGTAGTGCGTGAGGGAATTGAATACGCTGTGATGTCGCGTTCGGTGGCAGTGGGCGGCCAACTCTTAACTATTCGAGGCGCGCAAGATACCTATGAAGATATTTTCTTGCCCTTGCACGGAAAGCACCAAGCATCAAATGCGGCGGCAGCGTTGGTAGCCGTTGAAGCGTTCTTTGGAGACCAAGAGTTAGATATCGAGGCAGTGCGCGCTGGATTTGCCGCTGTTAGCTCACCTGGTCGTTGCGAAGTCGTGCACCGAGATCCGACGATTATTTTGGATGCGGCGCATAACCCTCATGGGGCGGCGGCAGTTGCCGAAACAATTCAAAGCGAGTTCACATTTGATGAAATTATCGGTGTTGTTGCCCCAATGGGAGATAAAGATATTCGAGGAATCTTGCTCGAACTCGAACAGGTGATGGATTCCATCATCGTGACAACCAACAGTTCCGCGAGGTCTACTCCGATAGCTGAGCTAGAGAAGATTGCCGTTGAAATGTTTGGTCCTGATCGCGTCTTTGTTGAGGAAAATTTGGCGCAAGCCCTTGATAAGGCAATCAAAGATGCAATTAGGCCGTTGAGCGATGACACCATTGGAATTTTAGTAACTGGCTCTGTTGTCACTGCCGGTGAAGCTCGTACAATTCTGCGAAAGAAATTGACAAAGGAAGTTAAATAGTGCGCGTACTTGGTTCTGCTGTACTAGTCATGGAATTCTTCATCATGTGTTTTGCCATGTTGCTTGCCAAAGATAACCACGAGACTTCAACAATTGTTGCTGGCGCAATCATCGCCCTGCTCATGCTTCTCACCCCAGGTCTTTTGAAAAAACGGGCAGGCTGGGTTCTGGGTTCAATTCTGCAATTTTTGATGATCGGCTATGCCGTAGTGGTGCCAGCGATGGCCATCGTGGGTCTGATATTCGGGGGACTCTGGATTGCCGCCATCGTCGTTGGACGCAAGGGCGAGGCCGCTCGCGCTGCGCTCATGGCAACGCGCGCTCCTGACGCCTAATAGACTGCACCCGTGAGTACAGAAAAAACCCTCGTCCTAGTTAAGCCCGATGGGGTAGCCCGTGGATTAGTCGGCGAGGTAATCGCTCGTATCGAAGCAAAGGGTTACACAATCGCAGCACTACGCATGTTGCAAGCAGACCGTGTGCTTCTTGAAAAGCATTACGCAGAACATCAAGGTAAGCCGTTCTTTGAACCACTTGTTGAGTTCATGATGTCAGGTCCGATTGTCGCCATCGTTGCTGAAGGCAACCGCGTCATTGAGGGTTTCCGCTCTCTTGCCGGCGTCACCGATCCAACCGTTGCAGCACCCGGAACAATCCGCGGCGATCTTGCACGCGACCAAGGAACAAAGGTTGTACAAAATATTGTTCACGGCTCAGATTCACCCGAATCTGCTGCACGTGAAATAGCTATCTTCTTCGAGGGGAAATAAATGTCTAACAGAATGTCATTCATTGGCCGCGACATGGCCGTTGACCTAGGAACTGCAAACACGCTTGTCTATGTTCGAGGTCGTGGCATTGTTCTTAACGAACCTTCCGTGGTTGCTGTTAACCAAGACACTGGTGGCATTTTGGCTGTTGGACTTGAAGCAAAGAAGATGATTGGTCGTACACCAGGAAACATCGTTGCAATTCGCCCACTTAAAGATGGTGTGATTGCAGACTTCGACACAACCGAACGCATGCTCCGTTACTTTATTCAAAAAGTGCACCGTCGCAGCTACCTAGCCAAGCCACGAATTGTTGTCTGTGTTCCATCGGGAATCACTGGCGTTGAACAGCGTGCAGTCAAGGATGCTGGCTACGCAGCAGGAGCACGCAAGGTTTACATCATTGAAGAACCTATGGCTGCTGCAATTGGTGCCGGTCTTCCGATTCACGAACCTACCGGAAACATGGTCGTCGATATTGGTGGCGGAACAACTGAAGTTGCTGTGATTTCACTTGGTGGAATCGTGACTGCGCTATCTATTCGAATCGGTGGCGATGAACTCGATCAATCAATTATTAACTGGACTAAGCGCGAATATTCACTTCTTCTAGGAGAGCGCACAGCTGAAGAAATCAAGATGGCTATTGGATCGGCATACCCACTTCAGGGTGAAAATGATGCTGAAATTCGTGGTCGCGATCTTGCAACAGGTCTACCAAAGACAATCGTTGTAACCGCTGCCGAGATTCGCAAAGCGCTCGAAGAGCCGGTCAACCAGATCATTAACGCAGTAAAGGCCACCCTTGATAAGTGCCCACCAGAACTTTCTTCAGATCTCATGGATCGTGGAATCGTTCTTACTGGCGGAGGCGCTCTGCTTAAGGGACTCGATGAGCGACTACGTAAAGAGACCGGAATGCCAATTCATATCGCAGACCGTCCACTCGACGCTGTTGTTGAAGGTTCCGGAAAATGCATTGAAGAGTTCGAAGCCTTGGAAAAGGTTTTGATCTCCGAGCCTCGTCGATAGGTAACTCACAGTGCGCTACGGCGGCGACAACCGCGGTCGCTTACTCATCATTGTTTTAATTGTTACTTCACTATTTCTAATTACTTTGGATTTACGTGGCGTTTCAGTCATTGATGGTCTGCGCAATGGAACACAAACAGCGCTGACTCCGGTTCAAAAAGCAGGCTCTTGGGCGCTCACTCCATTTCGTAATTTCGCATCTGATGTAACACACCTTGGTCGCACACGTAACCAGATTGAGAAATTGAAGTCTGAGAATGAAAAACTTCGTAACACGCTGCAAAATCGCAAGATAGCCGATGCGCAACTTAAACAATTAAAGAGCGTCCTCAACCTTGCCGGTAGCGGTGGGTATGAAGTCATCAACGCAAAAGTGATTTCTCAAGGACCTAGTACTTCATTCACGCAGACCATCACAATTGATGCAGGCACCAGTTCTGGTATTCAAAGCAATATGACTGTTATTTCTGGATATGGATTAGTTGGTGTTGTGAAGTTTGCCTACACAAATAGCGCGCTTGTGCAGCTTGCATCAGATCCCGGATTTCGAATTGGCGCCCGTATCGCACAGTCGCAACAAATTGGAATTCTCAGTGGCCAGGGATCTCGTAGTGGCGTCTTGCAATTACTTGATAACACCACTTCTGTGAAAGTTGGTGACGCACTTCTTGCTCGCGGAAGTGATAACGGTCGGCCGTTTGTTCCCGGAGTGCCCATCGGTGAAGTTACATCTGTAGATAATTCACCTGGTGCTGTGACACAGACGGCAGAGGTAAAGTTTTACGCTAATTTCTCAACGCTTGGGGTAGTAGCGGTCGTTAAGAGAAACCCGGCATCAGATCCTCGAGATTCTTTGGTGCCAGCTAAGCCACGTCCAACTCCGCTTCCGACTGTGACTATTTATGCATCGCCGTCGCCTTCACCAATTCCAGAACCATGACCATCCGTAGATATCTTTTCTCAATTCCTATCTTCTTAGTCATCTACATCCTGCAAGAAGCTTTTATTACTCAACTCAGATTGCCACTGGGTGGATTCTCACTACTGCTGATCTTTACTTTGATCTGGGCAACGCTGAGCACACCAGAAATTGGCGCCCTCACCGGTTTCGGAGCAGGAATCTTGATGGATATATCTCAGAGTTCGCCAGGGCCAATGGGTCATTGGACGCTAGTTCTAATCTTAGCTGGCTATGCCGTGGCCTTCTTAGGTTATGGCGATGACAACATCCGCTCTAATCCAATCAACATAGTTCTAATTACCACCGCTGGCGTTGTTGTGAGCCAATTAGTTTTCTTGCTACTTGGCTTGCTGTTAGGCCAGGCGCTAGGCAGCATCTCTCACGTTCTATTTCTTCTTGCAGGTTCAGCCTTTTGGACCGCGATTGTTTCACCGCTAGTGTTAAAAATTGTTTCTTTCATACATGCAAATGTCTTCGGAACTAGATCACTGATATGAATCAACGCTCACGTCTAAGCTTGTTAGTCATTCAGATTTTTTTCGCATCGTTAATGGTTGCCTTGCTCGGTCGCCTTTTCTATCTGCAGGTCGCGGCCGGCCCTATCTATCGCGATGCAGCGCTCAGTATTCAGAGTCGAGATGTTGTTACCCCTGCTAATCGCGGTTTTATCGTTGACTCCTCAGGTGTGCCGCTGGCGCTGAGCAAAGTTGCGCTTGCGGTCACAGTTGATAGAACCACAATCGATAAGTTGCCAGATAAAGGTGTTGCCGTGTTAGCAAACCTTGTAAATTTACTTGGACTTGAATATTCAGATGTGTGGCAGCGTACCCGCTTATGCGGTGAGTTACCACGTGGCCAACGAGCAGGTTGCTGGACCGGTTCTCGCTTCCAGCCGATACCAATCACCAAATCAGCAGATCCAGCTATTGCGTTGCGAATCGTTGAACGATCAGATCGTTTCCCTGGAATTTCAGCAACCCCGATAGCAATTAGAAGCTATCCCGAAACGCTCGGTGTAACTGGAAGCCATGTACTTGGTTATGTAGGACCACTCACCGAAGCTGATCTGGCAGGCGCTAATGGCCGCACGTACTTTCGCTCTGAATCCATTGGTAAGGCCGGACTCGAAATCAAGTACGACGAATATCTACGCGGGGTTCCAGGAATTAAAACTTTTATTGTTGACCGAAAAGAAGCGGTGACAAGTACAACTCAAAATACAAAACCAGTTGCAGGTAAACATCTCGTCACAAGTTTGGATGTGAGACTTCAAGCAGCGAGTGAGAAAGCTCTAGGCGAAGCGGTTAAGCGCGCACGATCCATGGGCTTTCCGGCAGATGGTGGCGCTGCGGTAGTGATGGATGTTCGCAATGGTCAGGTTCTATCCCTTGCTTCATATCCTTCATTTGACCCCAACGCTTTTGAGCGAGGCCTTACTGTTAAGGAAGCACAAGCCCTCTACAGTGAGAAAACCGGAGTCCCAGCACTTAACCGAGCTTTACAGGGGCTCTACGCACCTGCGTCCACATTCAAAGTGGTTTCGGTGATGGCGGCAAAAGATGCCGGCTATGACTTAAATAAAAGTTATTCCTGCCCAGCTGAAGTACAAGTAGGAACTCGAGCTTTTCAGAACTTCGAAAGTAAAGCTCAAGGAACGATTTCAATGAAGAAGGCAATCGCAATCTCATGTGACACTATCTGGTATCAAATTGCATATGACGAATGGTTGCGTGATGGTGGACTCAAACCTAAATCAAATCCGAATGACTACTTCTCTAAAGCGGCCGAAAGTTTTCAAATATCTGAAAAAACCGGGGTAGACCTTCCTTCAGAATCAACTGGACGACTCG
Organism: Streptomycetaceae bacterium; assembly: GCA_027483765.1. Classification (GTDB taxonomy): domain Bacteria; phylum Actinomycetota; class Actinomycetes; order Nanopelagicales; family Nanopelagicaceae; genus Planktophila. The sequence continues at coordinate 149,694 of JAIXTW010000011.1, forward strand.
TTAATCGAGAATGGAAGAAGTCTTGGTATGCCGAGAATAAAGATTTTTACTGTAACTATAAAGATCGCGCTACAAAAGCACAGCAGACCGCCTTCTTGCTTCAATTAGCTCGAGAGAATTGCGTAGACGGAGATAAACTTCGTGGTGGTGATGCGGTGAACTTCTCTATCGGCCAAGGAGATACCGTCATTACGCCGATCAAGTTAGCGCAAATGTATGCAGCAATCGCCAATGGTGGAACGATTTGGCAACCAACAATCGCTAAGGCAATTCTGACTCAAGAAGGAAAAGTCATTAAGCAGTTTGAACCTAAAAAACTGGGACAAATCTCGGCCGATGCCGCCACTATTGAATTTCTACACGATGCGTTGCACGAAGTAACCCTTACCGGCACTTCTGCAGGACTCTTTGCCAACTTCCCAGTTCCTACCGCTGGTAAAACTGGAACCGCACAAGTGTTTGGAAGGAACCTAAACGGATCAGCTAAGTCTGATACCTCTTGGTATGCCTCCTTCGCACCTGAAAGGAACCCGCGATACGCAGTTGTGATGATGGTCAGTCAGGGTGGATACGGAGCAAGTACCTCTGGCGCAGGAGTTCGCCAAATTTATGAAACTTTATTCGGCGTACAGGGGAATGTGGTTAAACCCGAACTAGCGCTATTTCCAAAAGGAAAACCACCAATCAAATTACCTCGTATTTCACCTGCTACTAAGCCAGCTCCTTCTATATTGAACCCAGCGAAGGCGGAGAAGAAGATGGCGGTAGCAAAGCGATGAGTACATTCCTCAACCGCAATCCATATCGCCGCACACGCGGTAACTCATTCTTCGCGGGCTTTGATCCCATTCTTAGTGCAGCTGTAGCTGGACTTCTCGTTATCGGAACCTTGCTGGTCTATGCCGCGACCCGAGATTGGTATTCGGCAAATGGACTTGATCCTGAGTATTACCTCAAGCGCCATGTGATAAATATTGTTATCGGTCTAGCGCTTGCATGGGGAACCACAATTATCGATTACCGATTACTTCGCGCTTACACACCATTTATCTGGGGCTTCGGTGTTCTAGGATTAATTTTTGTACTCATCCCAGGTGTGGGTAGCGAAGTTAATGGTGCCAAAGCATGGATTCGTTTACCAGCTGGATTCCAGATTCAACCGGCTGAGATTGCGAAAATCTCCATCATTATTGGAATTTCCATGTTGTTATCTGAGCGCACACATAACTCTGATGAACCGAGCACAAACGATATTCTCAAAGCCCTCGCTGTTGCGGCGCTTCCCATTCTTCTCATCTTGCGTCAACCCGATATGGGAACCGTATTTATTATTAGCGCATCTGTTGTCACCATCCTTGCTGTATCAGGAGCTCCCACACGATGGATTGCCGGCCTGATTTTGTTGGCAATTCTTGGTGGAGTTGTTGCAACTAAAACTGGAGTAATCAGCGATTACCAAGTTAAGCGATTGCAATCATTTGTTGACCCAAACGCTGATCGACAGGGTGCTGGATATCAGTTGCGGCAAGCGCGCATCACAGTTGGCTCTGGCGGACTGGTAGGAACTGGGTTATTTAATGGCCCGCAAACAAATGGACGCTTTGTGCCAGAACAACAGACTGACTTCATCTTTACCGTTGCCGGAGAAGAGCTCGGTTTTCTTGGTAGCTCGGTAATTATTCTCTTATTGCTCACCATTCTTATGCGAGCTTTTGGAATTGCACGACGATCGACGGACCCCTACGGAACCCTTGTGTGTACGGGAGTTATTGCCTGGTTTGCTTTTCAAGTCTTTGAAAATATCGGTATGACATTGGGGTTGATGCCCATGACGGGAGTGCCGCTTCCATTCCTGTCTTATGGTGGTTCCAGCATGTTCGCAAACCTCATCGGAATTGGGCTGCTGCAGAACGTTCACGCCAGACAGCGTGGCTGATTCACGCTCAAAATAGGTTTTCCTCGGCTCTATCTGTCATACTTTGCTCAACAGTTCAGCGCGGCCAGCGATCTTTATCGCGCCTGCGGCGGACTACAAAAGAGATTAAAAATGAGTTTTGCTCACAATTGAATCCTGACAAGGGAAGCACTGTGGGCCACGAGAATGTGTATCGCTACTAGAAAATAGCAGATACGCGCTAAAGGATTTGGTGCCATGGCTATCGAGCCAAAATCACCGCGCAAACGTGCGGTTAAGAAATCAAGTAAGAAATCACTAGGTGTACCCACTGCAGATGTAGAGGTAAGTGCAGCTGCTGAGACAGAGGCTGCGCCTAAGTCTCGCAAGAAAGCTGCAGCAGTTCCGGTACCGATGTTCCAAGCTGCGCCCACAGATGCTGTTGCACCTAAGCGCGCACCTAAAGCGGCAAAGAAGGAAGCGCCTGCTAAAGATGCAGTAGATGCTGTCGTTGCTGAAGAAGATAATGAAGATTCAGATTCTCGCACCGGGCGCAATCGCCGTCGCCGTCGCGGAGGTCGAGGCCGTCGTAAGCCACAGGTAGATGGTCAAAATCCAGAAGATTCAGATTCCGAAGAGGGATCAGATGATGAGTCAAGTGATTCAGATGATTCAAGTGAGGGTTCTACTCATCGCCGTCGCCGTCGCCGTCGCGCAACAGGTGAAGGCGTCACACCTGGTGAAGTCATTGATGAAGATGGCGTTGTCACAATTGTTAAAGTTCGTGAAGTTCGCGAGAAGACAGAGCGTCCAGCACGTGATCGTTCTGAACGCGGAACGCGTAACCGCCGTGATCGTGATCGCGACCGTGGACGCAGCGAAGGTCGTGAATATCGCGAGCCATATCGCCGCCGCGGAACAATTATCACCGATGGAGAATTCTTAGCTCGACGTGAAAATGTTGATCGCGAGATGGTTGTCCGCCAAATCGGAGACCGTATTCAAATCGCAGTTATTGAAGATAATGTGATGGTCGAGCACTACGTCAATAGAAATGCCAACGTTTCATATGTTGGTAACGTCTACTTAGGTCGCGTGCAGAATGTTCTTCCTTCCATGGAAGCGGCATTCGTTGATATTGGAAAGGGACGTAACGCTGTCCTCTATGCGGGTGAAGTAAATTGGGATGCCGCAGGCATCTCTGAATCTGAGCCACGCAAAATTGAAATGGTTTTGAAAACTGGTCAGCCAGTTCTAGTTCAGGTAACAAAGGATCCGATTGGCCAGAAAGGCGCACGCCTAACAAGCCAAATCTCATTGCCAGGTCGTTACGTTGTCTATGTACCTGGTGGCGGCATGAGCGGAATCTCTAAGCGTCTTCCTGAATCAGAGCGCACTCGTCTGAAGGCAATCCTGAAGAATTTAATTCCTGATACAGCTGGCGTCATTGTGCGAACAGCAGCTGAAGGAGTATCCGAAGTTGAACTCACTGCCGATGTCGAAAGACTAAAAGCGCAATGGGAAGATATTTATCAGAAATCTGAGAATCCAAACTTCCACGCACCGGCACTTCTTCTCTCCGAGCCAGATCTGGCCGTGCGCGTAATCCGCGATATCTTCAATGAAGATTTCCGCAAGCTCATTATTCAAGGCAACGAAGCATGGGATGAAATCACTTCATACCTTGGTTCAATCGCCCCAGAACTGGTTTCGAAAATCGAGAAGTATTCCGGCAGCGGTGACTTATTTGGTGATTACCGAGTAGAAGAGCAACTGGCGAAAGCTTTCGATCGCAAGGTTTACCTCCCATCTGGAGGCTCACTTGTTATCGACCGCACAGAAGCGATGGTCGTTATCGATGTGAACACAGGTAAGTTCATCGGTAAGGGCGGAAACTTGGAAGAGACTGTTACCAAGAACAACTTGGAAGCAGCTGAGGAAATTGCCCGTCAACTTCGTCTTCGTGACTTAGGTGGAATCGTCGTCATCGACTTTATCGATATGGTTCTTGAATCAAACCGCGATGCCGTATTACGTCGTTTAGTTGAAGCGCTCGGTCGCGATCGCACTAAGCATCAAGTTGCCGAAGTTACGTCACTAGGTCTGGTTCAAATGACACGTAAGCGTGTAGGACAAGGCCTCATCGAAGCATTCTCAACGACATGTGATTCATGTAATGGACGTGGTATTCATGTACATATGGATCCAGTGAAGATGAAGGCTCCAATGCCACAAGTAAATTCTCAATCACCAGATGTGGAAATTGAAGAAAGTATCAATTCTGAAGTTATTCATGATGAAGAGACTGATGTAGAGCCAGAAATTGTTGCCCCCAAGGGAAAGCGCCGCCGCAGGGCCGCTAGCTCCGGGGTCATCACCGCCTAGCCCTGGATTACCTCTATTTAGAGGCCAATTTGACCCACGGGGTATGAAATCCGTACCCTTAGCGTCTGCCTAGCCACTTGTGCACAGGCGTAGAGATCAGAAGAACTGAGGCAATAAGAATGTACGCAATCGTTAAAGCTGGCGGACGCCAGGAGAAGGTAACTGTTGGCGAGACCATCACAGTCGATCGTATCGACGCTGCTGCTGGTGCATCAGTTTCATTCCCAGCACTCCTCGTCGTAGATGGCGCAAGCGTTACAACTGATCCAAAGGTTCTTTCAGCCGTGAAGGTCACCGGCGAAGTAATCGACGAAGTTAAGGGTCCAAAGATCGACATCCTTCGTTACAAGAACAAGACCGGCCATCGCCGTCGTCAAGGTTTTCGTGCACAGCACACTCGTGTAAAAATCACCGCAATCAGCGGCGCTAAGTAAGGGTTAAGGGAGCAGATAAATGGCAAGTAAAAAAGGCGTTTCCTCAACACGTAACGGTCGCGATTCAAACCCACAGTACCTCGGTATTAAGCGTTTCGGCGGTCAAGAAGTTAATGCAGGTGAAATTCTCGTTCGTCAGCGTGGAACACACTTCCACCCAGGCAAGAATGTAGGACGCGGTAAAGATGACACACTTTTTGCTCTTGCAGCAGGTGCAGTTGAATTCGGTCGCGCTCGCGGTCGTCGCGTAGTGAATGTAGTCCCTGCAGTTTAATTTAGGTTTCTCTAAAAGGAGCGGGCCGCATTTATCGCGGTCCGCTTTTTTATTTACTCAAGCAGATTCAACCAGGCAGCTAGATGAGCTAGATGACCTAGATGAGAAGGAAAGGTAGTGAGGCGAGATGACAACATTTATCGATAGCGTCACGCTCTTTGCTTCTGCTGGAAAAGGCGGCGATGGTTGCGTCTCGGTAAAGCGCGAAAAATTTAAACCACTCGGTGGGCCAGATGGCGGTAACGGCGGACGTGGTGGAGACATTATTCTCGTTGTTGATTCTTCGGTAACTACCTTGCTTGATTTTCACCATTCGCCACATCGCAAAGCAACATCAGGCCATCAAGGTTATGGCGATCGCAAAGATGGCGTATCCGGTGAAGACCTCATCATGCCGGTTCCAAACGGAACAGTTATCTATGATGAAAACGGCGAACAAATCGCAGATCTCATCGGAATTGGCACCACATTTCTTGCAGCACGTGGTGGTCATGGTGGGCTTGGCAATTTAGCTCTCTCATCTTCCAAGCGACGTGCACCAGGTTTTGCCCTTCTTGGCGAACCAGGTGAAGAACGTAAACTCAGACTCGAACTTAAATCTGTCGCTGATATCGCACTCGTTGGTTTTCCAAGTGCCGGAAAGTCTTCTCTGATTGCAGCCATATCAGCGGCTCGTCCAAAGATTGCTGACTATCCATTTACTACTCTCGTGCCAAACCTTGGCGTCGTTCAAGCAGGCGACACCCGCTTTACCGTGGCCGATGTTCCAGGACTTATTCCAGGTGCTTCCCAAGGTAAAGGTTTGGGACTTCAGTTCTTGCGTCACGTAGAACGTTGCGTGGCGCTCGTGCATGTTCTGGATTGTGGAACGCTAGAGACGGATCGCAACCCAATTGATGATCTCGATGCGATTGAAAATGAACTTGCGCTCTACGGCGGACTTGAAGAGCGAGTACGAATTGTCGCTCTTAATAAAATCGACTTACCTGACGGCAAAGCTATGGCCGATATGGTCGAAGAGCAGTTGAAAGACAAGGGTTACGAGGTTTATCAAGTCTCCGCGGCTAGCCGTGAAGGACTTCCTGAGTTGATGTACGCCATGGCTCGACTCGTGCAGCGCGAACGCACAGAGGCGGCAAAGCAAGAGCGCACTCGAATTATCTTGCGCCCAGTTGCAGTCGATGACTCTGGATTCTCGGTACAACTTAATGGTGATGGATCCTTTAGCGTGCGGGGACAGAAAGTTGTTCGCTGGGTACGCCAGACAAACTTTAAAAATGCAGAAGCAATTGGTTATCTTGCAGATCGGCTAGCCCAACTCGGAGTCGAGAAAGAGTTGTTTAAGAAGGGCGCGGTTGCAGGTTCTGAAGTAAGAATTGGCTCTGGCGATAATGAAGTTGTATTTGAATGGGAGCCAACTATCGAAGCAGGCGCCGAACAACTTGCTGGTTTCTTACATCGTCGTGGTGAAGATTCGCGTCTTGAAGGTTCTTGGGGCGCAGTAGAGCGCGAGGCAGATAAACTTTCAGATGAAGAGATTGCCCGCCAATGGGAGTACAACGTGGCAGAGCCAACGAATCCTGAGATAAAGATTTCTTTAGATGAGATTGAAAAGTATGAAGAAGAGAGCGAATCAGAAAGTAGCGACAAGTGAGCCGCGAAGTTTTAACCAGCGCTAAGCGTATTGTTATCAAAATCGGTTCTTCTTCCCTGACCGGTGCTGCTGGTTCCGAGTTAGACCCACAATCGGTTGCAAAGATTGCTGATTTCGCATATTCGTTAAAGCAGCGCGGTGCTGATGTTCTTCTTGTCTCATCGGGCGCAATTGCTGCTGGCCTAGCTCCACTTGGCTTGAAAGTTCGCCCAAAAGACTTAGCAACACAACAAGCAGCCGCATCAGTGGGACAAGGTTTGCTCATTGCGCAGTACCATGAGAAGTTCTCAGCTCATGGCGTTATATCCTCGCAAGTTCTGCTTACTACCGAAGATATAGTCCGTCGCTCGCACTACCAAAATGCGCAACAGACTTTAACTAAATTGCTTTCACTAGGCGTTATTCCAATTGTGAATGAGAATGACACTGTCGGTACCCAAGAGATTCGTTTCGGCGATAATGATCGTCTGGCAGCGCTCGTTGCCCTACTTATTCAAGCCGACTTATTGATCTTAGTTTCAGATATCGATGCCCTCTATGACGCACCTCCAACCCAGAGCGGTGCAAAACCAATTCGTTATGTTTCAGCAATGTCTGAAATTGAATCAATTGTTTTAGGTGGAGCGGGATCTGCTGGCGTTGGCAGTGGTGGCATGGTGACGAAGGTAGAAGCGGCACGCATTGCAACCAGTGCTGGAATTCCAATGCTCCTGACTTCGCTGTCGCAATGCCACGATGCCATGCAGGCAGATGATTTTGGAACGCTCTTTGCTGCACAAAGCTCTAAGGCAAATTCACGATTGCTCTGGCTGGCACATGCTTCAACTCCGCAAGGCCGACTTATTCTCGATGATGGCGCAGTCATTGCAATCTGCGAGCGTGGAGTTTCACTTCTTCCTGCTGGTGTTACCGCAGTCGAAGGCGAATTCATCTCAGGTGACACCGTTGAACTCGTCTCTCAAGCTGGCAAAGTAATTGCGCGCGGTCTAGTGGCCTTTGATGCATCTGAAATTCCACAAATGCTGGGGCGCTCGACCAAAGAACTCGCCGCATCACTTGGGGCAGAATATGAACGCGAGCTTGTTCATCGAGATGATTTAGTACTCCTATGAGCGCCGAAGCAATCATTGCTGAACTAGCAACAAAGGCTCGCACCGCGGCTCGCACGCTTTCTACTGCGACCGGCGCCGAACGCAAGGCAGCGCTCGAAGCGATTGCGCAAGCTATTGAATCTCGGAGCGCCGAAATTTTGGCGGCAAATGAGATTGATATGCAGAGCGCACGTAAAGATCAGATGCACCTTCAGATGCAAGATCGCCTGCTCTTAACGGAAGAACGAGTTAAAGGCATTGCTGGGGGAGCGCGCCAAGTAGCTGCGCTACCTGATCCACTTGGTCGCACCCTTCGCGAATCAACTTTAGAGAACGGGCTTGAACTTCAGCAGATCTCTGTTCCATTTGGCGTTATTGGAATGGTCTACGAAGCTCGCCCTAATGTGACAGTCGATGCCGCAGTCATCTTGTTGATGTCTGGAAATGCGGCGCTCTTACGTGGCTCTTCAACTGCCCGCAACAGCAACGAAATTTTGGTTACTGTGATGCGCGATGCCTTGAGTACAACAAAGATTTCACCAGAGGTCATCCAATTGGTGCCATCTGAAGATCGGGCAACTACGAAGGCACTTCTTACAGCTCGCGGCAAAGTTGATTTAGTTATTCCGCGTGGAAGCGCTGCACTTATCCGCATGGTTGTTGATGAATCAACGGTGCCAACAATCGAAACCGGTGCCGGTGTCTGCCATGTCTACATCGATGAGTTTGCAGATATTGATAAGGCGCTACCGATTCTCATCAATTCAAAGACACATCGACCAAGTGTCTGTAATGCCGCCGAGACGCTTTTGGTGCATAAGTCGATAGCTCCAACATTCCTACCGATGGCACTTAAGGCGCTGAGTGATGCTGGTGTCATTTTGCATTCAGATGCTGCGGCACAGAAGGTGGCAGAGAAATTCAATATTGCATCGACACTCGCAACGACCGAAAACTGGTCAACTGAATATGGTGTGCTTGAGATGAATGTTGCAGTTGTAGATTCCGTTGATGCAGCTGCTGATCACATTGCAAATTTTGGAACCAATCACACTGAAGCGATTGTCACTGAAGATAAGGCGGTAGCGGCTCGTTTTGTTGCGCTCTCTGATTGCGCAGCAGTGATGGTCAATACATCAACGCGATTTACCGATGGTGAGCAGATGGGCTTTGGCGCAGAAATCGGTATCTCAAATCAAAAGTTGCATGCACGTGGACCCATGGGGTTAGAAGCGATGACAACTACTACCTGGGTTGTTACTGGCACCGGCCAGATTCGCTCTTAAAGCAAACCTTTTATAGACTGCAACCTATGAGCAGCCTCTCCCGCGATGATGTCGCAAAGCTTGCAGGGCTAGCCCGAATCGAAATGACTGAGGAAGAACTCGTCAGCCTCTCTTCCCAATTTGGAATGATTCTCGATGCGGTAGCGCGCGTACAAGAGGTCGATCTCTCAGGAGTTAAAGCAACTTCACATCCACAGCCATTAGAAAATGTGGCACGTCCTGATGTTGTACTGCCAAGCCTTTCACCTGAAGATGCGCTCTCTGGCGCACCTGCAAAGGAAGATTCACGTTTTCGCGTTCCGCAAATTCTTGGTGAAGCAGAATGATTCGTCAGAGCGCAGCCCAAATGGCAGCGGCCTTGTCCGAAGGTTCAACGACATCAGTTGAATTAACCCAAGCGCACTTAGATCAGATAGCGGCTGTCGATAACAATGTAAAAGCCTTTCTCCATGTTGATGCCGAAGGTGCGCTGGCACAAGCTAAGTCAGTTGATGCACAACGTAAGAGCGGTGAAAAGCTTTCTCCGCTGGCAGGTATTCCGTTGGCGCTCAAAGATGTACTTGCCCAACGTGGAGTTCCAACAACTGCCGGATCGAAGATTTTGCAAGGCTGGCGCCCACCATATGACTCAACAGTTGTTACAAAACTCAAAGATGCCGGTTTAGTTATCTTAGGAAAGACAAATATGGATGAATTCGCAATGGGTTCATCAACTGAGAATTCTGGTTACGGCCCAACATTTAATCCTTGGGATCTCACTCGCACACCTGGCGGATCTTCTGGTGGATCGGCTGCAGCAGTCTCAGCTTTTCAGGCACCACTTGCAGTGGGTTCAGATACTGGCGGATCTATTCGCCAACCAGCTGCACTTACTGGAATCGTCGGAGTTCGCCCAACCTATGGTGCTGTCTCCAGATTCGGATTGATTGCATATTCATCAAGTCTTGATCAAGCCGGACCATTTGGTCGCACAGTTTTAGATACCGCACTTCTTCATGAAGTGATGGCAGGACATGATCCAAAAGATGCCACAAGTATTAACGCGCCAGTTCCAGCAGTTGTTGCAGCAGCGAAGAGTGGCGATGTTAAAGGAATGAAAATTGGCGTCATTAAGCAACTGCAAGGAGAGGGATATCAAAAGGGTGTGCAGGCTCGCTTTGATGAGTCACTTCAAGTCCTAGCTTCACTTGGCGCCGAAATTGTCGAAGTAGATTGCCCTAATTTTGAATATGCACTCGCGGCCTATTACCTCATCGCTCCTTCAGAGTGTTCTTCTAACCTCGCACGTTTTGATGCGATGCGTTACGGACTTCGCACTGGCGATATCGATGGCGCATCAGCCGAGGCTGTCATGAGTGCAACCCGCGATGCCGGATTCGGGCGCGAAGTTAAGCGACGCATCATCTTGGGAACATACGCGCTTTCATCTGGTTACTACGATGCCTACTACGGAAGTGCGCAGAAGATTCGTACCTTAATTATTCAAGATTATGCAAAGGCATTTACTCAGGCCGATGTGTTGGTATCACCAACTGCGCCAACAACTGCTTATAAAATTGGTGAAAAAGTCGATGACCCAATGGCTATGTACTTAGGCGATGTTGCGACAATTCCAGTAAATCTTGCGGGTATTTGTGGAATGTCACTTCCTGCTGGTCTAGCTGATGAAGATAATTTGCCTGTTGGTTTTCAAATCATGGCACCGGCGATGCAAGATCAACGCCTTTATCAGGCTGGTGCAGCACTAGAAGCAGCGCTGCTTTCTCAATGGGGCGCTCCAATTCTTTCCAAAGCACCAGCGTTAGCAGGGAGCAAGTAATGGCCCTGCCAACCTATGAAGAAGTAATTGCTAAGTGGGATCCAGTTTTGGGTCTGGAAGTTCACGTTGAACTCAATACCCATAGCAAGATGTTCTGCTCGTGCGCCACAGAGTTCGGCGCCGAACCCAACACTCAAACATGTCCGGTCTGTTTAGCTCTTCCGGGCGCGCTGCCTGTCGTTAATGAGAAAGCTATCGAATCCACGATTCTGATTGGGCTCGCCCTTAATTGCAAAATTGCGCCATATAGCCGCTTTGCTCGGAAGAATTACTTTTACCCAGATATGCCGAAGAACTTTCAAATTTCACAGTACGACGAACCAATCTGTTTCGATGGTTACGTCGATGTTGAAATCGAGACCGAAGAGGGTCCCAAGCAATTCCGCATCGAAATTGAACGTGTACATATGGAAGAAGACACCGGTAAGTCACTTCACGTAGGCGGTGCCACCGGTCGTATTCACGGTGCTGACTATTCACTCCTTGATTACAACCGCGCTGGTATTCCACTTGTTGAAATCGTTACCAAGATTGTTCCGGGAACTGGCAAGTACGCACCAGAGGTAGCAAAGGCATATGTTGCAGAACTACGTGACATCCTGCGTGGATTAAAAGTCTCCGATGTAAAGATGGAGCAAGGCTCACTTCGTTGCGATGCCAACGTTTCACTTAAGCCAATTGGCTCTGACGTACTGGGCACCAGATCAGAGACGAAGAACGTCAACTCACTTCGCTCTGTCGAACGAGCTATTCGCGGTGAAATGATCCGCCATGCCGAGCTCTTAAATGAAGGCAAGAAGGTTAAGCAAGAGACTCGTCACTTCCAAGAAGATACTGGCCTTACTCGTTCTGGTCGCTCGAAAGAACAAGCTGAGGATTACCGCTACTTCCCAGACCCAGATTTAGTTCCAGTCACACCCGCAGCTGCCTGGATTGAAGAGCTGCGCGCAACCTTGCCGGAGCGCCCATCACTTCGTCGCAAGCGCATCAAAGAAGAGTGGAACGTTCCTGATAAAGAGATGGAGGCGATGATTAACGCCGATGTCTTAGATATCGTGGAAACGACGGTATTGCTCGGCGCAGATCCAACGAAAGCGCGTACTTGGTGGCTCGGTGAAATTTCACGTATTGCGAATGATCAAAATGTTGCTGTTGCAGATCTTTCGATTACTCCTGCCCATGTGGCCGAACTTGTCGCGCTCGTTGCGGCAGGTGAACTCACCGACAAACTTGCCCGCCAAGTTGTTGAAGGCGTTATTGCAGGTGAAGGAAAGCCATCAGAAGTTGTGGCAAAGCGTGGAATTAAAGTTGTGAACGACGACGGCGCACTGATGGCAGCGATTGAAAAGGTATGTGCAGAACAAGCCGAGACGGCCGAGAAGGTTCGCGGGGGACACCTACCTGCAGCTGGTGCACTTATTGGCGCAGTCATGAAAGAGACAAAGGGCCAAGCAGATGCTGCACGCGTACGTGAGCTTCTACTTGGCCACTTAGGTCAAGCCTAGAATTTCTAACTAGTTAGTGCATTCCTGCGCCTTCAGTTTCAACGAGTGACTCTTTTCCAATATTGATAAAGAAGAAGAGCACCAGTGCGCCAGCAAACAAGAGCACAGCACTGAACTTAAAGGCAGTGGTAAATCCATGCGTTACCGCAAATGGTTGCACCATTTTTCCAAGCTCAGTATGTGTTGTTGCGTAGGCAGTAGTTGCAGTTGCTGCAATTGTGTTGAGAAGTGCAACACCGAGAGATCCACCAATCTGCTGAGAGGTGTTCACCATTGCACTTGCAACGCCAGTATCGCGCCCGGACACTCCATGCAGTGAAGTTGATGTCAGTGGAATAAATACCAAAGCCATACCTGAGCTCATGATCAGAAGTGATGGAAGCACGTGTGTGGCATAGCCAGTTTCAGGGGTAATGCGAGTGAGCATCAAGAGACCAATACCAGCGAACACCAGGCCTGGAACCATCAGTGGCTTAGGTCCAAACTTCGGTAGCAATTGAGAAGCAACTCCGGCGAAGATGATGATTCCAATCGAGAATGGAAGGAATGCGAAGCCAGAGTGCAGCGGTGTGTATCCGAGAATTACCTGAAGGTATAGGCCAAGGAAGAGGAACATCGAGAAGAGGCCAGCACCCACGATGAGTGATCCAAGGTAAGAACCTCCGCGATTACGTTCTGTAATTACTCGAAGTGGCATCAATGGATTTGCGACCTTCGACTCGATGACTACAAATGCCACAAGCAGAAGAACGGCTGCCGCAAAGAATGACAGTGTCAGAGAATTTGTCCATCCTTCACGAGCTGCTTCGTTAAAGCCATAGGTGAGCGAGAAGAGACCAGCAGTTGCAGTGACCACACCAGGAATGTCATATGTCTTATCGCCAGCCGCTTTAGATTCGTGTACAAATTTTGCCGCCAAGATTGCCGCCAAGATTGCGATCGGCGTATTGACGCCAAGGCACCAACGCCATGATGTGTATTCAGTAAGAACGCCACCAACGATGAGACCGATTGCTGCGCCACCACCAGAAATTGCACCGAAGACTCCGAATGCCTTAGCGCGCTCCTTTGGGACAGTAAAAGTTACCGAGATGATCGCAAGAGCTGCGGGTGCAAGCAGTGCTCCGAAGACGCCTTGCAGCGCGCGCGATGCGAAGAGCAGACCTTGAGTAGATGCAATACCGCCGAGAGCAGATGCTCCTGCGAATCCAAGAAGTCCGATAATGAAAATCTTTTTGCGTCCAATGAAGTCACCAATGCGACCACCGAGAAGTAGCAGTGAACCAAATGCCAATGTGTATGCGGTGATGATCCACTGTTGATTAGCATCAGAAATTCCTAGGTCAATCTTCGCACTGGGAATTGCGATATTCATGATTGAGCTATCAAGAATGAGCATCAATTGAGAGATGGCAACGACAAATAGCGTGCGCCAGCGGGTTGGGTCTAAGGTCTGATCTTGAGCGTTCTGTGACACAGAGGTGTCTCCTTTAAAGGTAGTTTTTCGTTTCCCGCAATTTGCACGAGTGAGGTTACAATCCTCTCATGTCTAAGATGAAACCCCGCTCCGGCCTCGTAACAGATGGATTAGAGCGTGCGCCAGCGCGCGGAATGCTCCGTGCAGTTGGAATGGGAGATGAAGATTGGGTGAAGCCCCAGATTGGTATCGCCTCATCATGGAATGAAATCACCCCATGCAACCTCTCATTAGATCGTTTAGCTAAGGCCTCAAAGCAAGGCGTGATCGACGCCGGCGGATTCCCAATGCAGTTCGGAACAATTTCTGTTTCAGATGGAATTTCTATGGGCCACGAAGGTATGCACTTCTCACTCGTCTCGCGCGAAGTAATCGCAGATTCGGTAGAAACGGTAATGCAGGCAGAGCGCCTCGATGGCATGGTCACATTTGCTGGCTGCGATAAATCACTTCCCGGAATGATGATGGCAGCTGCTCGTCTCGATGTTGCTTCAGTCTTTGTCTACGCCGGTTCTACTCTGCCGGGCCAAGTCGATGGCAAGGATGTCACCATCATCGATGCATTTGAAGCCGTTGGCGCATGTGCTCGTGGTCTGATTACGCAAGACCGGGTTGATCAAATTGAAAAGGCAATCTGTCCTGGTGAAGGTGCCTGCGGTGGAATGTACACAGCGAACACAATGGCAAGTATTGCCGAAGCAATTGGCTTATCGCTTCCAGGTTCAGCTGCGCCTCCTGCAGTTGATCGCCGCCGTGATGCCTACGCAGTACAAGCAGGTGCTGCAGTTGTAAATTTGATTGCAAAGGGCATCACTACTCGCGATATTTTGACGAAGAAGGCTTTTGAAAATGCCATCACAATTCTGATGGCACTCGGCGGGTCTACCAACGCTGTGTTGCACCTACTTGCAATTGCCCATGAAGCTGAAGTTGATCTGACTATGGAAGATTTCCATCGCATCGGCTCAAAGGTTCCGCTACTGGGAGACCTCAAGCCTTTTGGTAAATTTGTCATGACCGATGTTGATCGCGTTGGCGGAATTCCGGTAGTTCTACGCATTCTGCTCGATGCTGGTTATCTACATGGTGATTGCTTAACTGTTACCGGAAAAACGATGGCTGAGAACTTAGCTGACATCAATCCACCGCTAGCCGATGGTGAAGTGTTGCGTTCAATTGATAAGCCACTTTCGACCGATGTTGGAATCACAATCCTTGGCGGTTCACTTGCGCCAGAGGGTGCGGTATGCAAGACAGCCGGTATCGGAGTTGAAGAATTTGAAGGACCAGCTCGTGTATTTGAACGCGAACAAGCCGCTATGAAAGCACTTGAAGATGGAACCATTCAAGAAGGCGACGTCGTTGTAATTCGCTACGAAGGCCCTAAGGGTGGACCTGGCATGCGCGAGATGTTGATGATTACTGGTGCAATTAAGGGAGCGGGACTCGGTAAAAAGACTTTGCTTCTTACTGATGGTCGATTCTCTGGTGGTTCAACCGGTTTATGTGTTGGACATATTGCACCGGAGGCAGTCGATGGTGGCCCGATTGCATTCATCAAAGATGGCGATCGCATCCGCATCAATATTCCAACTCGTAAACTTGAGTTACTTGTCGAGCCAGCAGAACTCGAAGCTCGAAAGGCGGGCTGGAAGCCACTGCCACATAAGTACACCCGCGGTGTCCTTGCAAAGTATTCCAAGCTAGTTGGTTCAGCATCCAAGGGTGCTGTCTGCGATTAATCCGGGCTGCCCTATTGGGCTATCTCAAGAATTGAGACCTGTATCTCATCTCTTGACTCGCAAGGCCTCTGCGTTGGAGAATAGACCCATGCAATCAACACGTTCGTCAGTTATTTCAGTGGTGGTGATTCGATAGCGCGTGCCTTCACGTCACACGCGCCCTCAGATATCTGAGGGTTTTTTCATTTAACACGATTGAAGAATTTAAGAGCAAGGAAAGGAGTACGAAGATGGCCACACATGTTCCAACAGCGAATGGCACAGCAATGACAGGAGCTACTTCACTTGTGAAGAGCCTTGAAGCTGCTGGCGTGGAAGTCATGTTCGGACTCCCGGGTGGTGCAATTCTTCCTGCTTACGATCCAATTTATGATTCAACGATTCGCCACATTTTAGTTCGTCACGAACAAGGTGCAGGCCATGCTGCAACTGGCTATGCGCAAGTTTCTGGTCGCGCTGGTGTTTGTATTGCAACATCTGGCCCTGGTGCAACCAACCTCGTTACTCCACTGATGGATGCGGCGATGGATTCAGTACCGATGGTTGCAATCACTGGCCAAGTTCCATCTGCTGCAATCGGAACCGATGCCTTCCAAGAAGCTGACATCCGCGGAATCACCATGCCATTTACTAAACACAATTACTTGGTTACTGATCCGGACCAAATTCCTGGTGCGATCGCGGAAGCGTTCCATATTGCAACAACAGGTCGTCCTGGCCCAGTACTTGTCGATATTGCAAAAGATGCGCTGCAAAAGATGACAACTTTTAATTGGCCAACTTCAATTAATTTAGCTGGCTATAAGCCAAAGACAACTCCTGACTCACAAGCAATCACTGACGCGGCAGCGCTCATCGCGCAATCTTCAAAGCCAGTCTTCTACGTTGGTGGTGGCGTAATCAAGGCGAACGCTCATGCTGAACTTCGCCAACTTGTCGAACTTCTTGGCGCACCAGTTGTGACCACTCTTATGGCGCGCGGCGCTTTCCCTGATTCACATCCATTACATATGGGTATGCCTGGAATGCACGGAACAGTTGCTGCAGTTACCGCGCTACAAAAAGCTGACCTACTCATCACTTTGGGCGCCCGCTTTGATGATCGTGTAACCGGCAAGCTCTCAACGTTTGCACCGAATGCGAAAATTCTTCATGCAGATATCGACCCAGCAGAAATTGGCAAGAACCGTCATGCTGATGTCGCCGTTGTGGGAGATGTCAGAGAAACAATTGCAGCACTTATTCCTGCGCTGAAGGCAGCCCTTGCAAAGAACAAGCCAGATCTCACCGCTTGGCTACGTCAGATGAACTCTTTGAAATCTACGTACCCATTGGGCTTTGATATTCCGGAAGATGGTTCATTGTCACCACAACTTGTGATTCAGCGAATCGGACAGATTTCTGGAACAGATACGATTTTTACTTCAGGTGTTGGCCAACATCAGATGTGGGCTTCCCAATTTATTTCCTACGAACATCCTCGTACCTGGCTGAACTCAGGTGGCGCCGGAACTATGGGCTACGGAGTGCCGGCTGCGATGGGTGCAAAAGTTGCTGCACCAAACTCAACTGTCTGGGCAATCGATGGCGATGGCTGTTTCCAAATGACTAATCAAGAATTAGTTACCTGCGCCCTTAACAACATTCCAATCAAGGTCGCAATCATTAACAATGAATCACTTGGCATGGTTCGTCAATGGCAGACCTTGTTCTATGACAGCCGCTATTCAAATACATCACTTGAATCAAAGCGCGTTCCAAACTTTCCGATGCTTGCCGAATCAATGGGCTGTGTTGGCCTCGCCTGCGAGCGTCCAGAAGACCTTGATAAGACCATTGAAAAAGCAATGTCGATCAATGACCAACCAGTAGTTGTCGACTTCCGTGTTCACCGTGATGCCATGGTCTGGCCGATGGTTGCCGCAGGAACTTCTAACGATGAAATCATGATCGCCCGCGCTACCGCGCCTGACTGGGATTCGCAGGAGCTCTAATGACTACTGCAGCCCGTCGCCAACATACCCTCGAAGTTCTTGTTGAGAATGCCCCTGGAGTTTTAGCTCGCGTAGCTGGTTTATTCTCACGTCGTGCCTTCAATATTGATTCACTCAATGTTGGACCAACTGAGAACTCAGCGATTTCAAAGATGATTATCGTCGTGGGAGTAGAAGGCCACTCACTCGAACAGGTAATTGCTCAGCTCGATAAGTTAGTGAGCGTTATATCAATTAAGGAAGTCTTAACTGGCAGTAAATCAGAAGTAACAAGCACACAACCCGACTATCAAAACTAAGCAAGAAACTACAAAAGGAGAAATACCGTGGCAACGATGTATCACGAAGACGATGCAGATCTAGCAATCATCCAAGGTCGCAAGGTCGCGATCATCGGTTACGGCTCACAAGGCCATGCACATGCCCTGAACCTACGTGACTCAGGTGTTGATGTCCGCGTTGGTCTCAAAGAGGGTTCACCATCTCGTGCAAAGGCAGAAGCAGAGGGCTTACGTGTTGTTAGCGTTGCCGAAGCAGTGAAAGAAGCAACTGTCATCATGCTCCTTGCGCCAGATCACTTGCAGCGCCACATCTATACAGAATCAATTTTGCCAAACCTTAAGAAGGGCGATGCGCTCTTCTTCGGACACGGATTTAACATTCGCTTCGGTTACATCAAGCCAAGTGCAGATGTAGATGTCTGCATGGTTGCGCCAAAGGGTCCAGGACACTTAGTGCGCCGCGAATACGCAGCAGGCCGCGGAGTTCCTGTCATTGTTGCAGTTGAACAAGATTCAACGGGCGGAGCTTGGCCACTCACACTTTCTTATGGAAAGGCAATCGGCGGACTTCGCGCAGGCGGAATCCTCACAACATTTACCGAAGAGACTGAAACAGATCTATTTGGTGAGCAGGCAGTTCTCTGCGGCGGCGCATCACAGCTGGTCATGTACGGTTTCGAAACACTTGTCGAAGCTGGCTACCAACCAGAAGTTGCATACTTCGAGTGCCTACACGAGCTCAAGCTCATCGTTGACCTTATGTACGAAGGTGGAATCGCAAAGCAGCGCTGGTCAGTTTCAGATACTGCTGAATTCGGTGACTACGTCTCCGGTCCACGAGTTATCGACCCACGCGTAAAGGAGAATATGAAGGCTGTCCTTGCTGACATTCAATCAGGCGTATTTGCTAAGCGCTTTATCGATGATCAAGAAGCAGGCGCACCTGAATTCAAGTCACTTCGCGCAAAGGGTGAAACCCACATTATTGAAAATGTAGGACGCGAACTTCGCAAGATGTTCACTTGGATTAAGAGCTCGAACAAGGATGATTACAAAGAGGGAAGTGCAGCGCGTGGCTAAACCTGTTGTTCTGATTGCTGAAGAACTCAGCGCTGCAACACTAGATGCACTTGGACCTGACTTTGAAGTTCGTAATTGCGACGGTGCAAACCGTGGTGAACTTCTTGCAGCGCTAGGCGCAGGTGTTGATGCAGTTCTGATTCGCTCTGCAACCAAGATGGATGCAGAAGCAATCGCCGCGGCCAAGGGCCTTAAGGTCATTGCTCGCGCAGGTGTTGGTCTTGATAACGTTGATATTCCGGCTGCAACCGCCGCTGGTGTCATGGTTGTTAATGCACCAACTTCAAATATCGTCTCTGCCGCAGAGCTTGCCATCTCACTACTTCTTGCATCCGCTCGTTTCATTTCACCAGCACATGCAGCACTTCGTGCCGGAAAGTGGGCACGTTCTAAGTACACCGGAGCAGAACTCTTTGAAAAAACTCTCGGAGTCGTTGGCTTCGGTCGTATTGGACAACTTGTGGCACATCGCATGCAGGCATTTGGCATGAACGTTGTTGCATACGATCCTTATTTGCAGCCAGCGAAAGCGGCGCAATTGGGCGTCGAACTAGTTGAACTCGATGAACTTCTTAAGCGAAGCGATTTCATCACGATTCACCTGCCAAAGACGAAAGAGACTGCCAACCTGATTGGCGTTGAAGCGTTGAAGAAGGTTAAGAAGGAAGTTCGTATCATTAATGCTGCCCGTGGCGGCGTTCTCGATGAGGCAGCTCTTTATGATGCAATCGTCGAAGGTCGCGTTGCTGGTGCCGGTCTTGATGTTTATGTAACTGAACCATGCACCGACTCACCTCTTTTCCAACTTGATCAGGTTGTTGCAACTCCGCACCTAGGAGCATCCACTGATGAAGCGCAAGAGCGTGCTGGAATCGCAGTTGCTGTCTCAGTGCGCAAAGCACTTGCTGGCGAACTTGTCCCTGATGCAGTGAACGTAAAAGGTGGAGCTATCCACGACGAGATTCGTCCATCACTTCCACTTGTTGAGAAGATGGCGCAACTTGCAACTGCAATCGCTGGCGAGACCCCGGTTTCGATGGAGATTACAGTTAAAGGTGATATCTCAGTTCATGATTCTTCTGTCCTTGCAATCAGTGCACTTAAGGGAGCACTCCTTGCATCAGGCGCCGAAGATGTTACCTACGTAAACGCGCCGGGATTAGCGGCAGACCGCGGAGTTACATCATCGGTCATAACAACTCCTGACAGCCCTGGTTACCGCAGCATGATTTCGCTTCGCGCAGCGTTGAACAATGGCAAATCAATTACTGTCGATGGAACTCTGATGGGTATCCGTATGGTTGAAAAGATTATTGCTATTGATGGCTTTGATCTTGATCTACCACCAACCGAAAACCTTCTCTTCTTGCGTTATGCAGATAAGCCAGGTGTTGTTGGTGCAGTAGGAAATGCTCTTGGTAGCGCCAAAATTAATATCGCTGGCATGCAGGTAGCTCGCGTATCTGCAGGTGGTAACGCTCTGATGGCGCTTACCGTCGATTCAGCTGTCTCTGATGCAGTTGCTGAAACTGTAAAGAAAGAGACCGGTGCCGAAATAGTTCGCTCAGTAACGCTGGTGAATTAATGTCGCGCACAATCAATCTTGCAGTTATTGCTGGCGATGGCATCGGCACTGAAGTTGTAACTGAAGGACTTAAAGTCCTCGATGTTATTGCTAAAAAGTATGACGTCACCTTCAACAAGACTGCCTATGACTTAGGTGCGGGTTACTGGCACCGTACCGGTGAAGTTCTCCCAGATTCAGTTTTGGCAGAGCTAGCAAAGTCAGATGTCATCTTGCTTGGCGCCGTGGGAGATCCCACTGTTCCAAGTGGTGTGCTCGAGCGTGGACTTCTACTCAAGATTAGATTCGCATTCGATCATTACATTAATTTACGCCCAGCAAAGTTGATGCCTGGAGTCACTGGTCCACTTGCGACTAAGGCGCCAATTGATTTCATCGTTGTTCGTGAAGGAACTGAAGGACCATACGTCGGCGCCGGCGGAGTTCTTGCCGAAGGCACTGCAGCAGAGATTGCGACCGAAGAATCACTGAATACTCGTCGTGGAGCAGAGCGTGTCATTCGTGATGCCTTTGCTCGCGCGGCAGCACGTGATCGCAAGCAGCTCACCTTGGTTCATAAAAATAACGTACTGACACGCGCCGGAAGCCTATGGACTCGTACATTTAATGAAGTCGCTAAGGAATTTCCAACGGTAACCACTGATTACTTGCACGTGGATGCAGCCTCAATGTTCTTCGTTACCAACCCAGAGCGCTTCGATGTTGTTGTTACAGATAACCTCTTCGGAGATATCTTGACCGATATCGCGGCTGCAATCTGTGGCGGTATCGGACTTGCTGCCTCTGGCAATATCAATCCAACTGGTGCTTTCCCATCAATGTTTGAGCCGGTACACGGTTCAGCTCCTGATATCGCGGGCAAGAACTTGGCTGACCCAACAGCGACAATCATGTCGGTTGCGATGATGCTCGATCATTTGAAATTACATGATGCGGCGCGCGATGTTGAAAAAGCTGTCGCGGCTGATTTGCTTTCTCGTGGCGATAAAAAGCGAAGCACAACCGAAATCGGTTCAGCGTTAGCAGAATTGGTGAAGTAAATGAAGATCTCTCTCAATCCACATGCAGTTCCAACAGCAGAGCGCGAAGAAAAAGTCGCCAACTGTGGTTTTGGAAAGTACTACACCGACCACATGGTCGTGTGTGAGTGGACTGAAAGTGGCGGATGGGAAGAGCCTGAGTTAAAGCCTTATGGGCCGATAACACTCGACCCGGCAACTGCAGTTTTTCATTACGGTCAAGAAATCTTCGAAGGAATGAAGGCATATCGCCAACCTGATGGCGGTATCGCACTCTTTCGCCCGGAAGCCAATGCTCGACGCTTTGCCAAGTCGGCTAATCGTTTGGCACTTCCAGAAATGCCAGAAGGTTTATTTCTTGAAACTATCCACGCTCTTGTAAAGCACGATGCTGGTTGGACTCCCGGAAAAATTGGTGAGGCGCTCTATATTCGCCCATTCATGATTGCTACCGAAGTTGGTCTCGGTGTACGTCCGACAAATAAGGCGACGTATCTATTGATTGCAACTCCAGCAGGTGCCTATTTTGATCCATCGAAGGCGGTCTCGGTATGGATCTCTACCGAATATGTTCGTGCAGCTCAAGGCGGAACCGGTGAAGCAAAGTGTGGCGGCAATTACGCAGCTTCACTTATCGCCCAGAAAGCTGCCGCTAAAGAAGGCTGCGATCAAGTGGTCTGGATTGATGCGATTGAACGTAAATGGGTAGAAGAGATGGGGGGCATGAATCTTTACTTCGTTAAAGGTAAAGGCGCGGATGCAACTGTTGTTACTCCAAAACTTACCGGAACTCTTCTGCCTGGAATTACTCGAGATTCAATTCTTTCAGTAGCGCGCGATCTTGGTTACAAGACAGAAGAGGTCATGCTCTCTGTTGATGATTGGCGAGATGGAGTTACCTCCGGTGAAATCACTGAAATCTTTGCCTGCGGAACTGCAGCTGTTGTATCACCTGTCGGGCAAGCGAAATCAGCGATGGGTACTTGGGTAACTGGCGATGGCGAACCTGGCGTAATCACCATGCAGATTCGTAACCACTTGTTAGCAATTCAACATGGCACGATTGAAGATACGCATGGCTGGATGCAAAAGGTTGCGCTGTGACAATCAGTGATGCTTTCCATATCTATGACACAACTTTGCGTGATGGCGCTCAACAAGAGGGCTTAAATCTCTCAGTTCACGACAAACTTACTATCGCTCGCCATTTAGATGATCTGGGCGTCGGTTTTATTGAAGGTGGATGGCCTGGTGCTAACCCGAAAGATACTGAATTTTTTGCTCTCGCTAAGAAAGAGTTAAAGCTTAAGAACGCAACCTTTGTCGCATTCGGTGCAACTCGACGTCCCAATGTGAAGGCAGCCGATGATGCACTCCTTGGCGCTCTTCGCGATTCAGGTGCACCTGCGGTAACTCTGGTCGCCAAGTCATATGACCGACATGTAGAGCTTGCACTCAAGACAACACTTGATGAGAACCTGGAAATGATTCGCGATTCTGTGACGCACTTACGTCAAGAAGGTCAGCGAGTCTTTCTCGATGCTGAGCACTTCTTCGATGGTTATCGCGCAAATCGTGCCTACGCCCTAGAAGTCATTCGGGTTGCTGCCGAAGCCGGCGCCGATGTCATTGCACTCTGTGACACCAACGGTGGAATGCTTCCGGATGAAATTGCCGATGTTGTGCACGACATTCTTGGTGCATCATCAGCGCGCCTCGGAATTCACTGCCACAACGACACCGGGTGCGCAGTCGCGAATTCGATGGCAGCAGTTGCCGCAGGTGTGACACATGTACAAGGAACGCTCAATGGTTACGGAGAGCGCACCGGAAATGCTGACCTGGTCACCATCATCGCCAATTTAGAGTTGAAGAAGAAGAAGGAAGTCCTGCCGCAGAATGCGTTACGCGAGGCTTTCCGAATTTCTCACGCGGTTGCTGAAGTAACAAACATTTCTCCATCATCGCGCCAGCCATACACCGGAGTTTCCGCATTTGCCCACAAGGCCGGTCTGCATGCATCGGCAATCAAGGTTGATCCGGCTCTGTATCAACACGAAGATCCTGAATCTGTTGGAAACGATATGCGCATGCTCGTCTCGGATATGGCCGGGCGCGCTTCTATCGAATTGAAATCTATGGAGCTCGGTGTTGACCTCAATGGCGACCGCGAACTCATTGGCCGGGTTGTTGAGCGAGTCAAAGAGATGGAATCTCGTGGCTTTACATTCGAAGCGGCGGATGCCTCATTTGAACTTCTATTACGCGAAGAAGCCACCGGAAAACGCCCTACATTTTTTACAATTGATCATTGGCTAACAACGACAGAACGCGGCGCCAATAATGCAATTATTACTAAGGCCGAAGTAACAGTTACCGCACAAGGTAAGGAGATCACGTGCAATGGTGCTGGAAATGGTCCGGTAAACGCATTCGATAACGCATTGCGCGACGGACTTAACCAACTCTACCCAGAACTTTCTGCACTAGAACTCACCGATTACAAAGTTCGAATCCTGGAAGGACGCCTTGGAACTGGTGCTATCACTCGTGTTTTGATTGAAACATCTGATGGCAAAGGCGAGTGGAACACAGTGGGTGTACACGAGAACGTTATTGCCGCCTCTGCTATGGCGTTAGAAGATGCGCTGACCTTCGGATTATTGCGACAGGGTCGCACAACCGATTAATTCTCAGATTTCTCTCAGATTTCTCGCGGAGAGGTGACGGAAGAAGATATCGAGCTTCCTGTACTTTTCTACCATGCCAACAAGAACTCTTAGCAAGCGATATACAGAGACCGAATCTCGCGACTGGCTTGCGCAAAGATTGGTGAAGTTAGATATCGCCAGTTATGAAGAGTTTGCAAATTTAGTGGGAATCGATCGCGGCACAATCTCCAGGTATTTCCGACATGATCGCCGGCCATCAATCGATGTGATTGCTCCATTGTGCGAAGTCTTGGAAGTATCGCCAGAAACTTTATTGATCGTCCTAGGAGCGCTAGATAGACGTTGAGTCGTCTCGCATCTGAATATAGAAGTCTGTACTTCCATCGATGGGAGTAAATTTCCGTGTTGCAAGATCATCAGCCCATAACGTGTAAAGTTTTTTATACTCAGGCTCGCTGAGTGCATCGCCGATAAATGCTTTGATATCTTCAAAGGAGAGTTCGGTATTTATCAGCAGTTCGATTCTGCCATTTTCGAGTCGCGTAAATGAGGGGACAGCCACCGACTCTGAGACTCGTATACGCACCTGCGCACGTTAGCCCAAATGTTGCTTATCCGCATCGAAAAGTGATGGGGATATCGAGACTGTTCGAGTTATTCTTTATCTATGTCACATTTCGAGAAAGTCTTGGGGGAGTACACCCGCTATCTCGAAAAAGAACGCACTCTGTCAGCTCACACAATTCGGGCCTACCTAGGAGATCTCACTAGTTTTCTCGAAAGCCTTTCTACCCAAGGTATCTCCGATATTTCGGTAGTAACAATTGCCAATATTCGTTCGTGGCTCGCAACCCAACAAGTAACTGGCGGTGCCCGCACAACTCTCTCGCGGAGGGCTGTTTCAATTCGGTTATTTACGAAGTGGGCGGCAAAGAATGGATACCTAGCAAAGGATGTAGGGGCAACCCTTGCTACACCGAAAGGGCATCGAACGTTGCCAGAAGTTCTTACGGTAAGTGATGCCAGAACTGCGATGGATTCACTTGCAACGCGTGTGGCCGAAGAAGAGACACCGCTTTCCAAACGAGATTGTGCAATTCTGGAAGTTCTCTACGCCTCCGGTGCGCGCGTCTCTGAACTCTGCGGTCTTGATATTGGAGATATTGATTACCAACGCAACACCATTCGCGTCATTGGTAAAGGCGATAAAGAGCGCACGATTCCGCTGGGAAATCCGGCGATGAAAGCGCTAGATGATTGGTTGAAAAATGGCAGGCCAGAGATTGCAAAGAGTGGTTCTGCTAGCGCTGTTTTCTTAGGCGCCCGTGGTGCCCGCATTGATCAGCGCACTGTTCGCACCGTTGTCTATGAAGCGCTTTCGGCACTTGAGGGTGTAGAGCGAATGGGCCCACACGCCCTTCGACATTCTGCGGCCACTCACTTATTGGAAGGCGGCGCTGACCTTCGCACGGTGCAAGAAATCTTGGGCCACGCATCCCTTGCCACCACCCAGATCTACACGCATGTTTCGACTGAAAGATTGCAGAAAGCATTTAAACAGGCTCATCCTCGCGCTTAACTTCTGCAATATGCAGTGAAATGGGCGTGGATTTTGCACCCCTTGGCGGCAGGTAAGATTTGCCCCGCACCAGTTGCGAAATTGGTGACATCTCAGCACTTATGTATGAACTGACTTTTCAGGGAATACAAGCCACTTCGGTCCACTCATTATTGAATGGTCGGCGTTGTAAGTGCGACGGTCTTAGCAAATTGTTAAGACATTAACCGAGCAGGTTCTTGTGCTGTGCACAAAAACCTAAGAAGGAGCGTGCCGTCATGGCAGTTGTAACAATGCGCGAACTCCTCGACAGCGGAGTCCACTTCGGACACCAGACTCGTCGTTGGAATCCAAAGATGAAGCGTTTTAT
>JAIXTW010000010.1 GCA_027483765.1 Streptomycetaceae bacterium
GCCTCCCGTAGGAGTCTGGGCCGTGTCTCAGTCCCAGTGTGGCCGGTCGCCCTCTCAGGCCGGCTACCCGTCGTCGCCTTGGTGAGCCATTACCTCACCAACAAGCTGATAGGCCGCGAAGTCATCTTCAACCGAAAAACTTTCCAGCCCCGATCATGCGATCAAGGCTCATATCCGGTATTAGCCCCGGTTTCCCGGAGTTATCCCAGAGTTGAAGGCAGATTCTTCACGTGTTCCTCACCCGTTCGCCGCTAATTCACACCCGAAGGTGTTTCATCGCTCGACTTGCATGTGTTAAGCACGCCGCCAGCGTTCGTCCTGAGCCAGGATCAAACTCTCCATAGAAAGTTTTTTTCATGGCTTACGAGACAAACAAACTGTCGTTTATTTTGTCTTTACCAAAGGAATTCAACGAGTATTCCAAACGCTATAAATAGTGTTTGGTACATACTTCATTGAAGTATTTATTTAGAGAATGACTACTAGAGCCATTCTCTGGCATTGACTTATGGCACGCTGTTGAGTTCTCAAGGTACGGATGCGCACTGCTTCGAAGGATTTCTCCCGCTTTTCAGGGCAGACCGCCAAATCTAGTCCATGGCTTCGCGCACGTCAAAACGGGCAAAATGGCCTAAATCTGGGGTAAATGCTGTACGACCTCGTTTGAGTCCGTTCCACAGCAAGGAGCGTAACTATAGGGCGCGCTCCCCTGGGGGTCAAATCCGCCTATTCCGGGTGAATCTCATCGATTAAAGGCAGGCAAAAATCTGAAAAATTTGATGTTTTTATGCGTAAAAAGTGGGATTTTTGAGAATCTGCTTGGTCGACTAAAGCAGCTCTACGGCGGCGAGGTCTCGCTTGCCTTTACGCAAAACCGCATATTTACCGCATAAAAAATGAGATTTTTCGAGTCTGAAATCTTCTCCGATGACTTTCTCATTATTGAGATATGCGCCACCTTCCTTAACGATTCGGCGAGCAGCGGATTTGGAATCTACAACTCCAGTGGCTGCCAATAGATCTACCCAAGTAGGAATTTCGGAGCCTTTCTCTACTTGTGTGCGAGGAAGTTCAGCAAGTGCTGCTGCCAATGTGGCTTCATCAAGTGATGCTAAATCACCTTGACCAAAGAGTGCGCGTGCAGCTTCTTCAACCCGGACTGCAATCTCTGGACTATGCACGAGTGAAGTTAATTCACGTGCGAGTTCACGATGAGCTTCACGTGCTCCTGGGTTAGCGTTATGCGCGCTCTCAAGTGTTTCTATCTCTGCCCGCGATTTAAATGAAAATACTTTAAGGAAGTTGATGACATCTTTATCATCAGAATTAAGCCAGTATTGGAAGAAGGCATATGGCGATGTCATCTCCGGATCGAGCCAAACACTTCCGCCCGCGGTCTTTCCAAACTTTGTTCCATCAGCTTTAGTCAGTAGCGGAACCGTAAGCGCGTGCGCGCTTGCACTTTCCACTCTGCGAATCAGATCAAGGCCGGCAGTGATATTTCCCCACTGATCTGACCCACCAATTTGAAGGGTGCAGTTGTGGCGACGGAAAAGTTCTAGATAATCCATGGATTGCAAAACTTGATAAGAAAATTCTGTATACGAAATTCCATCCTTTTCCAGGCGCGCAGAGACAGCATCCTTATTAAGCATTTGATTAACACTGAAATGTTTTCCAATATCACGCAAGAATTCAATCGCTGACATGGGAGCAGTCCAGTCAAGGTTGTTCACCATCACAGCTGGATTCTTAGTGGTTTCAAAGTCCATAAACTTAGAGAGTTGGCCCTTGATGCGATCGACCCATTGGCCAACAACTTCAGTGGTGTTCAGTGTGCGCTCTTCATTCTTTCCGCTGGGATCACCAACTAAACCAGTTGCTCCCCCAACGAGTGGAAGCGGGTTATGTCCCGCTAACTGGAAGCGTCGAAGTACAAAGAGGACCACAAGATTGCCCACATGAATGCTGGGCGCGGTTGGATCGAAGCCGACATAGAGGGTGATCGGCTTAGCCAGCGCCTTGCGGAGCTCTGCTTCATCGGTGGTCTGGGCAA
Organism: Streptomycetaceae bacterium; assembly: GCA_027483765.1. Taxonomy (GTDB): domain Bacteria; phylum Actinomycetota; class Actinomycetes; order Nanopelagicales; family Nanopelagicaceae; genus Planktophila. The sequence continues at coordinate 2,057 of JAIXTW010000010.1, forward strand.
TAAGTCCGCGCCATTTAAGGTCATCAATAAGATCAATAGTCATTAGTCTGAAGAACCCATCATGGTTGCGAACTCTTTGCTGGCGGCACTAAATCTCTTCTTGGCATCTTCTAACGAACCTTGCGCGTCTTTCAACTGTTGAGCAAGTGCGCTTGGCGCGGTACCGCCACGTGTGGTTCTAGAAGCAAGTGCGCCGTGAACAGTGAGCACAGCCCGGACATCAGGCTTTAGCTCGGCATGAATTGATGAGAGTTCCTGGTCCGTTAATTGATGCAACTGGCGATCGGAAGACTCACACAAGGCAACACACTTTCCGGCCGCTTCATGTGCTTGCGCAAATGGAACATGAGCTCGCACCAGATAATCTGCAATCTCGGTGGCAAGTGAATAACCAAGTGGAGCTGCTAGCGCCATCTTCTCGCGATCAAATTCGGTCGTTGCAATCATTCCTGTTACCGCTGGTAGAACTAGCAAAACTGTATCAATCGAATCAAAGAGCGGTTCTTTATCTTCTTGCAGATCACGGTTATATGCGAACGGTAAACCTTTGAGCATCGTGAGAACTCCAGCTAAATTGCCAATAAGACGACCAGATTTACCTCGAGCCAGTTCAGCCATATCTGGATTCTTTTTCTGCGGCATGATTGAAGATCCGGTGGAGTAAGCATCTGCAACTAGGGCCCAACCAAATTCAGTGGTAGACCAGATGCACCACTCTTCACCAATACGTGAGAGATGAACACCGACCATGGAGAGAATAAAGAGCGCCTCTGCTACGAAATCACGATCGGAGACTGCATCAATTGAATTCTGCGCACTCATAGCAAAACCAAGACTCAGCGCAGTCTTCTCAGGTGCAAGTGGCAGTGATGAACCCGCGAGAGCGCCCGATCCCAAAGGGCTTACTGATGTACGTGTAAGCCAATCGTTAATGCGGTCGAGATCGCGGGCAAAAGCATGAACATGTTTCGCTAATTCGTGGCCGAAGAGAACTGGCTGCGCGTGTTGTAGATGAGTGAATCCAGGCGCCGGAGCATCGGAGTACTCGGTTGCCTTAGCAATGAGGGCGCCCTGGAGCTCGGTAATTGCCTGCGCGATGGAGATCATCTGATCTATCGCATAAAGACGTAAATCTGTGGTGACCTGATCATTGCGAGAACGACCCGCGCGCAGCGAGCCACCTATCTCGCCAAGTTTTTCGGTGAGCCCGCGTTCTAGGGCGCTGTGCACATCCTCATCACTTGCTATGTATGAAAACTTTCCAGAACCGACTTCAGCGATAAGTTCGTTAAGAGCTTTTCGAATCGACGATGCGACATCTTTCTTTAGCAGGCCACTGGATTCGAGAACAGATAAGTGAGCAAGCGAAGAACGCAAGTCATACGGGGCTAAACGCCAATCGAATTGCACGCTTTGCGAAAGAGCAAAGACGGCATCGGTTGGAGACTGTGAAAATCTGCCACCCCACAAAGCCATTACTTGCTCCCTCTGTTTCTCTTGCCCTGCCCGTAAGAGAGCAATTCTTTCGCGAGTTGAGCTCCGCCGCTCGCTTTTCTGGATACAACTAAGACCGTGTCGTCGCCGGCAATTGTTCCAATAATTGAAGTTAGACCTGAATGGTCGAGCGAACTTGCCAGAAGATGCGCTCCCCCTGGTGGCGTATGAATCACAGCCAGATTTCCACTGGATTCAACCGACAGGATTAACTCAGAAGGCAATGGCATGGATCGCGAGATGGATGCCTCTGAAGATTGCGAAATTGAGTAGACCGAATCTCCAGCTTCCGAGCGACCCCGAACCGCGCCAATCTCTTCCAAATCACGGCTGGCAGTTGCTTGCGTTACTGGAAAACCTGACTTCTTTAACTCTTTTACGAGATCTGATTGGGAATGAATCAGCCCCTTTTTTACTAAGGCGATTGCCTTCGCGCGACGAGCACTAACGCTAGACATTGCCGACCTCCTTCAGCGCGGCAGCGAAGATTGAAACGAACTTCTTGGCATCGCGCATTGAGATATTAAGCGCCGGCGCAATTCGAATCACGGTGTTTCCAGGTGCATTAATAAGAAGTCCTAACTCCTGGCACTTCTTAACCAAATCCTTCGCAACTGGTTTTTCGAGCTCGATGCCAATAAGTAAACCTGCACCTCTTACTTCAATCACTCCAGGGATGAGCGAAATCTCGGTAAATAAAAATGAACTAAGTTCATTCACATTGGGCAGTATCTTCTCTTTCTCAATCGAAGAAAGTACCGCCAGAGCAGCCGCGGTTGCGATTGGATTACCACCAAAGGTCGAGCCGTGATCTCCAGCTTGAAAGAGGTGTGATGCCGGACCGATTGCAATCATTGCTCCCAGCGGTAGTCCTCCCCCCAGCCCCTTTGCCAGGGTAATGACATCGGGCTTAACTCCGGAGTATTCATACCCGAACCAATCTCCGGTACGTCCAATTCCAGTCTGCACACAGTCAAAAACTAAGAGCGCTCCCGATTCGTCACAGTACTGACGTAAATTTTGCAGGTAATCAGCAGGTGGAACTATTACGCCAGCTTCACCCATGATTGGTTCAACGATAACCATGGCAGTGCGTTTGTTTATCTTCTTCTTCATCGCACGTGAATCACCAAAGGGAACATGGACCACGCCACCTAATAGTGGTTTGAATGGATCTCGCTTAGATGGCTGTCCGGTTAAGGATAAAGAACCCATAGTTCTTCCGTGGAAAGCTTCGCGTGTTGCAACAATGCGACTTCTACCGGTACGACGACTTAACTTCAGCGCAGCTTCATTCGCTTCCGCACCCGAGTTACAGAAAAAGACACGAGCTGATTTATCGCCGGTCATTTTCTGCAACTTCTCAGCGAGTTCTAACACATTTGGATGAGCGTAGAAATTGCTTACGTGCCCTAAAACCGAGACCTGCTTTGTTACCGCTTTAACGATTGCAGGATGAGCATGCCCCAGAACGTTTGTGGCGATTCCCGCTAAGAAATCCAAATACAAAGTGCCATCTAGGTCCTTGACATAGGAGCCTTTTCCGGAAACCAGTTCGATCGTTGGTGTTCCATAGTTATCTTGAAGTGCGTTGCTCCACCGTTTCATGCAACCACCAGGGTTCCGCCTACACCCAAGAGCGCGTTCTTTAGCGCCTCTGGGTTAGTCCCATCAATAATTCTCACGGCGTTTGCTCCAGCATTGATTGCGTCAAGACACGATTGCACCTTAGGTGCCATACCTTCAGTGAAGGTTGCTTTGATGGATTGCAACTCCGCCACTGAGATTTCTGAAATCAACGAGTCTTTATCTGGCCAGTTTCTATAGATGCCCGGCACATCGGTCATGATGATGAGCCACTGTGCCGATAGCGCTCCTGCGATTGCGGCGGCGGCAAGATCTGCATTGATGTTAAAACCATCGACTCCGTCAGCATCGGTTGCGATGGGAGAAATCACCGGTAGGTAGCCACCCGCGATTAAATTCTTAATCTCAGCTGGATTTACGGCGAAGATAGTTCCAACTCGACCGAGATTCACTGGTGTTCCGTCGACGAGCGTTGTGAGTTGTTCGGCCACCAGCGTCTTTGAATCTCTGCCTGATAAAGCTATTGCGTTAATTCCCTTACCCGCTAACGAATGCGCCACGGCAGGGCCGATTTCTTTCGCTAATACCCGCTCGACAACAGCGAAGACTTCTGGCGTCGTAACACGAAAACCTCCAACAAATTCAGTCGGTAGTCCAGCTTTTTCAAGCGCCGCTCCAATCTGCGGACCGCCCCCATGAACAATCACTATTTCAACGCCCTCCGATGTTGCATCTGCAATCGCTTGGGCGAACTCACCATGAGAATCTGTCATGGCATGGCCGCCGAACTTTACGACAATCATGCGCCTATCCCATCGAAATCCAGTCCATCAGTTTCGGCAAAACCACACATGATGTTTGCGTTCTGCACCGCTTGCCCGGCAGCACCTTTGCCTAAATTATCAATAGCGACAGAAATGATAAGACGCGAGGTATGTTCATCAACTGCTACCTGCATCTGAACTTTATTTGAGCCGAGTACCGAAGCTGTCTTAGGCATAACTCCCGGAGGCAACACGGTGACGAAGGGTGAATCAATAAAGTAATTTGAGTAGATCTCATGAGCGCTCTGCGTTGACAGCGGTTGCAAAACTTTGGCGGTGATTGTCGCAAGAATTCCTCGTGGCATCGGTGCCAAGATTGGCGTAAAGGAAATCGCGACCGACTGCCCAGAGACTGTGGTCAAAGATTGCTCAATCTCAGGCGTATGTTGGTGGACACCGCCAAATTTGTACGATGTAAGCGACCCGGAAACTTCACTCGCAAGCAGGCTCACTTTTGCACTTCTGCCCGCTCCCGTCGTTCCCGACGCTGCGACGACAACGCAATCTGAAAGATCGGCCAACTTCGCCGCTGGTGCTGCACCGAGTGCGATTGCTGTTGCATAACATCCAGGATTTGCCACCCGCTGCGATTGTGAAACTTCTTTCTTAAAGAATGCAATATCAGCTAGACCATACGTCCAAGTACCCGCATGTGTACCTTCGTAGTACTTCTCCCACTTAGCTGAATCTACGAGTCTAAAGTCCGCGCCAAGATCAACAATCTTCACATTCTTTGATAACTGCGACACTATCTTGGCTGATTCTCCGTGCGGTAGTGCGAGAAAGATGAGCTCACACTGCGCGAATGCTTCGGGTGTAAACGAAATGAACTTCTGATTGCCATAGCTCCCCAGCTGTGGGTGAACCGAAGTAACTGACTCTCCGGAATTGGAGTGGGCCGAAATAACCGAGACCTTACAGTGTGGGTGGCCAGCGAGAAGACGTAGGAGCTCTCCCCCAGCGTATCCGCTTCCGCCAATTACTCCAGTGTTCATAATCGAATCATAGCATATTTATGCATCATATTGCATATTTATGCAGTACGAAGTATGGCCCCGGTGGCTTTCGCAGCTGACTTAACCGCCGCATCGCGTAGCTCGCTAACTTCGGCCCCAGTGAGCGTGCGATCTGCCGCTCGGAAGACTAAAGAGAACGCCAATGAAATTTTGCCGTCACCTAATTTGTCATAGCGATCGAAGAGCGACAGCGATTCCAGGAGTTCGCCCGCTCCCTCGCGTAGCGCGGCCTCAACTTCAGCGGCAGTCACAGATGAATCGACGATGAGCGCCACATCCTGCAGCGCCGCCGGCATCGTGCCCACAGTAGAGGGGCGAACTAAAGGTGAATCGGGTAGCGCATTGAGAGCTACCGCAAAAGCGGATGAACGTTCTGGTAAACCATACATTTCCACGATTCGCGGGTGGAGTTCACCGGCATGCGCAACAGGTTTTCCATCAATGATTAATTCGGCACACCGACCAGGATGCCATGGCGCTAAATCAGAGCGCTTAACAGTCCAAGACAGGTTACAGAGCTGCAGAATATCCTGGGCATAAGCAATTGCATCTTGCCAGGTGTAGGAACGAGATTTACCCTGCCAATCCTCATCTTCAACCCTACCCACCAATAGACCGGCAACGTGAAACGCCTGTGGTGGGAGGCTTGCGTAAATCGATTGAATGACTTCTGCGTTGGGCTTCTTCCCAAGTTCTGGCGAGATCATCGGCACTAATTTTTGGGAACTTCGGAAGATTGAACCCATCTCAAAGATTGCAAAATCTTTCGCGCCTCTACTGATATTACGCTGCGCAACTTCAAGTAGCCCTGGCACCAGGTGAACTCGCATCAGAGGAAATTCTTCTGACATTGGATTAGCTATTCGATATGTGGAAGCACGCTCGCCTAAGAATCCTAGCGAATCAATTGTCTGCTGATTGGTAAATGGGAAGGTCTGCACTTCTGCCAAGCCACGACTTGCCAGCATGGTTGATATCGCTCGACGACGCTTCTGCGCAGGAGTTAGTGAAGCGTGCTTTGGTCGTGGCGGAAGAATTGAAGGAATCTTGTCATAGCCAATCATGCGCGCCACTTCTTCTGTGAAGTCCGCTTGTGTCAATAAATCAGCGCGCCAAGAAGGGGGTTGAACTTCGAAGGTCTTCTCATTAACTACGCATCCAATGGTCTTTAGGATTCCAACAATCTCAGCCGGTGCAATTTCAATTCCGATGATGCGAGAAATATAGGAAGGATCCACCTTCAAGGAAGGTGAGAAACGAGGTTCGCCATCGATAACAGTGGCAACATGAGTTGCCGAACTATTCTCGGTTAAGAGCTGAACAAATCGCGCTGACGCATACTGAGCTAGTGAAGGGTCCACGCTTCGCTCTAATCGACGAGAGGCTTCCGATGAGAGTTTATGGCGACGTGAATTCTTAGCAACACATGTGGGATCGAAACGAACCGCCTCGAGTGCTATCTCTGTTGTGGTCTCAGAAATTTCAGAAGATGCTCCTCCCATAGTTCCAGCCAGTGCAAGGGGTTGCGTTTCATCGCAGACCATCAAATCATCGGGGTCGAGCTGACGAACTTGCCCATCGAGAGTGGTGAACGGTTGCGCCTTGCCGGCTCGCTTGATTGTTAAGCCACCCTTTACCTTCGCTGCATCAAATGCATGAAGTGGTTGACCGAGCTCGAGCATTACATAGTTTGTCACATCAACAACCAGAGAAATCGAACGCATTCCCATCTTCTCAATCCGTCTACGCATCCAGATGGGCGTTGTCGCTGTTGGATCAAAGTTTGAAAGGGTGCGTAGGTAGAAGACAGATGCAGTTGCGTAATCTTCGATCTTTGCTTTCACGCCTGTTCCAGTGTCGGCAAAAGAAATATTTCGAAGAGAATCCACGGGATCAGTGAAAGCAAGACCGAGTGCACCCGCTACTTCACGGGCAACTCCACGAATGCTTAGGGCATAGCCACGATCCGGATTTACCGCGATATCAAAGATGACATCGTTGATCATCAAACCTTCAATCGCATCTGCCCCAATGGTTACCGTGTCTTGGGCGAATGTCATGATTCCGGAGTGGTCATCACCTAGTCCAAGCTCGCGCGCCGAACAGATCATTCCGTTCGAGACTTTTCCATAGGTTTCACGAGACCCAATTGCAAAATCACCTGGGAGTACGGCTCCCGGTAGCGCGGCGACAATCAAGTCCCCCACAACAAAGTTTGTAGCTCCACAGATTACATAGCGAGTCTCTTTCTCGCCGCAATCGAGACCGACATAGCGAATTGGCTTTTTGAATTCAGTAATCTCTTCAATGCTCAATACTTTGGCAAAAACCAAGGGGCCAGTGAGATCGGCGCCTTGGTAAATAATCTCTTCGACTTCAAAACCAACCCGAATCAGGGCATCTGAAATCTGATCCGCCGTAATTGATTCAGGAATCTCTACAAACTCTTTGATCCACGATAAAGGTGCGCGCATTTAGAGCCCCACCCCGAATTGACGAGTGAATCGAAGATCGCCTTCGACGATGTCATGCATATCTGTAATTCCATGTCGCACCATAAGCGTACGTTCCAGACCCATTCCGAATGCAAAACCGGTGTAGATCTCGGTGTCGATGCCACATGTTGCTAGCACTTTCGGATTAACCATTCCGCAGCCGCCCCATTCAATCCAACGATTGTTAAAGAAGATATCTACTTCAGCACTTGGTTCGGTAAATGGAAAGAATGACGGGCGCAGACGCGTTGTTACATCTGGGCCAAACATATGACGAGCAAAATTATCAAGAGTGCCCTTTAAGTGGGCCATCGTTATTCCCTTATCGACTACCAGGCCTTCTACCTGATGAAAGACTGGGCTGTGTGTCGCATCGAGTTCATCTGCGCGAAATGTTCGACCAGGGCAGATGACATAGATTGGTGGTTCTTGAGAAAGCATCGTGCGAATCTGGACTGGAGAGGTGTGTGTTCTTAATACAAGGCCAGATTCAATCGGTTCGATAAAGAAGGTATCTTGCATCGTCCGCGCCGGGTGATCTGCAGGAATATTGAGCGAATCGAAATTAAGCCAACCAGATTCAAGCTCTGGGCCTTCTTCCACGCTAAAGCCTTGTTCAATAAAGAAATCGGAAATCTCATTCTTAATAATCGAAATCGGATGGAGCCCTCCCCGATGAGCTCGTCGAACAGGCAGAGTGATATCAACTATCTCTTCTAGCAAAACCTTAGAATCTCGTTCGGCCTCTAACTTTGCACTCTGCGCCGCCAGCGCATCTGCGATCTCCGCCTTTGCTTCACCGATTAACTTTCCGACGCTCGCCTTTTGATCTGGCGGTAGCGTGCCTAGAGCTCGACTGGCGAGAGCGATTGGAGATTTATCTCCGGCATGGGCAAGGCGTGCTGCCTTTAATTGATCGAGGTCTTGGCTTGCAAGAAAAGCTGCCCGGGCATCGCTTATCCATGATGCTACATCTGCCGGACTCATGGGCCGAATTCTATCCCGCGACCTTCGAAGAAAGGGTGAACATTACGATTGAAGCCGCTGCCGATAAATTGAGACTTTCCGCATTTCCGGCCATCGGAATAGTTACCTCAGTGACTGACCCACTCAGTTCGGCGGCAGATAGACCACGCGCTTCATTGCCGAAGATTGCAATGCAATCCCCCGAAATCTTCAGATCCAGAATCGAAGTCGATGCATGTGAGGAAAGGAGAATCTTCATCGTCTGCGGAAATTGTGCATCCAATTCTTCAAATGTGATTCCCTCATATACCGGGATATTCCAGAGCGAACCTGCTGTAGATCGCACTACTTTAGGCGAGAACATATCTACTGAATTTGGAGAGGTAACTACTGCAGAAATGCCCATCGCATCTGCGGTGCGAAGAATCGTGCCGGCATTTCCTGGGTCTTGAATCTCATGAAGATAAATGATCTGAGAGTGCCCAGTAAGTTTTAGCTCAGAAAACTTGTGTTCTGGTGAATAGCAGAGTGAAATCAAACCTTGTGGCGAAACGGTATCTGACATCGCTTTTAGAACGGCCTCTGAGACCTCCACGATTTCAATAGCATCTAAATTTAGTTCAGCGACTTTAGCCAGCCCGCTCTCGGTCGCATAGAGAATTTTAATCTCAGGGCCAGATTTTGCAGCCAGCGCTTCTCGGGCACATTGCAGTCCTTCGGCGACGAAGAGTCCCTGCTCGCGTCGTTCCTTTGCACCCTTAGAACCAATAAGAGCCTTCACTCGCGCGATATGCGGCGAATGAAGGCTCTCAATCATTGGTTGTATAAATGTTTTCTTTAAATGAACTTACGCAGCTGGAAGGTTCTTACGAGCAACGTCGACAAGAACTTTAAATGCTGCTGGGTCATTCGTTGCGATATCTGAAAGAACGCGACGATCTACCTCTAATCCAGAAGCCTTAAGCCCTTGGATGAAGCGGTTGTATGTCATTCCGTTCTCGCGAGCAGCAGCGTTAATACGCTGAATCCAAAGCTGACGGAAATCACCCTTCTTATCTTTACGATCGTTGAAGGCATAAACCATTGAGTGCGTAACTTGCTCCTTCGCCTTTGTGAAAAGACGTGAACGTTGTCCGCGATATCCGCTGGCACGTTCGAGGGTTGTGCGACGCTTTTTAGCTGCATGTACTCCGCGCTTGACTCTCATTTAGTGGCGCTCCCTTACTTCAAACCAAGCATGCGCTTGGCTGTCATTGTGACGGTTGACTTTGCTGATGACTCTTGACTCAAACGACGAGTAACGCGTGATGACTTGTTCTCCAAAAGGTGGCGCTTGCCTGCACGCTCGTGCATGATCTTTCCGGTACCTGTGACGCGGAAGGTCTTCTTCGCACCACTGTGGGTTTTCATCTTTGGCATTTCTTATCTCCTGTTACGTCGTCGTGAGTAAAACTACTGTGCAGCTTCTTCGGCTGCCTTTTCCTTCGCAGCTTTCGCCGCCTTCTGCTCTGCTACAACTTCGGTCTTCTTCTTCGTCGGACCCAACACCATCGTCATCTGTCGGCCCTCTTGCTTAGGGGCAAACTCAACGAAAGCAATCTCTTTTACATCTTCTGCAAGACGTTGCAAGAGCTTGAATCCGAGCTCTGGACGTGTTTGTTCACGGCCACGGAACTTCATCGTAATCTTCACCTTGTCGCCACCCTTAAGAAATTTCTCGACCGACGAGCGCTTAGTCTCGTAATCGTGATTCTCAATCTTTGGCGTCAATCGCACTTCCTTCACCACAATGTGGGTCTGGTTCTGACGTGCTTCGCGAGCTTTCTGCGCAATCTCGTACTTGTACTTTCCAAAGTCCATGATTTTGCAGACTGGCGGATTAGCTTCGGGTGCAATCTCTACGAGATCGAGTCCGATTTCATCTGCCATAGCTAGCGCTGCTTCGATATCTACAACTCCAACTTGTTCACCGGTGTAATTGATGAGACGAATTTGGGGTGTGCGGATACGGTCATTAATGCGAGGTTCTGTTGTGATTTCTGCTCCTATGTTCGGTTCACTTGTGTATCCAAGTTGCCGCAGAAATCGCGCACCGCATAGGGATGTATATCTAGCGAACTAGAAGTACTTCCGACAAACCAATCCGCCGAAGCAGTAGAGGTGGGAGCGGTGAGCTCCTCTTGCAGCAGCCGGGGCTACTGGTCTGGGCCCAAGACTACCCGGGCGCCAGCAAATAGAAAAATCCGCGCGTGAAATGGGCTTTAACCCATAGCGTGTAGGCCACCATCAACATGAATAATCTCGCCGGTTGTCTTTGGAAACCAATCGCTTAAAAGTGCTACCGCACCCTTTGCGGCAGGTACCGGATCTGCCACATCCCAAAAGAGCGGGCTTCGGTCATTCCAGACGTTTTCAAACTCAGAAAAGCCAGGAATCGACTTCGCTGCGATCGTCTTAATAGGACCAGCTGCAATCAAATTGATTCGAACATTATCTTTACCAAGATCACGAGCTAAGTACCGTGATGTTGACTCTAGCGCCGCCTTAGCGACTCCCATCCAGTCGTACTTTGGCCAAGCAACTTGTGCGTCAAAATCAAGTCCAACAACTGAAGCACCATCTTTAAACAATGGGTGACATGCCATCGTCAAAGATTTCAATGAGTAGGCAGAGACCTGAACAGCTGTCGCTACATCTTCCCATGCAGTATTGAGAAAGTTTCCACCGAGCGCTGTTTCAGGTGCGAATCCAATGGAGTGGACAACACCATCTAGGTGTGGAACATGGGCGCGCACTTGATCTGCGAGCGAGTCCAAATGCTCTTGGTTGGTAACATCAAGTTCGATGATGGGTGCTGTTTCCGGTAGTCGTCCTGCGATTCGAGTTGTCAGACTTAATCCGCGACCGAAACCAGTAAGGATTACTTGCGCGCCCTCTTCTTGCGCAAGGCGGGCGATATGGAAGGCGATCGAACTATCAGTAAGGACACCCGTTACCAAAATATTCTTGCCCGATAAAATTCCCATGGTTAATGCCCCATTCCAAGTCCGCCATCGACTGGAATGATGGCACCGGTGATATAACTTGCCTTTGGTGATGCAATAAATGCCACCACATTTGCAATTTCTTCTGGAGAGCAGAATCGACCCAGCGGAACATTGGCTGCGATCTCGCCCCGCCGTTTCTCATCCAATTCAGCCGTCATATCTGTCTCAACAAATCCAGGAGCGATGACGTTGGCAGTAATGCCACGTGATCCTAGTTCGCGCGCAAAAGATCGCGCCATTCCTACTAAGCCCGATTTCGATGCTGAGTAATTAACTTGTCCAGCCGCTCCTACCCCACCCACAACAGAGCCAATAAATATAAGACGGCCACCTCTTAATTTAAGTAGTCCTTTTGTGGCTCGCTTGGAAACACGAAATGCGCCAGTGAGATTCGCATCGATAACACTTTCAAAATCCTCGTCAGTCATCCGAAGAACGAGTGTGTCTTTCGTTATGCCTGCGTTAGCCACAATGATTTCTGGCAGTCCTATCTCATTTTCAACTTTAGTAAATGCGGTGTCGACACTTGTCGCGTCGGTGACGTCCATCTGCACGGCATCAAAACCGGCTGGCGGCGTGCCGTTGCGGTAGGTAATAACAACTCGATGACCTGCATCCTTGAGCGCAGTAGCGATTGCAAGGCCGATCCCGCGATTGCCCCCGGTCACTAATGCGATGGAGGTCGGCTCGCTCATGAGAGAAAACTACCCTACTGTTGGCCTATGGCTAAAGAAGATGCTGCTTTCGATATTACTAGCGCGTCTACCGCCCTTTCTAAAGATCAAAGCGCGAGACAACGTAGATATTTTTTCTCGATGATGGTTCGCACCGCGTGTTTTATTTTGACCGTGGTGCTGCCTAGTCCCTACCGCTGGTTTGCACTCCTTGGCGCAGTAGTTCTTCCATATATCGCAGTCGTGGTGGCAAATGCCGGTCGTGAGACAGTGATTCCAGGAGCAGCGATTCTTAAGAAGAGGCCGCGAGGAATTGAGTAGTACAAAGACCCGCGAAAAATTTGCCTACCTCAAGTCGCTAGTCGCTCTCATTCTTATTGCATCATGTCTGTGGGCCGCTCAATGGCAGTATGACCGAGGAGTTGCCAGACACCAACGTAACAACATCATTGAAAAGCACTCCGTCATGAGTCCAGTCGCATTAGCTTCTGTTCAACAGAACCCAGAGAGCCATGAGTGGCAGCCAGTTACATCACGCGGAAAATTTGATGCAAGCCAGCAGATACTTCTTCGAAATCGCTACTTTGAAGGCAAATACGGTTTTGAACTATTAACTAAGTTCGATGATGTGAATGGAAGAAGCTTCTGGGTGGATTGTGGATGGGTGCAAGCGGGCAAGAATGCACAGACCAGACCTACCTTGCCGACACTTCCAATTGGTGAAGTCGAGATATCTGGTCGATTGCGACTCGATACCTCTCTTCCTCGAGGTTCATTCTTTGCAATTCCAACCAACTCCGATACCGGATTGATCTCCAAAGCGAATGCACAATTAGGAAGTACCAGTGAAGACTTCTACTTGGATCTACTCTCGGGCTCGAGCCCAGAATTAACTCCGAGCGTTCCGGCGGAGCTTCCTGAACTTTCTGATGGACCACATATGGCTTATGCCCTGCAATGGATTTTCTTCGGAGGGCTAGTCGGTTACGGCAGGTTTCTCATTCGCCGTGAGGTCTTGGCGAGCAAACAGATCAGAGTAAAGACCGGCTCCTTGAATTAACTCTTCATGGGTTCCGCGCTCGACAATCAACCCTTTTTCCAGAACGAGAATCTGATCAGCTTGCATAACGGTACTTAATCTATGTGCAATGACGATCGAAGTTCGCCCCCGAAGGGCATGACGTAACGCCTCCTGAACTAAGTCTTCATTTTCAGAGTCGAGATGTGCGGTGGCTTCATCCAAGATAACGATTGCCGGAGCTTTCAATAGAAGTCGTGCAATGGCCATTCTTTGTTTCTCACCACCGGAAAGTCGATGACCGCGCTCTCCCACCATAGTGTCGAATCCGTTTGGAAGAGATGAAATCAAATCCCATATTTGTGCGGCTTTGCATGCTTCCGTCATCTCTTCTTCAGTGGCATCAGCTTTGGCATATCTCAGATTTTCAGCGATAGTTTCATGGAAGAGATGGGCATCTTGCATCACAACACCGATCGAATCTCGCAGTGATTGCACTGTGTAGTCACGAATATCGTGATCATCGATAAAAATATTTCCAGACGTCACATCATAAAGTCTTGGCAGCAGGGCGCTCATGGTTGTCTTTCCTGCCCCCGATGGACCAACGATTGCAGTGAGCGAGCCTGCTGGAGCAGTAAAGGAGATTCCCTTTAACACTTCCCCGCTATCCACTGTCTCTGCTTTGGCAACGGACTCAAGTGATGCCAGCGAAATCTCCTCTGCGTTTGGATACGAGAATGCGACGCTCTTGAACTCAATGCTCAAATCCTTTTTGGTCAGTGGCTGTGCATTCGGGCGATTGATGATCATCGGATGCAGATCTAGAACTTCAAAAACTCGTTCAAATGAAACGAGCGCTGTCATCACATCAATTCGAACATTAGATAACGCAGTAAGCGGGCCATAGAGACGAGCCAATAAAGCTGTGATGGCGAGCAGAGTGCCGACGGTAATCGCGCCATCTATTGCAAGGTTGCCTCCGATTCCATAGGCGAAGGCAGTTGCAACGGCAGCCACGCTAGTGATTCCCACAAAGAAGATTCGATTGAGCATCGCTGTCTGGATCCCGATATCGGCGACCTTGCGTGCGCGAGTTCTAAAGAAACTCTCTTCCTTGGCAGGTTTGCCATAGAGCGAGACCAAAAGAGCGCCGGAAACATTAAAGCGCTCGGTCATAGTGCTAGACATCGTTGCGTTGAGATTGAAAGCCTCACGGGTGAGGGCTTGAATACGTTTGCCCACCCACTTTGTTGGCAATAGGAAGAGCGGAAGGAGCAGCAGGGAAACAAGTGTGATTTGCCAAGAAAGGATCAGCATTGCTGTTACCACGAGAACGAGCGACACAACATTGCTCACCACCCCGGAGAGAGTGCCGGTAAACGCTTGTTGCGCCCCCATGACGTCGGAATTAATTCGAGAAATCAGTGCGCCCGTCTGTGTTCGGGTAAAGAATGCAATTGATTGTCGCTGCACGTGTGCGAAGACCTCGGAACGAAGATCGTAAATGAGACCTTCACCAATTCGAGCCGAGTACCAACGACCGATAATGTTAAAGAGTGCGTCAACGACTGCTAACAGACCTACCAATAGAGCTAGCTTAGTAACGAGCCCAGGATCTTTTGGAACGACACCCTTATCGATCAGCTCTCGTAGAAGAAGTGGACCACTAATCACCAATGCGGCTTCAATCACTACTGTGAGAAGAAAGAACCCGATCTGCTTCTTATATGGTGCTCCGTAAGAAGCGATGCGCTTGATGGTGCCAGGTTTGAGTTTCTGTGACTTCACCGAAGGGTCGGCAGTCATAGACCGAAAGGTCATCCAGACTGCGTGTTGGGACATGAAAAACTAAACGGTGAAACCGAGAGCGCGCAGTTGTTCTCTGCCATCATCGGTAATTTTATCTGGACCCCATGGCGGCATCCACACCCAATTGATTTTCACATCGTCGGTAAACGGTGCAAGCGCCTGTCGAGTCTGATCTTCAATAACATCCTGAAGTGGGCAGGCTGCTGATGTGAGAGTCATGTTGATGACCGCAATGTTATTGTCATCGACCATGATGTCGTAGATGAGTCCTAAATCAACAACATTGATTCCGAGCTCAGGGTCAACCACATCCTTCATCGCTTCACTTACATCTTCTAACTTAGCAACCATGAGTGCATCCTACTTTCTTTTTATGAATTCTTGGCAAGAGCTTGAACTGAGGCGTCTTTGAAGGCCATCCAACCTAAGAGCGCGCATTTAATGCGAGCCGGATACTGCGACACCCCGGCTAGGGCAACTGCATCTTCTAGCAGGTCAGCATTGCCAGATTCTGTCCCTTTGCTCTGCATCAATTGCATAAAGGCATCTGAGATTTCTTGGGCTTGCGCTAGAGATTTTCCGATCAGCAAGTCGGTAAGAATTGAGGCGCTGGCCTGCGAGATAGAACACCCAACACCGTCCCACGAGACCTCTTTCACCATTCCGGCATCAAGGCTCACGTTGAGCGTGATCTCGTCGCCGCAACTTGGATTGATGTGATGAACCTGTGCGTCATAAACCGGATTGAGTTTCTTATGCTGAGGATTCTTATAGTGATCTAAAATCACTTCCTGATAGAGGTTATCTAATTGCATAACTATCCGAAATATTTCTGAGCACCACGGATACCCGTAACCAGCGCATCGAGATCATCTTGAGTGTTGTAAAGGTAGAACGAAGCCCGCGTACTTGCAGGAACGCCCATTTTGCGAGCAAGTGGCCAAGCGCAGTGATGGCCAGTACGTACTGCAATTCCTTGGCTATCAAGATACTGACCCACATCATGCGGATGAATATCCCCGACAGTAAATGAGACCGATCCCCCACGCATATTCATATCACGTGGCCCAATCACTGTAAGTCCTTCAATCGCTTCAAACTCTTTCAGTAAATATTTAGTAAGGGAGAGCTCATGTTCGTGAATGTTGTTCATACCGATATCGGTCAGATAGGTAAGTGCTGCTCCAAGTCCTACCGCTTGCGCCATGCTGGGAACACCAGGTTCAAATTTCTTAGGCGCAGGTGCCCATGTTGCACCTGTCATTGTGACATTTTCAATCATTGATCCACCCGTGAGGAAAGGAGGAAGTTCGGCCAATAGTTCTCTGCGTCCCCAAAAAATACCAATACCAGTAGGTCCTACCGTCTTGTGACCGGAGAAGGCAAGAAAATCGATATCAAGAGCCTTCACATCAACTGGCATATGTGGAACAGATTGACAGGCATCTAAGACAACGACGGCACCAACTTCGTGCGCACGCTTCACTATTTCTTGTAGCGGAATAATCGTTCCGAGAACATTCGATTGGTGTGTAAGTGCAACGACTTTAGTTTTATCAGTAATGACCTGGGCAATATTCGAAAGATCTAAGCGACCTTCAGGGGTTACTTCAAACCAAGAGAGCGTAGCTCCGGTTCGCGCCGCTAACTGCTGCCACGGTATAAGATTGGCATGGTGCTCCATCTCAGTCACAACGATGCCATCGCCGGCGGTCAGATGGAATCTATTGCCCTTCTCAGCATTTCCCATTGCGTAAGCAACAAGATTGAGAGACTCGGTAGCGCTTTTGGTAAAAACTACCTCATCGTGATGGGCGTTGAGAAAATTGGCAACTATCTGTCGAGCGTTCTCTAGTGCATCTGTCGCCTCTTCGGCCAACTGATGTGCACCACGATGAGCGGCAGCATTTTGCATTCGGTAAAAATTGCTCTGTGCATCAATAACCACATGTGGTTTCTGACTTGTTGCGCCGGAATCTAAATAGACCAGGCGCTTATCATCGCGAATTTTCCGAGTAAGAATTGGAAAATCCTGAGCGCTGACTGATGCGTTAAATGACATATTAAGCGCTTACGTACTCGGCATATCCATTCGCTTCGAGCTTATCTGCGAGCTCAGGGCCACCTTCTTCAACGATGCGGCCGTTTGCAAATACATGTACGAAATCAGGCTTGATGTATTTCAAGATTCTTGTGTAGTGAGTGATGAGCAAAATACCGTGGTTGTTTGCCGCCTTCGCGCGAACAACCCCCTCGGAAACAATGCGCAGAGCATCAACATCGAGACCTGAATCTGTCTCATCGAGAATCGCAAACTTAGGCTTAAGCAGTTCGAGTTGCATGATCTCGTGGCGCTTCTTCTCGCCCCCAGAAAAGCCTTCGTTCACATTGCGTTGGGCGAAAGATGCATCCATCTTCAGTGACTCCATAGCTGACTTGACTTCCCCAACCCACTCACGGAGTTTTGGAGCTTCTCCTCGAAGTGCGGTCGCTGCAGTGCGCAGGAAGTTTGAAACTGATACGCCCGGAACTTCAACTGGATACTGCATCGCAAGAAAAAGCCCAGCCTTAGCGCGCTCATCAACAGTCATCTCGAGTACATCTGCCCCATCGAGTGTGACCGTTCCACCGGTGATTGTGTACTTCGGGTGACCAGCAATCGAATAGGCAAGAGTTGATTTACCTGAACCATTAGGTCCCATAATTGCATGTGTCTCACCTGATTTAATTGTGAGATCTACACCTTTGAGAATTTCAATAGCGCCTTGCTCGGTATCAACAGATACTTTCAGTCCGCGAATTTCTAGAGTACTCATATCTATCTCCGTTACATTTCTACCGTGACGGAGTCTCCGTCGATGGTTACTGGGTAAGACTTCACTGGTGCAACAGCTGGTGGTGTCAGGGCTTGCCCTGTTCGTAAATCAAATTCCGCTCCATGCAACCAGCATTCAATCTTGAATCCTGTTACATCCCCCTCGGAAAGTGATGCATCAGAGTGGCTACAGGTATCACCGATAGCAAAAACTTCAGTTCCCACTCGTGCGACACAGATTGACTCGCCATTCTTTTCAATGCGTTGTGGTTTTCCCTCTACGAGGGTGGCTAGTGAAAGATCTGACATTTAATTACCAGCCTTCGCTAACTCTTCATCAATGCGGGTCATGATGCGATTTTGAATCTCTTCGATTCCGATCTCAGCGACAATCTCATTGAAAAATCCACGGACCACGAGTCTGCGAGCATCTTCCATGTTGATACCACGAGACATGAGATAGAAGAGCTGTTCATCATCGAAACGGCCGGTGGTAGATGCGTGTCCGGCGCCCACGATCTCGCCTGTTTCAATCTCAAGATTAGGTACGGAATCTGCTCGTGCGCCATCTGAAAGTAGAAGGTTTCGATTGAGTTCGTAGGTATCTGTGCCTTCGGCCGCCGCACGAATAAAGACGTCGCCAATCCAGACGGTATGTGCCTTATCCCCTGCAAGCGCTCCCTTGTAATTGACTCGAGACTTTGCATGAGGAACTTTGTGATCAACAAACATACGATGTTCAAAGAATTGTCCCGCAGTTGCGAAATAAACTCCAGATAAATCACATGAAGCACCCGGTGCAATGAAATCAACAGTAGGAAGTAATCGCACGAGATTTCCACCGACTGTGACAACGATTGATTTGAACGATGCATCTCGATCAACAGTTGCGTGATGGCGACCAGCATGAATCGTTTGGGAACCCCACTCTTGCAGACAGATAAATGTGAGGTTGGCACCAGGTCCGACCTGGATCTCCAAGTCTTCGGCAATATGGGTATCACCAGTATTTTCAATGATTACCGTTGCCTTTGCATGCGAACCTACTTTGATCAGCACTCGAGCGAACTCAGCCTTATCCAAGACACCTTGAGTACGTCCTAGAAATATTGGTGATGAAACTTCGGTATCAGCCGAAA
Source organism: Streptomycetaceae bacterium (assembly GCA_027483765.1). Lineage (GTDB taxonomy): Bacteria > Actinomycetota > Actinomycetes > Nanopelagicales > Nanopelagicaceae > Planktophila. The sequence goes on from JAIXTW010000010.1 coordinate 20,944, forward strand.
TCTGAAGCAACGTACCTTGATCAGTGAACTCGCGAATTCGATTGACGATTGCATCATCAGTTTCAGTAATCGACTTAATTGTCGTGTGTGAAAGCGTTACTCCATTAGGGAGTTCGCTCTTTGCGATGAGTGAATTGTGAAGAACAGGCGTAGCTGTCCCATCATGCATTCCCCCAAGACGCTTGAGCGGCGTAAAACGCCACGCTTCTTCGCGTCCAGTTGGAGTGTGCTTCTCCAAGATATTAGATTGCAGTGTTGTCATTATCCGACAGCACCTTCCATCTGAAGTTCAATCAAGCGGTTGAGTTCTAGCGCGTATTCCATTGGAAGTTCACGCGCGATAGGTTCGATAAATCCACGAACAATCATCGCCATCGCTTCGTCTTCGTTAAGACCGCGTGACATGAGGTAGAAGAGTTGATCATCTGAGATCTTCGAGACAGTTGCCTCGTGACCCATTGAGACATCATCTTCGCGAATATCTACATATGGATATGTGTCAGAACGTGAAATGGTGTCGACCAAGAGCGCATCACATTTGACTGTGCTCGCTGAATGATGAGCGCCTTCCTGCACCTGCACGAGACCGCGATAGGAAGTACGACCTCCTCCGCGGGCTACTGACTTGGAGATCACTGAAGACGATGTATACGGAGCAGCATGAACCATCTTTGCGCCAGAGTCTTGATGCTGTCCTGGGCCTGCAAATGCGAGTGAGAGAGTCTCACCCTTTGCATGTGGACCCATAAGCATGACTGCTGGATATTTCATGGTGACCTTTGAGCCGATATTTCCATCGACCCACTCCATGGTTGCACCTTCAGCGCATGTTGCACGCTTTGTTACCAAGTTATACACGTTATTCGACCAGTTCTGAATAGTTGTATAGCGAACGCGTGCACCCTTTTTCACAACGATTTCAACAACTGCAGAGTGAAGTGAATCTGATTTGTAAATTGGTGCTGTACAGCCTTCAACATAGTGAATGTAGGAATCTTCGTCAGCGATGATAAGCGTGCGTTCGAACTGACCCATATTCTCGGTATTGATGCGGAAATATGCCTGCAAAGGAATATCCACATGGACACCCTTTGGAACATAAATAAAAGACCCACCCGACCAAACAGAGGTATTCAGAGCAGCGAATTTATTGTCTCCAACCGGGATAACAGTTCCGAAATACTCTTTAAAGAGTTCTGGATGAAGCTTCAGCGCACTATCTGTATCAAGGAAGATAACGCCCTGCTTCTCAAGGTCTTCACGAATCGAGTGATAAACAACTTCTGACTCATATTGTGCAGCCACACCAGAGACCAAGCGCTGCTTCTCTGCTTCTGGGATGCCTAGACGGTCGTAGGTATTTTTAATGTCATCTGGAAGGTCATCCCATGTTGTCGCTTGCTTCTCAGTTGAGCGCACGAAGTACTTGATGGTGTCAAAGAAAATACCGGAAAGGTCAGAACCCCAGGATGGCATTGGCTTCTTGTAGAAGAGATCGAGCCCCTTGAGGCGAAGGTCTAGCATCCACTGTGGCTCGGACTTCTTTGAGCTGATGTCGCGGACGACTTCTTCGCTGAGACCACGCTTTGCATTTGAGCCAGCATCAGTTGTATCAGACCAGCCGTACTCGTAATTTCCAAGACCTTCGAGTTCTGGGTGTGCTGTTGTCATGAGTGTGCCTTTCCAGCGGTAGTTTTTGATTTCTTCACTTCAGAGTTTTTCTTTGGTGATGTGAACTTTGGGATATAGGTCGTGCAGACCCCATCGCCATGGGCGATAGTTGCAAGTCGTTGTACATGTGTTCCTAAAATCTTTGAAAAAATCTCGGTCTCAGCTTCGCATAGCGCAGGAAACTCAGCAGCAACGTGCGCAATCGGGCAATGATGCTGACAGAGTTGTTCTCCATTTGCGTGAACTTCAATACTTGCCGCATACCCTTGTTCGGTAAGGAAAGTTGCTAGGGATTCAGATTTATTAGCTGACTTTGCTAGGGCAACGGTAGCTTTGCGCTCAATATCTGCAGCGCGTGATTCGGCAAATGCCTGTACTTGATGTTCGCCAGTTTGGGCGGACATGAACTTAAGGGCTGCAACTGCAAGATCGTCGTAGGAATGCTCAAATTGTTCCCGGCCAGAATCGGTCATCACAAAGACTTTTGATGGGCGACCACGTCCTCGAGTGAGAGCGACATGCGGCTCGCGAGCCTCAAGAATTCCATCGCCGATGAGAAGATCGAGGTGACGCCTAATTCCAGCCGGGGTTAATCCCAACCGCTCGCCGAGTACAACCGCACTCGAAGGACCATTTTCCAGGACCGAGCGCGCGACAGCATCGCGGGTGCTGAGGTCATCGATTTTCACAACACTAGTGTGTCGTAATTCGCTGGACCCCGCCACTCGAGGCGCCGTGTCCTAGCTATCTCTAGGTCATAGGCTACGCAACATGAGCAAATCGGGAAAGGTTGCAATCCGCCTACTTCCGACCCTCACCGCACTCCTTCTCTTCCTGCAAGGCGCGTTGGTAATTACAGGTGGCGCTGTTCGTCTGACCGGTTCCGGGCTCGGATGTCCAACATGGCCCGAATGCGTTCCTGGTTCCTACCTGCCAGTTGAAGGACAAGCAGAGGGCGCTTTGCATGCATGGATTGAGTTTGGAAATCGGTTACTGACCTTCGCACTTCTCTTCGCCGCACTTGCAACAGTTGTTGCAGTTGTACGTAGTGGACGTCGCGACCTGAGATTCTTGGCAGCAACACAGATCCTTGGAATCCTCGGTCAAGGTCTGCTCGGTGGAATTACCGTGCTGACTGACCTTAACCCGCTTGCAGTGGCCTCGCACTTTTTGCTCTCTATCGCTCTTATTGCCGCAGCTACTTCGCTTCATTCGCGTCGTCACCATCCGCAGGTTCGAACATCATCAACGCAAGTGCGTATCTCACGCATCTCCTTGATTCATATCACTCTGACATTTATCGCGATAGCTATTGGAACTTTGGTAACCGGTTCTGGACCTCATGCCGGAGATGTCGATGCTCCACGACTTGATTTCGCTATCACAACAATTACTCGTTTCCATAGCGCCGCGGTATGGCTCTTGGTAATCATTACTGCACTCTTCTACTTCTCTGCAGATCTTCGCTTTGAAACCAAACGCTGGCTTCGAATATTTTTTATCTTGACGCTATTGCAGGGAGCTTTCGGCTACCTGCAGTATTTCCTCGGAGTACCCATTGGATTAGTAGCGCTGCACCTGCTCGGCTCAGTACTCGTTTGGATTGCCGCATGGAGAACCCGTCTTTCAGTAGTACGTAAACCCGCATAAGGAGAAGAAAAATGACACAGATAGCCGGTTGGACCGAACTCGATGATCGCGCAGTTTCATATGCTCGTGCATTGGCGATGGATGCAGTTCAAAAGGTGGGCAATGGTCACCCTGGCACTGCCATGACACTTGCACCAGTTGCGTACAACCTCTTTCAACGGCATCTAGTTCATGATCCCGCCAATCCTCATTGGTTAGGACGTGATCGATTCATTCTCTCCTGCGGCCATTCTTCGCTGACGCTCTACACACAACTCTTCTTTAGCGGCTATGGGCTAGAGATGGAAGATATGCAATCGTTTAGAACTTTCGAGTCATTGACTCCGGGACACCCTGAGTATGGCCACACCGCCGGCGTAGAAATGACAACCGGTCCATTGGGCGCGGGCGTTGCAACTGCCGTTGGTTTCGCAATGGCTGCACGCTATGAGCGTGGACTTCTTGATCCCGATGCTGCACTGGGGCAATCAATTTTTGATCACACAATCTGGGTAATCTGCTCGGACGGCGATTTGCAAGAGGGCGTTTCGGCCGAGGCATCATCTCTTGCCGGCACCCAGGCGCTGGGTAATCTCAACGTTATTTATGACGATAACCGCATCTCCATTGAAGGTGACACGCACGTTGCATTTACCGAAGATGTCGCAGCGCGCTACCGTGCCTACGGCTGGGATGTGCACGAGGTGCCTGCTCTGGCAGATGGAAACATTAATTTAGTTGCACTTGATAAAGCGATGCATGCAGCAAAAGGTAATACTGCACAACCTTCGTTGATTCGTATGCACTCAGTAATCGCTTGGCCGGCGCCAAAACTTCGTGGAACTGCAAAGTCTCATGGATCAGCCCTTGGCGATGAAGAGATTGCCGCTACAAAAGTTGAACTAGGTTTAAATCCTGAGGAAAAGTTTGCAATGCCGGCAGATGTGTTCGCTCATGTCAGAGCTGTCAAGGATCGAGGAACTGCTGCGCGCGAGGCATGGGATAAGAAATTTGCGTCGTGGAAATCTGCAAACCCTGACCGCGCGAATCTGCTAGCTCGACTAGTTAATGGTGAGCTGCCAACGGGTTGGGATAAGGACCTACCGGTATTTGAGGCAGGAAAAGATGTAGCAACTCGCGCAGCTTCAGGGCATGTAATCAATGCAATAGCACGTGTGTTGCCTGAATTCTGGGGCGGATCTGCTGATCTAGCTGATAGCAATAACACCAGCATTGAAGGTGGAAATTCCTTCTTGCCTGCAACCAGTGCGATGAAGAACGCTGATCCTTATGGACGCATTATTCACTTCGGTATCCGCGAACATGCAATGGGTTCAATACTTAATGGTATTTCGCTGCACGGTCTGACTAAATCTTTCGGTGGAACCTTCGCGGTATTTAGTGATTACATGCGGCCTGCCGTTCGCTTAGCTGCCCTCATGGATATTCCATCAACTTTTGTCTGGACCCACGATTCCATTGGTCTTGGCGAAGATGGACCTACCCATCAACCGATCGAGCACTTCGCTGCTCTACGCGCGATTCCCAACTTTGCTGTCATCCGTCCAGCCGATGCTAATGAGGTTGCACAGGCATGGCGTTCAATTCTTACCCGCCGTAAGCCAGCAGGAATTCTGCTCTCTCGTCAAAATCTACGAACCGTCGACCGAACAACGCACGGCTCTGCTGCTGGCGTCGACCAAGGTGCTTACATATTGAAGGAGGCTAACTCCCAACCTCGCGTCGTCATCGTGGCTACCGGATCAGAGGTCGCACTCGCACTTGATGTACAAATCGCGTTGGAAAAAGATGGCGTTGCTACCCGCGTAGTAAGTGCTCCTTGTCTTGAATGGTTTAACGAGCAAACATCGGCATATCGCGAATCGGTACTCCCAGCATCATCGCTACGAGTCAGTATCGAGGCAGGTATCGCTCAAGGCTGGCGCGAATACGTCGGCGATAAAGGTGTGATCATTTCACTAGATCACTTCGGAGCATCCGCCTCCGCAAACAAACTCTTTACCGAATTTGGGTTCACACCCGATGCAATTCTAGAGAGAATCAAGAAGGTCCTTGGGTAAATGAAATTATCAGGTCGCGCACTTGCAAAAGTTGATCGAGAGTCTGATCTTTATAGATCACTTGCCAAGGCGCATCTGAAGATTGCTCAGAAGGATCCGCAGACCTGGGGATCAAAGGCGGCGGCAGAAGCTGCGCTTCGATTAAATTGGGTTGACCTACCCGATACTTCTCGGGCGTTGCTACCTGAATTAGCTGCACTCTGCGAGAAATTCTCTTCACTCTCGCGCATCGTTCTCTGCGGTATGGGTGGCTCCTCCCTCGGACCCGAAGTCATCTCAAAGACCTTTAAGAAAGAAATTTTTATCTTCGATTCGACGGATCCCAACTACGTTGCACATGCACTTATTGGAGATCTGAGCCGAACTCTGGTTATTGTCAGTTCTAAATCTGGCTCGACCATTGAAACTACTTCTCAACGCTCATTCATGGAAGAGGCGATAAAAGGTGTAGGGCTTGATCCGAAAAACCATTTTCTCTTCATCACCGATCCTGGCTCCCCCTTAGATACTGAGGTTCGAAGCCAGGGGTTCACCGTGATCAACGCTGATCCGATGGTAGGTGGAAGATTTAGCGTGCTTGGCGCATTTGGATTAACTCCTGCTGCTTTAGCTGGAGTTCCCGCCGTCACGATTCTTAGCGCAGCGAGTGACGAAAAGCTCTCACTACTAGACCAACCACAAATGGCGCTAGATACTGCATACCTCTTTGCAACTCAAACTGAGCAATACATTGCCTTTACAGATGCAGACTCCGAACTGCCTGGTCTATCTGACTGGATAGAGCAACTTATTGCCGAGTCGACTGGCAAGAATTCGGTGGGGCGGCTACCGATAGTTTCTGAGAATTTAAGTAGTGCCACATCGGGAAATTTCTTGTCGGTTGGGTATTCCGGAAATAGCGCCGACTTAATTGTGGAGGGTTCACTTGGTGCGCACTTCATTTTCTGGGAATGGGTTACAGCTCTCCTTGGCGTCGCGCTGAAAATTGATCCCTTCAACCAACCCAACGTCACCGAAGCCAAGGAGCAGACCTCTGCCTGTCTTGCCGAGTGGGCGAACCAAGTACCAGAACTAGCGCCGACTACAGTTGATGCTGATGTTGAAATCTTCGGAGATGGTCAGTCATTGAAAGATGCGCTAGCTACCTTGATTGAAGATGTAAAAGATGGTGGCTATATCGCCATCATGGCTTATCTTGATCGAGCAGATGATGTGAAAATCTCAGAGCTTCGGTCGATACTGGCCAAAAAATCAGGTCGCCCTACTTCATTTGGTTGGGGCCCAAGATTCCTGCACTCCACCGGCCAGTTTCACAAGGGCGGTCAGAAGAACGGTTCGTTCTTACAAATTACCGGAGCAACCGAAACTGATTACCCAATTCCAGGTAAAGATTTTTCATTTCGCACGCTGCTGATGGCGCAAGCTATCGGAGATAATCGCACCTTAGCTACAAGAAAATACCCGCTACTGCGGCTGCATTTACAGAACCGAGGAGCGGGTATCGATCAGATTCTCGCTGTCGCGAGGACCTTGTAACTTTCAATTACTCGATGTCATCCCCGCGTAATTTGCGGAGCGCATCTTCTAAAATCTTTTCGCCCTCTTTATCTGTGCGGCGCTCTTTCACATATGCAAGGTGAGTCTTGTAAGGAATATTTACTACTGCCGACGGCGGATTCGCCTTATCGCGTCCTGCTGGAAGACCACACTTTGGGCAATCCCATTCAGCTGGAATAACGACAGTCTCTTCTACTGCAAAGGAAGGCCTTACTTCGTGGCCATTTGCACACCAATAGGAAACTGTGGCGCGTTCAATCTGATCTCCACGCTCGGCTTCGCCCATTGGGCCAGCGCCGACACGACTTCCACGAATTGCACTAGCCATTACTTAACCTTTCAAAACAAGTGAGAGAGCTACAACGCCGGCGAACCAGAGGCCACCAACCACGATTGTGATGCGATCAAGATTTCTTTCAACAACTGATGAACCACCATAGCTGGATGAGATTCCGCCGCCGAAGAGATCAGATAAACCTGAGCCTTTTCCCTTATGCAAGAGAACTAAGAGAATCATCAGAAGACTTGTGATGACTAGAAAGATTGATAGCGCTAATGCCACGGTAAAACTCCTCTAAAGGTAGGGGTACAGGATACCTGAACGGGTGCAAATCTCTTGAATTACGCCTGAGCGTGGAACTTCGCAATCTTTGCTAGCTCTTCTGGGTCAAGGCTCGCTCCCCCAATGAGGGCTCCATCAACATCTGGCTGTTTCATGATTTCAGCGGCGTTGGAAGATTTAACAGATCCTCCGTAAAGAATTCTCATATTGGCTGCAATCTCAGCCGAGCCAATCTGTTCAATCTCTTCTCGAATAGCAGCGCATACTTCTTGCGCATCTTCTGGTGTAGCTGTCTTTCCGGTGCCAATAGCCCACACAGGTTCATATGCAACAACAATTTTCTTTAACTCTGGCTTATGCAAGCCCTCGAGTCCGGCACGAACCTGGCGGATTACATGTGACACATGTGCGCCAGATTCACGCACCGCTAGCTCTTCGCCAACGCAAAAGATTGGAGTGAGTTCGTGTGCAAGGGCGGCTCTAATCTTTCGATTGACGAGAGCGTCATCTTCCTTATGAATAGCGCGACGTTCAGAGTGACCAACAATGACATAGGTGCAGCCAAGCTTTGCGAGCATGGAAGCTGAGATATCACCGGTAAAGGCACCCGATGCTTCTGGTGAAAGATCTTGCGCGCCGTAAGTGAGTCGGAGTCGATCGCCATCAACCATTGTTTGAATTGATCGGATATCTGTAAATGGAGGGATAATCGCAATATCGACTTCATCGTAATCTTTATCAGCAAGAGAGTAGACAAGTTTCTGAGCTACGGCGATCGCCTCGAGGTGATTGAGGTTCATCTTCCAATTGCCAGCCATTAACGGTTTACGCATGTCATGCTCCTTTGGTATCGAATATTACAAATCAAGTGCGGTCAGGCCAGGCAACTCTTTACCTTCTAGGTATTCAAGAGATGCGCCGCCACCGGTGGAGATATATCCAAACTGTGAATCGGCAAATCCAAGTGCACGCACCGCTGCTGCAGAATCTCCACCACCTACTACTGAAATTCCAGAAACTTCAGTCAGTGCCTGCGCGATGACCTTTGTCCCGGCAGCAAAGTTTGGAAATTCAAAGACACCCATGGGGCCGTTCCAAAAGACAGTTTTGCATCCCTTGATTGCTTCCGCGAATGCAGCCGCTGATTGTGGTCCGATATCGAGTCCCATCTGGTCTTGCGGAATTGCATCCGCACTCACCAGAGTTGGGGTTGCATCCGCTGAGAATGCTGGGGCAACAACGATATCCGTAGGAAGCAATAACTTCACACCTGAATCTTCCGCCTGCTTAATTAATCCACGAACTGTGTCAACAAGATCCCGTTCGACAAGTGATGTACCGATCTCTTTTCCTTGCGCTGCTAAGAAGGTAAAGAGCATGCCGCCGCCAATTGCCATCACATCTACTTTGCCCAGCAGATTTGCAATCACGCCGATCTTGTCCGAAACTTTTGATCCACCAAGTACAACGCCGTATGGACGCTCTGGATTCACTGTAAGTTTTTTCAATACCTCAACCTCAGCCGAAACCAAGGTGCCGGCCGCATGTGGAAGTAATCGAGGAAGATCAAATACCGATGCGTGTTTACGGTGGACCGCACCAAACCCATCGCCGACATAGAAATCAGCTAACCCCGCGAGCTCTGTAGCCAAGGCTGCGCGTTCACTCTCATCTTTAGAGGTTTCCGCAGATTCAAAGCGAATGTTCTCCAAGAGAAGAACTTCACCGGGCTTGAGAGCGGCAGCTTTTGTCGAAACATCAGCACCGGTTACGGCAGGAATGAATTGCACTGGCTTTGCAAGGAGTTCAGCTAAGCGAAGTGCAACTGGAGCTAGTGAAAGTTCAGGTTTTGCTTCACCCTTGGGACGACCTAGATGTGCTGCAATAACAACACTTGCTCCCTTTTCAAGAAGCAGATTGATTGTCGGAAGCGAAGCGCGGATTCGCCCGTCATCTGTAATCTTTCCATCCTTTAACGGAACGTTTAGATCACAACGGAGAAATACTCGCTTTCCAGCTACATCTAGATCGACCAAAGATGTCATTAGAGTGATTTACCTACGAATCCGACCAAGTCAACTAGACGGTTTGAGTAACCCCACTCATTGTCATACCAACCAACAACCTTTACTTGATTTCCAATTACCTTGGTAAGGCCAGAATCGAAAATACATGATGATGGATCGGTGACGATGTCAGATGACACGATTGGGTCTTCGGTGTAAGTAAGGAATCCCTTAAGGGCGCCATTGGAAGCTGCCTTCATGGCTGCATTGATTTCTGCCACGGTAGCTTCTTTTGCAAGCTCAACGGTGAGGTCTGTTGCAGAGCCGGTCGGAACTGGAACACGCATCGCGTATCCATCAAGCTTTCCCTTGAGCTCAGGCAGAACAAGGGAGATAGCCTTAGCCGCACCGGTTGATGTTGGGATCATATTTGTAGCTGCTGCTCTAGAGCGGCGAAGATCTTTATGTGGGAAGTCAAGAATGACCTGGTCATTTGTATAAGCGTGAATAGTAGTCATCAAGCCTTTGACGATTCCCCAGTTATCGTGGAGAACCTTTGCCATCGGTGCAAGACAGTTAGTGGTACATGATGCATTTGAAATCACGTGATGGTTTGCTGGGTCGTACTTGTCGTGGTTGACGCCCATGACAACGGTGATGTCTTCATCAGTTGCGGGTGCCGAAATGATGACCTTCTTAGCGCCAGCTGTGATGTGCTTCTTAGCATCGGCCGCCTTTGTGAAGTGGCCAGTTGATTCAATAACGATATCTGCCTTTACGGATGCCCATGGAAGATTCGCTGGATCGCGATCTGCAAAAACCGCAATCGTCTTTCCGCCGACAGTGATGGTGTCATCTGTATGCGAGACCTCAAGTCCTAGGCGACCCAAAATTGAGTCGTACTTAAGCAGGTGAGCCAATGTGGCGTTATCAGTGAGATCGTTGATACCTACAATATTGATATTTGGATTGGTGAGTGCGGCGCGAAAGAAGTTGCGGCCAATACGTCCAAAACCATTAATTCCGACATTAATCATGTGAAACCTCTTCTACATAGTGAAATGCCCCAGATAAAGGTGGCTATTTTTAACGCCACAACGCTGGGGGCTTAGGGCGCACTCTACCAGTGCCGTATGAGTTACTCGCGGGTTGTCAGCGTGAGCGTGAGCCGCATTAACCGATTATTCACCTAATAAATCAGGTGACAATCCCGCTTCCGTGTCTGGAATTCCTAACTCACCGGCGCGTTTATCGGCCATCGCGAGCAATCGACGAATACGTCCTGCAATCGCATCTTTCGTCATTGGTGGTGTGGCAAGTGAACCCAACTCTTCTAGGCTCGCTTGACCATGTGAAATGCGTAGCTCTCCCGCCTCTTTGAGATGATCCGGAATTTCACTTCCAAGAATCTCCATAGCTCGCTGCACACGCGCTGCCGCAGCAACGGCGGCACGTGCAGATCGACGCAAATTGGCATCATCAAAATTTGCAAGACGATTAGCTGTCGCGCGAACTTCCCGGCGCATACGACGTTCTTCCCATGCCAAAACGCTCTCGTGTGCACCCAAGCGAGTAAGCAATACACCTATCGCATCGCCATCACGAATCACTACGCGATCTACTCCGCGCACTTCTCGCGCTTTCGCTACGATGCTAAGACGACGAGCTGCGCCAACGAGAGCGAGTGCCGCTTCTGGTCCCGGGCAGGTAATTTCAAGAGAAGATGATCGGCCAGGTTCTGTGAGAGAACCATGTGCAATAAAGGCTCCACGCCACGCGGCCTCGGCATCACAGACATTTGCTGCCACTACCTGTGGCGGAAGTCCGCGCACTGGGCGACCATTGGCATCAATGAGTCCGGTCTGTCGGGCCAAGGCATCGCCTGCTTCGATAACACGAACGACATAGCGCGAGCCTTTACGAAGCCCGCTCGATGAGAGAACAGCGAGATCGCTGTCATGGCCATAGATGTCGGCGATATCTTTCTTAAGTCGACGAGCACTCTGTGATGTATCGAGTTCTACCTCAATGACAACCTTGCCCGCGGCAATATGAAGACCTCCGGCAAAACGTAATAACGAGGAGACTTCAGCCTTGCGACAACACGGCTTTGTTACCGAGAGACGACTGAGTTCGTCCTTAACTGCTGCGGTCATTGCCATGGGGTTATCCAACCAGTATTTCTCGGCCTATGTGTGCGAAAAGCTGACCTAATTTATTCACATCGTGATGCAAAGGAGAGCTTTCACTGCGTAAATCGGCCGATAGAAACTCTGAACCTATGGTTGAAAGATGACGCTGCAACTCTTCGCCGCCGCTAGTTGACGTATCTGCAACTACGAGATCGAACTTTAAATCCGGCGCATACTCATTCAGAATTTTTAAATGTTCCAACGGTGAATATCCGGCGTACTCCCCTGCCGACTTATCGGTGGAATCCAGATTGAGCAAAAGAATTTTCTTCGCAGGCGATGCCACCAGGGCTGCGCGTTGCGCTGGCACAAGTAGATGTGGAATCACACTTGAAAACCACGAGCCCGGACCCATTGTGATCCACTCTGCATCAGCGATTGCTGCCAGAGACTCTTTACATGCTTCTGGATTCTCCGGAAGGATGCGTAAAGTTTTCAAGCGTCCCCTTGTGGTCGCTACCTCTACTTGACCACGTACAACTCGAGTTCCAGCTGAATCTTCGAATGTCGCTTCGATATCAACTCCCTGCGCCGCCATCGGTAACACTCGACCTACAACTTTAAGAAGTGCACCAACTCGGTCTAGGCCGGCTACGGTATCTTCATCGCGATCCCATAAAGCTGCGAGTAGTAGATTGCCAACTGCATGGCCATTGAGTTCGCCAGCGCTAGTGAAGCGATATTGCATGATTTGCGCCCAACTGCGCCCCCACTCATCATCACCACATAGTGCAGCTAGCGCCATTCTTAAATCACCGGGTGGTGCAATCTTAAACTCTTCTCGCAGCCTGCCGCTGGAACCGCCATTATCTGCAACGGTAACGATGGCGGTAATTTCATTGGTGAATTGGCGAAGCGCAGTCAAGGTAGCGGCTAATCCATGTCCACCACCTAGTGCGACTACTTTTTTCGAAGAGTTCATTCCCGCCCAACATCGCGATGTGTTGCATGTGCTGATATCTGAAGATCAGGTGACGCCGACGCAAGTTGCTTTGCTATCTCTTCGGCAACGGCAACAGAGCGATGTTTTCCTCCAGTGCACCCAATCGCAATAGTTACATACTTCTTTCCTTCGCGAGCATATCCAGGAATCATCTTGCGAACCACGTTGACATAGCTGGATACGAAATCTGCGACACCTTCACTTGTTAGCACTCTCTCTGAAACTGGTGCATCTAGTCCGTTAAGTGGTCGTAATTCAGGAATCCAATGAGGATTTGGTATGAATCTACAATCGAGTACTAGATCAGAATCCACTGGGATTCCGTACTTATATCCAAATGAAAGCACGTTGATGCGCAGGCTCGATAGCATTCCCGCTGCAAAAATCTCACTGGTACGTTTTTCCAACTGATGAACATTGAGGTTAGATGAATCAATTACAACATCGGCTTGGGCACGAATCTCTTCCAACTTCGCTCTTTCTCGAGCGATTCCGTCAACTATTCGATCTGGCCCTTGTAAGGGGTGGGGTCTACGCGTTGATTCAAAGCGCTGCACTAAGGCCTGGTCAGTAGCATCGAGAAAAAGCATTCGGTAAGGCACGCTTAACTTCTTAAGTGCATCCAGTGCGCTACTTAATTCATCAAAGAACTTTCCGCCACGAACATCAACTACGACCGCCAGTGATGTATGGGTATCCAAAGTTTGATCCGCTAACTGAGGAAGGAGTGCCGGTGGCAAATTATCAACGACATACCAGCCCAAATCTTCTAGCGCGTGGGCTGCGGTAGAACGCCCAGCACCTGACATTCCAGTGAGAATCAAGAGCTCTTTTGTCGTCATAGTCTGCATTCTCCACTAGCTGTCAAGTATCTCGCCGGTTTCCATATCTACCGAAGGCGTAGATAGTGCTTGTAGATGCTGGTAGATAATCGCGGCGATGGTGGCGCCAATACCTGGCGTAGCCGCTAAATCATCCGCAGTAGCTTTACGCATTGCAGTAACTGATCCAAATCGATCCAAGAGTGCGGCTCGCCGGATTTCTCCCAATTGTGGAATCTCATCCAAGAGCGATTCCAACATCACCTTCGAGCGCCGACTGCGGTGGAAGGTGATAGCAAATCTATGCGCTTCATCTCGAATCCGTTGCAACAGGTACATTCCTTCGCTCGTGCGCGGCAGAATCAATGGGTCCTTATCCCCCGGCATCCACACCTCTTCGAGTCGCTTTGCTAAACCACACAATGCGACATCAGTAATACCAAGTTCATCGAGCGCGCGCTGCGCCGCAGCAACTTGTGGTGAACCACCATCGACAACAATAAGTTGAGGTGGATAGGCAAACTTGCTGAGCTTTCCACCAGTTTCAGCAACTTCACTTCGAATAACGTCTCGATCAGCCAACAGTCTCTTCATGCGTCGGGTAATGACTTGGTGCATCGCCCGGGTATCGTCTTGAGCGGTCTCGGTATCAATAATAAATCGACGATATTCACTCTTCTTAGCAAGACCATCTTCGAAGACAACCATCGATGCCACTACAGATGTTCCTGAAATATTTGAGATGTCATAGCACTCGATACGCAATGGGGTGCGAGAAAGTTGCAGCTCCTCTTCCAGCTCTATCAAGGCCTTACCTGAAACTGCCGCATCGGTGGCTCGCTTACTTAAGTATTGAACAAGTGCGTAGTGCGCATTGCGTTCCACGGTTTGCAACAACTCTACTTTCTCACCGCGCTGTGGGACTTTGATGCCGACTCGAGCACCGCGCAGTGATGAGAGCCAATCTTCCAGAGCCGCCCGGTCGACCGGTTCTTGATTAAGGAATATTTCGTGTGGAATATCGGTGGGCGAACTCTGGCTATAGATTGAGAAGAAAAGTGATGCAATCTGATCATCTCCTTCTAGTGCCTTCTCCTGATCCACGATCCAGGAACGCGATCCTTTTATGGAACCACGGCGGACCATGAAGATTGAGCCCGCTGCATGTAGGCCTTCCTCGTGAATCGATATGAAATCACCATCGAGATCATCAGAGAGATTTCCCTGAGTAGATCGTTGCGCTTTTTCAAAAGATTCAATCTGGTCCCGTAGTCGCGCTGCTCGCTCAAACTCCTCGAGATCTGAAGCCAACTCCATCTCGGTGCGCAAAGTAGGAAGTAAGTTCTCCATACCTTTCTCCATGAATACATCTAACTTCTCAGCAATCTCGCGGTGCTCTTGTGGCGTAACCCAACCGACGCATGGCGCTGCGCACTTTCCGATATCTCCGAGCAGGCATTGACGCTTAGTTCGCTGCGCACGTTGAAAATTTCCGGCGCTGCACGAGCGCACCGGAAAGACTTTCAGTAAAACCTCATAGGTATTTCGCAAGGCCCAGGCGTTTGTGTATGGGCCAAAGTACTTAAGCCCTGGTCGCTTCTCTTTACGGGTGATAAATATTCGAGGAAACTCATCGGCCATTGAAATAGCTAGATATGGATAGGACTTATCGTCTTTAAATTGAACGTTATATGCCGGGTGATACTGCTTAATCCAAGAAAATTCCAGCGCTAGCGCTTCCAGCTCCGTTGCAACAATTGTCCAATCAACTCGCACTGCTTCATGCACCATGCGGTAGGTCTTCTGCGCCAGATTTGAACCAAAATATGTGGTCAACCGATTCTTTAGGTTCTTAGCCTTTCCAACGTAAATGACTTTGTCAGCGGCGTTGTAGAAGCGATACACCCCAGGCTCTTCGGGAATTTCGCGCGGGCGATAAGTTGAAGGCTCCGCCATTACTTCTTCTTTGCTGGAGTTTTCTTGGTCAGAGTGTTCCTAGCCGGAGTTTTATTTGTGGTTACGCGGTTAGTAGCCAAAATTTCCGCCAGGTACTGGCCGGTGTAACTAGCTTTGACCTTGGCGACTTCTTCTGGAGAACCTTCTGCAACAACGGTGCCACCGCGGAAGCCACCCTCTGGTCCCATATCGATTACCCAATCAGAGGATTTAATGACATCGAGATTATGCTCAATCACGATGACCGTATTTCCACTTTCTACTAGGCGCTTAAGAACGCCCAGTAACTTATTGACATCTTCAAAGTGCAGTCCAGTGGTTGGTTCATCCAAGACATAAATAGTGCGACCGGTAGATCTGCGCTGTAATTCAGTTGCAAGCTTTACTCGTTGTGCCTCACCGCCGGAAAGTGTCGGCGCTGATTGACCAAGACGCACATATCCAAGTCCGACATCGCAGAGCGTCTTGAGATAACGAGCAATTGTTGGGACAGATTCAAAGAAGGTGTGGGCAATCTCAATCGGCATATCCAAAACTTCAGCAATAGTCTTGCCTTTGTAGTGGACTTCCAGAGTTTCTCGGTTGTAGCGAGCACCATGGCAGACTTCACACGGTACGTAGACATCCGGCAGAAAGTTCATTTCGATAGTGATGGTGCCGTCTCCAGCACAATTCTCACATCGACCGCCCTTGACGTTAAATGAGAAGCGACCCTGCTGATAACCGCGGACCTTAGCTTCACTCGTCTCGGCAAAGAGAGCGCGAACTTTGTCAAAGACCCCGGTGTACGTTGCCGGATTCGAACGCGGAGTTCGACCAATCGGAGATTGATCAACGTGCACCACTTTATCTAGCTGATCAATGCCAGTGATTGTGCGGTGGCGACCTGGAACAAGT
The DNA here is from genome assembly GCA_027483765.1 of Streptomycetaceae bacterium. Taxonomy (GTDB): domain Bacteria; phylum Actinomycetota; class Actinomycetes; order Nanopelagicales; family Nanopelagicaceae; genus Planktophila. The sequence continues at coordinate 37,259 of JAIXTW010000010.1, forward strand.
CGCGCTCCATTGAGTTTATTTGCAAGAGTCGTGTAGAGAATGTCATTGACTAGCGTAGATTTTCCAGAACCCGATACGCCAGTAACCGAGACGAAAAGTCCCAGAGGAATACTTACCTCGACATCTTTGAGATTATTTTCTTTCGCTCCTTTAATGACCAATTGACGTTTTGGATCTACCGGCCTACGAGTCTCTGGAATTTCAATTGCTTTACGCCCCGATAAATATGCACCGGTGATTGACTCTTCCGAAGCGATGAGTTCTTCATAGGAACCTGAGACAACAACGCGCCCACCATGTTCGCCAGCACCGGGACCGATATCAACGACCCAGTCAGCGGTACGAATGGTCTCTTCATCGTGCTCTACAACAATGAGTGTATTTCCGAGATCTCGTAATCGTGTGAGAGTTTCAATAAGCCTGCGGTTATCGCGTTGATGAAGACCGATTGATGGCTCATCGAGTACGTAGAGCACACCGACCAGACCCGAACCAATCTGCGTCGCCAGGCGAATACGTTGGGCTTCGCCACCAGAGAGAGTTGCGGCCGGACGATCTAGGGAGAGGTAATCAAGGCCAACATCGAGTAGGAAGCCTAAGCGAGCATGTACCTCTTTCATGACGCGTTCTGCAATTTGAGCTTCGCGCTTGTTAAGCGTTACCTGCTTAAGAAATATTGCACAATCATCGATAGAAAGGGCGCAGACTTCGGCAATCGATTTCCCGCCCAAGGTAACTGCTAATACCTCTGGCTTTAATCGCGCACCCTTACAGGAAGGACATGGCGTCTCGCGCATATATGCCTCGTACTTGTCACGGCTGTAATCACTATCGGTTTCACCATGGCGACGGTGAATGAAGGGAATGACACCTTCGAAACCAGTTGAATAATTACGAACACGGCCATAACGATTCTTGTACTTAACGTGCACTTCGTAATCAAAGCCATTCATAATCGCTTCTTTAGCTTTTACTGAGAGCTTCTTCCAAGGGTTATCCATTGAAAACTTCAATTCGGTTGCTAGCGCCTCAAGGAGTCGAAGGAAGTACTCCGAGGACTGTCCGCCAGCCCATGGGGCAATAGCGCCTTCATTGATGGAAATTGAGTCGTCAGGGATGATCAGCTCTTCATCTACTTCTAACTTTGTTCCAATTCCAGAGCACTCCTCGCATGCACCAAAAGGAGAGTTGAAAGAGAAAGAACGAGGTTCAAGTTCTTCAAAGGAGAGATTGCAGTCGTGGCAAGCCAGGTGCTCGCTGTAGGTATGTTCCTTTTCACCAGACTTAGCATCAACGAAATCAAGGAGTACTAACCCATTGCCAAGTTTGAGAGCGGTCTCTATCGAATCTGTCAGACGAGACTTACTCTCAGCTTTTGCAGTCAGGCGATCGATTACTACTTCAATAGTGTGCTTCTCCTGCTTTTTAAGCTTTGGTGGTTCGGTCAGTTGAATAATTTCTCCATCAACTCGAGCGCGTGAATAGCCTTGAGTTACTAGCTCTGCAAAGAGATCAACAAATTCGCCTTTGCGCTCTCGAATGACCGGAGCCAATACTTGAAATTTTGTAATGGCTGGCATGGTAAGAATTTGGTCGACAATCTGTTGCGGGCTTTGTCGTGAGACCGCTTTACTGCACTGTGGGCAGTGCGGTCGACCCGCGCGTGCAAAGAGCAGACGGAAGTAGTCATAGACCTCAGTGATAGTTCCAACGGTTGAGCGCGGGTTTCTATTCGTTGACTTCTGATCAATGGAGACCGCTGGCGATAGACCTTCGATGAAATCAACATCTGGCTTATCCATCTGCCCCAAGAATTGTCTGGCGTAAGCCGAAAGAGATTCAACGTAACGCCGTTGACCTTCAGCGAAGATGGTGTCAAAGGCGAGACTTGATTTACCTGATCCAGATAGACCGGTAAAGACAATCAGGGCATCACGCGGAAGATCAATCGAAACATCCTTGAGATTATGTTCGCGCGCTCCGCGTACTACCAACTTATCGATGCTCACGTACCAGCCTCATCCATTCCACGAAGTTCGCGCTTTAACTCTTTGAGCTCATCGCGAAGGCGGCCAGCAAGTTCGAATTGAAGTTGATCTGCGGCGCCACGCATCTGCTCGGTGAGGGAGCCTATCAATGCAATCAGCTCTTGGCGCGGCATCGATTCTGTTAATTTTGATGAGAAAGGAAGGACTGCCTCAGATTTCTTGCCTTTAATACTCGCCATGATGTCATCGGTATCGTCGCTCTCCTGCGCAATGAGGTCGGTGATATCGCTGATTTTCTTCCGAAGTGGCTGTGGATCCACGCCGCGTTCGAGGTTGTATGCGACTTGCTTGGCGCGACGTCTATTAGTTTCATCAATCGCTTTAGTCATCGCCGCAGTCATGTTGTCAGCGTACATATGTACCTCACCAGAAACATTTCGGGCAGCGCGACCTATTGTCTGAATTAGCGATGTGGCAGACCTTAAAAATCCCTCTTTATCTGCGTCGAGAATCGCAACTAGAGAGACTTCGGGAAGATCTAGACCTTCCCGCAATAAGTTAATTCCAATTAAGACGTCGTACTCGCCCATCCGAAGTTCGCGTAAGAGCTCAACTCGGCGCAGGGTATCTACTTCTGAGTGAAGATAACGAACTCGCACTCCACGCTCTTGCAGGTAATCAGTGAGGTCTTCCGACATCTTCTTGGTAAGCGTTGTTACCAGTACTCGCTCATTCTTCTCGGCCCGAATATTGATCTCGTTCAGCAGGTCATCAATCTGCCCCTTAATCGGCTTGATGATTATCTGTGGATCAATGAGTCCAGTCGGTCTAATTACTTGTTCAACGACATCTCCCCCGACTTTCTCCAACTCATATTTTCCGGGAGTAGCCGATAAGTAAACAGTCTGGCCAGTGCGTTCTAAGAACTCTGGCCACTTCAACGGTCGATTATCAAGGGCGCTAGGAAGTCTAAATCCATGTTCTACCAGAGTGCGCTTACGAGATGCATCGCCTTCAAACATCGCACCAATCTGTGGAACTGTCACGTGGCTTTCATCGATAACGACCAAAAAATCTTCCGGGAAATAATCAAGGAGGCAGTTCGGTGCAGAACCCGCTTCGCGACCGTCGAGATGTCTCGAGTAATTCTCAATTCCTGAGCAGAAGCCAAGTTGTTCCATCATCTCTAAATCAAAGGTGGTGCGCATTCGAAGGCGCTGCTCTTCCAATAACTTCCCTTGCTTTTTGAAGAGGTTCAGTTGAACTTGTAACTCATCTTGAATCTCGCCCATGGCGCGCTTCATTGTTTCTGGACCCGCGGCGTAATGCGTCGCCGGAAATATGTATATCTCGGTCTCATCATTAACAATCTCGCCGGTGAGTGGGTTGAGCGTCATGATCTTCTCAATTTCATCGCCAAACATCTCAATCCGCACGGCAAGTTCTTCATACATGGGGATGATCTCTACCGTGTCTCCGCGGACCCGGAAGGTGCCTCGTTCAAAAGCCATATCGTTTCGCTTATATTGAACATCGACGAACTTTCGTAGCAGGGCGTTGCGCTCTATTTCATCGCCCACCTTCAGGCGAATCATCCGATCGATGTACTCCTGCGGAGTGCCGAGTCCATAGATGCAAGAAACGGTCGCGACCACGATGACATCTCGACGAGTTAATAAAGAGTTAGTTGCTGAGTGGCGTAGCCGCTCTACCTCATCATTAACACTGGAGTCCTTCTCGATAAAGGTATCTGTCTGCGGAACGTATGCCTCCGGCTGGTAATAGTCGTAATACGAGACAAAATACTCGACCGCGTTATTGGGAAGCAGCTCTCGAAACTCATTAGCCAACTGCGCAGCCAGAGTTTTATTGGGAGCTAGAACCAACGTTGGACGTTGTAATCGTTCGATTAACCACGCGGTCGTTGCAGATTTACCAGTTCCGGTGGCTCCCAAGAGGACCACGTCTTGAACGCCGTTATTGATGCGACGGGTGATTTCTTCAATTGCCGCCGGTTGATCGCCTGCTGGGACGTAATCACTGATTACCTCAAAAGGTGCGAGCTTTCGCTGAAGATAGGTTACTGGGCGCACTTACTTAGCCTAGCGATTGCGGGAGAAGGACGCTCTCCCAGAGATTCTCCACCTGGCGTAACAGTGAATCTTCATCAGAATTGTTATGAAGTACCCAATCTGCAACTGCTGCTCGTGATTCGGGTGACGCCTGAGCGGCGATACGTTTCTCAATTTGAGAGATATAGAGCCCGCGCTTAAGTAGGCGTTCTTTACGTAGCTCAAGCTCTGATTCGACCGTAATTACGTAATCAAACTTTTCTGCAGCTCCCGTCTCAACTAACAGCGGAATCTCGTAGATTAAAATATCGCCTTCATCGAGGTCCTCAACTGCCTCCGAGAAAAGCGCCTGCACACGCGGATGAATAATTGCCTCTAGATCTTTACGGGCAGATTCATCGTGAAAAATAACATCTGCCAATTTTTTGCGATCGACATCTCCATTAGTGATTACATCCTCGCCAAATCGGAGCAAAACCTCAGCGAAGCCCTCGGTTCCTCGTTCAATGACCATCCGAGCAAGTTGGTCGGCATCAATCACTAGTGCTCCAAGTTCGGCAAAGAACTGAGCAACCATTGATTTACCGGCACCGATTCCACCAGTAAGGCCAACAACCAACATATCTCTACCCTATCTCTGGAAATGAAAAATCCCGGTGGAGCAAGCGACTTTAACGAATCAAGTCGCGGCTCCAGCCGGGATTTTCCCTAATCTTTATTCAGCAACAACAGCAGCTTCTTCAGCTACCTTCGCTTCTGCCTTCTGCTTCTTATGTGCAAGGAAGCGCTCTTGAGCAACAGCGTATTGACGCTCCCACTCTTCGCGCTGTGAGTCAAAGCCTGGCTTCCACTCTTGGGTATCTGCATCGAAACCTTCTGGGTAGATGAAGTTTCCTTCTGCGTCATAACGAGCAGACATTCCATATTGAGTTGGATCGAATGCTTCGATTTCAACTTCCTGGCCTTCATTTGCCTGCTTCAATGAAAGTGAGATGCGACGGCGCTCAAGATCGATATCGATAATCTTGACGAATAGTTCGTCATCTACTGCAACAACCTGCTCTGGGATTTCAACGTGGCGTTCTGCCAACTCTGAAATGTGAACAAGTCCTTCAATTCCTTCGTGAACACGAATAAATGCACCGAATGGAACAAGCTTTGTTACGACGCCTGGCACAACAGTGTTAATTGTGTGAGTGCGAGCAAATGCTTGCCATGGATCTTCTTGAGTTGCCTTGAGTGAGAGTGACACACGCTCGCGCTCGAAATCAACTTCGAGGACCTCGACAGTTACTTCGTCGCCAACTTCAACAACTTCACCTGGGTGATCGATGTGCTTCCAAGAAAGTTCAGAGACGTGGACGAGACCATCTACGCCACCAAGGTCAACGAATGCACCAAAGTTAACGATGGATGAGACCACACCTGTACGAACCTGGCCCTTTTGGAGCTGGTTCAGGAATTCAGTGCGTGACTGTGACTGAGTCTGCTCGAGGAATGCACGACGTGAAAGAACTACATTGTTACGGTTCTTATCGAGCTCGATGATGCGAGCCTCAACCTGCTTGCCAATGTACGGAGTAAGGTCACGAACGCGACGCATTTCAACAAGTGACGCTGGCAAGAAGCCACGCAACCCGATGTCAACGATGAGTCCACCCTTAACAACTTCAATAACTGTTCCAATGACAACTTCGTCGCGTTCTTTCTTGCCTTCGATCTCTCCCCAGGCACGCTCATACTGAGCACGCTTCTTGGAAAGGATAAGGCGACCTTCTTTATCTTCTTTCTGCAATACGAGAGCTTCTACTCGATCTCCGACCTTTACGATGTCATTTGGATCTGCATCGTGGCGGATGGAAAGTTCGCGTGATGGAATTACGCCTTCAGTCTTGTAGCCGACATCGAGGAGTACTTCTTCGCGATCAATTTGTACAACTGTACCTGTGACTAAATCTCCGTCACTGAAATTTCTGATTGTTCCTTCAATTGCGGCTAAGAAATCTTCCGCTGAACCAATGTCATTTACTGCAATTTGTGTAGTCAAGATGCTCCGTAGGGATAGAAAGTAGTAGGGATAGGACTATTCAATTTTCGCCAGCATTTCATTGCTGGACGGCAAAGGGTACGTGCGGGGGTCTGTCACTAGCAAATCCCCGCCTAGAAAATCGGACAATCCGGAGTACTTATGGCAATAAAAACGCTAGTGCGCTGCTTCGTTCCAACTTCTACCGATTCCTACCGATACGTCGAGCGGCGCCCGCAATGGAAAAGCGCTTCCCATCTGAGTACGCACCAATTCTGACACTTCATCCACTTCAGGGGTTACCACTTCGAGAATGAGTTCATCGTGGACCTGGAGCAAGAGACGTGAGGTGTAGTTGCCGGCAACCAGGGCGCTCTGCACATTGAGCATCGCTTGTTTAATGATGTCGGCTGCAGATCCTTGAATCGGTGCATTAAGAGCCATCCTTTCTGCGATTTCGCGGCGCTGACGATTATCGTGCAGCAAATCGGGCAAGTATCTACGTCGGCCCATCACCGTTTCGGTATATCCAACTTTGCGTGCCTCTTCAACGACAGTCTTTAGATAATCACGGATACCACCGAAACGCTCGAAGTAACGATCCATAAGATCTTGTGCCGCAGGTGGTGTGAGATCTAACTGAACAGCTAAGCCATAAGAACTCAGGCCATAGGCAAGCCCATATGACATCGCCTTTATCTGTCTGCGCATCTCAGGATCGACATCGCTTGGCTTGACGCCAAATACTTCGGCAGCGACGGTTGCGTGTAAATCTTCGCCGGATTCAAACGCCTTCAGCAAATGTTCGTCATGAGATAGATGCGCCATGATGCGCATTTCAATCTGGCTGTAATCAGCGGTCAGTAGTGCGTCATATCCGCTACCTGCGATAAAACAGTTACGGATCTTGCGACCTTCTTCGGTTCGCACTGGAATATTCTGCAGGTTAGGACCGACAGAAGATAAGCGTCCGGTGGCTGCAACAGTTTGAGCAAAGTGAGTATGTATTCGTTTATCTTTCTTGATTTCTGCAACGAGGCCCTCAATAGTTGTTGCCAACTTCTTTGTTTCTCGAATCCGAAGGAGCGCAGCCAGCACTGGGTGGGAGGTCTTTTCGAAGAGCCAGTTCAGCGCATCGGCATCAGTGGTGTAACCCGTCTTAATTTTCTTCGTTTTAGGTAACCCAAGTTCTTCAAAGAGCACGACTTGTAACTGCTTGGGTGATGCCACATTAAACTCGTGACCTGCCGCTTCGTGGGCAATCTTTGTTTCGCGCGCCACCTCGGCTTCAAAGAAGGCGGCTAGCTTTTCCAGCTCCTTCTTATCTACCGCTATCCCCCGGTTCTCCATGACTGCTAATAGCTCTGCAATCGGAAGCTCGAGTTCGTTATACAACTTTGTTAGCCCTCGGTTCGCTAGCTCTGCAGTAAGTGAATCGCGGAGACCAAAGAGTGCGCACGCCGTGGTGATTAATAGTTGCTCTGCGGAGCTTTCATTGAGTTCACTTCCATCGCCCCAACGTTCAAGCAGATCAGACATTTCTTGTGCGCGCACGCCAGGGTTAACGAGATAAGCCGCCAGCGCGGTATCGAAGGTGACACCCGAGATGATTCCTTCGCGAGCCAATGATTTTGCATCGTGTGCAATCTTTTCAACTTTCTCGTCCTTAGCCCAATCACCCATTGCCGATGAATCAACGATAAATGCTGATGTGCTTGAGAGAGCGATGGCATACCGTGCAAGAGCTTCATCGACTAGCTCGTAGGCAATTGCGATAGCCCCTGAGTGTGAAGCAATCTTGGCAGATGCCTCTTGTGAAGTGAGAGTCTCTGATGCGATATCAGCTCCGAATAGTGATGGTGCAGCCTCTGGGCCCTTACTCCTCTTTGATTCACTCGCTCCCGTTGGTGCGGAAGAGATTGCCTTCAATCGATCCTTGAGCGTTCTAAACTCCAACTGCTCAAAGAGGGTGGTCAGATTTGAGTCATCGACGCCACTCCATACGAGTGAATCAATTGCAAAATCGATCGGTGCATCATGTATCAACTGAGTAAGTTCTCGATTTCGCACGACGTTTTCGACATTGGCACGCAGCGAATCGCCCACCTTGCCACCTACAGTTGCAACGCCTGCCAATAACTCTTTCAAAGATCCAAATTCAACGACCCATTTGGCTGCTGTTTTTTCGCCAACACCCGGAATAGATGGCAGGTTATCGCTCGGGTCTCCGCGCAGCGCTGCAAAATCAGGGTACTGCTCTGGCGTCATTCCATATTTTTCTTGCACCGCTTCTGGTGTCATACGCGCCATCTCGCTGACGCCACGTTTTGGATACAGAACTGTCGTCTGCGCTGTCACTAACTGGAAACTGTCGCGATCGCCAGTGCAGATAAGCACCTCTGCGCCTTCCTGCTCTGCTCGTTTGGTAATTGTCGCAATCAGATCATCAGCTTCATATCCTTCGAGTGAGAACTGGGTAATTCCGAAACCTTTGACCAGCTCATGCAGATACGACATCTGCGACCTAAATTCATCCGGAGTCTTGGCCCGATTGGCTTTATAGTCAGGAAAAATCTCGGTTCGAAAAGTCTTCCGTGAAACGTCGAAGGCAACCGCGACGTGAGTGGGTTTTTCATCTTTCAAGAGCGAGATCAGCATGGTTGCGAATCCATAGATTGCATTGGTGTGTTGGCCCTGCGCAGTGGTGAAGTTCTCGGCTGGCAAGGCGAAGAAGGCGCGATATGCCATGGAGTGACCATCGATAAGAAGTAATCTCTTCATGGCCATAGCGTCATCTTAGATATAAACTCACCAACTATGACGCAACCAGATTACTTAGCAATCATCAAAGAACGTGGACAAGGCGCACTCGATCTCAAGATGGGCATCGAGATGCTAGAAGTCTCCCCCGAAAGACTTGTTGCTCGGATGCCGGTTGAGGGAAATACGCAACCAATCGGATTGCTCCATGGTGGTGCAAATGTTGTACTTGCCGAATCACTTGGCTCAATTGGCACACAATTACATGCAGGTCCAGACCGCAAGATTGTTGGAGTAGATATCAACGCCACTCACCATAAATCAGCCACAAGTGGTTGGGTCACCGCAGTGGCGACTCCCATCTCATTGGGTCGCACCTTATGCGTCTATGAAATCGTGATAACAAACGAGGCAGGTGCGCGAACATGTACTGCTCGCATCACCTGCCTCATTCTCAATAATTAACTACCTACTTAGTGCGCACCTGTTCCTAGGTATGCCTCACGTACCGCTGGATCATTAAGTAGATCTGAAGCTTTCGCTTCCTTCGTGACATTTCCGGTCTCGAGAATGTAGGCACGATCTGCGCGTTGTAGCGCCTGCTGTGCGTTCTGTTCAACCAAGAGAATCGTTACGCCCTGCTTATTGATCTCAGTAATGATGCGGAAGATGTTCGCAATCATTTGAGGCGCAAGACCCATAGATGGCTCATCGAGGAGCAATACTTTTGGACGTGCCATGAGTGCGCGACCCATCGCGAGCATCTGCTGTTCACCACCAGAGAGAGTTCCACCAGCCTGTGAAACACGTTCTTTCAAACGTGGAAAGAGTGTGTAGACGCGATCGAGATCTTCTTCCATCTCAGCCTTTGCGTCTTTGCGATTGAACTTACCCATTTCAAGGTTTTCGAGAACTGTCATACCAGGAAAGATTCCGCGGCCTTCAGGGACTTGTGAGATACCAAGATCTACACGCTTGTGTGCCTGAACCTTATTGATGTCTACACCATCGAAAGTCACAGACCCACTTGAAACTGGACGCAGACCAGAAATTGTCTTCAGAATTGTTGTCTTACCAGCACCATTAGCGCCGATAAGTGTCACGATCTCACCTTGGTTTACAACGAATGAAACGCCCTTAATCGCTTCAATCTTGCCGTAGTGAACACGAAGATCTTTAATTTCAAGACGCATCTGCAGGCACTCCTAGGTAAGCCTCGATAACACGAGGGTCGTTTTGTACAACCGATGGAAGATCATCTGCAATCTTCTGGCCGAAGTCGAGAACTGCGACGCGATCAGAGATTCCCATGATCAGCGACATATCGTGCTCGATCAAAAGCACTGTATATCCTTTGTCGCGAATCTTCTTAATCAGGTTAGCGAGCTCAACCTTCTCAGCTGGGTTAAATCCGGCAGCTGGCTCATCAAGCAAGAGCAACTGAGGCTCTGTACCTAAAGCTCGAGCAATCTCAAGGCGACGTTGATCTCCGTAAGGAAGATTCTTCGCCAATTGATCGGCGCGATGGTCGATACCCATTAGGACCAGGAGTTCAAGTGCTCGAGCCTTGCTCTCGCGCTCTTCACGGCGGTTAAGCGGAGTTCCAAAAAGTGAACGAACTAATCCGGTTTTCTTATGGACATCTGTCGCCGTGATGACATTCTCGAGAGCGGTCATATCTCCAAAGAGACGTACGTTTTGGAAAGTACGAGCTAATCCCGCCTTAACGATGTGGTGGCGCTTTTTACCCTTGAGATTCTCGCCATTAAATTGAATTTCTCCAGAGGTAATGGGATAGACACCAGTCACCACGTTGAATACCGTGGTCTTTCCAGCACCATTAGGGCCGATGAGCGCACATATTTCACCTTCGTTAACATGGAAGTTAACTTCATTGAGGGCTGTAACTCCACCAAATTTAATGGTGACATTCTTGAGTTCAAGGATTCTCTTTGACATCTACTTTGAACCCTTCTGTGTGATTTTTTCGCGCTTCTTTCGAGGAAGCAGTCCATCAGGCCGAATATTCATCATGATAATGAGAACTAGACCGAAGACTAACTGACGAGTTTCAGTTAGGAATCGAATACGTTCTGGAATATAGGCAAGGAGCCCTGCTCCAAGAATTACACCCCAAATATTTCCAATTCCACCGAATACAACGCAGGCAAGAATCAGAATTGATACTTCAAATTTGAACATATCTGGTGAAATCACCATCACCTTGGATGCAAAGATCACTCCTGCAGCACCACCAACCGCAGCACCGATTACGAAGGACCAGAGCTTGTAAACGAGAGTGTTCACTCCCATGAGTTCTGCCACATCCTCATCCTGACGGATTGCCTCCCAAGCGCGACCTGGACGACGAACCGTGAAGCGACGAATCATCCAAATCGTGAGGAGGATTAGTACCAGAACGATGTAGTAGAAATTTCGGGAGTATTCAAGATTGAACTCGACTCCAAAAAATCCTGGCGGATTTGGAATTCCAGGAATTCCATTTGGTCCACCAGTGATTTCAATATTCAAAGCAACAATTCGAACAATTTCACCAAAACCGAGAGTGATTATTGCTAGGTAGTCACCACGTAGACGTAGGGCTGGCAGACCTAGAACTACTCCCGAGATCATTGCAAAGAACATTCCTACCGGAAGTGATTCCCAAGCGTTCCAGCCATAGAGAGTTGATAGAACCGCATGGGTATAGGCACCAATGGCAAAGAATGCAATGTAGCCGAGGTCAAGTAGTCCTGACTTGCCGACCACAATATTAAGTCCAAGAGCCATAAGCACAAACATGCCGATTGGATAGACCAGTACGTCGATATATGACGCAACAGGTGTATTCAAGAAACTAGTTGGACCAAATTCAGCTGCGAAGGGCAGTAAGCCAGAGACTGCGATACAGAGAAGCACAAAAATCACTCTCGTAGGGCGGTTCCAACCAGACCAAATACCAGCGCCAAAATCGCGCAAATTAAAGTTTAAGAATTTGCTCATGATCATGTCCTCGTCTGCTGAACGGCTTCACCAAAGAGGCCGTTAGGCTTAAATAGAAGTACCAAAACTAGAACCACGAAGACGGTTACCGCTTTCCACTCGGAACCGATGATGGCAGACGCGAATTGCTCCAAGAGGCCAAGTGCAATTCCACCATAGAAGGCTCCTCGCAAGTTTCCAATACCTCCGAGAACTGCTGCAGTAAAGGCTGCGATTCCCATGTTGAAGCCGATCGTAAAGGTTGTGTTCTCATAGACCGTCATAAATAAGAAAGCTGCTGCACCAGTAGTGAGACCACCAATAATGAAGGTCAAGGTAATCACTCTATTGATGTTAATTCCCATTAGCTTGGAATTCTCTTCAGACATCGATACTGCGCGAATCGACTTTCCAAGACGAGTCTTGGTGACAAATCGATTCAAAACCAAAAAGATAATTACTGGTAGAACAATCGCTAGCACGGTATCGACACGGAAGTTCGCACCACCTATTTCAAATAGGCTTGATTTTTCCATCAGTCGTGCGCCTGAACGAGGACGTGAGCCTGTGAGGAGCCCAACCCACTCCATTAGAACTATTGAAACGCCAATCGCAGAGATCAGCGATGCGAGTCGGTTAGCGCCTTTTGCACGAAGACGTCGATAAGCAACAAGTTCGACGAGGACGGCAACTAAAGCCGATACCAACATTGAGACAACCAAACAGAGAGCGAGCGAGTAGACAAGGCGAAAACCGCGTATTGGCTCAGAAGTGTTGGTAAATCCAAGAATGTTGACCTGCACGTAAAGAGTTGCAAAGGTACCAATCATAAAGACTTCAGAGTTTGCAAAGTTGATGAGGCGCAAGACGCCGTAAACCATCGTGTATCCAAGCGACACCAGGGCGTAAATCAAACCTAGGGCCAGGCCTTGGAGTAGCAACGATGGGAACTCAGTAGCTACTACAGAGAAATTCATATTCGCCGTTCTTAAAAAATTATTGATATTGGGTTTTATGCAACGTGGCTATCTCTGAGATTTCTCTCAGAGATAGCCACGCCTTAACGCACTTTAGATCAGTTAAATCAAGTTCGAGTTACGCAACTGCTGAGAACTCGATCTTTCCACCCTTAACGATGTATCCACCAACTGCTCCCGCAACTGTTGGGTCACCGTAACGGTTGAACTTGAACTTATCTCCGTTAGCCTGAGCAAAGGTGCCGTTGTTTACGCATCTCTGAATTGCTGGGCGTGTTGTAGCTCCTTCAGTGATGCACTGTAGGAATACGTTTGTCGCAGCAAATGCTGTATCTGAGTAAAGTCCTGGTGTCTTAACGCCAGTGATCTTTGTGAAGTTAGCGAGTTCATCCTTTGTCAGGATTGTATCGAATGGTGTTGAACCAGCTGTTAGACGAACATCAGCTGCAGCAGCTCCAGCGAATCCTGGGAACTCTGAAGTAAGAACTCCATCGCCACCAGCAAGGACACCCTTGTATCCACCATCACGAAGTTGCTTGAAAAGTGGTGCAGCATCTGCATCGTAACCACCGTAGATAACTACAGTCGCTCCCGAGCTCTTGACCTTAGAAACTACAGATGAGAAGTCAGTTGTTCCCTGTGCAACAGAGTCTGTTCCCACGATAGTTCCAAGCTTCTTAGCTGTTGGAGTAACACCTGTCTTGATAAGTGGCTCTCCGTATGTTGACTGGTCATCAATGAGGAAGTACTTAGGAGCTGTAACGCCCTTAGCCGCCCAACGAGCAAGTGCTGGACCCTGAATCGCATCGTTTACCAATACGCGGTGGAAGACTGGGAAGCCGTTTGACTTCGCCTTTGGGTTTGTAAGGTCAACAGCTGAAGCTGAAGGTGCAACCATTGTTAGACCTGCAGACTTGTATGCAGGGAATGAGTTACGTGCTTCACCTGAACATGATGTTCCGATAACGCCGATAACCTTTTTGTTTGCAGCAACACCAGGAGCAACAGTCGCTGCCTTAGTTCCGCTGCACTCTGTATCTGCATCAATCATTACAACCTTGACCTTAGGGTTCTTTGCGTTGTAAAGAGCGATTGCGTACTCAGCGCCTGGACGCTGATCCTTACCAAGACCTGCATATGGGCCAGATAGTGGGCCCTGGAATGCAAGTGTTACTTCTGTCTTTGCTGCCGCGTTCGCTGGAGCTGTTGCAACTGCACCGAATGCAAGTGTTGCAGCAGCGGCAATTGCGAAGCCGCTTACGATCTTCTTGTTCATGTATTGCCTTCCTGTTTTGTCTTTCGTGTGTCCCGGGACAGGGAAGCGCTAAGAGTAATGCTCAAGTAGTAGTTGAGACAAGGCGAAAGGGCCAGCAATTTCCGCGTGAGTTGTTACTTTTTGATTACGAAGGGCAAATATTTGCGGTTATTTGTCTAGGGCAGCTTCGGGTGATATCACGGCCTGGGCTACCTCTTTCATGCTGAGCCGGCGGTCCATGGCCGCCCTTTGAATCCAGGAAAATGCCTCTGGTTCTGAGAGATTGAGAGCTTTCATCAAGATGCCCTTGGCCCGGTCAATAATCTTTCGGGTTTCGAGTCGCTCGTGTAAGTCGGCCACTTCTAGTGCAAGTGATTGCATTTGCGTATGGCGACTGATTGCTATTTCAATGGCTGGCACTAGGTCACCGATAGTAAATGGTTTAACAACGTAGGCCATGACTCCGGCATCGCGTGCACGTTCAATGAGTTCGCGTTGACTAAAGGCGGTGAGCATCAATACTGGAGCGGTAGCAATAATCTTTTCTGCCGCCGAAATTCCATCAAGAATCGGCATCTTCACATCAAGGATAGCTAGATCTGGTTGGTGTTCCAGAGCTAGCGCGATAGCTTCCTCGCCGTTACCGGCTTGGGCGATTACTTCGTAACCCGCTTCTTGCAACATTTCAACGAGGTCCATGCGAATGAGCGCCTCGTCTTCAGCGACGAGAATTCGTACAGCTTTCTTTTCGCCCACTTCATTACTCATGTGCCTCGAGTCGGATTCGAACCGACACTATGCAGTGTTTGAGACTGCCCTCTCTACCGTTGGAGTACCGAGGCGTGAGCGCATATCGTATTAGAAGTTGGCGCAAAAGGTGAAAAGAGTAAGACTGTGGATTAGCGGTAGGCAGGAACAACGCCATTTACGGCATCGCCCACGATGTGTACACGCATCGCATTGGTTGAACCAGGGATTCCTGGAGGAGAACCAGCAACAATCATGACTGGTTCACCAATTTGTGCGCGCCTCCCGTCGATCAACATTTTATCTGCCTGAAGCACCATCTCATCCGTGTGCTTGACCATTGGAGTAATCAAAGATTCCACACCCCACGTGAGAGCCAAGCGGTTATACGTTCCCAAATCAGGAGTAATTGCAATGATTGGAATTACCGAACGAAGACGAGAGATGCGGCGAGCCGAGTCGCCGGATTGAGTAAAGGTAACGAGGAATTTGGCACCTAGGGTCTCACCAACTTCTGCTGCAGCTTTTGTTATTGCGCCACCTTTAGTGCGTGGATTATTAGTAAGTGGGCGAATGCGACCAAGCCCTAGCTCCTCAGTGCGTTCAATGATGCGCGCCATTGTTTGCACAGCTTGAATTGCAAATTCTCCGACTGATGTCTCGCCAGAGAGCATGAGCGCATCGGCGCCATCAAGAACGGCGTTGGCGCAGTCAGTTGCTTCTGCGCGAGTAGGTGAAGAGTTGGTAATCATGGAATCCAGCATCTGTGTTGCAACAATTACTGGTTTCGCTGCATCGCGCGAGAGTTCGACGCAACGCTTTTGCACCATTGGCACATCTTCAATCGGGAGCTCTACTCCTAGATCTCCGCGCGCAACCATAATTCCATCGAAGGCGGCGATGATTTCTACCAAATTCTCTACCGCTTGTGGCTTCTCAATCTTGGCGATTACAGGAACGCGGATACCAACCTCGTCCATAATTGCATGGACATCTTTGACATCTGCCGCATTGCGCACAAATGAGAGTGCGATGAAATCAGCTCCGGCGCGAAGTCCCCAACGCAGATCATTCTCATCTTTTTCTGACATCGCCGGAACCGAGACTGCAACCCCCGGCAGATTAATGCCCTTGTTGTTGCTTACAGATCCTGGCTGAATGCATTTAGTGATTACATCGTTACCTTTAACTTCAACAACCTCAACCGTAACTTTTCCATCGTCGATTAGAATACGATCTCCCGCTTTGCAATCTCCGGGTAAACCCTTGTACGTCGTTCCAACTCGTTCTTTGGTGCCCGCGACTTCATCGGTAGTGATAGTAAAAATATCTCCACGCGAGAGTTCATGGGGCCCATTTTCAAATCGAGCCAAGCGAATCTTCGGACCTTGCAGGTCAACGAGAATTGCAACCGGTTTGCCAGCTTCCTTGGCGGCGGCACGGACTCGATCTAAGCGCCCCTGATGCTCTTCATATGACCCGTGAGAAAGATTCAAACGCGCCATATTCATTCCGGCGGCGATGAGCTCCTTTACTTTCTCGGGAGATTCAACGGCGGGACCTAACGTACAAACGATTTTTGCGCGGCGCATAAGGTGACCTTATCTAGATTAGTGATGAAGTCATGGCGTCGCTGACATGTACCACCAGTGTATCGGCTGTTAAACCTTGAAGTTAAACCATTAGGGAACGAGTTGTGGGTTCGATTGGAGATGGCAACTGAGTCTCCCCCACGAGATATCGATCTACAGCCGCCGCTGCTGCCCGACCTTCGGCAATCGCCCAGACAATGAGTGATTGGCCCCGACCAGCATCGCCAGCTACGAAGATTCCTTCTTCGCTCGATTGGAAATTCTCATCGCGGCGAATATTTCCGCGTTCATCATGATCTACTTCAAGTTGTTCGATGATGGCAGATTTTTCAGGACCAGTGAATCCCATAGCAAGGAATACGAAATCAGCGGGAATCTCTCGCTCGGTACCCGGAACTGGTTCGAACTTTCCATTCTCGAATTTAGTTTCCACAATCTTGAGCGCCTTGAGATTTCCGTTTCCATCACCGATGAACTCCTGTGTGCTCACTGAGAAGACTCGATTATCAAGTTCTTCATGTGCGCTTGATACGCGATAAATCATTGGGTAGGTAGGCCAAGGCTGTGAAGATGGTCGCTCATCAGTTGGGCGCGGCATGATTTCGATCTGAGTAACACTCGCTGCACCTTGGCGCACTGAAGTTCCTAGACAATCCGCTCCTGTATCTCCGCCGCCGAGAATCACGACATGTTTTCCAGCAACATTGATTGGCGAAACTTCGATTTCACCCAGCGCCTGCTTATTTCCCCAAGGAAGAAATTCCATAGCCTGGTAGATGCCCTTGTTCTCGCGGCCTGGAATTGGCAGATCGCGCCATTGGGTTGCACCAATAGCAAGCACAATTGCATCGTAGGTACTGCGAAGTTGCGCGCCAGTGAGATCGACACCGATATCTACACCAGGACGGAATCGAGTTCCTTCTTGCTCCATCTGAGCAAGGCGACGATCAACGATGTGCTTCTCCATTTTAAACTCTGGAATTCCATAGCGAAGAAGTCCACCAATTTTTTCAGCGCGCTCGTAGACGGCAACTGTGTGGCCCGCACGAGTAAGTTGTTGCGCAGCTGCTAATCCGGCAGGGCCAGATCCAATCACTGCAACAGTCTTTCCAGAAAGTCGCTCTGGTGGCAACGGCTTTACATTGTTATCTACAAATGCTTCTTCAATGGTGCGAAGTTCAATCTGCTTGATTGTGACCGCATCGCGATTAATACCGACAACGCAAGCAGTTTCACACGGTGCTGGACAGAGCCGGCCGGTGAACTCCGGGAAATTATTTGTGGCGTGCAGGCGATCGATTGCTTCCGCCTTATCGCCACGATAAATAAGGTCATTCCATTCTGGAATGAGGTTACCTAGTGGGCAGCCTGAGTGACAGAAGGGAATGCCACAATCCATGCAACGTCCAGCTTGCTTCTGTAAGTGTTCCATCGACTGTGGTTCATAGACCTCACGCCAATCCAGAATTCGAACATCAACCGGACGGCGCTTAGGAGTTTCGCGCGGAGTCGTCATAAATCCTTTTGGATCAGCCATTTGCAGCAACCTCCATTACATATTCATCAACCGGAAGTCCTTCACGGTTGGCCTTCTCAATCGCTGCCAGAACGCGAGCATAATCACGAGGCATGATGAGTGAGATGCGAGAAATTTCAGTATCCCAATTCTTGAGAAGTGAATCAGCAATCTCAGATCCAGTTTCAACATGGAATGATGAAATCAGCGCACGTAGTGAATCCTTCTGGTCCGCTGGTACTGCAAGTACATCAACCATCTCGGTATTTACGATTGCGGTATCGAGATCTAGCACAAAGGCACGTCCACCTGACATACCCGCAGCGATGTTACGACCTGTCGCTCCAAGGATTACTACGGTTCCGCCGGTCATGTATTCAAGTGCATGATCGCCCACACCCTCGACGATTGCAGTGGCGCCAGAGTTACGGACACAGAATCTTTCACCGGCAAGTCCGCGGATATAAATATCTCCAGAAGTTGCGCCGTAGCCAATTACGTTTCCAGAAATCACGTTCTTCTCAGATTTAAATGTAGCTTTTTCATCTGGACGAACAATTACGCGACCACCTGAAATACCCTTGCCAACATAGTCATTGGCATCGCCGTACATGCGAATGGTGAGACCTTGTGGAATAAATGCACCAAGTGACTGGCCCGCAGACCCATGGAGGGTTACATCAATAGTCCCGGCAGGAAGTCCGTCTGCTCCGTATCGACGAGTAATTTCTGCGCCCAACATTGTTCCAACAGTGCGATTCACATTTCGTACCGGTACATCGATGCGCACAGATTCTCTGGATTCAAGGGCAGGTTTTGATAGCTCGATGAGCTGGTTATCAAGGGCTGCTGCCAAACCATGATCTTGTTGTGTTGTGTTATGCAAAGGTGAATCGACATCTGGACGAACTAGAAGTGGAGAAAGATCAAGTCCACTCGCCTTCCAGTGGTCTACCGCCGCGCGGGTGTCGAGGTTTTCGACATGACCAATAGCCTCTTGCAGCGTCTTATATCCAAGTGAGGCAAGAATTTCGCGAACTTCTTCCGCAATATATTCAAAGAAAGTCTCTACGAATTCAGGCTTACCGCTGTAATTCTTACGAAGCTCAGGGTTCTGTGTCGCAATACCTACCGGACATGTATCTAAATGACAGACGCGCATCATGATGCAACCAGATACAACCAACGGCGCGGTTGCAAAACCAAATTCTTCTGCACCAAGTAGCGCTGCGATAACAACATCGCGACCAGTCTTCATCTGTCCATCTGCCTGAACCACAATGCGATCACGAAGGTTATTGAGAAGCAGAGTCTGCTGAGTTTCAGCGAGGCCGAGCTCCCATGGCGCACCAGCGTGCTTAAGTGAGGTAAGAGGAGATGCACCTGTTCCGCCATCGTGGCCAGAGATGAGAACGACATCAGCATGTGCCTTGGAGACTCCCGCAGCTACGGTGCCGACGCCTACTTCAGCTACCAACTTCACGTGAACGCGTGCATCCTTATTGGCGTTCTTTAAATCGTGAATGAGTTGTGCCAAGTCTTCAATTGAATAAATATCGTGATGCGGTGGTGGCGAGATGAGTCCCACACCAGGTGTTGAGAAACGAGCTTGGGCAATCCACGGATAGACCTTGTAGCCAGGAAGCTGTCCGCCTTCGCCTGGCTTTGCACCCTGTGCAATCTTGATCTGAATATCTGTGGCGTTAATGAGGTAGTTACTTGTAACACCAAAACGACCGGAAGCTACCTGCTTGATTGCACTCTTCTTTGAATCACCATTTGCCATAGGTAGGAAACGAGAAGCATCTTCGCCACCTTCACCGGTATTTGATTTACCGCCAATGCGGTTCATGGCAATCGCTAAAGTCTCGTGAACTTCCTGAGAAACCGAACCGTAGGACATCGCACCGGTTGAGAAACGTTTAATAATCTCTGAAATTGGTTCGACCTCATCGACTGAGATTGCAGCACGCTGTGAAGTATTAAATTCAAAGAGACCTCGAAGGGTCATGAGGGTTTTACTCTGATCATTAACCTGGTTGGTATAGCGCTTGAAAATGTCATAACGCTTATTGCGAGTTGAGTGTTGAAGCGCAAATACTGTCTCTGGATTAAACAAGTGCGGCTCACCATCGCGACGCCACTGATACTCCCCACCAACAGCAAGGCGCTTAGCGCCAGGAATTTCTCCGCCAACTGGATAAGCAAGGTGATGACGTCTAATTGTTTCTTGCGCAATAACGTCCAGGCTTACTCCGCCTAAACGAGACGTTGTTCCAACAAAGTATTCGTCAACGAGATCTTGTGCCAGGCCAATAGCTTCAAAGACTTGAGCTCCGGTGTATGAAGCAATCGTTGAGATACCCATCTTTGACATCACCTTAAGCACGCCCTTGCCGAGCGCCTTAATAACGTTAGCGACCGCTTTTTCCGGGGTAATTCCAGTAATAACACCTTGATTGACCAAATCTTCAGCAGTCTCCATTACGAGATATGGATTGACTGCAGCTGCGCCGTAACCAACAAGTAGCGCGACATGGTGCACTTCTCGAACATCGCCAGCTTCAACGACGAGGCCGACCTTGGTGCGAGTCTTTTCGCGAATGAGGTGGTGATGAACTGCGGCTGTGAGTAATAGCGAAGGAATCGGGCAATCTTCGGCATCTCCATCACGATCTGATAGAACAATGATGTGGGCGCCATCAACAATTGCTTGCGAAACTTCTTTCTTAATCTCCTCTAACCGAGTGTGAAGCGTATTTCCATCACCGGTTACTGGAAAGAGTCCACGGACGACGTAAGACTGAAGCTCTGGATAATTATCATCAGCGTTGACGTGAATGATCTTTGCCAATTCGTCATTATTAATCACAGGAAATGCGATGGAAATCTGACGGCATGACTCAGGGCCCGGGTCCAAGAGGTTGTGCTCTGGACCGATTGAGCCACCAAGACTTGTGACCAACTCTTCTCGAATTGCATCGAGTGGCGGGTTAGTGACTTGGGCAAAGAGTTGTGTGAAGTAATCAAAGAGCAGGCGTGGCTTTGCCGAAAGTGCAGCGATTGGCGTATCGGTTCCCATGGAACCAAGCGCTTCTCCCCCACCTTTAGCCATTGGGGTCACGATGATTTTAATTTCTTCTTCGGTATATCCAAATGCTTTTTGGCGACGAAGCACTGATTTATGCGGATAAACAATATGTTCGCGCGCTGGCAGATCTGAAAGACGGATCATCCCATCAGCTAGCCATGCACCATAAGGGGCGGCATCAGCCAATGAATCTTTGATCTCATCATCTTCGATAATGCGACCTGCTTCGATATCGACTAAGAACATCTTTCCTGGTTGCAGACGTCCCTTGCGAACAATCTTCTCTGCTGGAATATCGAGTACGCCAACTTCAGATGCAAGAACAACAAGTCCATCATCTGTTACCCAGAATCGAGATGGGCGAAGTCCATTGCGATCAAGTACTGCGCCAACTTGGTGGCCATCTGTGAAGGTAACGCAGGCAGGACCATCCCATGGTTCCATCAGTGAGGAGTGGAACGCATAAAAATCGCGACGCTTCTGAGACATGGTCGCGTGGTTCTCCCACGCTTCTGGAATCATCATCAGAACTGCGTGAGGAAGTGAGCGACCACCAAGATAGAGAAGTTCTAGAACTTCATCGAATGAGGCCGAGTCCGACCCTGACATTTCCACAATTGGAAAGAGTCTGGTGAGATCTTCGCCAAGAAGGTTACTTTCAAGAAGTGATTCGCGAGCTCTCATCCAATTTCTATTGCCCTTCACGGTATTGATTTCACCGTTGTGAGCAATGAATCTATATGGGTGAGCTAATGGCCAAGAAGGAAATGTGTTGGTAGAAAAACGGGAGTGAACAAGAGCGAGTGGTGAAACAACACGTGAATCGCTGAGATCTGGGAAGAACTCTTCCAATTGACCCGTTGTAAGCATTCCCTTGTAGACAATTGTTTGAGATGAGAGCGATGGGAAATAGAGATCGAGTGCATGTTCGGCACGCTTTCGTAATGCAAAAGCAAGACGATCGAGAATAATTCCTGATTCATTCTTGAGACCAGCAACGAAGAGTTGCTCAAAACGAGGCATAACTGAGAGCGCAGTCTGTCCGAGTGAGGATGAGTTAATTGGTAGATCGCGCCATCCAAGAATTGTCAGTCCTTCTTCTTCGGCAATCTTTGCAATCTGCGCGCGGATATCGGCGCCTTGTGCGATAAATGCGATTCCAGTCGCGTAAGCACCTTCGACAGGTAGTGAGAAAGAAACTTCGTCGCGATAGAAAGCATCTGGAACGCGAATCAGAATTCCAGCACCATCTCCGCTATCGGGTTCCGCACCTGATGCACCGCGATGTTCTAGGTTGCGAAGTGCGGTTAGCGCTTTTTCAACAATTTCGTGTGTTGCAATTTTATTGAGGGTTGCAACCATGGCAACGCCGCAGGCATCGTGTTCTTGTGCAGGATCATAAAGACCCTGCGCAACAGGGTAATTCGATGAAAGTGCCATGCGTTGATGCCCCTCTATTTATCGCTATCCAAGGGACATCTTTGGCCCGACTATCGTAAAAATCTAGACCGAAAGCGTAGCAAGTGGGTGCTTTAGATGCCACTTAAATGTAGGAGGTGACCGATCCCGGCGGTGATGGCCAGACCTAAGAGACCTCCAGCAAGAACTCTTACTGTGGGCCTGAATAAAGAGGTGCCAGCAATACGAGCACTTGCGACTCCGGTCACAATTAATCCAGCAACGGTGAAGCCAACAATGCTCCAGGCGGCGGCTCCCACGCTCGGTGCGAATGCGCCCGCAAATGGAATTAAACCACCCAGGGTGAAAGCAATTGCTGAGGCGACTGCGGCTTGAACTGGACGAGCCTTGGTATGAGGTTGCTGCCCAAGTTCGTCGCGCAAGTGCGCTTCGAGTGGATCGCGATCATGCATCGCTTCTACAACCTGCATCGCTAATTCGCGAGATAAACCTCGTTGCATATAGATATGCACCAACTCTTCAAATTCACCCTCAGGGTCAACTGCCAGATGTTCGATTTCAATTTCTTTATCAGCCTCTTCAATATCATTTTGAGAGCGTACTGAAACGTACTCACCAACGGCCATCGACATTGCACCAGCTGCGATAGCTGCAGCACCTGCAGTTACCAGAAATCCTTGATCACTTGCCCGAGCAGCTGCAACCCCAATCATGAGTGAGGATGTTGAAACTAAACCATCATTTGCGCCAAGCACGGCAGCGCGCAACCAGCCCGCACGATGAGAGCGGTGTTCTTGGTTTCGACGATATACATCTTCTAGCGGCATGTTGGGAGCCTACCTTGAAGGTCGAGAAATTTTAAGAAAGGCTGCACTGGCACCAATAAAAAGTAGCGCCGCTAGATACTGATTCAGGCGAAGTCCAGCGAATGAGGTGGTGGAGTCGATCCGTAGACCTTCAATAAAGAAGCGCCCGAAGCAATAGAGGGCGATGTAGAGAAGAAAAATTGTTCCTGCGGGCAGCCGTGTACCAAGGCTGAGTAAGAGAACCACAATCAGAACACACCAGAGTGACTCGTAGAGAAATGTTGGATGAAACGTTTCGTAATTTAAGTATCCGTCTTCACGAAACTGTTCTGGGATTGCCAAGGCCCACGGTGCATCAAGCGGGCGGCCATAGAGTTCTGCGTTAAACCAATTTCCCCAACGACCGATTACTTGCGCAAGTGCTATCCCTGGGGCAAGTGCATCGGCAAAGTAGCGAAACGGTGGCAGGTCTTGAGTACGCCTAATTTTTTGGTAGGTCAGAAATGCAGCCAGAGTTCCTAAGGCGATTGCACCCCAAATTCCTAACCCACCATTCCAAATTTTGAACGCATCGATGGCTCGACCTTCTGCGCCGAAATAATCTGTGGGTGAAGTTGCTACATGGTAGAGACGTCCACCGATTACGCCGGCGGGAACAGCAACGATCGCAACATCTGCAACGACTCCCCCGCCTTGTGGAAAGGAAGCGACAAATCTGCGATTTCCTAGCCAGATTGCAAGGGCAACCCCAGCGATGATGCAGAGTGCGTAGAAATGAATTGTGAGCGGTCCAATTTCAAACGCCGAAATTGTCGGCGTAGGAATTGCGAAGCGCAAAAATTATCCGCGCTCTACTGCGGCTTTAAAGAGGGCGCGATCGTAGTACTCGTTACCGCGCTTGAGTTCTTTGCCGTTAATGAAGACAGTCGGTGTTGAATTTACATCTTCTTGAGCTGCAGCGGCTGCAACGTTATTTACCCAACCGGCGTACTGACCAGTGTTTACACACTTCTCGTAGCTATCACTTGTAATTCCAACCGAGTTACCAGCTGCAACAAGTGATTCATTTGTCCACGCACCAGAGTTTTCCTTAGGTTGTGTCTGGTAGAGCATCTTGTGCAGAGCAAGGAACTTATCTTCGTCAGCTGAGCAAGCTGCAGCATTTGCAGCTAGGACAGATTCGGTTCCGATAAATGAAAGGGTGTGAAAGACGACAGTTGCTTTCTTCTCTGCGATGAGTGATTCAAGATAATCGCCTTGGGCGGCTTCAAATTGAGCACATACCGGGCATTGGAAGTCTTCATAAACGTCGATTACTGGAACTCCAGTGAGCTCGCCATTGAAAACAACGCCATAACCACGTTCTGCTGAAACGCTGGCTGGGATTTTGGCAGATGTATCAGTTTGCTTAGAGATAAGTGTGGGCACGAGCATGATCAGGATGACACCGACAACAACACCGATTACAAGGTTGCGCGTGAAGTTATCTTTTCCAGGCTTTGGCTTTGTGCTCATTTCATATCCCTTTTTCTAGAGCTGCAGACTGCGGCGTTTTATCAAGAGCAAATTTACTTTGTGGGTAGCGAAAAAGATAAATCCCAAGGGCCAATAATCCCGTGTCACGCAGGAGTGGTGTGAGGTAGTTAGCAGTTCCAGGCGCAACTTGGCCTCCTCCACCAAAGCACCCACAGTCAATGGAGAGCCCACGTGCCCAAGCCTGTGAGATTCCGATGACAAAAACCACCATCAGTAAAGCGCTCAAGGCTGCCGAATACCGAATGCCAGCTCCGAGAATAAGTAGTAGGCCCATGCCAATTTCAAAGAATGGAAGAACGATGCCGATGAAATTTGCAAGTGGCACCGGCAGCATTTCATAAGCACGTACTGCCATCTGCGACTTATCTAGCTCATCAAATTTGAGGTAGCCAGCAAGCAGGAGAACGCCCCCTAAAACTAGGCGTGCGAGCAGGCCGAACCAGAGTTGTACTTGCCTCATCGTCCTTCACGAACTCCCTGCGCAAGTTCCTTCGCGAGTTGGCGAACCTGAGCCAATCCACTTTCTTCATCTGGGGATTCAAGTAACTTATTAATGAAGGCTGATCCGACAATTACGCCATCGGCATATGCAGCAACGCCCTTCGCCTGTTCGCGCGTGGAAACTCCAAGCCCAACTGCCACTGCAGTTTCGGTGCTCTTTCGGATTCGTGCCACGAGATCTGGAGCACCGGATGAAACACTGGTTCGGGTTCCGGTCACGCCCATCAGTGAAGCTGCGTAAACGAATCCACTGCAATGACTTGTTACTCGTTCCAACCGCGCATCATTTGTACTTGGTGCAACCACGTAGATTGAGTTGATTTCACTCTGTTCCACAGCCGATTCCCACGCAGCTGATTCTTCAATTGTCAGATCGGGGGTAATGACGCCAGATCCACCATTATCTGTAATTGCCTGAGCGAACTTTTCTACTCCGTACTTTTCAATCGGATTCCAATACGTCATGACAACTGCCGGTACACCTAAATCGGTGGCGTACTTAAGCGCCTCAAAAACTTCTTTCGCACCCGTGCCCTGAGATAACGCCTGATCGGCGGCAGCTTGAATAGTCGGTCCATCCATTACTGGGTCGCTATACGGGAATCCGATTTCGATTGCATCGACACCGCCATCGACAAAAGCCTGAATTACTTTCTTACATCCCTCTTGCGTAGGAAATCCGGCCGGAATGTAAGCAATCAAAGCTGCGCGATTTTCGCCGCGAACAGTAGTGAAAAGGTTTTCCAGCGGTGTACTCATTTAGAGCGGGATTCCAAAGTACTGCGCCGCAGTCTGGACATCTTTATCTCCACGACCTGAGAGATTAATAAGAATGATTGCATCTGGTCCAAGTTCTTTACCTACCTGCATCGCACCAGCTAGCGCATGTGCAGTTTCAATCGCAGGAATGATTCCTTCAGTTCTCGACAAAATTGAGAAAGCTTCCATCGCTTGCGCATCTGTAATCGCGCGGTATTCAGCTCTTCCGATGTCATGAAGAAATGCGTGCTCTGGTCCAACACCTGGATAGTCAAGGCCGGCAGAGATTGAGTGAGATTCGATTGTCTGCCCATTGGCATCTTGCAAAACGTAGGTGCGATTTCCGTGAAGCACTCCCGGTGAACCACCGGTAATGGTGGCTGCATGGCGACCAGTTTCTACGCCATCGCCAGCTGCCTCTAACCCGATGAGTCGGACGGATTCATCAGAGATAAAGCGATGGAAAATTCCAATTGCGTTGGAGCCGCCACCTACGCACGCCATAACAACGTCAGGTAAACGTCCGGTGAGCGCCAAGACTTGCTCACGTGATTCTTCGCCAATGATTTTATGGAAATCACGAACCATCGAAGGAAATGGATGTGGTCCGGCAACAGTACCCAACATGTAGTGGGTCGTTTCAACGTTGGTAACCCAATCGCGCATCGCTTCATTGATGGCATCTTTGAGAGTTCGTGAACCCGATGTCACTGGAACAACCTGTGCACCAAGTAACTTCATTCGCGCGACATTGAGTGATTGACGTCGCGTATCTTCTTCACCCATGTAGACAACACATTCAAGGCCCATGAGTGCAGCGGCCGTTGCCGAGGCAACTCCATGTTGACCCGCACCAGTTTCAGCAATAATGCGCTTCTTGCCCATGCGCTTTGTGAGAAGCGCTTGGCCTAAAACGTTATTAATTTTATGACTTCCGGTGTGATTGAGATCTTCTCGTTTGAGAAGTATGCGCGCTCCACCTGCTTGCTCAGAAAATCTCTTCGCCTCTGTAATGATGCTTGGTCGACCTGTGTAGGTGCGATGTAACTCTGCGAGTTCTGCAATAAAAGTTGGATCAGTCTGAGCAAAAAGTCTTGCCGCATCTAACTCTTCAAGTGCGCCAATCAGCGCTTCCGGAACAAAGCGACCGCCGTAGGGACCAAAATGCCCGGCAATCTCAGCTATTGCTGCTGCCTGGATTGCGCTCTCCTGCGTTGTCGTCATGCCCCCAAGACTACCGGCGACCTAGCAATTCCTGCATGGCGGAAATCGGATCCCCAGACTTCACGAGGGTTTCACCGACCAAAATCACAGAGGCGCCAGCGGCCTGCGCGCCCTGAACATCGCTGCGGGTGGCGATTCCGGACTCAGCCACTCGAATAATCTCAGCAGGAATTTGCGGAATGAGATCTGCAAAAGCCTTCGTATCTACATCGAGTGTTTTCAGATTCCGGGAGTTGATTCCAATCATTCGGGGTGAAATCTCCATCGCACTTTCCAGTTCTTGCGCGGTGTGGACTTCAATCAACGATGCCATGGAAAGTTCGCAAGAAAGATCGTAAAAATCCTTCAACTGTGAGCGAGAGAGAGCTGCCACGATGAGCAAGACGATATCGGCTCCGTGCGCGCGAGCTTCCAGGAACTGATATTCATCGACCATGAAGTCTTTACGAAGTACCGGAATAGTGACGCGATCTCGCACCGCATCAAGATCTGCAAGTGAGCCACCGAATCTACGACGTTCGGTCAGGACGCTTACTGCGGATGCGCCAGCCTCTTGATACTGCATCGCCAAAGCAGCAGGGTCGGTGATTGCAGCGAGTTCTCCTTTACTTGGAGAAGAGCGCTTTACTTCTGCGATTACATTCATTTCTGATTGCGAAAGAAAGCTATACGCATCGAGAGGTTGCGCAGCTCTCTCCATTGCTTCGTGAATCTGTGAGAGCGGAAGTCGACGCGCTGCTAAATCTTCGCGAACACCCTCAACAATGGAGGCAAGCACACTCATGATTCTTCCTTTGTTGGGTCTTCTCCCGATGA
Organism: Streptomycetaceae bacterium; assembly: GCA_027483765.1. Classification (GTDB taxonomy): domain Bacteria; phylum Actinomycetota; class Actinomycetes; order Nanopelagicales; family Nanopelagicaceae; genus Planktophila. The sequence goes on from JAIXTW010000010.1 coordinate 65,326, forward strand.
TTCCTCTGTTGTTGGATCAATTCCTTTATCGAGTGAACTCCACTGCGTAAGAGTACGTGGGGCTCGTTCGTAACGAGATGAAATTCTAAATTTGCGACTAAGCAAGATTGTTAGCCCGGCAACACATAGGAGTGAGATCAGAATTTTTGTCATTCTTATCTCTTCATCTCATTTGCCGCTGCAATTGCGCCTAAGACTGCTGCTGCTTTATTAAGAGTCTCATCATTTTCGGCAGCAGGATCAGAATCAGCAACAATGCCTGCTCCTGCTTGCACGTAGGCCATACCGTTGTGCACTAGCGCGGTGCGGATGGCGATGCAGGTATCAATATTTCCGGTGAAATCAAAGTAGCCGATTGCTCCTCCGTAGAGTGCACGTCGGGTCGGTTCGAGCGATTCAATAATCTCCATCGCTCGCGGTTTCGGTGCACCGGATAGCGTTCCGGCTGGAAATACGGCGAAGAGTGCATCAATGGGAGATTTATCGCTAGCGAGTTCGCCGACAACGGTAGAGACGATATGCATAACATGCGAATATCGTTCAATATGCATAAAGTCGATTACTTCAACTGATCCTGGTCGACAGACTCGGCCCAAGTCATTGCGCCCAAGATCTACCAGCATCAAATGCTCCGCGCGCTCTTTCGGATCGGCTAGCAACTCTTCTCCTAGGCGAAGATCTTCTTCTACTGAAGCAGAGCGTTTACGTGTGCCAGCGATGGGATGGACCATCACTTGGGTATCGGTAACTTTTACCAGCGCCTCCGGACTCGAACCAACTACGTCATAGCCTTCTTCGAATCTGAAGAGATACATATAAGGGCTTGGGTTGTGCAACCGAAGCATGCGGTAAATATCTAAGGCGTCAGCAGAAGTTGGCATGGAGAATCTCTGCGAAAGTACGATTTGAAATGCTTCTCCTGCCCGAATTTCTTCCTTTGCAATCTCTACCTTGCTCTTGAATTCTGCTTCGCTCATATTCCGCTCAAAGTGTGGTTTCTCGCGAGATGGCAACTCTGAAACATCGCCAGCGATTGGTTTGAGCAACTGCGATTGCATGCGATCTAAGCGAGATACGGCATCTAAGTAAGAATCATCTACTCGTTCGCCCGAGCCATCCCAATTAATTGCATTGGCGATCAAAATAATCGTGCCATCCGAGTGATCCATGACCACAAGGTCACTTGTGAGCATAAATGAAATTTCCGGTAAGGCGATATCTCGTGCGGCAGTTTCAGGTAATTTTTCTAGCCTGCGTACCGCGTCGTAGCCCATATATCCAACGAGTCCCCCAGTAAGTGTTGGTAGGCCATCAATCTTTGGTGACTTTAAATGTGCAACGCTTTCACGCAAAGCGGTAAGCGGATCGACTCCAGTTGGAACTCCGACTGGAGGTTTACCAATCCACTGTGCTTGGCCGTCTTTTTCAGTCAAAGTGGTCTGACTTGTCACTCCAATGAATGAATAACGCGACCAGACTCCCCCATGTTCGGCGGATTCCAATAGGAAGGTGCCGGGTTTATTTTGCGCCAACTTCTTATAAATATTGAGTGGGGTCTCACCATCAGCAAGGAGTTTTCGATAAACGGGGATGACATTGTGGTTCTTTGCATGCTCGCGAAACTCTTCTAAATTCATGATGAGATGCCTATGTTCTGGTGGAAACAGGTGCGATCTCCGGTATGACACGCAGCTCCAACTTGGTCCACGCTAATCAAGAGCGCGTCTCCATCGCAATCAAGTGCAATCGAGTGCACATTCTGGAAATGACCTGATGTTTCACCTTTAACCCAGAGTTCATTGCGACTGCGTGAAAAATAAGTTGCGCGGCCCGTTGAAAGTGTTTTCGCCAGGGATTCGGCGTTCATGTAGGCAAGCATGAGAACTTCGCGAGTATTTACATCTTGCGCAATCGCTGGGATAAGGGTTGTTGGGTCTTTTAGGAGCGCAAGAATTTCAGGTGAAAGGTCAGCGCTCATATGCGTATTCTGCCTTACGCAGTCGCGGCGTTGCGCACGGAATAATTGTGGGCAGCGAGATACTTCTTCACATCCCCTATCCGATGTACGCCAAAGTGAAAGACGCTGGCCGCGAGTAAGGCATCGGCGCCGGCATCGAGAGCTGCGCTGAAATCTTCCAGCGCCCCTGCCCCGCCACTAGCAATGAGCGGAACTTTTGCCACTTCTCGAACGGCTTTAATCATTCCGATGTCATAGCCAGCCCGGGTTCCATCTGCATCCATTGAGTTGAGCAGGATTTCGCCAACGCCAAGCGCACATGCTTTTTCAACCCAGGCCAGCGCATCAATACCGGCGCTCTGGCGCCCACCGTGAGTTGTTACTTCAAAGCCAGATTCAGTTCGCGCCCGGCGTGCATCAATAGAGATTACTAAAACTTGAGAACCAAATCGATCAGCAATTTCGGCAATCAGTTCTGGTCTGGCGATAGCTGCAGTATTAATACTGACTTTATCTGCTCCTGCACGTAAGAGCCGATCTACATCTTCTACGGTACGAATGCCACCACCAACAGTGAGCGGAATGAAAACTTGTTCTGCAGTACGACGCACAACATCAAGTGTTGTCTCGCGTCCCGCAACACTGGCAGAGATATCCAGAAAGGTAAGTTCGTCAGCGCCTTCCTTGTTATACAAAGCAGCCATTTCGACCGGATCACCAGCATCAACAAGATCGGTGAAGTTAACGCCCTTTACAACTCGACCGTCGGTGACATCAAGGCAGGGAATTATTCGAACTGAAAGGCTCATGCTTGAGTCTGGGCAATCGCTTGCTGGAGAGTGAAGGCACCTGCATATAAAGCTTTACCAACTATCGCGCCTTCTACACCTATTGCATGTAACGCCGATAGCGCGGCAATATCGGCAAGCGAGGATATTCCACCCGATGCGACTACCGGCTTCTTGGTAACTGCACATACCTCTTTGAGTAAATTGATATTCGGTCCTTGAAGTGTTCCATCTTTGGTTACATCAGTAACGACATAACGCGCACATCCGTTACGTTCTAATCGCTCAATAGTTTCGAACAGATCGCCACCTTCTTTGGTCCACCCTCGTGCTGCCAGTACATGTCCCCGAACATCAAGGCCCACTGCAATACGATCACCGTGTTCAGAAATTATCCGCGCGGTCCACTCAGGATTTTCTAGCGCCGCAGTTCCGAGATTGACACGTGTACAACCAGTTGCAAGCGCTCTAGCGAGTGATTCATCGTCACGGATTCCACCGGAAAGCTCCACCTTGATATCAAGCTTGCCTACAACCTCGGCTAAGAGCGCGCTGTTCTCGCCCCGTCCGAAAGCTGCATCGAGGTCGACTAAGTGAAGCCATTCGGCGCCAGCCGCTTGAAATTCAAGAGCGACTTCCAGCGGATTGCCGTAGGCGGTTTCAGCGCTGAGCTCACCTTGTACAAGTCTGACAGCTCGAGCATCTTTAACATCTACAGCTGGAAGTAACTCTAAATAATTCGATTGAGTCATAGCGTCTGCGTCCAATTCTTAATCAAATGTAATCCGGCATCGGATGACTTTTCGGGGTGAAACTGAGTAGCGGTCAGAGCACCATCTTCAACCGCAGCGATGAAATCTTCGCTGTGATTAGAAAGAGATGACATGGCACCGACTGCTTTCTTTGCCGCATAAGAATGTACAAAGTAGAAAGATTGATCTTCAACGCCAGCAAAGAGCGCGCTACCTGCCGCCGCGCGAACGGTATTCCATCCCATATGGGGCAAAATCGGGGCATCGATTTTTTCTACTGTTGCATCCCACATTCCAACACCAGCATGGTCACCATGCTCAATTCCGCGAGAAAAAAGAATTTGCATCCCAACACAGATACCTAGCGTGGGGCGCTTGGCAGCGACTCGTTCACGCACTAACTGATCTCCACGCACTTTGATAAGCCCCTGCATGCACGCTGCAAATGCTCCAACACCTGGAACAACAAGTCCTTCGGCGTTGAGGGCAAGATCGTAATCAGAGGTAATTACTACCTCTTTACCTGATGTTTCAAAGGCGCGTTGAGCCGATCGGAGATTTCCAGATCCGTAATCAAGAATTGCAATCACGTATTTAGAGTGAGCCCTTTGTTGAAGGTATTCCTGATACTCGTGAATCGAGTGCAACCGCATCACGTAGCGCGCGAGCTACCGCTTTAAATTGCGCTTCAAATACGTGGTGAGCGTTGCGACCTTCAAGTACTCGAACGTGCAGCGCGATTCGCGCCTCTGCCACGATGGACTCCCAGATGTGCTTACCGAGAGTCGTATCAAAGGTGCCGATAAGTTCAACAATTTCAGGTTGGCGATGTACCAAGTACGGACGGCCAGATAAATCAACCGCCGCCTGCACAAGTACTTCATCTAGCGGAACCATGGCATCACCGAAGCGACGAATTCCAGCTTTATCCCCTAGCGCTTCGCGAAGTGCCTGACCGAATGCAAGAGAGGTATCTTCAACTGTGTGGTGTGAATCGACATCTACATCACCGGTTGTCTTGACTGTGAGATTAAATCCTGAGTGTTTTCCTAGTTGCGAAAGCATGTGGTCAAAGAATGGGACGCCGGTATCGACCGAGATTTCGCCAGAGCCATCGAGGTTGATTTCAACAAGAACGCTAGATTCCTTGGTTGTGCGTTCAACGCGAGCTGTTCTCATATTTCTACTCCTAGACATTGCGATAGCGAATCAATAAATCTTTTATTCTCGGCTTCACTGCCAATGGTGACTCTCAAGTGACCCAATAATCCCACATCTCGAATCAAAACCCCCCGATCAAGGAGCGCCTGCCAGAGATCAGCAGCTGACTGTTCAAATCCGGTGAAAAGAAGAAAATTGGCACTACTTGGAAGAACAGTGAGCCCTAAATCTTCCAACTCTTGCACCATCTGAATGCGGGAAGTTCGGAGCTGAGCCACAGTGCCAAGTAATTCCGCCCTGAAATCGATAGCGACTTCGCCAGCTGCTTGAGTGAGAGAACTGAGGTGATACGGCAGGCGAACAAGGAACATGGCATCGATGACAGATGGATGTGCAACCAGATATCCCACACGCGCACCAGCGAATGCAAATGCCTTACTCATTGTGCGGATAACAACAATGTGCGGATACTTCTCAATCAAAGTGATTGCAGAAGTCTCATCTGAGAACTCGGCATACGCCTCATCAACCACCAGTAGCCCTGGGGTATTTATGGCCAACTTCTCAATTTCGGCCAGGGTAATTGCGGAGCCAGTTGGATTATTGGGGGTCGTTATAAATGTAAGTGATGGCTTGGAACTTTGAATCTGCGCAATCGCACTATCGACATCGAGTGAATAGTCGGGGCGGCGAGATCCATTTGTCCACGCAACCTGACATACGCGAGCGATGAGCGGATGCATGGAATAAGAAGGAGTGAAGCCGATAGCTGAGCCTCCCCCGAAGGCAAGAAATAGCGATTGAATAATCTCGTTACTTCCATTTGCGACCCAGATATTTTCGGATTTCATAGTTGTGGTAGATAGTTCATTGACAAAATCTGCCAATTTGCTGCGTAGCGCAACCGCGTCGCGATCAGGATATCGATTGAGGTTCCTCGCAACGAGTGCAATTTTCGCAGCTATCGCTTGCGCCAGTGCTGGTGAGGGCGCATAAGGATTTTCGTTGGTGTTCATGACTGCATCGGCTGGAAGTTGTGGTGCACCGTACGGTGAAAGTTCGCGCAAATTTCCTCGCAACGGCAACCATGATGGCCAATTCTGGCTCGTCTTATTCTGCTGTGTCATAAATTTTCCATTCGAGCACTCATCGCTTCGCCGTGAGCTGGCAAATCTTCGGCTTCTGCAAGTGTGATAACTGTTGGCGCAATATCAGTGAATGCCTTCTGGTCGTATTCAATAAAATGCAATCCACGTAGGAATGTTTGAACTGAGAGTCCACTGCTATGACATGCACATCCTCCAGTTGGCAATACGTGGTTAGAACCAGCTGAATAGTCACCGAGTGAAACTGGTGAGAACCGGCCAATAAATACCGCACCAGCGTTACGAATTTTGCCAGCGTCGGCCGATGAGTTTTTGGTGTGAATCTCTAAGTGCTCAGCGGCATAGGCGTTAACAACATCTAGGCCCTGGTCGACGGAATCAACCAGTGCGATGGCAGATTGAATGCCTGAGAGTGCAATGCGTATGCGCTCTGCATGTTTTGTTTTAGCCACACGGAGTTCTAACTCAGTGCGAACATCTGCGGCCAATTTCTCGGAGGTAGTGACTAAGACTGCAGCTGCAATAACATCGTGCTCTGCCTGGCTGATGAGATCTGCCGCCACATCCGATGCTAGCGCGCTCTCGTCAGCCAAGATTGCAATCTCTGTCGGGCCCGCCTCAGAATCAATTCCGATAACTCCACGCAATGCACGTTTTGCCGCCGCTACATAAATATTCCCTGGACCAGTAACTAAATCAGCTTTTGCGCAGAGGTCTTTCATGCCATATCCGAAGAGTGCAATCGCTTGCGCGCCACCAACTGCATACACCTCAGTAACTCCAAGAAGTGCGCAGGTGGCGAGAATAGTTGGGTGCGGCAATCCACCAAACTCTTTCTGTGGTGGCGAGGCAACGGCAATACTAGAAACTTTCGCTATCTGTGCTGGAATCACATTCATCATGACGCTACTTGGGTAGACCGCTCGACCACCTGGTACGTAGAGCCCAACGCGATCGACCGGAATCCATTTCTCAGTAACAACTCCACCGTCGACAACTGTGGTCTTGGTTTCGTTGCGAATTTGATCTGTATGCACCGTACGAATTCGAGCAGCCGATACTTCCAGGGCGGTGCGGATCGCTGGATCAAGTTGGGCCAGCGCATCATCGAGTGCTGCCTTCGGAACTCGAATGGAAGGCGGTGTAACTCCGTCAAACTCTTGCGCAAGGGCGACCAGATCAGATTCGTCTCCTTCGCGAACACGTTTCAAAATCGGTTCGATAGCGATCATTGCTTGTGCAACATCAAGGGTGGCGCGCGGCAATAAAGCCTGATAGCCGGCCTTATCAAGAGATTGTCCACGGAGATCAACGGTGCGAATCACTGCGCCAGTCTACTTTGATAGGTGGTGGGTGCGAGACGCGATTATGTAAGAGTTAAATACGCACGAGGCATTGTGGCCCCAAAATTGCTTTGAGGTCAGCGCTCAAACTTGGTGATGATGTTACTAGTGCGTCAATTTTGAGAGTCGTTGTCTTGGCCTGATCGACAACGTGCAAATGGACTTCACGCTTTCCGGGATGAGAGCGCAGAATCTCTTTAATCCGTTCGACAATCGGTGGGGTTACTTGCGTCGCGGGTAGAGAAATTAGCAATGGACCTGTGGGGGCGCCGGAAATATCAGGCATCTTCATTTCAAGTGCAGTAAATCTCACCTGTTCATCTGTCCGCGAGAAGCGACCTTTTACCACCACTACTCGATCCTCGGTGAGCGAGAGGGCGTACTGGTTGTAGGTATTCGAGAAGAAGAGAACTTCAATTGCGCCCTCTAAATCTTCAACATTGACTACCGCCCACGACGCTCCCTGGCGGGAAACTTTTCGTTGAATTCCGGTGATGAGTCCGCCAATGGTGACAATTCCATCGGGTGGGCTCTCGTCAAGTAACTCACTAATGGTCATATCGGTATGTGAACGTAGAACGTGTTCCACCCCGAGCAGTGGATGATCTGAAACGTAGAGCCCTAGCATCTCGCGCTCGAATGTCAGCAGCGTTGATTTATCCCATTCAGTTGCCGGAATTTCGATATCAATTCCCGCAACTTCTGAGATTGAATCACCACCAAAGAGATCGAATTGACCAATTGCTTCCGCGCGCTTACTTTCAATAACAGAGTCGATTGCTTCTAGGTGAATTGCCATCAGGCCTTTACGCGGATGACCAAGTGAGTCAAAAGCTCCTGCTTTAATCAGTGATTCAATGGTCTTCTTATTGCACACATTGGCATCGACCTTTGCTAAGAAATCGCTAAATGAGGCGAAGGCACCCTTTGATGTGCGGGCAGTTTTAATGGAGGCAACGACACCTTCGCCAACATTTCTGATTGCAGCGAGACCGAAACGAATATCAGTTCCACGCGGTGTGTATTCGGCATCGGATTCATTGACATCTGGCGGCAAAACTTTAATTCCCATGCGACGGCACTCAGATAGATAGAGGGCCGATTTATCTTTATCATCGCGCACACTAGTGAGTAGCGCCGCCATGTATTCGGTGGGGAAATTCGCCTTCAGATATGCCGTCCAGAATGAGACAACACCATAACCAGCGCTATGTGCTCGGTTAAAAGCGTAGTCAGAGAAGGGAATCAAAACTTCCCAAAGCCGCTTAATTGCCGCCTCTGAGAATCCGTTAGATTTCATTCCAGCTTCAAATGGAATGTACTCCTTATCTAGAATTTCCTTATTCTTCTTACCCATCGCCTTACGCAAAAGATCTGCGCGGCCAAGTGTGAAGCCAGCGACCTTTTGGGCGATTGCCATTACTTGCTCTTGATACACAATCAAGCCGTAGGTGTCGCCAAGAATTTCTTGAAGCGGAAGTGATAACTCGGGATGAATCGGTTCGACCGGCTTACGTGAATTCTTTCGATCGGCGTAGTTGTTATGTGCATTTTCACCCATAGGTCCGGGGCGATAGAGCGCAATAACCGCTGAAATATCAGCAAATGAATCAGGAGCCATGCTGCGTAGAAGTGCGCGCATCGGGCCACCATCGAGTTGGAAGACACCTAAAGTATCGCCACGCGAAAGTAGTTCGAATGTCTTCTGATCATGCAACGGTAAATCTTCCAGCACTACATCAATATTTTGATTCGCTTTAATATTGAGTAAGGCATCATCTAAAACCGATAGGTTGCGTAACCCCAAGAAGTCCATTTTTAAAAGCCCAGTTGATTCGCAGGCTCCCATATCGAATTGAGTGATGATGGCGCCATCTGCTTCGCGACGATGAATCGGGATTACATCTAAGAGCGGTTCACGCGAAAGAATGACGCCCGCAGCGTGCACGCCCCATTGGCGCTTGAGTCCCTCGAGACCTTTCGCAAGATCAACAACTCGTTTGGAATCAGGGTCAGATTCATAGAGTTGTCTGAACTCCCCCGCTTCTCCGTAGCGCGAATCTTTACTATCAAATACACCTGAGAGTGTGATGTCTTTACCCATCACCGAAGGCGGTAGCGCCTTAGTAAGTTTTTCTCCGATGGCGTAGGGATATCCAAGAACCCGGGTTGAATCCTTAAGCGACTGCTTAGATTTAATTGTGCCGTAGGTAATGATTTGAGCAACGCGGTCTTCGCCATACTTCTCTGTCGCATAGCGAATCATTTCTGATCGACGACGTTCATCGAAGTCGAGATCGATATCGGGCATGGAGATACGTTCTGGGTTGAGGAATCGCTCAAATAAAAGTCCATGTTCAATGGGATCTAGCCCGGTAATTCCTAGGGCATAAGCCACAAGTGAACCCGCTGCAGATCCGCGGCCGGGACCTACTCGAATACCAACTTTCTTTGCATGCCCAACGAGATCTGCGACAACCAGGAAGTATCCGGGAAATCCCATCTTGATCATGACATCGAGTTCGTAGTTCAGGCGCGTGAGGTGTTCGGCAGTTGCCTTGCCCTTCATTCGCTCTTGCAGACCAATTTCTGCTTCCTTGCGTAGCCACGAATCTTCGGTCTCGCCTTGTGGCACAGTGAATGCTGGCAGGAGATTCTCATCTTCACGTAATTTCACATTGCAGCGCTCTGCAATAAGAAGTGTGTTGTCACATGCTTCTGGAATCTCTTTAAAGAGTTCGCGCATCTGTGCCGGTGTCTTGAGATAGAACTCATCATTATCAAATTTGAAACGCTTGGGATCGGCCAGCGTAGAACCCGATTGCACGCACAAGAGCGCTTCGTGGGCGGCGGCATCTTCGTGAAAGGTGTAGTGCAAATCGTTTGTGGCAAGTAGTGGCAGTTTCAGTTCTTTACCAAGCTTAAGCAGATCTGCTTTGACGCGGGTTTCGATATCGATGTGGTGATCCATGACTTCTAGGAAGAAGTTATTGGCACCGAAAATATCGCGATAGTCACTTGCTGCACGTAACGCCTCTTTGTAATTTCCCATGCGCAATCGAGTTTGAATTTCACCACCTGGACACCCGGTCGTTGCTATGAGTCCGTCTGCATGACGAGAGATGAGTTCACGATCCATACGAGGCTTGTAGTAATAACCCTCTAGCGATGCGAGCGATGAGAGCTTAAATAAATTTGCAAGTCCCTGATTATTCTCAGCCAAAATAGTCATGTGGGTATAAGCCCCACCACCAGAGACATCATCTTCTCCGCCGTCGGCCCACTGCACGCGCTTCTTATCAAATCGTGACTCTGGAGCAACGTAGGCTTCAATGCCGATAATAGGTTTGACGCCGGCTTTCGTTGCTTGTTTATAGAAATCAAAGGCACCAAATACATTGCCGTGATCTGTCATTGCAATCGCGGGCATTTCCTGGCGAGCTACCTCATTAACAAGATCGCCTACGCGCGCGGCACCGTCGAGCATCGAGTATTCGGTATGTACATGAAGATGTACAAACGAGTCTTTCGTCGATGCCCGTGAAGCTGAAAAATCTTCAGATGACATGGTGGCGCAACATTAGCGCCTAAGGAAGAACTGCCTCGGATAGCAACGCCAAAGAAGCTTGCAGGTCAGGCGGGTATGGCGCACGTAACTCAAGGTGTACTCCCGTGGTGGGGTGGTTAAAGCGGAGTTCTAAAGCGTGAAGCCAAGGTCGAGACATCTTTAATTTTTTACCGAGGACCGGATCTGCGCCATATGTTGTATCTCCCACCAGCGGGTGGTTGAGGGCGGAGAAGTGAACTCTAATTTGGTGGGTGCGTCCGGTTTCTAACTCTACTTTCACCAGCGAAACAGATCGGTAGTACTCAATAACTTCATAGTGAGTAATGCTCTCTTTACCAGTGGCAACTACCGCAAATCGGTGGTCTTCTTTTGGATGTCTATCAATTGGGGCATCAATTGTTCCTGAAGATGGATCCATATGTCCTTGCACAAGTGCATGGTAAGTTTTTTCTACATCGTGATCGCGAAACATTTCCTTCAGCTTGAGATAAGCAGCATCGGTCTTTGCAATAATCATTAAGCCTGAAGTTCCAGCATCAAGGCGGTGAACCACTCCGGCACGTTCGGCAGGACCGGATGTGGAAATTGTGTAACCAGCTGCCATGAGAGCGCCGACAACTGTTGGGCCCATCCATCCGGGACTTGGGTGGGCTGCGCATCCCACCGGCTTATCAATCACAACAATGTCATCGTCGTTATAAATCACTGTCAGGCCGTCAAGTGGTGTAAGTGGAATAGGGTCTTGATTAACTGGTGCCGGCAAGAGAACTTCGATGACCTGACCAGCGGTAACGCGATCTGATTTCTGCATCGATTGCCCGCCTGAATTAATGTCGCCATCTTCAAGAAGTTTTACAACTGCGGTGCGAGAAAGACCCAGAACTCGGGTCAGAGCGCTATCAATTCGTTCGCCTGCTACGCCTTCAGGCACACTTAGCGTTCTTAGTTCGCGACTCATATGTAGCTACCTTACCGGTGTTACGGGCGGAATATTTCTCACACTCAAGATAAAGGCAACGGCCGCAGCTGACACGATCGCGCAGTCGGCCAAGTTAAACACCGGCCAATATGGAATTTGTATCCAATCTATGACGTGTCCACTTAAATACGATGGTGCTCTAAACACTCGATCGCTGAGATTTCCAAGGACTCCCCCAAGGAGTAAGCCAGCGGTGAGTTGCCAGCCACGTGCCGTGATGATGCGCGCAAAATAGATTACCGCCGTTGCCACAGCACATGAAAAAATCGTAAATAGAATTGTTAATCCACCAGCTAATCCAAACGCCGCTCCGGAATTTTTTACTAGCGTTAGTTGAAGCCACGATCCGATTAAGTCTTGCGGTGATTGTTCGAGGCTCGCGATAGCCCATTGCTTAGTCAGGAAATCAGCGAGCCAGATTACAGAAGCGGTAAGAAAAATTCGGCGCACTTTAGCGCCGCTCTTCCTTCTGCTTGCAGATCATGCACAAAGTTGCGCGAGGGAATACCTGCAGTCGGGCTTTACCTATTGGGGAACCGCAATCTTCGCAGAGACCATAAGTTTTATTCTCGATTCGCTCTAGCGCACGTTCAGTCTGCAAGACCATGTCACGAGCGTTGATAACAAGCGACATCTCGTGTTCGCGTTCGAAAGTTTTTGTTCCAGAATCTGCTTGATCATCTCCGGCGCCTTCACCCGAATCTGAGATGAGTTCATTCATTTCAGCTTCAACTGTTGCTAATTCTTTTCGCAGGCGCTCAAGGTCTTTCGAGATTTCAGTCTTGACGCTCTTGAGTTCTGCTGCAGTCCATGGCGCTTCACCTGCAGCGGCCAGAACCGGCGTCGGTGCAGCCTTGATCGGCTTAAGCGGTGCAATTTTCTTTCCACTTTTTTCAGGACGTGGTGGTGGAGGCATGACCAGTCGGCGCTCTTCTACAACCGGTGCAGCAGTCGGTGCCATCACTGTCGCGACCGAAACTGTCTGTGATTTTTCATCTACCGTAAGAGTTGTCTTACCAATTTTTGATGGAAATGGGCGACCAGGGGCTTTCTTTACCGCTGAAGTTTTCTTCGCTGGCGCTTTCTTAACTGCAGCCTTTTTGGCTGGCGCCTTCTTAGCCGGAGCTTTTTTGGCTACCGCTTTCTTGGCTACCGCTTTCTTGGCAGGTGCTTTCTTTGCTGGCGATTTCTTTGCAACAGCCTTCTTGGCTGCAGGCTTTTTAGCCGCAGACTTGGATACTTTTTTACCTGGCACGCCGCGCACCCTATGCGTTTTTCTTGGCGTAACCAACTTTGCCACGCATGGTTTAGACTTTCGCCTGCAAGAACTTGCTGGAAAGAGTGCGTTGAAGAGGCGATCACCTCGGGAGCACGCTGGAAGATTCGCTCATTGGGCGAGGTAGAACCAGAGAAAGTAAGTAAATAAAGAGGTACTCGTCGCAACATGTGGCCAGTACAAGGCGGGTGGTACCGCGAGCTGCATGCGGCTCGTCCCTCCAAGAGTTAAGTAACTTCTTGGGGGATTTTTTATGTCATCACCATTTCGCGCCATCGGCGCCCAGATCGACCTTCCAGCAATGGAACGCTCGATTCTGAATTTCTGGCGAGAAAATCAAATCTTCGAGAAGAGCACCGAGTCACGAGCTGGGCAAGCGCCTTGGACTTTTTATGAGGGTCCACCTACAGCAAATGGCATGCCTGGAACTCACCATATTGAAGCGCGTGTATTTAAAGATGTCTTTCCTCGTTATCAAACTATGAAAGGAAAGTACGTCACTCGAAAAGCAGGGTGGGATTGTCATGGCCTGCCAGTTGAAATTGCAGTAGAGAAAGAACTTGGATTCTCCGGAAAAGGCGACATTGAAAAATATGGAATCGCACCATTTAATGACAAGTGTCGTGAATCTGTTACCCGCCATGTAGATGCATTTACGCAAATGACAGAGCGGATGGGTTTCTGGGTTGATTTCGATCAGGCATATTGGACTATGGCGCCAGAGTATGTGGAATCCGTCTGGTGGAGCTTGAAAGAGATTTGGAAAAAGGGCCTGCTCGTTCAAGATCATCGAGTTGCGCCGTACTGTCCGCGTTGCGGAACCGGATTATCCGACCACGAACTTTCGCAAGGATATGAAACTGTCGTTGATCCATCTGTCTACGTCAGATTCCCTGTCACTTCCGGAGAATTAGCTGAACTTAAGGCTTCACTACTTGTATGGACAACTACTCCATGGACGCTGGTATCAAATACTGCTATCGCTGTAAACCCAGATGTTGATTATGTTGTCGTAAAAACAACAGTTGATGAGGCTAGTGAAGTCTTGGTCGTTGCCCAGCCACTGCTATCAGCTGTTGCCGGAGAGCATGAAATTCTTAAGACAGTCAAGGGCGCTGCACTCGAGCGCACGACTTATACGCGTCCGTTTTCATATATTGATATCCCGGATTCACATTTCGTCGTATTGGCAACATATGTCACGACCGAAGATGGAACTGGCTTAGTGCATCAATCCCCCGCTTTTGGAGCCGATGACTTGTTGGTCTGTCGTTCTTACGGTTTGCCGGTAGTAAATCCAATTGCACCTGATGGAACTTTCTTGCCCGATGTTCCAGTTGTTGGTGGACTCTTCTTTAAGGATGCCGATAAGCCTTTGGTAAAGGAGCTCAAAGCAAGTGGAGCCCTTTACAAGCACCAGCCTTACGAGCATGAATATCCACATTGTTGGCGCTGTCATACCGCGCTTATTTATTATGCGCAGCCCTCTTGGTATATCCGTACAACATCAATTAAAGATGAACTCATTCGAGAGAATGCCAAGACAGATTGGCACCCAGAAACCATTAAAACCGGGCGCTACGGTGATTGGCTAAATAACAATATTGACTGGGCACTTTCACGTAATCGATATTGGGGAACCCCGCTACCAATTTGGCGTTGTGAAAATAAGCATGACATCTGTGTTGATTCATTAGCCGAGCTAGGCCAACTTGCTGGCCAGGAGCTGAGCAACCTAGATCCGCATCGCCCCTTTGTCGACGACATTTCCTTTGACTGTGCCCAATGTGGTTTCATCATGAATCGCGTGCCAGAAGTAATCGACTGTTGGTATGACTCAGGTGCGATGCCATTTGCACAATGGGGTTACCCGCATAAGCCAGGGTCAGTGGAGAAGTTTAAGGCGGCTTACCCGGCCGACTTTATCTGCGAGGCAATCGACCAGACTCGCGGTTGGTTTTATACCCTGATGACTATTGGAACTTTGGTCTTTGACGAGAGTTCTTATAAGAGCGTTCTCTGTCTTGGACATATCCTCGATAAAGATGGGCGCAAGATGAGCAAGCATGTAGGAAATGTGCTTGAACCCATGTCACTTATGGATCAGCATGGAGCCGATGCAGTTCGCTGGTACATGTTGGCTGCAGGTTCGCCATGGTCAGCGCGCCGAGTCGGACATGATGCAATTTCAGATGTTGTTCGAAAGACTCTGCTCACTTACTGGAACACCATTTCTTTCCATGCGCTCTACGCACAGGCATCAGAATTTGATCTGTCTCAGAGTCCGGCCATAAAGGATCGAACCCTGATGGATCGTTGGATTCTCAGTGAACTCAACGTACTGGTAGCTGAAGTAGATACTGCTTACAACGACTTTGATTCACAGTCTGCCGGCAGAGTACTGGCACGCTTTATCGATGATCTATCAAATTGGTATGTCCGCAGATCACGTCGCCGTTTCTGGGATGGCGATGCTGCAGCACTTGCCACTTTGCATGAGTGTCTAGTGACTCTCACTCAACTCTTGGCGCCCATGGTGCCGTTTATCACCGAGCACGTGTGGCAGGAGTTAGTCCGAGTTGCTGACACGCAATCGCTCTCATCTGTGCACCTGACAGATTTTCCAGTATCTGATTCAGCTCTGATTGATCTTGCACTTAACTCTCATGTTGCAATGACTCGTCGGGTAGTTGAGCTGGGTCGTTCGGCTCGCGCTGAATCTGGCATCAAAATTCGTCAGCCACTGCAACGTGCGCTGATTTCAGCTCCAGGTTGGGCTGCACTTCCGGCAGATATGAAAGAGCAAATCTCGGATGAACTCAATGTCATTGACTTGGAGGATATCGCTGATGCCGATGGGGACTTGGTAGATATCTCAGTGAAGGCCAACTTCAAATCACTTGGTGCAAAATACGGAAAGGCGGTTCAAGATGTAGCCAAACTAATTGGCGCCGCTGATGCAACCGCACTTGTGAAGAAGTTAAGGGCCACTGGCGCTGCCGAAGTGGGTCAGTTCGCACTTGAGATAGATGACTTGGTAATTACCGAAGTTCCCAAGAGTGGCTGGATGGTTGCGAGCCACGATGGTGAGAGCGTCGCACTTGATCTGGCACTGAGCCCAGAGCTCATTGCGGCAGGTCATGTTCGCGAAGTGATTCGACTGATTCAAGAGCGTCGCAAGAGTGATGGTTTTGATATCTCTGATCGTATTAACGTGAGATGGAACGCACCGTCAGAACTTGTCTCAACAATCAATGCGCATGCAACCTACATTTCAGAGGAAGTTTTAGCGCTATCCATGACAGAAGATTCGACCGTTGCTGAAACTGAGAGTGAACTAGGCGTGAATGTGAAAATCAGCAAGGCTTAATTGCAAAAGCGAATTACAGAACAATAACTACTATTCGCTCTAGCAAGCTCAGTGCAATGAGGATCACAATAAATGAGAGGTCTAGCGAAACTGAGCCAACGCGTAGCGGGGGCACAAAACGCTGAACAAACTTCATGGGCGGATCTGTCACTGAGTAAATTACTTCAAAAATGGAAGATAGAAACGGTGCTGGGCGCCAGTCGCGCTTAAACATTCTGACGTAATCAATAATGATTCGTGCAAATAGCGCAAGTTTAAATAAACCAATTACTTGCAGAAGTAGCGAGCTGATCATAAAACTAACTCAGCTCTGATTGAAGAACGTTGCCTGTGCGGCAGTCTTATCTTCATTACTGACACTCACATTTGCCGGTGAGAGCAAGAAAACTTTGAGACTGATTCGCTCGATGCGCCCATGAAGACCAAAAACGAGACCACTTGCAAAATCTACGAGACGCTTACGCTCGCTCTCTTCCATGTCATCAAGATTGATGATGACTGGGTTGCCTTCGCGGTAATACTCGCCGACTTTTCGCGCCTCTGAGTATGAGCGAGGTTGAAGAGTAATGATGTTGTAATTTGATGCAGGCTCTTCAATCATTGCAGGTTGGATTGCAGTATTAGCAACGCTATGGGTACCGAGCACAGTCACACCGGTGCGTTCGCGCTGCGCGCGCACACTTACGGGACGTGCTGGAGTTTCTGCGATTGCGCCTTCTTGCTCAGTATCGACTAGACCAAGGAAGCCCATCATTTTATTCAAAGCTGACATGACGCTAGGTTACCCGTGGGTTGGGCGCTTACCGAGGATTTGGCTACCCACTCGAATATGTGTCGCACCGCAATCGATAGCTATCTCATAGTCACCAGACATGCCGGCCGAGAGCGATTGTGCAGCGGGAAATTCGACCTGAAAATTTCTATGAATTTCGGCAACTTGAGTAAAGCCAATTGCCGGCTCGAGACCAAGAGGAAGGACGCACATCAATCCCACCAAATTCAACATGGGCAAAGTTTCTACCTGCGCACCGAGTGCCAATAGTTCAGGGGCCGTCAATCCCCCGCGTGCAGGATCGCCATCGAGTGAGAGTTGGAGAAATATATCTACTGGTTTCTCGGCAACAGAATTTAGTTTTGTCGCATGCGAGGAGTTATCCAGCGAATGAATAACATCTGCCCACTGTGCAATATCGCGTAATTTTCGGCTCTGAATTTCTCCTTGGAAGTGCCAGCGACCGCTTACTATCGCTGATTTTTCTAGTCCTTCCTCATTTCGATTTTCTCCAAAATTTACGACGCCTAATTCTTGCAATATCTGGACATCACTAGCGGGGTACGTTTTGGTAACCACAATAAGAGTGACATCTGGCCGAGATATCTTGGACTGCACTGCCGCTAGATTTTGGGCAATTTCATCACGTCGACTCATAGCCAGACCAATCCTGCTTGTCTGCCGGTAACGCCGTCGCGGCGATAGGAGAAGAGATCACTACTTTCAACCGTGCATAAATTTTCTCGTTCCACGGTAACTCCCTCTTTACTGAGTACTTCACAAAGCGCAGCAGGCAAATCTAGCGCTGGCCTTCCTTGAGCACTCTGTGAAGCTGCAAGTGGATGGAGCAGGGTTACCTCGTTAAAGATTTCTTGCGAAACTTCATAACAGTGGCCACAGATTGCTGGTCCGATAACTGCGCCAATGTCTTGCGCTCCCATGGCGCGCATCACCTCGAGGGCGCGCAGCGTTACACCGTTGACGAGCCCCTTTCTTCCAACGTGCACAGCCGCTACAGATTGCGCTGATTGCAAAATGAGCGGAATGCAGTCGGCTACTTGGACCGCAAGGGTGATCCCCGAAATTCCCGTAACTAGCGCATCTGCAACTGGATCCACATCGCTGACCGCTTCCACAACGACAACTCGGTCTCCATGAACTTGCGACATAAATGCCACCGCACCAAAATCTTGGGCAAGTTTCTTACGATTTTTTAGAACATCGGCTTCATCATCATTAACGTGTAAACCTAGGTTGAAAGACGCAAAAGCACCGGAGCTATAGCCACCGGTGCGATTGGTAAATCGGTAATTCATTGCCTCTACTTCATGAAATCTGGTACATCAATCTCATCCTCAGAAATGAGCTCTTCAAAGGTCACTCTTTTGCGAACCCCTGATGAATCAAGATCGAGCGCTACTGAGAGCGGATCATTTGAGGGAATCGGGTCAGCAACTCCACCCAAGGTCGCTGCATTAATTACTGGCATTTCAACTTTCTTTGGTTCACCGCCGGCGAAGCCTGCAGCAATGACAGTGACTCGAACTTCATCACCTAGAGCATCATCGATAGTGGTACCGAAGATGATTCGCGCATCTGGGTGCGCCGCATTCTGTACCAACTCACAGGCCTCATTGATTTCAAAGAGCCCAAGATCTGAACCTCCCGCGACTGAGAGCAGAACCCCCATCGCGCCATCAATAGATGCTTCAAGAAGTGGGCTAGAGATTGCGAGTTCTGCCGCACGTGTTGCTCGATTTTCACCACGAGCAGAACCAATTCCCATGAGCGCAGATCCTGCGTCAGTCATGACAGTTTTTACATCGGCAAAGTCAAGGTTAATCAATCCTGGTTGAGTAATGATTTCAGTTATTCCCTGTACACCCGATAGCAAGACTTGATCCGCACTCTTAAATGCATCTACTGCGGTAATGGATCTATCTGAAATTGCAAGGAGTCGATCATTAGGAATAACAATAAGAGTATCCACTTGCTCGCGGAGTAATTCGATTCCTTCATCTGCTTGTCGTGAACGAATCTTTCCTTCAAATGAGAAAGGCTTTGTTACAACGCCAATGGTGAGCGCTCCAAGATCGCGTGCAATTTTTGCAACGATCGGCGCACCACCTGTTCCGGTGCCACCACCTTCGCCTGCGGTAACAAAAACCATATCTGCGCCACGAAGTATCTCTTCAATTTCTTCGGTGTGATCGATAGCTGCCTGTCGACCTTTTTCTGGAGCAGCACCTGCACCTAAACCTTTTGTAGATGCGCGACCAATATCGAGTTTTACATCTGCATCACTCATTAATAAATGTTGTGCATCTGTATTGATTGCAATGAACTCAACGCCTTTTAATCCGACATCAATCATTCGGTTAATTGCATTTACTCCGCCGCCGCCGATTCCGACAACCTTGATGACAGCTAAGTAATTCTGTGGTGCAGCCACGTGAGTCCCCCTTGCGAACTGTAAACCTCGACTTGAGACTTACATTTCTTCTCTTTATCTTGGCGCTGAAGGTATGTGCTTCGGTTGGAGTAATCAAAGACCGCCACGAACTATTTTCTCAACTACACATTGATACATCTAACGATGATTCATTACAGAAATTTTTTATTCTGAAGTTCTTCTTAGTAATTATTTCACTATAGGTGCATGTGGCGCTGATAGATCTACACGTCGAATTTTTTGATTCTCTGGGAGCTTCAAAAGCGCCGTCAGAACTTCCACCTTTAACTCACTTTTTTCAGCGCTCCCCCACTTCACTCGTAGTTCGCGCCCCTGATGTAAATGACGGATTGAGAAGTTGGATTCATTATGCGCCGTTAACGAGATGACCTGGCTGCGAAATGACTCTGGAAGACTCTGAAAGAGTGCGATGGCATCGGCCCCCAGGGAAGGTTTTGAGGCTGCTACATAGGGTAGATCTGTAGCGGCGAAGCCAGGCAGAAGAAATATCGTGCCGGTCGCGTCGATGGTCTTGCCGGCAAAGTAAGCCCTTGGCGTGCGCGGTTCGATGCTGATTCGTACAGCACCATCTATCCAATTTCGAGAGACCTGCACATCTTTAATCCAGGTGAATTGAGTGAGGCGCTGAGCAATTGATCTCGGTTCAATGCGAGCTAATTTCTGGCCTACTTCGACGCCAGATGAAGCAAGGATTAATTTCTTAGAATCGGCGTTAGGTGCACCGGAGATATCGATGCTACTGGCGGTAAAAATTGAAGACCAAGCGAGGAGATAGACGAGCCCAGCGAAGGTTGCGAGGAGTGCTCCCGTTACTATCGAAAACTTCGTGATCTTAGGCAAAGCGTTTATTCAGCCCTTCCGCGATGATTGGAGCAAGTGAATTCACATCTCCGGCTCCCAATGTAATGATGACATCGCCTGGATTAGCCATTTCAATAACGCGCTCCGCCGCAAGTGCAAAATTTGGAATGAAATGACCGCGTTGCATCTTCTCTGCAATCAGCTCCGCCGAAATTCCAGGAATTGGCTTTTCGCTCGCTGCATAAATTTCCAACAGTGTTACATCGTCGGCTTTATCAAGTGCGATAGCGAAATCATTGAGGAAAGCCTGGGTCCGTGAATACCTGTGAGGTTGGAAGATAACAAGCACTCGACCTTCCCCGGCATATCTACGTGCGGCCTCAAGCGTTACTGAAATTTCTGTTGGATGATGTCCATAGTCATCTATAACTCTGATGCCATGTTCGGTCGCTACTAGTTCAAAGCGGCGGCCAGCGCCACGAAAACTATGCAGTCCTGTGAGAAGTTGATGAATTGGTTCTCCCAGACTTAACCCCATCGCAAGACATGCCGCTGCGTTCAGAATATTGTGATGACCCGGAACCTGTAGCTCCAGGGTTCCTACTGTGCGACCATGCCAGAGAATGCGAGCACGCGAACCAAGTGGCAAGAGAGTGATCTGGTCGATGCGAAGGTCTGAGCCTTCACTTTCGCCGTAAGAGACAGTTGTGAATGGGTGCCCTTGGGCACCAAGTTTTCTAGACCCCTCATCGTCGGCGCAATAAATAAGGAAGCCGTCAACGGAAATGGTCGATGCAAATTTTGCGAAGACTGCCGTAACTTCTTCCGGGGTATGAAAGAAGTCCACGTGGTCATGTTCAATATTGGTCACAATTGCCGCTAGCGGTTTGTACTCAATAAACGACCCATCGGATTCATCAGCTTCGGCGACAAAGTATTGGCCGGTACCGCGATGAGCATTCGACCCCGATGCCATGAGAGTTCCGCCGATGGCAAAAGATGGATCAGTGCCACATGCCTGTAGCGCCACGGTGAGCATGGAAGAGGTTGTAGTTTTTCCGTGAGTGCCGGCAACTGCAATGCTCTTTGATCCGTTCATTAATAAAGCTAGCGCCTGTGCGCGAGTAAGGATTGGAATCGAGCGTTCTACTGCATAAGACATCTCAGGATTTGTCGCTGAGATAGCCGTTGAATAAATAACGACATCGGCATCTGCCACATTTTCTGGCGCATGATGCGAATAGACAGTTGCACCTAAGGCTTGCAGTGCGTTGAGAACCGTTGAAGATTTTGAGTCAGAACCGGTGACATGGATGCCATCAGAGAGTGCAATTCGCGCCAGGCCACTCATGCCCGACCCACCAATTCCAATGAAATGAATCTTTTTGCCGCGCAGGGATTGCATTTACTTGCCTCCCGATAAAACAAATTCCATGAGTGAGGCAATCTTAGCGGCCGCTTGCATATCTTTATCTGATCCCCCAAGTGGAGCCTGGGAACTCTTGGCGAGTAAACGGTCAAGATTCTTAATCAGCCAATCAGAATCAAATCCTGATTGTTCTTTAATTTCGGCGCGTTGACTTTCAACTAGCTCTGCTGCATTAAGTTTCTGTTCTCCATTACCGACCGGCAACGGAATGAAAAGAGCAAACTTACCTAGCGTGTTTACCTCGGCACAAGTAACAGCGCCACTGCGAGAAATAATGAGATCTGCTGCGAGATATGCGCTGGCCATATCCGAGATGTACGCACGAACTTGGTAGTTCGCATCGGACTGACCCAACTCGTGTGAACTTCCCGCGCCATGTAAAATTTGAACTCCGGCCGAAGTTAGCTCCGCTCTCGCTTGCGCGATCACTGAGTTTATTGCAGCCGATCCTTGTGAACCTCCGAAGATAAAGAGGAGTGGTCTCTTTGCATCAAAACCAAGACCAGTCTTTGCTTTTGCCCGCGCGCTAGCCCAATCTGCGGTGGAGCGAGAGTAAGCGCCGGCAATATTTTCCTTTAAGGGTAGTCCGGCGATGAGAGCATCTGAAAAGGAACCTGAAAGAACTGGGTAGGCAACAGCTCTGTTCTTGGAGAAGAGTGCACCAAGGCGATTAGCGATACCTGGTTTGGCGTTAGCTTCGTGAATGACTATGGGAACTCGAAGCAAAAAAGCAGCAAGGTAGGCGGGTGCCGATACATATCCCCCGAATCCAACTAGGAGGTTAGCCCCGCGAAGATGGCTCATGGATTGGAGCACAGATTGAACGAGCGTAAACGGAGCAAGTAGCAGGGTTGGTGAAAGAGAACGCGCAATACGCACTTTAGTAATGAATAGTAAGTTGAAACCAGCTTCCGGAATTAATTTACTTTCTAGCCCGGCGGCAGTTCCTAGAAAATCTAATTGATCCTGTGGGTGGCTCACTCTCCATTGGCGCGCTACCGCAATCGCTGGTTCGATATGGCCGGCAGTGCCTCCCCCGGCGAAGAGAATTCGACTCACTTCTGCTGCTTCTTTACTAATTCTTTGCGCACTTCTGGATCGCGCAGCGCCGCACCTGCAACGAAACCGAGGGCGCTTATTGTCGCCACTAGCGCTGATCCGCCATATGACACTAACGGGAGTGTTACGCCAACAACCGGGAGAACGCTTGTCGCAGATCCGATATTGAGAAACGATTGCACTGCTATCCAGATACCAATTCCGGCGCAGGCAAATCGAGTCATCGGATCTTGAGCCCGTAAACCGATTCTAAAAATGGAGTAGATCAAAGTTGCAATCAGGATAAGTACACCTAAGGTTCCAACTAATCCAAGCTCTTCACCGATGACTGAAAAGATGAAATCTGTATGTGCTTCGGGAAGGTTGCCCCATTTCTGACGACTACCACCAAGTCCAACGCCAAAAAGGCCACCACTGGCTAGGCCAAGCAAACTATGTGCCGGCTGCCAACCCAAGTCTTTGTAATCTTCTGGCGCAAATGGATCTAAAAATACTAAAAATCTCTGCATTCGATAGGTGGATGTCACTACGAGCGTTGCAAATGCAAGGGCTCCGATTGCGCAGATTGTTCCGAAGAGACGCAATCTAATTCCGGAAACGAAGAGCAAGCCAGCCAGGATTACAGCAATCACGGAGGCGGTACCTAAATCTCTACCTAACATGACCAGAAAAAGGATGAAACAGAAAGCGGGGGCAATCAATCTCAGGACGTGAGTATCAAATTTGCCACTTACCTCGCGACGAGAAAGTTGATGACTGGCCCACAAGATCATAAAAAATTTAGCAAACTCACTTGGCTGGACATCAAAGTATTTGAGATTAATCCAGTTGGTATTTCCATTCACCGTTTTTCCAACGCCTGGAATGAGCAGCACCATGAGTATCAGGATTGAGATGATGAATCCGAATTTACCAACGGTCTCCCATTTTTTTCCACCAAGTCGCGCAAGGTATGCCGCCAGCGGCAGCGCCAAGAGTAAAAATACAAATTGACGAATCACGATGCTTAGGGCTGTTCCACGAGTATCTAATGAATGAATCGATGATGCGGAAAAGACCATGATGAGACCTAAGAAGCTCAGCGCACCAGCGCTTACCAACAGCATATAGAAATGATTAACTGGCTTGGCGAGAAAGCGCTGCTCTGTTTTAGTGGCCATTTTCAACAACTTTCTTCACTGCCTGTGCAAATCTATCGCCGCGATCTGCATACGAGAGGAATTGGTCCATCGATGCACAAGCCGGCGCCAGGAGCACGGTGTCCCCGGGTTTCGTCTGTGTCGAGGCGGTTTTAACCACTAACTCCATGAGTGAGTTACTAGCAGAGCCAACTCGATAATCTGCCGGCGCATCAATCATGATGATCTCTATTTGCGGCGCACGTACACGTAATTCTTTCGCTATTAACTCACGATCAGTACCAATCAAAATTGCAATTCGAACCCGGCTCTTTATGCGCTCCACAAGTTCACCCATGGTTGCGCCTTTAGCTAATCCTCCAGCAACCCAGATAACTGATAGCGCTGACATTACGGATGCTCCGGCTGCATGCGGATTAGTGGCTTTTGAATCATTTATCCATATGACCTGATCTTTTTCCAAAACAGTTTCAATCCGATGTCGTCCTGGTCTAAATGTCTTAATCGCTTCCCGGATCTGTTCGTGACCTACACCTGCAGTTCTTGCTAGTCCTGCTGCAGCAAGCGCGTTAGATACGTTATGCGGAACTGTCGGAATCACCTCGGAAAGTTCGCAGAACATGGCCGCTTCTTGCGCATCCGCCACAAAGGCACGATCAATCAAGAGCTCTTCCACGATTCCTATTTCTCCCGGCGCCGGAGTATCGAGTGTGAAGAAGACTTTTCTTCCTTGCCAGTGAGAAGTTCCGGTAACTACATTGGAATCATCGGCGTTGAGAACTGCGGTATTACTCATCTCCAACAGAGATAACTTAGCTGCCGCGTATGCATCAAATGTTCCGTGCCAATCAACGTGATCTTGCGCAATATTGAGTATGGCACACGAAATGAAATGAGAATCTTCTAGCCAGTGAAGTTGAAAGGAAGAAAGTTCGAGAACTAGGAATTCGTACTTCTCTGGCGATTCCACGGCATCAATTACCGTAGTTCCAACATTTCCGCATGCCAATGCAGAGACTCCAGATTCACGAATTATGTGTGCGGTCAGTTCAACCGTTGACGTTTTTCCGTTGGTTCCAGTAAGCGCAATCCATTTTTGAGCAGGGCTCTTGATACTCCAAGCAAGATCGATCTCATTAATGATTGTAATCTCATGACGACGCGCTGCCTCGATAAGCGGATGGTCTTCGCGCCATCCTGGAGATACCAGCAGTAAATCAAATTGCGTGATGTCAACGTTGGTCGATAACAGAAGCTTGAAACCCTCTAACTCCATAATCTTGTCATCAGTGATTGTGACAAGGGCGCCTCGTTTGCTCAGTGCCCGCGCAGATGCGGTGCCGGTAACGCCAGCACCAGCGACCAGGACGCGCTTTTCAGAGAGCTCGGAGTATGAGTTGGTAGGCATAGCGACCTTGAATTTAACCGGCGACCCATTGGGTGTAGAACAATCCAAGACCTAGCGCCACACTGAGGCCAGCGATAATCCAGAATCGCAGAACGATTGTTACTTCTCCCCATCCCATTAATTCAAAGTGGTGTTGCAATGGAGCCATCTTAAATAAACGTTTTCCGCCAGTTGCTTTGAAGTAGAGAACCTGCAGCGCAACTGAAAGTGTGATGATGACAAAGAGACCGCCGAGTGGGATCA
The DNA here is from genome assembly GCA_027483765.1 of Streptomycetaceae bacterium. GTDB lineage: Bacteria > Actinomycetota > Actinomycetes > Nanopelagicales > Nanopelagicaceae > Planktophila. Next base: position 90,950 of record JAIXTW010000010.1, read on the forward strand.
ACAGCAGCTCGACCCGAAGTGAAGCAGCTAGGCCAGCCAGCGCACCACCAAGTGCTAGCGATCCGGTATCTCCCATAAATATTTTCGCTGGAGATGCATTCCACCAAAGAAATCCGGTGCACGCGCCAGCAAAGGCGGCGGCGAGAACGGCAAGATCTAACGGGTCGCGCACGTTGTAGCAATTACTTGTTAGAGCAACGGCGCAACTTTGTCCGAACTCCCAAACTCCAATAAGAATGAAGGCCAGAAATGTCATAACCGATGCACCAGTTGCTAGACCATCAAGGCCATCGGTGAGATTTACGCCATTACTTGTTGCAGTGACCATAAATGCAATCCAGATGACTACGAGAATCGGGCCGAGTGAGATGCTGGTATCTCGAAGCGTTGAAAGATTTAGTGAAATTGGAGTGAGTCCATCTTTATCTGGAAAGTGAGTACCGAGATAACCGAAAATCGATGCAAAGAGCACCTGTCCAAAAATCTTCTGCTTACCCGAAATTCCGGCTGAGTTTTGGCGCGAGACTTTCATGTAGTCATCGAGAAATCCAACAAAACCCAGCGCTAGGACGAGGCCAAGGATAAGTACTGCCGATACCGAGATGCTGCTTCCGAGGATGAGGTGCGCCAAGAGATAAGAAGCCAGCGCAGCAAAAATAATGATGATGCCACCCATGGTTGGGGTACCACGCTTTGTGTGATGCGTAGTGGGGCCATCATCTCTGATGATCTGTCCGTACCCACGTTTTGCTAACGCTTTGATCAGTGCAGGTGTGCCAAATAGCGAGAAAAATAGTGCGAGAGCACCGGCGACCAGAATTAATCTCACTCTACCGCCTCCCCTTCACTCCACTGTTCCGAAATAAATTCTGCTAACTCTTCCAACTTCTCTGAGCGAGAAGCTTTTACTAAAACCACATCGCCTTGACTAATGTTTCGCGCGATTTCACGTGCCTCATCCTTGCTCTCGCAGTGGAAAATAGAGGTGTGCGAGTTTTCCGCGAGTGAGCTCGCATACTCAGGTGCACCAATGCAGACCACATTGTCGATTCCAAGTTCAGATGCAAGGGTGCCAATAGCAGCGTGGTCAGATTGGGATGACTCGCCGAGTTCGCGCATCTTTCCCAAGAATGCCCACGACTCTCCCCCTCGTTCTTGTGCAAAGAGGGCTAACGTTTGCAGGGCCGCCACCATGGCTTCTGGGCTTGCGTTATAGGCATCATTGATGAGCAGCAAATGCGGGAGTTCAATGATTTCCATCCGCCACTTTGCGCCGGACTCAGCCGTAGATAGTCCGCTAGCAATCTGATCGAGTGAGAGTCCGAGTTCTGTTGCAACAGCTGCTACCGCAAGTGCATTAGCCACTTGATGAAGCCCCACGATTCGAAGTCCTACCGCAGTTCTACCTTCAGGTGTAATCAAATCGAAATGGGCACGGCCCTCTCGAAATTCGATATCTGTTGCGCGTATTTCGCAGCTGCTCTCTTCACCAAAGAACACATTCTTACCGCCATGCAATGAAGCCATCTTCGGCGTGAATTCATCATACGTTCCCAGAATCGCAACAGCACTGGGCGCTAGCGCTGAGATTAATTCAGATTTGGTGCGGGCAATCATTTCTACTGAACCAAATTCACCGATATGCGCTGATCCAACTTTGAGAACGACACCAATATTGGGCTCTGCTATCGCAGCTAACTTTGCGATATCACCTAGATGTCGTGCACCCATCTCCACAATGCAGAAGCGAGTCTCTTGCGTGCACTCTAGTAATGAAATCGGGGCTCCAAGATCATTGTTGTAATTTCCAGAGGGAGCCACAGTGGGTGCAACATTGGAGAGAACTGATGTGAGCAACTCTTTGGTAGTTGTCTTGCCTTGTGATCCCGTGATTCCAATAACTGTGAGTTCTGATAATTGAACTCGAACGTGGTGTGCTAATTTACCTAGTGCAACAGTGACATCATCAACTGTGATGTGAGATCCAGGAACCGATCTACTTCCTACCGTTAGGACAGCGCCATGGGCCCGTGCATCTTCGACAAAATCATGTCCATCCAGGTGCTCGCCCTTGATTGCAAGGAAGATTGATCCAGCGACTGCTTTTTGGGAATTGAGTACAGGTGCTTTTGTTACCGTGACATCAGCACCATGAAGTTTTCCTCCGACAATCTCAGCAATCTCTGAGGCAAGAATCGAAATCATTTTTTAGCCTCAATCGCCAGCGCCAATTTAATTCGGTCATCAAACGGGGTAACTACCCCGGCAATCTCTTGCCCACCTTCATGACCCTTACCCAAAATCAAAACTGTATCTCCATCGTTAGCCAGGTTTACCGCGTACGAAATCGCAGCTGTGCGGTCTTCAATAGTTTTTGATGGCGATTCAACAGTCACACTGCTTGTCATTTGCCGCAAAATCTCCGCCGGGTTTTCATTACGTGGGTTATCGCTGGTAAAGATGGCAATATCGCTGCCGCTCACCAGCGCCTCCCCCATCAGGCTGCGCTTAGACGTATCGCGATCGCCACCGCAACCGAGCACGGCGATGATTTTGCCCGTTGTAAATTCTCGCGCTGCGCTAAGAACATTTGATACCGCATCAGGTGAATGCGCAAAATCAACCAAGGCAGTGAACTTCTGTCCCAGCGAAACCTGATCCAGTCGACCCGGCGCTCCGGTCAGAGCGGGTATAAGTGCTGCAATTTCAATTGGGTCGATACCTGATTCGTGAGCTATCGCAACTGCCATCAACAAGTTATCTAAGTTATAGCGTCCGAGCAATTGCGTCTTACTTTCAATCAAAATTCCACCGGTACCGCGAATGCTTAGCTCGATTGCTGAAGACGCCTGATGGATTCGAGTGAAGTGCCACTGCGCCGATGTATCACTTCGTGAGAGTGAGACAAATGGAATCTCAGATTGCGCAGCTAGTCGTGCGCCGTATTCATTATCAATATTGATAAAGCCGAGATCGGCATATTCGAAGCGAAATAACTTTGCCTTAGCCTGGAAATAGCTCTCCATATCCTGATGAAAATCAAGGTGATCTTGGGACAAGTTCGTAAATCCAACAATCGCAAAATGAGAAGCCTTTACGCGATTCAAAGACAAGGCATGGCTTGAAACTTCCATGACGAGGTGGCGCATATGTCTTTCGCGCATTACCGCCGCAATTGACTGGAGCTCTGGCGCTTCTGGGGTTGTTCTCGCACTCTTAAGTACTTCTGCCGCAATTCTTGTATCAACAGTGCCAATCAATCCCGTCGATCGACCTGCAGCTTCGAAGAGTTGATAAAGCAGCGTTGAAACCGTGGTCTTGCCATTGGTGCCCGTGATTCCGATTGCTCCCAGATCACGAGTGGGATCTTTATATAAAGATGATGCAATTACTGCGCCGGCGTGACGCACATCGTTGACCACAAGTGTCGGCACATCTTTAGAGCGCACTGCACCAGCCGAATCTGTAACAACCGCAACCGCGCCACGAGCCACAGCTGAATCGATGAAATCTGAACCATGAACTTTTGCCCCAGGAATTGCTAGAAAGATATCGCCAGGGATTACTTCGGAATCACTATGAACTACTCCCGTGATTTCAATACCTTTCAATGCAGTGCTGTCTGCTTCCAGATTTTCTGCGCTTACAAGTTGCGCCACCTCAAGCAGATTGAGGGAGAAATTTGCAAGCGGGCGGATCATTGGCTTTTCGTCGCAATCTGTGTGACTCGCGCACGTGCTAACTCAGATTTGGTCAGCGCTACCGGAAGTACTTTTGTTCCAGTAGGTGCAACGTGTTCTGATTTCAGAACAAAAGACATAACCTTTTTAAACACCGGACCACCAAGCGCCCCACCAAAGTGACCATTCTTTGGGTCTTGCAGGGTCACGCTAATAACATAACGAGGGGCATCAGCGGGTGCGAACCCGATAAATGATGCGGTGTAGCCGCTATAACGCCCAGTTCTTTCATCGTAACGGTTTGCAGTTCCGGTTTTGCCAGCTACGCGATATCCCGGGATAGCTGCACTTGGCGCAGTTCCATGAGCAGAAACTACGCTCTCCATCATGATGCGTAATTTTACTGCTGTATCTTCGCTAATCACGCGGGTAGAACTTCTATTTGCTGCGGGCGTGAAATGTCCTGATGCATCACTTGTTCCAGCAATAACTGTAGGTGAAACGCGAACTCCATTGTTTGCAATTGTGGCAAATACACTTGTGGCCTGCATTGCCGTCACTGAGTACCCTTGACCAAAGGCAACTGTTGGCGCCGTTGTTCTCGACCAATTTGAAACTGGACGAAGGATTCCAGCTGACTCGCCAGGTAATCCAGAACCTGTTTTCGAGCCAATTCCAAATTTTCTCAAGTAGTTATATAAAGTGTCATTGCTAATCGTTTCGCCAACTTGAATGGTGCCGGTATTACTAGATACGGCGAGAATTCCCGATGTAGTTAAATGCTGAATCGGATGCTTGTCATGATCATGGAATGCTTCTCCGCCGCGTTTAATCATGTAAGGAACAGTAAAGACCGTTGTTGGCGTGACCGTCTTCTCTTCCAGGGCTGCAGCTAGAGTCATTACCTTGCCCGTTGAACCTGGTTCATAGACATCTTGCACAGATGGGTTTCGCATCAATGAAAGATCTACCGACTTTGTATTGTTTGGATTAAATGTTGGGGCTGTTGCATGAGCGACAATCTCGCCTGTCTTTGGATTCATCACAATAACCGTGCCATTTGATGCCGCTGAATCCTTTACCGCCTTAGCAATCGCTTCGGCGGCAACCCACTGAACATCGCGATTAATTGTGAGGCGGATATTTGTTCCTGATTTAGCGGCTACTAGTTCTTGCTGAGAACCCGGGATTTCAGCGCCAGCTCCACGAGCAAAGGAGTAGCGACCCTCAGTGCCAGTGATTAATGAGTTCAGGCCAGATTCAAGACCCGAAGCTCCAATTCCATCAGCACGTACAAATCCAATGAGTGAAGAGACAAGTGAGCCCGATGGATACTCACGAATGAAGACGCGTTCTGGAAAGAAGCCAATGATTCGCTGATCGAGTTCTTTACTCTCAAGTGTTTTGTTGTATTCATAGAGCGCCTCGGTGAGTTCATCCCACATTGCCGGACGGGCATTCTTGAGAACGATTGAGTACTTTCGAGTTCCAGTAATGCTTGTCTCTATATCTTCAGCAGGCAGTCTTAAAATCGGAGCGACAAAGGCGGCAACGCGGGCTGGATCTGTAATCTGAGTTTGATCAACCACAATATTGATGGCAGATACGCTGCGCGCAAAACCAACCCCATTAACATCGGTGATTTCACCACGTGGAGCTGGAATAACTCTGGTGGATTGCATCTCATTGGCAGCTTTTGCTTGATAGTCGCTGGCTTGAACAACCTGCACTCTGATCAGTTGGATGGCAAGAAGAATAAGGACACCGAAAATTATTGTTACCAAGATTGCAATGCGAGATTGAGCTAGACGCAGATTACCCATTAGCCACCCCTGTAACAGGTGTGAGATCAAGGAAAATTGGCGTCTCAGATGGGAGCATTCCTAGACCCATTGCCGCAGCTGCAAGTTTCTCTGGCGCAGCATGCGAGTCAATTAAACGATTGATGGCATCGCGTTCATCTGCAACTTGCTTCGCTTCGTATTTCAGATTTGAGAGGGTAAAAGCATCCTGCGCCAATAACGTATTGATGCCAAGGAGTGCGAGAAATCCGACCAAGCTCACTATCGTGAGGAACTTTGCAAAGTATTTCTGAGTAGCACGTGCACCGCTGTTTACGTCAGGGAAGAGACCAAGAATTACTTCTGCTGTTCGCTCCGTTACCGGTTTGCGGTTCTTGATGGGAGTGCGCGAAGGTAGAAAGGCGCGGGCAGTTGCGAATGACATTACGCTGCCACCCTTTCAATTGCACGCAGACGAACAGAGGCAGAACGAGGGTTGCTCGCCAGCTCTTGCTCTGATGGGGTTTCACTTGAACGAAAGACAAGTGAAAACTTCGCAGCATATTCAGGAAGTTCGATTGGAAGATTGCGCGGGCTCTTGGAAGTCGAAGCCTCTGCAAAAATCTCTTTCACGATGCGATCTTCGAGCGATTGGAAAGACATAACTACAAGGCGTCCTCCGACCATTAATAAATCAAGGGCATCTGGCAGTGCGCGTGAGATTGCACCAAGTTCGTCATTAGCTTCAATACGCAGGGCCTGGAAGGTGCGCTTAGCTGGGTTTCCACCCGTACGACGAGTGGCGGCGGGAATACTCTCTTTTACTAAAGTAGCGAGTTCGGTCGTCGAATTTAGAGGTGCCTTGGCACGGGCCTTCACTATGTTTTCAACAATGCGAGTTGCAAACTTTTCTTCTCCGTAGGTGCGAAGAATCTGTACCAGTTTTCCTGGCTCATACGTATTTACGATTTCAGATGCTGTAATTCCTTGACTGCGATCCATCCGCATATCAAGGGGGGCATCCTGTGAGTATGAGAATCCACGTTCTGATTCATCGAGTTGCATCGATGAAACACCAAGATCGAAGAGCGCTCCGTTTATATTCTTGTAGCCAAATCCTTTTGCAACGGTAGTAATCTGATCAAAGACGCAGTGTGCGGTTTTGACGCGATCTGCAAATGGGGCAAGTCTTTCTTGCGCACGCCCGAGCGCATTTTCGTCGCGGTCAATACCGATTACTGTGAGATTTTCAAATCTTGCGAGAAGGGCTTCAGTATGCCCACCCAGTCCTAGCGTGGCATCGATTACTACTGGATTCTCAGATTGAGCGATTGCGGGTGCAAGAAGATCAACGCATCGATCGCGCATCACAGATATGTGTGCCATCTTCTCCCCCGTTCTATGTACTCTGCTTAGCTGTACAAGCGCTCAGTTCTGGTCACCGCCGGCCGACGGATCTATTTCGATAGCGACGCCGGGGAAGGGACGTCGCTGCCGACCCAATTGGTAAGGAGAGGTCGGCGGTGGCCACAAATGAGCGCTCTATTTAATTTTTCTTACTTACTTACTTATTCAGTTGTACTTCTTTGTGATAAATATTTTTTGCTGATGTTTTAAAAAAGTCCCGGAAAAACTTCTTCAGAAACATCAGCAAAACTCTTTTCGCGATCAGCGAGATATTCATTCCAGGCAGCGCTATCCCAAATTTCAACGCGAGTATTTGCACCGATTACGACGCACTCTTTTTCAAGGCCCGCATACGTGCGAAGTCCTTGTGGAATAGTCACGCGCCCTTGGCGATCAGGAATTTCATCGTGCGCCCCGGCAAACATCACGCGCTGGTAATCGCGAGCGCTCTTTGCAGTTACTGGTGCCTGGCGCAAAGTTTCTGTAATCGTTGCGAATTCAGTTGCTGGAAATACGTAGAGGCAACGCTCTTGACCTTTAGTGATGACAAGTCCGGGTGAGAGCTCTTCACGGAATTTAGCGGGAAGGATGAGGCGGCCTTTTTCATCAAGGCGCGGTTCGTGAGTACCGAGAAACATCCCTTTGAACCCCTTCCCCAAGTGGTCTGAGCGTGAATTCCCCGCTCAATTCCCCACTTTACACCACTTTCCTCCTTTTTTCTCCACTTTCTGCCATTATTTTCCCTCGCCCTCCCCCAGCCTCCCGGGGTAAAAAAGGGCGTAAAAAAGCCCCGACCATATGGCCAGGGCTGGTCGAGCAGATTTCGCTACCTACATATCTCGCTGATCCCAACGCTCATCTAGGCGCTGCGAGAGAGATTTACGGGAGGATTTAGCACGTGGAGCGCCTTTTGTGAGCGCGCCAAGGGAGCGAATCAGGGTCAGGACCCCGCTTAAAGCAATCAGGAAGCCGACTACCCCTACTGGAGTTGTCTTAGAGACCAGACCCCCGAGAATCACAGCAAGGCCGATCAGGACAAGGAAGATAGCTATGAGCAATCGCGGCTTAGTTGCCGTCATTGTTGAGCCAGTTAACTTTGACTCGAGCCCCGGATCATCGGTGGCAAGGGCTGCTTCCATCTCGGCCAGTAAGCGGCGCTCGCGATCAGATAAAGACATAAACACACTGTAGAACACTTCTTTTTCTTACGCTAGTTAGACCTATTCGTCGTCGGAATTACCGGAAATGAGGCGACCTGGACGCACGCTGCCACGGCCAAAGCGGGCCTTGGCCTTATCGATAGCGGTATCGGCATCACGCCAGCCGCGATCGCGGGCTCCGAGTTCGAGCTGCACCGGCGCCTCTGCCAGCAGATTGCTTAGCGATACCCCGACTAAACGAATACGTGCACCCTCGTTACGCAGCGCTAGATATAACTTTTTAACTATCTCGTACGTTTCTTGGGTGCTATCAATTCCAATGGGAAGCGTCTTAGCTCGGCTCAGCGTTGTGAAATCTGCAAACTTAATCTTCATGGTGATTGTCTTGGCAAATAAACCCCGCTCTCGAAGTCGAGCTGTTGCTTTCTCTGACATGCGCAGGAGTTCGGCCAAAATTTCTTCTGGGTTATCGAGATCGCGCGAAAAAGTTTCTTCGTTGCCAATGCTCTTCTCCGGTTCATCTGGAATCACATCGCGATAATCGCGCCCCCATGCAAGTTCATAAAGTGATTCACCAGTGGCATCACCGAGTGCGCGAATAAGTGTTGAACGTGGAGTGTTGGCGATATCAGCAACAGTATGAAGTCCAAGTCGATCGAGTGATTCAGCCGTTTTGGGACCTACCCCCCAGAGTGCGCGTACCGGAAGTGGATGTAAGAACTCAAGGATTCGATCCGATTTTATCTCCAGCATGCCATTGGGTTTGCAGTGTTGGGATGCTAGCTTGGCGATGAATTTAGATTGTGCAATTCCTACCGAACAGGTAATTCCTTCTTCTTGCTCCACTTGTTCGCGGATTTTGGTAGCAATCTTGCGACCATCGCCAAATAATTTCTGCGACCCCGTGACATCAAGAAATGCTTCGTCGAGTGAAATGGGCTCAACAAGGGGTGTAAATGAGTTAAAGATTGTCATAACCCGCTCTGAAATTTCGGCATAACGGTGATGTTCAGGTGCGATAAAGATTGCATGTGGCGCCATACGTTTTGCTCGCCCCACTGGCATAGCAGCGCGAATACCGAATTTGCGGGCTTCATAGTTTGCTGACAGCACTACACCTCGTACACCAGCGCCCACAACAAGTGCTTTGCCTTTATATTGCGGGTTATCAAGCTCGGCAACAGATGCATAGAAGGCATCCATATCTACATGCAAGATTGTTGCTTGCTGCAGTTCTTCGCTCATATCGCCACACTATCTGTCTGGGCTCTTTGGGCTCCTTGGGCGCGCCATTTTTCGTAGGCCAGGCTTAAGTCCCATACCGCTGTTGCTCGTATTGATATTCCTCGTGCACCTGTGCGTCGAGTTTCTCCACGCACTAAGAGCAACGATGTCGAGTACAAGGTCGATGCATGGTCGATTTGAGCATCAGGAAAGAAGGTGGAGTCACTGCATCCATAGCCATCATCTAAGGTAAGAAAGATAACGCGGCGACCAGAGCGCACTGGTGGAGTTTGCAAAGCGACTTTAACGCCAGCTACAAGTACCGAGGATTTCGAACGTAGCGAAAGTAGATCAGATGATTTGACGGCCCCGATTGCATTAAGAAATGGCGCGTAGAAACTGAGCATATGTTCGGTGATATCCATACCTAGATGCTTAATTTCGTTCCGCACTTTCTCGGCCGAGTTCATGGGGGCAAGACCACTGCTTTCAAGTGCAGGTGGTGCGAAACCAAAGGTGAGTTGCGAGCCAGGCAGATGCGCCACAGGTGATTTCTGCAGATCAGTAAAGTGCATCAGCAGATCGCGTTGGTTGCTATGCACAGAATCAAAAGCTCCAGTGAGAATAAGGTTTTCAATCACCGGAGTTGATGCACCAGATCTGCGATAGAAATCAGCTAAATCGATATAGGGCTGCCCGCTGATGACTGATGTAATCTCTTTTGCAGAAATTCCAGCAACGGTAGAGAAGGCGATACGGATTGCATCACCATCGAGGGTGCGCTCAACGTGATACTCAGCAGCTGATTTATTGATATCAAGCGGTGCGATAGTTACACCCAATTGGCGCACTTCATCGAGCATGAGCCGTTTGGGGTACATGCCAGGGTCATGCGTTAAGACGCCAGCCATAAATGCAGCTGGGTGATGCGTTTTAAGCCAGGCAGATTGATATGTAGGTAATGCGAAAGCTGCAGCATGCGCTTTACAGAAACCAAAGGATGCAAAAGCACGCAGCACATCCCAGATTTCAGTGATCACTTTTAACTCGTAGCCGCGTTCAATTGCAGCAGGAAAGAACCAGTCGCAGACTTCTTGTTGACCGGCCTTATCCCCCAGGGCTCTGCGTTTTTCATCAGCTGCAGCAAGTGAGATGCCTGTCATGACAGAGATAATTGAAATCACTTGTTCGTGAAAGACCACTACGCCTTCAGTTTCAGACAAGATTGGAAGCAGATCAGGATGAATGATTTGTGCAGGAGTAAAGCCATCTCTCGCCTCAAGAAATGGACGGATCATGTCGCTCTTAACCGGTCCTGGTCGAAAGAGTGAGATATCGATAATCAAATCGCTAAAGGTGCGTGGCTGTAGTTTTCCGACAAGTTCACGTTGTCCCGGGCTTTCGACTTGAAAGATACCTAACGTGTGTGTCGATTGAATCAGGTTATAGGTGTCAGCATCATCGAGTGGCACGGCATCGATATCAACCTCAGTTGCTTCAACTCGTTTAATCTCATGGATTGCATGTGCGATAGCTGATTGCATACGGACACCCAAGATATCGAGCTTGAGTAGGCCGATATCTTCGACATCATCTTTATCAAATTCGACCATGGGAAAACCGCCAGCGTTAAGTTGTATGGGTGCACGATCCAGAAAAGATGCATCGGATAAGACCATCGCGCACGGGTGCATTGCAAGATGTCGCGGCAGACCATCGAGGCGGCCAGCTAGTGCAATCGTCGCCCGAGTAAGAGGTGCTGATGTATTCATACTCTTTAACTCAGGTAGCGAATTCAGCGCGGCATCAATATTGCCGGCGCGAATATGTGGCATCGACTTTGCCAATAGATCAATCTCCATCGCCGGCATGCCTAGCGCTGCACCTGCATCGCGAATTGCATGGCGGGCACGATAAGTGTCGACCATAGCAACTGTGGCACAACGCGAAAGAGCGCCCGGCTTGCTCCAATCTTGAGCGCCATAACGTTTAAAGACCATCTCGTAAATTTCAAGTCGTCGTGCAGATTCAACATCGATATCGATATCAGGAAGTGCTCGGCGCAGCGGTGAGCAGAAACGTTCCATCAGTAACCCATGTTGCATGGGGTCAACGCCAGAGATTCCAAGTAAGTGACAGATCAATGAACCAGCACCGCTGCCGCGTGCTGCCACGCGAATATCGGCAGCGCGCGCCATATCGGTGATATCTGCAACGGTAAGAAAGTAAGACTCGTATCCAAGAGTTGCAACGGTTGCGAGTTCATCATCAAGGCGTGCCCGCGCCTTTGCGATAGTGGCGCCATCGTTATAGCGCCAGTTAATGCCTGCTTCAGAGCGAGTGCGTAGCAATGTGCGCATAGCAGCAGGTGAATCAGCGCCAACAACGTGGGCTTCAGGCAGATGAATTGCTCCTAAACCAATATCGCGATGCGGTGATAAAACTGCACGTTCAGCCCATTGACGTGTTGTCTTTAATAATAAACGTGGTGTGCGTTCCCCGGCAGCGCGTGCGATTTCAGCAGCGAGAGAGATCATTTCATCGCTGCTCTTTAAATAAGCTTCCGCATTTCGGCGTTCAACATTGCGTGGATGCAGCGGCACTAATTGGCGAGCGCAATCTAAGACATCGGCAACTGGTCCGTCGGCGCGATCGCGCATACGTACAGCATTGGTGATCACTGCATCAATATCGTTATCACGAGCAAAGATCAGCGAGCGCGCGGCATGTGCGGTAGAGCGCGGCCCATTGCCAGCCACCAGGTGTGAAACGCATTCGATGGCATGGTCGGCAAAGAGATCGCGAGTCTGATTAAAGATGTTAAGTGCTACATCAGGACGATGTGTTGCGATCGCCTGCGATACCGGAGATTCGGGGCCATGGAGCAGGTGCAGATTAGATGTGTGTTGACTAAATTTTTCCAGGAGCTCAAGTGTCAGTACTGGCTTTCGACTATCGGTGTTCATGTGTATGCCGGTCAGCAAGCGGACCAAGCTAGACCAGCCGCTATCGCTATGTGCCAGAATTGTTAGGCGCGGCAAAAGACCCGATGTATCGCCAAGATAGATTGGCAGGTTGATTCCGATAATCGGTGCGATGCCATGAGATACACACGCCTTGGTAAAACGAATTGCGCCAGCTAGCCCATCGCGATCTGTTAGCGCTAAGGCAGGCATCTCGAATTCAGATGCGCGGGCAACAAGATCGCGTGGTTGAGTAGTGCCATATTTAAATGAATAGGCACTTGCTGTACGTAAATGGATAAAGCTCATACTTGATGTCTCATTATTAGATAGCTCTAATAATCCATTGACCTGTTGTCTCATCGCGTTCGAGTTGGAAGGTTGTTAGTGCGCCAATCGGCGCCGCCTCTACCGTCCAGAGTGCGCGAGCTTGATCATCAGGACGGAACTTTCCATCGCTAATCCGATTCCACCATCCGCCTGCCTCGCACCATCTAGATAAGACTGCATGAATACGAAAACGCTTGCCCTTAAAGGTGAATTCGATGGGCGTGAGTCCGCCATCGGATACGACCTCGTGTGGCCTTACTACTTCTGCTGCCATTTTTTACTACTTCCCCTGGTACTTGTGGATATTCGAACAGATGTTCGAAAAGTAGTCCAGAGCTCTGACAAGGGCAAGTAGCCGATGGGATCACGCTCAGCAGAGCCCCGAGGTCAGCGTGGCGCGGTAGGAATAGTTGAAATTTCAACTACTATTTGCAAGTACACACCCACGACTCTTAGGAGAATCAATTGGACGCAGTTCTAGTAATCGGGCGAATTCTCTTCGCACTTATCTTCATCACATCCGGTATCGCCCACTTCACAAAGCTTGAAGCGATGACAGGTTATGCAAAGTACAAGAAGCTTCCAGCAGCAAAGCTCGGAGTTCTTATCTCAGGTCTCTTCTTCCTTCTCGGCGGCATCTACATCGCAGCAGGATTCTGGGTAGACCTTGGCGCCCTCTTGCTCGCAATTACGCTCATTCTCGCCGCAGTGATCTTCCATAACTTCTGGAAAGAGACTGACCCAACAGCTAAGCAGAACGAAATGATCGCTTTTAACAAGGATATTGCTCTTGCTGGCGCATCACTCATCCTCTTTGCACTTATCGCATGGGGAACGTTGACAGAATTCGGACCAAGCGCCGGAACTCTTGCATTCTTCAACTTCTAATTAAATAGCAGTTCACGAAAGCCCCCGCGAGAAATCGTGGGGGCTTTCGCTTTCTTATGAAAAGATGTGGCTATGGAAATCCTTGGCGCGCTCATAGCTGGTTCATTCGTTGGCGCAGTTCTCGGTTTTGTTGGCGCCGGTGGAGCGATGCTCTCTGTGCCCATCCTTATTTACGGCTTTGGTTTTGACCCTAACGAAGCAACCACGGCGGCTATCGCAGTTGTCTTTCTAGCAGCAGCCTCTGGAGTCATTCCAAAAGCACGTAAGAAGCAGGTGCTCTATCGCGATGCCTTGGTTATCTGGGCTATCGGATTAATCACCAACCTAGGCTTCTCATCAATTGCAGATCGATTACCTGATGCATTTATTACTACCGGTTTAGCTGTTGTGCTCGTAATTGCCGGTGCTTCTATGTTGCGCCCGCCAAAATTTGAAGAGCACAAACGCATGCCGGTACCAGTGCTCATAGTGATGTCGTTAGTAATTGGCTCCATTACGGGACTCTTTGGAATTGGCGGCGGATTCATAGCGCTACCAGTGCTGGTGCTCTTCTTTGGAACACCTCAGGTTGTTGCTGCTGGAACCTCTCTCCTTATTATCTGCATCAACTCACTCACCGCATTCTTAGCCCGTCCTGATCAGTGGAACGATGTTCAGTGGCATATCCCAATTTTTATTGGAGCCGCTGCGATTGTGGTCGCACAATTTGCATCATCACAAGCCCACCGCACAGACCCTAAAGTTTTGCGTGCTTCTTTTGCATACCTACTCTTTGCAATTTCACTCTTTACCGTCATTGAGACGTGGATTTAACTACTGGTTAAGTTCGCGCACCTTGATGTACTTCGATTGATGTCCTGCTACGAAGAAGAGTAGGACCGGAAATGCAAATGCGACAGGAAGCGATGTTGCTTCTGCAATTCCGCCCATCAAAGTAGGGCCGGCAAAATATGCCGCAATGGCAATCAATCCAATTCGCGCTAGCCCCACAGATGGTGCAACTCCAGGAATAGATGCTGCTGCCAAGTTAAATGCTGGAAAGAATGGTCCAATTCCAATACCGGCTGCTGCAAAACCAACACAGACAATTAGTAATCCCCATGTTTGATGCGAGGCCGAAAGTGGAATACCTATTGCAAGACATGCGCCCCAGATAGATCCACCGATATATCCGCCGTACTTCACGGTGTTGACATAACCCCATCGTTCAAAAGATTTATCGCCCAACAAGCGACTTGCAATCATCGCCAATGAGAAAGTTGTGGCCGCTGCCGCATTAAGTCCTTTACCGATTCCCATATGGTCTTGCAACAGAATCCCACTCCACTCGTATGATCCACCTTCAGGGATAAGTGCAGACATCAGACCAATGCCGAGCGCCCATAAGATCAATGATTGTTTTCCGAAGAGTGGAATCTTTGATTCAGTGACTTCATCTGGCTCGCCCAGATGCCCATCAAGATCTGCTGGCAGTAAGAACTGATTAGAAACCAGATAAGCAATAAATGTAAATCCGGCAATCATCCACAAGTTTGTTTGAGGAGAGACAAGGTTTGCAATCAGCCCTCCGATCAGCGTTGCACCAAATGCACCTACCGACCAGAGACCATGAAAGGTGGACATCCAGCGTCCATTGGTATGTTTTTCAACTGCAACAGCTTGCGCATTAATTGCAATATCCATAAATGCCACGTTAAAGCCGGCAATAAACATTCCAACCAAGAGAATTGCAACGCTATCTGCAGCTCCCATGATGGCCACACCAACAGGAAGTAAGAAACCGGAAATTTGAATCACTAACTTTGATGAGTGCATATGGACTAGCCGTCCGGAAATTTGGGCACCCGGAATTGCTCCCAAGGTGCTTCCAAGAAGGACAAGACCAAATTGGCCATCGCTTAACCCCAACGAGTCCTTAATCTCTGGAATACGTGGAACCCAAGCAAGACCTGCAAAACCAAGTAAGAAGAATGCGGCCCACAGGGAGTTGCGTGCGCGAATTCCGCGCTGGTATATACCCTGTGAATCTTTACTTAGTGAGGCCGAAGACATTTGGTGACGATATCTCATAAAGTTCGCATATGGATGGAATTTTGGAGAAGGCTGCCGTTAAACGGTTCCAAGAAGCGGCCACACTTCTTGGCATCACTGGCCAAGTGAATGTCTTGGCAGAAAGTGCCCGAACTGCAGTCGATGCGGCAAATAGTTTAGGTATCGAGGTCGGCCAGATTGCTTCCTCTCTTATCTTCAAACTTCCATCAGGTAATCCACTTCTGATTATTACTAGCGGTCGCCATCGCGTCGATACAGATCTTGTTGCTAAGAATCTTGGTGCTGCTGAACTCGGCCGCGCAGATGCCAATTACGTAAAGGAGGTTTCCGGTTATTCAGTCGGAGGCGTCTCCCCGATTGGCTGGACTTCACAACCTGAAATTACTTTGATTGATGAAGCACTCAATGATTATGACGTTGTCTGGGCCGCATCAGGGCACCCGCATGCGGTCTATCCAACAACTTATTTGGAACTTATTACTTGTACAGGTGCACAACCAATGGTCGTCGGAGATTAGCTAAGTAACTCCGCAAGCAACTTCTCTACGCGTCCCTTAATTTCATCGCGAATCACGCGAACAGACTCAATCCCCTGTCCTGCAGGATCATCAAGAACCCAATCTTCATAACGCTTTCCTGGGTAGAACGGGCAGACATCTCCGCAGCCCATGGTGATTACTGCATCTGATTCTTGAACGGCTTCGGTTGTTAATACCTTGGGAGTGTTATTGGCAATATCAATTCCAACTTCAGCCATCGCCTCAACTGCAACCGGGTTGATGGAATCTTTTGGAGCAGATCCCGCAGAGAGAACCTCAACTCGACCCTGGCCGAGTTCGCGCATAAACCCTGCTGCCATCTGGGAACGACCTGCGTTATGAACACAGACAAAGAGAACGGTTGGTTTGCTCATTTATTTTCCTGACTTTGATTTATTGGTGAGTGCTTTAAATCCTAGGTAACCGAGAAGTCCGCCGAGAATTTCGGCGAGCACAAATAAAGGCGCTGAGACTGGCGCGATGCCGGAAAAAGTATCAGAAAACATACGACCGAAGACCGCGGCTGGGTTGGCAAAAGATGTGGAAGATGTGAAGAAGTAGGCAGCTCCAATCCAGGCAGCAACCAGGCGCGCAATCTTCTTATCTTCCTTCTGCTTTAGGGCCAAGTGAATAATTAAGATCAATCCAGCGGTAGCAACGACTTCACCGAGCAGAAGATTTGTGCCGGTGCGCTCTTTCTGTGAAATGTACACGGCTGAAAAATCAAACATAAGGTTGGCGACCATCGCACCGACTGCCGCGCCCGCTAATTGGGCTAGAACATAGAGTGAAAAATCTGCACCCTTAATTTTCTTGGTGAAGAAATCAACGCCAGTCACCACTGGATTGAAATGAGCTCCACTTATTGGACCCAGTAAGGTGATAAGAATGTAGAGGACAAAGACAGTTGCAATTGTGTTGATGAGCAATTGGATTCCAATATCGCTGCTGAGCGCAGTTGCCATAGCACCAGAACCTACAACGGTGGCAATCAAGGTCGCGGTTCCTAAAAACTCACTGGCTAACTTTCTGCGCAACATCTTGCTGGGTATCCTTTCCCTATGAGCAGCAAAGTGACCAAAATTGAGAAGGTTACTGTCGCCTACTTCTTTACTGTCAAAGGCAAGAGTATCCCTTTCGCCTTTATGAGCATGGCAATCCACGCGCTGCGCGCGCGGATGTTCACCGGGATTTCATTTGCGAAGCTGCTCGGAACGGGAAGCGGTGAAACTTTTACTCCCTCTGATGCAAATCTCTACCGTTGGGGCATGGTCGTTGTTATCAGCAAAGACCAGTTATCCGCTTTTGATCAATCTTCGATAATTCGCGGGTGGCGCCGTAGATCGTCTTCAGAGTTTCGAGCAGTAATGACTCCGATTTCATCCCATGGACTCTGGGCTAAGAAAAATCCTTTTGATTTCACCACACCGCTAGTAAATCCTGATGCAAAAATTGCAGCGATTACCCGTGCTCGGATTAAGTGGAGCAAGAACTTCATCTTCTGGAAATCAGTGCCACCGGTAGTGACAGATTTGCATCAATCCCCCGGTTTTATCGCCGCAATCGGAATCGGAGAAGCACCGATTGGATTACAAGGCACCTTTTCGCTCTGGGAGTCGGCAGCGGCCCTGCGAGATTTTGCCTACAAGGGAGCTGCGCATCAGAAGGCGATAGCGCAGACGAAAGAGATTGATTGGTATGCCGAAGAACTCTTCGCCCGCTTTGAAGTTGTTGAAATTCGAGGCGAGATTTCTTCAGATACTGCAAGGTAGGGCAGACTTAACCTATGTCGATCCGCCATTACAACCCACGTCGCAGACGCCGTGGCGGAATTTCGCCCAACGCACGTAACTTCCTCTACGCACTCGTTGGACTTTATATTCTGTTGCAAATTTCCTATCCCCTCATCAGCGGAGAAGCGCTACGAATAGTCACGATTGCAACAATTTACGCCGGAGCCACCGCGATGATTGTGCATGGTCACCTCTCTTATGGATTGAAATATTCTTCGCGATACGTTCCGACTGTTTTTCTCTTTGGTCTTGGCATAGAAACTCTTGGGGTGCATACCGGATGGCCATTTGGAACCTATCAATACAGTCCATCACTCGGTTTCGCAATCTTTGATGTTCCTTTTGTAGTTCCTTTTGCCTGGTTGATGATGGTGCATCCAGCCCTGATTGCTGCCCGTCGAGTTTCGACAAACTGGGTATTTCTCTATGGCGGTGCGCTACTCATGGCTTGGGATCTATTCCTTGACCCACTGATGGTTGGTGCCGGGCGTTGGACGTGGGAAGTTCCCGGCGCGCACGTTCCATTTACTCCAGATGTTCCACTTTCCAATGCCTTCGGTTGGTTACTTTCCGGGCTCGTCATAACAGGGATAGTGCATCTGATTTTGCCGCGCGATCGTCGAAAAGAGAGCGCCTCACTTGTCGCTGTTGATGCAATTTTAATTTGGACCTTGTTCGGCGGTTTTGTTGGCAATCTATTCTTCTTTGATCGCCCAGGTTTGGCTGTCTTTGCAACGCTCGTATTGGGAGCAATCCTGAGTCCGTACTTCTTCTCCAGCTGGCTCAGTAATAAAGATTAGTCACTGATGCAATTCGCACTCTTTGCGCTCTGTTACTTCGTCTTACTCATCGCACTCGTAAACTTCTTCACTATTCGCATTCCTCGAAATAGTTCGCAAATTTCCAAATCGGTTACCGTGTTACTGCCAATGAGAAACGAGCAGGATAATGTTGCCGATTGTGTCGCTGAACTCATGGCGCAAATCAATGTTCATTCATTGCAGGTCATCATTATTGACGACCAATCAACAGATAACACCTCTGAGATTCTCACTAAATCTATTGGCAACGACTCGCGATTCACGGTCATTGCTTCCACTGGCCCTCGCGCAGGTTGGCTCGGTAAAGTTTCGGCGCTACAAGCTGGTTTTGAGAAGAGTAAAGGTGAGATTGTCATCTGCCTCGATGCCGATGTGCGCTTGAAGCCCGATGCCATTGCCCGCGCCGTAAACCAACTCGATGACCTGGCGCTAGATTTTATTTCTCCCTACCCGCATCAAATCGCCAATACCTTGAGCGAAAAGTTGATCCAACCGCTTTTGCATTGGTCATGGATGAGTACGGTCGTTCTGCGCCTTGCCGAAAAGCTACCCTTTACAAGTACAGCAGTTGCAAACGGGCAATTCTTTCTGATTCGTTCATCTTCACTGAGCAAGATTGATGGTTTCACAACTGTATCCAATCAAATCCTTGATGATGTCGAGCTCGCGCGTTCTTTAATTGCCGCTGGGTTTAAAGGCGCTGTCACCGAAGGATCAGATATCGCTCACACCCGTATGTACAAGAACTTCCATGAAATTCGCTTGGGTTACGGCAAATCGCTACATAAAGCATTTGGTGGAGTCTTGGGCGCCCTGATAGCTGTGTTGTTTATTGCAGCAACTGGAATTGCTCCCGTGTTACTTGCACTCGATGGATATTTCCTCGGTTGGATTGCCTTTTTCTGTATTGCATTCACCCGAGCACTCAGCGCAATTCGTTCTCGTTCTAATCCACTGTATGCACTCTTGCACCCGATATCTGCCGCACTGCTGATTTATCTCATCGCATACTCTTGGGCTAAGCGCGGAAAAATTCAGTGGAAAGGTCGCACCGTATGACCGGACACGTTGGCAAGGTTAAGAACCCTGAACGTATTGCAGTAGTCGGTGCTGGTATTGGCGGTCTATGTACTGCAGCACGTCTTGCAAAAGCTGGTCATCACGTTACGCTCTTTGAAGCATCCGACCGCACTGGTGGAAAATGTCGAACTGAGTGGATTGGCCGATACGCATTTGATACCGGCCCATCACTTTTCACCTTACCTGCGGTTTATCGCGATTTCTTTCAACGCACTGGCGATGTCATGGGGCGCGTCCTAGAAATTGAAGAAGTAAGCCCATCTTTCGACTACCGCTTCCACGATGGCAAGAGTGTGAAGTTTGCCAATCTTTCTCGGAAGAAAACTCTGGCGGCAATTACAGAATCATTCGGTGAAGACGCTGCACGCGAATGGGATCGCGTTATGGTGCAAGCAGAGGCGATGTGGGATGTTTCGCGCGGACCATTTATTGAATCTGAGTTGAAATCTCCGCTTGCGTTGCTGAAGAGACCACGCCTGATGCGTGATGTGAAGATTATTGCTCCGTGGAAATCCTTGCGCGGACTCGGAATTCAAAACCCGTATTTAGCAAAAATTATGGATCGTTATGCAACCTATAGCGGTTCTGACCCTCGAGTCGCACCGGCAGTGCTTTCCACAATTGCATTCGTGGAGGAAGCCTTTGGGGCATGGCATATTAAAGGCGGCGTTGGCACGCTATCGGAAAAGATAACTGAACGGTGCGAAAAACTTGGAGTAACGATTCGGTTAAACACCTGGGTTGATGAAATTACAACCAAGGCTGGTGCGGTCACCGGTGTGGTTGTACAAGGCCATCACGAAGAATTTGATCGGGTAGTGGCAAATGCCGACGCCCAATTTGTCTATCACAACCTCATGGCCCCCACCAATAAGGTGATGCGAGTCCGTAAGCAATTAGCAAAATCTGAGCCTTCTCTTGCCGGCTTCTCATTGCTCTTGGGGCTCAAACCAAGTGCGGTGGAACCACTTGCTCATCACACCATTCTCTTTCCTGAAAATTATGATCTTGAATTTGAGTCTATTTTTACTACCAAGACTCCGGTAGAGAAACCAACTATCTATATCTGCGCCCCGCGCGATCCGCTGATGGTCAAAGATGCTCATCACGAAGCATGGTTTGTTCTGGTAAATGCTCCGCGCCATGACTCTGCTGGAAATGGTTTTGATTGGAATAATCCAGAGTTTAAACAGAGCTACGCCAACTCAATTATTGATCAGATTGAGGCGGCTGGAATTTCTATTCGGGAGCGCCTGGAAGTCCTTGAAATTCGTACTCCATTTGATTTGCAAGAGAGCGTTAACGCACCCGGTGGTTCGATTTATGGAAGTTCGAGCAATGGCGCACGTTCGGCTTTTTCACGAGCTAAGAATCGCTCTCCCATTAAAGGTCTCTACCTGGTTGGGGGCTCAGCCCACCCTGGTGGTGGATTGCCATTGGTTGGCTTAAGTGCCGAAATTGTTGCAAACGCGATTCTGGATTAAGACAGAGTCTTTTTACCAACCTTCATTACCTGGATAAAACTAATCAACAAGAGAAGTACAAATGCGTATGAGAAATAAGTTACGCCCGGTAAACCGAGAATAAAAATAAGCAGAACCAGTGCCAGAAATATTGCCCGTACTGGACGCTCAGTTGCAGTCACGACTCCAATTTCAAAGTGACCAAGGGATGCCAGGCGCGCCCGGGCATATTCTTGAGTAGCTGCAATGGTCCACATCAGAATTGCCGCCCACGTAGGAATTCCCACGGTCCAACCAAAGTAGAGCCAGCAAGCTTCGGAGATGCGATCTGCTAGTGAATCAAGGACTGCGCCCCACTTACTTTCTCGTCGTTGCACAATGGCAACACTTCCGTCGATGCCATCGAAGAAGAGTGAGACTGCAAGGAGCACTAAAGCGAACGGAGCGCTTGCCGAGAAAGCCATCGCAACTGCGGTGGTAAGTCCGAGCAAGGTAAGAAAATTCGGCGTGAACCTAAGGGCGGTACACACTCTCGCTACTTGATAAGAGAAAGTGAGCCAGCCCGCAACCGCGCCCCTAATCGCTGCACCCCCGTGAAGTTCGCTCCAACGATTTTTAAATTCTTGCTCAGTCATCGCAGTCATCGGACATCCTTTATCTGTGAGTAAATTTCGCGAGTAGCTGTTGAAGAATTCATGGTGTAGAAATGAAGCCCCGGTGCGCCACTTTCAAGTAATTTGTGGCAGAGATTTGTTGCAATTTCCACACCTAATTTACTGACATCTTCCGGATTATTTTCCACCGCTGCAAAGCGCTCTGAAATGGATGCAGGAATCGGTGTTCCGCCCAACTCTGCCATGCGATTGAGTTGCTTCACATTGGTTACTGGCAAGATGCCCGGAATAATTGGCAGGCTAGAACCCTTAGCCGCCAACTTGTCCACGAGTGCTTTCCACTTATCAACTTCAAAGAAAAATTGTGTTGTTGCAAATGTTGCACCACGTCGCTCTTTTTCCAATAACACTTCAATATCTTTATCGATATCGCCATTGGAAGCTGGGTGGCCATCTGGGAATGCGGCAACACCGATTGTGAATCCACCGAATTCTGCAGCTAGCGTCACTAGTTCATCTGCATAATTAAGCCCGCCATCTGTACTGACCCACGGTGCTCGCGGGCCACCGGTTGGATCTCCACGAAGCGCCAAAATGCTGGTAATTCCTGCATCACGGTACTTACCTAGGATTTCAATCAGTTCAGTACGAGTGGAGCCAACGCACGTTAAATGTGCAACGGTAGGAATGTTGGTGCGCGAAGTAATTTCAGAGGTGATGCGAATTGTGCGATCTCTCGTCGTTCCACCGGCGCCATAGGTGACAGAGATAAAGTCTGGCGAAATTGATTCAAGTTGTGACATGGCCGACCAGAGTCGGTCTTCGCCCTCAAGATCCTTGGGCGGGAAAAATTCAAAGGAGTACGTGACCCCGCTTCCAACGCCACGTTTCTCCACTGCCTCAGAGTATCGTTGCGCCGTGGATAAAGAGCTCACTTTAAGCGTCGATAGCGTACGTATTGCCGTCAAGGAAGAGCTCACTCACTACCTCGCCGAACAACGCGACTATCTGACAAGCATTGCATCAGAGTTGATTCCGGTCTGCGACGCACTTGAAGATTACCTACTTGAAGGCGGCAAGAGACTTCGGCCGCTCTTTGCATATGCCGGATATTTGGCGGCCGGATCGAAACCAAGCAGAACAGATATTCGCGCGATGGCAAGTCTGGAACTCTTGCAAGCATGCGCACTTATTCATGATGACTTGATGGATGGCTCAGATACCCGTCGCGGAAAACCGGCAATACATCGCCATTTCGAATCACTACATCGAGCTGGTTCTATGGCTGGAGTGCCAGAGCAATTTGGCGCAGCCGCTGCAGTACTTCTTGGAGACTTAGCTTTGGTGTGGTCTGATCACATGTTACATAATTCAGGTTTGTCTCACGAGAGTCTGATGGCGGCGCTGCTAGTACATGATGAAATGCGAATTGAATTAATGGCTGGTCAATACTTAGATGTGCGCGAGGCTGGTGAGAAAGAATTTAGCGTAGAGCGCTCACTACGCATTGCTCGTTACAAATCTGGAAAATACACAATTGAGCGTCCACTGCATTTGGGCGCAGTCATTGCCCGACCATCCAAGAGCGCCCATGGTGAACTCATTAACGTTCTCTCGGCTTACGGCCTACCCCTTGGCGAGGCATTTCAGTTGCGTGATGATTTACTTGGAATTTTTGGAGATCCGACGGTTACCGGAAAACCTGCCGGCGATGATTTACGCGAAGGCAAGCGGACCGTACTTATGGCCATGACTCTGGAAAAAGCTAGCTCTGCTATGCGAGAAGAGTTGATGCGCGACCTAGGAAATCCAAATCTCACCGTGCAGCGGGTCGAAGAGTTGCGTACCATCATCACTGAAACTGGCGCCGTGGCGGAAGTAGAAAAGCTCATCGAAGAATTGGCGACAGAATCAAAGACCGCAGCTCAATCATCTGCCATTTCCGCAGATGCCCAACCTTTCCTATTGGCACTTGCCGATAGCGCTACCCGCAGGAGTCACTAATGGTTGCACGTGTAAAAGGCCCTACCGATCACGTTGTTGTTGTCGGAGCTGGTTTAGCAGGCCTCAGCGCAGCAATGCGCTTAGCTGGGGCGGGGCGAAAAGTCACGGTGATTGAACGCGAATCAGTACCAGGCGGACGTAACGGTCTACTCAAAAAAGATGGCTACTCATTCGATACCGGTCCTTCAGTATTAACAATGCCTTCCCTGATTCAAGATGCCTTTACCTGTCTTGGCGAAGATATGAAGGATTGGCTAGAACTCATGCCGCTCTCTCCTTTGTATCGCGCTTTCTACGACGATGGATCGCAAATTGATGTCCACGCAAATACCGCCCAGATGGAAGAAGAGATCCGCAATAAAGTTTCAGCGCAAGAAGCCCTTGGGTATCGCAAGTATGTAGATTTTGTGACCAAGTTGTACAAGTATGAAATGAATGACTTCATCGATCGCAATATCGATTCACCTCTTAATTTGCTGACACCTAATTTGGCGCGACTTATCGCATTGGGTGGATTTAGACACCTGCAGCCAAAAGTTAATCAGTACTTAAAAGATCCTCGCCTACAGAAGGTCTACTCATTCCAGGCTATGTACGCAGGTGTTAGCCCACAACAGGCGCTAGCAATTTACGCGGTGATTGCATATATGGATTCAGTCAATGGCGTCTTCTTCCCTAAGGGTGGAATGCACGCAGTTCCTAGAGCACTTGCCGCAGCTGCGACTAAGCATGGGGTTGAGTTTAAGTACAACACCACAGTTACCGGACTCGATAAGCAGAACGGTCGCGTTAAGGCGGTACTTACTAATACCGGCGAACGCATTGAGTGTGATGTTGTGGTCATGAACCCTGATCTACCAGTTGTCTGGCGCGACTTGCTTGGAAAGACGCCTTTGAATATCAAGCGACTTAAATATTCACCTTCGTGCGTAACCTTGCTCGTTGGTTCTTCCAGGAAGTATGGCCATATCGCCCACCACAATATTCACTTCGGAAAATCCTGGGACGGCGTCTTTGATGAATTAATCAAGAAGAAGCAGTTGATGTCTGATCCTTCTGTACTTGTGACAGTTCCATCTCATGACGACCCAAGCCTGGCACCTGCAGGTAAGCAGTCCTATTACGTGCTCTTCCCAACTCCTAACTTGAGTGCAGGTATCGATTGGAAGAAAGAGGCAGGGCCATATCGCGATTCCATGATCAAGACCTTGGAAGAGCGTGGATATACCGGCTTCGGCGATGCAATTGAGACTGAAGTAATGACAACTCCGCTTGATTGGAAGAATCAAGGAATGGAGCAGGGTGCACCATTTGCTAGCGCACATACCTTCTTCCAGACAGGTCCATTTAGACCGCGCAACATTGCTGCCGGTTTTGAAAATGTCGTCTTTGCTGGAAGTGGAACGCAACCTGGCGTTGGAGTTCCGATGGTGCTCATCTCGGGTCGCTTAGCAGCAGAACGTATTGTAGGTCCGGTCAAGTAAATGGATGCGTTGCTCCAAGAGTCTTACCTCGAGTGCAAGCGACTTAACTCGCTACATGGCAAGACGTATTACTTAGCAACGCTGCTACTACCAAAAAGCAAACGTCCCTACGTGCACGCTCTCTATGGCTTCGCCCGATATGCAGATGAAATTGTTGATGATCTTGCATCCACCCTTTCACCGCAAGAAAAAGCTGATGCCCTGCGCAGTTGGAGTACGGGAGTGCTCAATGACTTGCAGGCAGGTCGCAGCACAGATCACATCGGCAGAGCGCTGGTAGATACAGTAAACAAGTTTGCTATCCCCCACCAACATTTTGTGGATTTCTTGCACTCAATGGAGATGGATCTGACGGTAACCGAGTACCAAAGATATGAAGATTTACTTGAATATGTCTACGGTTCGGCCGCGGTCATTGGTCTGCAAATGGTTCCCATTCTGGGTTACTCCGATGAGCGCGCATTTGAAGCAGCACAGAAATTAGGTATTGCTTTCCAATTAGCAAACTTTATTCGCGACGTAGGCGAAGATCTCGACCGGGGCCGCGTCTACTTACCACTGGAAGAACTTGCGCAGTTCGGAGTTGATAGAGCGATGTTAGAGCGTAGGGTGCTCACGCCAGAGATCATCGCGGCTCTTAAGTTTCAAATTGCTCGAGTGCGCCAATTGCAAGCTGAATCCAATATCGGAATCGGATATCTCGATAAAGAATCTCGGCCGTGTATCTCGGCGGCGAGTGAGCTCTACTGTGGCATCGTTGACGAAGTAGAAGCCATTGGTTATGACATTTTTAATAAGCGGGCCAAGACTTCAACAGCGCGTCGCGCCAAAGTTGCCGGGCTGGCTTATCTACAGGCAATTTCAGCCCGTATTCGCTAGTATTTTCACACACGGGAGCCACGGTGGCTGAGAGGACTTCATAGAAGTCGACCGTCTGACTGGTCCGGTAATGCGGATCTAGAAATGGCAGGTGTATTTTGTTAACAACCTTTTTCACAGCGTGGGGCTATGACGTTTCCTATCTCGAATTCATCGCTTCGATAGTCTCATTTATCGGTGTGGCACTCGGAATTACTGGGAAGAGAATTACCTGGCCTTGGTGGGCTGCTAGTAGCGTCCTGTATGGAATCTTCTTTCTGCAATACAAGCTCTATGCCAGCGCCGCACTACAAATAATTTTTATTGCAGCCGCCGTTATTGGTTGGTATGGATGGGGGCCAACTGGCGCAAAGCCAGGGCCAGTCAAGAATTCACACCGTATCTACATTCTGGCTGCGATTTTTATCGCCACACTGGCACTTGGCCCACTACTGAAATATTTGGGAGCCGCCTCGACCTACGTTGATGCAGTTCTATTCTTTGGAAGCTTCGCGGCGCAACTACTTATGGTTTATCAGAAGTATGAAACTTGGGTGCTCTGGCTCGTTGTCGATATCGGATATGTCGCACTCTATGCTTCACAGGGATTACTCTTTACGACGTTGCTGTATGTACTTTTCACAGCCATGGCCGCGCTGGGATGGAGCAGATGGTATGGAGCTCACCGCCGCGCTACTAGATCTCTGTAAGGGTGTCGTCCAGCCCATCATTGCAATCGATGGGCCGGCAGGAGCTGGCAAGACGACGCTGGCGCAAAACTTGGCGCTAGCGTGCGCTTCGACGCTCTCAACCACCGTTATACACATGGATGATCTTTACGATGGTTGGGAAAACGCCCTCGATGAAGAGCTTTCAACAGTTCTTGCAAATATCGTCAGTCAACATAAGAGTTCGAAGAGTATTTCTTTTTCTCGCTATGACTGGCACGAGCAAAAATTCGCGCAACCGCATGAACTCCCCCACTCTGACTTATTGATTCTCGAGGGCGTGGGTAGCGGACAGAGCGCCATTCGTTCGTCGCTATCTGCCTTGATCTGGATAGATATCAGCGCCCCGGAAGGGTTATCGAGAGTAATTAATCGCGATGGTGATTCCATTCGGAATCAGATGGAGAAGTGGCTCACACTGCAAGAGCAACACTTTCGAGTTGAGGGCACTCAGAACGCATCGGATTTCGTACTCACTACATAGAATTTGATATATGTCTGACCTGACCGGCGAACTCATTGATGGGCGTTACCAACTCATCCGCCAGATGGCCAGCGGCGGTATGGCAAGTATTTATGAGGCGGTAGATACCCGCCTGGATCGCAAAGTTGCTGTGAAAATCATGCACTCGCATCTTGCCCAAGATGAACAATTTGTCGAACGGTTTATCCGGGAAGCAAAAGCGGCAGCAGCACTTTCGCACCCAAATATCGTTGCAGTGCAGGACCAGGGCTGGAATCAGAATGGAACACCAGCGGTCTTCTTGGTGATGGAACTTATTGAGGGGCACACACTTCGTGAATATCTCAATGAGCGCGGAAATCTATCAATCGCTGACGGAATCACTTTCTTAGCACCCGTTCTCAGCGCTCTCGCCGCTGCGCACAAAATCGGGATTGTGCACCGAGATATCAAGCCCGAAAATATTCTGATCTCTAAAGAAGGACGGATCAAGATTGCCGATTTCGGTCTCGCAAAGGGTCCACTCTTGGGCTCCACGATGACTGCAGAATCAAGTGTTGTGCTCGGAAGCGTGTCATATCTATCACCAGAGCAGGTTCAACGAGGTGTTGCAGATGCACGCAGTGATGTCTATTCGGTAGGAATCACAGCTTTTGAAATGTTTACTGGAAGCAAGCCGTTTGAAGGTGACGCGCCAATACAAGTGGCCTACATGCATGTAAATAGCCGCGTGCCAAGAATTAGCACCTTAGTGAAAAGCGTTCCACCGGCTTTAGATGATTTGATCTACCGCGCAACGAGTGCAAATCCCGATGAGCGGCCACGAGATGCGGCGCTATTTTACGAAGAACTCAACGCGCTTAATCCCAAGAAGAATCAGCTCAGCCTAGAACTAGATATTCCAATCGCGCCAATGCGTCCCAAGAAAGAGGCGAGGTCGCTACGCAAAAGAGTGAAGGAGTTAACAGCTGCCATTCCAGTTCCTAAGGCGCAAGAGACAACCGCTCAGATAGAAAAACGAAAGAAGATAAGCAAGCGAGTAAAGCGAAACCGATTTATCGCCCTTGGTTTAGCTATCGCCCTTGGCGTATTCGGTTGGTATGCACTTATTGGACCCGGATCGCGCGTTGTTGTTCCTTCAACTGTCGGAGCTACCCAAGAAGAGGTGCAAGCAGCGCTCGGCCCACTAGGACTTACTTTTTCAATCGCTGAAAATCGATTTAGTGAAGATATTGCGCAAGGGCGCGTCATTGCATCATCACCGCAAGCTGGTGGGCGGATAGATCAAGGTGGAACCGTCAATCTTGTTATCTCAAAAGGCCCGGAGCGTTATGTAATTCCGATGTTAGCTGGACTGACGCCACAAGCTGCGGCTAATCTCATTGGTAAATTGCCATTGGTAAAGCAAGCCAATATTGAAGAATTTAGTTCAACGGTTCCTAAGGGATACGTTATTGATTCAACGCCGACATCTGGGGAAAAGGTAAAGCGTGGCACGGCCATCACGATTCGAGTCTCTAAAGGAATTGAGCAGATTGCACTCGCATCCTATGTTGGTAAGAGTTCTGACCAAGCGCTCAATGAATTATCGGAAGCTGGATTTGCAGTCTCGTCAGAGTTTGGATTTAGCGAGATTCGACTTGCCGGCGAGGTTATTTCTCAAAAACCGGTGGGCGGACAGAACGTGAATAAGGGTTCAGTGATTGAACTGCTGGTCTCTAAGGGATCTGAGTTTGCCTATATCCCAAATGTTTTCTCAATTGACGAAGCAAAAGCTGTACGAACCTTAAAAGACCTTGGCGTGAAAGTTGTCGTCAAGAAAATTGGTAAGAAAGTGGTAAAGAAAGTCACTGCCATCTCGCCTAAGGTCGGCACTAAGGTCAAACGTGGCAGTACCGTGACCATCACAGTAGGGTGACCCGGTGAAGAAACCTCGTATCGGCGCCCATACTCCTACTTCTGGTGGAATGGCGAAGCGATCTATCGCTTATGCCGAACTCACTGGCGCAGAAGCGATTCAAGTCTTTACTTCTAATCCACGCGGTTGGGCGATGCCTGAGACCAACCATGAAGCCGATGCGCTCTTCCGAGAAAAAGCTGCTGCGCTGGATATCGAAACATATGTGCATGCACCATTTCTTATCAATCTTGGATCCCCAACTGAAGGCACATATAAAAACTCTTTGGCGTCGACCGAATATTCATTAAAGCGCGGACAAGAGATAGGTGCGCTAGGCGTGGTGGTGCATACCGGTTCCGCCGTCAATGAAGATTTTATTGAGAAGGCCTGGAAGCAAATCAATAAAGGAATGATGCCTATCCTGGAAGCGCTCTCCGATGATGCGCCCTATTTGCTCCTTGAACCTACTGCCGGTCAGGGCCAATCGCTGGTGAAGCGGATTGAAGATCTAGAGCACTACTTAAAAGCACTTGAATATCACCCAAAAGTTGGCATCTGCCTTGATACCTGCCATGTCTTTGCCGCAGGTCATGACATTGCAAAAAAAGGTGGCATGAAAGAGACGCTCGACCTCTTAGTTGAAGTTGCTGGCGCCGAACGTATTCAACTGATTCACGCAAATGACTCGATGGATGTATGCGGAGCGCTAAAAGATCGCCACCAAAATATTGGCGAAGGATTTATCGGTGTCGATCCCTTTAAAGAGTTGTTAAAGCACCCGGCAGTTGCCAACGCTCCCCTGATTCTTGAGACTCCAGGAATGGAGCCAGAACACGGCGCTGAGATTGCCTTACTCAAGAAGTTGCGTGGATGAGTTCTTCGCACGCGCTAAAAATGCGGCTCGCACCATGGGCGCTGCTCTTGGTTTCAGCATCATGGGGTCTTGCCTTTGTAGTAATGAAAGATGCAATCGAACGCCAGAGCGTTAATAGTTTTCTTTTTTCTCGTTTTCTCGTAGCCGTAATCGCAATGTTTTTACTCAAGCCCTCCGTCATCAAATCAATTAACCGGGAAATCCTACGCAAAGGTTTTATTGCTGGGCTTTTCTTGGCATCAGGTTATATTTTGCAGACGCTCGGATTAGCACTTACCGGCGCTGCAGTCACTGGATTTATCACCGGGCTCTACGTCGTTGCCACACCTGTGCTGGCTGCAATCATTTTGCGAGAGCGAATTACATCTTTCACCTGGTTATGCGTGGCCGTGGCTACCGTTGGCCTAGCGCTGCTCTCACTTAACGGGTGGAACCTTGGTTATGGCGAATTCTTAGTTTTCTTATGCGCTATTGGTTTTGCTGCCCACATCATCGCGTTAAGTAAGTGGAGTAATGGTCTTGATGTTTATGCCATGACAATTGTGCAGCTTGCGACATGCGCACTTGCAACTGGCGCTATCTCATTTATTCAAGGGTACGAGGCGCCGCCAGATCGCAACGGTTGGTATGTAGTTCTCTTCACCGCCGTTATCTGTACCGCTGTTGCCTTCGTTGTTCAGACCTGGTCACAAGCCCACATGTCTGCAACTAAGGTGGCCGTCATCTTGACGATGGAAGTTGTATTTGCCGCGCTCTTTGCCATTCTTTTCGGCGGCGAATCGCTCTCGCTTCGAGCGCTTTTTGGTGGAGTTTTAGTTCTCATTGCCATGTTTATGATTGTCCTCAAGGAGGCTTAGCCATGGCGATTGATCTACGTTCAGATACCGTCACGCAACCCGGCGCCGCTATGCGCGCAGCGATGGCCGCAGCCCCAGTTGGTGATGATGTCTATGGCGATGATCCCACCGTTAACTCACTCGAAGAACGGGTAGCTGCACTCTTCGGACATGAGGCAGGGTTATTTAGTCCAACTGGTTCACTTGCAAATCAACTTGCTATTCGCACACTCGTCAAACCTGGCGAGGAATTATTGACTGAGACAAGTTCGCACATTGTGCGCGCTGAATTAGGAGCCGCTGCAACATTTAGCGGAATCACTACTCGTACCTGGAGCGCTACTCATGGAGTGCTTCGCGCAGAAGACCCACTTGCCATCGCTCATGAAAATGCCGGGCCATATTTAGTCTCAACGACTGCTATCGCAATTGAGAACACACATAACTTTGGTGGTGGAACGATTCAACCCATCGATGAGATTGCAGTTCTCGCTCGAGCCGCACGTGCTCGTGGAATTTCGATGCACTTAGATGGTGCCCGCATCTGGAATGCCCATGTCGCATCAGGAGTTTCTCTGATCGAATATGGCAAACACTTTGACACCATCAGCGTCTGTCTCTCAAAAGGACTGGGTGCACCCATTGGTTCACTCATGCTTTCGACTAAGGCACGTGTAGCAGAGGCACGAATCTGGCGTAAGCGTTATGGCGCCGGAATGCGACAAGTGGGAATCATTGCAGCTGCTGCCCATTACGCACTAGAGAAGAACATCGCCCGTCTGGCCGAAGATCATGTGAAAGCGAAGAAGATTGCCCAGGCTATGCATGCTCTCAACTCATCGTTAGTGCATCCCGATAATGTGCAGACAAACATTGTGGGACTTGACCTTGTTGGTATTGGCATGACAGCTGCAGAGTTAAATCTCCGATGCCGTGAAGCCGGGCTATGGATTAGTGCACTCGGTCCACATTACGCACGACTTGTCACTCATATGGATGTCAGCGATGGGCAATGCGATGAAGCAATTTCGATATTACAGCGCGCCCTCGTGGCGAAGTAGCCATTCTTTCTTATCTAAGCCATAAGCATAATTTCCTAGCGATCCACCGGTCTTCACTATTCGGTGACACGGCACCACAAGCACAATTGCATTCTTCGCGCATGCACTTCCTGCTGCGCGAACGGCCGCCGAACTCCCAGCACGCTCTGCGAGTTCGGCATAGGAAATAACTTTGCCAGGGCGAATCTTCTTCATTGCCTTCCACGCTTCTTGCGAAAAATGAGCACCCGGTTGGCGCACATGGATTGCACTCAAGGCGGAAATATCGCCATCAAAGTAATCGGTGAGCAAGTCGGTAATCACAGGAATCTGCTTGACGCTAGTGATTTCTCGTAACGCGTCTCCTTGACTCAGACTTTCCTTGAGCGCTCTTACACTCGATAAATTCGCAGCGAGTAGAACATGCTCATCTGCAATCAGATTCAAGGTTCCGATTGGTGTTTCAAAGGTGGAGAGAAGCAACGTCACCTTGGCTAAGTTAGCGGTCGCGCAACATTTCAGCAACCAAAAATGAGAGTTCCAGTGACTGAGAATGGTTCAGGCGTGGGTCACACGCTGTCTCGTAGCGGGACTCAAGATCCTTCTCTGAGACCTCATTGCCTCCACCGAGGCACTCGGTCACATCATCACCGGTGAGTTCGATATGGATTCCACCTGGGTGTGTCCCTAGTTTCTTATGCACCTCAAAGAATCCACGCACTTCATCGAGAACGTCTTCAAAGTTACGGGTCTTATAGCCATTCTTTGATTCAAAGGTGTTACCGTGCATGGGATCGCAGACCCAGAGCACCTGCGCACCACTTTTGGTAACTCCATCTACAAGAGCTGGCAGTGCTTCTCTAATTGTCTTCGCCCCCATGCGGGTAATGAAAGTAATGCGCCCTGGTTCATTATCAGGATTGAGCTTTGCAATGAGCGCCAACGCATCTTCCACAGTTGATTTTGGCCCCAACTTAACTCCGATTGGATTGCGCACCTTTGATGCGAAGTCCACATGCGCTCCATCTAATTGACGAGTGCGTTCGCCGATCCAAATGAAGTGGCCAGAGACGTCGTAGGCAAGGTCAGTACGTGAATCAATACGTGTCAGCGCCTTCTCGTATTCGATGATGAGGGCTTCGTGGCTTGCATAAAAATCGACCGCCTTAAACTGTTCTGGATCAACGCCGGCAGATGCCATAAATGAAAGTGCACGGCCAATCTCGGTTGCCATCTGCTCGTACTTCTCGCCGAATTTAGAGTCGCGGATAAAGCCCTTATTCCATTCGTGGACCTGACGCAGATCAGCAAAACCACCACGGGTAAATGCTCGGACTAGATTCAGAGTTGCCGCCGAGGTGTTGTACACACGGACTAAACGCTGTGGATCTGGAGTACGCGCACTTTCGGTGAATTCAATATCGTTGACCGCATCTCCACGGTATGCCGGAAGAGTTACATTGCCTCGAGTTTCCAGGTCGTTAGAGCGTGGCTTGGCAAACTGTCCAGCCATGCGTCCAACCTTGATTACCGGCAAACTTGAGTAATATTGCAATACCGCCGCCATCTGCAGAATTGTCTTGATGCGATTGCGAATTGAATCTGCCGTTGCAGATGCAAAAGTTTCAGCACAATCTCCACCTTGTAACCAGAACGCGCGACCCGCAGCTGCCTCAGCAATTTTTGCTTTCAGGTCATCACATTCACCGGCGAATACAAGTGGTGGTAACGCCTTGAGATCTGCCACGGCCTGAGCAAGTGCAGCGCCATCTTTCCCACCCGGCCAATTCGGTTGCTGTGCGGCAACTAAAGAAGAGTCGAAGAGATTATCTATCTGCGAGGAAGAATTCATGGTCATAATGGTAGAGCGTTCAATTGCTATCTCGGAGCGAGATTAGCCAAAGAACGAGGTGATCTCCTCATATCGCTCGATAGGAACAGTCTTGAGGACATCAGTTGCCGATGCCAGCGGCACACGAGCAATCTTTGTACCGTGTAGCGCCATCATCTTTCCGAAATCGCCATCATGGACAGCGGTAATGGCTTCTAGGCCAAATCGAGAACTAAGCACTCGGTCAAAAGCCGATGGAGTTCCACCGCGCTGAATGTGACCCAGCACTGTGCAGCGTGTCTGATAGCCAGTCTTTGTCTCAATCTCCTTAGCGAGCCAATCGCCAATTCCTGAGAGTTGAACATGGCCAAATGCATCGAGTGGTTGGTCTTTGGTAATCATGTCGCCGTCTTGCGGGATAGCACCCTCAGCAATAACAATGATTGGGGCGGTTCCGGTTTCAAAACGTGACTTTACATATTCACAGACCTTATCGACTGAGAACTTAACTTCTGGAATCAAGATGCATGCGGCATCTCCTGCGATACCAGAGTGCAGCGCAATCCATCCGGCGTGACGACCCATCACTTCAACGATGAGTGGGCGGTGATGTGATTCAGCAGTTGTATGAAGGCGATCAATTGCCTCCATGGCAATGTTGACTGAGGTATCGAAGCCAAATGTGAAATCTGTATTGTTTAGATCGTTATCAATTGTCTTCGGAACACCAATAACCTTGACGCCTAAAGCATCAAGCTTTGTTGCCACACCGAGAGTGTCCTCGCCACCGATTGCGATAAGAACATCAATTCCTTGATCAGCAAGATTCTGCTTAATACGCTCTACGCCATTCTCAATTTTAAATGGGTTGGTGCGAGATGAGCCAAGAATTGTTCCGCCCTTTGCCAAGATTGGCTTCACAGTCGCTAAATCAAGCGGCATGGTCATAGCCTCAAGTGGGCCCTTCCAGCCATCGCGAAATCCTACGAACTCATATCCGTACTCTTTAATTCCCTTAGTTACGACTCCGCGAATAACGCCGTTAAGTCCTGGGCAATCTCCACCACCAGTAAGAATTCCAATACGCATTACATGCTCCAAAATCATCTGTTTTCAAGTAAGAAAAGGGTAAATGGTAGTCATCATTGACTGGCACAGTCTAACCTTTCACCTGTGCCATTGGCGCCATGGCTCTGTACTTACCGCGGAGTAGGCACAGATGCGCCAGCAGATTATTGGGCAGACAGAGAGGGCAATTAGCAGATGTCACGTCGTGGTTGGTTCCTTTTTATTCTGGTTGGCTTCTTGTGGGGTATCCCTTACCTATTTATTAAGGTTGCAGTAGATCCCGATAATGGATTTACACCGGCGATTGTTGTCTTCCTTCGAACTGCTATTGGCGCAGCTATCTTGATTCCGATTGCCTTAAAGCAGAAGGCGCTGATGCCAGCGATACGCGGGATCAAATACGTTGCACCGTATGCGCTATTAGAAATGATTGGACCCTGGATTCTTATCGGCACCGCTGAGCAAAAGATTTCCTCAGGGCTAGCGGGATTACTTATTGCCTCGGTTCCAATCTGGGCGACTATCTTCGCTTCGATGCGTGGCGATAAAACTGTCTGGCAACGCACTCGGTTGATGGGAATTTTTGTTGGCTTTATCGGTTTAGTTGCCGTGGTCGGAATTGAGAGCATCACGGGTGGAGCTGACGCGCTCTCAATATTTATGGTGTTAATCGCTGCAGTGGGTTATTCATATGCCGTGATGATGGTGCAAACAGCGCTACCCGGAGTTTCTGGAATCGCAATCAACGGTCTTGCTATGGCAATTTCTGCCATCTTCTATCTTCCATTCACTGTGGTGCAATGGCCGGCACATGAGATTTCAATGGGGGCAATCAACTCTGTAATCGGCCTTGGCATTCTTTCTACTGGCGCAGCATTTGTGGCTTTCTTTACTCTTTCGGCCATCATTGGCGTAGCTCGCGCATCGTTGGTGACTTATCTCAATACCGCATTCGCGGTAGTGCTTGGCGTGATTATTCTTAACGAACCGCTCACAACCGGAATGGCACTTGGGCTTCCTTTGGTTTTGATTGGTTCTTATTTCGCGAGCCGGAAGCCAGCAACGGCGTAGTTGACGCCATACTGTGACAATGTTTGAAGCGCTCTTTCTTGGTTTAGTTCAGGGTCTGACTGAATTTATCCCGGTCTCATCTAGCGCGCATCTACGTATAGTCGGTGAATTTCTTCCCAATGCCAGCGATCCAGGGGCAGCATTTACTGCAATCACTCAAATTGGGACAGAGCTAGCAGTGCTTCTCTACTTTAGAAAAGATATCCTGCGAATAATCCGCGCGTGGATTACTCGTGATGGCTCACCGGAGGCGCGCCTTGGAACACTCATCATTATTGGTTCGCTACCAATCGCAGTTCTCGGATATCTCGGACAGGATTACATCACCAACCATTTCCGCTCACTATGGGTTGTTGCTACCTCATTAATTCTCTTTGGACTCATCCTCGGCTACGCCGATCACGTTGGTAAGCGCGAGAAATCGCTGGACTCACTCAATGTTAAAGATGGCCTGGCTTATGGAATAGCGCAATCACTTGCACTGATTCCAGGAGTATCTCGTTCTGGTGCAACGATTGCCCTGGGTCGTTTTCTTGGATACAAACGTGATGCGGCACTTCGTTACTCATTCTTACTAGCTATCCCGGCTGTATTCGGTAGCGGCTTCTACGAACTTAAAGCGGCGATCTCAGATTCAACGGTCTCGGTCTATTCCATGCCAGAAATTCTCGCTGCGACAGTAGTGGCATTTATCGTGGGCTATAGCGTGATTGCCTGGCTGATGAAATTCATCGCGACTAAAAACTTCACACCTTTTGTAATTTATCGCGTCGTCTTGGGTACTGCTCTGCTAATTGCGTTAGCAACTGGCGCCATTAGCGCTCAGTAAACCCGAGACGTTCTAGCAGCTTTGGATCGCGCTGCCACTCTTTCGAGACTTTCACATGTAGGCCAAGAAATATTCTCGCCCCAAGTTCGCGCTCAATATCTTTTCGCGAACGCATCCCAATATCTTTTAGGCGCTCACCTTGATGTCCAAGAATGATGCCGGTCTGGGAATCTCGTTCAACGTGAATAGTTGCGTGAATATCAAAAAATGGGCGACTGCCCTTCTCTTCCCGCTCTGACATCTCATCGATGGTGACCATGATTGAGTGTGGCAACTCTTCGCGCGCATCGCGCATCGCTGCCTCTCGAATAAGTTCACAGATCAGCTGCTCAATTCCTTGATCGCTTTTCATATCTTCTGGGTAAAAGGCTGGCCCCGCCGGGAGGTTCTTACCAATAAGTTCTTCGAGTAAATCAATCTGCTCATGAATTGCCGCTGAGATAGGGATGATTTCATCCCAGGTGAAGCCGTTGGCAAGTGCAGAGATTCCTAAAAGTCGAGTGGCAATATTCTTCTTCGAGACCAAATCTGTCTTGGTCACCAATGCAAACTTTTTTGCCCGCGGATGCTTCGCGATTTCTGCCGCGATGAACTCATCTCCCGCTCCAGAAGTTTCGTCAGCAGGAAGACACATCATCACGATATCTACCGAATCCATGCTCTCGCTGACTACCGCGTTAAGGCGATGCCCCAGCAGCGTCTTTGGTTTGTGCACGCCAGGAGTATCAACGAGCACAGCCTGAAATTCGGAGTTGTTAATGATTCCGCGAATTGCATGGCGTGTGGTGTTTGGGTGAGGAGAAGTAATTGCAATCTTGCTACCAACAAGTGCGTTAATAAGAGTCGATTTTCCAGTGTTTGGGCGGCCGACGATTGCGACAAAGCCCGAACGGAATTCACTCATGCGCATATTCTCTCATTACACGGGCGCATTACCTAAAGGGCTGAAATCAACTCCATCGCATCGGCAACTGATGTCACTAACTCGGCGGCACGTTCACCGATAAGACGATGACACCCTTCCGATGATGGCGAAGTAATCGGTCCAGGTATTGCCATTACCGGTCGCATTAACTCTGCCGCATCACGCGCTGTGCGTAGGGAACCACTTCTAAATGCCGCCTCGACCACCAACGTGCTTAAGGAGAGCGCTGCAATTAAGCGATTGCGAGTGAGAAATCTATGTGGCATCGCAACGACACCTGGCATGACCTCAGTGATAATCGCTCCATGTTCGCAGATCTCCTCAAAGAGACGTGCGTTACCGGCTGGATACTGCACATCAATACCGGATGCAATCACTGCAATCGTGCGACCTTCTGCAACAAGTGCTCCGCGGTGAGCGGCGGTATCTATTCCATATGCTCCCCCACTAATGATGTCCCACTCGCGATCGACAAAACCTGCTGCGAAATCGCCAGCTAATCGAACGCCGTACGGAGTTGGATTTCTTGTTCCCACTATGGCAAGTGAAGGGTTATTGAGAATCGAAACGTCGCCTTTAACAATCAAAGCAAACGGTGGCGATTGCAGTTCATTTACTCGCACCGGCCAATTCTCATCTTCAGGTGTGAGAAATACGGACGAGCACTCAGAAATAGAATTAAGCGCTTGGGCCGAATCGAAATCTTTCACCTTGGTAATTAATTGACCGTACTTGACCGTGTCATACTTGCCACTAATTAACCGGTCGAAGACAACGTCTACCCCCTTCTCTGCAACTTCTCTGGCCCAAAATGGAGCTGCTGGTTCAATATTTGCAAAGAGCGCCAAGCGTTTATTCATATCTCAGATCCCTCGCGTAAGGAGAATGAACGTTGCACATCGGCTAGAACGGGAATGTTTCTACCGGCAAGGTCGGCTAACGTCCAGGAAAGGCGGAGAACTTTATGCATCCCCCGCGCAGTGATTCGCTCATGGTCAAGTTCATCGTGTAAAAAATTCATAGCCTCTCGCTCAGGTCGATAACTCGTTCTTAGTTCACGACTCGGAATCTGAGAATTCAAATGCCAACTTTGGCTCTTAAATCTTTCAGCAGCAACTGCACGTGCTGCAATTACACGTTCACGAATCACTTCACTACTTTCACCTAGTTCGGTTGCTGCCATCTCCACTCTTGAAACCGGGTCGACTTGCACACGCATATCGATGCGATCCATCAATGGGCCAGAAAGTCGGCCAAGATAACGACGTACCGAGAGCGAAGAACATTGGCATCCGCGCCCCTTTCCACTGAATTTCCCACATGGGCATGGATTAGCCGCCAGTACCAAGAGAAACTCTGCCGGAAAAGTAATGTTGCCGACGCTGCGAGTTATTGTGATGGTTCCTGATTCCAGAGGTTGGCGTAGTGAATCAAGGACACCCGATGCACACTCTGGCGCCTCATCTATAAATAGAACGCCATGATGAGCCAAACTGCATGCGCCTGGTTTTATTACATGCGAACCACCGCCAACAATGGAGACGCGGGAGGCGGTGTGATGTGGAGAGATAATCGGTGCGAGTAGCGACATCGGAGAGCGTGTACCCAACGCTCCGGAAATCGAATGCACTGCAGTTACCTCGAGTGCTTGATCAATAGTCAGGGCCGGCATAATCGATGGAATTCGCGAAGCAATCATTGTTTTTCCGGCACCTGGCGGCCCAATGAGCAACAAATGATGTCCGCCGGTAGCGGCGACCTCTGCCGCAAAGCGAGCTTTGCTCTGGCCGGCAACATCTTGGAAATCTAGATAACTATCGCGCTCTGTATTTTCTAAATCTAACTCTTGGAGTTCTGGTGTGACCCCCGTACGCATCCATTGCAACACATGATGCAAATTCTCGAATGTAAGTATCTGCATCTGCGGCATCAGCAGCGCCTCTGCCCGATTACTCATGGGAATAACTGCTCGAGTTATTCCGGCCTGATAGGCGGCAATCAGCGCCGGCAGAACTCCGCGCACCGAACGAATTTTTCCATCAAGGGCTAACTCGCCTAGAACCACAGTGGCATCAAGCGGTTCTTGCGGGATTACCTGATGTGCAATCAAAATGCCCAGCGCAATCGAGAGATCAAAACTGGATCCACTCTTGGGAAGCCAGGCAGGTGACATAGATACAGTCACTTTTCGGTTAGGCCAAATCTCATTGCAATTTGTTATGGCCGCGCGAACTCGATCGCGTGATTCTTGGAGCGCAGCATCAGGTAAGCCCAAAAGTGAATACATCGGAATTCCATCAGAGATATCTACTTCGATTTCAACAATACTTCCAGAAATTCCAAGTAACGCTACGCTCTTGGTGAATCCGATACTCACAGAATGTTTTCGCGGTACTCAAGTGTGTGGCTGCCATCTGAGGCGAGCAGAATCGCCACAACATCAATTGCGTAATCACAGCCCAGGCAGCCATGTGTAGCCAGCCACGCGAGTGCTAACCGTTGCATGCGATGGGCCTTATCCCGATTGATTGCTTCGACTGGATGACCAAAAGCAAGTGAACTTCGGGTCTTTACCTCAATGAAGTGGAAAATTCCGTCTGCGCTGAGTGAAATTAAATCGACTTCGCCCTCACGGATACGCCAATTTCTTTCGAGGATTTCGTCTCCTCTTTTTTCGATGAACTCAGCCGCCTTTGATTCGCCGAAGGCGCCAGTGCGCTGCTTAGGTCCAGGTCGTTTTAACTTTGTGGGCATGTGCGCAGGGTAGATAGGGCGCAAGTAAATATCTGAGGGAAGTTGGGTTGCTGTGTAAAACTATTTAAGCAGAGCTGCAATATTTGAAAATGATCTGCGATGTTCTACACAAGGTCCATGCTCTGCCAAGGCTGCGGTATGAGCCGCCGTGATATAGCCCTTATGTCCGGCAAAGCCATACTGTGGATACTTCTTATCAAGTTCAATCATCTCGCGGTCCCTGGTAACTTTGGCGATAATCGACGCTGCACTTATTGCAGTGACAACTTGATCGCCTTTCCAGACGGCCACATTAGGAATTGCCAACCCTTGGATTGCATAACCATCGGTGAGAACGTAGGCCGGTTCGATGACGAGCCCATTGACTGCTCTGCGCATTCCATCAAGGTTTGCTGCGTGCACTCCACGTTCATCAATTTCTTCAACCGATACCCGTATGACAGAAACGCTTGCTGCGATGTTCATGATGACATCAAATAACTCTTCCCGCTTCTTTTCGGAGATCTCTTTTGAATCTCGCACAGCCGCCAACTCTGGCGCAGATGGATCTTTTAAAATCACTGCGGCAATTACAAGTGGTCCAGCGCAGGGACCTCGTCCTGCTTCATCAACTCCGGCGATCGGAGAAATACCAGAAGCTAGAAGTAGCTCCTCGATCGCCTTCATGAGTTGGTTTTACTTGATTGGGTCTTGCGAAGAAATGATGCCAATATTTTTAAGTGGCCAGATGATGGCATAGGCGCGTCCGGTAATTTTGGAGACTGGCACAAAGCCATTGTTCACATCATCTTGGTGATAACGAGAATCAGCTGATGCTGATCGATGATCGCCCATTACCCAAATCTTGCCTTCGGGGACAGTGACGTTAAATTTCATCTCGCTCGGTTTATTTCCAGCGAAAATATATGGCTCATCTGCAACTTTGCCATTGACTGTCAGCTTGCCACTCTTGGTGCAACAGATAACTTCATCTCCAGCCACACCAATGACGCGCTTGACCAAATATTGTTTTGCTGGATTAGGAAGCACTCCAACTAGGACAAGTGCATCTTTAACTTTGGCAACAATCTTGTTCTCATTGCCAACATATGGTTCAGGCAACCAATTAGATGGATCTCTAAAGACCACGACATCGCCGCGATTTATATTCTTTGCGATAAACGGAATCTTGTTGACTGCCACGCGATCTTGAATCTGGAGCGTGTTCTCCATAGATCCCGATGGGATGAAGAAGAATTGGACAATCAGCGTCTTAATCAGGAGTGAGACAGCGAGCGCAACGATTACAAGAATCGGGAACTCACGAAGGACTGAGCCCTTACGTGACATGAGGAGAGCTTGGTTTTATTCTGGCTTGTCGGTTACAGCAACATCTTCGGTAGTCGCAGCTTCCGCTGGAACCTCGGACTCAGCAATGACTTCTACTGGCTCGGACACAACAACATCTTCGGCTACTGGGGCTTCAACCACAGCATCTGTAGTTACAACTTCAGCTGGAACCTCGGACTCAGCAATGACTTCTACTGGCTCGGACACAGCAACCGGAGTCGAAAGAATTCCATCGCCGTAGCCTTCAATGCCATCGCGCTTTTCGCGAATCTTTGCAGCCTTACCGCGAAGGTCGCGTAGGTAGTAAAGCTTGGCGCGACGTACATCGCCCTTCTTTACTAGTTCAATCTTTTCAATAACTGGTGTGTGAACTGGGAATGTGCGCTCTACGCCAACACCGTATGAAACTTTACGGATTGTGAAAGTCTCGCGGACTCCATCGCCCTGGCGACCGATAACGATTCCCTGGAAGACCTGGAGACGTGACTTGTTGCCTTCGATAACACGAACGTGGATCTTGAGCTCATCGCCTGCGCGGAACTGTGGAATGTCCTTGCGGAGTGAGGCAGCATCTACAACGTCGAGAATGTTCATCTTTTCGGTCCTGTTCATTACCTAATTAAGTAAGCACGGGTATCGCCGTGCAGACTGCGTATCTTGCCACAGAAGGGGCCTTGAGCGTAAATCGGGTCTCTGCCCCCGCTTATTACGCGGAAAAACCCAGGGCTGCAACCAATTGCTGGTGCAGGTGTGGACCGGCAGCCATGGATATTTGCTGGGGCACCTGACCGTATTGAG
The DNA here is from genome assembly GCA_027483765.1 of Streptomycetaceae bacterium. GTDB lineage: Bacteria > Actinomycetota > Actinomycetes > Nanopelagicales > Nanopelagicaceae > Planktophila. The sequence goes on from JAIXTW010000010.1 coordinate 133,537, forward strand.
CAAATGTTGCACCTGCTTCACGGGCAATTAATCCACCAGCAGACCAGTCCCATTCTTTCAGCCCTGCTTCGTAATAGGCATCGAGTGCTCCCATTGCGACATGACAGAGATCAACGGCGGCAGCTCCAGCACGCCGAATATCACGAACGATAGGGACTAACTTTGAAACATCTTCCAACTGTTTTGTCCGGTGTGCAATATCGTATTGAAAACCGGTAGCAATCAAGGCACGATTTAATTCGACTGGGTCATTACAGCGAATTGCATGTCCGTTAAAGAATGCGCCCCCGCCGAGGGTTGCCCACCATGATGAGTTAATCGTGGGGGCAGTAACAACACCGACAATCACGCCGTTCTTATCTTTTGCCGCGATAGAAACATTCCAGCCAGGAAGTCCGTAGAAATAATTGACGGTGCCATCGAGTGGATCAATGACCCAAGTAATTCCCGATTTTCCTTCGACCGCGGCGCCTTCCTCGGCAATGATTCCGTCATCAGGTCGGGCGGCGAGCAGTGATTGCACAATAAATTTCTCAGCTTTTGTATCCATTTGGGTAGCAATATCGATTGCCGTTGATTTGGATTCAATTTCAAAAGCCAGGGGTCGATCCATTAAGAGGGCGCCTGCCGCTTCGCCGACTTTCCGGGCTAGCGCCAACAATTCTTCCTGCATGTTCGCATCTTAGAGGGTCTATCTCTACAGAAAGTGCTCCCCTATCGGTTATTCTCATTCCATGACCGAGCTTCGCCTAACCGGAAAATCTGAGGATGGGAATCATCTCGTCCTCGTTGATAACGAAGGTGCAGAGTTCTCACTTCGCATTAGCGACACTCTGCGAGCAACGGTCAATCAACCGCGACTAACCTCAGTGCCGACTGTTGATTCCGTCGAAACTATGTCAGTAAAAGAGATTCAGCGACGCCTGCGCGCAGGTGAAAGCTTTGATCAGGTTGCTCGAGAAGGTCGAATCACAGTTGAAAAGGTAGAACGTTTCTCTGGTCCCATCATGCAAGAGCGCGAATACATTCTCGACCGCGCCCGCGAATTAGTGATGCGTAAAGATATCCATCGCGTCGAAATGACTTTTGCCGATGTTGTAATTGCCAAACTTGCACCACGTGGTGTCGACACCGATGAGATCTCCTGGAACACATGGCGTCTGCTTGATGGCACCTGGCATATTGAACTTTCTTACCCAAATCGCGATGGCAATGGTGTGGCAACATGGAACTTTGATCTATCTCGTCGCGCACTTGATGCCAGCGATGCGAACGGTGCTTGGCTCATCGATGAAGATGCACCAGCACCACGGCTGACATCGGGCATCATCCACTCTGAACCAACACATCCTTCTCGAATCGCAGAAATTCTGGAAACACCCGTTATTGAAAAAGCACCGGAGAGAGCTGAAGCTCCACGCCTTGCAGTTATTCGCGAGACTCCAACTTCTGCTGATGCTCAAGATGGAATCACCGCTCGAGCAAAAGTTCCATCATGGGATGAAATTATGTTCGGCCAAAAATCTGAAGAGAATCCAGAAGATAACTAATCTGGGTGTTAGCGCCTTCCCCTCTTGTCTTTACGGTCAACTTGAGTACTCTCGTGTGGCATGAAGGTACGTAAGTTATCTATAAGTTTCATCTCACTTGTACTCGTATCCCAAATCTCTCTGCCACAAGCGATAGCTGATTTAGATGATGGGTATCCAAAAGATCAGCCAGCACCTGGACGTACATGCCCTAATTCAGAAATAGGCGCTGAGACTGTAAGCCCTTTCAACAACAAGATATTTGCCTGCACCGAGATCAATGGTGTGAAGAAGTGGTGGATAAAGGGTGAACCACTTCCTGTTGCGCCAGCAGCCCCTACTGCAAAACCATCCACGGGCGCGAGACAAGTTGACGAAAAAATGCCACCGGAAGTTCAACACTCATACACGCTTCCGGCGAAATCTATCGCGAAGATGAAAGTTTACGAAGATATCGTTTACTCGACTTCCTCAACGAGCCAACGCCTTGATATCTACCTCCCAAAAGGAGTTAAGAATCCTCCGCTCATGATTTGGCTACATGGGGGTGGATTCGTTTTTGGCGATGAAAATACAATGAAGTTTGACGAAAGTGCCAAACTCTTGGAAGTTTTCATCAAGAATGGAATTGCTGTTGCATCGGTGAATTACAGATTAGCAACTGAGGCTTTATATCCCGCTGCTGCTCAAGATACAAAAATGGCAACTAGATTTCTTCGCGCCAATGCATCGAAATACGGCTTCAACTCAAATAAATTTGCAATTGGGGGCGACTCAGCCGGTTCATATTTAGCGATGTCGGCAGGATTTACTGGGAGTCAAAAATCATTATTCGATACTCCCACCGACCCAAACTTGAAAACTAGCGCAGCAATCTCCTTCGTTTTTGACCTTTTCGGAAATGTAAATTTTGAAACGATGGCTGCAAACAAGATCAAATACCCGTGCGGCGTGGAAGACCCTTATGCGAGTGGCGCTGACCCAAACTTTAATCCATGGTTTGGCGACACATCCCTTCCCAACGTTAAGGCTCAACTTCAATCAGGAAATCTTTATCCCTACTTGAAAACTTTGAAGCCAATGCCTACAGTCTTTATTTTCCATGGAACAGCCGATTGCTCTGTAAGCCAATATGACTCAATCGAACTAGATAAGGTGATTAAGAGCCAGAAAGGTACAAGCAATCTATTCCTTGTACCTGGTGAAATCCATGGAGGCCCCAAGATTTGGACCGCTGCTATGAAGCAAGTGCCAGCGCTAGCTAAAAAGTTTGCTCAATAAAAAATCTAAGGCTTGATATTTGTAAGTAGAGGCACTGAACTCTCGATATCTGAATCACCGCCGTGATGGCCAACCATCTCGCCCTCTTTATCTGCCCGCATTGGATCTAACAGAACTACTCCACCGCGAGCGATGGCAATGACATCACCTGCGCGATCGGCAGCATCGAGTGAAACATCACTTCCAAATAAACCGGATTGAATTGCTGTTGCACGCGAATGCATCAAGACCTTATCTCCAAGACTTTGGCGCCAGCGCTGTATCACTTCATCAATTGCAGCGGCTGAGCCAGCCTTCTCGCCAAGGTAGAGATGACGTGCGCGGGGTTCTCCAGCGATAACAGAAATATCTGTAAGCAAGTCATTATCAACGCCCATGACTATCTTCTCTTCCACGTTAATCATCCCGTGATCTGCAGTCACCCAGATACGTGTTCCTTTAGGTGATTTATCAATCAGCGAGCCAACAAGAGCATCGACTCCCTTCAGAGCTGCAATCCACTTTTCTGAACCAACTCCATCTGAATGCCCTGCGGAATCTAAATCGTTGACGTAGAGATAGATAAAGGATGGTGCTGCGCTAAGAGCCGCAACAGTCTCGCTCAACATATCGGAGACGATATTTGCACCTCTGTAATTTGCTCCCCTGAAGACTGCTCGCGTGAATCCAGAATTCTCATAACGCTTTGCTGCAATATGTGTTGTAGTAATTCCTGCAGCCATTGCGCGTTCGAAGAGAGTAGGAACGGGTTGCCAGATAGCTGGATCTACACGCTCATCCCACTTGAGTGAATTCAGAACTCGTCCCCCACTGCGCGGAACTTGCACTGTATAACCGAGCATTCCGTGAGTGCCAGGCATTTCACCCGTTGTCAGTGTTGCCAGACTTGTTGCTGTTGTCGATGGAAATGATGTCTGCACTGTGCCCATCGCTACGAGCGATAGCAGATTAGGTGCGTGCTCTGCATGTTTTGCTAAAACATCTGCACCAAAACCATCAATGAGAAAGAGGAGTTCGCGTCCGGATGGTGATGATCCAACGCCAAGTGCATCGTTTGCAGTCTCAAGTCCTAATGAAGAAAAGATGGAGGGCATGATTTGCGACAAGTGCACCGCGATATCTTCTCATGAGTGCCAATTCATCGCTTCCGAGGGCGTGTAGGTACCAAGAAATAGCGCAATGCCTTGGCAGAATACGCGCCATGGCAACGAAGAAGGCAGCGGCTCCAAAGAAGACGGCTAAGGTCGCAGGACCAAAGCCTGGAGAATTCCCAGGCAAGATCGTCGATATTGATGTCTCTTCTGAAATGTCGGAATCATTTCTTGAGTATGCATACTCTGTTATTTATTCACGTGCGCTACCTGATGCTCGCGATGGATTAAAGCCTGTACATCGCCGCATCCTTCATCAGATGGCTGATATGGGTCTTCGACCAGAGCGTGGACATGTAAAGAGTGCGCGTGTTGTTGGTGAAGTAATGGGTAAGTTGCACCCGCACGGTGACTCCGCAATTTATGATGCACTCGTTCGCATGGCGCAATCGTTCTCAATGCAATTGCCACTGATTGACGGCCACGGAAACTTTGGATCACTCGATGCTGGTCCTGCTGCGATGCGATATACCGAAGCGCGCCTGGCACCCACTGCGATGGCGATGGTTGCTGAAGCTGATGAGAACACAGTTGATTTCGGACCGAACTACGACGGCCAGCTAGCTGAACCCCTGGTACTACCCGCGGCATTTCCAAACTTGCTCGTCAACGGTGGCTCCGGAATCGCAGTTGGTATGGCGACCAATATGGCGCCGCACAATTTGGGTGAAGTAATTGCCGCGACAAAGTTCCTCATTGATAATCCAAAGGCGACGCTTAACCAATTAATGAAGCACATACCTGCACCAGATTTCCCAACTGGTGGCGAAATCGTGGGCCTCGAAGGCGTTCGTGAAGCTTATGCAACTGGCAAAGGTTCATTTAAGGTGCGCGCCACGACTGAGATCTCTAAAGTCACATCGCGCAAAATGGGAATCGTTATCAAGGAGTTGCCATTTAATATCGGCCCAGAAAAAGTTGTCGAGCGAATCGCTGACTTAGCAAAAGCGAAGAAGATTCAAGGAATTTCCGACATCATCGACCTTACCGATGGCCAGACCGGTACCAACGTTGTCATTGAACTCAAAAATGGCTTTGAGCCAGAAGATGTTCTAGAAAAGCTCTACAAACTCACTCCTATGGAAGATGCCTTCGCAATAAACGCGGTAGCCCTCGTTAAAGGCAAGCCGCAAACACTTGGTCTCAAAGAGCTACTGCAAGTCTTTATCGATCACCGCATCGAAGTAGTTCGCCGCCGCTCAGAATTTCGTAAAGCAAAGGCGGAAGACAGACTTTCCCTCGTTGATGGACTGCTCAAGGCAATTATCGATATCGATAAGGTCATTAAGATCATTCGTGGCAGTGATGATGCTGCAGCCGCTAAAGATGCCTTAATTAAAGGTTTCAAACTCAACGAAGAGCAGGCAACTTACATTCTCGATATGCCGCTTCGTCGCCTAACCAAGATGAGCAAACTAGAGCTTGAAACTGAATCCAAGGAACTCAAGGCTGTGATTGCAGCCCTTGCTACTTTACTTAAGAGTGAAGATGCCATTCGTAAGCAAGTCTCCGATGAACTCACTGCAGCAAGCAAGTCTTTTGCCACTCCGCGACGTACTCGAATCGGTAAAGAGTAAGTTACTTAGGTCGAATTACCGCAGTTCCTTTTTCGTGGCTGAGAAATTCAAGTACATGATTTGGCATAGCAGCGGCAAACTTCTGCGCTAACTCTTTCTCACCATCGCGCCCGGCATCATCGAGCACGACAATCGCCCTCGAACTGAGCTTCTTAACCAATTCAGCCAGCGCTGGGTGGCGTGCTTGACCATCTTCGGTTGCTGGTGGCCCATCAATAAAGAGCAGATCTATCTCTGCCAGATTACTCAGTGCAGAAGTTTCATACCAAGTCACGCCAGAGGTATGTGGAGTCAGCGGTGCTACGCGCAAATCAACGTTAGTAACTTTATGGTTATCAAGTAGTTGCCGAGTCTTTGCTGCATACTCCCCTGAATTATCAATACTAATTACGCGTGCGTGTGGCGCGCTCTTGGCCAGCACTAGCGTGGAAACGCCAGATCCTAAATCTACGATCGTGCGAACCTCTGAGCTACGTGCACTTTCGACCAAAGTAAGTAGAACATCAGGAGAAGCAGCCCACCCACGAGTCGGCGGAATTGGTGCATCAAGATTGAGTAGGTGCAGTAACTGTGCATAGAACTCGCTCTGCCGATAATCCTCACGGGTGGAGATTTTCAACTCTCTGGAATTCTTGCGAGTCTGCTTCTCGTTGTTCATGAGTTGATTGAGTTTGGCTCCGAACTTCCTGCTCAATCGAATCTGATATACGAGTAGTACTAGGGCTATCAATAAGAGCGCAAGGAGCGTGAGGTTAAACATGGGTCCGAGTGTAGGGGGCGCGAATTGGCAAGGTAAATACTGTGGGAAGATACGCCCAAATGATTGCAACAACTGCTCTTGAACTTCGCGCTGGTGCGCGCCTTTTGGTCTCGGGAGTCACAGTACGTATCAACAGTGGCGATCGCATCGGATTCGTTGGTCGAAATGGCGCTGGAAAATCAACTCTCGCAAAAGTCCTCGCAGGTGAAACCCTGCCGGCAGGTGGCGGAGTTCAACGCACCGGCAAAATTGGTTACCTTCCACAAGATCCACGCACGGGTGAAGATCAAGGAACTGCACTAGACAGAATTTTATCTGCGCGCGACCTAGACCAAATTGCAATACGTATGGCGCAAGTAGAACACGAGATGTCTACTACTGAAGGCGCAGAGTTGGAAAAAGCGCTCGAGCGTTACACCCGCGTAGATGCTGAATTCAGCGCCGCCGGCGGATATGCCGCAACTGCTGAAGCGGAAGCAATTGCACACTCGCTAGGTGTTTCTGAGTCAGTCTTTAATAATCAGCTCGACACTCTTTCAGGTGGTCAGCGCCGACGTATCGAACTTGCTCGCATTCTCTTCTCTGGCGCTGAGACTTTATTGCTCGATGAGCCAACAAACCACCTTGATGCTGACTCGATTGTCTGGCTACGTAACTACCTCGTTAACTACGCAGGTGGGCTCGTCATCATCTCTCACGATGTGAACTTGATTGAAACAGTTGTAAATAAGGTCTTCTACATAGATGGCAATAGAAACGTTATCGACGTTTATAACCTGGGCTGGAAGCAGTACCTCTTGCAGCGCGAACAAGATGAACATCGCCGCAAGAAAGAGCGCGCCAACGCGGAGAAGAAAGCTGAAATCTTGCAGAAGCAGGGCGAAAAGATGCGCGCTAAGGCCTCTAAGGCAACTGCCGCTCAAGGCATGTTACGCAGAGCTGAAAAACTTCGATCTTCACTCGATGATGTTCGCGTCAAAGATAAGGTTGCAAAACTTCGTTTCCCAACACCGGCTCCTTGTGGCAAGACTCCCCTATCGGGTGAAGAACTTTCTAAGAACTATGGCTCACTTGAAATCTTCACCGATGTTTCTTGCGTTATCGATAAAGGTTCCCGCGTTGTAATTCTTGGACTTAACGGCGCTGGAAAAACAACGCTGCTTAAGATCCTGGCCAACCAACTCGAATCCGATACTGGAAAAGTTGAACATGGACATGGTCTCAAGCTCGGTTACTACGCGCAGGAACATGAAATGCTCGACTTCGAGCGAACCATTCTTGAAAATATGATGTCCTCAAAAGATGACCTACGTGAACCAGAAGCGCGTAACGTGCTTGGTTCATTCCTCTTCATAGGTGATGACGTACATAAGCCAGTCAAAGTTCTTTCTGGTGGAGAACGAACACGTCTAGCGCTTGCGACTCTCGTTGTATCTGCTGCCAATGTTCTGCTTCTCGATGAGCCTACAAATAACTTAGATCCAGCATCACGTGAAGAAATCTTGGGAGCACTTACCGAATATCAAGGCGCTGTCATCATGGTCTCCCACGATGAGGGCGCCGTTCAGGCCCTTAAGCCGGAGCGAGTGATTTTGTTACCTGATGGCGATGAAGATATTTGGAAAGATGAATACTTCGACCTAGTCAGTATTGATTAGTAGGCACTGAACCTTCCTCGACGAAGAGTGCAAGATGTAGGCTTTCACGCTATGAAAAAGGTAATTTCTGGGCTGATCTTCTCCCTTTTACTTACTTTGCTCCCTTCAGTTTCATCTTATGCCGTCCTATTTGGCCAAAATGCGACAGCAGATCCGAATGCAGTCAAAGTCAGAGGTGGCTCTGGATTTCTGTATTCGGAAAGAATCATTCTTACCGTTGCGCATGTAATTGACACCTCTGGTGGTGTGGCGGAGTGGGAACGCGATGGCGTCATTTACAACCCAGGAATCGTGACTATAGCTGGACAAAGAACATACAAGGTTAAGAAGGTCCTAATTCCAAGTTCATATTCAAAACCAGATTTCGAAAAGGGCATTCAAGGTGTCGATGACCTTGCAGTCATCATTCTGAATGAAGATATGCCAGTAGCCAAGAAAGCTTTGATTGCAACTGAAGAGCAACTGATCCGTTTTGCGGCAGAAAAGTCAAAGGTGGAGCTAGTTGGTTATGGCATGACTGATGGAAGCCAAAGAAACGCAGAATGGGAGGAGAGGATTAACAGAGCACCAAATAAGTTAACGAGTACTTTGTTGTCCCCCAAATTAGTCGTTGAGTCCTACAAACAGTATCCGAATGTGGATTGGCGGAAAATTGAGAACTCAGGAGTTTACGGAGTAGTTCAAGATACCAAATTAAAGCAAGGCCATATTTGTGATGGAGATTCGGGTGCTGCTTTTTTTGTAGAGGAAGACAATATTCGATATGTTCTCGGCACGACTGGACTGGGAATCACTAATGATTGTTCTCCGCCCGAAGGTGGATACGGATTACCTTCGATAAGTTTGATTGACCCTGCCTCTAAGCTGAGAGATTTACTTAGTGCTGCCGAAAAGATTGTTGAAGAAGACAAAAAAGCAGAATTCCTTAAGGCTAAGGCGGCACCTTCAAAGAAGGTGACTATGACTTGCATCAAAGGAAAACTAACCAAGAAGATTACTGCCTTAATTCCGAAGTGCCCAGCTGGTTATAAGAAGAAGTAGTACCAATATTGGAAGTGGAACTAAGCGTCAATCTGCTCGCGATCGATATCAGCTGTTGCAATAAATTCTTTACGCGGTGCAACATCCGATCCCATAAGAAGTTCAAACATCTTCTCTGCAGCTTCTGCATCTGGAACAGTAATTCTGCGTAGCGTGCGTGCATCTGGATCCATGGTGGTTTCGCGCAGTTGATCTGCATCCATCTCACCAAGACCCTTGTAACGCTGAATAGGCTCTTTCCAGCGCTTGCCGTTCTTCTTCAAATCAGCGGTAATGCGCTTCATCTCATCATCTGAATAGGTGTAGATGTACTCACCCTTCTTGCCACCAACGCCCATAGTTTCAATGCGGTGTAGCGGTGGAATCGCAGCAAAGACGCGTCCAGCATCGAGCATCGGGCGCATGTAGCGATACATCAAGGTAAGCAGAAGGCAGCGAATATGTGCGCCATCAACGTCGGCATCTGACATCAAGATAACGCGGCCATAGCGAGCATCATCGAGTTCAAAGGACTTTCCAGAACCTGCACCGATGACCTGAATAATTGAGCCGCACTCTTTGTCATCGAGCATCTGTGAAAGTGATGCTTTCTGAACGTTCAGAATCTTGCCGCGAATAGGCAAGATTGCTTGGAATTCGGAGTTACGGGCCGCCTTCGTTGTGCCCAGTGCGGAATCGCCCTCAACAATAAAGAGTTCAGTGCGTGTGACATCTTCAGAACGGCAATCAGAGAGCTTAGTCGGAAGTGAGGAAGATTCGAGGGCGTTCTTGCGACGCTGCAAATCTTTATGAGCACGCGCACTGATACGAGTGCGGGAAGCGCCGGCAATCTTCTCCATGATCAACTTGCCATTGGCCTTATCAATGCGACGAGTGGTTGCGAAGAATTCTTTTAACTTATCGGCAACTACTGTTGAAACAATCTTTGTGGCAGCCGCTGTACCAAGTACTTCCTTGGTCTGACCCTCGAACTGTGGCTCTGACATGCGAACTGTGACAACTGCAGTGAGGCCTTCCATGACATCGTCTTTAATAACATCGGCTTCGTTCTTCTTCAAAATTCCAGCGCTACGCATCGCTTCGTTAAATGCTTTAGTGATTGCACGCTCGAAACCAAGCACGTGTGAGCCACCCTTAGGTGTAGAAATAATGTTTACAAATGAGCGCAGCGTTGTATCGAAGCCTTCGCCCCACTTCATCGCAATATCAACTTCCATATCGCGCTCTACATCTGTGGAAACCATATGGCCCTTGTCATCAAGAACTGGGACAGTTTCTTGGTAATGGCCAGTGCCGTAAATTCGAATTACTTCTCCGACAGCGGTATCTGGCTGCAAGAAATCGCAGTATTCAGAGATTCCACCCTTATGGAAAAAGGTCTGAGTGGTCTTCTCTTTCTTACGGTTGTCATTGACCGTGATGGAAAGTCCTGGAACTAAAAATGATGTTTGTCGTGCACGAGCATAGACATCATCTAGGTCTAGCTCAGCATCTTTTAGGAAGATTTGGCGATCTGACCACCACTTAATTCGGGTGCCAGTTACCTTGGCTGAAACTTTTCCGATTGTGCGCAAACCTGATTGCGGTGTGAAATCTGCTTTCGGTCCATCACCATCGAATATTCCGGCAACGCCGCGCTTAAATGACATCCAATAGATTTTGCCGTTGCGATCTACTTCAGCATCAAGACGTTCGGCCAACGCATTTACTACAGATGCACCAACACCGTGCAGACCACCGGATGCGGCGTATGAACCACCACCGAATTTTCCACCAGCGTGCAGTTTGGTTAGGACAACTTCAACACCAGTGAGTCCAGTCTTGGGTTCTTTATCAACCGGGATTCCACGACCATCATCGTGAACTTCAACCGAACCATCTGATTCAAGATTAATTTCAATCTTCTTACAGTGCCCGGCTAAAGACTCATCCACTGAGTTATCGATAATTTCCCAGAGACAGTGCTGCAGGCCGCGCGAATCGGTAGAACCGATATACATTCCGGGGCGCTTGCGAACAGCATCGAGGCCCTCAAGGACAGCGAGGTCTTTTGCGGTATAGCTATCTTTAGAATCCACCTCAGGGGTAAAGTTCAATTCATCAGCCACGGTGGCAAAGGTTAGCCAGCGAATCCTTATCACCCGCGTAAGCGCGCCGGGATATCTCAAATAATGACTACCTAGGGTGAGATATCCCCCAATAATCGATGATTATGCGCTCAGATTGATAAAAATTTACATAATTGGAATCAATATCTCCTGCGGGGAATAAAGAGAACTGGCATGATGTTCCATAGAAGTACCAAACTTCCCACTAAGCGAAATGGAGAGCGCGATGACCGAGCAAGTAATCCTCGAATCCACACCTCTGAATGCCCTCGATCGATGCGATCGTTGTGGTGCACAAGCTTATGTGCGTGCAACTCTGCTTAACGGTGGCGAACTCATGTTCTGCGCCCATCACGGCAAGGAATACGCTGAAAAGCTGAAGGCGGTAGCCGCGGCGATTCAGGACGAGTCAGAGAAGTTGGTAGAAGTTAAGTAATTATTGAAAACGAAAAAGCCCCGGTGCGATTGCATCGGGGCTTTTTCGTTTGACCTGAACTCTTAATCGAGATAGTCGCGTAGCGATTGCGAACGCGATGGGTGACGAAGCTTCGACATTGTCTTGGATTCAATCTGGCGGATACGTTCACGAGTTACCCCATGAACCTTGCCGATCTCATCCAGCGTCTTTGGCTGTCCATCTGTAAGTCCGTAGCGAGCCTTGATTACATCAGCCTCGCGGTTGGTAAGCCCACCGAGAACCTGCATCAACTGCTCCTGCAAGATTGTGAAAGTTACTGACTCTTCTGGCTTTACTGCCTCTGAATCTTCGATGAGATCACCGAATTCAGAGTCTCCTTCTTCACCCAATGGTGTGTGAAGCGAGATTGGCTCGCGGCCATACTTCTGAACTTCCACAACCTTCTCGGGTGTCATATCGAGCTCTTTCGCGAGCTCTTCTGGTGTCGGTTCGCGACCTAGATCTTGCAACATCTGACGTTGTACGCGAGCCAACTTATTGATGACTTCAACCATGTGTACCGGAATACGAATTGTGCGGGCCTGATCTGCCATGGCGCGAGTGATTGCCTGACGGATCCACCATGTTGCATAAGTGGAGAACTTGTAACCCTTTGTGTAGTCGAACTTCTCAACTGCACGGATAAGGCCGAGGTTTCCTTCTTGAATAAGATCAAGGAAGAGCATTCCGCGACCGGTGTAACGCTTAGCAAGTGAGACCACGAGACGAAGGTTTGCTTCCAGCAAGTGATTCTTGGCGCGCTTTCCATCTTCGACAATCCACTCAAGCTCGCGCTTAAGTTTCTTATCAAGTTTCTTGCTGTGCTTCAACGCTTCTTCGGCGAAGAGGCCTGCTTCAACGCGCGTTGCAAGTTCTACTTCTAGTTCTGCATTAAGAAGTGCTACGCGGCCGATCTGCTTGAGGTAATCCTTAACTGGGTCAGCTGTCGCGCCGGCGGTAAGAACTGTTTGTTCTGGCGGAAGGCGTTTAATTTCAATCTGAATAAATCGAGCTTGCTCATTAAAGAAGTACTGCAAATCTTCTAGGTTCTTAAGGTGGCCCTGGTTAACTGCCTCAGCAATAAGCTTGGCTGACTTCTCATTGAAGGTGCTCATCGCAAATTGCTGTTGAATCTGCTTGAAGGTGAGCGCCTTTGCTTCGGCTTGATCAATATTGTTCTTTGGCGGAAGTTCTACTCCCTGAATCTTGCCGTTGATGGCTTCAAGAACGAGATTTACATTCTTCAGATCCTTCTTATGCTTCTCGCGCTCGTTCTTATCTTCTTCTTCATCATCTGCATCAGAGTCGAGCAGGGTAAATGAGCCCTCTTCGTTCTTAGTCTCATCGGAGAGCGTGACAACGCGTGGCTGATCTTTTCCATCGGCTTCAGCATCAACAATTTCAGATGCTTCAGCGATAAGAGTTTCTACATCTTCTAATTCAATTTCTTCGACGACAACTTCATTGCCATCCTCATCGAGAACAACTGCTACCTTCTCAGACTTTGCACCCTCTGGCTTTGCTTCCTCTTTCGGAGCAATGAGTGCAAGTTGAGCTTTTGAAAGAATTCGACTTGGTGCACCGAGTCCGGCCTTACGTGCTTTCTCAGTGGCCTCAGGAATTTCTACATCGAGTGCGCGAGCTTCAAGTGCTAGCGGCATAAATTCTTTCTTTACCGCTTTGCGATAATTATCAATTCCACTTGCAGCGAGCGCTTCAATAATCTCTTTCTGGCGCGAGATCGCGTTCTTCAAATCTACTAATTGTTGTACTTCTTTAGCGCTTAGATCTTTCTTAAGTTCGACCTTCGCTGGCTTTACCGGCTTTGCGGCAACCTTCTTAACAGGTGCAGACTTCTTGGCAGGTGCGGCTTTCTTGGCAACGGCCTTTTTTGCTACAGCTTTCTTAGCTGGCGCAGCCTTTTTCGCAGCTACCTTCTTTGCAGGAGCGGCTTTCTTACTCTTTGCCTTGTTTTTGAGCGCACTAAATACAGCCACAATTGTCCTTTTGGTTGTTCTTCGAACTGCTCGAAGTAATACCTATATTGTACCCGCAACATGCAAGGCGTGCCGAATCGCATCGCCCATCGCTTCGCTCTCCACCAAGAATCCATCGTGGCCGAAGTCAGAACTAATGACTATCGGCGGCTGTGCAGTGGGAACCAGCTCTGAAATCTCAACCTGAAGTCGAGGGACGAAGAGGCGATCGGTATCGATGGTCACGACAACGACCGGAATTGAGATGCTGGCCAGCGCCTTGGCTACCCCACCACGATCTCGGCCGATATCGTGCGAATTCATCGCATCGGTGAGGGCGATGTAGGTATTGGCATCAAAGCGCTTAGCTAACTTTGTCGCTTGGTGGTCCAGGTAGGACTGAACGGCATAGCGCCCAGTGTCATCGCCCTGTAACTGGCGACCAAAGCGAACATCCATCTCAGATTCAGTGCGGTAGGTCAGGTGCGCAATCCGGCGAGCAATGCCCATGCCATCGACTGGGCCACGTTCTTGTTCGTAATAATCCCCGCCGTTGAAGTGCTGGTCAGATTTGATCGCCTGAATCTGCACCGAGAAGGTTCCGATTTGATCGCCGGTGGCAACTGCTGATGATCCAATCGTGCAAATTGCTCCCACTCGATGTGGCAACTGCACCGCCCATTCCAGTGATCGCATTCCGCCGAGCGAGGGACCAATGGCAAGAACGTACTTTTCGATTCCGATGGCATCGCTGAAGGCAATCTCAGCGTTAACCATGTCGCGAATAGTGATAATCGGAAATCGCGAACCGTAACGTTTTCCATCAGGAGCAATACTTGACGGACCAGTTGAACCTTGACAGCCGCCGATGACATTGGGGCAGATAATGAAATATTTATCAGTATCAAATGGTAATCCAGGGCCAACCATCTGCGGCCACCATCCTGGAACATCTGACCAACCAGTCATGGCATGGTTTACTAAAATTGCATTGGATTTATCGGCGTTGAGCGTTCCCCAGCTTTGATAAGCGATGGTGATATCAGGCAGCGTCTCGCCATTTTCAAGAAGCAATGAACCAATCTTTACAAACTTACGATCGCCGGGATCATCGCCCTCAAGCCACGCACCTGTGACGTTGTAGTTGGGTTCTCTGCTCATCGTTAAATCCTTCACGCACTTGCAGAGTTAGAACTCTGCCTGGTCGTCACCCGGAGCACCCCACCGCGGTGGAGGGTTGCCGTCTAGTCAGCCGGGGCTTTGACACTAGAACTCGTGACCAGTGCAAATATTACCCGAAAATTGCGGCTACTACTTTGGGGTGCAGATCCATCCGCATAGTTGTAAAGGATTGCGCCGGCCAGCCCGCGGTAAAGACGCGACGGAGCAAGAGCGCCAACGAGTAGCGCGGGTCATCTGCCACTGCGCGATCAAGGGCCTTGTGCGCAAGGGCGCCTTCACCACGTTCATAGGAGATAGCTGCAAAGACCGATGCAATGGGCGCCACAAATCCACTGGGTGCGATTACCAATAAATCTCGCCACATCTTCCAGTAAAAATCTGCCGTCTCTGGGCTGTGACTTCCGAGTGCGAAATCTCGAACTTGAATATCGCTCATGCGGCCAATGACACGGGCAGCTAACTCTCTATCTTCGGCGCCCCGACCTGCTTGGTATTCACCCGCTAAATCAATGACCGCGGTAGCACCATCTCGTTGCAGGTTATTGAGTTCAGGTGCATCGGGTGCAACTACGAATCCACTGACTTCGCTACACCAAGCTTCAGCAGTTGAAGTTGGTAGCGCAGAAATTGAATCGATGAGTTGAACAACTGAGGCAAATGGCATCGGGTGTCCAGCAATCACATGCTCTGCTGCGATTCGCGATGAGTCAATTTCAGGAACCGGGCTTCCGTGCGGTGGGCAACAGAGTGAATCGATGCAGAGCAGCGAACGAAAGCGGTTATTTTGCACAACGAGTGATTCTTTAATCTCAATTCCGGCGCGCATCAAAGCCGCACTTGCATTGATTAATACTGATTCCCCAAGTAAGCAGTCGTGTGGCGTGTAGGCAACTAAAAGCGCTGCATCAGCTTTTTCACGAGTGAGGTGAGAAGCCAATAAGTCATACCCTTCAGCTGCAACATCAACAGGTAGATCTACTCGCATCGCCATACCAACAGAACCTTGATCATCGGAATCTGATGAGAGTGCAACTAAGACTAAGGAGTTACTTGGGTGATAGCCGATCAGAAACGGAATTGCAGCAAGGAGATCGTGTGGTGATGTCAGGGTAGTCATGGAAAAAACCTTTCTTATCGACGAAATGAAACGGGTGGGGTAAAGCGAGTGGGTGCGGCAACGACAGTGATTGGCAGAACCGAAACTGATTCGATCTTTCCGGGAATGCGTGTGGTCACACCTTGGACCGTGAACTGACCATCCCAACTCGTAACAAGTTGGATGAGGTAATGGCCCGGCTTCGAGTAGGTATGTTGGATTTCGCCATCTGGAAAAGGCGCCCCAGCTTTGCGGGTAACGAAGAAGATGCCATCGCCGTAATGCCAAATGAAGGTGGGTTTAAGCGATACCTCAACTACTTCGCCAACAATCTGAATTTTCTTCGTCACAATTGTTGGGATATCTGACCAGAAAAAGACCGGAACTTTTATCAGTGGTGAAAATGAAGGCGAATATGCGATTCCAGCTGTTGGCAGAATCTCAATTAACTTATCGCTCAGTGATGTTGCTGTTGGAGCAATTGTTGGCCGCACCCGTTTTGTAACTACCGGTTTTTTAGTGGCGGTCACTACTTTGGGTTTTGTACTTCCGGATGTAGTTGGCTTGGGAGTTGGACTCTTTCGGACAACCGGTTTTCGCGTCTTACTTGGCGCCGGTGCTACCTCGGCTTTCTGCGCCGGGCCAGTGCCTTTGCGACCTTCAATCACAATCTTGCCATCTTGTGTGTAGACATCGATACATGCTTGCTCGACGCACTCTTGTGCGTGGGCAGGTGCGGCAACGCTGGTCAAAATAAGTGCATAAATAAGAATTCTCTTCATGCGCGGGAGATTAAATCGTTGCGCGTTAGGCAAACCATTGAATTGTGCTGCTTGTGGATAGATATGAGAAAGTAGGTACATGGCTGCGCGCGATGGTGATGGATGGATCGAATGTGCATGCGGGTCAAAACACTGGGGTATCCATGGTGCAGCTGGTCTGTTGCTAGTTCGAGACGGTTCTATTTTTTTGCAACATCGCGCACCGTGGGTGCATAACGGCGACACCTGGGGAATTCCCGGGGGTGCCCGAGATTCTCACGAAACGATCATTGAAGGCGCTATCCGAGAAGCGGTAGAAGAGACTGGCATTAATCCAACAGATCTCGAACCAGTTCATACATTTACTGACGATCACAATGGTTGGAGTTATTCCACAATTATTGCTCGGGCAAATGAGAAGTTAGAGGGGCACGAACTTAATGATGAATCTTTTGAAGTTCGTTGGGTGAAGTTTGACGACGTTACCCGGATGCCGCTGCACCCAAGCTTTGCCAAAAGCTGGCCGCTATTGCGCCAATGTATCGATGATCTGATCACACCACGTTAAAGAATTCTTATCGATATGTGCAATTACCAAAATCGTCTTTCCCTTATCTCGTAGCCCTTTCAAGAGCGCGATGATGCGAGCTTTACTTGCCACATCTTGCGCCGAAAGCGGTTCATCAAGTAAATAAATCGGAGTATCTCTGATCAGCGCGCGGGCAATCTCGATCCGTTGCGCTTCTCCCCCAGATAGCGTGGTCACGCTCTGGTTCTCAAATCGCTTCATATCTAGCGCCTGCATAACAGCATCGACTCGGAGCAACTCATCGGGGCCCTGTCCCATTTCAATAAGTTCGCGAGTTGAGTATGAGAGCCAGTAATTTCTATTTTGTAGTACCACACTACGAAGCGCCGACTGCTCCGCCACTGAAATCTCTTTCAGATTGCGACCATCGAAAGTTATTTCTCCCGCGCCAATTGGAAGGTCTCCAGCGATGGCACTGAGCAGCGTGCTCTTACCGCTGCCATTAGGACCAATAATTGCCGTGATCTTTCCGGGTTCTATCGTGGCGCTGAATTGTTCAATCACGCTCTTGCCGCCACGTGAAATTGATACCTGATCGATCTTGATTAGCGCCATACATCACCACTTTTCTTCAAAGTAGCAATCAAAATCGGTGCGCCAATGAGTGATGTCAGCAATCCAATCGGAAGTTCAAAAGGCGGAATAAGAGCACGCGCTGCAGTATCTGCAATCAGAAGAATCATTGCGCCAACGAGCCCTGAGTAAATGACAAGGACTCGATTTCGAGGCCCACATAAGTACCGGGCGATATGTGGCGCTGCCAGTGCCAGAAATGCAATGGCGCCCACGCTAGAGACAGTCACGGCAACGAGTACCGCCAAGATGGCAAACGCTCTAAAGCGAACACGTTGCGCGTTATGGCCAATGTGTCGAACCGATGCGTCACCTAAGGAGAGTAAATCTAAAGTGGGCGCGCTCTTCCAAGCAATGACTGCACCGATGATGAGTACGGGTAGAAGCACATACAAAGTTTTGGTAGTAACGAGTGAGAGCGAACCAAATGACCAGAAGGAGATCGAACGTGCATCGGGGCGATTAACAGCTGAAAGTGTGAGTCCAACGACTGCGTTGAGAATTGCTGAAACACCAATACCAATGGTGATGAGTTGCAGTGCCGAACGGGCAAGTGAGAATGTGAGCACCGTTGCCGCCATTGCACCTATCGCCGCGCATACAACGGCACCAATCGAGCCGATGGTTACTACATTGGTGAGCACACCCAGTAGTACACCCAGAGCTGCCCCGGCAGATGTTCCGAGTATCGCTGGATCTGCCAATGGATTGTTCGTTGAACTCTGGGCAAGTGAACCGGCAATACCTAACGCGGCGCCGACAAGTATCGCTGCTCCCACTCGAGGTGCGCGAATCTGCCAGATGATTTGGTGTGAAGCACTCTCGGGGTTAAGCCATGGATTAAAGAGGTAGCGAAATAGCTCGCTGACATCGGTGGCACCGAGTGAGAGCGCAGCAATAGCAATAATGGGTAGCAAGAAGATTAGCGGCAGCGCCTTTTTCATTACTTCATCGCCTTCATCATGGCCGCATCTAACTTCTTCAACAAATCAGGGGTGCGCGGACCAAAAGAGAGAAGGAGTGAATCATCGACTGCAATTACTCGTTTATTTTTACCAGCAGCGGTCTGAGCAATTCCGGGCAGTTCAACTAGTCCTGATACGCCACCGACAGATTGCAGCCCTTTAGTCATTACCAGAATTACATCGGGGTTAAGCGAGGCCACTAGCTCACTTGTCATTGCGTTAAATGGATTGGCCAGGCTGGCAGCTCCAATATCTTCGGCGCCAATTGCGGCAATCAAGGAGTCAGCACCCGATCCTTTTCCACCAATTAAATAGATGGAACTGCCACCACGTAAGTAGAGAAAGAGTGCGCGGGTCTTGTTCGGTGCATTGGAAAATTCCTCAAGTGCAGTTTTCATTGACTTATTTAGCGCCGCACCAGTTGCTGGAGTTCCGATCGCTGCTGCAATTGCGCTGACCTTTGCTGGAATGTCGGCTAAGGACCAAGCCTCTGGCGTTGTCACAACTCGAATGCCGGCAGTTGCTAGCGCATCAAGTGCGCTCTTAGGGCCACTGGATTTATCAACAATCACCAGATCTGGATTCAGTGCAATTATTTTTTCAGCCACTACCTGATGGCCGGAAGTCACAATCGGAACGGTCTTGAGATCTGCATCAGTACTTGCAATGTCGCGCCCAATAAGAATTGATTTAAAGCCCATCGCCGAAATGATTTCGCCAGCGCCATTGGCAAGTGCAACAACTCGCTTCGCGCTGCTTTCTTCACTGCTTGAAACTGTGCTTACCTGCGCCGATGAAATAGCAATTGCGTTGGATTGCGCCGAGCTACAGCCAGTAAGTAAGAGTGCGGCCGAGGTGATTATGGCAACAGTTGATGTCACTACTCCGCCTCGTTTACTCATGGATGCATCATCTCAAATATCTTGCCGACAATGTGAGCGCTTGGCGTCGGATAAATTCAGTAGCCCTCTTCCCTATTATTTCCTCCATGCGCAGACGTTTTCTCATGGCTATGGCAATGGTAATTGCCGCCTCTTCTGCGCTCACTCCAGTCATGGCAGCATCAACTGTGACTGGTGGCAATAATCAGAAGTTAACTGCCTCAGTTACTACTGTAAAAAATGGGCAAGAGATAAAGGTAACCGGACAGGGCTTTGATGAGACTGTTGGCATTTATCTCGCCTATTGCCTCATGCCGAAGAAGGGTCAGGCACCTACTCCATGTGGCGGAGGAGTTAATAAAGAGGGCATCGGTGATGCCTCGTATTGGATATCTTCCAATGCGCCTTCCTATGCAACCGGGTTAGCAATCCCCTTTACACCCGGTGGTCGCTTTTCCGAAAAAGTTCGAGTGCTGAAAAAGATTGGCAAGTACGACTGCAGCAAAGTTAAGTGCGCTATCACGGTGCGTTCTGATCATCTACATGAAGGCGATCGCACCAATGATTTGTTTATCCCGGTCACATTTAAGAAGTAAGTAATCACTTTAAAATCTAACGAAAGAAACTAGGAGAAAAATGTTCACATCACGTAAGCGGGTTCTGATAGCTCTAGCAGTCATCGGATTGGTGGCACCGGTTGGATTATCGACGCCAGCACAAGCTGAGACCTTTGTTTTCGCAAGTGGTCCACTGACTAACCTTGACCCAGCTGGGGCCACAATCAACGGTGGCTTTACCAAATTCCCAACTAAAGCAGGTATGTATATCCAACAATGTATCGAACCCGTTGGTGCTGCTCGTCCCGCAACATGTGATGACGCAAATCAACTCTGGGTGAGTACCACCGGCGAGCAAGGCTCAATCAGCTCAACTGGTCCCATCGCAATGAAAGTTTCTGGGTCAATTATCGGTAGAGGCGTCACCGTTGATTGCACCAAAACACAATGCGGACTCTTTTTCCGGCTGGATCGCACTGCAGGTGCCGATACTTCAGAAGATAAGTTCTTACCTATTTCATTTAGAGCGGGTGTGGCAGCTCCAGTTTTAGCGGCAGATGAAATCACTGTCACACTCAATGGAACTCCGTTGGTTCGCAACGTGCCAAGCAACCTGGCTTACCGCGCAGATGCCAAAATTGTGGCCTCTGCAAAATCAGGATTAGCAATCACCTTTCGATCACTAACACCAGATTGTTCTTATGTCGACGGAACATTGATTGCACTGAAGGGCGCTGGCCAATGCGCGCTGGCCTATTCGACAGCCGGAAATGCAACCGTTGCAGCAGCTTCCGGTAACTTCCCATTTATTCTCACACCAGGAACTCAGAAGATTGGCGCAATGCCAAAATCGCTCAAAGTCGGTGTGACCAGATCACTTCCCATGTCTTCCAACTTTGGCGAAGTCATTGAGTACAAGAGCTCATCTAAGTCATGTTCAATCAAGGGCAATGTTCTCAAAGCCACGAAGCGTGGAACATGTGCCGTTGAATTTCATGCCGCCGAAAAAGCAGGCATGTGGCAGATGAACCACGGTTCAGCCAAGATTGCGATTAGGTAACTTACTCATCGACAGTTGAGGCAAGCCTGCGAAGTGATTCGCGGACCACTGCCCCATCACTTGTACGCCACAGCGGTGGCATTGAGTTCAGCAGTGTGCTGCCGTAGCGCTTTGTGACAATTCTGGAATCCAGGATTGCCACAACGCCACGGTCATCAATGCTTCGAATTAAGCGACCAGTGCCTTGTGCCAATAACAATGCGGCGCGTGGAACTGAAACCTGCATAAATCCACTGCCGCCTGATGCATCGGCCAAGGAAGAGCGCGCCGACATTACCGGTTCATCGGGACGTGGAAATGGAATGCGATCGATGGCAACCAATATGCAGGAATTACCCGGCACATCCACGCCCTGCCATAACGACATCGTGCCAAGCAAAATGGAAGTTTCATCTTTGGCAAAGCGTTCAACTAAGGGCCCCACCGCATCGCCACGTTTTTGCGTGATGATAGTAATTGGTAGATCCACCAATACTTCGCGCAAGTGTGCATCGGCTGCCTCTACCCCGCGCCACGAACTAAAGAGCGCCAACGTGCGACCACCAGCTGCATCAATAAGTTCGCCAAGTTCTTCCAGCACTTCTTTACTCGGACCATCGCGTCCTGGCTCGGGTAGATGCTTAGGTAGATAGAGAACTCCTTGATTTGCGAAATCAAAAGGCGAACCGACATCGAGCATCTGCACATTAGCTGGGTCGATATCACCGCTTTCACTCTCAGCATCGCTATCGGTTCCCACAACGAAACCAATACTGCGCGCCATAGCATCAAAATTATTTCCGACCGTAAGGGTGGCCGAAGTTGCAATTACCGGTGTCTTTGTAAGCAAGTTACTACGCAGCACATGCGAGACCGATAACGGCGCTAAATGCAGCGTAGAAAAAGTTGGCTCATACCAGAGTACGTGTTCATTACCCATCTTCAATAACTTGCCGGCGGTCGTTGCAATCTCTTGCACCGCACCCTTAACGCGTGCTCGCTCGGCATTGGCATCTGGATCAATAATTTCATCATCGGCAGTGAGCACCTGCACGAAAGCAGTGGCGCTCTCTTTCAACTTACGAATTGGGGCTTCCAACATGCTTGGAATATCTTCTAGCCGACCTTGCGCGGCGAAATCACTCTTCACACTTTCGCCGTAATCGGCCATCGCATCGTGGAACGAGTCGGCAGCTTTAGTCAGTGCATCACTTGGTTTGCCTGGCGAATACTTACGCGCCATGGCCGCTGCTCGCTGCACCCGCCCTGAAGTAAGTTCTTCAGTCACGGCTTGGGTAGTGCGATCCATAAACTCGTGCGCTTCATCCAAAATCACTGCATCGCGCTCGGGCAAAATTGGATGCGAGTCCACGATTTCAATAGCTAACAAGGTGTGGTTGGTAACCACAACATCAGCCTCCTGCGCCCTCGCTTTCGCTTTTGCTGCAAAACATTGTGCTCCCCAGGCGCAGACATCAGCGCCCACACATTCGCGCCCCGATAAAGAATTTGCCGCCCACACTCTGCGATCTACTTCCGGTGCATCATCTCGGTCACCTGAAACACCTGGGGTCTTTGCCCAAGCAATTAGCCGCTTTGCATCTTTTTCTAAATACGAAGATTCAAGAACCAGTTCGCCATCAGGATCTGCATCATCGGCATTCATTTTCTGCAGGCATACATAGTTTCCTACGCCTTTATAAATTCCATAAGTAATCGGACGACCCAGCGCCTTTTCTAGCGCTGGCACAACTGCCGGTAGATCGCGTTCTACTAACTGACGTTGCAACGCTAACGTCGCAGTTGCCACCAATACTTTTCGTCCGTGAACTAGCGCCGGCACAATGTAAGCAAGTGATTTACCGGTACCCGTTCCGGCCTGAACCATGAGGTGATGTCTATCGGTCAACGCATTGGCAACTGCTTCTGCCATTTCAATCTGGCCCTCGCGCGTTGCTCCGCCGATAGCTTCGACCGCGGCATCAAGTGCTTTTCGTACCTGCGCCGAGAGTTCACTCATGGCGGCACTCTATCTGGCTCTGATAGAGACTTCACTGGCGCGCCATCTCGGTGGTTATAATTTCGTCAGCCCAGTTGCTCAATCGATAAGAGCTAAATCGGAAAGAGGCAGAGATGAACATTTGGACGCAATGGAGTGATCTCACGATTCCTACTGGCATGACTCACCTTCAAACCGATGGCTTTGTGCCATCTGCAGCGCAACTTGATGAGATTGAGTTCTATGTACCGAGCTACATGGGCGGTCTAAAGACCATCGAAATTATTCCTCAGATGAAGAAGTTAAAGGCTGTGCATTACAACCAAGCTGGATACGAAGATATCTTGCCCCACATTCCAGAAGGCGTAACCCTGTGTAATGGTTCCGGGCTGCACGATGTTTCCACTTCCGAATTAGCGATTGGGCTAGCAATCGCATCACGCCGTGGCTTTGCCGAGTTTATGGATAACCAGAAGCAGGGCATCTGGCATCGCACCAGAAAACCAGCACTTGCCGATGCCCACGTTGGAATCGTTGGCTACGGTCATATTGGCAAGCGCATCGCATCGCTACTGGAAATGTTTGAAACATCGGTGACCGCCTTTACTCGAAGCGGAAGCGATGGTTCGGTAAAGATTTCAGAATTCGATGACTACCTTCCAAAACTCGATGTCATTATTTTGATTTTGCCACTTACCGCCGAATCAAAGAACTTTATGAGCGCAGCCCGCCTGAAGAAAATGAAGGATGGAGCAACCTTGGTTAACGTAGCTCGCGGTGCAATCGTTGATACCGATGCACTCGTTGCCGAGCTGCACACCGGACGAATTACTGCCGGGCTCGATGTGACAGATCCAGAACCGCTACCGGCGGGACATCCACTCTGGTCTGCCCCGAACGTAATAATTTCTCCACACGTCGGCGGCGATAGCGGGGCCTTTGAGCCGCGCGCGCGCAAGATGGTGCAGGAGCAGTTATCGCGAATAGCTAAGAATGAGCCACTCGCAAATCACATTAAAGGTCCGAATTAAACCTTCTCGTTTGAGCCAGCTTTAATCGCAACAACTACCTGAATCGCAGCAAGTGCGATGATGAAGTAGAGGGCGCGATCCCAATTTCCGGTGAGATCAAAGAGTCTGCCAAGCACAATCGGTGAAGCTGTCGCCATTACGTATCCAACTGATTGCATCATGATGGAAAGTGATTTGGTCTTTGCGGCATCAGCTGCGCGGAAGACAACTAGGAAGAGCGCAATTGAGAAAGTTACATAGACACCAATGTTGCCAAGGATTACCCAAACCCAGAGGCTCATTCCGGTATCGACTGAAATCGCGAAGTAAGAGCCAGCCAAGAAGATTGAGAAAACAATTAAGACAAGGCGGAAATCTTTTCGCTTTGCCGCAAAATGTGGCACAGCAAGGCTGAGCAGAGATCCGACAAGTGTTGCTACCGCAACGAGAATTCCAGCATCGACCAAGGTAAAGCCTTTAGTGAGCAAAATAGTTGGCAACCATGTTGCTGATGCGTAGTGAATCATGTTGAGAAGTCCGAACAAGAGTGTGATTGACCAGGCAGAGCTGCTCTTAAAGAGTGGGTTTGCCCAGAAACTTTCCTTGCTTTCAACAACATCAGATACTGATGAGCTAGGAATCTTGATCCACCACCACAGAGCTGTGAGTGCGCCAATAATGAACCAAGGAAGCATCGCAAGGCGCCAGGTGTAGGAAGATGCCTCTGCAAGTGGAGCGGTGATTGCAAGTGAGATTGCCGCGCATGAGCCCATGACGGATGCATAGATTCCGGTAAGAAGTCCGGCATTTGAGGTGCCATTCTCTTTTACCCAGACCGGCAGCATGTAGTTAAGCACTGCAACTGAGATACCTAAGGTAATTGAGAAGATCAAAATTGAAGCAATATCAAATGTGGTTCTTAAGAATAGTGAGAGCGTTAGCAGTGTGATTGCGTAAGAGATGATGCGATTGGTATTTCCCAATCGACTAATGCTGCGCATCAGGATTGCAGATAGTGAGAAGCAGAGAAGTGGTGTTGCCGCCAAGATAGATTCGGTAAAGACGCTGATTCCGTACTCTTCTTTAAGAATTGGCAGCAATGGCCCGATTAAAATCAGGCCCGCTCTCATATTCGAAGAAATTGCGAATATTGGAAGACCCTGCTTCAAAGTATTTTTCATGCAGTGAAAGTAACAGCCACCGTGAGGAAAGTGAAGCGTTTAAGCGAGTTTTATTTGCCCTTTGCCATGCGGAAGAAGTAGTTGATGATGAAGGCAGCTGCATATCCGAGGGCGCTATTTACAACGATTGTTGTGAGATAGATGCTCGGCCAAAAGAGGGTAAATAGCAGTGCAATGAGCGCTCCGAGCCAGCCGAATTTAGCTGCTGCGCGATGTCTTGAGATTGTTTTCTTCGCCATACCAAAATCATAATCGAAAATCTCAGTTAAAGGTAGATTCTCGGTCTCAGGAGATGGTTGTGATTCGGATGCTGTGGTCACCGCTCTTGGAAAAGATATTGACTGACTTTTCGCCATCCAGAATGCGCATAAGTGTCTCCGAGTGCGTATTGACCCACTCACCCGGATAATCCCAACTGGTGAGTAGGGGCCAAGGATCAGGCTGCACTCGAGAACGGAAAAGTTCAACTACATCTTCTTCGAACTCTTCAGTAACAAACTCGGCGATAACTCTCATATCGTGAGAAATAATCTCGGCGTTAACTACATCTCTGGTGGGCAGCGAGGCGGTTTTGCGAGTGTGATGCACTTTACGACGAACCTCACTGAGGGCATCGGCGCTGAGAAGACAGGTAACCCTCACCTCCATCAGACACCCCCGTTCCTGGCTATAAAGTCCTGGCTATAAATTTGAGTGGACTCTACAACAGCTTTGCCCTGAAAGGGCAGGGTGAGTTGCACTATTTGAAAAGCATGTAATATCCACCCATGCCTGCAACGTCGCTGGTGTATCCGTTCACTTTCGGAGATCGCTCAATGGCCGATCTCCTTGGTGGCAAGGGTGCCAATTTATCCGAAATGACACGGATGGGTCTTCCGGTACCTCCGGGATTTACCATCACTACTCAAGCTTGTCGAGAGTTCCTCAAAGATGGAGTGATACCCGCTTCATTAACTGGAGAAATCGAAACCGCCCTTCTTGAATTAGAGAAGATGCTCGGTAAAAAGTTTGGCGATCCCAAGAATCCACTTCTAGTCTCAGTTCGCTCTGGTGCAAAGTTTTCTATGCCGGGCATGATGGAGACAGTTCTTAACGTTGGCATGACGCCTGAAGTTGCACAATCACTTGCAGATACAACAGGCGATGCCGAATTCGCCTGGGACTCATACCGTCGCTTCATCGATATGTTTGGACGTATTGTCTGCGACATTCCTCCAGCAGATTTTAAGAAAATTGAAGCTCGAATTCTGGAATCTCACTCAGTCAATAGCATTCAAGAGCTCAAGGTAGATGGTCTAAAAGCACTGTCACAGGCTCTTATTAGAGAGATTGAGGCGCAGACAGGAAAAGATTTCCCTACTGATCCACGTCAGCACCTTATAAGCTCGGTCGAAGCTGTATTTCACTCCTGGAATTCAGAACGTGCTCAGATTTATCGCCAGCGCGAACGCATTCCTTCTGATTTGGGTACAGCGGTAAATATTCAATCAATGGTCTTCGGAAACCTCAGTGATGATTCCGGAACCGGCGTTGCCTTTACCAGAAACCCAGCAACCGGTGAAAACGGTAGCTACGGTGATTACCTCAACCGCGCCCAAGGCGAAGATGTTGTAGCTGGTATCCGTAACACAATGACGCTCGTTGAAATGAACGAACGCGAACCAAAAGCTTTTGCTGAACTTGAACGCGTAATGACTCTGCTAGAAAATCACTACCGCGATCTATGCGATATCGAATTTACCGTTGAACGTGGAAAGCTCTGGATCTTGCAGACTCGCGTTGGTAAGCGCACCGCAGAGGCAGCCTTCCGGGTTGCCCTCCAGCTCGTCGATGAAGGCAAGATTTCGATGGATGAGGCGCTCTCCCGAATCTCTGGTGAGCAACTAGGCCATCTGATGTTCCCGCAGTTCGATCTCTCTGGCCAAGTTACTGAGATTGCGCGCGGTATCCCTGCTTCAGCTGGCGCTGCTGTCGGTGAGGTTGTCTTCGACTCTCGCCGTGCATTTGATTTAGCCCGCGCTGGCCACAAGGTAATTCTTGTTCGTCGCGAGACTAGCCCCGATGACTTAGTCGGAATGGTCGCCTCTGAAGGAATTCTTACCAGCCGCGGTGGAAAAACTTCGCACGCAGCTGTAGTTGCCCGCGGAATGGGTAAGACTGCAATTTGTGGAACCGAGAGCATCTCTGTTGATGAACGCGCGAATTTATTTACTGTCGGTGCTCGCACCGTATACGAGGGTGAAGTTATTTCAATTGATGGCACAAGTGGCATCGTCTACCTTGGCGCACTTCCAACTATTGCATCCCCCGTTACCGCATACCTTGAAGGCAAGCTCGATGCGAACTCTGCCCAGGCAACTCCGGTAGTTAAAGCTGTCGATCGCATCTTGCAACATGCAGATGCCGCTCGTGTACTTCGTGTACGTACTAATGCCGATACGCCAGAAGATGCAATCCGTGCCCGCATACTTGGCGCTGAAGGCGTTGGACTTTGCCGCACCGAACATATGTTCCTTGGCCCACGCCGGGCATATGTAGAAAGCTTGATTTTGGCTGAGAATGAAGAGGCGCAGCGCGGAATCATCGCTGAAATGGAACCGCTACAGCGCGGAGATTTCGTCGGCATCATGATGGCGATGTCTGGTTTGCCAGTCACCATTCGCTTGCTCGATCCACCACTGCATGAATTTTTGCCAAATATCGCCGAACTCAGCGCCGAGATGGCGCGTGCTGAGGCGTTAGGTGAAGAGATCACTCCTCGTCAACACGCAGTCTTCGCAGCTGTTAAGCGTCTACACGAATCAAATCCGATGCTCGGTCTTCGTGGCGTGCGCCTTGGAATTTTGATTCCAGAACTATTTAAGATGCAGGTGCGCGCACTTGTGCATGCCTGCCTTGAGGTACGTAAGTTGGGCCACAATCCGGTGCCAGAAATTATGGTTCCCCTCATTGCCACCCAGCGCGAGTTACTTCACCTACGTAAGACTTTGGAAGAAGAGATTGCCCACACTCTTACCGGCACTGGCCAGCACTTTGATATTCCAATCGGAAGCATGATTGAAACTCCTCGTGCAGCGATGACAGCTGGCAAGATTGCCGACTACGCCGACTTCTTCTCCTTTGGAACAAATGACCTGACCCAGATGACATGGGCCTTTAGCCGTGACGATGTTGAGTCCAGCTTCTTGCCACGCTATTTGGACCTTGAGCTACTTCCATTTAACCCATTTGAATCACTGGATCAAGATGGCGTTGGGTTGTTGGTACGTATTGCTACCGAGCAGGCGCGTGCAACGAGCTCTGACTTCAAGTTGGGGGTATGCGGTGAACATGGTGGAGATCCACGCAGTATCCACTTCTTCCACTCGCTACATCTTGATTACGTATCCTGCTCACCGTTTAGAGTGCCGATTGCGCGCTTAGAGTCAGGACGTGCAGTGGTATTGGAAAACCTTGCGGGTCCAGCAAGTTCTAGTACTTGATTACGTAAATATTCACTCAATCAAATAAGAATATTGCTTAGTCTTCGGGACGAGTAAGACCGTTTTCAGTCCAGAAATTACGTCCTGGGATACCCCACTCGAGGAAGAAATCTCCGACAGTCTTGCAGAGCGTGCTATTGACCCCGTTAACGGTCTCAATAATCGACTCGGCTCTATTGGCAGCATGCTCCATAAACCGTTTGAAATCTGCAGGATCAGCAAAGAGCGGATCTTCTGATTTTGGATTACGAATAGCCAGTTGGTGCGAGAGAGCTTCGCGCGCTTCTTCGCCTAAAAAGGTGATACGAGGACCTTCTTCTGTCTCAAACTGCAGAACAAGGGGATCGCTATGAGGGTTTTCGATGAGATTGCCATCGATATCCAGTGAGCCTGAGTCCTTTACCTTAATCTTTTCCAACT
Organism: Streptomycetaceae bacterium; assembly: GCA_027483765.1. GTDB lineage: Bacteria > Actinomycetota > Actinomycetes > Nanopelagicales > Nanopelagicaceae > Planktophila. The sequence goes on from JAIXTW010000010.1 coordinate 162,810, forward strand.
CTTCAAAATCGAGTCCGGTAGCAACCAAGCTAAGCATCAGCAAGCGCGTTGTAGGGTCGAAATCGCCCTTCTTGCTATTTGCGATATGCGGACGTGGCACGGTGGTGAATTGCTTAACCCATGGGACTTGCACGCCATGGAAGGTCCACCAGAGCTTTGGCCCCAACATCAAGGCAGCAAGCTGGACTGAGGTCAGGTCCTGGTGCAGCTGTAAATACTTTTGGTTGAGTAACTCTGCGGTAAGTGGATCCGCTTGGCCAGCCTTAAGCGCTGCCTCTAAATCTCCGTTGCATACTTCGCGTGAAAAGCGGTCAAGAGTTGTAACAGCGCTACGAATCCAAATATCTGGTTTTCTGGTGCGCTCAGCCAAAATGCTGGCAACGCGCATGACTGAAGGGATTTCTAATAGTGCAGCTTCACGGCGATTCTTTAAACTTCTGCGGGCAACTTCCTCTGCAGATAAGTACTCAATAACTGATTCTGCGGTCTCATAGCCAGGGAAATAAGTGCTGCCGGTTTCATACCTTATAGCCATGGTGGTGCATCCTTTGGAATATCAACCTCGTTGACCTTTGCCGCAATATCTTTTGCGATGAAGTGATCCCGAATTTCAACTGTGGCGCGTGTGACGCCATCTACTAGCTCTACTCGACGTCGTATCTCTTTGCCGATGGAGATAGCAAATGGAGATGGACAGAGAGGCGAGGTCAGGTGGTAACGGATAATCGCGTTACCACCCTCCCTCAGCTCTACTTCGTCAATCATGCCCAACTGACCCATGGTCTTGCGGATTTCAGGATCGGGAACGCTACTAGCCGCATCTCGAATTAGTTCTTCGATACCAGTGGATGTTGTAGTCATGACTTCTTTCTCTTTACCTAGTAATTAATCAGCTTTGAATTAAGCGCCGACGTATGTTGCCTGGTTCGCAAGGAATTCCTTACGGCGCTGGCTGAATTCGTCGTTCTCAATCTGCTTGAGCTTTGCATCGGTATCAATGCCGTATAGACGAGCGAAGTTTCCTCCGATGATCTTGGCCTTGATTTCAGGAGTTAGCTGAACACCAAACTCTTCAGCGATATCTTCTGGAATCTGGAACTCCATGAATTCATCAAGAATCCAGTGTGGGTACCAAATTGGGAAGTCTGTTCCCCAGATGATGCGATCTTCGCCGAGCCAGAAGAGAAGGTTCGCCATCATCTCACCGAAGTAACGTGGACGCTTGTGAATGAATGCGTTCGCTACTGCAAGTGATGCGTACACGTTTGTTGAACGTGCAGCAATCCAGCAGAACTCGTCTAGACGTGGAAGACCAATGTGATCGACGATGAAGTTAAGTTCTGGGTAGAGTGATGAAGGTTCGTCAATGTCATAGACATCGAACTTCTCCATTGATAGTGGCTCTACTGCTGGGCCCTTATGGAAGTGCATGTTCTTAACACCCATTGCAATAGCTTCTTCGTAGCATGGGAATACAGCTGGATCATTTGCTTTCCAACCGCGTGATTCTCCGCGCCATTCAGCGGTGTACCACTTGAAACCCTTCATGCCATCTTGTTCAACTTGTTCACGCATGTGACGAGTTGCGTTCTTATCGCGTGGATCTACTCCACCAAGACCGATAAGACGCTCTGGTGCACGAGCAACCATCTCAGCATTGCGCTTCGAGTTTGTAAAACCTGTGTGATAGAAATCTGTGAGAACTTGTGTTGAAAGTACAGCCATATCCATTTCACCACGTACGAACATGTGATGTAGATAGAACTCTGGATCTACTTTACGGAACTCTTTATCAAAGTCCATTGTCCACTTTGGATCAGGTGGATTGAATCCTGATTGAAACGCATAAAATGTTTCAGCAAAAGCTAGACCGTATTCATTTTTGATGTTCTCTTTACTTGCATCCCAGAAGCCAGTGTGGGCGTCTGCTACAAACTTGCCATCTTTCATGCCTGTTCCCTTTCTTCCTGAACACGAAATGTGTTTGGGAAAAGGTAGGCGATTGTGACCAAGGCCGCAAGACGAAAATTAGGTGAATTGCACCTCATCGTGATAGCGAATATAACAAACCGTAATAATGGTCGACCTATATAACAATCTGTAATAAAGGTTTAGATAAGACGTCCATCTTGATAGAGCCACGACTTTTCTGAAGGCAGTTTCAGGAAGAGTTTCTTATCTGCTGGCAAACCTTCGCTACGCGCAATCTTTACCGACACTGGTGAGCCACCAGAGACGCATTTAAGTACTCGTACGCTTCCTAGATCATCATGGCCAAGTAGCTCTGCCTCAATGACGTTCTCGCCCGCACCTTTGGCAAGAGTGATGTACTCAGGACGGATTCCCACCTCGATGGACTTACCCTTTACATCGCCGCTTGCATTATTGGTCTTTAACTTTGTTGAGCCAAAGAGAATCTCATTTGATTGCACTTGTACAGGTAAGAAATTCATCGCCGGAGAACCGATGAAGTTACCTACATACTTTGAATTAGGCTTTTCAAAGAGCTGCTCCGGAGTTCCGCGTTGAATAACTTCACCGAAACTCATAACGAGCAACTCGTCAGCAAAGGTCATCGCTTCATATTGATCGTGGGTCACGTAAATTACGGTCAAGTTATTGATCTTGTTAATAGCCTTGATCTTCTTACGTAGTTCAAATTTAGATTGTGGGTCAATTACGGTCAGCGGTTCATCCATCAGTAGCGCGCTGACATCATCGCGTACAAGACCGCGACCCAGTGAGATTAACTGCTTCTCATCGGCGCCCAGCTTGACTGCAGAACGTCCCAACTTATCTGTAATCTCTAGAATCTCGGCGATTTCGTGAACTCTCGCCTTGATCTTGTCCGCTTTCCAACCGCGGCAGACCAACGGGAATGAGAGATTCTCAAATACAGACATAGATCTGTAAATAGTTGGGAATTGAAAGACCTGTGCAATATTTCGCTGCGCAGTAGGGACATCAGTGACATCTTGATCATCAAAAAGAAGGCGGCCCTGGTAAGGGGTAACCAAACCTGAGATGGTGTTAAGAATTGTTGTTTTGCCGCAACCAGAAGGGCCAAGTAGGGCGTAGGTCTTACCGGATTCCCAGACCATATCAAGTGGCTTCAGAGCCCAGGTGGATTGGTCCTTATCCTTATTGTAAGAGTGCCCAATATTCGAGAGCGTAATTTTAGCCATCGTTACTCCCCTGCATTATCTGGTGAGACACAGAGCGCCCCGTTAGTTTCGAATAGGAATAAGCGGTTGCTTGGAAGTTCAACTGAGATTGATTCTCCAACCTTCACGTCGTGAATACCTTCCATCTGCAAGACAATTTCACCAGAAGGTGTATCGACATAGACCAAGGTTTCGGAGCCAGAAACTTCAACCAAAGAGATTGTTCCCTTTTCTCCACCTGACTTAGCAATCTCGATGTCGTTGGCACGGATTCCGGCTTGATAACGTCCTTCTTTGAAGTTCTTCATCTTCGCAGGAATTGGTTGTGCGTAACCATCGCCGAAACGAATCTCTCCGTTTGAAATTGATACCGGCAAGATAGACATCGGAGGATCAGTGATGACACGAGCCACCGTTGTTGATTGTGGCTTCTCGTACACCTCAGTTGGGCTTCCGTGCTGGACGATGCGTCCTTCGTGCATTACCAAAATTTCGGCACCGAGAATGAGCGCCTCAGGCGGTTCAGTAGTTGCATAGATAGTCACAGCATCTTTTTGAGAGTTAAAGATTTCTCTAAACTCAACGCGAAGTTGTTCGCGAAGTTTGTAATCAAGGTTCATCAGTGGCTCATCAAGGAGCATGATCTGCGATTTACGAGATAGCGAACGAGCTAGCGCCACACGCTGCTGCTGGCCACCTGATAGCTGTGCTGGTTTGCGATCGAGATAATCGCTTAAGCCCACTTTGTTAATTGATGCTAGCGCTGCTTCCCGGGCCTCTGTCTTGGACATACCCTTGCGAAGTAACGGGAACTCAACATTTTCCAGAACTGACTTGTTTGGGTAGTTGATGAACTGCTGATAAACCACAGCAACATCGCGCTCCCAGATTGGCTTCTCATCAAAATTCTCACCGTTCATGGTGATTTCACCGCTATCAATAGGCAATAGCCCAGCGATTGCGCGCATCAATGAGGTCTTACCTGATGTTGTACGTCCGATCAGGATGTAGATACGGCCAGGCTTAAACTCGAATGAGATATCGTCGAGGATAACTCCGTCTTTATCGCTACTGACCGAGACGTTTTTTAGTATTAGAGACACTTGATACCTTTCATCGAACTGCTCCGCCAAGGCTTCCGCGAGATAAGAAACGTTCAATTACGAATGCAAGACCGACCAACGGAATAATTGAGAAGACCGTTGATGCCGCCAAGATCCAATAAGGCGTAACGGTTCCGTTGAGAGCGATAACTGCAACTGGCAAGGTAAGTACCTTCGTAGCAGTCAAGGTGAGTGCGAAGAAGACATCGTTCCAACCAAAGATGACACAGAACATTCCGGCCACTGTCAGACCTGGCTTTGATAGCGGCAGGATTGTTCTAAAGAACGCCTGAATTGGATTACATCCCTCAAGCATCGCCATCTCGTCAATTTCGCGCGGAAGTGCGTTGAAGAAATCAACCATCAACCAGACCACGATTGGCATCAATCCCGAAGTAAGAACCAGGATTAACCCGAGGTGGGTATCAAGAAGCTTGAGCTGCTTGAGCAAGAGGAAGAACGGGATTGCCAGAACTACCGGCGGCATGATGCGCTGTGAAACGAAGAAGAAGATGATGTCAGCGTTGCTGTAATTCTTCCAGCCGTAGGTAAAACGAGAAAGTCCATATGCTGCCAATGAACCGAAGATCAGTGAGATTGCGGTAGCACCTGCAGTCACGATCAAGCTGTTGAGCGTTGGCGTCATGAGATTAGTGATTGAATCTGGACCAGGAAGAATCGCCTTCCAGCCAATCAAACTTGGTTGGAACTCCAAGAATGGAATAAAAGTCGCGCCATTAACTACGGCAGATTCTGGTTTGAAACTAGTCGTAATCGCCCACATGATTGGGAAGAGCACGAAGAGGCTCCACACTGTAATAAAGGTTGCCTTTAAGACTTTATACATCTGTTAGATCCCCCGAGGCTTCGATAGACGGGCAAAGACTTTGCCGATGATGGTCAGCGTCAGAATTGCCAAGATGAGATATGTCAGTGCAAGCGTTGATCCGTAGGCAATCTGGAAATCCTGCAAGCTGCGCTGGAAGATATAGGCCGCTGGCGTTTCGGTTGCGTTTCCAGGGCCACCTCGTGTCATGGTGAAGACCGAGTCGAAAATCTTTGATGCATCGATAAGGCGAATCATGATTGCGCCAATACTGATTGGAGCCATCATTGGGAAAGTTACTCGTGCAAATGTCTTCCACGCACTCGCTCCATCGATAGCAGCTGCCATAAATGGTTCTTTTGGAAGACTGAGAAGTCCGGCCAAGAGAATGAGGAACATAAATGGAGTCCACTGCCAGACCTCAGCGATAGTGATGGCAACGTTAGCTGGTCCGCTTTCGGTGAGCCAGTTAACTGGGTCAAGGCCAGCGCGTGAGAGAAGTCCATTGAGTGCGCCGATATCTTCGGTAAAGATCGAACGCCAGATAATCGCCATGAGAGATGGTGTTGTCATCATCGGGATTAACCAGAGGACTCGGAAGAAGCGTCGCGCTGCAATTCCTTTCCAAGCGAAGAGCGCGATAGCAAAGCCGAGTGCATATTGAATTGCTACAGTTAAAAATGAGAGATAGAAGAGGCGAAGCATTGATCCCCAGTAACGAGTATCACGGGCCATCTCGGCCCAGTTTTCTCCACCAATAAAGTTAAGGCCCGTCTGGGAAACGTTCCAGCTTGAGAATGTCACACGGATTGTGAACAGCAGCGGGAAGATGATAATTGCTATCAGTAAAATTAAACCTGGAAGAAGAAAGAACCGTGGATAACCTTTTTTCACTTAAATCCGTCTCCACTTCTGCCCGCCGATTAAGGGGCAATAAAATCACTAAAGAGGGTTATTTGCAAAACTCATGAGTGTCGCGCGGCCAATAAATTGACCGCGCGACACCTTCAAACGAGTTACTTATCTGATGTTGTCTTCGAGCGCAATCACGTTCTGGTATGCAGACTTCACCTTAGTGATACCTACACGCTTTGTAATTGCATTCCACTCTTTAGCAACTTCATCGAGCGCCTTCTGTGGTGTTGCTTGACCTGCAAGGGCCTTTGCAACGCCATTTTCCATCGCTGTCATGTAGTCAGAAACGCCTGGAACGCGGAGGTCGAACACACGGTTGGTGTTCTTCTCGTAGTTCTGCATTGTTGAAAGCCATGAATCTACCGCTGGCTTACCCCAGTTCATTTCCTTTACCCAGAAGTCAGAAGTGAAGTCTCCTGTACGTGAAGGGTTTACGCCCATGTCACCGATGGTGAGATCGAGCTTGTGGTTAGCTTCATTTGCCCAGAAGCAGAGGTAATCAAATGCCATCGCCTTTGCAGGTGATGCAGCTGTTACAGCTGATGACCAACCCCATGCGATGTATGGCGCATAGTTGACTCCACCCTTAGGTGTATCCCACTTCTTTGTAACGCGGTTCCAGACTTTCTCAGCACCTGGAAGTGGTGCAGCCTTTACCTTGTTCTTGATTGGGCTTGTTGGCTCATTTGACTTTGACCATGCATCATCCCATGTGTAAGAAAGAAGTGAATCTCCACGACCAAAGGATTCGATTTCCTTTGAAAGGTCGAAGTTCTTTCCGCCAACTGGCATGTACTTGGTTGCTTCAACGAAGTCAGTTAGACCAGCAACGAAGCCTGGGTTGTTGACCTGCGGAACCATGTTCTCATCGAACCAGAATCCACCCTTAACGTTTGGATTCTTTGCATATGGTGCAACGCGGTCGATAAACGCACCGAACATCAGACCACCCTTTTGAGTGATTTCTGTTGTTCCAGAGAACTTAACTCCTGCTGGCTGACCTGCTGGCTTGTAGCCATTGAATACCTTGGCGTGCTGGTTGTATTCCTTCCATGTCTTTGGAACTGCAAGCTCTTTTCCAGTCTTTGACTTGTAGAAAGCCTTTGCAGCTGCATTCTCGTAGACATCTGTACGGTACTTGAGGAAGTGACGATCAGCGTCGATACCGAAGAGCTTGGTCTCGCCATCCCACTTGTAAAGTTCCTTGTACAAAGGTGTAAGGGTTGCAAGTGAACCATTGCCCTTTGTTACTGAATCTGGAACCTTGGCGTAGAAGGAATGGAAATCACCAATCTGGTATGAACCATTGAATACTACGTCGTACTGGTTTGTATCTGTCTGGAATGAACGAAGCTGCTTCGCATAAAGGTCACCGAATGATGCGTGCTCAACTTCAACCTTTCCACCTGTTAGCTCTTCGAACTGCTTAGCGTGAAGCGCTGTTGGCTTACCCATGTTAGGGATTGCGTGAGTTAGTACGCGAAGAGTCTTACCTGAGTAATCCTTCTTTGATGTGTTGTACCAAGAGCAAGCATCGTTACCATCTTTTGTAGTAGCAACGTTTGCGTACTCAGGACCGTAAGGCTTGTATGAAACTTCTTGGCCTGGTGTACGAGTAAGTGTGCCACCTGCAGATGCAGGTGTAATTACTACAACTGAAGCAGCCAGTGCGACTGGAAGCGCTACAGCGAGTAGTGTCTTAACTTTCTTTGTGAACATAAACTTCCTTTCAGGAATATTTCTCGAGAGAGTTTAAAAAGTTTCATCTGAAAAAAATCAGATCAAACTTCGCTTCCAAGATTCACAAGCTTCTCCCCAAGAATTCTCTTGGGGTTCCCTCGCAACTTTTGGCGCTGCCGAATCGTACGTAAAATGTGAGCCAAGGTAAAGGCCAAAGTGGTGGATTTAAATGCTGGGCTACTTCCGAGTAACGCGTGGGATATAACCTTTATAACAATCTGATAACACGATTGTTATAACAATTTGATAACAGGCTGAGGGTTACGGAATAAGAATGAGTTTCCCACTGGTTGTGCCGCTGGCTAAATCATCATGTGCCGCTTTCGCATCACCTAATTCATAGCGCTTATCAATACGTACCGAAATCTTTCCACTGAGTAACAATTCAAAGATCGCATTGCAGCGCCCCTTAAATTCGTCGGCATCTGCAACGTAGTGGGCCAGCGTTGGACGGGTTAGAAAGAGCGAGCCAGAAGAATTTAATCTCATGATTTCAAAGGGTGGAACAGGTCCACTAGCGGCGCCAAAGAGCACCATCATTCCCCGGGGCCTGAGGCAGAGCAGTGATTGATCAAAAGTTTTTGCGCCCACTCCGTCGTAGACAACATCTACTCCGCGACCATTAGTAATCTTCTTTACTTCATCAAGGAAATTCTCTTTGTCATAACGAATCACGTGCTGCACACCAAGTGCACGCACATTTGCCTCTTTGGCATCCGATGATGTCGTACCAATAACGACTCCACCTTTAAGAAGAATCAGTTGTGCGAGCAAACTTCCGGTACCACCAGCGGCGGCATGAACAAGTGCGATATCGCCCGGCTTGATTTCAAAGGTCGAGTTAACGAGGTAATGTCCGGTAATCCCCTGCAACATAAATGCAGCGACTTCTTCTAGCTCAAGGCCCTGCGGAACAATGACCGCTTTCGCTGCCTCCACAATTGCATATTCGGCGTAACTTCCTAGCGCCCATGTCCACGCAACGCGATCTCCAGCCTTAAACGCTGTGACATCGCTGCCTACCGCTTCCACTACTCCGGCACCCTCCATACCTGGGGTATATGGAACAGTCATGCCGTAAACAGGATTTCCATTTCGTTGATAGATATCGACGAAGTTAACACCAGCTGCGGCAACCTTCACCAGAATCTGGGAACCTGTAGGGGTAGGGGTAGGTGCATCAACTAATTGCAAGGTCTCGGAGCCACCGAACTGCGCGATTTCAATTTTTTTCATGGGCAGTTCATCTCCTTCGATGAGGTGGTTCCGAGACTTAACAAGGTACTTCTGAGAACTTTTTTTGATCCTTAACTTTGATATTAAGGAATCAGAATTGCGCGACCCTTAACCTTGCCAGCGTTGAGGTCGTGAAGTGCTTGATCAGCATCCTTCAGCGCGTACTCGACGGTGGATAGGTGAACCAATCCACGCTCAGCAAGTGACATAAGCTCGTTGAGATCAGCCCATGTTCCCACCAAGTTACCGACGATGTTGCGCTCGGTTGTGATGAGGTCAAGTGCTGAAATCTGGATATCTTCGCCGTAACCAACGATGTAGTAGTTACCAAGTGCGCGAGTCATGGCTAGACCCTTCTTGATTGAACCCTTTTCACCTACGAAGTCGATTACTGCTTCTGCGCCGTGGCCCTTTGTCAGTTGCAAGATTGCTTCAACTTCATTGCCATCGGCCTTGACTATGTGATCAGCTCCGCTGTCTTTAGCCAACTTAAGCGCCATATCTGACATATCAACAACGATGATTTCAGCGGCGCACATTGCCTTGAGGCATTGGATTCCGATGTGCCCAAGTCCACCTGCACCAATTGCAACTACGAACTGACCTGGCAACAGTGTGCGAGATGCTTTCTTAGCTACGTGATAAGCAGTAAGGCCAGCATCTGCGTAAGCAGCAACTGACTTAGGAGCAAGGGATTTAGGAAGTGCGACGATGTTGCGAACACTTGTGACAAGAGCTTCGGCATATCCGCCGTTTTCGCTTACTCCTGGGAATGTTCCAGTTCCGTGCATATCTTCACCGCGGCGGTGTTCGATTTCAAAACCTGAAGATAGACGTGGGTGCAAAATTACCGGGTCACCTTTTTTAAGGCCAACAACTTCTGAACCAACTTCTTCAACCCAGCCAGCGTTTTCATGGCCCATGATGTATGGAAGAAGGGTCTTGCCATCTGGATCCATACGAGATCTCCACTGGCCTTCAATAACGTGTAGATCGGTGCGGCAAACGCCCGCGCCACCAATCTTTACAAGCACATCGGTCGGCTTTGTAATCTTTGGATCTGGAACATCCTCATATGTGACCCAGTTACTTGCGGTAAGAGACTCGTCGTATTTATGAAGTACTGATGCTTTCATTGTTCCTGATCCTTTTCCTAAGTGTCGGCCCGAAGGTGAGACGCAAATGTAAGGTCAGGGCCGCAAAATTTCAAGGCCGAAAGCCCCGACTTAGGGGTGAGGGTTTAAGCGGTTTCGCTCTTGACCACGAGCGCTACTCCTACGAGCAAGATTGCACCAGCTATTACCTGCACCACACCGAGCTTCTGTCCGAATGCAAAGTAGCCGACAACCCCGGCTACTAGCGGGTTAACAAATGCGAAGGAGGTTAGTAGCGCTGGCGAGACAGTGCGAGAGATTGCAAGGTAGGCCCAATATGAAGCGGCCAACGCCACAATCAGAAAGAGCATCGTCGGATTTAGTACATCGACTGCACGGACTGCCGGTGCCTGAATGACAAAGTGGACCACGGTCATACCAAGTGCGCCGATAAATACCTGTAAGAAAATCGCAAAAATTAGCGGGTAGCCATTTTCATACTTAATCCAAATCTCGGTAGCAGCAAACCAGGCAAAGGTAGAAAGTAGAGCTGCAAATATTCCGGCAACCTGAACAGATCCTTGTGGTGCGCCTATTAAGAAAACTACCGCGACCGAAGCGACCGCTACTCCACTGACTGCAAGCAGTGAAGGCTTCGTTCCCTTCATTGCCATATAGATAATCGACATTGCCGGAAGAGTTGCGTAAATCAGCGAAGCTATTGCGCCAGGAATCCGCGAACTAGACCATGCCAAAGAGATACTGCACAGCGGTGAATACATCAGTGATGAGATCACTATCGGGATGAGAGTTTTATCGAATTTAAATGTTCGCGGCGATTGTGGCGCGATAATCAGTACCGCAATCAGCAGAACAAGTACCGCACCCCAGGCCCGAATTAATACAACGTTAACCGGGTCAATTGTCTCGGCTGCATACGAGAGAAATGGGTAGATACTGCCGCCCACAATCCACATGATTGCTACCCCAAGGATTGAGGTGCGATCTAGCGTGCGGGCCACTACTGCCTACTTAAAGCGAAGCGGTGTATTTGTATCGTCTTCGTACATTTTGGCTGGAATCATCTCGCCCGCCTTATCGCCATAGCGCGCACGTGCGCGGCGATAAACATTTTCCACAGTTGCGCCAACTTCCATCGGCACACCTACTGATCGAGCGAGATCGCCTGCGAGTCTGAGATCTTTGCAGGCAAGTGCAACGGCAAATCCTTCATCGTAATCGCCATCTTTGAGCATCCCCAGAATGTCGCGCTCGAGCAAGATTGAATTACATGGCGAACCAACGAGAGATTGGCGAAGAACTTCTAGATCTACTCCAGCCTTTACTCCAAGTAAGAGCGCTTCGGTTGTCGCCACAAATGAGTTAAACCAGAGCATATTAAGGACTAGCTTGACTGCATAACCGGTACCGCGTTCTCCGCAATTAAAGAATTTCGCTGGATCTCCCATAATGTCAAAGAGTGGTTTTGCATAGGCAAAATCCGCTGCAGATCCACCAGCAAAGATTGACATCGTGCCCTTGTCGGCACCGACAGACATTCCAGCGACAGGTGCATCAATAATTCGCACCGACTTATCGAGTGATTTCTCCACTGTCTTGGCTGTCTCAGGCACCGAGGTAGACATATCAATCCACATTGAACCTGGCTTCATCGCCGCTGCAACACCACTTGTCACCATGCATCCTTCAATTGCCTGCGGAGTTGGCAACATAGTGATGAGTACATCAGCGCCAGTGACACAGTCAACGCCAGAAGTCGCTGCCTTTGCACCGGCCGCAATTGGCTTCTGCATGCTCTCGGTATTTAAATCAAAGACCGTGATGTCGATTCCAGCAGCAGCCAAATTTCTCGACATGCTTCCGCCCATGCTGCCTGTTCCAATAAATGCGACCTTCACGTGTTCTCCTCTTTGTTGGATATTGGTAATTACTAATTAAGAAAGATCTACCCAGGTAGTTTTTAGTGCGCTGTAGTTATTAAGTGCATGTAGTGATTTATCTCGGCCAGCACCAGAGCCATTAAATCCACCAAATGGGGTGATGACATCGGACATATCGAAGGTATTTACCCAGACCGTTCCGGCGCGAAGTTTGCGGGCAAAGTTATGTGCGCGCGAGATATCACTGGACCAGACAGCAGCGGCCAAGCCATATTCAGTGCCATTTGCCTTCGCTAGCGCATCGGCCTCATCTTTGGCATCAACGGTGACAACCACTGGCCCAAAAATCTCTTCTTGCGAAAGTACCGAATCATGCTTGACGCCATCAATCAATGTCGGCTTGATTAGGTTGTCATCGCCAGTTGGTTGTTCGCCACCGAAGACAAATGATTCACCATTTTTGCCGACCATATCTAAATAGTGATTGACCCGGTCGCGTTGTAGCGTGGAAACGATTGGTCCCATGTAGACCGATGGATCAAGGCAATCTCCGATGGGGAATGTGTCAACGAACTTGGAAATCTTTTCAAAGAGTTGCTCTTTAATTTTCTGCCCCTGCACAATGATGCGAGAGCCAGCATTACATGTCTGCCCTGCGTTGTAGTAAATACCCCACCCAATAGTTGAGGCACATGCATCAAGATCTTTGACATCATCAAGGACCACCTGCGGACTCTTGCCACCGAGTTCAAGTGCTACTTGTTTCATATTTGATTCCGCGGCGTACTGCAGCATCTTGCGACCAGTTGGACCGCTTCCAGTAAATGCCAATTTCGCCACATCCATATGACGCGCCAACGCTTGTCCAGCTTCTGGCCCAAGACCAGTAACTACGTTAAAGACTCCGTTTGGCAAACCAGCTTCGGTTGCAAGGCGCGCAAGCAGAATTGCCGAAAGTGATGATTGCTCTGCTGGCTTAAGCACCACGCTATTTCCCATAGCTAACGCTGGGGCAACTTTCCAGGAAGCGATAATCATTGGGTAGTTCCACGGAACAACTGCGCCAATTACGCCAAGTGGTTCGCGGGTAATCATGGCAAGTGCGTTACGTGGGGCTGGTGCAATTTCATCGTAGGTTTTATCTATTGCTTCGCCGTACCACTGCACTGTACGCGCACAACCCATGACATCGACATTGAGTGAATCAGAGATTGGCTTTCCAACATCAAGCGTTTCCAGCAGGGCTAACTCTTCTTGATGTTCGCGGATGAGATCGGCCCACTTGAGCAAAATCGCTTTCTTATCTCTTGGGTTCATCTCACGCCAGATGCCAGAATCAAATGCAGATTTTGCAGCTGCCACAGCACGATTTACATCTTCGGTATCACCGGCTGCAATTTTTGCAATCACGCGCTGATCGCGCGGAGAAATATCGTCAAAGGTTTTGCCAGATGCAGCATCGACATATGCGCCATTGATATACATACGCGCCTCTGGCTTTAACTCCAGCGCACGCTTTACCCAAGCATCTTTATCGAGAGTCATTTTTTCTCCTTAGGCAACAGGTTGTTTGAAATAAGACCAGTTTGGTTCAATTCCAAGTCCAGGTCCGGCAGGAACATGGAGTAATCCATCACTTTCAACAGTAAGCGGCTTTGCCATTAAGAAATCTCGGCGTTCATTGGTCCAGGTAGGTGGGTCATATGGGAATTCAATAAATGGTGCGCCACCAATTCCTGCTGTGACCTGAAGGTTTGCCGCTAGCCCATAACCATTGGACCACGTGTGTGGAGTAAATACATGGCCGCGCGCATTTGCTCGGCGGGCGATTTCGCGTGATTTCTCCATACCGGCAGCTAAAACAACATCTGCTTGAATTACATCGAGTGCATCGCTTTCAATGAGTGTGTTGATTTCATGGATAGTGCGCACCATTTCACCGCCCGCAATACGCGTGCCGCGCCCACGTAATTTTTTCAAACCTTCGACATCTTCCATCGGTAGCGGTTCTTCAATCCAGTACACCCCGTAATCAACGGCGGCATCGACAAACTTCATCGCTGTTTCAACGCTAATTGATTTACGGGTATCTCCGGGCATCCGCCAGGCTTGATTAAGATCAACCATAATTTCAAGATCTGAACCAACAGCCTCGCGAATTAATTTGAGAGTTTCAATACCAAGGTCAAGCTGTGTTTGTGGCACGCGAATCTTCATCGCTTTAAAACCTGCATTGCGAATTGCAACAGCGCTCTGTGCTCGTTCCGCAGCGCTCATGATTGCACCTGTTGAGGCATAGGCTGGAATTGAATCTTCAGCGCCACCAAAAAGTGAAGCGACGGTCTCGTTCTTAGCCTTACCAATGGCATCCCAAATCGCTACTTCGATTGGCCAATAGCGCCCGGCATGGAAAGTAATAGTCTCTAGCGCGCGTACATGCTCTTGAATATCGAAGAGATCTTTGCCAATGAAATGCTTTTCATATCCGTCGAAGCCAGTCATATCATCGCCGGCGCCATAACCAATTACTCCCCCATCAGTTTCTAGGATGGTCAGAGTGGCAGCAAAAGTTCTACGCGGAGTTGGATCCCAATTCGGGCAGAACGGCGGATCAAGCTCGAGTGTGGCTCGCTCGAAACGAATATTTGTGATCTTCATGGCTGCGTAATAAATCTTTCGTTAGTGGCGATTAATTTTGTCTAAAAAATGGATTGGAAACGTTCTCTGTTGCCTTCATAACGTCGGCAGCAGTCGGTTTTCCATTCTTGCCGTTGGTGAGCGCATCAATCATGGCTTGACGCTGATTGCGAAATACTTCCTCTTCATCATTCGCAGTTGGGTTAAGCCATACCGCCGCAACAATTATTAAGTGATCTGTCTGTGCTACATCAATGACACCGTTGCGAAGTGCATCTCCGACTCCGGCAGCGACGCCAGCTTGTGCAGCGCCCCATGTAAGTAGACCGTGTTGATCACTTTCCACCGCTGCTTTATTTACGAAGAGCGTTGGTGGAGTCACTGCAATACCTGGTTGCGCAACAACCATAAATGGGACGTGCCCCGCACGCGGAGTGGCAAGGGCAGTTGCCCAAGCCACTCCCGCGGGTCCAGATCGAGCTCCGAGAATTGTGTTCGTATGAGCCGCATTAGGGCCACTGCCCACAAAGCCTTCCCCGATCTGGATTTCAATCATTGTTCTTTACTTCACCAAACCAGCTGCACGGATGAAGCTCTTTGCAACTTCATCTGCATCTTCACCGAGAACGTCAATGCGAGCATTGAGGTTCTGCATTGTGCCGTTGCTGATCTTTCCTGCAATTGGTGTAAGTACCTTGACTAGGTTTGGGTACTTCTTTGCAGTTGCTTCAGTGATGGTGATTGCAGCGTTGTATGGTGGGAAGTAAGCAATATCTTCCTGTGGAACCATCAAGCCAAGGGCTCCGATGCGTCCGTCAGTTGCGAATACTTCACCAACCATGCACTGTCCATCCTTTGTTGCCTGGTAGATAGCACCAGTGTCTAGGACCTTAGTTTCGATATTTGAATCAGAGATACCGTACTTGGTCTTAAATCCTGCCCAACCATCTGGACGGCTCTGGAACTCAGACTCAACGCACCATGCAGAACCTGCAGGAAGCTTCTTTGCTAGATCTGAGTATGTCTTGATTCCATACTTAGTTGCATTTGCCTTAGTGATTGCCCATGCGTATGTGTTGTTAAATGAAGTCATTGGAAGCCACTTAACTTTGGCCTTCTTATCTCCAGCAGCAACCTTTGTGTACATATCCTTTGGAGAGATGTTTACATCAGTCTGCTTCTGATAAACCAACCATGCTGTTCCGGTGTACTCCCAGTATGCGTGGATTTCACCCTTAACGAGTGCTTCACGAGTTGTGGCAGATCCCTTGATGTTTGTCTTATCGACAACTTGACCGCCGTTAGCGATGACAAGCTGCTTAATAATCTTTGAAAGAACGATTGACTCAGTGAAGTCCTTCGAACCTACAGTGATTTTTACTCCCTTAAGGGAAGTTCCAGCTGCGTTAGCTGAAGATGATGTTGCTAGCGTTCCAACAACTGCGAGAGCAATTGCAGCTGCTACAGCAACTACTTTGTGGCTTTTTACCTGCATTTTTTACCCTTCCTAGGTATTAAATCCCTCGTGGTCGAAGGAGTTCTTCAGCAACTCGTGCCAGCCAATCCATCGTGAATGCCACTATGACAGTGAGCAAACCTCCGGTGACTATTACGAGTTCCCGATTGAGCTTAAGTCCAGGAATAATGAGCGTTCCCAGACCTCCACCGTTGACGAAGACACCGAGTGTGGCTACTCCAACGGTAAGAATCAGTGTGGTGCGAACACCGGCCAGGATTACTGGAACGGCCAAAGGCAATTCAATCTGGCGCAGCGCTTGTCGAGCTGTCATTCCCATTCCCTTTGCCGATTCGATGATGAATGGGTCAATCTCTTGCAACCCGACGATGGTGTTGCGAAGAATGGGCAAAATTCCAAAGGCTGCGAAGGTAAAGATTGCAACTGGTTTTCCAAAACCAAACAAGATTCCACTAAGAATCAATAGCCCGACCGCTGGAAATGCCTGACCGATATTGGCCAAGATCAGCACAAGGGGTGTGAATTTCTTTAGTTTCTGACGAGTAAGTGCGATTCCGGCAGGTACGGCAACGGCCATGATGATGGCCGCGGATGCAAATGAAAGGATTAAATGATCTTTAATCGCAGCAAAGATAAAGGTTGGATTGATTGTGACTTGTTCAATCACATCAAGCGTTGCATTACTTAAAACAACTGCAAGCGTTACAGATAGCACGATGATAAGAATGGGTTGAATAATTAAAGAACGATGGCGCTTAAAAATAAGACGCGCGGATTGCGAATACATTGATCCCGCCGTCAAATTCGGTTGCGCCATTACTTTTGCCATTTCTTACTTCGCATCCTCTCGAGTCTGAGAGATCGCACTCTGTAGCGCTTCGAAGGTGAGGTGGCCACGAGTGCCGATATTGATTGCTTTAGCGCCAGTGATGAACCCTTCCATCGCTTCGCGCAGCGTTGCAGTTTCTGGCAATGTTGGCCCATCGACAGTGCCGGAGGCAACTGAGACAGAAGCAAGTGAGACCAAACCGAGCATACGTACGCTGGCGGCTCCACCAACAAAGCTCTCTACCTTCTTCGTTGCAGGTGCAGAGAGAATCTCGAGTGGAGTTCCATACTGCTCCACCTTTGATTGTTCTGACAAAACAGCGATGCGATCTCCGAGCAGGAGTGCTTCTTCGAAATCGTGCGTTACGAAGACAACAGTTTTCTTGAGTTCGCGTTGCAGCGCACGGAATTCTTTCTGCAGGCGAACGCGTGTGATGGGATCTGTTGCACCAAATGGTTCATCCATCAATAACACTGCAGGATCTGCAGCTAGTGCGCGAGCCACACCAACGCGCTGTTGTTGACCGCCAGAGAGTTGCTTTGGATAGCGCTTGCCGTACTCAGCAGGATCAAGGCCAACAAGTTCAAGTAATTCAGCAACACGGGCACGGGTCTTGTTCTTTTCCCAGCCCAAAAGTTGCGGAACGGTAGCGACGTTATCTGCAATGGTCATATGTGGAAAGAGTCCGATTTGTTGAATAACGTAACCAATATTGCGACGCAATTCGTGAGCCGGAGTCTTTGTCACATCTTCGCCACCAATAACGATACGGCCCGAAGTAGGTTCAATAATACGGTTAATCATCTTCATGGTCGTTGTTTTTCCGCACCCTGATGGGCCAACAAAGACCACGCACTCACCTGCAGGAATGACAAGGTTGAACTCAGAGACGGCATCCTTTTGGGTATTTGGATATCTCTTTGTCAGTTGTTCAAGTCTGATTTCTTGACCTTGAGTTGAATTAGACACGGAGCCCCCTTGGTGTTGTGACGCGTCGCACGATAACAAAAAGTCCATCGAAAATGAGCGCAAGAATGGTGATTCCAAATGCGCCTACCAGAGTTTGGTTCATCGAGTTAAATGAACCCAAGTTTGCTAAACCACTAAAGAGATAATCTCCGAGTCCAGGGCCACCTACATACGCGGCGATTGCTGAGATACCAAAGATCAACATCGCAGAAACGCGAATTCCGACCATGATGACTGGCCAGGCAAGTGGAAATTGAATCTTGCGCAGAACGGTAAATGGTTTCATTCCCATGGCAGCAGCTGATTCCATAATTGCTGGATCGATAGATCTCAAACCCACGATTGTGTTACGAACAACTGGCAGCTGTCCGTAGAGAACAAGTGCGATTACCGCAGGCAGCCAACCAAGGCCGAATGGTCCAATAAAGAAGACACACATTGCTAGCGAAGGAATGGTGAAAACGATTGACCAGAATCCTGTAATCGCCTCTGATGCTGCATTTGATTTCCAAACGAGTAGTCCCGTGAGAATTGCAGTGACAGAGACGATCGCCATGACAAGCAGAATTAATTCCACCTGAGCGATTACAGCCAGCGTAATTTTCTCGCGCTGGAGCTCAATAAATTCAAGAAGGCTCGGCGGCGTCAGTGGCACGATGAAGTCTTCGGTTTTCACGAGCGTCATATTGCTCCAAGGTGCGGGGTTGTTGCAATAGGCGCACCAAGAGTTGTACTGTCTGCAACATGGCTAATACCCCGGTGCGAAACAACGGTTTGGAGCGAGATCTCGAAATTATTGAGGCTGTCGCTGCCGCTGCGCCGGTTCCGCAACGCAATGGTGATCTTGCAATCGCAACTAACCGTGAAAAAAGTCAGATCTCGCGCGCAATTTCTCGCCTTTTAGATAACGGATTGTTATTAAGACAAGGTCCGGGCGTTGTTGTTGGGCCACGACTCTATGCAATTGCGCGATTTACCTTTGAAGCGCAATTAGTTTCGGCATCACGGGGTGAGATGCATGGACTGGTACATAAATTTGGCGAGACGGTTCATCTGACAGTCTTGCAAGGGTTAGAAATTATTACGATTCAATCGGAATCACCGGTGCATGGATTTAGAGCGCTAAGTTGGATGGGAGTAGCTGCACCTTCTTATATGACTTCATCTGGTCGCGTTTTATTATCTGGGTTAACTGATGAACAAATCGAAAAACTTTACCCACTCAACAAAAAGATTGCTGGGGCTCCTACAAACTGCCTCACAAAGACTGGCGCCGAACTTTTAACAACTCTTAACAAAATCAGAAAAGATGGTTATGCAACCGTCGTAGAAGAATACGAACCAGGGCTGGTTGGAGCTTCCGTTCCGATTCGAGACTTTAGTGGTTCAATAGTTGCTGCGCTTAACGTGGCAGCTCCCAAGGCCCGCTTCGAGCAACACCTTATCCCTGCAGCACTTGAAATGATGAAAGCATCTGAACGCATTACCAAATCACTGATCGCAACTAACTAAGAAACCACATAAAAGAAACCACACAGAAGAAACCACACAGAAAAGGCAGCTCATGAACGCATTTACACTTACACCTGGCTCGGTAAACATTAGATTTGGTGCAGGATCTATTTCGCAGCTGCCAGAAATTGTTGCTGGCCTAGGTAAGAAGAAGGTCTTTATCGTTACTGATCCGGGAGTGGCTGCGGCCGGCGTTCTTGCTACTGTCGAAAAAATCTTAGCTAGCGCAGGTATCGAGACTGCTTCGTACAGTGAAATCAAGCCAAACCCAACAACGACGCTGATTGATGCGGCAGCGAAAGTAGCGGTTACTTTTGGAGCAGATTGCATCGTCGCACTGGGTGGTGGGTCCTCACTTGATTCTTCAAAAGGAATCGCACTAGTTGGCGCTAACCCGTCATTTTCATCAGCGCGCTTTGATTACTCGATCACTCCGGAAAAACCAGCGCTGCCTATCATCGCAATTCCGACAACTTCAGGAACCGGCTCAGAGACAAATAACTGGGGCGTTATCGATGACCCAATCAGACAATGCAAGTTCTATGTGGGCGATGCCAGCACTACTCCAGTAGCTGCAATTTTGGATCCTGAGTTAACGCTAGGACTTCCTGCACGCCCAACTGCCGGCACCGGAATTGATGCACTTACCCACGCAATCGAATCATTGACATCAAAAGGTCGCACTCCAGTTTCAGCAGCCTATGCACATGAAGCAATTAAATTAATTTCTCGCGCACTTCCTATCGCTGTTAAAGAAGGTAGCAACGTGGAAGCTCGTGGCGATATGTTGATGGGCGCACACTTAGCTGGACTTGCGCTCACACTCTCCGGACTTGGTTTAGTACACGGTATTGCTCACTCAGTCTCTGCTCACGTGGGCGCTGCACATGGTGAAGCACTCGCTACTGTCTTGCCTGAAGTGATGGAATTTAATGCCCGCGAAGTCAGTGATATCTACGCAACTGTCGGAAACGATATGGGAGTTTCTGCAAATTCAACGACTGCGATTGCAGCGGTACGCGACTTAGCGGATTCAATCAATATTCGAAATTCGCTTTCACACTACGGCGTTAAGCAAGAGATGATCGCTGATATTGCAACAACTGTGCTGGCAGACTCAGTAACCGGAAATAATCCAATCGCTCCCACTAAGGATGAAGTTCAGGGAATTCTTACTTCCAGACTTTAGAGTTCCAGACTTTAGATTTCTAGAAGTTTTAGCGCCGCTAGCGCGCTATCAAAACCCTTATCTTCTTTACTTCCTGGTCGTCCAGCGCGGGCGATAGCTTGGTCGAGGTCGTTACACATTAAGACTCCGTAGCCGATTGGCTTAGAGAATTTCAATGAGACATCGATAACTCCTTGGGTAACGCCTTGGCAAACATAATCAAAATGTGGTGTCTCACCCTTGAGCACTAGGCCAACGGCAACGACTGCGTCGTACCCTTTTTCAAACATTTTTTGGGCAGCTAAGGGAATTTCAAAAGAGCCCGGAACATAGACAGTCTTTATCTTCTTCACATGTGCGGCCTCTAGTGCGCGCATAGCGCCAGCAACTAAATCGTCACAGATCTCTGGGTGCCATGAAGAAGAGATGATGGCAATTTTTGCCTTAGGTAACTGCGGAACTCTGATCTCAGGTGCTTGGCCGGCCATTTACTTACTCCCTGTTGTGCGAATATGTCCAAGACGTTCTGCCTTAGTAGACAAGTACTTCTTATTAAATTCATTTGCCTCAATTACCAATGAGCGTTGTTCGCAGGTGATTCCACTTTCAGTAACAGCCCGAATCTTCTCTGGATTATTAGTGAGCAAGGTAATCTCTTGAAGATCAAGGCTCTTCAAAATCGCAATCGCCTCTGACCAATCGCGAGAATCGACTACATGTCCTAGTTCAAGGTTGGCATCGACGGTATCAAGTCCCTCGTTCTGCAAGGTATATGCCTTGAGCTTTTCAGTAAGGCCAATCCCCCGGCCTTCGTGGTCACGAATATAAATAACATATCCGCAGCCGTGCGCCTCAATGGCGGCAATCGATGCATCGAGTTGTTGGCCGCAATCGCAGCGTTGTGAATGCACAACATCGCCGGTAAAGCACTCAGAGTGAATACGTACCAGTGGAACTTTATCTTCGCGACAAAAGCGCATGACAACTTGTTCGCGGTGCTTCAACGATGGATAGGTTGCGATATCCCACTCGGCGCTGCGAAGTGGCACCTGCACCCATTCAAATTGATGAGGTTCAAATTTCACCGCGGCTGGGTTGTGATCGAGTTTGATTTGATATTCACGAATATCTGCAATGGAAACAATTGGAATCTGATACTGATTTGCAAAATCGACCAGCTCTTGCCCGCGCGCCATTGAGCCATCGGCGCCAACAATTTCAGAGAGCAGCGCAGCTGGTTGAGATCCCGTGAGCTCTGCCAGGGCAACACCAGCTTCGGTGTGGCCTTGTCGCGCAGCTAAACCATCGGCGTGCGCAATCAGCGGAAAAATATGTCCAGGGCGAATGAAATCCGTTGCCGCAGATGTTTCACTTGCCAGCGCACGAATAGTTGCGGTGCGCTCTTGCGCACTGACTCCTGTTGTAACTCCCTTAGCTAGATCTACCGAAACAGTGAACGCCGTCTTTCGTGCATCCTGATTCTGTTCGACCATATACGGCAGACGCAGGCGATGTGCTTGGGCGGCGGTAATAGCAACACAGAGAATTCCGGTGGTGTGGCGGACCATAAAAGCTGTTTTCTCAGCAGTTGCATGCTGGGCCAACATGATGAGGTCGCCTTCATTCTCGCGATCGTGATCATCAACGACAATCAGCATTTCACCGCGAGCATATCTTTCCAGGCTATCTGCGAAATTAATTTCCACCAGCAACCCCCTTATTCAAGAGCCGCTCTACATATTTAGCCAGAACATCTACTTCAACATTGATCTTCGAGCCTGCAGATTTTGATGACAAGTTGGTATTAGCAAGTGTCTCTGGAATGAGCCAGACGGTAACGCCATTGGTTGCATCATCGAGTGCACCCACGGTCAGTGATACGCCATCGAGTGTGATCGAGCCTTGGGCAACAACATATTTCATTAACGCCGCAGGCATCGTGATTTCCAACTGCGCCCATTTTTCGCCAGGTGTGAGCGCTACAACTTCGGCCACACCATCGACATGTCCTTGCACAATATGTCCGCCCATACGCATATCGAGCTTGGCGGCCAACTCTAGATTTACTGGTGAGCCAACTTCTACATCAGAAAGTGAAGTCAGATTCAGCGTCTGAATCATGACATCGGCGGTAAATGAATTATCAGTATTGGATGTGGCGGTTAGGCAGACGCCATTGACCGCAATCGAATCTCCAATAGTTAAGCCAGCAACTGATTTAGGGGCAGCAATAGTGAAGATGGCAGAGCTTTCGCCACGGGTAATCGATTGCACGCTACCAAGTTCAGTAATGAGTCCAGTAAACATTTATCGCCCATTCACTATTCGGTAATGGGATTTGGTATCGCTACCAAATTGTTCAACGCTGATAAGTTCTAGCCCGATGTGATCTTCCAGGGTGGAAATACCTAAATGGCTCACAAATTCTTTTCCGGCACCGAGTAATTTGGGCGCCTGATACACAATAAGCTCATCGATATTTCCAGTTGCCATCAGAGCCGATCCCAGCGTTGGTCCGGCTTCTACAAGTACCTGGCTAAATCCTTCATCCTTAAGAACTTTCATCAGCTCTGGAATTGACTTTGATTTCACCACAATGGTGCGGGCTTCATTATCAAATACTCGGTTGGTGGGTGGCACAACTTGTTCACCGCAGACAATACGCACTGGGCGCGCAGCGTGGCCACGAGGGATTAAATGTGGATTATCAACGAGTGCGGTATTTGTTCCAATCAAAATCGCATCAGAGTGAGCGCGCAGCACCTGCACATCTTCGCGTGATTCGGGGCCGCTAATCCATTGTGATGTTCCATCACTTGCCGCGACTTTGCTATCAAGAGTTGTAGCAACTTTCCAGATCATCAGCGGGCGACCAAGCACCTGTTTTGTCAGCCATGCACGCTGAGCAAATTCAACTTCGGCGCTGGCACGATATTCGACTGCGATGCCGGCATCGGTAAGTACCTTCGCACCGCCTGCGGCAATTGGGTTTGGATCCGTTACTGCATAAATGACTTTCGAAATTCCGGCATCGATAATTGCCTGCGTACAAGGTGGTGTTGTTCCGGTATGTGCACATGGTTCAAGTGAGACCACCATCGTTGCACCGCGCGCTGCTGCTCCCGCTTTCTTTAGCGCAACAACTTCGGCGTGATCAACAGAGTGCGTGCGGTTATGTAATCCATCGGCGATAAGTGCGCCATCGGATGAATAGATAGCAGCTGAAACATTTGGGTTGGGTGAACTGGCGCCCTGGCCAGAACGGCATAAGGCGGCAAGATGCGCGTAGGCGTCATCGATAAACATGGTGCACCGATTCCGCTGTTATCTCTCATCCGGACTTTAACCGTCGGTCTCAGAGTTTCACTGAGTCAACCGCCCACTGGATGTGTGCGGGTCGCGGACTATAACCGCCGGTTCGAAATTACATCGACCCCGATAACAACGACTGAATTCTACCGCCTTATGGAAGGTTCAAAAACATGGCGGGCAATGCAAAGGCCCCGCTGATTTCTCAGCAGGGCCTTTGAACGGGGTTGGACAAATCCAACTAGCTATATATTAGCTGCAACCAGATGTGTTTCCGCATCCTTCGCATACAAAGCAAGCACCTGACATACGCATCTTTACTCCACATGTCATGCAGAGTGGTGCATCAGATTTGATTCCCATTGACTCGAGGAGATCAGATGATGAACCAATTGTTGATGCCAATGGTGCTGGCTCAATTTTTACCGCTACCGGCTTTGGTGCCTCAGCTTTTACAGCCGCAGGAGCCACCACAGCCGCAGCCGCTTTTGGGCTATCGGTTTCCTTTGCAATCTGCACGTACTCGCCACCGTTATCAAGGGCTGCTGCACGCTCTGCTGCTGTGTAGAGGCCCATTGCTGAACGCTCTTCGAATGGCAAGTAATCAAGTGCCAAGCGACGGAAGATGTAATCCATCATGGATTGCGCCATGCGGATATCTGCATCATCTGTCATGCCTGCTGGTTCGAAGCGAAGGTTGGTGAACTTCTCAACGAATGTCTCTAGCGGAACTCCGTACTGAAGTCCGATAGATACTGCGATTGAGAATGCATCCATGACACCGGCAAGAGTTGATCCTTGCTTACCGAGCTTCAAGAAGACTTCACCGAGTGCGCCATCAGCATATGCACCAGCGGTCATGTAACCCTCTGCGCCTCCAACTGAGAACGATGTTGTTGTTGATGGACGTGACTTTGGAAGGCGCTTGCGAACTGGTTCTGCAACCGCTTCGACAGGAGCATCTTTCTTCTTAGCCTTTCCATCAGAAAGTGGCTGACCGACCTTGCAGTTATCGCGGTATACAGCGAGTGCCTTAAGTCCGAGCTTCCAACCTTCGT
Organism: Streptomycetaceae bacterium; assembly: GCA_027483765.1. Classification (GTDB taxonomy): domain Bacteria; phylum Actinomycetota; class Actinomycetes; order Nanopelagicales; family Nanopelagicaceae; genus Planktophila. The sequence goes on from JAIXTW010000010.1 coordinate 187,748, forward strand.
AGTAAACCTCTTCAACTTCTTCCACTGTTGCATCTTCTGGAAGGTTAACTGTCTTTGAGATTGCACCTGAAAGGAATGGCTGACATGCAGCCATCATGCGCACGTGGCCCATTGGAGCAATTGAACGTGCACCGAGAGCGCAGTCGAATACGTCGTAGTGCTCTGTCTTAAGTCCTGGAGCATCAATGACGTGTCCATTTGCAGCAATAAATTCAACGATTGCTTCGATGGTCTCTTCTGTGTAGCCAAGCTTGCGAAGAGCCGCTGGAACTGTCTGGTTCACAATCTGCATTGAACCGCCACCGACAAGCTTCTTAAACTTAACGAGTGAGAAGTCAGGTTCGATACCAGTTGTATCGCAATCCATCATGAGACCGATTGTTCCTGTTGGTGCAAGAACTGAGATCTGCGCATTGCGCCATCCGTTCTTATCACCTGTTGAAAGGCATGCATCCCACGCCTTGTTCGCCTCTGTCCATACATCGATATCGAGTGTGGTCTCTTGGCGAGCAGCTGATGATGCTGAAGCGTGCTTGCGCATTACGCGAGCGTGCGCTGTTGCATTGCGTGCAAAGCCATCGTATGGACCAACAATGCCAGCGAGTTCTGCTGAGCGCTTGTAAGTGATACCTGTAAGAAGTGAAGTGATTGCACCAGCAAGTGCGCGTCCACCCTCTGAGTCATATGCAAGACCTGATGCCATAAGAAGCGCGCCAAGGTTTGCGTATCCGATTCCGAGCTGACGGTATGCACGAGTTGTCTCGCCAATTGCTTCAGTTGGGAAATCTGCGAAACAGATTGAGATATCCATCGCGGTAATGATCATCTCTGATGCCTTACCGAATGTCTTTGCATCGAATGAACCATCTGCCTTGAGGAACTTCATCAAGTTAAGTGAAGCCAAGTTACATGATGAGTTATCTAGTGACATGTACTCAGAGCAAGGGTTTGACGCATTGATGCGACCTGTCTCTGGGTTGGTGTGCCAATCATTGATGGTGTCGTCGTACTGGATTCCAGGATCAGCACATGCCCATGCAGCTTCTGCCATCTTGCGGAAGAGCTTGCGAGCATCTGTTGTCTCGATAACTTCGCCAGTTGAGCGAGCCTTAAGACCGAACTCTGAACCGCTCTCGTATGCACGCATGAACTCATCGCTTACGCGAACTGAGTTATTTGCATTCTGATATTGAACAGAGATGATGTCTTTTCCACCCAAGTCCATATCAAAACCTGCATCGCGTAGTGCGCGAATCTTCTGCTCTTCTGAAACCTTGGTCTCAATGAACTCTTCGATATCTGGGTGATCAACATCGAGAACAACCATCTTTGCAGCGCGACGGGTTGCGCCACCAGACTTAATTGTTCCTGCAGATGCGTCAGCACCGCGCATGAATGAAACTGGACCAGATGCTGTTCCACCTGACTTCAGTAGCTCCTTTGATGAACGAATACGTGAAAGGTTAAGACCGGCACCAGAACCGCCCTTAAAGATCATTCCTTCTTCGCGATACCAGTTAAGGATTGATTCCATAGTGTCATCAACAGACAAGATAAAACATGCAGAAACTTGCTGCGGGGAGGCAGTTCCGACGTTAAACCATACTGGTGAGTTAAATGAGAAGATCTGATGCAAGAGCATGTAGGTAAGTTCGTGCTCGAAAATTGTTGCATCTTTCTCAGTTGCAAAGTAACCGAACTCTTTTCCAGCTTTTGTGTATGTCAAAACTACGCGGTCAATAACTTGCTTGAGTGACCATTCGCGGTTCTCAGCACCGACTGCTCCACGGAAGTACTTGGTCGTTACGATTGTTGAAGCATTAACAGACCAGAAGTCTGCATACTCAACACCGCGTTGTTCGAAAACAACTTCGCCTGTCTTCCAATTCTGTTGAACAACATCGCGGCGTTCCCATGTGACCTGGTCGTATGGGTGAATGCCTTCTGTTGTGTAAATACGATCGATAGTAAGACCTTTGCCGGTCTTAAATTTCGATGCTGGTCGGTTGATGACCGTCTCTGACATGTGTTATTTCCCCGTCTTCTGATTAAGTGTTGCTGGTGATTTTGTTGATGTATCTGGTGTTCTTACTTGTGATGCTGGTGTTGCCTGAGTTGCATTCGAAGGTAGTGCGCGGAGAAGTGCTATCTCACCTTCGAAATCTTCAAGGGAGGCAAAGTTACGGTACACAGAGGCGTATCGGAGGTAAGCAACCTCATCGAGTTCGCGTAGTGGCGCAAGAATTGCCATTCCTACTTCTTGAGCTTCGATTTCTGCCTGACCAGTTCCGCGAAGGGTCTCTTCGACTCGTTGGGCAAGCAAAACCAAATCATCTTCATTTACTGGGCGACCCTGGCACGCCTTGCGCACGCCCACAAGAACTTTCTCGCGGCTAAATGGCTCGGTCGCACCTGATCGCTTGATGATGTTGAGCAGCGCTACCTCTTGGGTAGAAAAGCGCTGTCCACACTTTGGGCATTCGCGGCGGCGGCGGATTTCTGTGCCATCGACCACCGGACGGGAGTCGACGACTCGAGAATCATCATGTCTGCAGAACGGACAAATCATTTCGGCGTGTCTCCCTTCGAAATACCTAGAATTTCCATTTTTTAGCTGTATTGGCGAATTGGCTAAACTACCGTAAAAACACTACTAATGGAAGTTTTAGCGCCTTCGACCCCTACATCTAGTAGGAACTATAAAGTATTTCTTGAGAGTCTGCAGGATGACGCCCGGGTTGCCCCCGCGTGTCGCGCCCCATGCCCCGCTATGGGACGGGAAGCTTACTTAAGCGGGATACGGATCTTCTGGCCAGCTGTTACATCGACAGAAGCCAGTGAGTTAACTGAAACAATCTGGGAAACCAGCGAGCGCGTATCTCCATCGTGCTCAACGCGAGCGGCCAGCGACCACAAGGTCTCACCCGGCGCCACAGTGACGGTGATAAATGAGCCTGCCGCAGCTGGAACTACCTCGGTGCCCGCCCCTGCTTTTGCACTGACAAGGGAGCCAAGGACGATGGCAAGAGAGAGGACCACAAGGGTGCGAGCTAAGCGACCACGGCGATTGAGTGAAGCGCCGGACGGACGGAAGTTAGCGTCGCTTGCGTGAAAGCCTTGCCATTCACTGACTTTAGAGTGGTTAAGGGTTATAGCGCTCATGGTCCTGATCTCCTGCTACTTCTTAAACCTTGGGGAAGGTTTTCGAACACTTGTTCGATAGGAAAACAATACAACCCCCCACCGACACCCGCAAGTTATTTTCGAACATTTGTTTGAATTTATCCCCATCCTGTGGAAGACTATGTGCATGACCAAAAAGCAGACTCCCCCAGCCAAGGCTGAGCTTTCGGCTCGCCAGATTTCGATCCTTGAGTTCATCAAGAGCTCCTCTGAGTCCCAGGGCTATGCCCCTTCCATGCGCGAGATCGGCGATGCCGCCGGCCTGAACTCCCCCGCCTCGGTCAAATACCAGCTCGATATCTTGGAAGAAAAAGGCTTCATCCGCCGCGATGAGAACCGTGGCCGCGCCATGGAAGTTGTTCTTCCTGAGCATCTCTCCGGCGACAGTGCCCATACCGATAAGACCCGCTTCATCCCACTGGTGGGCTCTATTGCAGCCGGTGTGCCCATCACTGCAGATCAACAAGTTGAAGAGACGCTGCCACTTCCCGAATCACTTGTCGGCAAAGGCGATCTCTTCATGTTGAAAGTTAAAGGTGAATCAATGATCGATGCCGCAATCTGCGACGGAGATTATGTTGTTATTCGCCAACAGAAAGATGCCAACAACGGCGAAATCGTTGCCGCAATGATTGATGGCGAAGCAACGGTCAAGACCTTCTCGCGCAAAGGTGGCCACATCTGGTTACTACCTGCAAATGATGCATTTGCGCCCATTGATGGCGACACCTGCGAAATCTTAGGAAAAGTCACCGCAGTTCTACGCTCCATGTAATGAGTGCCAGCCCTCGGGTTCTCCCCACACTTTAGAATTACGTGACCGAAGTCATCTTTTCGTAAGTATCCGGGGCTACCATCAAGCGTGGTCGAAAAACCAGAAGTAGATAGCTCCCCTGTATTTGTGCTGCTTGTTGAAGATGAAGAGAGCGATCGTCTTGCTATTCGCTTACAACTCGAGGTGATGGGACTTAAAGTCACCGACACCGCCTCTCCTATGGAAGCGAAAGAAATCTTTGACAATAAAGAGATCAGCCTCGTCATCATTCACATCAAATCAATGCCACTACGCGGTCTTGAGCTCTGCCGCATACTGCGCGCAGAATCGACAGTTCCTATCCTGATGCTCACAAACCGCAGCGAAGTCATTGACGATGTCATGGTCATGTCTGCCGGCGCCGATGACTATGTAAGTAAGCCGATTAACAACAAAATCCTAATTGCCCGCGTCAACCAACAAATTGCCCGTGGCCAGAGCCAGCGCGCACCTCGCGCCAATGTCCTTATCTGGGGCCCCATGCGCATGGACCTAAGTGCTCATCAATTCTCTATCGACCAAATCGAACTGCACTTAACAAATACCGAGTACCAGTTCTTGCAACTACTGATGGAGAACCCACACCGCATCTTCTCCCGCAATCAAATCCTGGAAGCAATCGGTGTCATGAAAGGCGTCGGCACCAATCAATTGGTCGACACCCATGCATCACGATTACGTAAGAAGATCCGCGAAGGCGGCGGCCCCGAAGTAATCTCGGTTATTCGCAGCGTCGGCTTCCGTTTATCCGATGCCGCAAAACCTCTGATCGAGGTCTAACAAAAAAGCCCCAGGTGACTAGTCCCGGGGCCTCTAAGTATGCGTCTCGCTGGCGGGATTCGAACCCACGACTACGCCTTAGTCAATGGCGCGCTCTATCCGCTGAGCTACAGCGAGACACAAGCGGAAGGTAAGTGAGTTACTCACAGTTCATTCAGAGTTTTTTTCTACCTGTGGATTAGGAAAAAACAGATGTAAATGTGGATTGTGTTGATACTCTTAATGCACTTAGTCAATGGTGCTCTCTAGCGCGAGCTACAGAGAAAAACCCGCAGAGCGATCTGCGGGTTTTTTATTGGTCAGCGTCCCGCAGAGATTTGATGTCTTTGCCAATTTGAAAGAAATTGACAATTAATTCGATGCTCATCCGCGTATAAATCAAGACCAAAAAGTAGACCCCAGGGATAACGAGAGTAAAGAGAAACACAAGTCCACCCGACAGGTCGGAAGAATAACTCCAGAAGAAGAATAGAGCGACGACGGCGACAATCGTCCAAAGGATTACAGAGATTGCATAAAGCAACTGGAAGTAGGCAACCGATACAAACTTTTCGAATTTAAAATCGAAGAGATCTGTAATGAGGTTCCCAGCCCCTTGGGCCTTAACAGGAGTATTCGAACTGGAACTAACTTCAGGCTTAGAACAATGGTTGCAGTACGCGATACCTTCTCGCATAGAAAAACCAGATTTTGAAATTATGTCCACAGTGCATGTACAGAAAGCGCCCATTTTAATTATCCCATCCTGAGTATTCTTTGAATTGATTGCCAAAGCCAGCAGATTTGCAGGCCCTTTGAGACTGAATTGCGAGATTGTTCAACGGATCTGTTGCCTTTTGTATGATTTCTGATTCAGTGTTCAGACCTTGCAATAAGTTTTTGTAATTACCAAGAGTCCCTCCCAGCTTAAGAATCGCCTCCTCTAGGGCCGGAAAACCTTGCGTTTGCCCAGTGGTTGTCCCCATTAACTCAACTTGAATTCCGCGTGCCTTTGTTTCAAGAGAATTAATCTCAAGCGGCGACAGACCCGAGTCCCTACTCATCTCGAGAGTTAAATTAAGGAGCGGGGTGATTTGCGATGCCGCGATCCCAAGGGCGATACATGGCTCATTCTTAACTTCCGGCTTGGCAACCGCCGCTTTTGGAAGTCCGGGCTTCAGATAACTACTTGCGCCGAAAATTGCTGCAATAACAAGCACGCCTATGACGGATGTTATTTTTATTCTCTTTCCGTTTTGCTTCAAAAATTGATCACGTTTGATTCGCGAATCTTCTGCAGCAGCTTGCTGCCGAAGCCTCGCGGCCTTGTCAGCTTTAGCTTTTTCGGTAACCTGCCGAATTTCCTCAATTCTTGCTTTTTCTTTAGCTTCTTCAAGTAGCGTTTTGCGAGCTTCAGCTTCCGTTTCGACAATTGCGTCAAGCTTGGAGCGTTTCGCCGGTTGCGATAGTGATTTGTCTCTTTCCAGTGCCGCGGCGTAGTACGTGAATAACCGAGATTCAGGTAACTGAATTTTGCAGCTTGGGCAAATTGCTGCCACCTTGGCCAGAGTAGTTCCGCAAAATGGACAGTTCATGGATTGGAGAGTACTTCTTTGCAGTGAGAAAAGAAACAAGTTTCCCCGCACACCCCTAAATGTCCCCACCCCCGCTTACTCTTTACCCATGGGCTTCTTCGCAGACTTCAAGGCAAAGCGCGCAGCTAAGGCTGCCACCAGAGCACACAACGCAGCACTTGCTATCTGGCGCGAAGATTTCGAAACATTGAAGAAGATCATCACCGTCTTCACCGCCGCATCTAATGGCCAAGACTCTGTCCCCAACACCCTCATGCAGAAAAAGGGTGAACACACTCTCTGGTCTGCCACCGGAATCTTTCATGAAACCGGTCGCACACCCTCGCAATACGTCGGCGGCTCCTCCGGTGTCAGCATCCCCGTGGGCGCGGGTATCCGCTTTCGCGTCGGTGCCATGCGCGGTCAAGTGATCCCCGGTGAAGAGCTGCAAGTAGATAAAGACCAAGGCGTTGTCATGCTCACCACCGATCGCCTGATCTTCACCGGCCCCAACCACACTCGCGAATGGGACTTCGACAAACTCCTCATGCTCTCCACCACCGATGATGAATCTGATTACTTCATCAGCGTCTCTAACCGACAAAAGACATCGGGAGTCCGCTTTGATGTGCGCACAGGTAGAGAATTCAATAGGTTCCTAGGCTCTGCCACCGTAGTCAATGAGAAGGGCTATGACGTGCTGCTCACTGAGTTGAAGAAGTTGGAGAAAGAGGCGTTGGCGAGGGAGCCGGGGTTACAGGCGATTGATTTACAAAATCCTTAGTCCTGATTCAACATATTGCATTTAACAACAAAACCTTGATGCTCCAGCCATAAAGCAACTCTACGTTCTGCTCGCTCAACTGCACCCTTCGAATGAAACTTTGGGAAATCTGTCATTAAATCCCAGCGAATCTCGCCAACAGTGGCTCTGCGCCTGAAAATATGTGCCGCCTTTGGACCTCCACTTTTATGTTCTTCATACCGGTACTCCACGGGATGCCAGGTGCTCCCTACGTATAAGTCAAATTTGCATGAATGTTCATAAGGAACAACTTCAATTACATAAACAGATCGTCGGGCTTCTTCACTTTTGCCTTGAGAATCTAACTCGGCCAAGTTGTGAAGAGTTGTTACAATTTTCTTCATTGCTATTCAGATTCGTTTCCATGCTGTTTGAAGTGCAGATTACATTTTTCCTCATCTATTTGAAAATAATGCAGGTGGGCCCCTGCCATGAAAAGTGCTTCTTCCTTATCGTCGGCAAGTCCATAGGTGTCGTGGAACTCGCAGAACCAAGTCCAGCCACCTACGGGAACCGAAAAGCTTGGCAGAACCTCGTCCTCTTCAAAGTCGATTGAAACAGAATCATCTTCAGGGGCATCTGAAATTATGTCAATCAGTAACGCTTCTGCGTGGTCGTGAAATTTTCTTTCAACCTTATCTGGGTCATCCTTCGCGGAAATTTCTAGGTAATCCAGTGCCTTCAGGATGTACTGAGCGAGTTCCGGCGAAATTCGCGGCTGAATAAACTTTTCTGGATCATCCCAAGCGTCGGCATACCTCTGTAACGGGTTGTCATTAACTGACATATTTTAACCTCCCTTAATTCGCGTTTCATTGAAAAGGTTACAGGCAGGGCGTGACGGATGATACGAACCCCTCCCTCGGCTTTCCTATTGCGCGAAAAAAGAGACTGACCAGATGCGCGTCGATCCCACACCTTGTCAGTGCTACTTCCTATGCTTCGTCCCGGAGGCAAAACGTGGCATATAAATCTAAAGGTTACAAAGAGCCCACCAACCCTGTCGGAAATGTGGCAGAGCTCTTTGCTGGTGTGGGTGGCTTTCGTATTGGCCTAGCCCGTGCTGGATGGAAAACTACATTCTCCAATCAATGGGAACCGTCAACCAAGGTTCAACATGCTTCCGATGTTTATGTCGCCCAGTTTGGCGAAGAAGGACATGTGAATATAGACATTGCAAATGTGAAGTCTCTCCCAAAAAACATTGACTTACTGGTCGGAGGTTTCCCATGCCAAGATTATTCGGTCGCAAAAACTCTCAATTCATCAAAAGGATTGAAGGGGAAGAAAGGCGTCCTGTGGTGGGAAATTTTGCGATTAGTCAACGGACAAGCACCTAAGTTTATTTTTCTTGAGAATGTAGATCGACTCCTAAAGTCACCATCAAATCAACGTGGTCGAGATTTCGCAGTAATGCTCAAAACCCTTGGGGACGAGGGTTACGCCATTGAGTGGCGAGTGGTGAATGCGGCTGAATATGGTTTCCCGCAGAGAAGAATTCGAGTCTTTATTGTTGCCACAAAATTGAAAAAAAGCGCAAAGCGAGTTTCTCCGGAGTCGGTCATTAGTAAAACTGGGATTCTTGCGCGAGCACTCCCTATTGAAAATTTGGCAGAAAACCTGCATGAAATTGATTTGAGTGCTGATGCTGATGAACTTAGTTCTAAATTCAACAAAGGTAAGGAAAAAAGCCCATTCTTAAACTCTGGATACTTCATTGACGGCATTGCGTACACAATCAAATCTCAAGCGAAACTAGCCACTAATCTAGTTGTTCTCGGAGATGTATTGCAGCCGGATTCCCAAGTCCCAGATGAATACTGGGTTGAAGAAAAAAGACTGAAGGACTGGAAGTATCTAAAGGGCGCGAAAAGCATTGAACGCACGCATAAGAGTAGCGGTGTCACATACAACTACGCCGAAGGGAAAATGGCATTTCCGGATTTACTAACAAATCCAAGTCGAACAATTCTCACGGGAGAAGGTGGCACTACTCCTTCTCGATTTAAACACATTATCAAGACAAAGAGTGGCTACCGGCGCCTTACTCCTATAGAGCTTGAAAGATTAAATGGTTTCCCCGACAACTGGAGTCGCATTAACGCGGAGGGGAAAGTAGTAACCGACGCCAAGCGCGCCTTTTTTATGGGTAATGCGCTGGTTATTGGGCTGATAGAAAAGGTTGGAAAGGTTATTGCCTCCGATATGAAGCGTAATTAAATCTCCACAACTATTCCAACATTTCTGTTGGTAATGGCGTTTTTTCGCTTTTCAACTTTGAATGTGTGCGGTGCGTTGAGTCCAACAATAATCATTGGGACAGTTAATTTCTGGAAAAGTGGAACTAGATAACGCAAAACTTTTTCATACTCACCAACAGCACCATCAAATCCTCCCGCCGATTTGAGTTCATCGGTCGCACAAATATAGATTCCAATTCCAGATCCAATTTCAGTTTGCAGTTCAATTTGATTTAGTTCCGCTGCAAGAACCGGCTTCATCAGGTTCCATGCAATCGCCTCTCCGTGATTAAATGCGACTTCCAGCGCTACGCCACTAATTCCTGCCTCAGGATTATTGATTCGCTTAGAGAAATCCAATCTCCATTTTTTCTCTGAATAATCTGTGCCCTGAAAGATTGCGCTCTGGGGGGTCCAGTTGCGCGCAACGAGTTCCTCATCAATTAAACGATTAATAGAGTCACTCAGGCTCATCTTGGTTGAGGATTTCAGAAATTCTGCCTTGAGGCGTTCATCGGTAATTGAATGTATTGCGTCTTGCACCTCTTCCCAAAGCAATTTCAGCTCATAGTTTGATTCAACAATATCGAGCGCGAATCTGTGATTAAAGGTTACAAAATCCATTACTTGCACACAGATTGAATTAGATGTTTGAGATATCTAAAATAAAACTCGGTCCGTTCTGTAACGGAATCTTCATCCCAGTTTTCTAAGTCCCACTTTGATTCCACTTTAAGAGTGCCAAGCAAATCTGATATCTTATTTGCTTGCAAAGTATTTGGAACTAACTTCCCTGTAAGGGTACGAGTAAGTAGAAGAGAACAACTGTCGTAGTGATCCTTCTTTAGTTGAGGGGCATTTGAGGACGCATCGTTGTTATCTGCAGAACTCAATAGAACTAAGTTCCCAATTGATTGGAAGTTGCCAGTCTTATCCTTAGCTTGAGGCAAAACATGTTCAATCTCCCAAGGATGACTCTCCCCTGCAACCTTTCGCGCACGCATTGCATCCTCAATTCGTACGTCCATTTTGCATTCATTATTTAAATGAACACTAAGAAGTGCCAGAACAGCGCGTATTTTCTTCTTTTGGCTTGCATTGGTGTAATCCCACTCGGCCATTCTGTCCCGCAAGTCATCAAACAAACTTTCACTTGGTTGTGCGGCTTCAATGTAAATATCTTTTATCTCTTGCTTAGACGCAGAAGGATTCGCGCTTCTAACTAGATGTGCCCATTCAGGAATCATCGCATCAAAGAGTTGGGTTCGTTCTTGAGCAAGCATATAAAGCAGGGTTCTGAGATTCACCTGTTTTGCCAGTGTCTGGTAGGTATCAGCATTCGTGAAATGGGCGCCTGCCAACATCACGGAATAGTGTTGAACGGAACCAAGCTCACCTGCTAAATAAATATCGCTTAGTTGATGCTTAAATTTTGTGGATCGGGTCACCAACATTCTGAGATTTTCGGCGTAATCCGGTAACTTTTTACTAAACTCCAAAGGAGCGATTCCCTCTTGTGAATTAGATTTGTTCTGTGCGAATTTTTTTGACCAAAAAACATCTAAATTGTCATAGGACTCGTGTGCACCGTAGTAGATATGCGACAAAGAACGCAGAAGATAACGCGGATCTTGAAGTCGGGCTTTTTTGGTCGCCATAAGACTCTCAACCATTAAGTTCCAATTGTAGGAAATCGTTTCAAACTCGGAATCCTGAACACTTTCAAACATTAAGTTCTTAACAAGATCTGCCGGATTCAACGCCATCCCTCGGTTATTGATGTGATCAAAAACCGAAATCGATTCTCTCCGATCATCCACTTCAATCTGAATCAACTTCACAGACTGGAGTAACTTCAGAATGCCCGCTTTAATTTCGTGAGGCTGGAGCCAATCTCCTGGCTTTTTCGTTACAGTTCCATCTTTATTCGTTTTGCTTACGCCTGCTAATTTACTATAAATATACTCAACACTGCTGATTAAGTTCTTTTGAGTTGGATTCTTTCTGTCCATATCTTTAAAGACAGTTTTATCAAATTCGCCCGGGACTATAGACCAGTTGTATAACTCACGTAAGGTCTGATCAGCATCGGAACGTTTCATTTCCACGCGTGGGTGTAATTCTCCTTGCTGAAATGCATTTGAATTTATACATGAAGTTATCATGCTGTCGAGAGATGTATCCTGGGTGGATTGGCCGTCAATCAGATTATTGGTTCGGAGGTATTTCTGACAGCACATCAGAATGAGCGTTAGAGTTAACGTTCTCTGCTGTCCATCAATCAGGAGTGGTCGTGACTTTTCGTTCGGCAAAGTGCACAGCACAATTGACCCGAGCAAGTACTCGGATGCTGTGTCGTCATTCAGGAACTTCTTCAGGTCTTTTAGTAAAGTGTCGACTTGCTCATCTTCCGCTACGGACCATGAATACTCGCGCTGCCAAGGCGGAATCACTAATACTCGGTTTTGAGTGAAATATTCCTTGAGAGAGATAACTGGAATCCCGCCGTTTTTTAAATCCGTATCAAGAATTAGAGGCATGAAGAAAATCTAATGCGTGGGCTCCTAATTGTCGATGCTTACAGATGACCCCACAACTACACCTCAGTTCACCCACCAGCCCCCTTAAACTGACATTTCGGACAAAAATGTGATGACCGATTACCGAAGGCAATCCTTCTAATCTGTCGCCCGCATCGTGGACAGGGCTCTCCTTCTTGCCCGTAGGCGGCAAGGGATGTTTCAAAGAATCCGCTCTCGCCATTGACGTTGATATACATGGCATCAAAGGATGTGCCGCCTACTTCTACCGCCTCTGCCATGACCTCGATTGCGGCATCGACGAGGGTGGTGATCTTCTTGGTGCTTAAGTCAGAGGCGGGGATCTCGGGGTGAATCTTTGCTCGCCAGAGAGATTCATCGGCGTAGATATTTCCGACACCGCTCATGATCTCTTGATTAAGGATCACGCTCTTAATTGCAGCTTTACGAGATTTCATGGCAGCTATTACTGCATCGCGATTAAAGGCGGGGTCAAAGGGATCAAGTGCGATGTGTTGGGCAGAGTGCGGGATGTCATCGGTTAACTCTTCTACCGATAGCCAACCAAAGGTGCGCTGATCGCTAAAGAGGAGTTGGTGGCGCCGCAGACCTTTACTTAAATCAAAGTGTGCTCGCACATGGCCTGGTGCTGGGCGATCTTTGCGTGCGACTAGGAACTGGCCGGACATGCCGAGGTGGGCCACGAGTGCTTGATTGCGATCGAGTTCAAACCATAAGAACTTTCCGCGGCGGTTAATGTTTTTAATCTTTGCGCCAATGACGGCATCGAGTGGTTGCAGTGATGCGGGCTTGAGTACTCGGGGGTGAAGGCCTTGTGCGGATGTGAAGCGGTAGCCAATCAGAAAATGCGCCAGTCCCCTACGTACTGTTTCAACCTCGGGAAGCTCTGGCATGTGCGTAATTTAAGTGCAGAGCGAGGCTACTTCTCGAGCGGGCCGAGTAAGTAACTTGTCAGTGTTGACTTCGGGCTGCTTTGGCCGCCATGGCGGGAGTTAAAAGATGAAGTTCCATCTCTGCCACAAAGACCAACGATGGCACCAGATCCACCTGGGTGGGAGTTAATCCACCTGGTTAAGTCATATACCGAGCCATCGATGACAGACCAGCAATTGCTGGCGGAGTTATTGGCGCGCACTTGCGTCATTGTGTAGCCGACCTTTGTTGGAGCTGGTGCAGGAGTTGGAGTTGGTGTTGCGCTTGGCGTTGGAGTTGGGGTGGGAGTGGCAACTGGTGGTGTGGCTGCAGCAGGTGTTTGCTTCTTCACGGCGACGCCTTTGTTCCACACAAACTTCTTGCCTTGCTTAATGCAGGTGAAACTCTTGCCGCCACTGATCTGCTGGGCGCCTTGCTTTGTGCATGTGCTACCGGCCTTGACCGCCGCTGATGAAGGGGGCGCGGTGAGTACGAGTGGCAGGAGTGTCAAAAGCACAAGCAGGCGGATTTTCATAGACCGAGTTTACCGCCGCGAATCATGGAAGTCTCCGCCAAAAGAAAAGTGGCCCCACGCGACGAACTGTGAGGCCACTTAGTGTGCGCACCACTGGCGGGAATCGAACCCGCGACCTATGACATCGTCAGAGCATCGCTCTATCCACTGAGCTACAGCGGTACGCAGAACGGAAGTTACTTTGTTTTATAAATCTCAATCAGGTAATTGATCTTGCTGTGGATAAAAATGGTGATAACCTTTACGAAGTCAGAGCATCGCAAGATAGAGCTACAAGTCAAAGGCCTCACCAGAAATGGTGGGGTCTTTTTCTGTTATGCCTGCAGTGATTTCTGGCAATTGACTGTGAAATCCGTGTTTTCGGCGATAAGCGGCTTTTGGTGAGATTAATATTGTGTCGAAATTTGAACTACCAGCTAACTGCGGATTGGAACTGATTGTGGCCCTATGCCTAAACCCGCAATGCCAGAAGCGGGTTCCTGCACAAACTCGCACCTGTTCATATTGCGGTGGTTCTGAGATCAGTGAGTTCAATTCATATACGAAATCTGAATCACTTAAAGAAGAGTTAAGCATGGAGAACTTTTACCGGGTGGCTAAATCCACTGAGCCCTTGATTGAAAAGACAATCTTTACCGATGGTGCAAAGGCCTCTTTCGGCTCAAAGCTCATCGTGCGGCTGCAGTTCATCGTCAGAAAAGCATTCCGGCGCCGCTGAAAAACGGGCCTTCTCTACTATCCTTAATTCATGAACCGCATACTTGCCGCTACGCGTTACGCCGTCCTTATTCCTGCAATCGCATCGATCTTGGGTGCGCTGCTCTTGATGTTCCAAGGCTCAATCGACATGGTTCGAGTTGTTATCGATGTGCTCAACAATGGAACCAAATTGAAGTTAACAACGGTGGAAATCTTGACTGCCGTCGATGGCATTCTGCTCGGTACGGTACTTCTGGTTATTGGTTACGGCCTCTATGAACTCTTTATTGACGACGATCTTGAGGTTCCACCTTGGTTGGAAGTTCATGACCTTGATGACCTGAAGTCAAAGCTGATCGGCGTCATTGTTGCCATCGTGGCCGTAATCTTCGTTGGAATCTTTGTTGATACTAATCGTGCAGATGATGTAATTGCCTACGGAGTTGGCGCCGGTGCGCTGGTAGTTGGTCTGGCATTCTTCTCATTTGCTACCAAGAAAGACCCTTCACAAAAGGGGCGAAAGTGGAAGAACGCCAGTTCTTCCGACTCTAACTAGTAGAAAATTACTTCTGCGACATAACGCTTACGGCAACAACACAGAATTCGCCTTTACAGGCCCAATTCTTTATTAATGAGAGCCGTGCCAGCTGCCAAAGCTTGCAACTTTCCGTTGGCTACATCTCTTGCAAGAGGCACCATTCCGCAATTTGTGCAGGCTAACAAATTCTCGGCATCAACATACTTAAGAGCATCGCGCAAGACTTTTGCTACATCTTCAGCGCTTTCAACCGTGGTGCTGGCAACATCGATTGCACCGACCATAATCTGCTTTCCACGCAAAATTTCAATGAGCTCCATCGGCACTTTTGAGTTTTGACACTCGAGGCTAACCTGATCAATCGAGCTCTGAGCCAGCATTGGGAAGGTTTTTTCGTATTGGCGCCACTCATCGCCGAGTGTGTTCTTCCACTTGATATTGGCTTCAATTCCATATCCGTAACAAATATGCACCGCTGTTTTACTTGTCAATCCGCTCGCTGCGCGCTCTAGGGCGGCAACACCCCAATTGTGCACATCATCGAAGAAGACGTTGAAGGCTGGTTCATCGAATTGAATGACATCGATTCCGGCAGCAACTAACTCTTTCGCTTCTTCATTGAGAATCTCAGCAAAGGCAAAGGCTAATTTCTCTCGACTGCCGTAGTGCTCATCAAAGAGAGTATCAATAATTGTCATTGGTCCAGGTAGGGTGAATTTAAGAGGCTTATCAGTAAGTGTGCGCAAGAATTTTGCATCCTCGACAAAAACAGAGCCCTTACGACGAATTTGACCGTTCACAACAGGCACGAGTGCGTCATAGCGATCTCTGATGCGCATCGTTTTCTTATTTTTGAAATCAATTCCCTCTTGATTTTCAACAAAGGTTGTTACAAAGTGCTGGCGACTCTGCTCTCCATCGCCAATGACATCGATGCCGGCTTGTAGTTGATTAGCCACCGCGATAGTCATCGCATCGTTTTTGGCTTCTCGAAGCTCTTCACCTTCTAATTTCCAAGGCGCCCATAGCTGCTCTGACTCAGCAAGCCATCGAGGCTTCGGCAAACTTCCGGCAATCACACTCTGAATTTTCATGGCCCGAGTATATGCAGCAAGATTCCTTGTGTCTGCTTGAAGGAAATCGCTTAGATTTTTTGAACAATCATGCTAGCTCCCTGACCTACCCCGATGCAGAGCGTTGCGAGTCCGAATTCAAGGCCATCGTTCTGCAATCGGGATATCAAAGTTCCCAACATGCGAGAGCCAGAGGATCCAAGCGGATGACCCAGGGCTGTGGCGCCACCATATGTATTGACTCGCGACTCATCTATCTTGAGCTCTCTCATACAAGCAAGCGTTTGCGCCATTTAATGATGTGGTTCAGCAACATCTCAATGACCTAGCCGAAGAGCTTCATGAGTCAGCATCGGCATCGGTGTTGGAATTTCCCGACATTATTTATGTGGCCAGAGCAGCAACAAATCGCGTTATGACAATTGGTCTCACCGTTGGTACGCGACTACCCGCAATCTATACATCAATGGGACGAGTGATGCTTTCTCAATTATCAAAAGAGAACCTGGAGGCCTACTTGAATGGGATAGAGATTAATCCCCTGAATAAATTCTCACTTGCATCGAAGAAGGCGCTCAATGCTGAGATTGCAAAGGCAGCGGACCAGGGCTGGTACTTGCTCGATCAAGAACTTGAGGTGGGGCTTCGTTCACTGGCTGTTCCGATCGGTACCCACGTAAATGATACTTACGCTGCAATTAACGTCTCAGTGCCAGCATCGCGAGTGAATGTTGAAACCCTTACCCAAGAGATTTTGCCTCGGCTGCAGAGCGTTGCCCGGAAAATTGATAAGGACATTGCCAACCTTTGGCCGAAATAAATCACTATCTAAACTGATTGCTTGCAGTACAAGAATCTTTAGCTTTCGAAGTCGCCGCCGCGGCCGGTTATTCTTTCTCGTTTCTTAACCGGCTTCTCATAAACGAATATGAGAATGCCGGCGGCGACTGCGTATAAAGCGATAACTGCAATTGCAATCTTCATAGGAAGAAGAGTACTAGCCGAGTACAGCCCATGTGACTAGTGCGAATACTGCAAGTCCCATGCCGACGATTCCGATAGCCATGAGTGAGAGAAGCCCACGTGAATCAGCAATTTTCTTTGAAAGTGCTGATGAGCTCTTAGCGGCACGTAAATCAACAAGAAGTGCTTCAGCTTCACGAATTGCTGCGTACTGCGTGATCATTGCAAGAATTCCTGTTACCGCTGTTACTGCCAGTGCAAGGTATTTCGCTGCATCGTTAGCGTCAGAGAAGATTCCAAGGCTAGCAAGGACCATGACACCAATGAGTACGAGTGCAGGTGCAACCTGGGCCTGAATAATCTGGGTGCGCTTTGTGTTCCACAGTTTAAGGAGTGTTAATTCATCCATCTGAGATCCAACTTTCATCTAAGTTCAGGCAGGTTGCCTTTAATGCTTATCTGTAGCGTAAGTTAGCAGTGAGACAGCCGCAACCGCAGGCAATCCATGGTTCGACGCGTGCTCTGGAGCGCACTGACCTACCATTGGCCACATGCCGGCCGCAAAAGTGATGAAACGGATTATCTACATCCCTTTTGACCATCTGCACCATGACTTTGGTGCCTTGAAGGGCGCCGACCCACAGACTGACCTGATTGCGCTGGTCGAAAGTGCGCGCATGACAACTGGTCGCAATTGGCATAAAGAGCGGCTCTTCTTTCTTATCTCTAGCGCTCGTCATTTTGCGCAATCACTTGAGGCCGAAGGTTTCACCGTTGAATACATCAAGGCGCCCACCACAGTTGATGGTTTGAAAGTGATTTCTAAGAAATACCCAAAGTTGCCCGTTGTGTGCGCCGAGCCAAGTTCCTTTAGACAATACGAAGCGCTCAAAGATTATGGCGTGAGCTTTATTGAGAACGATTTCTTTCTTACTCCGCGCGCCCTCTTTGCCAGTTGGGCCGGGTCACAGAAAACATTTGTCATGGATAACTTCTACAAGAAACAGCGCACCCGGCTTAATATCTTGATGGATGGCACTGAGCCCGAAGGCGGAGCATGGAATTACGATAAGGAGAATCGGTTGCCACCACCGAAGAAGTACGAGGGCCCGGCATATTTAGAATTTAAGCGAGATGAGATTGATCTAGAAGTTGCCAGTGAACTCTCCTTTACCGCCACCACCACGTGGGCGACTACTCGCAAGGGCGCACAAAAGGCGCTGAAGAATTTTATTGATAACCACTTTGCCGAATTCGGTCCGCTAGAAGATGCCATGACCACCGATAACTGGGCGCTGCATCACTCGGTACTTTCGCCATATATCAACAACGGACTTTTGCATCCAGCTGAAGTAATTCATGCCGCTGTGAAGGCCTATAAAACTGGCGATATTCCGATTGCATCGGCCGAAGGTTTTATCCGCCAAATCATTGGCTGGCGTGAATACGTCAACGGGATGTACTGGTTTCTTGGCCCCGACTACCGCGAAAATAATCAGTTGGGTGCAACGAGAAAACTCCTGCCGCTCTTTACTGATGCTGGTGCCACCCAAATGAATTGCATGAAATCGATTGTCGGAGACATCAAAGATCGTGCGTGGGTGCATCACATTCCGCGATTAATGGTGCTCTCAAACTTAGCGCTGGTAACCGGTACCAACCCACAAGAATTTCTTGACTGGATGCGAGAAGTATTTATCGATGCTACCGAGTGGGTGATGGTGCCGAATGTGATTGGAATGGGCGTTCATGCCGATGGCGGAAAGATGATGACTAAGCCTTATGCCGCTGGGGGCGCTTACATCTCGCGTATGAGCAATTACTGCAAGCCGTGTGCTTATGATCCCAAACTTCGTACCGGTGCAACCGCGTGTCCATTTACTACTTTGTATTGGGATTTTCTCGATCGACATAAAGAGACATTTGTGAAAAACCATCGCATGAGCCAGCAGATCTTTGGCCTTAAGCGACTGAATGATTTACCCGAGCTAAAGCTGCGTACGAAAGAAGTACTTAAAGGTTTAGAGCAAGGAACGATTTAATTTTTAAGTAGGCGAGAGAGAATCTTGACCGGCCACGAGTTTCTATTGCCAGCTACCCAGCGATAGCCAGCGCGGCCAAGTGGCCCAGAAATTGTTATCACCGCTGCTAAAAACTTATTCCCTCTAGCTTTGAGCAAGAAGGCTGCTGCCTGCGCTCCGCTATATCGGTTATCGGCAGTAATGACGAAGACCTCACGAGCGCATTGCTCGTGGCTTAATCCGTAACGTGAAAGCTCTGCCGTATGAAAATCGACAACGCTTATGGCTAGTTTCTTACTTACCCACGCAATAGAGTTTTTGCACAACTGACACTGGCCATCGTAAATAACTGTTATCTCAGAAGCTCTCATTATGGTTGAGAGAAAAGGTAATTAGTTATTGCGTACGTATTCAGCAGCGTGTGGGAAGCCATTAGCCTCTAACTTCTCAGCAAGATCAGCCTTTACTGCCTTTACAACCTTATGTGTTCCGTCGCAGTTCTTCTCTTCATCTCTGGTGTAGCTGCATCCGCAAGCGCCCATGATTTTCCTCTTTCTTAAGTGGTCTTTCCTGATTATCTAGTAATCGATATTACAGCTACTTACCTGCTTTGCACTTCTCTGAGCAATATTTCACGTTTTCCCAGTCGCGCGCCCACTTCTTTCGCCACTCAAATTCCAAATTACAGCGCTGGCAGACTTTAGGTGCGAAGCCATTCTTGATCTTTGCTTTCATCAGGTCATCTACCTCTTCAGCGCTTTGATAATTGACCAGGCCCAATAGAACAATCCAAATTGCAGGGGCAATCGTGCAAATGCAATCAGTGGGTATGGCATCGGGCGATTGCGCCAATCGATAGCCATCTTGATATTGGCTGGATAGACAGCAATAAAGAGAAAGAGTGCGCCATAGGCGGCAAGTAGTCGAATCGGTGTTGAACCGATTTTCATCGAAAGTGGTGCGAGTAGAGCTAAACCGATTGCAACCTCTGCTACTCCGCTGAGATACGTCCAGAGGCGCGGCCCACCCGGTAAAAATTGCGGAACGATTGCATCGAGTGCTTTCGGGAAGAAGAAGTGAGCGACGCCTGCAACGATAAGCATCGCTGCCAGAGCGCGGGTAGCTGTGTTCATTGGTAGAGCATAACTCTGACACTGCCCAATCTCACTGCTAGCTCAGCCTTTTCCACGTAGCAAGTAAGTAAGGGGCAGCTTCTTTGTAGAACGCATCGCGATCTTTACCAATCGTTTTTTTCAAGTTCTCGTTGAAATTCTCAGTTTTAGGTAGGTTTCTAAATAGCTCAATCAGCTTCGGTGCACCGTATTTGCCAACGTAAAACTCCCAGACAAATTGACCGGCGGAGTATGCAAAGCCGCCAAACTCATTGTTACGACTTTCAATTGTTTGAATGAACTTCACCGCATCGGCCTCGTTCTTCATCGTAATCTTGCCTTGAAAGGCTTGGATATCTCGTTTGAGAAGAAAATCCATCTCATCGCTATACCAACCGAGTTGTTCAAATCCCCACGCCATTCCAAGAGTATTGGCGGAACCTTCAATCAAATGGCCTTGCCATCGAGCTCGCGGATCGCCTTCACCAAACTGTTCTCTGCTGGGATCGGTGCCCTCTGACAGGACACTCTGCACAACATGTGACATCTCGTGTGGAGCGACTTGAGGCCAATAGGTTTCAAGTGTGGCAAGCGAGGAGGTGTGACCGAGGTAGTACCCAAAACCTTTATCTCTCAGGTAGAAACCAGTTCCTCCTCCAGTTCCCGATCGAGAATAGAATCGTTCTATCGTGCCGTAGTCATTGAGCTGTTCAATCTGACGCAACCAATCGTTACCTGGAATCAACTCATTTAAATCTTTGCCAATAAACTCTTTATCTTTTTCAGTCACTAAAATTAACTTGATTTCTAGAGTCTTATCAAGAAGTGGCGACAATCGAGCGGCCACTTGTAGGCTCTGCTCCTTGACAGCTTCTGCAACTTCTTTTGGATAATTTGGTTGAATCAAGTAAGTAAAAGTTACATTTGTTAGTTTTGGATCACTTTTCATCTCAATCATTGATTTATAAGCAGCTGCTCTGATGGCATCGAAGTTACTTGTGGCTCTCGAATCAGTGCTCTGCCATTTATTTCTGGTATCTAATCGCTGCTGCTTGCCGCCCACGTACTTGTAAACCAATCGACCGGTTGGGCCAAGTGCATAAGATGAAACTTCTACCTTCTTCCACGTCGATTTAGAGCCAACCTTGGTACAGATGAGTTTTATGCCCTTGAGGGTTGTCGAAGAATTAACTTTGTTGCATGCGCCGTTGAGTTTGACCGCGGCGTTGCCGTTGGGAGCAGCTAGAAGCGAATAGGAAATAACGAGGACCAGACCAACGCTGATTACCCGCAAAGGGTAGGAATGCAGCTTTAGTCTCATCGGAAAATTCAACCATTCTGGCTAAATGTAGGGCAATAATTCCGCGGGGTGAACTGTAATCTTTGCTAGGTGAGCCCACTTAAAGACTACGTAGAGATGCTGGAGTTGGCCTGATGGCTGAAAAGAGTGGAGAACGTTCTGACTTCTTTCCTGCAATTGAGAAGAAGTATGGGCAACCAATGTCCTACTGGTTTGCGGCCCTGAAAGATCTGGATGAGGATAAATACCCAGCCCAAATTGCTTATTTGAGAGAAGAACACGGATTTAGTCAGGCACATGCAAATGCCGTTGTCATGACGCATCGTGGTTCTAGTACCTCAAAGAGATTCACGACGCTCACCGGTTATCTTGAACCACATGATGCAGTCAAGAAGAAGACAGTAAAGGCGATCTTTAAAATCATTCAGAACCAATATCCTGAGATGAAGGTCGTCATTGCATGGAATCACCCGATGCTTAAGTTAGGTGATGAGTACATCTTGGGCGTATCTGTACTGAAAAACCATATTCTGCTCGGCCCTTGGGGAGATGGAATCATCGCGAAGTTTGCACCTAAACTCACGGGGTATAAAGTCAATAAGAAAACCATTCAGGTACCCTCTGATTGGGATGTCGATGAGAAGCTACTGTTAGCCATGGCAAAGGCGTGCGTAGCTCAAAATAAATAAGAATTGGCAGGTATAAGAGTTAAATGATGCGTCATAGTGAACTAAGAGCCATCGGCAACACTGGTGTAAACGTTTCGCGTCTGGGCTTGGGCTCTGCTCCTGTCAGCGGACTCTTTCATAAAGTTGCTGAAAAAGATGCTGATGCGCTTATTTTGGAGACTCTCGATTCTGGTATTTCATATATCGATACCGCGCCGTTCTATGGTTACGGAGTTGGAGAGACTCGAGTCGGTCGCGGAGTTAAATTAAGTTCGCATAATCCAACGATTTCAACAAAGGTAGGACGTTTGTTTCGCCCGGGGAAAAATATTGATTTCGATAAATTCCCTGATGCAGATCCCAATCTTGAGGCGTACTTTGACTACTCCCCTGCTGGAATCCGGCAATCATTAGAGGAGAGCCTTACCCGCCTTGGACGAGACTCGGTTGAGATTGTCTATATCCACGATGCCGATGCATTAATTCGCGAAGCAATTGATGTTGTCTATCCAGTACTTCATGCGATGCGCGATGAAGGCTTACTCAAAGCAATTGGTATCGGCATGAACTGGTGTGCAACCTCAGTTGCGATTATGAAAGAGACAGATCTTGATATTGCACTCATTGCTGGTCGATTTACCCTCCTTGATCAAAGTGCACAGGAAGAGTTGTACCCCTTAGCGCTGAAGAAGAACGTTTCTATTGTTGCCGCTGGTGTTTACAACTCTGGGGTATTGGTAAACCCGGTAGACGGTGCTCGCTTTGATTACGAGCCAGCTTCGCAAGAGATACTCAATAAGGCTCGCGCTATCAAATCGTTTCTTGAAAAATATAATGTGGAACTTCCAGCAGCGGCGCTTCAATTCCCATTACGCCACCCTGCGGTTGCATCGGTCTTAACTGGCGCCGGAACGCTGGCAGAGCTACGCGCCAATATCGCTTACTTTGATACCGAACTTCCAGCAGAATTATGGGCAGATATGGAACGTGAAGGTTTAATTCCGCCTATCAACCAATAATTTAGACAGTACGCGAAGTCATTTCTCCAATACCTTCGATGCCGGTCACAACTTTTTGACCTGCACGAAGGTACTTAGCTGGCTTAAATCCCATGCCGACGCCTTCTGGTGTTCCGGTGTTGATGACATCTCCTGGGTGTAACTCCATAAATTGGCTGACATACCAAACAATATGATCGATGCCGAAAATTAAATCACTGGTGCGTGAATCTTGGCGCTTCTCACCATCGACAGTGCAATACACGCGCACATCATCAGGTGCGAATTCATCACCGGTAACAACGACTGGGCCCATTGGGTTATAGGTTGGAAATGACTTTCCCTTAACCCATTGCCCAGCGCGCTCAAGTTGCCAGTGGCGTTCGCTGATATCTTGGCTCATGGAATAACCGAGAATGTAATCGCGTGCTTCGCTTTCACTCTTCAAATACAGTGCGCGCTTTCCAATAACAATGGAAAGTTCCACTTCGTAATCAGTTGCGGTTGAGTTCGGCGGAATAACAATGTCATCGTTAGGGCCTACTAAGCAATCTGGTGCCTTCATAAAGACAACCGGCTCAGGTGGTGGCGTCATTCCTGATTCAGCGGCATGGCGGGCATAGTTAAGGCCGATGCAGATCAATTTGGTGGGGCGAGCAACCGGGCTTCCAACGCGTAAGCCTGCGATATCAAAGTGCTCTAGCTTTGAGAGATCTGCTGACTTTACTTTGGAAAGTGCTCCTGCTTCGAGATCATCACGATTCCAATCCTTAATCAGTGAATCAACGTAGACAGCCTGGGTATCGCTGATCATGACTGCCGGACGTTCTGAACCAAATGCACCAAATCTCGCTATTTTCATGTCGTTAGATTACAACACTGCTCATATGATTCCTATATGAAGATTGTGATTGCTAGCGACTCATTTAAGTCCAGCGCATCTTCACTTGAAGTGGCAACATCGATTGCGGAAGGAATATTGACCACTATCCCAGAATGTGAAATCCATACTGTTGCAATTGGCGATGGCGGTGAAGGTACTCTCGATGCGCTGCTTCATTCTGGCTTTACACCTTTCGAATATAAAGTAACGGGTCCGGTTGGAAATCACGTCACTGCTTGCATTGCAATCCGAGACGACGTTGCTATTGTTGAAATGGCTGAAGCATCTGGTCTTTCCCAACTTCCTAATAAGGAGTTAGCACCGCTAACCGCAACATCGTTCGGCACAGGTGAGTTGATTCTCAAGGCGCTCAATCACGGAGTGCGCACAATCATTCTGGCAGTGGGCGGAACTGCCACCACCGATGGTGGCGCCGGCGCACTTCAAGCACTCGGTGCGCAGCTGCTGACTAGTAATGGCACAGCGATAGAACGCGGCGGCGCTGGGCTCATTGATCTTGCCACCATTGATCTCACGAATCTTGATTCACGAATTGCGACAACTACATTCATTCTCGCAAGTGATGTCACCAACCCACTACTTGGCGAAAATGGAGCCGCGCAGATCTTTGCACCACAAAAAGGAGCATCGGCAGGTGATGTTCAACTTCTGGAAAAGTCACTGGCCCACTTTTCACAAGTATCTGGTTCTACCTATGCAAACTCCCCCGGTGCTGGCGCGGCTGGCGGAATGGGATTTATGGCCTTTAGCTTTCTAGGAGCGAAACAGCGCAGCGGCATCGAAATGGTTTTGGATTTAGTTAACTTCAAACAACTCCTCACCGGCACAGATCTTGTCATTACCGGTGAGGGAAAATTTGATTCGCAATCCTTAGGTGGCAAGGCGCCCATGGGGGTACTTGCAGCAGCCACAGCACTAGATATCTCCACTGTTATGGTCTGTGGGCAAGCAGATATCAGTGGGGCAACTAACTTTAAAAAAGTTTATGCACTTACCGAGATAGAAGGCGATATTGAGAAATGTATTGCCACTCCTGCAACACTTTTGGTGAAGATTGGCCAACAGATCGCGAAGGAGCTCTTACTTAATTAAAAATCTTGCCCGGGTTCAAAATCCCATTCGGGTCTAGCGTTGCCTTAATCGCTCGCATTACCGCAACCGAAGCTGCACCTGCTTCTTCGACCAATGAATCAATCTTGCCGGCACCGATGCCGTGTTCACCGGTACATGTGCCGCCCATCGCAATAATCTGAGAAGTCATCTCATGTGTGAGTTCACGTATTGTGGCTAACTCTTCTGGCTTCGACGGGTCAGTGACAATAAATGTGTGGAAATTTCCATCTGCGACGTGTCCCAGAATTGAGAATGCGAAACCTGATTCCTTCAATAACTTCTCCGAAATAGCAACAGCTGCTGCCAACTTTGAGAGCGGAACTGCGGCGTCGGTACTGATGGCACGCTTTCCTGGATGGGCAGCGATTCCAGCCCAATACGCGTTATGGCGCGCTTGCCATAATTTTCTTCGTTCGCCTTCTTCAGTTGTCCACTTAAATTCTGTGCCACCGAATTCGCTGGTGATCTCTTGCACTACCTGCGCATCTTCTTCGACACCGCGCGGTGAGCCATGAAATTCAAAGAGCAGCGTTGGAGCTTCATGCAGCGCTAATCCATCGTGGGCATTTACATTTCTAATGGATTGCGCATCAAGAAATTCGCATCGGGCAATTGCAACGCCAGAACGTACGATAGCAATTGCCGCTTGCACGCCATCTGCTAGTGATGCAAAGCAAGAGACTGCCGCTGCCATCTTCTCAGGGATTCCAAATACACGAAGCGTAATTTCAGTAACAACAGCTAGTGTTCCTTCTGATCCCACAATAAGTCGGGTGAGGTCATAGCCAGCCGATAACTTTCGCGTCTCGCGACCAACTTCCAAAATTGTTCCATCGGCAAGGACTGCGGTTAGCTTTAATACGTTCTCGCGCATAGATCCATAGCGCACCGTTGTTGTTCCGGCAGCTCCGGTTGAAGTCATTCCGCCGATAGTTGCATCGGCACCTGGGTCGACTGAGAAGAAAAGTCCATCTGAAGATAACTTCTTATTGAGCGCCATCCGCTTTACGCCAGCTTGGACTTTGACCGTTAAATCATCGGGTGAGATGGCCACAATCTGATCCATCTCACTTAAGTCCAGTGAAATTCCACCATGTAAAGGAAGTACGTGACCTTCTAGTGATGTTCCGGCACCGAATGCAACAACTGGAATCTTCTCTTGGTTGCAGTAGGCAAGTACTTTGGAAACTTCCTCGGTAGATCTAACGCTTACTACCGCGGAAGGTTGTACTGGCGGAAAAGCTGATTCATCACGACCGTGCGCATCAAGCACGGATTCATTTTGCGAGATGCGACCGCTGACTAATTGCGAGAGAGCAGCAATTTGTGCGGCGTTAAGATCAACGCGCTTGGTAATCGCCATTGCCATCTCATCTCTGTAGATGTAAGTAACGAACTGTAGCCCCGAAGGGATTCGAACCCTCGTAGCTGACTTGAGAAGCCAGAGTCCTAGGCCGCTAGACGACGGGGCCGTGCCAAAAAATAACTAGGACAAACATATTTAGTTGTAGTTGTTCGCTGGGGTACCAGGACTCGAACCTAGACTTACTGAACCAGAATCAGCAGGGCTGCCAATTACCCCATACCCCAATATTAAATTTTTACCGTGTGGCAAGATGAGAAGTTTACCCCACCAAAAGGGCTGAAATTACAGGGCCAGGGCTGCAGAAATGCGAGTGAGGCAAGCATCTTTACCCAGTAACTCCATCGACTCGAAGAGAGGCGGAGAAATAGTGCTGCCCGTTGTTGCGATACGAAGTGCGGTAAATGCAATGCGCGGCTTGAGGCCCAACTCTTCGATCAACGATGCGCGAAGCGCCGCTTCAATTGTTTCGTGGTTCCATACTGAAAGCGCCGTTAACTCTTTCTCAGAGCGCTTGAGAATATCTTTGGCGGCATCATCTGAAATCTTTGCCACCGCATCAGCATCGACCGCAAATTGCTTAACGAAGAGGAAGTTAAGAAGTGCAGGAGCTTCATCGAGCTTGACGATGCGCTCTTGAATCAGAGGTAGCGCCTGCTTGACCAGCGCAATTTCTTCTTCGGTTCCAGTAATCACCTTAGCTTTGATGAGGAAGGGCAGGGTCCAGGTGGTGAAATCTTCCAGCGAGAGCGCGCGGATTTTGTCCCCGTTAATCGCCTCTAACTTCTTCATATCAAAACGTGCCGGAGATGAGTGCACCTTTTCAACGGTAAAGAGTTCGGTTAATTCTTTCATCGAGATGTTTTCTCGATCATCTCCAGGTGACCAACCAAGGAGCGCTAAATAATTACAAATTGCCTCAGGTAGGTAACCTTGTTCGCGATACCAGGCGATTGAAACTTCACCGTTGCGCTTGGAAAGCTTGGCGTTATCTTGCCCCATAACAAAGGGAAGGTGGGCAAAGACTGGATAATCTTCTAATTTCACTCCCATTGCTTGATATACACGAATCTGGCGTGGCGTTGAAGAGAGTAAATCTTCACCACGCAGCACATGTGTTACGCCCATCAAAATGTCATCGATGGCAACAGCCAAGGTGTAGAGCGGAGAACCATCTGCTCGCACCAGCACAAAGTCAGGAACAAACTTATGATCGAAAGTAACGTCACCGCGAATTTCGTCTGTAAATGTGGTGGTGCCATCAGGCATACGCATGCGTACTACTGCTTCGCGACCCTGCGCTTTAAAAGCTGCTATCTGATCTGAAGTTAAATCACGGCAATGTCCGTTATATCCCGGAGCGACATTTGCTTTGCGCTGTTCTTCGCGTACTGCTTCTAACTCATCTGGCGAGCAGTAGCAGTGATAGGCATCGCCTTGATTGAGAAACTTCTGCGCCCACTCGGCATAAATATCGAGTCGCTGTGATTGTAAGTAAGGACCATTTGATCCACCTACTTCAGGACCCTCATCCCACTGCAAGCCAAGCCACTTAAGTGTGTCAATTGCTGCCTGAATATATTCATCGGTGACGCGAGTGGTATCTGTATCTTCGATACGAAAGAGGAAAGTGCCGCCGGTGTGACGAGCATAGGCCCAATCAAAGAGTGCGGTGCGGATATTTCCGACGTGCAAATCTCCGGTCGGTGAAGGAGCGAAGCGAACTTTTACTGGACGTGTACTAGTCATGGACGCGCGCTCACTCTATTTGTTAGTTGGCCTAGGCCTTCGATGGATATTGCAACGGTAGCTTTTTCAGGCAGCGGCCCAATGCCGGCAGGTGTTCCGGTGATAATCACATCTCCTGGCAGCAGCGTCATTACTTGAGTAACAAAGTGGACGATTTCCTCAACTGAGAAAATCATCTGGGAAATTGAGGCATCTTGCTTTGTTTCGCCATTAACTGTCAGCGAGATTCGCTGGGTACCAGGTACAAATTCTGTTTCAATCCACGGACCGATAGGACAGAAGGTGTCGAATGACTTTGCCCGCATCCATTGTCCATCGCGCTTTTGCAGCTCGCGCGAAGTAATGTCATTTGCGATTGTGTAACCAAAGATCACATCTTTCACGCGCTCTTTCGGAACCTCTTTACATACTCTGCCAATAACGATTGCAAGTTCTGCTTCATAATCAATAGAAGGCGCCATCGGTGGCCACACAATTGTGTCTCCTGGGCCAATCACTGATGTATTGGGCTTGAGGAAGATGATGGGTTCGGCCGGAACCGCACTCCCCATTTCGGCAGCGTGGTCGGCATAGTTCTTTCCAACACAGACAATCTTTGAGCGCGGAATTACCGGCGCCAATAAGCGCACTTTGGTGAGCTCAACTTTCGCTGCTGTCTTTTGAATACCGTGATAAATCGGATCTCCAGAAATAATAGAGATCTGATTATCTTCTTCCAGGATTCCAAAGAGCGGGTCAGTTCCGAGTCCGGCATCGGGCTGAGGTGTAAATCGAACGACGCGCATTGGACAATCTTATCTTTTACCTGCGCACAATGCCTAAAGCGAGATGGTTTCTCCGCTGGCTGTAACGAAGAATACGGTGGCAGTTGGTGCAAAATCTTTAATCGCCTTCACATTGGCAGGTTGTGATCCGGCAGCAACAACGCTTTCGATTCCAGTGATTCCAGAGGCAAGAGCGACTGTCAGTACTGCTTCAAAGGCATCAAGGTTAAGCGATGGTGATGTCACATTCACTGCCACATATGTGCGCCCGGTGGTATCGCGCAAGGCTGCGGCTTGATTAGCGTTGCTTCGAGCGAGAGTTGAGGTAGCAAGAGTGAGTAACTTTGCATCTTCTGGATTATTCATGCTCGTCGACCTCCTGCTCAAGTCGTTCGATGATAACTGAGCTGATTCTACGACGACGACCTATCGGGCGCTCAGATGTAATGGAGTAACCATGCAAGTTAATTGTAGAACCTGCAATTGGAACACGACCAAGTTTCTCAGCCATATATCCACCGATGGTATCTACATCTTCAAACTCATCGCGGTCCATCTCAATTTTAAGTGCGTCAGCTAAATCTTCAATATGCATAGAGGCTTTAGCGCGGGCTTTGGTCTCGGAAATCCAATTAAATTCTTCAACGCCATCATCGTATTCGTCGGCAATCTCGCCCACGATTTCTTCGATGATATCTTCAATCGTGATGATGCCGGCAGTTCCGCCGTATTCATCGACCACAATCGCTAAGTGGATTTGATCGCGTTGCATCTCTTTAAGTAGCTCGGCCGCTTCCTTATTCTCCGGAACAAATACAGCCGGGCGAATATGCTGCTCAACTTTTTCGGTTGTTTCGGCCTCATGGTGATCGAGTGCGCGCTTTGCTAAATCCTTTACATAGGCAATACCAATGATGTTATCGATATTCTCGCCCGTCACTGGAATACGTGAGTAGCCAGAGCGCAGCGCCAATGAAAGGGCTTGGCGTAGAGATTTATCTCGTTCAATCCAGACCATATCGGTGCGGTGCACCATGAGTTCGCGTACCAATGTGTCGCCAAGTTCAAAGACATTCTGCAACATTTCATGCTCATCAGATTCAACGAGACCACGATCATGAGCATGATCCATAAGATCACGTAATTCGTTCTCATTGGTAAACAAGCCCCACTGAAAACCTTTATCCGGCGTAATCAGATTGCCCAGAGAAATTACACCCTTCGCTATAGGTGTGTAGATAAAGGCCAACGCAAGGCTGAAACTCTTTCGAAGCTGACTCACTTCTGTGACCACTCCTTAACAATTTCCTCTTGTAGTGCGAACATTACTTTTTCTTCATCAGGATCTGCATGGTCGTAACCAAGAATGTGAAGTAAGCCATGTGTGGCAAGTATATAGATTTCGTGTTCAACGCTGTGACCGGCATCAGCGGCTTGCTTCGCGGCAACCGCAGGTGCAATGACGATATCGCCTAGCGTTACAACTTCTCCCTCGTGTTCTGGCAAATCCATTGGAAATGAGAGGACATCTGTCGGTCCGGCTTCATCCATCCACTTAATGTGCAGCTCTTCCATCTCGGTGACGTCGACAAAGGTAAGAGAAATCTCGCACTCTGGATTGAGCTCCATGTAAGTAATTCCAAAATCAAGAAGTGCGCGCATCTGCGTTTCGGGTACCAAAGCACCAGAACGATTTGTTAATTCAATAGTCATATTGGGAAATTAATTGCTACGAAGGGAACGAGGAGCAGTTTTGGTTGCATCGTAATTGTCGTAGGCCTTTACGATGTCACCAATCAGGCGATGGCGGACAACGTCTTCGGCGGTGAGTTCCATAAATGAAATGTCATCAACGCCGTTAAGAATGTCGCGGATGATGGCAAGACCGGAACGCTGACCGTTGGGAAGATCTGTCTGGGTTACATCGCCGGTGATGACCATCTTGGAACCAAATCCAAGGCGAGTTAAGAACATTTTCATCTGCTCTGGTGTGGTGTTCTGTGCTTCATCCAGAATAATGAATGAGTCATTGAGGGTACGCCCGCGCATAAAGGCGAGCGGTGCCACTTCAATTACTCCAGATTGCATCAGGCGCGGAATTGAATCTGGGTCAATCATGTCGTGCAGCGCATCGAAGAGTGGACGCAGGTACGGATCAATTTTTTCATTGAGCGTTCCCGGCAAGAATCCGAGCTTCTCCCCTGCCTCAACAGCTGGACGAGACAAGATAATGCGATTGACCTTCTTCGCCTGCAGCGCAGCAACGGCCTTAGCCATAGCCAGATAGGTCTTACCAGTTCCGGCCGGACCAATTCCAAATGTAATTGTGTTCTCTTCGATTGCATCAACGTAGAGCTTCTGGTTGGCAGTCTTTGGTCTAATTGTTCGTCCGCGATTAGAGACGATGTTCAGTGAAAGTACTTCACCAGGACTCTGTACTGGGTTTGCTTCCAACATAGAGATACTTCGAGCAACGGCGTCGACATTGAGCGCCTGACCCGAACGAATAACAACCATCATCTCGGTAATTACTTTTTCCATCGCAATGCACTCAATATGCGGCCCGCGCAAGGTAATTTCATTACCTCGGACAGTGGCATTGACGGAAGGAAATGCGGCTTCGATTGCCAACATATTTGCATCATTTATTCCGAGTAGTGAAACCATCGGAATGGCAGGAGGTACCGTGATTAGGAGGCGTTCCATATAACTGAAAATCTATCGCTATTGGAGGGAATTCACCACACGGAAAGCGCTGTGTTGACTGCCGAAAGTGCGGCTAACCCGGCATGGGCCGAGCGCAGAATCGGGCGGCCCATGAGCGCAACTTTTGCGCCGGCGGCGGCAAAGCTTTCGATTTCATCATCTGTTAACCCGCCCTCTGGGCCAATAATGATGGCAATCTTCTTCGCACCTGGTGTGATGACCTGCGAAAGTTTCATCGTCGCACCCTCATGAAAAACAATTGCGAGATCGACCTTTGCGATCTCATCAATAATGTTGGTGGTCGTTGCAACTCCTATAACGGCTGGGATTCGAAAGCGACGCGATTGCTTGCTGGCCTCGCGGGCGGTGTTCTGCAATTTTTCAATCTTGTCATCAGATTTACCAATACTGCGAGCAGCTTTCCACATCACGATTCGGTCGGCGCCACCTTCAGTACATAGTTCAATTGCTTCTTTGACGCGATCGCCTTTAGGAATAGCTTGAATAACGGTGAAGGAAGTTTCCAGTGGTTCTTGGAACCCTGACTCAATTACCTCCACGGTCATATGTTTCTTATGTACTTCCAAAACCTCTACATGCGACCACTTACCTTTTCCGTCACTGAGGTTGAAGTAATCACCGCCCTGCATGCGAAGAACGCGAATGGCGTGGTTGGCATCCTCATTTGCAAATTCATATTTCTGGCCAACTGTGGTCGGCAAATCATCGACAAAGAAAAGGGTGAGCACTTAACGACCGAAGGCATCTCTAAACTTAGTAAAGAGACCTTCTTTATGTCCCTTTATCTTTACATCGCCCTCTTTTTCACCGCGTGATTGCGCAAATTCCTTCAGCAGCTTCTCTTGATCTCGCGAAAGTTTATGTGGGGTTGCAATTTCAACGTGCACAATGAGATCACCCCGGTTTGAGGTACGAAGGCGAGTCATACCCTTTCCCTTAATCGGCAGCGTCGCTCCGCTCTGAGTGCCGGGCTTAATCTGCAAATCAACTGGACCCTCAAGGGTTTCCACTTTGACGGTGGTGCCAAGTGCTGCGGCGCTAAAGGAGATTTCAATAGCGATATGTAAGTTATCTCCATCGCGCAGTAAGAAGTCGTGGCCTTTTTCCACGATTTCCACGTAGAGATCACCTGCAGGGCCACCGCCGGCACCTACTTCGCCGCGACCTGACATTTGAATTCTGTTTCCGGTCTCAACGCCCGCAGGCACTTTAATATTGATAGTTTGTCGCGCACGTACCCGGCCATCGCCAGCGCACTCACGACAAGGATCGGTAATTACTGAACCGTAACCGGAACAGTTATTGCATGGGCGAGATGTCATGACCTGACCTAAGAATGACTTCTGAACAAATTGTGTTTCACCGCGACCCTTACAGACAGGACACATAGAAGGCGCGCTGTTATTTGCAGTTCCTTGACCGGTGCACTTGTCGCAGACAACTGCAGATTCCAACGTTATCTCTCGCTCTGTTCCAAAGCAGGCTTCAAAGAGATCTACCTCGATACGAATAAGTGCATCTTGTCCCTGTCGCATACGTGGACGAGGTCCGCGATTTCCACCGCCACCAAAGAATGCATCCATGATGTCGCTAAATCCACCGCCCCCGAAACCGCCACCGAATCCACCTTGTGCGCCCATGTCATATTGCTGACGCTTCTGCGGATCACTTAACGTGTCATACGCCGCAGTTACCTCTTTAAATTTATTCTGTACCTCTGGGTCAGGATTTACATCAGGGTGTAATTCGCGGGCAATCTTTCGATACGCCTTCTTAATGTCATCTTGTGATGCACCTTGGTCAAGACCCAAGAGACCGTATAGATCCGCCATTACTTTGGACCCTCTGAGATAAATCGTCCGATGTAGCGAGCAACTGCCGAAACTGCCGCCATGGAGTTTGCGTAATCCATACGTGTGGGACCAAGAACTCCCAGTGATCCAAGTGGTGTATTTGTGCCATAACCAACAGCTACCAAAGAAGTTGATTGCAAGTTTGCATCCTGTTGTTCACTTCCGATGGTGACATGCACGATTGGGTGAGCATCGCTGAGTAGGCGTAGCAAAACTACCTGTTCTTCCAGCGCTTCCAAGATTGGCGAAAGCGTTGATCCTAAATCTTCACCTGAGCGTGCCAGGTTGGCGGTGCCAGAAATCGCCATCATCTGGCGTCCACTGGAATCGCCGACGTTGGGGTACTTCACTACTGCAACTTGTTTGGTGATATCTGCAAGTAACTTCGCACTGCGCTTAACAACATCATCAAGGTCATGAGCTCCACCGAGAAAAGTTTCAATAGCGCGACGTTCTGCAGTTGATAAAGGCTTGACAGTCGATAACTTATCTACGAAGAGTCGGTATCCGGCATCTGTTGGAATGCGGCCAGCACTTGTGTGAGGCTGAGTGATTAAACCTTCTTCTTCCAGCACCGCCATCTCGTTGCGGATGGTGGCCGGACTAATTCCTAGTGCACGTTTATCGGCAATGACTTTGGAGCCCACGGGAACCTGGGTTTCAACGTATTCATCGACGATTGCTCGAAGAATCTCTAGGCGTCTATCGGTAGTCATTAGGTGGCAATCTTAACGGGTGCGCCTTAGCGGAGCATTTCATGTGTAAGGCGGTCGGCAATCAAGCGACCTTTCGGGGTTAGCGCGAGAGTATTTTCTTTCTCAATCACGTGCCCGCTCTTGATGTACTCCAAGGTGCGCTCGTATTGAGCCACTGTGAGGGCCGCCTTCTTCACGCCCTCTGGCATGCGAAGTGCGAGCATGATGTATTCAGATTTCTTCTGCTCATCGGTTAACTGTTCTGAGTCTTTAATGGGAGAAGTTCCGGCAAAGACCTTCTCTTTATACGCAGTTGGGTGCTTCACATTCCAGAAACGCTTACTGTCGATATGAGAATGCGCACCTGGACCAAGTCCCCACCAGTTATTTGATTTCCAATAAGCAATATTGTGGCGACATTGATGGCCAGGCTTTGACCAGTTCGATAGTTCGTACCATTTCAAACCTTTTTGTAGGCACTGTTGGTCAACCAGCAAATACATATCTGCCATGAGATCGTCATCGGGCATTGAATACTCACCGCGCTTTATCTGCGCCGCCAACTTTGTGCCTTCTTCCACAATAAGTGCGTATGCGCTGATGTGATCGATATTTAGTGAGAGCGCTTCTTTTACCGTTGATGCCCAATCAGCAAGTGATTCACCGGGGCTGCCATAAATTAGATCGACTGAAACTGATGCGAATCCAGCAGCGCGAGCCATATCAACAGCCTTGTGAACATTCTCTGGATTATGGGTGCGATCGAGAACTTTCAATACTTCAGGATTCGATGATTGCATACCGAAGGAGATCCGATTAAATCCGGCTGCAATTAACTGATCTAACTTCTCTTGTGTAACTGAATCTGGATTTGCCTCAAGTGTAATTTCACAATCATCGGTCAGGCCGTTGCGCTCTTTGATGGCGCTAATTACGCGACCTAAATCTTTCGGCGGCAAAAGCGATGGCGTTCCGCCACCGAAGAAGATGGTTGGCACCTGATCTAAGGGCGCAGCGGCTAACTCCTTAAGTACCGCATCAATGTAGTCACCGGAGACGATTTCTAGCGTTGCACCATCTTGTAGCTCTGCGGGTGTGTAGGTATTGAAGTCGCAGTATCCGCAGCGACGTACGCAATAAGGAATATGAACGTAGAACGACAGCATCGTTTTAGGATTCGAGCTTGCGCGCTGCTTTAATCTTCTCAATGTCTGCATCGGTAGCAAGGGCCGCAACGAAGGCTTCCTGTGGAACTTCAACACGTCCCACCATCTTCATGCGCTTCTTACCTTCCTTCTGCTTCTCAAGAAGTTTGCGCTTACGTGAAATATCTCCGCCGTAACACTTGGCCAAAACATCCTTACGGATCGCACGAATAGATTCGCGCGCAATAATGCGAGAGCCGATAGCGGCCTGAATAGGGACTTCGAACTGCTGACGCGGAATAAGTTCGCGCAACTTACCGGTCATCATCACGCCATATGAGTAAGCCTTATCGCGGTGCACAATGGCGCTGAAAGCATCGACTGCTTCTCCTTGCAAGAGAATATCGACCTTAACAAGATTGCCTTCTTCATCGCCCAGCTCTTCATAATCAAGTGAGGCATATCCGCGGGTGCGTGATTTCAATTGATCAAAGAAGTCGAAGACAATCTCGGCGAGCGGCAAGGTGTATCGAATTTCAACGCGATCTTCAGAGATGTAATCCATACCGAGCATGACCCCGCGGCGCTCTTGGCAGAGCTCCATGATGGTTCCGATAAATTCTGCCGGCGCAAGAATGGTGGATTTAACGATTGGCTCTTTCACATTATTGATCTTGCCATCTGGAAATTCAGATGGGTTGGTAACAACGAACTCTTTGCCATCTTCCATAGTGACGCGATAGACCACGTTTGGCGCAGTCGAAATAAGATTGAGTTTAGCTTCGCGCTCTAGGCGTTCGCGCACAATTTCCATATGTAAAAGACCGAGGAAGCCGCAGCGGAAACCAAAGCCAAGAGCTGCTGAGCTTTCTGGCTCATAAACAAGTGCAGCATCGTTGAGCTGCAACTTTTCTAGCGCATCGCGCAATACTGGAAAATCTGCGCCATCGAGTGGGAAGAGGCCAGAGAAGACCATCGGCTTTGGATCTTTATAGCCGCCAAGTGGATCTTTTGTAGGACGTGCAAAATTAGTAATCGTGTCACCTACGCGAGATTGGCGCACATCTTTTACGCCGGTAATTAAATAACCTACCTCACCTACGCCAAGCCCTTTTGATGGCAGCGGCTCGGGTGAAATGACACCAACCTCGAGCGCTTCGTGCTTTACACCGGTAGAAAACATTTGAATCTGTTCGCGCGGCTTGATGTGACCATCGACAACGCGAACATAGGTAACTACTCCGCGATATGCATCATAGACAGAGTCAAAGATGAGAGCGCGTGCAGGTGCTTCTGGATCGCCAACGGGTGCAGGAATCTGCGCAATGATTTGATCGAGTAAATCAGCGACGCCATCGCCAGTCTTTCCAGAAACTTTTAATACATCTTCGACTTTGCAGCCAATCAGGCCGGCAAGTTCTGCGGCAAACTTTTCTGGCTGCGCATTGGGAAGATCGATTTTATTGAGCACCGGAATAATGGTGAGGTTGTTCTCCATCGCTAAGTAAAGGTTTGCCAGTGTCTGCGCCTCAATACCTTGTGCGCAATCAACGAGCAGCACTGCACCTTCGCAGGCAGCGAGTGAACGAGAAACTTCGTATGTGAAATCCACGTGTCCTGGAGTGTCGATCATATTTAAGACATATTCCTGGCCATCAAGACCGCTGCGCCATGGCAGACGCACTGCCTGAGATTTAATGGTGATTCCGCGTTCGCGTTCGATATCCATACGGTCGAGATATTGCGCGCGCATATTGCGTGCTTCAACTACTTCAGTAATTTGCAGCATGCGATCGGCCAACGTTGATTTACCGTGATCGATATGGGCGATGATGCAGAAATTTCGGATCTGCGCCGGATTTGTCGCTGCTGGTTGCGGCGCCTTCGCAATGGATATTGCAGGCACTTAGGCGACCTTTATCTTTTTATATCGTGAATTGATAGATATGAATTAACGAACGCCGGCTTTAGCAGCAGCCTTAGCCATTGAAGACTTCTTATTTGCAGCAGCGTTCTTGTGAAGAACACCCTTTGAGACTGCAACGTCTAGCGCCTTTGAAGCTGCGCGAAGTTCGGCAGTTGTTGCAGCAGCGTCACCCTTTGCAACTGCGTCGCGGAACTTGCGAACAGCAGTCTTGATTGATGATGAGACAGACTTATTGCGAAGGTATGCCTTCTCGTTTGTCTTAATACGCTTGATCTGCGACTTGATATTTGCCACGTGTAGAGCTCCGAACTTTTTAGGATTTAGCCAAACCTTGTGATTTGTGCAGACGCGTAGGTTATCAGCGCAGGGGTATCAGCCCAAAATCGGGCAAAGTGGCTCAAATCAACGGGCAGCGCGAGCGGCGGCGATGGTCTGTAGCGCCTTTTCCAGGGCGAAAATCGGATCAGATGCGGCGCCCTTCACATCGGCATCGGCCTTGGCGATTGCCTCTACTGCTGTCGCGATTCCGCGCGGAGTCCAGGATTGCAACTGTCTGCGCGCTTTATCAATCTGCCACGGCGCCATTCCAAGTTGGCCCGCTAATTCAAAAGATTTACTTCCTTTATTTGTTCCAGAAACTTTAGCCAAACTGCGCAGTGATGATGCAATCGCTGATGTGACCATCACTGGATCTGTTCCGGTTTCTAGTGCGCTGCGCAAAGTAACGAGCGCGACCGGCAAATTACCATCGATGGTCGCATCGGCAACATCGAATCCAGTTGTCTCAATACGTCCCTGATGAAATTTATCAATCATCGCTTCATCGATTGCACCTGCTGGTGCATCGAGTGCGATCTGCGAAACTGCCGATTGCAATTCGCGAAGTTCAGTACCGAGAGCGCCAACTAAGGCTTTGATGGCACCTGGTGTTGCCTTGCGCCCAGCGTCAAGGAAGAGATCTTTCACGAAGCTCTCTTTGTCCGCTTCTTTCTTAATTGCCTCGCAGGCAATAATTTCTGGTTTTACTTTCTTAATCGCATCGAGCAGCGCCTTACCTTTGACGCCACCTTTATGCACGAAGACCACGGTCATGGTGGGATCCGGTGAATCTAAATAGCGAGTGATTTCATCTTTCGACTCTTCCGGCAGGTCTTGCAAATCTTTAATAATCAAGGCACGGCGTTCCGAAAACAATGAAGGCGCTAGACCATCGGCGATATCACCAACAATGGCATCGGCTGCGCTGACCGTTGTAATCTCAGCTTTCTCTTCTTTGAACTGCGCATGTAACTTTGACAGCGCGCGATCGGCTAGTGCACCTTCGGGGCCGAGCAGGAGGTAGAAAGCGTTCATATCTATACCTCCATAACTCCCGTTACTTAGTTCCAAGAGAAAAATCTAAACCAGCGTTTACTGCGTTGTACTGAAAATCGATGGCTGGTTGCTCGGATTGCAACGGCCCCATCGATATCAGTACGCAATACCTTAGCGCCTAACTGCGTCAGCGCCGAGATGGTGCTGGGCGCCGGATGTCCGTAGGTATTAGTTGAGCCCACGCTAAGGACGGCGATGCGCGGTGATAATTCGCGCATCAAATCTAAATCCTGAAATCTAGAACCGTGATGTGCCACTTTGTAGATATCCACTGGGCCAATTCGTGAAACCAATTGGCTCTGCACAAGAGGTTCGATATCCCCGGCGGCAAAGAGTGTGAAATCAGGAGAAGTTATTACTACTGCAATGCTCGAATTATTGGGTGTCAGGCCCTGGCTGCTATCAGGCCACTTCACTTCAATCTCTAGATTTTCAATCGTTGCTCGCGTGCCTGCCAAAACATCTCCATACCAAGTTGTACCCACCTCTCTATTTTTCTTCACACCAGCTAACCCGCCCACGTGATCTGCATGGGAATGTGTGAGTATCAAAAGCGGAACCTCTTTAATTCCTAACTGACGCAAACATCTATCAATTAATTGCGGATCAGGGCCCACATCAATGACAATCGCACGATGGCGTTGCAGGTTAATCACCATCGCATCGCCTTGCCCGATATCGCAATTAGCAATCTGCCAATCCCCTGCTGGAAATCGCTGCACCCATGAGAATGCAATAACAATAACTAGTAGCGCGATACCGACCTTGGCTCGCCCGATGTAAATAGCAAGAATCAGCGCTGCCACAAATACAAATCCATAGAGCCCAGTTTTTAGGGTGAAGACCGGGAAACCGGCGCTCCACTGCGCCACCCAAACAATCCATGCCGCAAGTGGTTTCACCGTCATGACAAGTAAATGCGAGAGCCACGGCGCAATCGGAGAAATCAACGCTGCGATGAATCCAATGATGGTAATCGGCGCAACGGCTGGAGCTGCCAATACATTTGCCACGATACTCATGGGGCTGATGTATCCAGAGAGCGCCACAATGATCGGAGCACAGAAAGCCATCGCCGCAAGTGGTGGCGCTAAGAACTTCGGTTTTATCTTCGGTGCCAACAGCAGCAACCCAGCCGTTGCAAGGACAGAGAGTGCGAAACCAGCATCACGTGATTGAAATGGATCGGCAATCACCACTGCGGCAATCGCAAAACCCAACGCCGGCAACGGATCGCGTCCCTGCCTAGTGCCATGCGCAATAAGTAAGACCGCAGCCATGGCGGCGGCGCGCAGTACCGAAGGCGATGGTCGCACCAACGCAATAAATGCACCGAGTGCAAACGCTGTTGCAATCAAGCGATAATTTAATTTACGAAAGATAAATTGCATTCCCCACAAGACAAATGCCGAAACGATTGCGAAGTTAGCGCCGCTGACAGCGACCAGATGGGTAAGCCCAGATCTTCGCATCTCATTTTTAAACTCAACGCTCTGCTTGCTGGTATCGCCAATCACCATTCCAGGAATAAGTGAGCCCGTATCTCCAGCACCTGTTGCATTACGCAAACCCAGCCGAATATGTGCCAGCCCTTTCGCCCACCCTGATGCACGACTGATGACGGTAACCCGCTGATTAACAATAAGGAGCGCTGCCACTCGCCCTTCTTTACTTTCTAATACTTTGGCCTGCACTCGAATCTTCTGCCCCGGCAATAACCCCTCAACGCTTCGATTGGAAACAATGACGCGCACCGGAATGCGCATTTCATACCTATCGTCCACAAGTAGCGCCTGGCCCATAAAGGAATAGGAGGTCGGTGCAAAGGAACTACCAAATACCTTCGGCACAACCCGGTTTGGGTCTGTCGTCACCTGTAATTCAAAAGATGTCACACTGCCGCGAAATTGGTTAATTGCACTGGAATCCAGTGCTGCAACCCGAATCGACATAATGATTGCACCGAGCACAATGGCGATAAGTAGAACTGCTAAACGTTTCTTATTGCGCAGCACCACTGCAGCGAGAACAGCAATGACAGAGACTGCCCACGTGGGACTCCAACTCTGCACAAGTGCACCCGCCCACACCGCGCCCCCCAATGCGAGGGCGCGGCTATCAATTACACGCGCAGCTTCTCTTTGAACTTTGCGAATGTTCCCGCTCCAATTCCGGAAACCTTCATCAGATCTTCAATGACAGTAAACGGACCATTGATCTTTCGATATGAAACGATGCGATTGGCCAGCACAGGGCCTATGCCATCGAGTGCTTCAAACTCTCTTATCGTTGCCCGATTAATCATTACTGGACCGTTCTTACGTACTGCGCGTTTTACTACTCCACCAGAAGATGTTGTTGCGGCATAAACATAGATCTGCTCACCATCTCTGAGGATGCGAGCCTGATTGATATCGGAGGTATCGGCACCCTTTTTCAGACCGCCAGCAGATTTAATTGCCTCAAAGACTCGTGAATTAAGGGGTAACGAATACACACCAGGTGTTATCACCGCGCCTGCAACATCAACCATGATTTCCTGAGTAATGGCCTGTAGTTCAAGTGCAACAGGTGCGGCAACTACTTCTTGCGACGTTCCGAGAGCCACAAATAGACCAGAGATGAGAAGAACTAACAGTGCAACGACTGCTAGCGCTCTTTTTTGTGTTGATGAATAGTGGAGATCACTCCACCAGTTCTGTGCCTTTTCGAGATATTGATTTTCCATCCGCAGATGGTGGAGTAAGCGTTAAGGCGAAAAGATAGAAATTGATGTAGCTGTTGATTACAAAACGATGTTTACAAGCTTTGGCGCACGGGCAATCACTTTTTTGGGCGTGGAACCCGCTAGCGCAACCACAACAGCCGGCAAGGCAAGTGCAGCCGCTTCAAATTCAGCCTCTGAAATAGATGGTGAAACGTTCATGCGATCAACAATTTTGCCGTTGATCTGAATAACTGCCTCAACTTCATCTGCGACAAGAAGTGCTGGGTCTACTACCGGCCATCCAGCAG
The DNA here is from genome assembly GCA_027483765.1 of Streptomycetaceae bacterium. Lineage (GTDB taxonomy): Bacteria > Actinomycetota > Actinomycetes > Nanopelagicales > Nanopelagicaceae > Planktophila. The sequence continues at coordinate 229,132 of JAIXTW010000010.1, forward strand.
TTGCAATCGCTGGCTTGTGTCCAAGTCGCTCCCACATTTCTTCTGCTGTAAAGGGCGCAACCAGTGAGAGCATGATAGCAATCGCCTCAGTTGCTTCGCGAACGGCCGGATCTGTTGGACCACATCCTGAATCAATTGCTTTACGTGTTGCATTCACGAGTTCCATCACGCGAGCGATAGCTACGTTAAATCTAAATGATTCAACGGCAAAGGCAGCATCATTGAGCGCCTTATGTGTTGCTTTGCGAAGGCTAACTTCACCTGTTGTGAAATCAACGCCAGGGGCTGATGTGACATCACCGGATAAACGCCATGCACGACTTAAGAACTTTACTGAACCTGATGGAGATACATCTGCCCAATCAACGTCATCTTCTGGCGGGCCAGAGAAGACCATCGATAAACGAATCGCATCGACGCCATGGTTTTCAAGTTCATCAGAGAGACGAACTAGATTTCCGCGAGATTTCGACATCGCAGAACCGTCCATAACAACCATTCCTTGGTTCAGCAGACGAGTAAACGGTTCAGTGAATGAGAGCATCTTCATGTCATACAAAACCTTGGTGAAGAAGCGTGAGTAAAGCAGGTGCAAGATTGCGTGGGTTACACCGCCAACATATTGATCAACAGGTAACCAGGTATCAATCTCTGCGCGGTTAAATGGCTCAGTCGCATTCGTTGATGATGGATAACGCAGGTAATACCACGATGAATCCACGAAAGTATCCATGGTGTCGGTATCGCGCATCGCAGGGCCAGCACACTTAGGACACTTGGTATTTACCCATTCGGTCGCGGCAGCCAGTGGTGATTGACCCTTGGGCTTTAAATCTAAACCTTTCGCATCAGGTAGAAGCAATGGGAGCTCTGAATCTGGAACAGCAACCTCGCCGCACTTTTCGCAGTGAACGATTGGAATAGGTGTGCCCCAATAACGTTGGCGAGAAACAAGCCAATCGCGCAGACGATAATTACGTGCACTCTTACCAAGTCCATCGGCCTCTAGCTGCTTATTAATTGCAGCAATTGCATCTGCCTTGGAAAGGCCATTGAGTGCGCCCGAGTTAACAATCTTTCCATCGCCAGTTGTGGCAATTCCAGTTTCACTTGGATCCTCTTCGCCAGTTTCAACTACAACGCGCACCGGTAGCTTCATCGCCTTAGCAAAGTCGAGGTCACGTTGATCGTGTGCTGGAACAGCCATGATTGCGCCAGTTCCGTAATCAGCCAAAACATAATCAGATGCCCAGATAGGTAACTTCTCACCGTTGACTGGATTAATAGCAAAACGCTTGAGATCAACACCAGATTTAGGTCGATCTGTCGCTAAGCGATCGATATCGGAAGCCGCTTTGATCTGCTCTAAGTAAGAGTTGAACTCAGCCTCTACTGGTGTGCCATGTGCGAGTTCTGCGGCTAGCGCTGAATCTGCCGCAACGACCATAAATGTTGCGCCATACAAGGTATCTGGGCGTGTGGTGTAAATAGTTACAGGTTCAGTACGACCTTCAATAACGAATTGCACATTGGCGCCCTGTGAGCGGCCAATCCAATTGCGCTGCATCATCAGAACTTTCTCAGGCCATTTGCCCTCAAGTTCAGACATGTCATCAAGTAAGCGATCTGCGTAATCAGTAATCTTGAAATACCACTGGTTCAACTTCTTCTTTGTAACCGCTGAATCGCAACGCTCGCAGAGCCCTGCTACTACCTGCTCATTTGCAAGAACTGTCTGACAGCCTGGGCACCAGTTAACGGCAGAGTCTTTGCGATATGCCAAGCCGCGCTCATGTAATTTAGTGAAGAGCCATTGGTTCCACTTGTAATACTCAGGGTCGCAAGTATTAAAGACGCGATCCCAATCGAAGGAACATGCATAGCGACGCATAGAAGCTTTCTGCGTTGCAATGTTTTCATAGGTCCAAATACGCGGATCTTCATTGCGCTTAATCGCAGCATTTTCAGCCGGTAATCCAAATGCATCCCAACCAATTGGGTGCATGACGTTAAAACCTTTTTGAATCCAGTAACGAGCGATTACATCGCCAAGGGCATATGCCTCTGCATGGCCCATGTGAAGATCGCCCGATGGATAAGGAAACATATCGAGCACGTACTTCTTGGGGCGCGAATCATCTGCACGACCTGACTTAAATGGTTCGAGTTTGTCCCAGATGGGAAGCCACTTCTCTTGCACGTATGCAAAATCGTAGGCCGCGTGTTCGCGTTCAATACTCACGTGGAGATAAGGGGAATCGAACCCCTAACCTCTTCCATGCCATGGAAGCGCGCTACCAATTGCGCCATATCCCCGTTGTCTTACAGGAGTGCGAACTTTACCGCACTGAATCCGGGATAACTCCGCCAGATTCTTCGCCCATAACAGGCTCTGGAATAGATCCAGCGTTATGTTCTACAAGGAGCCAACCCTTTGGAGACTCTTCCAGAATTGACCACTGCGCATTAGAAAGTCCGCCGATGCGTGACCAGAATGGAATCGGCAGTTCTAGATAGGTACCAATAATTGTGCGCGCTGTGCCGCCATGAGTTGCAACAACAAGTCGTTGATTATCTTTTCCTGCTAGCGCATCAGTAATTGCCGCAAAACCACGGGCACCTACTTCGCTGCGACGTTCGCCGATACCACCGGCAGGGTTATCTCCACCCATGGACCACATCCGCAAATTATCGAGATCTACTTTGCGAATTTCATCACCGGTCAGACCTTCCCAATTTCCGCAGTTTGTCTCGCGCAGCCTTTCATCCGTTGACACTTCAAGTCCGGTAATTTTCACTAATTCATGTGCAGTGCTCTGCGCCCGCCCTAAATCGCTAGCAATAATCATGGTGGGCTTTATTGCGGCCAACATCGGCGCTGCATGTTTCGCCTGAAACTGACCAACTGCATTCAGCGGAATATCAGTATGTCCCTGAAACTTGTTGGCGACGTTCCAATCGGTCTGACCGTGACGCCAAAGAATTATCTGGTTACCCACGCGCAGCCTCTTCTTTAACTACATCTAACTCAATCTTCGGGCAGTCATTCCAGAGGCGATCAAGCATGTAATAACGGCGCAGTTCACTTGATTGAATATGTACAACGAGATCTGAGTAATCGAGCAGAATCCATTCGGCGGTACCTTCGCGACGTAGCGGCTTATCGCCGGCCAAACGTAACTTCTCTTCGACTTCATCAGCAATTGAGTCGATCATCTTTGAATTCGTTGCGGTAACAATAAGGAAGACTTCGCTAAGCACTGATTGGTCGGAAAGGTCTAGTGCAACAAGTTCAGTACCGAATTTGTCAGCTGCAGCGCGAGCGGCAATCTGTGTGCGTTCAACGCAGGCTTTACTTGCTGGCATAGAGATTGTGCTCCTTTATATATGCAGCAACTGCTGCGGGTATTTCATTAGAACTTTGTTGGCGAATCTGGGTTGCTGAAACATCAATTGCATCGATTGCAAGGTTAGCGGTCCCTGGAAAACCCGGGCGATCTATAACAACGAACTCGACCATACTCTTAAGTTCATCAGCGCGGTGCCATTGATCGATATTGGCATAGGCATCGGTGCCAACAATGACAACAATTGTGTCGCCAGGGTATGTCTGTGCGACGGCCTCTACGGTATCGATGGTGTAGCTGGGTCCTTCGCGAAGTACCTCAATTGGATTGACTTCTACGCGGCTCTTGATTTCTGGAGCCAAGGAATTTACCGCGAACTGGCACATAGCTCTGCGCTGAGCCCCAGTTGCTGCGGGTTCATTTTCGCGAAGACGTGGTTGCCCCGCAGGTAGAACGAGGAGGTGATCAACAATGTTGCGTGCAATGAGTTGTTCGATGACGTGCACGTGCCCGTTATGAATCGGGTCAAAGGTGCCGCCGTAAAGCCCAACTCTCAAGAGCGTTACTTATCTAAACGAAGAGTGACGTACAAAAGGAAGGCAAAAATTCCAAAAGTGATAAATCCGAATACAGATGGAGCAAGTGGAAGTTCGCGTACTACTTCTTCGCTGAGTCTTAACATGGTCTGAAGATTACTACTTACCGGCAAGAAGTTCTAAAAAGCGCGCTTCATCGATGACTGTGACGCCTAACTCTTGCGCCTTGGCCAGCTTTGAACCCGGGTCAGCACCTACCAATACATAGTCAGTCTTTTTTGAGACAGACGACGATGGCTTTCCACCATGCGCGGTAATGGTTTCAGCGATTGAGTCGCGGGTAAAGCTTGCTAGCCCACCAGTAACAACAAAGGTGAGGCCGCTTAAAGTCTGCGGCAGATCCGAGCTCTTGGCGTTCACCATTGCTACGCCGGCTTTTGTCCATTGAGTAATAATGTTGCGATGCCAGTCAACGTCAAACCATTCGATGACAGATTGGGCAATGACTTCGCCCACGCCATCAGTGTCAGCAAGTTCGCTCACCGATGCTTTCGCAATTGCATCCATACTTCCAAAGTTCGTTGCTAGCGCCTGCGCTGCTGTTGGACCAACGTGGCGAATAGAAAGTGCAACAAGTGTGCGCCAGAGTGGTCTGGTCTTTGCTTCTTCCAAAGCAGCTAATAACTTCTCTAGATTCTTTCCAGGTGTGCCATCCTTCTTTAAAAAGAATTGTGACTTCATCAGCGATTTCTCATCTAAATTAAAGATGTCGGCTTCATCGGTGATGATGGAATCGGTCAGCAGTGCAACCGCTGCTTCGTAACCCAGCACATCGATATCTAGTGCTGCGCGAGAGCCGATGTAGTAAATGCGTTCACGCAATTGCGCTGGGCAACTGCGGGTATTGGGACATCTAATATCGACATCGCCTTCGGTAATCGCCCGCAACTCACTGCCGCACTCAGGGCAATGTGTCGGCATGACAAATGCTTTCTCGGCTCCGGTGCGTTTATCTAGTACTGGCCCTAAGACTTCTGGGATTACATCGCCGGCTTTGCGAATAATGACGGTGTCGCCAATCAATACGCCTTTGCGTTCAATTTCTTCTTGGTTGTGCAGGGTGGCATTGGTAACGGTAGATCCGGCAACTTTTACCGGTTCCATAAATGCAAATGGAGTTACCCGCCCAGTGCGACCGACGCTGACTTTAATATCGAGTAATTTGGTGGTGACTTCTTCAGGCGGATATTTGTATGCGATAGCCCACTTGGGTGCGCGGGAAGTAAAACCAAGCTTTTCTTGCTCAGCCAACGAATCTACTTTGATTACTACGCCATCAATCTCATGCTCGACATCATGGCGATGCACGTTGTAGTTCTCGATAAATGCCAGAACTTCGGTGCGCGTTTTACAGACTTTGAAGCGAGCCGATGTTGGAAGTCCCAGCGCCTTTAATTGAGCATAGGCATCGGATTGAGAAGTGAATGCGATTCCTTGGTGTGCGCCAATTCCGTGTACGACAACGTCCAGTGCGCGTGAAGCGGTAATTCGCGGATCCTTCTGGCGCAATGAACCAGCGGCGCAGTTGCGCGGGTTGGCAAAGAGTGGCTTACCAGCCTCTTCAAGTTCTTCATTAAGTAGATTAAATGCGGCAACTGGCAAGAAGACCTCACCGCGGACTTCGATAAGTTCAGGAATATTCTTTCCGGAAAGTGTGTGTGGTAATCCCTTGATGGTCTTTACATTCAGCGTGACATCTTCGCCAGTGGTTCCATTACCGCGAGTAAGTGCACGTGTGAGTTGACCATTTTCATAGAGCAAATTAATTGCAAGACCATCAACTTTAAGTTCGCATAAGAAAGCGCCCACGGCAGATTCTTTTTCAACACGATCAAACCAGGTTTCAAGTTCTGCGTTATCAAAGACGTTATCAAGGCTCATCATCTTCTCGATGTGATTGTGCTGATCGAAGGTGGTGGAGAATCCCCCACCAACACCTAGAGATGGTGAATCTGGTTCCAGAAGTTCAGGGTGCTTAGCTTCTAACGCTGCTAACTCTTTGAGCAGTGCATCAAATTGAGCATCAGTAATTGTCGGAGCATCTAGAACGTAATATTTAAACTGGTGATCACGAATCTCTTGCGTTAATTCGCTGATGCGATGACGCGCCTGCGTGCTCATGCTGTCTCGCAGATTGTGGCCGACCCAACTACGCGATCTCCGTCGTAGATAACCATTGCTTGCCCAGTTGCTAATCCAAGGAGCGGTTCATCAAGTTCGGCGACCAGGTGTTCGCCATCTAGGTAATAGGTGCAATCAAGTGCTGCGCCATGTGCGCGAACTTGAACAAAGCCACGCTCTGGCGCTGCTCCAACTACCGGACCGCAAAAGATTGGTCGTTCTCCACGCATTGAACTCACAGCCAAATCTTCGCGCGCACCTACGACAACGGTATTTGTGACTGGCTCAATCTTTAAGACAAATCGTGGTGAACCATCTGGGGCGGCAACTGAAAGACCTAAACCCTTACGTTGCCCGATTGTGTAGGTGTAGGCACCTTTATGTTCGCCAATTTTCGTTCCATCTTGGTCGACAATCGGACCTACTTCACTACCTAAACGATCACGTAACCACCCGGCGTTATCTCCTGATGGTACAAAACAAATGTCGTGGCTATCTGGTTTTTGCGCAACTGCCAGTCCGCGCTTCTCGGCTTCAATGCGGATATCTACTTTTTCAGTATCTCCCAATGGAAAAATCGCGCCATTAATCTGTTCCCGATTGAGAACTGCCAGAACGTAAGACTGATCTTTTAGCGGATCAATTGCGCGATGCAGTGTGCGACCCTCATTGGTCTCTTCGGTGCGCGCATAGTGGCCGGTGACAACACCATCGAAACCCATCGCTTTTGCACGATCTAGTACTGCGGCAAATTTAATCTTCTCATTACAACGCAGACATGGGTTAGGGGTTCGCCCTGCTGCATATTCGCTCATGAAGTTTTCAACCACGCCTTCATGAAATTCATCGGCCATATCCCAGATATAGAAAGGAATACCAATGACATCTGCCGCTCTGCGCGCATCGTGTGAATCTTCGATGGTGCAGCAACCGCGAGCACCGCTGCGATATTTCTGTGGATTAGATGAGAGAGCTAGGTGCACTCCAATTACTTCGTGGCCCGCTTCTACCGCGCGCGCCGCAGCAACTGCCGAATCGACGCCTCCGCTCATGGCGGCGATAATCTTCACTTTTTCCCCACAGCATTTGCGGCAAGCCCGCGCTCAATAACAGTGGGCAATACTGAAAGCGCAAAGTCAACATCTGCTTGCGTATTGGTGGCGCCGAATGAAAAACGTAGTGAAGATTGAGAAACCACATCGGTTAGGCCCATCGCCATTAATACATGACTTGGTCGGTGAACTCCGGCGGTACAGGCAGCTCCCGTGGAACAAGAAACCTTCTCTGAATCCATGAGTAGTAAGAGCGAATCACTTTGCGTGCCCGGAAAAGTAATATTTGAAATTCCCGGAAGGCGCGGTGCGTTCTTGCCATTTACTACTGCATCAGGACGCACCCGCAGTACACCTTCTTCAAATTGAATGCGTAACTTTTCAATCGCAGCAGCGTCATAACTCTGTGCCTCAATTGCGGCAGCTAACGCCACGATTGAAGGCGCGTTAAGGGTTCCACTTCGAATATCGCGCTCTTGTCCTCCGCCGTGTAAGAGGGCGGGAATTTCAACTGCGCGTCGCAAAATCAACGCACCAATTCCCAGTGGGCCACCTACTTTGTGCCCACTGATAGTCATGGAGTAAAGCCCGAGATCTTGATAGGAAAGTGGTACCTTTGAAAAACTTTGCACCGCATCTGAGTGAACTGGAATATCACCAGCAATTTTTACAACTTCGGCAATCGGTTGAATCACACCGGTTTCATTATTGCTATGCATGACAGAGATCAGTGCAATCTCAGCACTACGTGCGGCAACAAGTGCCCGCAGGAAATCTAAATCGATGACACCATCTCCGGTCACGGGAATCTGAATAAGTTCGGCGCCTTCATGTTCAACTAGCCAGAGCGCAGGATCCAGTACAGCGTGATGTTCAATGCTGGAAACGACAATTACTTTCTTCGGTGAATTCCAATACAGGCCCTTGATAGCTGCGTTGTTGGCCTCTGTGCCTGAACCGGTAAAGATGACTTCACTAGGTTGGCAGTGCACTGCGCGGGCAATTTTTTCGCGAGCATCTTCCACATCTTTGCGAGCCGCGCGACCTTGCGTGTGCAGCGATGATGGATTTCCTAATTTGCTTAAGGCGGCGCTCATGGCATCAATTGCCACATCACACATCGGTGTTGTGGCGGCATGATCGAGATAGACGCTCATGGGAGCATTCTAGTTCGTCCGGAGCTTTTATCCTTTTCGGGCGACTACGCCTTCAGTGGCCTTAGGTAGCACGTTAAACAAGTCTCCGACTACACCAAAATCTGCGATATCAAAGATTGGCGCTTCCGGATCTTTATTGACGACCACGATTGTCTTTGAGGTCTGCATGCCGGCGCGGTGTTGAATCGCTCCCGAAATTCCGCATGCGACATAGAGCTGTGGGCTTACTGTTTTTCCTGTCTGTCCCACTTGATGTGAATGTGGGTACCAACCAGCATCTGTTGCAGCACGTGATGCACCAACGGCTGCACCGAGCGAATCTGCAAATGATTCAACGGCCGTGAAGTTGCCATCTGTTCCGCGTCCGCCGGAAACAACAATATTTGCCTCAGTCAGTTCTGGGCGTCCACCTTTTACCGGAGGTTGAGTTGAGGAAACTGCTGCTTTTTTAGCATCAGCGCTAATTGAGGCTGAAGAATTTGTCACTGCTGGTGCGCACGCGGTGAGATCAGCATCGATGCTGTTGGGGCGAACAGTAATGACTGGAACTCCATGTGAAACTTTAGAGTGGACAGTTGTCGATCCGCCAAAGACTGATTGTGTTGCAGTGGCATCACTTGCGACATCGATGGCATCGGTGATGATTCCTGATTCGCAGAGCACGGCAACGCGCGCGGCAACTTCCTTACCGAATGCATGGGATGCAATCAGGACAGCCGCTGGTGATTTTTCTTTAACAAGGTTTGCCAATGCATCGGCAGATGCGGCAACACCATGTGATGCAAAATCATCTGCTTCAATCACAATAACTTCAGTGATTGGACCTTGCTTTACCGTTGCCGCAAGTGCCGCGCCTTTTCCGGCACCAGCTAGAACTACCGCAGTCACTGCGCCAATACGCGCGCCAGCAGTTGCTAATTCTGCGGTTGTCTTAGTCGCTTTCTCTCCTGAAAAATCGGCGAGGATAAATACTGTGCTCATATCAACTTCTTCTCTGCTAGGAAATCTACAAGTGCGGCGCCAGCGCTGCCTTCATCATTTACCTTTACCCCGGCTGCTCGTGCTGGTCGTGGCGTGGCATCAATAACTTGGGACCAACCATTTTGGGCGCTGACTCCGACTGCAGCTAAATCTTTCTGTGCAATCGTCTTCTTCTTCGCCGCCATGATTCCCTTAAAGGATGGATAACGCGGTTCATTAATTTTTTCAACGACACTGATAACAACTGGGAACGCTGCTGACATCTCATCGACACCGGCTTCAGTAACGCGAGTGATGGAAACTTTTCCAGCCGGGTCGACTGCTACCTTTGAAGCAAATGTCAGTTGCGCCCAACCAAGGCGGGCGCTGATCATCGCTGGCACAACGCTCATGCGGGCATCAGTTGATTCGGTGCCACAAATAACGATGTCAAAACCACCATCGCGAATTACTTGAGCAAGTACAGCTGATGTAGAAAGTGCATCGGCTCCGGCGAGCGCAGCATCTGTTACCAAGATTGCATCGTTTGCACCCATGGAAAGTCCTTTGCGAAGCGCCTCAGTTGCGCGCTCTGGGCCCATAGAAATCAAGGTCACTGTATGTGGGCCACCTTCTTCATTACCACCGTGAGCTTCCACGATTCGCAACGCTTCTTCCACTGCATACTCATCAAGATCATTAAGAACAGCATCAACGCTTTCACGGTCAAGTAATCCACTGACCATCTTCTTCTCTGCCCATGAGTCAGGCACTTGCTTGACACAGACCGCAATCTTCATGGGGCAGATGTTACCGACCAGTAGCGGTTTTGGAAAGACGAAATCAGGGGCGAAACTCTCAACCAACGGTTCACCTTCTATTCAGAGACATGTAACCAATAGGGAAAAGTCTGGCTATCTAGAACTCTCATGATTCTCACATGATTGAGTTAGATACATCGACCAAGCTGCGTATCGCAGTGGTGACCGAGGCTTTCTTGCCGCAGGTGAATGGCGTAACCAACTCTGTTCTGCGCCTGCTTGAATATTGCAAGGCGCAAGGTCATGAGGTCCTGATTATCGCTCCTGAAAGTGAAGGCGCACCTACTCGCTACCTGGACTACAAGATCAAACATGTTCCAAGCATCGCGATGAAGAAATTGATTCCGATGGGCGTTCCCCGTAAATATCTTGAGCCACTTCTTGAAGGGTTCGCACCCGATGTTATTCACCTGGCTTCACCAATTTTCTTGGGACATTACGTAGCTCGCTTTGCCAAAAAGAATGGCGTTCCCACAGTCTCGGTTTATCAGACAGATATTGCCGGCTTTGCCCGTCACTACGGTTTAACGATTGCCCATAACTCGCTCAAGAAGTGGGTGGCGCGTATTCACCAATCGACTGACCTCACACTGGCACCGTCAAAGTGGGCTCGTCGTGATCTTGAATCCACCGGCGTTAAGAACGTTGAAATTTGGAAGCGCGGTGTGGATCTTGTGAAATTTGATCCTGCTCGCCGCGATGAATCACTGCGTGAAAACATTCGCGGAAAAGATTCAAACAAATTGATCATCGGTTACGTTGGACGTTTAGCTAATGAAAAGCGGATTGATGATTTGGCAATCCTCGATTCGCAACCAGATATTCAACTCGTTATTGTCGGTGGTGGCCCAGCGGAGGCTCGCCTCAAGCGCGAACTTCCTAATGCTCGATTTGTCGGCTATCAGTCAGGCACTGAACTCGGTCGCTATGTCGCCTCTTTCGATATTTTCGTACACACCGGAAAGCATGAAACTTTCTGTCAGGCTATTCAAGAATCACTCGCCGCAGGCGTTCCGGTCATTGGTCCAGATACTGGCGGCCCAGTTGATCTGATTGAACATGGCATCACCGGACTTCTCATCGATACTTCAGATTCATACGCACTTCTTGAAGCAGTTTCAACACTTCGTAACCACAGCGCATTTGATCTCATGCAGATTGCTGCGCGCCGCTCAGTTGAACACCGCACCTGGGATTACATCAACGCACAGTTGATTGAGTACTACCGCCAGACAATCGCGCAGGTTGCCCGAAAGAAGGAGCTGGTCGCATGAGAATTATTCATATCGCAAACTTTTACGGACCTAAATCAGGCGGAATTAAAACCACGCTGCACAACCTCGGTAGCGGTTATCTAGCCGAAGGCCATGAATTTATTTATATCGTTCCGGGAAAGAGGTTTGCTCGCGAAGAAACTTCGCATGGTGCCTGCATCTCACTTCCTTCATGGCAAATTCCATTTAGCGGTGGCTACCGGGTAATTCGCTCAACTTATCGAGTCAAGACAATCCTCAACTCGTTAAAGCCCGATCGCATTGAAGTCTCTGATCGCTTCACACTCTCCTGCTTAGGCAATTGGGCATCAGAGCGAAAAATCCCGGCGATTGTATTTAGCCATGAAACGCTGCGAGGGCTAGTAAAGAATTACATTGGTCTTCCACTCAAGCGCTTCGTGGGCTGGCATAACACTCGCTTGGCCTCGCGCTTTGATTACGTGGTCACCACAACTAACTTTGCTGCTGCCGAGTTTGATGAGATTGGAACCACCAACGTCGTGCGCGTCCCGTTGGGTGTGGATCTCCAGACTTTCTCTCCCTCACTTCGTAATGAAGAACTTCGCACCAAGATGATAAAAGGTGGAGAAGTTCTGCTGGTTCACTGCGGTCGCCTTTCGCCAGAGAAGAAACCAGAGCGTTCGCTAGAAACTTTGCGCGAGTTACTGAGCCGCGGAATCAATGCCCGTCTTGTCTACATTGGTAGTGGACCGCTACATAAGAAGCTTTATGACTCATCTCGCGATATCCCAGTTACTTTCTGGGGATATGTAGCAAATAAGAACTTACTTGCCCAGATGATTGCCTCTGCTGATGTTTCACTTGCTCCAGGTCCAATCGAAACTTTCTGTCTTGCCGCCCTTGAATCACTTGCTAGTGGAACACCAGTCGTTGCGTCAGAGACCAGCGCGGTTGGAGAATTCCTAGTCGCTGACAATGGCGATTTTGTCGGGCTTACTGCTGCAAATAATGGTCGTGCTTTTGCAGATGCCGTAGAGATTTTGCTCGATGAAATCGCAGAAGATGCCACTCTTTCAGATCGCTGTCGTACACAGGCAGAACAGTTTCCGTGGTCCGAGACAATTACGCGTTTAGGACGCTTGAGCGCTGCCTAACATGGACAAGCCAATCACCTTCGCAATCATTGGCGATAGCGCAGCTTCCGGTGTTGGCGATTCAGATTCACTAGGAAATTACTTTGGCTGGGGCTATCACTTAGTCAAGGCATTTAACGAGCCGTTGGCATATCTCAATGTCTCTCGACCGGGTGCTCGCTCGAAAGAGGTTCGTTTTGAACAACTTCCGAAGGTTCTTATTCACGAACCAGAGCTCGTCGGTGTAATCGTCGGTGGCAATGACCTGCTTCGTAATGGTTTTTCACCAAAAGTATTTGAAGAAAATCTCACTGCAACTCTGAAGGAAATTGTCGAGAGCGGTGCGCAAGTAATGCTGCTTGAGCTGCACGACCCAACAGTGATTGTTCCCATGCCATACCTCGTTGCTCGGGTCTGTCGTCGCCGGGTTTCGGCCGTCAACCATGTGACTCGAAAGTTAGCCCGCAAGTACAGTGCAATTTTGCTCGAGACTCGCTCGCTCAACGGAATTTATGAGCGCGATAAATGGCACGTTGATCGCATGCACCCAAGTAAGCACGGGCATCAATTTATTGCACAAGAGTTTGCCCACCTGCTTCGTGATCGAGGATTTAACATTGGTGAGATTGTGATTGACCCTGTCAATAATCGAAATCGCAAAGAGTCGATTAAATGGATGCTGCGAAATGGCACGCCTTGGTTTCTCAAGCGCAGTGTAGATTTATTACCAGCGCTTTTGATTCTCTCGATTACCGAGTTGATTCATATGGCAAAAAATAAGAGCACTGCCGAACCTGCTGATGTGTACTTCCCAGACTTTACGAAGAAGGAAGAACGTGAATCTCTCTCGCTTAATAATGAGCGAGTTTCTTAATACCTTCGATTACCGGCAAGTAAGCGCAGACTTCCTTCGCGTACTTCTACTATATTGAGCGTGTGCTCGCAATCGTTGCCCCCGGTCAAGGTTCACAAACCCCAGGCATGCTCACATCCTGGATTGAAGATTCTGCGGCTAGAGACTTACTTGCACAGTGGTCGCAGGAAATTGATTTAGATCTCATTCATCTTGGAACAACTGCAGATGCCGAAGAGATTAAAGATACGGCTAATGCACAACCACTGATTGTTGCCGCAGGCCTGCTCAGTGCCCGCGCACTTGCCGCTGATGGAAAATTTGCTTGTGTAGCTGGGCATTCGGTTGGAGAAATAACGGCGGCAGTTGTTGCAGGTGTTATTTCACCAAGTGATGCTATGAAATTAGTGCGTGCGCGCGGAATTGAAATGGCCAAGGCTGCTGCTGTAACTCCGGCGGGAATGGCGGCAGTTTTAGGTGGAGATCGCCAGGTTGTGCTGCGGGCAATTGCAGATTTAGGACTAGTTGCGGCAAACGATAACGGTGGCGGGCAAATCGTGGCCGCAGGTGATCTCGACGCCCTTGCACAATTAGCTCCCGAAGGTGCGCGCGTTCGGCCACTGGCAGTAGCCGGTGCATTTCATACTTCTTATATGCAGCCAGCAGTTGAACCGCTACGTAACTTGGCTCAGTCAATGTCGGCAACTGATCCGAGTGTTGCACTCCTTTCAAATAAAGATGGTGATGTCGTTACCGAAGGTCGCGAAGTCCTGGATCGGATCGTAAATCAAATCGCAAATCCCGTGCGCTGGGACTTATGTATGGAATCCCTGCTTGCCCAAGGTGTCACTGGAGTTATCGAGCTTGCTCCAGCTGGCACGTTGGTAGGACTTGTTAAGCGCGCAGTTCCAGCGATTGCGCAATGCGCACTTAAATCACCTGGCGATCTAGATTTAGCACGGGAATTCGTTGCACAACATGGAGGCAAATAATGTCTAAGGTGATTGGATCTAGATCGGGCAGTGAGAGCAGAATTCTCTCAGTCGGTTCGTATCGCCCAAAGCGACTCGTTCCAAATGCGGAGATTGTTGATCGCATTGAATCAAGTGATGAATGGATTCAACAACGAACCGGAATTGAGTCACGCCGCTTTGCAGATGAATCCGAATCACTTCTTGATATGGCTACTTGGGCTGTGCAAGATGCGCTGACCAAAGCAAAGTTAGCAATCACTGATATCGATACCTTGATAGTTGCCACCATTACCTTTCCATTCCAAGCGCCATCGGCTGCGACTGCAATCTTGCAACGTTTGGGCCATCCAACAGCTGCCGCCTTTGATATCAACGCCGCCTGTGCCGGTTTTTCTTACGGTGTTGCCATGGCGCACGACTTTATCAAGGCTGGTACTTCAAAAACTGTGTTGGTTGTGGGTGCAGAAAAGATTTCAGACTTCACAGATCCTGATGATCGCGCGACCGCATTCATATTTGCAGATGGTGCTGGCGCCGTTGTTATCGGTCAATCCCGAGATGCCGGTATTGGCCCGGTTGAGTGGGGATCGGATGCCGAAAACCGCGATGCAATTCAGATGAATCCTTCTTGGATTGAAGTACGCGATGTCGAAACACAATTAACTCGGGGCGGAAGTAAGTGGCCGAATATCTCCCAAGAAGGTCAGAAGGTTTATCGCTGGGCAGTATTTTCAATGAGTAAAGCTGCTACCAAGGCGCTGGAATCAGCAGGCCTTACCGTTGCAGATATCGATGCATTTATTCCGCACCAAGCAAATATGCGCATCATCGAAACTATGGCGAAGGAGATGGGAATGCCTGACTCTGTTGTCATTGCCGATGACATTCGCACAAATGGAAATACATCAGCAGCCTCGATTCCACTTGCTATGGATGCGCTACTCGATAAACACCCGGAGCTTCACGGAAAATTGGCGTTGCTCATTGGCTATGGCGCAGGTCTCGTTTATGCGGGCCAAGTCGTTGAATTGCCGGCAAAACCATAATTTTTTTCCAAATATTTACCCAATTACTGGGAAGTACGCCCCTTTTTCATAGACAATTACATACCTGTCCCCGATACGTTAGTTCACTTAAGTAAAGGAAAAACAATGGCGCTTTCACAAGCAGATGTACTTGCAGGAATCAAAGAGATCGTAGAAGAAGTTGCTGGAATTCCAGCTGCATCAATCGAACTTGATAAGAACTTCACTGATGATCTAGAGGTTGACTCACTGAGCATGGTTGAAGTTGTAGTCGCCTGTGAAGAGCGCTTTGGTGTGAAGATTCCTGATGAGAAGGTAACTGAGCTTGCAACAGTAGGCGACGCAGTTAACTTCATCGTTAACGCTGCAGCTTAAGTAGCACTCGTTAAGAATTAATAGCGTTATGTCACAACGTCGCGTAGTCGTCACCGGCCTTGGGGTAACAACTCCAATCGGTGGTGACGTTGCTACAACTTGGAAGGCGCTTTTAGCCGGCCAGAGCGGCGTGCGACTTCTCACCGATGATTGGCGAGATCTCCTACCTGTGCACTTTGCTGCGCGCGTTGCGACCGAACCTGCTGATCAGATGGAGCGCGTTGAAATGCGCCGACTTGATCGCTCTGAGCAGTTCGCACTCATTGCATCTCGTGAAGCTTGGAAAGATGCCGGTTCACCGGATGAAATTGATAAAGAACGACTCGGTGTCGTTATCGCTTCTGGAATCGGCGGAGTGATCACGCTCCTTGATCAATTCAATGTATTTAATGAAAAAGGCGCCCGCAGCGTAAGTCCCCATACGGTTCCGATGTTGATGCCTAATGGACCTGCGGCAAATGTTGGGCTAGAACTTCAAGCTAAAGCTGGCGTACATACTCCGGTAAGTGCATGTGCTTCCGGAGCTGAAGCAATCGGCTATGCCTACGAAATGATTAAGAGTAATCGCGCCGACATTATTGTCGCTGGTGGCGTGGAAGCTGCAATTCATCAACTACCTATGGCTGCATTCGGTCAAATGAAGGCGCTCTCCACACGAAACGATAATCCAGCTGCTGCATCTCGCCCATATGACATCGATCGCGATGGATTTGTATTAGGTGAAGGTGGCGGAGTTTTGATTCTGGAAGAATATGAAACAGCGAAGGCGCGCGGTGCCAGGATTTACTGCGAGATTGCCGGACAAGGACTTACTTCAGACGGGTATCACATCGCCGCACCAGATCCTGATGGCGCTGGAGTGCAACGTGCAATCAAATTCGCACTGGCAAACTCAGGGTTATCTACCAAAGATATTGTTCACTTAAATGCCCATGCGACCTCAACTCCGGCCGGCGACGTCGCAGAAGCGAATGCTCTTCGTAAGGCTTTGGGCGCCGATGCAGATCATGTTGCAGTTTCTGCAACAAAATCAATGACCGGCCACTTGCTCGGTGGCGCGGGCGCAATCGAATCTGTATTTATTGTTAAAGCGCTGCAAGAACGCCTGGCTCCCCCAACAATTAACATTGAAAATCTTGACCCAGCGGTAACAGTCGATGTCGTCCGCGACACTCCACGCGCGCTTCCTGCAGGCGATATTGCAGCGCTCAATGATTCATTCGGATTTGGTGGCCATAACGTGGTGCTTGCATTTAAAACTCTCTAACCTAGAGCCATGACACCGCCCGTCACATCGCTAGATCCAGAAGCGCGTATTTCTAGACTTACAGATAACGGCGCATTTGAATTTCTGCTTCCGCGAACTGATTGTGGAATGATTGCAGTAACAGCTTTAGTTAAAGGAAATAAAGTTGTTATCTTCGCATCTGATCCCACAATTAAAGGTGGCGCACTCGGCATCGAGGGATCGCAAGTAATTGTGCAGGCATATCGCGCCGCAATGGGAGCGCAGGTTCCAGTTATCGGTATTTGGCATTCAGGTGGAGCCCGCCTCAGCGATGGTGTTGCATCACTTAATGCCTTCGGTGAAGTTTTTCAATCCATGGTCACTGCAAGTGGACGTATTCCACAGTTATCTCTGATCTTGGGACCAACTGCTGGCGGCGGTGCTTACGGTCCCGCGCTCACAGATGTAGTTGTGCTTGCACCCGAAGGTCGCATCTTTGTTACAGGGCCCGATGTCGTTAAATCTGTTACTGGCGATGTCGTTGATATGGCACTCCTTGGTGGCCCAGAGGCACACAGTAAGAACTCTGGCGTTGCACATGTGATTGCTCCGACGGAAGATATTGCTTTCAGTGAGATTCAAGATTTGGTCTCACTCTTTGCCAACCAAGGGCTCATGTCTTCCAGTGTTGCAGATGTACCTCTTGCTCATCTTGTTCCTGAATCTAGCAAGCGCGTATATGAGGTACATCCATTAGTAGATGCGATTTTAGATTCCGATGGCGAAAAGTTAGAGCTTCTCGATGTGTGGGCGCAAAATATGACAACAGTGCTTGGAAGATTTGGTGGCCGCACAGTAGGAGTGATTGCAAATAACCCACAAGTTATCGGTGGGGTCCTTGACTCTGCAGCTGGCGAAAAAGCTGCCCGCTTTGTTCGCACCTGTGACGCCTTTGGAATTCCCTTAATTGTTATCGCCGATGTCACTGGTTTCTTGCCTGGTATCGGCCAAGAGTGGGAAGGTGCAGTGCGACGTGGCGCCAAGTTATTGCATGCCTTTGCCGAATCAGTTGTACCCCGCGTCACTGTTATTACCCGCAAGGCATATGGCGGAGCTTTTGTTGCCATGAATTCAAAGTCACTTGGGGCAACTCGAGTATTTGCTTGGCCGCAAGCAGAAGTTTCCGTGATGGGTTCGGTTGCTGCAGTACGAGTATTGCATCGCAGATTATTGGCAGATCTTCCGGAAGCTCAACGCGAAGGTATGGAGCTAGAACTCGCTGCCGAACATGAGAAAGTTTCTGGCGGCGTTGCGCGCGCAATTGAAATTGGCGCCGTCGATGAAATGATTGAACCGAATCAGACTCGTAGCGCGATTGCTAAGGTTTTAAGTGAGACTGAATATCGCCGTGGTTCGCACGGCAATATTCCGCTCTAACTTCGCTCTTTGTTTTGCTGTAGGTAAAAGAACTTACTTAACGTCGAAGGTGACTGAGACAGTTGATGTCACAGTCTTTTCAATACTTGAGGTGTCATAGGCGCCAGTATCTTGCGTCATTGTTGAATCTGGAGTCGTTACTTGGAAGACGCCAGAGCGCACTGCTTGCACAGCGCCAACTTTTCCGCCGACCGCCTTTGTAATTGCTTCAGCACGGATCTTCGCATCCTTCATCGCTTCCTCTAATAACTGAGGGCGCAATTGTGGAAGAGTTGAGAGGTAGTACTGAGGACCGTAATTGTTGACTGAGACACCGGCTTGCAAAATCGTGCCAATACCTTGAGCTAACTTAGAGATGAGTTCTACATCTTTCGAGCGGACAACAACATCGCGGGAAGCGCGGTAATTAATAATTCGTCCCGTGTTATTTCCGTTGACATACTCTTCGTTGGCATAGGTTGAAACTGAACCAAGAGTGAGCGCGCTAGCTGGAACGCCACCGTCGGCGAGGTACTTGCTCACTGCTGCCACATCGTTACCTACCTTGGTAACAGCTTCCGAAACGGTTTGACGAGTAAGTGAAACATTAAGTGTCCAGACAACGTTATCGGCAGTTGCAGATGTCTTTGCCGAGCCAGTAACCGTGATGCCATTTGCACTACGAGCCGCAAACCCTGCACCCACTTTGACGAGCCCACCACCGACAGCAATTGCCAGAATGAGTGCAATTGCGATGTAGAGAATTGATCGGCGACGTTCAGTGGAAGTCATAGGTGCTTGAGTTGTCATGAGGTGATTATATGGCCCGAAGTCTTTGAACTTCCTGTAAATCTACCCCGCGCATCGGTTCCAGCGCTAAATCCCACGCACTGCCGAGTGCTCGCTCTAAATTCTCACGAACTTCTAAGTCATCAAAACTTGCAAGGGCCTTACGAATGACGTTTTCATTTACGACAATAGAACCTGCTCCATCAATAACTGCGCGATGAATTCCAAGTTCTGGCGTGCATCGAAAATACTCACCACCAGAATCACTTAGCTCCTGTACTTCAAATCGCAGGTAGTGCCAATTCTTCAGCGCTGTTGAAATTTTTGCAGCGGTGCCAAGCGGTGCACGATA
The DNA here is from genome assembly GCA_027483765.1 of Streptomycetaceae bacterium. Lineage (GTDB taxonomy): Bacteria > Actinomycetota > Actinomycetes > Nanopelagicales > Nanopelagicaceae > Planktophila. Next base: position 248,566 of record JAIXTW010000010.1, read on the forward strand.
TTCAACTGAGGTGCGAAGTGTGCCCGGTGCTAGTGGTTGATCGCGCCATGAGTACTCAGTTGTGCGACCAAGAATGGCGTTTAGGCCCCATTCGATATGTTGGCGCAGGGCTGAAGGCGCCGAGTGGATTGTTATCAATCCGGCGTACTGTTTGTTGTGCATCTGTTGCTCCTACCAAGGCTGCCTTGTGCGACCTTCCCCGATCCACAATTGCGCGCTCATTGGTAGTTGAGTACCTCATTTATACAACTTTCCGCTGACTTTGTGAATCCCAGCCCCGAAATTGAGCGTGATTCGGTGCTGATAAGCACGTAAGCGGAATAGGAATACCCATCTATTGCAGGTACGCTTTTCCCTAGTCGGACGCTTTATCAGTACCCGTTGTTAGATTTACTTCTTTACTCGGTATGGCTGTAGCAAGACGAAGACTGGTGGTCGAGGAATTCTCGAACGCCCAACATATCGAAGGAATAGTAAAAAATATGGCAACAGGTACAGTTAAGTGGTTCAACTCTGAAAAGGGTTTCGGTTTCATTGCAGTTGATGGTGGCGGACAAGATGTATTCGTTCACTACTCAGCAATCCAAGGAAACGGTTACAA
>JAIXTW010000006.1 GCA_027483765.1 Streptomycetaceae bacterium
ATTCGGTACTAGCTTATGCAGCTAGGGCGAAATCACTGCGACTGTTGTCTGCAGTTATTTGTGCACAGGTTTCATGGTTTACGAGATCATCCCGGCTTCCTCGGCCCGCTTCCCCTGCCCCAACAACTAAAGTCGAGACCGTTCACCCCCAAGTTTTTTAATCTTGGAGAATTACGTGGAAAACGTAATTCACACTATTTAATTGTGTCGTACTTATAATTGTGTCGTACTTATTTTTTCGACAATTCACCCTTGGATTTCCGCTAGGAAATGTTTTGCGTGAATTGGTTATCTGGCGAAGTATGGAGCGGCATTCTTGTCTGCCAAACTCGATCGTGCCAAATGGTATGCACCAAGTATAGAGAGGGGTCCCGAGTTCTACAAAATGCGCATGCGGTGCCGGCCAGGCACTGCCTCGTTGCGCGTTAGATATCTTTGCCAGATTGGCGGCGTGAAAGTTCGCGGTTTATCTCGCGTGTGGCCTGCTGTTCCATCAAAGTCGAGCGCTTGTCGTGGGCTTTTTTACCCTTTGCAATAGCGACTTCTATCTTCGCTTTTCCATCCTTAAAGTAGAGCTGCAACGGAACCAGCGTGATTCCTGAATCTTTGGTGCGTGCAGCAATCTTTCGCAATTCGATTTTATTGACAAGCAACTTCCGCTTACGACGAGGTGTGTGATTAGTCCACGTACCTTCGGTGTATTCAGGAATATGCACACCGTGTAGCCAGAGTTCGCCATTTTCAATCATCGCAAAACCGTCAATTAGTGAAGCGCGACCTGCACGAAGTGATTTCACCTCAGTGCCCATCAGGACGATTCCACATTCATAGACATCTTCAATTGCAAAGTCATGACGAGCCTTCTTGTTCTGCGCAATCAGCTTTTGTCCGACTTCTTTAACCATAGAACTACACCTTGAGGTAACGGCGCAAGGTAATTACAGAAGCGACAGTTGAGACCACGAGACCAGTGGCAAGTAGCCAGCCGGATGCGATTGCAACCTCTCCCCAACCAAAGAATTTGGTAAAGGTAAGTAGTGGTTCGACTTTTGTCTCAACAACATATTTAAGGGAGGCAAGTAATCCACTGGCAAGGATCCAGCCAATAAATGCAGCGAAGACACCTTCAAGCAAGAATGGAAGTTGGATTGACCAAGAAGATGCACCGACTAATCGCATCACGCCGGTTTCACGACGGCGGTTAAATGCCGCAATGCGAAGTGTGTTACTTATCAGAAGTGCTGCGGTAAGTACCGAAAGTAGACCGACAATCAGCGCGCCATTGCGAAGTACGGCAAGTAGTTGGAAGAATTTCTCCAGGATGCTGCGTTGGTCTTGCACGACATCCACACCAGGGCGACCGCTAAATGCGCTGACGACTACATCGAACTGTGTTGGGTCTTTTAACTTAACGCGGAATGATTCTGGTAATTGATCAGCAGTTACATTCTGCGCAATTGCCGACTCCTTGAAGCGTTCTTTAAATCGAGCAAATGCTTCAGTCTGGGACTCATAGAAAACGCTCTGCACTACTGGCAACGCATCCAACTCTGTCTTAATTGAAGTTCGCTGCTCTGGTGTTACAACACCCGCGCTACATGAAGGAGATTCAGAGAGAGATCCGCAGAGAAATACTGAAACTTCAATCTTGTCATACCAATAATCTTTCATCGCATTTACTTGGGAATTAGCAAGAAGGCCGATTCCAAGAAGTGACAGTGAGATGGCAACGGTGACGATGACGGCAAATGTCATTGTGAGGTTACGACGAAGTCCAATACGAACTTCGCTGAAGAGAAATCCTGCGCGCATTGTCTTCTCCTTATCCCGTGTATCCGTAGACGCCGCGAACTTGATCGCGAATAACATGGCCACCATCGAGCTCGATAACGCGCTTGCGCATCTGATCCACAATTCCGGAATCGTGCGTTGCCATCAAAACTGTGGTGCCCTCACGGTTGATGCGATCAAGTAACTTCATAATTCCTACAGATAGCGCTGGGTCAAGGTTTCCGGTTGGTTCATCGGCGATGATGATTGCCGGACGTGTTACATACGCGCGCGCAATGGCCACACGCTGCTGCTCTCCACCTGAAATCTCTGATGGCAAGCGATCGCCTTTATCTTCAAGGCCCACAAGTTCTAGCATCTCGGGAACTTCGCGGTTAATTTCCTTCTGTGAATATCCGAGTACGTGAAGTGAGAATGCAATGTTCTCGGAAATTGTCTTATTGGGAAGCAATCTAAAATCCTGGAAGACGGTTCCTACCTGGCGACGAAGTTCTGGAACTTTATGGGTAGAAAGTTTTCCTAGGTCTTTACCCGCAACGTGAATGACTCCAGATGTCGGACGCTCTTCGCGCAGAATCAGACGCAAGAATGTCGATTTACCAGAACCGGACATACCCACCAAGAAAACAAATTCGCCCTTGGTAATTTCCAGGCTGGCATTGTCTAGGGCAGGGCGTTCCTGACCTGAGTAAATCTTCGTTACATTCTCAAACTTAATCACTGACTGCTCCTTATATAGGCGCATGGTGATGCGCTCGTGAGACCTAGCCCTAGTTTATGTAGGCGAGCTGGAAATTCTCGGTTGATTCGGGGTTTTTATGGCAATTCACAGAGGAAAGAAGAATCACAGCACGCGTGAAGTAGCCGATAACTGCCAAGAATTATTGCGATGCGCTACGGCGCCAGCGAATTCCGGCTTCGATGAAATCATCGATTTCACCGTTTAATACCGCTGATGTGTTGCCGGTTTCATGGTTATTCCGGAGATCCTTCACCATTTGATACGGAGCCAACACATAGGAACGCATCTGATTTCCCCATGACCCTGAATTATCGCCCTTGAGTGCATTGATCTTCGCCTGCTCTTCTTGGCGACGGCGTTCTAATAACTTTGATTGCAAGACAGCCATGGCTGTTGCTTTGTTCTGTATCTGCGAACGTTCGTTCTGGCATGAAACAACAATCCCTGTTGGCACGTGAGTTAATCGCACCGCAGAGTCTGTTGTATTTACGCCCTGCCCACCTGGGCCAGATGAGCGATACACATCTACCCGCACTTCTTTCTCATCAATTTCAATGTGATCGCTCTGCTCTACCACCGGAACAATTTCCACGCCAGCAAATGAAGTATGTCTGCGCGATTGTGAATCGAATGGCGAAATACGCACCAAGCGATGAGTTCCCTGCTCCACTGAAAGCGTGCCATATGCGTAAGGGGCGCTTACTCTAAATGTGGTTGATTTGATTCCTGCTTCTTCGGCGTAGGAAGTTTCAAGTACATCGACTTTAAATTCATGACGTTCGCAATAACGCAGATACATGCGCATCAACATTTCAGCCCAGTCAGCAGCTTCAACACCACCAGCTTCAGAACGAATAGTGATCAGCGCATCACGGGCGTCATATTCACCGTTGAGCAGCGTTGTTACTTCTAACTCGCTAATCGCTTTCTTCGCTGAATCTAATTCGCCTTCTGCATCACCGAGGGCAGATCCATCTGGTTCGTCAGCAGCTAGTTCAAAGAGAAGTGGTAAATCATCAACGCGACGACGTAGCCCAGTAAGTCGTGCAATTGTTGCTTGCACTCGAGATAGTTTGCTTGTTACCGCTTGTGCTTTTTCAGGGTCATCCCACAAATTCGGAACACCTGCTGCCGCTTCAAGTTCAACTGCCTCTGCCTCAAGCTTCGGCAGGTCCAAGACCTTTTCAATGGATGTGAGGGTCGCGCTAATCTCACTAATCTCTAAGGTGTAATCGCGAGCCATGGATGAAGGATAGCGAGAAGTCCCGCAAAGTATTCTCCTCGTTGACGTTCCTCTAGTTGATTGTGGCTCTACGTAAGGAGCTATGAAATGCTCATACCCTAACCAAGGTTCAGACCATAGTAATTCGTAGTTCTTTTACGTTCCGCAAAAGTCCCGACTCGTGAAGAAATATCTACTTCTTCGATACCAATAAATGGAAGTACAAATGGGAGCGCAACCTTGGCCGAGGAGCGAATTCCAATCTCATAACCATCACACTGGAACTCTTCAACTTTAATTTGGCTTAAGTTTTTATGCGAGACAGGACCTCCCAATAAATTCCAATCACGTAAAGCGCCAATTGAATCCACTCGCCCCTTTTCGCAATCAATTGGAATTCCCGGATCTTGCTCACCATTTCCAAAGAGATTAACGACAAATCTATTCGCGTTGTATTCCCTGGTGTAATACCTCTCCAAGTCTAAATTCTTAACACCTCTCTGAGCTGCAGATTCCGTGGCTTGCGTGAGTGCCCGCTTTGCAATATAGATCGACGAAATATCGGAGAGAATAATGAGAGTGATAAGAGTCAACATAAAAAGCCCAAGTATCAGTATGGATATTGAGCCGCGCTGATTATTCAGAATTTTCTTTGCCGAGAACGAACTTTTCAGCCACGATAAAGCGAGTGTTCGACTCAGGCCCATGGTGAGACATACTCGATAGCTGCCACTTCGACATCAATTCCATTGGGAGACTTCATCCGCAGTTCAACGAGAATGCGGTTATCTGGTGCAATGCATGGACGTGCTCCACAAGTGATTTTCATGGCGATGGGTTTATCCGCCGAGTCGATGTCGTAACCAAGTAAGTCAGCGCCTTTGATCAGTATTTGATTAGCTACAAAGTGCGCGGTCTCATCATCTTTACTTGTAACGAAGGCACGGGCAGTTTCACGAGCTAAAGTTCTAAGTGAATCCTGAGCATCACTCGCGTGAGAAAATTGAGACATAAAGATAAAGAGGGGAATAAACAATGGAATTGCCAGAAGCGAGAATTCAATCGACGCGCTACCTTTCTCGCTCTTCGAAATCTTGTTAATGAATAGGTTCAAAGTTCGATAACCTCGCGTGTTCCTCTCTTTTAAGGTCATAAGAACTACCTTTGATTTTCTATAACTGCTATCCCATTTACGTCTATCCCTTTTCCTGGACCCAACAGTTGATTTAACCCAGGAACTAGTTGAGGCAGGCCTCGCTTCTCGCGGCTAATGAGGAGATCGAGATTTTGATTTGGATCCGGCGAGTAAATGTGCAAATACGTATCAGAATCATCGAATTCTCCTGAGATGGCTCGCGTTGAAGCTGCATCTTGTGCGGTCATTTTTGTCATGTTTCGCCCATGAATTGCAATTGTTATCTGAGATGCCACTAAGAAGAGAGTGAGCAATGGGATCAAAACCAGAGCACTCTCTACATTTCCGCTATCACCTCGAAGTAGATTTCTGGGATTTACCAGCTTCACTTATCGGATCCCGTTCATTGTGTCTAGCGAATTTTTTAGAATTGCGGTTAGCCGCGGAGCAGCGATAGTCCAAATTGCCGTCACTAAACCGGTTGTCATCAAGACGACCAATACCCAACCCGGCACATCTCCTCGATCATTATTGAGCAGCTGATAAAAACGAGTTTTCCTCAAAACAATTAGCTTGCTACTTAGATAACTATTTAAATGAAGACTCTGATTAAATATTGCTACTCCTATTTTGTTCATTTTTTTCTTCCTATTCTCTGGTTGTGGATATATGGCTTGTCTTTGCTTGGCTTACTTTTTGCTATTAACTTGCTGCAAATAGATTTAAATTGGAAAGAGAAGGCCAGAGGGCAAATAGAATCGAGATTGGGAGAATGAGAAAGACCACTGGAATCATCATGGAAACTTCAGACTTTCCCGCGGCGCTAAGAACGCGATTACGTTGAAGATTCTGGGCCTCTCGCGCTTGGCTATGCAGTACTTCAATGAGTGGAGCGCCACGACTGATTGCGATAACAAGGGCATCAACAAATCTTCGGACTGCTGCAGATTCAACTCTGCGACCTAACAAATCTAATGAGTGCTGGAAAGGAGAACCACGCTTTACATCCACTACAACCCTGTTCAGCTCATCAACCAGTGGTCCAGCTCCTCTTTTTCCTATTCTCTCTAAGGAGCTCAGGGGTGTCTCTCCTGCAGAGATGGCCAAAGTCATCATCTCGATGACACTTGGAAAGTCGGCATCGATTCTGATTCGATATTCCTTCACCCTATTGCTGAGTGATCTCTCACAATAAACAATTACAAGGAAACTAATCAGAACGAGACTTACGATTAAAAACGCTAAGGATTTTCCAAGGAAGAGCAAGATGAGAATCATTGGAAATGTGATTACAGTGGTGATGAGTAGTTGTCTCAATCGGAAATCCTCGTAATCTATTTCGCTAGATTTTCCCAACTCCTGTAATTTGTCGCGCACTCCCGTTCGGTCTCCAAGGGATCGCACTGTTGTCAAAGCAAAGTTTTCCCAAGAAAAATCTTCATTAATTAGGATCAGAGCCGGGATGAGAAAAAGAACTACGACCAGGGTTGTAGCGCTCATCTGTTACCCGAAAAAACTCTGGATTGTTGAGGAAGTCGACTTAATCGATTCATCCAGGTATATGCCAGACAAGTCATTACGAGTCCAGAGATTAAAACCAGAGCGCCAGAGGGAGTGGAAAATGACGCGGCGGTGGCGGGTTGAGTGGATAGAAGAATCAAGAGAATCCAAGGAGCCCCAGCTGATAGGTGGGCGGAATTTTTTATCCAATTCTGCTTTACCGAAATCTCCCTCCTCAACGTCAAATCTTCCCGAATAAAGTTCGCCAGCAATCTCAGGATGTTGATCAGTTCTGGACCACCTAAAGTTTTTGAAATCAGAAGTGCCTCAATTATTTGATCAGTGCTGGGCTCGCCGAGGAGGGATTTGACTCGTTCAAGTGCACCAACAAAATCGCCAGTATTAAAAACATCTTCCCGAAATATCTCAAAATATGGCCGCATTAACATCGGCCCCCGCACAGAAAGTCCCACAAGCGATTCATTTAACGACAAGCCAGATTGCATTCCAGAAATCAAGTGATCAATTATTTCTGGACAAGCAGATTGAATCGCACTCGAACGCTTACTCTCATTTTTCTGCTGAGCAAGAAGCATAAAAATTGCAACAAATAGTGAGAGCGCTATAGCTATCACTAGGGAATGTGAAAAAATATAAACCACAAATGCCGAGAGAAGCATGGACGTTGCCGTCTTAAAAGTGCGAAAATCCTTTCTCGAAATTAATCGCACGAGATGACACCCAATCCTTTTTCGTAATTTGCTCCATTCCATCTCCATACATTCTCAATTTCAGCTCTATCATTTTCATAACGTCCAGTTACATTCGCTATCTCTACAATCCGCCTTGTTCCATCTGCCGCTAGCGAGACCTGAATGACTAGATCTATTGCGGATGCAACTGTGGGTGCAATGAATTTGTGGGAGATGTTCTCGCCGGCAAGCAAAGGGAGTGTTTGTAGTTTAGTAATTGCATCCCTCGCTGAATTAGCATGAAGTGTTCCCATTCCCGGCAGGCCGGAATTCAGTGCAATTAACAAATCTAAAGCTTCTGCTTCACGAACTTCACCGACGATAATTCGCGACGGACGCATTCGCAGCGCTTCTTTGATGAGTTTGCGCAAAGGTATTGCACCCTCACCCTGCAAGTTCGCTCCCCTGGTCTGCATTTGTACAAGATCTGGAACATTGGGCTTCAACTCAAATACTTCCTCCATGGTGATGACGCGCTGAGAAAGCGGAATCTCTGAAGCTAACGCATTTAGCAACGTGGTCTTTCCTGCCTGAGTACCACCGCTCACAAGAATGTTTAAGCCGTGCTTCACTGCGCTCGTTAACTGGTTTGCTATCTCTTCTGACATCACACCGATGCGTGCTAAGTCTTGTAATCCAAAATGGCGCAGTAAATGCTTTCGAATATTAACTGCCCAGTTCTCGGCCGTGATTTCTGGAATAACGACGTGCAATCGGCTCCCATCGGGTAATTGCGCATCCACAAATGGCTGGGATAAATCCAACCTTCTGCCGCTCCAAAGGAGAGTTCTATCGACTAATTCCCTAACTGATTCAGAGGTCAGAACTAGATTTGTGAGATGGCTTTTACCTGCTCGAGCGATAAAAATTCTTTCGGGAGAATTAATCCAAATCTCTTCTACCGTAGGGTCCTTGATGAACTCGGCAATAGGTCCGAATACAACATCTGGATCCATGGTTTCCATGTGGGGAAGTTAGATGTCCGGCGACAAGTTCTGGGCCTCTGCAGATTTGACTGTGGATAATTCGAAGACTTAACAACTCTAAGTTGCTGACTGTAACTCCTGGTTATCAAGGCGGTTAAGGATCTCGAGTGAACTTTCTGCGCTATCAACTGCGAGGACTGAGTAACGACAGGCAAATCCTTCAAAGTTCCAAGAACGAAGGACTCGCTCTGCAAGAGAGGTTGCGATTTCGGGTGAACCTTTCAAAATAAGAGTGAACTCAAGTTGCCCAAGGCGAGCACATAAATCTTCTGACCGAATGGATGCTTTAAGAATTTCAGAGAACGAAAGAATCGCTACTTCATAGTATGACTCTGATGGTTCACTCGCATTCTTAGGAGTTAGATTTTCCAGCTCGTATTGAGATAACAAGAATCGCACCAGGCTTAGTTTCGATTTATTGCGTTGCGCAATGCTCAATTCTCTGCGCAAGTTTTCATAAAAATATGGTGGTGCAGCCAAGTGAGTGAGCGAATCACGCAATCCATCGTGTGAAAAAGTCATCTAGTGAGGGGTTGAATTAAGTAGGACGCTGATAATGTTCGGTACATGGCGAAAAAATCCAACAGTTCAAAATCGTCGAAAGTGAATGTCACAAAAAGCAATGATGCCAATCTCTCCCCTCGCCGCTCAACAGTGGCAGCACTCCTCTATGTCGAAGCAAGTCTCGTACTTGCCCTAGGCCTTTGGCTGGTGGTGCTTGGTTTCACTCATGAGAAGAAAGAGTTGCCCCCACTTATCGGCGTTGTCATCTTCGCATTTCTTGGAGCTGCTGGACTTTTCGCGTGTGCTCGCGGATACGTCAATGGAAAGAGTTTTGGAAGATCGCCAACGGTTTTGGCTAATTTAATTGCCGTGGGTGTTGCTTACTATCAAATACAAGGTCAGTTCTATATCGGTGCCGTAATTATCCTGGCACTTGCGCTACCAACGTTGTACTTCGCAATCATGATTGCGAAAGAAGAGGGCTAGCAATAAACATTGGTGTTTTTGTAATCGAGCTTCGCACTACCAAGGAACTATCTGATTATCTTCCCAGAGCACACCAGTAACTTTTTCTGCATCACTTGCTCCCGCTGGATCAAATGCGCGAGTCGCTAACCAAATGGCGGTAGCTGCGCCTTCTGCCGCAGAGCGCAGTGCATCAGGGCCACCCATATCTGTGCGCGAATGATTAGGACAGATTGCATCGACAAGAAATCCGCGAGCGCCAAGTCCGGTTTCATGTGCCAGGTTTCGAACCAACGCGTTTACACCGGCTTTACTAATTCGATATGGCGCAAGTCCTCCAGCATTTCCAGGACCAGACATGCGACCTAAACATGCAGAGAAGATAATGACGCGACCATTCCGGGCATCGGCCATGGCTGGTGCGATTCCATTGACGAGTTGAAATACTGAATCAAGATTAATTGCCATCACTCTGCGCCATTCGGCATCATTTGTCTTCAGTGTCTTTGACATCTTCTCGCTCATCACACCGTGGGCAAGAATGAGAAGTTGCGGGGTTGGCAGCGATTGCTTGATTGAATCAATAAGTTCGCGCACCAAGTGTGGCTGCTCAAGATCACAGGCAAATGTTGAGATGTTAATTTGGGCAGCGCTGCTCGCCTCGTGAATCATCTGCGCTGCTGATGTCAGGCGCGCTGAATCTTTTGCAACGAGTGCCAGATCAAAACCTTGCAGCGCCAGCGCTTTAGCTGTCTCGAAACCTAGGCCGCGACTTCCGCCAGAGATAACGGCTAAGGGGCGCGCGCTCGTTGCATCCATGGGAGAACTGTCTCAAGAAATGGATACGGGCGCTGCTTGGGAAACGGGCGCTGCTCGGTGCCGCGGCTTAGGAGAACCGCCATTTTGGAAGCCGGTGAAAGGTGGAAAATGTGCCCAATCTCGCGCTGGACGAGCGAGATATCCCATTTAAGTGCAGCGTGGAGAGCCGATAGTCTTAGCCACGTTCAGTTACGGGATTTATATCTAGGTTCGCCTCTTGTAGATAGAGAAGTGAACACAATAGATATGTACGCAGGAACGCAAGGGAGCGCTCAGTGTCGCAATCAGGACAAGATTTTGGAGCAAATGATTGGCTCGTTGAAGAAATGTACGAGCGATATCAAGCAGATCCATCCTCTGTACCGACCGAATGGGTTGCACACTTCCAAAATAATCCGCAGGTAGCCCAAGCGCCAAAAGGTGGAACACCACCAACACCAAAGCCAGTAACACCACCAAATATTTCTGTTCAAAGTTCTATGCAACCAAGTGCACCTGCACCTGTTGCAACTCCGATCGCCCCTGTGGCTGCAGCGCCGGCACCTGTTGCACAACCAACTCCAGCAGCTCCAGTAGTTGCCGCACCCGTTGCACAACCAATCGTTCGCACCGTGACAACGACTCCAGCGACACCTGCTGATCCTGTTGCAAAACCAATACCAACTTTAGTAACACCAAGTGCTTCAACTCTTGAACCAATTCGCGGTGTATCTGCTCGCGTTGTTCAGAGTATGGAAGCTTCGCTGACAGTTCCAACTGCAACATCAGTACGCGCGATTCCAGCAAAGCTCATGATTGATAACCGCATCGTGATTAATAATCACTTAAAGCGTGGCCGCGGTGGAAAAGTTTCATTTACTCACATCATCGCCTACGCAATGATTAAAGCGTTACGCGCGATGCCAGAGATGAATGCCTTCTACGGCGAACTCGATGGAAAGCCAGCCCTTGGAAAACCTGAACATATCAACCTCGGAATCGCTATCGATTTAGCAAAGCCAGATGGAACGCGTCAGTTATTGGTTCCATCCATTAAGGGTTGCGAAGAACTTGAATTCGGCCAGTTCTGGTCGGCATATGAAGCCATTGTGAAAAAGGCTCGCGCCGGCACACTCACCGTTGAAGATTATGCGGGCACAACTGTTTCACTCACAAACCCAGGAACTATCGGAACTGTGCACTCTGTTCCACGTTTGGTGCAGGGACAAGGGCTCATCATTGGCGTGGGTGCGATGGATTACCCAGCAGAGTTCCAAGGAGCAAGTGATGAAACCCTTGCTCGCCTTGCGATCAGCAAGACAATTACTCTGACAAGCACATACGATCACCGCGTTATTCAAGGTGCTCAATCTGGTGACTTCCTTCGCCGCATCAACGAGTACTTACTTGGCGAAGATCACTTCTACGACGAAATCTTTACCGCACTTCGTATTCCATACGAGCCAATTCGCTGGGCATCAGATTTTGCAGTAACCAAGGATGAAGAGATTGATAAGACTGCCCGCGTTCAGCAGTTGATTCACGCCTATCGCACATGGGGACACCTCATGGCCGACATTGACCCACTTGTTTATATTCAACGTAACCATCCAGATCTCGATGTGCGCACACATGGATTAACGCTCTGGGATCTTGATCGCGAATTTGCTACAGGTGGTTTCGGTGGAAAGAAGTTCTTGCCGCTCCGTAAAATTCTTGGAATTCTGCGCGATGCGTACTGCCGCTCTGTCGGACTTGAGTACATGCATATTTCAAACCCAGAAGAGCGCGCCTGGTTCCAGCAACATGTGGAAGGCGTCTCGGATGTACTAGACCGCGGAGAACAACTTCGCATCTTACGTAAACTCAATAGCGCCGAAGCATTTGAATCTTTCTTGCAGACAAAGTTTGTGGGTCAAAAGCGATTCTCACTTGAAGGTGGCGAATCTGTTATTCCACTGACCGATGCAATTGTCTCTGCCGCTGCAGAACGTGGCCTGGATGAAGTCTGTATCGGTATGCCGCACCGCGGGCGCCTCAATATGTTGGCAAATATCGCTGGCAAATCTGTTGGCCAGATTTTCCAAGAGTTCCAAGGGCACTATGCCGAGAACCAAGTCCATGGTTCAGGCGATGTGAAGTACCACTTAGGTACCGAAGGAATATTCACCACTGAATCAGGTGCAAAGACCAAGATTTACTTAGCTGCTAACCCATCACACTTGGAAGCAGTCAACCCAGTACTAGAAGGAATTGTGCGCGCTAAGCAAGATCGCCTCAATACCAAGGGTGCGTACACAGTCTTGCCGATCTTGCTCCACGGCGATGCATCTTTTGCTGGTCAAGGAATCAACGCGGAAACTCTTCAGCTTTCCCAGCTTCCGGGCTACCGCACCGGCGGAACAATTCACATTGTTGTTAATAACCAAGTTGGATTTACTACATCTCCTCATTCATCACGAACTTCACGTTATTCAACAGATGTTGCGAAGTTAATCGAAGCACCTGTACTTCACGTCAATGGTGATGATCCAGAAGCATGTGTGCGCGTTGCACGTATGGCATTTGAATACCGCCAAGCATTTAATAAAGATATTGTCATCGATATGGTCTGCTACCGCAGACGTGGTCACAACGAAGGTGATGAACCAAGCTTCACACAGCCATTGATGTACAAGCTCATCGATGCCAAGCGCACCACACGTACTTTGTATACCGAAGCCCTCGTTGGTCGTGGCGACATTACGCCAGAAGAAGCTGATGAAATCGCCCGCGATTATCAGATGCAATTAGAAGAGGTATTTGCCTCCGTTGCCAACTATGAAGAACATAGCGATCCAAACTTTGTGGTTCCAGTTGTTCCAAAAGCCGAATCTGTACCGACCTTTATCTCAGAGGAACTCGTCCGAGAAATTGCAGCCACTCAGATTGCAATTCCAGAAGGTTTCCATATCCATCCGAAACTTCTTCCGCAGTTGCAAAAGCGTGCTGAATCAATCAACGATGGAACTATCGACTGGTCAACCGGTGAAATGCTCGCCTTCGGTTCACTTCTCAAAGAAGGCCGCCCAGTTCGTTTAGCTGGCCAAGATTCACGCCGCGGAACATTCTCCAATCGTCACGCTGTGATTATTGATAAGGAAAATGGAAGTGAGTGGACACCACTTCGCTCATTGATTTCAGATGCAAATCAATTCTTCGTAGTTGACTCATTGCTCAGCGAATATGCGGCAATGGGATTTGAATACGGATATTCAGTTGTGCGCGATGAGGCGCTTGTGCTTTGGGAAGGTCAGTTCGGTGACTTCGCAAATGGTGCGCAGACAATCATCGATGAATTCATCTCATCTGCACTCCAAAAGTGGGGCGAGCGTTCATCGGTAGTTCTACTACTTCCACATGGATATGAAGGACAAGGACCAGATCACTCCTCCGCGCGTATCGAGCGATTCCTTGCTCTCTGTGCCGAGAAGAATCTCACCGTTGCGCAGCCTTCAACGCCTGCCTCTTACTTCCACTTGCTTCGTTTCCACGCCGCGAATCCAAAGCGTCGCCCAATGGTTGTCTTCACTCCAAAGTCGATGTTGCGCCTGAAGGCCGCAGCGTCGTCAATCAGTGACTTCACATCAGGAACATTCTTGCCTGTCATTGGCGATCCGACTGTCAATAATGCAGCTCGCATCATTTTCTGTTCTGGAAAGATTTATCACGACCTCGTTGCAGAACGTACTCGCCTGAACGACAGCAGCACTGCCATCGTTCGAGTCGAGCGCCTCTACCCACTGCCAATCGCGCAGATGGAAGTTGAAGCGAAGAAGCATCCAAATGCGAACTTGCTCTGGGTACAAGATGAACCTGCCAACCAAGGTCCATGGCCACACGTTGCCTTAAGCACCACCGAATCAATTGGCGGAACTGGTGTCGATGCCCGCGTGTTACGTCGTATCTCTCGTCGCGCATCAGCTTCTCCTGCAACTGGCAGCCATCACTTGCACGAAGATGAGGCAAAGGCGTTACTCGATGAGGCATTTACCCGATAGGGAGTTGAAACGATGACATATTCAGTTGAGTTAACCGGCCAAGAGTTTGTAATGTTTAGTACCGAATGGTGCGGGTATTGCAAGCGACTCAAGAGCCAACTTGGTGAAATCGGAATCACATTTCGCGAAATTAACGTGGAAGAAGAACCAGATTCCGCTGAATTTGTGGAACAAGTTAATGGCGGAAATCGTGTTGTTCCAACGCTCCTCTTCTCTGACGGTACTGCGCTGACAAATCCATCAGCGATTGCGGTTAAAGAGAAGTTAGCTTCGCTCGCTTAACTCTGCAATCAACTCGCGCTTTAACTGTTTCAAGGGGAAGCCAACCCCACGTGCGCGAATCTGTTCCCTCTGGATTATCACTGAGCAAAAAGACCAACTCACCTTTTTCCAATGTATTACCTGATTGATTTGATTTCGATTTACTCTGATTCGCTGCCACCTTTACGGCGTCAATGCGCTTGATGAAATAGATACCGGGTTGTTCTGCTCGCTCAATGACAACTGCATCGCCAACTTCAATGTAATTTCCGATACGCAGTCGGTGCAGTAACTTCGCAGGTGCAGAGCTAGCGAGCGAGTACTCCGCCCAACGTGCCAGCAGCCAGTCGCCGGCGTTATATGTCGGGGTCATTGAGTTTCCCTCAACCAGAACTGTCGCGCGCTTGGCCATGGCGGTCATCCTAGGATGCACCAACTCGCGCTGTGGAGTACCCTGCCGCACATGAGAAACTTTCTTACACCTAAGGTAACTGTTCACGCACACTGCGATCTTCCATGTGGTGTCTACGATCCAGCTCAAGCAAAGATTGAGGCGCTCTCAGTCAAGGCTTGCATGGAGAAGTACGCTGCAAATACAGATGCAGATTTCCGATCACGTTCTGTTGCAATTAAAGAAGAGCGTTCACACCAAGTTAAAGAGCACCTATGGGTTCTCTGGACCGATTATTTCAAGGCACCACATTTCGAGGCGTACCCACAATTGCACTCACTCTTTAATGAGGCAACAAAGCTCGCCGGAGCTGCAGGAACAAAAGGAACTCAGGATGTAAAGGTTGCAGATCAGCTCATCGCAAAGATTGATGAGATTGCTGAAATTTTCTGGGCAACTAAGAAGGCTTAATACCCAAGATTAAAAATCACTCGTTAATGAGTGATTGAGCGGCAGTTCGAGCGAGGAAAGATAATCGCTCGACTGTCGCTCTTTTAATTGAAGCCCGCGCTAAATGCCGATCTCCATCATAGACATCGCACTCAAAGGTGAGATTACGACCGTCAATCTCAATCAACCGTGAATTAGCGCGGATCTCGGTGCCGCTTGTGGCAGAGCCAACAATCTCAAGTGATGAGTGTGTAAGAAAAGTTGTTTCTCCCAGATCTAAATACTCCGAGAGTGATGCCACGCATGCATTCTCCATCAGCGTTAAATAGTGCGACGGTGCAACAACAGGTAAGTCAGAAATTCCCATGGTCACGCAAGTATCTCCAGGACGAACTGTCATCATGGAGAAGCCGACTGTCCCTAGGACTTCATCCGCCGATTTCATGCTTTGAAGGCTAGTCCTCGTCGTCGATAAAGTGTTGGATATGCGTCTGTTCGATTTGAATCTCGCGGTGCGCCACATTCCCAAATTCATCAATTTCAATTGAAATTTCAGTCATACTGAATTGGGTTACAACTTCGGTGGCGCCGGCAAAATTGCCCGCCTGCTCGCGAATTTGGCGATGAATGCTCTGCTGCAGATCTTCCGGCGCCTGCTCATCGCATGAACGCTTCAATACATCTGCCAGCATCTGGTGCATCAATCGCTCGTGCTCAATTTCGGCAGCGCAAGGTTGGCAGATAGAAAGGTGTGAATTAATTGCCGCGGCCTGAGGCACTGCTTCTAGCTCGCCCTCAATGATGAAAATGACAGAGGAAAGAACTTCGCCACATTGAATTTCAATGAAACTCATTTGTCGACCTCCTGCTCCGTCGAATACCCGAGTTCTTTTGCGTAATCGGCAAGTTTTTCTCGCAGTTGTTTGCGACCTCTGTGGAGCCGTGACATCACCGTTCCGGCAGGGGATCCAACAATTTCGGCAATCTCTTTATAGGAAAAACCCTCGACATCAGCGAGGTAGACAACAATGCGGAACTCTTCTGGAATTTCTTGCAGCGCACGTTTAATATCGCTATCCGGTAGCGATTCCAGGGCAACTGTTTCGGCAGATTTTCCTTGATCACTTGTATGACTCTGTGCTTGTGCAAGTTGCCAATCTTCAAGTTCGTTATCGGCAATCAACGGTTGGCGTTGGCCTTTGCGATAGGAGTTAATAAAAGTTGTTGTAAGTACTCGATAGAGCCATGCCCGAAGGTTTGTTCCCTCTTCAAATTGATGAAAAGAGGTGAAGGCCTTGAGGTAGGTGTCTTGCACTAAATCGCGTGCATCCTCAGGATTACGGGTATAACGAAGAGCTGCTGCATAGAGTTGATTTGTAAACACAAGGGCATCGCGCTCGAACCGACTTGTGCGATCGGCGGCGCTTTCTAGAACTAAATCTTTCGATGCCATTGACCCAAGGTTATATTAGAAAAGGGTTTCGGGCTCGCCAAGTTCTATCGGAGTAATCAACTCCGGACCATTATTGGCCACCACGTTAACGCGCGAGGAAACAGGCTGCGCCACTAACCCAGCATCTGGTTGCGCAACATCCATTAATTTCACCAACCGGTTGATATCCCGCGCCTCTGTATCTAGCCAACCTTGCCAACGATCTCGCGGCATAAATACCGGCATCCGACTATGAATAGTTGCTAACTCTCCCACCGCTTCGCGAGTAATGATCGCCGCACTTTGAATCACTACCCCTTTCTCACTCTGCCAAGAACTCCAGATCCCGGCAATCGAAAGTTGATCGCCATCTTCGCGTGATATGTAAAAAGGTTGCTTCGGAGAATATTTTCCTAACGACGTTGCCCATTCGTAATAACCAGTTGCTGGAATCAGGCAACGAGATGTTCTAAATGCATGTCGAAAAGTTGGCTTCTCATGAATGGACTCACTGCGTGCATTGATTGCGTGCGACTGAGAGGCTCGGGCATCGACCAGAGATTTCTGCCATGGAGCGATAATCCCCCAGGACGCTGAGTCGAGTATCCGTGAATCTGACTCACTTCTAATAATGTAAATCTCGTTAGTAGGTGCAATATTCCAATTCAGTGGAAGTGATTGATCAAGTGTGGAGCCGGCTAAATCAAAGCTCTCCACTAACTCTTCGGCGCCGAGTGATTGCGCATATCTTCCACACATACTGCGCATCCTAACTTTGTTACAGCTTTTCTCAGTCTCATCGCACCCCACGCACGCGTTAGACTCTGCAGGTGCAAGAACTATGGCCCGCTCCTTTTCGCGGACGAAAGCCAATTTCATCTCAGGTAACAATCCCGGGATCAAAATCGGTGACGAACCGCGCTTTAATTCTTGCTGCCCAGGCAACTTCGCGATCCGTTATCCGCAAACCGCTCATCTCGCGCGATTCCGAATTGATGTCAGCAGGACTTAACTCACTTGGTATTGGTGTGGAAGTAGTTGGTAGTGAAGCAGATGCGCGATGGGTGGTAACGCCGGCACCTCTGAAGGGGCCAGCCCAGATCGATGTTGGAAATGCCGGCACTGTGATGCGTTTTCTACCACCACTTGCTGCAATGGCCCACGGTGAGATTGCATTTGATGGCGACCCCCGCTCTTATGAACGTCCAATCGGTCCCGTAATTAGGGCACTTGAAGAACTTGGAATTGAAATTGAACATCAAGGTCGTTACTCGCTACCGATGATTATCAAAGGTCGTGGCGCAATCCCGGGCGGAAATTTAACAATTGATGCAAGTAAGTCGAGTCAATTTTTGTCGGCGCTCTTACTAGTTGGACCAAGCATGACAAATGGAATTACTGTCACACATGAAGGTGGCGTGCTTCCTTCTATGCCACATATCGATATGACGGTACAGATGCTCCGTGATTTTGGGGCAGTTGTTGAGGTTGATAAAGCTGGACAACGATGGAGTGTGAAAGCTGGAGCGCTGCACAGGCAAGATTTTATTATCGAACCAGATCTTTCCAATGCTTCACCATTCTTATCTATTGCCATGGTTTGTGGTGGAAAAATCACGATTGCCGATTGGCCACAGCACACAACGCAACCAGGTGATTACCTGCGTGAGATTTTTACGAAGATGGGAGCTACGGTCGAATTTAGCGCAGCCGGCCTTACTCTCACAGGCGGTGAATCTATTCATGGAATCGATATTGATCTACACGATGTTGGTGAATTAACGCCATCGATTGCCGCTCTGGCCGCACTTGCAGATTCACCTTCGCATCTGCGCGGCATCGGCCATCTACGTTTGCATGAAACAGATCGGTTAGCCGCCCTTACTCGCGAAATAAACTCACTTGGCGGAAATGTCACCGAAGATGAGAGCTCGCTACACATTACGCCAGCACCACTTCATGGTGGGACTTTCCATACCTATGAAGATCATCGCCTAGCAACTGCTGGCGCAGTCATTGGCCTCGTTACCGCCGATGTGCAGATTGAAAATGTCGCCACTACCCGTAAGACCCTGCCAGATTTCCCAGGGCTCTGGAAGAGTTTGGTTGTATGAGTCCTCGCGAATATGACGAATCCGATGCCCGAATTCGGCCATCTCGAACTACTCGCAGGCGCACAAAAGATAGACCAGCACATTTAGATTCAATCACAGCATTCGTCACCACAGTTGATCGCGGCCGCACCACATGCGTTACCGATGACGGCGTCATCATCACCGCCATGAAAGCGCGCGAGCTAGGTCCTAAATCTGTTGTCGTTGGTGATTTGGTAGAAATTGTTGGAGATGTCACCGGAACAGAGGGTTCACTGGCGCGCATTGTGGCTGTCAACGAGCGAACGAATTCACTGAGCAGAACAGTTGATGATGTTGCTCGAGTTGAACGTACTATCGTTGCAAATATTGATCAATTGCTCATAGTTGTTGCTTCAGCAAATCCAGAACCGCGTCGAGGACTCATCGATAGATTTCTAGTCAGTGCATTTCACGAATCAATTAAGCCAATCATCATTGTAACCAAGGTCGATGTTTCGCCAGTGCCTGACTTTATTGAAGAATACAAAGCGCTCGGCGTAGATATTGTGACAACGTCAGCTAAATCTGAAAATCGAGCCCAGGATATTCAAGGCATTCTTGAGATCCTCGATGACAAGATTTCAGTTCTTGTCGGACATTCAGGTGTTGGAAAATCCACTCTGATAAATGATTTGGTTCCTCACTCCGATCGTATGACAGGGGATGTTAACGATGTGACGGGTCGAGGCCGTCATACCTCTTCCAGTGCGATTGCACTCCCCTTGGAAAACGGTGGATGGATTATCGATACCCCGGGTATTCGTGCATTTGGACTCTCCCATTTAAATAAAGATCGGATGATTGAATCCTTTCCAGATATTTATCAAGTGACCCAAACCTGCATGCCTAACTGTTCTCATCATGAAGTTTCATGTTCACTCAATCGGTGGATTGAATCCGACCCTGCTCTGAAAGTTGAGCGATTGCGGCGAGTGACGAGTCTGCGCTCTTTACTTGAAGTAAAGCTAGCCGAGGACGAGGGTTAGACTGCATCCATGAGCATCGACCATGGTGATGATTTAGCTCTCGCACAACGGTTAGCAGATGCAGCCGATGCAATCACGCTCTCCCGATACCAGGCACTCGATTTAACCTTCGTTAATAAACCAGATAACACTCCCGTCACTGATGCCGATAAATCTGCTGAAGTTGCAATTCGAGCGCTACTCCATGAACACCGCCCGGAAGATGGAATCGTTGGTGAAGAGTTTGGTAATGAAGGTCTAGAAAGAGATCGATACTGGGTAATTGATCCAATTGATGGTACGAAAAATTTCTTACGTGGAGTGCCAACATGGGCGACACTTATTGGGCTGGTTGAAAAGCAGAGTGATGGAAGTGAAGTTGTAATTGCTGGAGTAGTCAGCGCCCCTGCCCTCTTTCGCCGTTGGTCTGCATCAGCAGGTAATGGAGCATTCGTGAGTGTTAATGGGGATCAACCGAAGCGAATCTCAGTATCCAAAGTTGCAACGATAGAAGATGCATCTATTTCTTACTCTGACTTAATTGGTTGGGGTAGCCGCTTAGGAAGTTTCCAAGCCCTACTTCAGAGTGCATGGCGCACTCGCGCTCATGGAGATTTTTGGTCGCATATGTTGGTTGCAGAAGGCGCAGTCGATGTTGCTGCTGAGCCGTCACTTGCACTCTGGGATATGGCCGCGCTCGACATTATTGTGCGCGAGGCAGGTGGACGCTTTACCAACCTCGATGGAAAAGATGGATCGCATGGCGGCAATGCACTCTCCACAAACGCTGCGCTGCACAACTATGTTGTTCAATCTCTTGCAGTAAAGAGTTCATAAGGTCTACATGTGATGAGTCAAGAATTCTCTGATGTAGCTGCAACGCAAGCAAAAAAAGCACTAATAGCTCAGACTTTTTCCGTTAGCGGCATGACATGTTCATCATGTGTAAACACCATTGAGAGCAAACTCAATGAGCTGCCTGGGGTAACTGCTTCAGTTAATTTTGCTTCCGAAACGGTCCATGTTCTTGGACCATCGGATTTATCTGCCCAAGAAATCATTAAAGCTGTGAAATCTACCGGTTACTCAGCCACACTCCTTCGCGATAACTCTGATCCGGCTTTGCATCGTAGAGGCGCCGCCCGAGCGCTCTTCTTCGCAACAATCTTTGCTCTTCCCGCTATCGCAATCTCGATGGTGATGAGTTGGCACCAAAGTATTAATGACTGGCTTATTGCACTCTTTGAAAATTACGAGATTGCCCAACCGCCTCATGCCGAGCATCTCTTTACAGCGTGGTTAGTTCTTCTGATTACCACTCCGCTCATCTTTTTTGTCGCCTGGCCTATTCATAGAGCAGCACTTCGCAACATCATCCATCCAACTATGGATACTTTAATATCACTGGGTTCCATCAGTGCATATAGCTGGTCTATCTACGCAACCTATACGGGTGAAGGCGATAGCTATACCGAGGTCGCTGCTGGGGTTCTCTACTTTGTCATTCTTGGCCGCTATCTAGAATCGCGTGCTAAGCGCAACGCGAGCAGTGCGCTCTCATCCCTGTTGGCTCTGGGATCAAAAGAGGTTTCGGCGTTACGCGGTGGAGTAGAAGTGCTCATTCCAATTTCACATCTCGTCATTGGAGATGAATTTGTCGTACGCCCAGGTGCGCGTATTGCCACCGATGGAATTGTTATTTCAGGACAGAGCTCGGTTAACAATTCACTGATTACTGGTGAATCAGCACCAGTAGAAGTTGCACCAGGATCTCGCGTAATTGGCTCAGCCATGAATAACAATGGCCGAATCATTGTTCGTGCGACCCGAATAGGTAGTGATACCGAGTTGGCGCGCATCACCGCCATGGTTGTGACCGCGCAAGGTAGTAAAGCACCGATTCAAAAACTCGCGGATAAAATTGCATCCATCTTTGTTCCAGTTGTTACTGTGTTGGCGCTAGCGACTTTCGCTTACTGGTACTACGCGGCCAATAAATCGCTCTCATTCGCCATCTCTACCGCCATCACCGTTCTAGTAATCGCCTGTCCGTGCGCGCTCGGATTAGCCACCCCGGTAGCGCTTTTGGTGGCATCCGGACGTGGGGCGCTGCGGGGCATTGTTATTCGCAACCCGCAAGCGCTCGAGATTTCTAGAAAAATCGATGTCGCAGTCTTGGATAAGACTGGAACTCTCACCGATGGCTCAATGCATATTCGCGACGTTGTCATTCCAGTATCGGCCCAGAAAGTTCTGGGAGCAGAGTTTGCCGGCTTACTGACCGAACAGAACATTCTTGCAACTGCGCTTGCTCTGGAAAGTCAGAGTGATCACCCGACTGCACAATCAATAGTTGCGTACGCGCTTTCTCATACCACAACACAATTGCCGGTAACGGAATTTATGCAGACACCTGGAGCTGGTGTTGCCGGACGAGTCAACATTGGAACCAAATCACCAGTTGTTCTGATTGGCTCCCCGGCATCAATTGCACATAGCTGTATCGCTTTTGATAGCGAGATATCGGAAGCGATAGCGCGGGCAGAGGCGAACTCTCATGCCGTCTCAGTACTTGCGTGGGATGGAGTAGCGATTGCAGTCTTTGCATCAGGGGACCTAATAAAAGATGATGCCGCAAAAACTATCTCGACTTTTGCCGAGCGCGGAATCACAACCTGGTTGCTTACTGGCGATAACTCAGAAAGTGCCGCCACTGTTGCAGCTCAGGTCGGAATTTCACCTGAGCGAGTTATTGCTCATGTGCGTCCAGAAGATAAGTTGGCAAAAATCTCTTCCTTGCAGAGCCAGGGTCATCGAGTTCTGATGATTGGTGATGGCGTTAATGATGCAGCAGCTTTGGCACAAGCCGATCTGAGTATTGCGATGGGCACCGGAACAGATGTAGCAATTTCAACTGCTGACATCACGGTGATGCGTCCAGCGCTGATGGGAACAATTGATGCGCTTGATTTATCAAAGCGCACACTCTCGACGATTAAGGGAAATCTCACCTGGGCTTTTGCCTATAACGTGATTGGTATTCCGATTGCGGCCCTTGGATTCGCTTCACCGGTCTATGCCGCTGCTGCGATGGCTATCAGTAGTCTCTTTGTTGTAACGCACTCTCTGAGAATTAGATAAGAAGCACGCTTCTCAGTTAGTGCACCAAACAGGTATTGAACCTGTCATTTACTACATTGGTAGCGGGGGCAGGATTTGAACCTACGACCTCTGGGTTATGAGCCCAGCGAGCTACCGAGCTGCTCCACCCCGCGTCGGAAGTGCAATCATAAGCGCAACTACAACACTTCACCAAATCGGTGACCAAATCGGTGACTAATTTAGTGAAGCGTGTAGATGTAACTGATTACTTGCGCGATTGCGCTGCAATTGCAGCAGCGATAGCTGATTTAAGTCGATCTTGTGCACGACCATAAGCTGAGAAGTCGCCCTTAGCAAGTGCGGCTTGTCCATCTGCAATTGCTTGCTTAGCACTTTGTAGCGCACTTGCAAGATCTGCAGAACTGTTGCTCGTTGTGGGATTTGCTGTCGATGATGATGTTCCCGAGTTACCACCGAATACTTGATCCAGCGCTCCCTTAAGTGAACTATCAAAACCAATCACATCTCCAAATGACACCAATACTTTCTGGAGTAGTGGATATGCAGCCGAGTTAGCTGTCGCCAATACATAGACCGGTTGCACGTAGAGCAAACCATTTCCAACTGGAAGTGTCAGCAAGTTACCGAGGACTACATCAGATCCACCTTGTCGCAAGAGTGAAAGTGCGTTTGCAACTTCCGGCTTTGCTTCAAAGTTTGATGCAACCTGAGATGGTCCAGCAATCGCCGTACTGCGTGGCAATTGAAGCACAGTGATTTTTCCATAATCAGGTCCAGCCGTTGAATTCACAGCTGCGAAAGCTGAAAGGTTTTCACGTCCGCCTCGTGGCACAAATGGGGTGGTTAGCGAGTATGCCGGAGTCTTTGTACCTGGCATCTGCACAGTCATGTAATACGGAGGTTGGGCACCAGCATTTGCTCCGAAGGTAGAAGGATCTCGCGGTACACGCCAGAAGTCTTGTCCGCCGTAGAAGGCAGCTGCGTTATTGACGTGATACGAACTAAGAATGTCGCGTTGAACACGGAACATATCTTCTGGGTAGCGAACGTGCTCCAGCAGCCCCTTAGACATGGTGCTCTTGGCCTTTACCGTATTTGGAAACGCCTTCATCCAAGTCTTAAGGACTGGGTCTTTTTCATCCCATTGATAAAGCGTGACTGTTCCATCGTATGCGTCAACAGTTGCTTTGACGGAGTTGCGGATGTAATTCACTTTTCTATTTGTCTGAGCTGTGACAGATGTTGAATTAATTGTCACAGCATCAGCAGTTGCTGTGGAAAGTGATGTGGTTTGAGAATATGGGTATCCAGCACTTGTTGTGTAGCCGTCGATAATCCATAGGACTTTGCCATCGACAATCGATGGGTATGGATCTCCATCAAGGGTGAGCCATGGCGCAACTTTTGCTACACGTTCACGAGGTGAGCGGTTGTAGAGAATCTTGGAATCAGAGTTAATCAGATTGGAGAGCAAAATACGCTGCTCTTGATATTTAATCGCAAAGAGCAACTTATTAATGGTGCTGCCGACGTTTACTCCGCCAGTTCCAGTGTAGGTGTAATTCTTTTGACCGTTTTCAGATGCATCATCTGGATAGTCGAATTCGACTGGAGAATCAGTCTTCTTTCCACCAATAATTGAATAGTCAGGAACATTCTCACCGAAGTAGATTCTTGGTTGGAACTCACCGAGTCCCTTTGTTGGTGGCAAGTCTCCTACTGCAAAGCTTGGCTTTCCATCGGCGTCGACGGTATTTGCATAAGCTGCAACGTAGCCAAAGCCGTGGGTGTAGACCAAGTGATCGTTAATCCAGTTACGACTTGGGTTACCGTCGATATTCAATTCACGAACACCAACTACGGTGTCGCGAGATACGCCATTAATTGTGTAGCGATCGACATCTAGTGACTGTGGGAAGGTGTAGTAAGGCTTAATCTGCTGAAGCTGGCGGAAGGTGGCAGAGATTACGTTGGGATCCATCAAGCGAATGTTGGCGATTGTTGCTGCATCCTTGGCTAGTTGGCCAGCGTTGGTAGAGAGCGTCGCGTCATAATCACGGATCTCTACGCCATTGAGGTCATATGCCGCACGAGTAGCCGCGATATTGCGCTCAATATATGGGGCTTCCTTCGATGATTCAGAAGGCTTGACCTGAAATTGCTGGATAGCTGCTGGATAAATTCCAGCAATCAGCACGGAGGAAATTACAAGTAGCACTGATCCGGCGGCCGGCAATAGCCAGGAACGACGGACAATATTTGCAAAGAAGAGGAGTGAGCAGACCACAGCGATAGCGGCCAAGATTGCTTTGGCGGGCAGCAAGGCATTTACATCTGCATATTTAAGTCCCGTGATGAGTGTGCTCTCTTTAAGTGAGAGTGCGAAGCGATCAAACCAATAAGCAACCGCTTTCAGCAGAACCATAAGTCCAAGCAGAATTGATATCTGAATTCGCGCTGCAACAGTTGTGCGATCACTTTGCACAGCGGTACGAATTCCACCGTACATGTAATGGATAAATGCGCTAGCTAGAGCAGCCAGAATCAGAGTAGAAATTCCCCAACCAATGAGGGCTTGGTAAATAGGAAGCTTAAATGCGAAGAAGGAGATGTCGAGATTAAATTGTGCATCCTTGACGCCGAACTCCGTTGAATTTCTAAAGAGAAGCCATTCATTCCAGAACGACACTCCAGATGAACCAGCAAAGTAGGTAAGCAGCAGCGCGACTCCGGCAAATACCAAGAGGCGAATTGGTTCAATCTGTGCCCGCAGCCGCTCGAGGCCATTGACTTCAATACTGGTTGGGACGTAGAGCGGACGGGTTCGGTAGGCGATGAAAATATTGAGCGAAATAATTAGCGATGTAATGAGGCCCGTTACTAAGAAGAGTTGAATCTTTGTGGAAAGGACCGTGGTCCAGACTGATGTGAAATCGACCGAGTTAAACCAGAGCCAGTCGATATAGAAATTGCTGAAGTAGAGAATTGCAGCTGCCACCGCAACTAAAATTCCGGCAGTAATGACGAGCGGGCTACGATTTCTATTCATGCCGATAGATTAGTACACCCCTGGACACCCCGATAATTAGAATTTCCTGAGTTTTTCAGCGCCAGATAGGCCTCTTCCAGCGTTGAGACGGCAATCACTTTCAATCCCGTTACCTCCGCTGGGAGTTCATCGCAGTTTTCTCGAGCGATGAAAAGTAGCTGCACTCCAGCGAAACGGGCCGCCACAATTTTCTCTTGGACACCACCAATTGGTCCCACTTTGCCAGATTTAGAAATTGTTCCGGTTGCTGCAATCTTTCTTCCATTGAGTAGGTTCTCGGGCGACAAAAGTTCAGTGAGTCCTAACGCAAAGATCAACCCACCACTTGGTCCACCAGTATTTTTTAGCGAAACTTTTAGCGAGTTGTCGGTAACTCCACGGAGATCAACATCTGGATATTTCTTGGCAAAGAGTTGCTTTGTTGAAGCTAGCGCAGAACTCTGCGACTGTTTCATCTCTTTCGCACCCAATGCCAACTCTTCATCGTCATTAGTCTGCTTTGGGTAAATAACTTTTCGGGGATTAACGACGCAGGTCGGCTCGGCCCAACATCGAAGAACTTGGAATCCAAGGACCGCGGTTTCCGGGTTGGTGACCCAGATAGATAAGAGGAACATCTGACCATCAACCGGATATGTTTGTGAAGATGTTGTTTTAAGCATCTTTGGAAAGAGTGGAGTTCCTTCACCTGGATTAATCAAGACGAAGTTAACCGGAATCAGAAGCGGTGCCATGAGAAAGAGTGACAATGCGATTCGGGAGAATCTAGATGTGCGGCTAAAGCCAACTCTATTTCGTGAGCCGAGCGTTCGGAGAGACGAAATTCGAGGACGATGCATAAATTACGTGCTAATTGTCTCGTTGTTCTGGTGACTGGTTCTCTGGATCTTGGGTATCGGATACTGGAGTCTCGTTGCGAAAGGATTCTTGAAAGCGCTGGAAATTTCCAACCGATCTCGATGTTTCAGATTCAAATCTTCCTTTGAATTTTGTAATCCAGATTACGTAGCCAATGCCCCCAATGAGTGCACCGACAGGAACTACCCACCAGATAAGCGCGGCAAAAGTGCTGCTTCCCGCTGCTATTGCAGAGCTGCCACCAAAGAGAACCATAGAAAAGAGCCTATCTGTTCTGGGAAGAAAGTGCCCACTGACATGGTTGTATCCTTTTAGAATCGGTCGCTGGCAATAATGGAAAGAGGAGTTGCACATGTCACCTTTTGGATTTACTCCGAATGATGGAGATGAAGAAGGTAACAAGCCAGAAGATTTCTCAGCGATGATGCGCCAGATGCAAGAACAAATCCAAAAACAGTTTGAGCAGATGGGAATAAACCCAGCAGGTTTCGTCAATCCATTTGCCGCATTTACTGGTGGACGCACTGATGCTCTTCCTAAGAACGTTGTCAGAGATACCGCAAAGAAGTTTGTACAGCTCCAAGGTTCAGAACCGATCGGCACAAAAGATGTCAGTGTGGTCGCCAGCGCTTTTGAAATTACCGATCTCTGGCTCAACGAAGCAACCGTCTTTCCGGCAACACAATCATCCGCAGCCCCACGCGCAGTAAGTCGGCTCGACTGGGTCGATCTCACACTCGATGGTTGGCACCAGACTATGGAGCCCCTTGCCACCGGCCTCTCCAGCGCAATTTCTGGGCTGCTCGATGAAGCATCCGGAAGTTCAGAAGAGATGGCTAACTCCATGGGCGCAATCACTGGCCTACTGCGCACATTTATTGGCTCCATGATTGCAACCCAATTAGGTCAAGCCGTTGGCTCAATCTCGACCACGGCAACGGGTGTACACGACGCCGGTCTGCCACTGCTTACGCCAGCTCACCCAGTGTTGATTCCGGAGAACATTGAAAAGTGGAGCACGGATCTTGAGATTCCTAAGAGCGAGGTCTACATATTTCATGCGCTTCGAGAGGCGGCAGTTGCCCGCCTATTTGAACATAACCCATGGATAGTTGCCTACATCCGTAGCGCCATCGTTGAGTATGGCCGCGGTATCCATATTGATATGGATGCAATTCAACGCCAAGCCGAAGAAGCTATGCAGGGTTTTGATCCTTTCCAGATGAATCCCGAAGCGGGCGAAAACTCTTTCTCCATTGCACTTAATAAAGGAATCTTCACACCGGAGGAAACACCGGCTCAACGCGCTGCACTTTCTAAACTTGAAACCGTGCTTGCACTGGTCGATGGCTGGGCCGATGAGGTCACTACCTGTGCCG
The DNA here is from genome assembly GCA_027483765.1 of Streptomycetaceae bacterium. Lineage (GTDB taxonomy): Bacteria > Actinomycetota > Actinomycetes > Nanopelagicales > Nanopelagicaceae > Planktophila. The sequence goes on from JAIXTW010000006.1 coordinate 27,979, forward strand.
CTGCAGATCGATTGCCTTCACTTGCACAACTTCGCGAAATTTATCGTCGCCAGCGAGCAACGAATGCGCCATCACAACAACTCTTCGCAACACTTCTTGGATTGCAAGTAACGCCACGTCTTGCTCGAGAGGCGAGCGCCTTCTGGCAGAAGCTTCGTGAGGTCAAAGATGTCGCAGCTCGCGATCAGATTTGGAGTGGAATTTTGCCAAGTGCCGAAGAGCTCCTTGATCCTGAAAAATTTATGAAATCTGCGCAGATTCCAGATGACCTCAGTGGGTTGCTCTAAATATTTGCACAGTAATCGCTAGCCCGCGAGCGCTCATTGGCGAGATGCATTCCTGGAAGAAAAGCGAAGTCCCCGGGCGCACATTTTAATATCTGCCTTCCCCTTGCAGATATCAAACGGTTATCCGAGGACTTCGTAAGCGCAAAATACGAGAATTGTTTGCCGGAATCAAATGTAAATCACTAAGACACAAGAAAAATTTCTTGTCAAGAATTCTGAAATCACGATGCAATTTCTGCAATCTCTATTACATTTCCTCAATGACAACTTCAGAGTTTCCGGGAGAGTTTGAGGAAGAGACTCTGCCGGGGCTGGGCGAGGGTGAAATCATCGTGATTCGCTCTGCCAGACGGAAGAAAAGTATCTCCGCCTATCGACAAGGTGGAAGAATTGTCATCTCTATTCCGGCTCGCTTGAGTAAGGCCGATGAAAGAGCGATTGTGCCCGAGATGATTGCCAAGATTCGAAGTCAGGAAGCTGCCGCCACCCCCGGAGAGGCAGATCTGGCCAAGCGAATCGATGAGCTGCTGACCGAATTAGCCCCGGAGATCACTCTTCGACCGATTTCAGTGAGCTGGAAGCCGATGCGCGAGCGCTGGGGATCATGTACCAGCGTCGATCGCACCATCAGAATCTCTGACCGACTCAAATTAGCCCCCCAGTTCGCCCTGGATTACGTGCTCTTTCATGAGGCTATCCACCTTCAATTCTCTGACCATGGCGAAGGATTTACCGAGGTCCTATCCCGATTTGAGGATTCCGAGCTGGCAACTGCCTATCTAGATGGCTACGAGGCGGCCGAAAGGGCGCTGCTGGCCCCGACCGAACTCTCAAAACTCCCCTAAATCCTCACAAGAAAGATGTAAGGAAATCTACGCGTGAATTCCCGCATTTGAGCGTGGCTAAGAGTACTGTTTTGACCAGTACGCATGGCGCCGAGCTCATGGGTCGAACGGAGGCAACAATGGCAGAGGTAGAGACATACAAGGGTGACGCTTACTGCGTTAAGTGCAAAGAGAAGCGTGATTTCGAAGGAACAGTAAAGATCTCCGAGTCTGGTCGCCGCATGGCACAGGGTATTTGCCCAGTGTGTGGCACCAAGGTAAATCGCATTCTCGGCAAGAAGCCAGAATAAGTCACCACTTATACGTAGAGATAACCCTCGCTCACTGAGCGGGGGTTATTTTTTACCCTCAGTACAGACTCCGACGCGCAGTGTGGGCAATCGCCCACCTTACGCACAGCGCGGCTCCATCTATCAGGATCAATGTCAGGGCGCAGCGCATCCTTTGCCGCATGAGAGAACTCAAGCGCGGCGTTGCATTAAGTCAGAGCACTACTCCCGGCGAATATTTCATCGGTACGCGCAAGCGAGTCATTCGAATCTCTACCCCCGAACAGAAGGCGATTGCGATTGCGCTCGCTTCCGGAAAGTCCGAAGCGCAAATCCTGCAATCACCTGATGTACAGAGCGCAACGGTGCATGCTCTGCTCACCGAACTTGAGTCAGAAGAATTAATCAATAGTAAGCAGGGCATACTCAAAGTTTCACAACGCTTTATCTCCAAGCTAGATAACCGGGTAAAGAAAAATAGTAGGCCCGCAGTTGATGCCGGAGTTCAGCAGTTACAACGCAGATGCGCACCCGAGTTAAATCAGAGTAATTGGATCAACGGTGTAACAGATGGTGGAGTTGAAATATTAAGTGCACGGCAAAATTATCTCTGCGAAATTTCCGGAAACAATCGAGTTGCAACTCTGCTCTATTCGCTCCTACTCGCCAGCGGTTTCACGCAGGTTCGTTTTGCTGCCACTGCACGTCGCACATCCCCACTCATTGGTGATCTTGATATGGCGCTCTCCATCTTTCGGCAATCAGATATGGGAGCGCCATTTACAGAGCACTGCGAAAAGATGCGCCGAGAACTTTCACTTTTTCCGCTCGATCGCGAGCAGAACTACCTCGATGAAGCATCAACGCCCGACCTGCATATTCACTGCGGTGATATTGATACAGAAACTCTTTCCCACTGGATGAGTACTGGTGAAACCTTTTTTATGATTCCAGCACCTCGCGCAGATAGCGCCCAAATTGGTCCGCTAGTAATTCCTGGGGAAAGTCCTTGCTTGCGCTGTCTGGAACTTTCAGCAAAAGATCAACGCGGTGTTAAAGATCAGCTCGAATTTGCTCACGATGCACAAGATGAATATCCGCAGATTGCAGCTCACTTTGTAGCAGCGCTTGCCGCGTCACAGATTGTTCAATTCTGTGACGCAATCACGGCATCACAAGATTCATCGGCGCTCTTGGGGCTCGCAATTACAGTTGACTACCAAGTACTTGCCGGGCCACAGGTGGTGGCGATTGCCCGCCACCCCCTGTGTGGATGTGCTTTTTAATCCGGTTTAACCAAGTGCGTTATGCCTGTGCCTTATGCCTGTGCGCTCTGCTCTTGCAGAATGCGAGCTGCGGCAATCACCTGACGTGGCGGCCTGCCGGCGCGACGCTTACGTTCGATGATCACGCCATCTTCAATGAGTTGGCCGCCCCAGACACCACATGGTTCTTGGCGTGAGAGCGCACCATCGAGACACTTATTGCGCACCGGGCATGTGCCACAGAGCGCCTTCGCTTCTGCAATCCCCTGATCTGTCTCTGAGTAGAAGAGTTCAGGGTCAGCTAGATGGCATGGCAGGGTGAAAGCCTTGGCGTTGTCATATGTGAATGTCACATCGTTAAGGCCAATCTTTTCGCCGGTCTCTGCCCAGCCTGGTACCTGTAGTTCGCTGAAGAGAACTGTCATAGCTCTCACCCCCTGTTATCTCTCTCTAGTCGGTCTTGCTCTTTTTCTTTCTTTATTTATCTTTTTCTTTTGATGTAGGTAATAAAAAAGGACCTCCAAATCCATTGAGTGGATTTGAGGCCCTTGTGGGACTGTTCGGTCTTATCCGATTAGTACTCCAGCGGCCTCATCCACTGCATAAAAGTTGGCGTAAAACGCTGACTTCGTAGCTGTGGGCCAAACTGTTCGCTTATGTGAACGCTTGGTTGCAGAGGCTGTTGAATGTGTGAAGGCAGCAGAAGGTGCAGCAGCGCATGCGCCTGCTGTGATGACTGAAGTAACGACATTAGCCATTTTCAATCCCCTTCTCTGTTTTCGAACCCTAAGGGTACAAGATGGGTATTGATTCGTGCAAGGTAATTAAATAAGCCCTGATTCACGCAGGAATTGGCTTGGATTTCCTCGATAGGAAATGTGTAGATCCGCCTTCGCCCGCGTGATTCCCACATAAAAGAGCCGGCGCTCTTCTTCGACAGCGCTTTCACCAGAGCTATTGGTCAGCGGTAGTTGGCCATCTGATGCGCCGATGAGAAATACCCGCTCCCATTCAAGGCCTTTAGCCGCATGCAAAGTCGCGAGTGTAACTACTGGCATGGTGGGAGGATTGTTCTGTTGTACGCGATCTTCTACTTCACGTAAATATGTGCGCAAAGTTTTTGGAGTGAAATTATCATCGTCATCAAGTTCGCGCGCTAAATGCAGCAGCGCCGCAATTCCATCGATGGCTTCCCCCGTTAAATATGGTTGGGCCAACGAACGTAATTCATCTATCCACCCTTGGCCTTCAGCTGGAATCACTGATGCTTTACGCACCTGGCCAAGAAAATCGCGGACTTCGCGACGATCAAAGAATCGTTCGGTATTGCGCACTTGATATGGAATGTTCTGCGCCAACATCGCTCGCTCTGCGACTTTGAGTTGGGCATTTGTGCGCGCCAAAATAGCAATCTCTTGTGGCTGGGTGCCACCAATCAAAAGCGCATTGATTTCATCCATGACTCCACGGATTTCAGCTGATTCATCGCCATAACCAGTAACTATCGGTTTAGAACCATGGCCATTGAAAGCAATGAGTTCTTGGCCCATGGTGCCGTGGCGCAGCAGCGCATTTGCAGCGAAAGTGATTTCCGGGGTCGAGCGATATCCAGTTGTTAACCGGATGACTTCAGCATCTGGAAAACGTTGGGTAAATGAATTAAGAAATACCGGAGTAGCGCCAGCGAATGAGTAAATAGTCTGCGCCGGATCTCCCACTACGCAGATGTCGGTGCGAGTTCCAAGCCACGCATTGATGAGCCGTTGTTGAATCGGTGAAATATCCTGATACTCATCGATGGTGAAATAGCGATACTGATCCTGCACGCGTTCGCGCACTTCTCGCTCTTCTTCTAACATCGCCGCACATAAAAGCAAAACATCTTCAAAATCAATCGCGAGCTCTTGCTTCTTGATTGATTCATAGGCCGTGTAAATCTGCACCATTTGTTCCGGGCTCACTCTAGGTTTCTGTCCACGTTTTGCTACTTCATTGATGTAATCCGTCGGGCCCACTTGCGAGACTTTCGCCCACTCAATCTCCGATGCGATATCGCGCATCAATTCTCTGCTCGTTGCACGTAGTGAGTTACTTAAACCTGCGCGATTAATTGCTTCGGTAAGAAATCCGGTCTTGGTCGTCATTAAATCAGGTGTGCGACCGCCAAAGACAGTTGGCCAGAAGTAGAGCAACTGCTTAAGCGCTGCTGAGTGAATCGTGCGCGCAGCAACCGTAGGCACGCCTAGGGTGCGAAGCCGGGCCCGCATTTCACCAGCAGCTTTGGCAGTAAATGTCAGCGCCAATACTTTCTGCGGATCCATGGTTCCGATTGCTGCTGCATATGCAATGCGATGAGTAATTGCTCGAGTCTTTCCAGTGCCAGCGCCGGCAATAACGCAGACGGGGCCACGTGTAGCAAGTGCTACTGCACGTTGATCGGGATCAAGGGCTGCAAGTATTGAATCCTCTAGCGCCATTACTTAAGCGCCATCACTAACGTTAGCTCTAGCGCCATGTTTCGCCACCGGGCGAAGTCTCACCCAACCAACCTTCAATCATCTTGCGTGCAACTGAAATTCTTGGTGGAAGTAAGAGTGAGCCATCTTGGGCAGCAGCTTTAAGTTCAGCGCGAGTAAACCATTTAACTTCCGTAATCTCTTCGCCATCGCCTTTAGCGCTCTCTGGATTATCTGTCACTGCTTCAAATGCAATCATGATGCTGGCCGGAAATGGCCACGGTTGTGAACCTAAATATTTAAGTTCAGTAACTGAAACTGAAGACTCTTCTAAAACTTCACGGGCTACACATTGTTCAAAAGTTTCACCCGGCTCAAGGAAACCAGCGAAGGTAGAGAAGCGACCTTCTGGCCAAATTGGTTGATGGCCAAGCAAGATTCGATCACTGCGATCTTTGACCAGCACAATTACTGCCGAATCAGTACGTGGATGATGTTGGCTACCATCTGCATCACAGGTGCGTGCGGCCCCACCGATATCAACTCGAGTTGCGCCTCCACATCGCGGACAACGCGGATGTGCACGATGCCAATTACTGAGCCCCATCGCATGCAGTGAAATCTCTAACTCTTGCTCGCTCAGCCGAGAACCAATCTCGCGCGCAGTAGAGAATCCGACCTCTTTTGCCGCATCTTCGATTGTGCCAACCCACTCGGTATCCCATGCAAAAAAAGGCGCCTTAGTTTCAAGATCTAAGCCTAAGAAGTAACGACTTCCTTCAGTAAATGTACCTGCGGCGATGTGTGCGGCGACATCGTGGGCGCTGATTAGGGCGAGTGCGTTATCAACTGCTGCAACGCGACCTTCTGCAATATGAAGAATCCGTGCGCGTTGCCATAATTGATCAAGAGTCTCTTGGTTTACCCGAAGTTCACCGGCGCGATCAATGCGGGAGGTGTGTTGGTTAATCGCGCTCACGGGTGCAGGTTACTAGTGTGTGGGGGTGCGCATCACCTCGTGGAATATCCTGCATGGAATGGCAATTCCGCCTAGGAATTCGCCCGATTTAGCCGCTGAACTTGCCGCGGCAGTGCAGTCCTTGAACGCAGATGTGATGGGCTTTCAGGAAGTCGATCACTTCCTGCCTCGTTCGAATTCACGTCCACAGATTCGCGATATCGCAGAGAGCGTAGGCGCCCGAGACTGGGCGATGGGTCCCAGTGTGATTGGAACACCTGGCGAATCATGGCGAAAATTACATGAGCACGAACCGGAAATAATTACTGATAAAAGTTCACATACCGAATTGATGCACGAGTGTTATGGAATCGGAATAGTTTCTAAAATTCCGGTGATCTCATGGCATCGGCTAAATCTTGGTCGTTCATTTCTTGGGCTACCACTTATTGTTCCTGGTGATGAAAGTGGAAAAGGTAAACCACGTTTTATCTACGTCAAAGATGAACCACGCCTTGCAATTGCGGCGGTGCTAGAAAATGGTTGGACCGTTGTTAATACACATCTCTCTTTTGTACCTGGGCTAAATCTGCGCCAACTTCGCCGACTTAAAAAATGGACGTTAGAGATTGCCGAAGCAAGTGGGACCCAGGCGATAGTGATGGGTGATCTCAACCTGCCTAAAGATTTGCCCACTGTATTCTCAACCTGGAAATCACTCGCGCCCGGCAATACCTACCCCAGTTGGAAGCCTTCGATTAAGTTCGATTACCTCCTCTCACAAGCTCTTCACAGAAATGAGTTTTCGGTGATGCGCCTCTCACCCACTGGGATAAGTGACCATCTACCGCTTGGTATAGAACTTTCGAATTAACAATTTTTCGCCCTTCGGCTAGCCTTTAGCCACACTCGGACCACCGATTTCTCGCTCTTCTAATCTGGAGGAAAGACCATGACCACAACCGCAAACCCGACTACATCTGTTACAGCACAGTGCCCATACACCGGTAGCAAACTCAATACCGCTGGCACCTATAACAATGATTGGTGGCCAAATCAGTTAGATCTCTCAGTGCTGCGGACAAACTCGCCAGCATCAGATCCGATGGGCGAAGATTTTGATTACGCCGAAGAATTTTCAAAGCTCAATATCAAAGCAGTTAAGAAAGATATTGAAGCACTCATGACAACATCACAAGAGTGGTGGCCGGCAGATTACGGACATTACGGTCCATTCTTTATTCGTATGGCATGGCACGCTGCGGGTACATATCGCACACACGATGGTCGTGGTGGTGGCGGTTCTGGAATGCAACGCTTTGCACCACTGAACAGCTGGCCTGATAACGGAAACCTCGATAAGGCCCGTCGTCTGCTCTGGCCAATTAAGCAGAAGTACGGCAAGAAATTGTCTTGGGCAGATCTCATGATTCTCGCCGGTAACTGCGCAATTGAATCAATGGGACTCAAGACATTTGGTTTTGGTGGCGGACGCGCAGATGTCTGGGAGCCAGATGAGGTTTACTGGGGTAAAGAAAAAGTATGGCTAACCAATGAGCGTTACACCGGAAATCGTGTACTCGAGAAGCCACTCGCTGCAGTTCAGATGGGTCTTATCTATGTAAATCCACAAGGTCCAGATGGAAATCCAGATCCACTTCTAGCAGCTATCGATATCCGCGAAACATTTGCGCGCATGGCGATGAATGATGAAGAGACAGTTGCACTTGTTGCTGGGGGACATACATTTGGTAAGGCACACGGCGCTGCAGATCCTGATAAGTACGTAGGCGCAGAACCAGAAGGTGCGGCTATCGATGAGATGGGTCTTGGTTGGAAGAACTCATTTGGCAGCGGAAAGGGCGCGGACACAATTACAAGTGGTCTAGAAGGCGCTTGGACTCCAAGCCCAACTAAGTGGGATAACGACTACTTCAAGATTCTCTTTAAGTACGAGTGGAAGCAGACCAAGTCACCTGGTGGCGCAGTTCAGTGGATTCCAACAGATGAGTCAGCATCAAAGATTGTTCCTGATGCACATATCAAGGGCAAGACACATGCACCAGTTATGCAGACAACAGACCTTGCTCTTCGTATGGATCCTGAATACGAGAAGATCTCACGTCGCTTTGCAAAAGACTTTGATGCATTCTCTGATGCATTTGCACGTGCGTGGTACAAACTTACTCACCGCGATATGGGACCAGCTGTCCGTTATCTCGGAGCTCTTGTTCCAGCTGAAGAGCTCATCTGGCAAGATCCACTTCCAGCTCGTCCAAAGCGCGTAATCGGTAAGGCTGAAATCGAAGTTCTTAAGAAGAGAATTTTGAGCAGCGGACTTACTTCTGCGCAGTTGGTAACAACAGCATGGGCATCAGCTGCATCATTCCGCGGCACAGATAAGCGCGGTGGTGCTAACGGTGCACGTATTCGTTTAGAGCCACAGATTAGCTGGGAAGCCAATAACCCTAAGGAACTTAAGAAGGTACTTGCTGCCCTGGAAAAGATTCAAGCTAACTTCAATAAGAAGTCGGCGAAAAAGGTTTCACTGGCAGATCTCATCGTCTTGGGTGGCACTGTTGCAGTCGAAGAAGCTGCAAAGAAGGCCGGCGTTAAGACCAAGGTGCGTTTCACACCAGGTCGTACTGATGCAACTCAAGCGCAGACAGATGCATTCTCATTTGCCTACCTCGAGCCAACAGCTGATGGTTTCCGTAACTACAAGAGCGCTTCAGATCTGCGCCCTTCCGAAATCGCAATTGTTGACCGAGCATCAATGCTGACTCTGACACCACCTGAGATGACCGTGCTTGTCGGTGGCCTTCGTGCACTTGGTGCAAATTACGATGGCTCAAAGACAGGTGTGCTCACCAGCAAGAAGGAGACGCTCACAAATGAGTTCTTCGTCAACCTACTTGATATCAAGTACGAGTGGACTTCAACTTCAAGTGACCACGAGCTCTTTGAAGCTCGCGATCGCAAGACCGGCAAAGTTAAGTGGACCGCGTCCCGCGCAGACTTAGTCTTCGGTTCACATTCAGAACTGCGCGCACTGGCAGAGGTTTACGCAAGTGCTGATGCAGAGAAGAAGTTTGTGGAAGATTTCGCAGCTGCATGGAGCAAGGTTATGGAGCTAGACCGCTTCGATATCTAATTCACCCGAGTAATAACAGGCCGGTGAGTTGATCTTCGCTAAGAAGATTCACTCGCCGGTCTGTTTTATTAATCGGCACATAATGAAAGGCCGCTGAGACCTGATCGACCTCAATTCCTTGCAACTTGGCCCACGCAAGTCGGTAGACCGCTAACTGCACCGCCGATGACTCACCTAAAGTTTTAGAGCCAGTCTTCCAGTCAACGACTTCGTAGCCGTTACTAGTTTTATAGACCGCATCGATACGTCCGCGCACAAGTACTCCGGCGATGACGGTTTCAAAGGGGACCTCCACCGCATGCGGTTGTAAATTTGCCCACTCAGATTGCAGCCAAGAATTTTTAAGATCTTCAAGTTTTTGGTCTTCTTCAAAGGGTGTGAGTAAATCAAAATCTTCATCATCAAAGAGGGTCTTGGCGTTGAAATGATTTTCAATCCATAAGTGGAAAGCAGTTCCGCGATGAGAGTACTCATCCATGGCGCGCGGCATAGGGCGGCGAATTGTGCGGGCAAGTTCTGCCGGATCTTCGTGAAGTGCAATCAAAGTTGAAGTAGAAAGGCGTGCAGGTAAGGTGACATCGCGTGCACCCAACTTAAACTCTTCGAACTCGGCGATGATGGCGCGAGCATCATCGATGAACTCTGCAAAATCTTCCGATGTTGGCTCAGTTAAATTCAGCGGGGTTGCAGATTCAACGAGCGCAACCGTGCGATCAAAATCTGCTCGTTTATCGCCCAGCGGATCTCGCGGCCATAGCGCTGTGAGCTCAATATCTCTCGCCGGATTTCTATCCGTACTCTCTGGTGCAGTGGGGGTAGAAAGCACTGTTCCACGCTCACTTGCCACCTGCTGCGCCTTCTCATAGAGCAGTGACGGTGAGACTGGTTTTGCACCATCGCGCCAGAATGAAGTCGATGCAAATAAGTGGGTACGGGCACGCGTCATCGCAACGTAGCCAAGTCGAATCTCTTCTCGCTGCTTAAAGTCCACACACTCTTGTGCAAAATCTTCAATTGCCTTTTTAGCCTGCGCGTTAGTTGTGGCGGCTTTCCATGAAAATGTTGGCAGGATGTCAGCATCGCCGCGCAGCGCAAATGGAATGTGACGCTCATTGGTAATCCAGTTATCTGGATCAGAGGAATTAGCGCTAGGAAATGCGCCTTGCGCTAACCCCGGAACTGCAACGACATCCCATTCGGCGCCCTTAGACATGTGGATTGTCAGAATCTGAACCACACTGGCGTCAACTTCCGGTGCACCTGCTTTTAGGCCACCTTCTTCTTCACTTGCGACATCGAGCCACTGTAAGAACGCTGAGAGCGAACCGCCGCTTCGAGCAAACTTGGCAGCTTCATCCATAAAGCGATCCAGGTGACGGCGACCGCGGGTGCCACCATCGCGCAGCATTACTTCGCTCTCTAGATTCAGGTACCTCTCAATTTCAACAATGAGATCAGTAATTGGAGCCGATGCACGCGAACGCAATCGACGTAAATCAGATGCAAAGGTGGATAGACGTTGGTAGCCGGCAGTGCTGAACTTAGATTTATCACACTTTTCAATTTCATCGAGTGCGTCGATAACACTTCCAATGAATTGATCATCAGCTTCTGCCGATGTCGGGTTTCCGGCCACAATGTTTTTTACAATGCTACGACTATCTGCCGAAAGTGCTGCAGAGCGGGAACGGGCAAAGCCACCCAAGGCTGCAATGTCGCGTGCGCCCAAATTGATGCGTGGCCCAGTTAAATGACGCATCAACGAAGCACCAGAATCGGGATTGTTAATAATCTTTAACATCGCCACCAGGTCAGATACTTCGGGTACATGCACAAGTCCGCCTAAACCAAGGACTTCAGCGGGTATTCCAGCCTTAGCTAGCGCTTCTTGAATGAGGGCGATTTGTGCGCGCTTTCGTACCAAGACCGCAAATGTCTTAGGAACTTTTGCTCCCGGTGTCATGCGCCCGGCGTTGTGCCAGAGCGGTGCGAAATATTCTGCGATAGCGGTACTTTCCGCCTCTAGATTTTCAAATACGCCACAAGTGAGATCGCCCTTACCTGCACCCGTGCGCGGCTTGAGTGCTGCCACGTTGATGCCCTCGAGTTCACGTACACCGGATGAGATTTCGTTTGCAAGCGCAAGAATTGATTGATCGTTGCGATACGTGGTCAGTAACTCATAGACCTGTTTACCCGTTGCTCCTTCTGCCTTAGGGAAGTTGGTATTAAATGCACTGATAGTTCCAGAAGATGCCCCGCGCCAGGTGTAGATAGATTGGCATGGGTCGCCCACTGCAGTGACGGGATGGCCACCACCAAAGAGAGCCGAGAGTAAACGCACCTGAGATTGTGAGGTGTCTTGATATTCATCGAGTAGCACTATCGGATACTTTGCACGTTCTAGAACTCCCACATCTGCAAAGTTCACTGCAATATCTGCCGCTAACGATATTTGATCATCAAAGGAGAGTTCACCCGACTGTCTTCGGGATGCGAGAAATGCTTCCACCATCGGCAACATGGCGATACGTTGATTGAGTACCTTTGCAACTCGACGAGTCTCTTCATTCGTTGCACCTGTCATCTGGGCAAGTTGCTCGAGAACTTTCTCATCAGCGCTTCGAATCTGATCAGCGCTCACGCGATGTTCTAGGACCATGGAAGTAAGCCCGAGTAAATCTTTAACAACGGTGCTAGCAGCATCACTTGTATTAAATACTCCGTCATCCCATTCGCGCACCAACTTGTTGGCCGAGATCCAGAGCGCTGCTTCTCCCATCGGTTGCACATCGGCATCTATTCCATAACGAATTGCATGCTCGCTCAGCAACCGCCCAGCATAAGAGTGATAGGTAGTTACCGCTGTCTCTAAGCTGCTGAAAGTGCGTGCCAGGCCTTGTTTATCGGCAGCTTGCTGAAATTGGCGTAAACGTTTGCGAATACGAGTGTTGAGTTCGCCCGCTGCTTTACGAGTAAAGGTAAGTCCCAGAATTTGATCAGGGCGAGCAAATTCATTTGCGACCAGATAGACAACGCGCGCCGCCATCGTCTCGGTCTTTCCTGACCCAGCACCTGCAATAACAACTGCTGGCTCGAGCGGATTATCGTGAATTGAAATGATCGGGCGTTGTTCATCAGATGGCAGATGGAAGGTTGGGTCGATAGAAATAATCATCTCGGCCACTTGATCCGGTGTGTACTTCTCAATCATTGATGCACCGCCTTACCCTCTAGGTAGAGCGGACAAGAAGGTTTGACCTTGCAACCTTTGCACATATCGTTTTTGCGCGCAGTAAATGTGGCACCGCCCATTCCTACGGCAATTTCTTCCAGAATACTCGTTGTCGCATCCACATCCACTAGTGCATCTTGTTCGCGCGTGCTGTAACTCTTATTTTTACTGGCCAAATAGACAAGTTGCGCACCCGATACGGCAGTGGATTCCAACTTCGCTTCGAAACCATTAAGGACGACGCCTAGCTGATAACAGGCAAGTTGTAAGTTGGTCTTGGCATCCTCTGCCGAAATCTCTTTCTTGCCAGTTTTAAAGTCGATGATGTAGTGCTTGCCATCGCTATCAACTTCAATGCGATCTACATTTCCACGGATCTTCGCGCGCCCTACCGTGATTTCAAAGCTCTGTTCAACACCAGCCACTCTTCGATCATTATCGGTCAGTGATTTACTATGAAAAATTGAGAAGCGTTCGAGCATCTTCTGAGCCCGCGATAGCGCTGCTTTACTAATCCAGCCTTGGCTATCATCGATCAGCGGCCATGATTCAAGAAGCTTACGCTGCAGTTGATCATCGGTAATTTCTGGTTGTTCAACTTTTAAACGAGCGAATTCGTGAATGACAGAGCCCAGTAATTGCGCAGTGGAATCGCCATCAGTGCCGCCACTTTTTTCCAGGAACCACTTAAGTCCGCACTCTCTAAAGCTCTCTGCTCCCGATGGCGACACTGGCACAAGTGATTCAGCGCTGATTACAGGTGCATCGGTAGTGATGGGCACTGCTCCTAGCCACTGCGATGGTTGGGCTAGATAGATTCCGCTGTTACTTAAGGATTTAAGCAGAGCGGCGGCCTGGGTGTTGCCAGAAAGATTTACTTCTCGTCGCAGTGTGGCCACGAGTGCCGCCGCAGTCAGCGGTCGAGCAACAGCGACCGGCTGGGCCGATGCGCCGTGAAGTTCTGCGAAATCTTCAAAAAATATTGATGGGCTTTGATCCTCACCAGTTGTTGCGGTGACGAGCAATGAATCACTGGCTCGGGTTGTCGCCACGTGAAATAAACGAGCTTCATCTTCTGCCAAAGATGATGCGGCAATCATGTCCAGCGTTGTTTGGGCAAGCTCATCACCATGTCGAACGCGTTCGACTAAACGTTCGGCGCCAAGCAGTGAGCTACGTTGTTTCAGATTTGGCCAACTGCCTTCTTGCACACCGGCAACTGCAACATAACGCCACTGGCGTCCTTTTGCAGAATGCACGGTGAGAATTTCTACAACATCAGGACGCACTCCTCGGGAAGTAATGAGGTCAGTGACAATTGTTTCATTCTCAATCTCTTGCAAAAATATTTGGGGTTTTGCACCCGGAAAACGTTCAATATGACGCGCGGCAGAATCAAAGAGTTGAATCATGGCATCGAGATCTCGATCTGCAGATGCTCCGCGAGCACCGCCCTTGAGTGCAGATGCGCGCCAGGATTCTGAAATCTTCTCATTTTCGCTATTAACCGCGCTGCTCCAGATTGCCCACAACAAATCATGAATCGTGGCGCTCTTCTTTGCAATTGATTTCTTAGCCGCAGTGAGCAGGTTGTGAATGCGAAGTAGCTCCGCCGAATCTTCGATTGCAACGTCTCCGGTAGTAATGGCATCGAGAATTAATTGCGTACCAGAACGCTTATCCTGTGATTCATCGCGGGCAGCAAGTAGCGCCGCGCGAGTACGACGGAGCGAGACTGAGGTAGCGCCGCCGAATTCGCTGGTGAGTAACTTCTCTGCAGTGTCTAAGTTCAGTGGCTGCTCTCCGCAAGCCACCTTCGCCATCAGCAGAAAGGGCGCAATCGCAGCGTTGTTGGCTAGCGCCTCGATATCGCCAGCGGTGGGAATGGAGACCTGCGCAAATGCTCTACGAATAGCAGCTGAGCTCTGTCCATGCGATCGCACAATGACTGCCATCTGCGAATAGGCAATACCGTGCATGAGATGAGCGCGCTTACATTGATGAGCGATAAATTGTGCTTCTTCTGATTCTGAGAGCAAACGAGCGGCTTGCACTGCCGGAACCCCTCTGAAATTTGATGTTAGCTCAATCTTTGTCGCACCTTGCGCGAGATATGAATCTAGAACTGCCGCTATTCCCTCTGGGTCAGCGCCACGGAATCGTCCCACTGCACTTGCGGCATCAGCGACAATCACAAGATCTTGCCCAGCGAGCAATTGCAATAAATTTCGCTGCGCCGGATCGCTTTCCTGAAATTCATCAACAATGATTGTGGTAAATCGCGCCCGTAACTCTGCCAGAAGTTCTGGATTTGCTTTCAAGTAGTTAATTGCAGAGTTAATGATTTCTGATGGATCGATTCGTACCTTTGCATCACCGGCCAACACTTCTTGCAAAGTCATTGCGCCCAAGTAGCGTTCCCAGAATTGAGCAGCACCTGGCCAGTACTTTTCACCTAGTTGTTTTCCGCGCGCAGCTAGTACTTCCGGAGTAATTCCGCGTTCGTTAGCACGCATAATCAAATCGCGAAGTTCGCGCACAAAGCCCTGGGTCTGCAGCGGTTCACCTAAGGATTGCTCAGTTCGATGTAAATCTTCATGCCACTGCTGATATCCATCTTCGATATCTCCCGCGAGCAGCTGTGCAATAAAAGTTTCTTGTTCAGCGCCAGAGAGCAAGATGATGTCTCGGAAATTATCGCCGGTGCGCATCTTTAATATGGAATATGCCAGCGAATGAAATGTTCGCGCCAATGGTTCGTAGGCGGTTTTAGCAGAGCGCGTAACAATTGCATCGCGCATTTCAGAGGCGCGTTCACGTCCGTATGCGATCAAGAGAATGGAATCAGGGCTCTGGCCCGCTGCGATTCGCGACAAGGCGGCCTCAATTAAGACCGATGTCTTACCGGTGCCGGTAGCGCCAGTAACAATCAGTGGAGCGCCTCGATGGGCAACAACGGCTTGCTGTTCGGCGCTCAGTGAGATCTTTCGCGTGAAAGGCAGAAACCCCTCATCGCTACTGCGCACGAGGCGAAGTGGCGATGAAGGGCTCTGCTTACTCACAGTTGCTATTTAACCCTACGGCGGTGACAAGTCAGGTGAGCCGAAGGTGAATTAAGCAAATTTGAGTTAGTTCTGGTTGCGTTAGTTCTGGTTGTTCTTCTTTGCCCGAGATGTAGCGCGTGCGCGCTCTGCTCCATCGAGGACAACCTTTCGAATACGAACAACGGCTGGAGTTACTTCCACGCATTCATCCTCGCGACAGTACTCGAGTGCACCTTCCATGTTGAGCTTCTTAGGTGGAATCAACTTTTCAGAATCATCGGTACCTGATGCGCGCATATTGGTAAGTTTCTTTTCGCGAACACAGTTGACATCCATATCATCAGCGCGTGAATTCTCACCGATAACCATGCCTTCATAGACTTCATCACCAGGTTCTACGAAGATTGATCCTCGCTCTTGAATTCCGGCCAGCGCATATGAAGTCACAGTACCGATACGGTCTGAGACAAGTGAACCTGTGCCACGTGTACGAAGTTCACCAAACCAAGGTTCGTAAGAATCGAATACATGGTGCAGCAGACCAGTTCCGCGAGTTTCAGTCAGGAACTCGGTACGGAAACCAATCAGGCCGCGTGATGGAACTTTGTAATCAAGACGAATCCAACCGGTGCCGTGATTAACCATTTGTTCCATGCGACCCTTACGTAGCGCCATCAACTGTGTGAGGACACCTAAGTAATCTTCAGGTGCATCAATAGATAAGCGCTCCATTGGTTCGTGCAGTTTTCCATCAATCATCTTGGTAACCACTTGTGGCTTACCGACGGTGAGTTCAAAACTTTCGCGTTTCATAATTTCAACGAGCACTGCTAGCTGAAGCTCTCCACGACCCTGAACTTCCCAAGTATCAGGACGTTCGGTATTGAGTACGCGCAGCGAAACGTTACCGATGAGCTCTTTATCAAGACGATCTTTTACCTGGCGCGCAGTAAGCATCTTGCCGCTCTTGCCCGCTAGTGGCGATGTATTGATACCAATGGTCATCGAAATTGATGGCTCATCAACGGTAATTAGTGGCAGCGCATGTGCATTATCAAGCTCTGCCAAGGTTTCACCGAGGGTAATTGTTTCAATACCAGCAACGGCGATGATGTCGCCTGGGTGAGCTTCTAACGCTGGAACGCGCTCGAGCGCTTCCGTCATGAGTAGCTCTGAAATTTTCACTCGCTCAGTAGTGCCATCTGTCTTAATCCACGAAACAGTCTGACCTTTCTTAATCACACCTTCGTGAACGCGGCAGAGTGCAAGGCGTCCAAGGAATGGTGAAGAGTCAAGGTTTGTTACGTGCGCTTGTAATGGTGCGCCTTCGTGATAGACCGGTGCTGGAATTGCAGAGAAGATAGTGTCGAACAAAACGTCGAGGTTCTCTTCTTCTGGCATTCCACCATCTGCCGGACGTGTCAATGATGCACGCCCTGCTTTTGCAGATGCATAGACAACTGGGAATTCAATCTGCTCTTCATTAGCATCGAGATCGAGGAAGAGTGCATATGCCTCATCGACAACCTCTGCGATACGTGAATCGGGGCGGTCCACCTTATTGATAAGGAGAATTACCGGCAGATTTTTCTGTAGCGCTTTGCGCAATACGAAACGTGTTTGTGGCAGCGGACCTTCGGATGCATCGACGAGCAAGATAACGCCGTCAACCATTTCTAGACCACGTTCAACTTCGCCACCGAAATCTGCGTGGCCTGGTGTATCAATAATGTTGATGATGGTGTCACCGCGACGAACCGCAGTGTTCTTAGCAAGAATGGTAATTCCCTTTTCGCGTTCAAGATCCATCGAATCCATCATGCGGTCTTGGCCTTCTTCTTGCTTTTTGTGGGCCGCAAAAGCTCCGGATTGCCACAACATCGCATCAACGAGTGTTGTCTTTCCGTGGTCAACGTGCGCGATGATCGCTACGTTGCGAAGGTTGTCGCGAGTCTTCTTGGGAAGCTCTTTTAAGTGCGGCTGATTAAGGCGCGCACGCGCTGTATTGAGCATTTGGCCAGTTGAATTTATATTAGACATTGAATCTGAACTCCACTACGTCTCCGTCTTGCATGATGTATTCCTTGCCTTCCATACGCACTTTGCCCCTTGCTTTCGCTTCAGCCATTGTGCCCGCTTCTACCAAGTCGGCAAAAGAAACGATTTCAGCTTTAATGAAACCTTTTTGGAAATCTGTGTGAATGACGCCGGCAGCCATCGGCGCCGTATCGCCCTTATGAATAGTCCAAGCACGCGCTTCTTTTGGACCTGCTGTTAAGTAAGTTTGTAGCCCCAAAGTATCGAAACCAACGCGAGCAAGTGTTGCTAAACCCGGCTCTGTTAAACCAATCGCCTGTAAAAGTTCGAGCGCATCTTCATCTGAGAGTTCGGCAAGTTCGGCTTCGGTCTTGGCATCAAGAAAAATCGCTTCAGCTGGCGCAACGAGTGCGGATAACTTTGTGCGCAGTTCTTGGTCGGCAAGTTCGGCCGCATCAACGTTAAATACATATAAGAATGGTTTTGCGGTGAGCAGGTGAAGTTCGTGCAAAAGTTCGCGATCAATTTTTGATTGCGATAAAGGTTTGCCCGATTGCAACCATTCATTAGCAGCCTTTACTGCTTCCAGAACTGGTGCCTTGTCCTTAGCAACGCGCGCCTCTTTCTCAAGTCGCGGAATCGCCTTCTCAATGGTCTGTAAATCTGCGAGCGCTAGCTCCATATTGATTGTTTCCATGTCACTGGAAGGATCGATTCGACCATCGACGTGAACCACATCGCCATCGGTGAAGACGCGGATGACCTGACAGATAGCGTCAGTCTCGCGAATATTTGCCAGAAATTTATTTCCCAGGCCCGCACCTTCCGATGCGCCCTTAACAATGCCGGCGATATCAACGAAGGAGAGCGCTGCCGGAAGGAGTTTTTCGGAGGAGAAGATTGTGGCCAGCTTTGCAAGCCGCTCATCAGGAACTCCGACAACTCCTACGTTGGGTTCGATGGTGGCGAAGGGGTAGTTGGCAGCCAAAACATTGTTCTTGGTGAGAGCGTTAAAAAGGGTCGACTTTCCTACATTGGGCAGGCCGACGATTCCAATTGAGAGGCTCATAAGTAGGACAGCCTACGCGGGATTGTCAGCCCCTCCTGCCACGATTGCCCCATGTCCAGCACCCTCGTGACCTTAATTACCCTGATTCTCGGCCTCTTTATTGGCCTCGTACTTGGACTCTGGATTTCCAGAATCAAATCTGCAGCGAGCGGCGGAAACGCATCTGCCATCGCCCAAGAACTCAACGATGTAAAGGTCTTGCTCAAAGCATCTGATGATCGCCTCAAAATGGCAGAGGCGAAGAGTGAGAATGAAACAAAGATTGCAACGCAGATGGAAGAGATGAAGAGCACTGTTGAGCGAATGAGATTGCAGGCGCAAGAAGCATCCGAGAAGCGAATCGCATCCGAGGTGCAATTGGTAGGCACCATCGATGAGATGCGTAAAGCATCTACCACTTTCTTCGATGAAACTAAGAAGATTGCTGGCGCACTCGCTAGTTCGCAAACTCGTGGAAAATTTGGTGAAGCGCAATTAGAACTTCTGCTTGAGCAAGCCGGTCTGCGCGAAGGGCATGAATATGTTGCACAACGTTCTACTACCGATTCAGATTCCTCTGGAATTCCCGATATCACCGTCGCCATGCCTGGTGGCTCCAAGTTATTTATCGACTCAAAGTTTCCCTTTGATCGCTTCCTAGAAGCATTTGGCACAGAGGATCAAGGCCAGCGCGATGAACTTCTCCTTTTGCACACTAAAGATTTACTCAAGCATGTCGATGCACTGGCAAAGCGCGGTTATCACAAATCGCAGAACTCCCCTGATTTTGTAGTGCTCTTCCTCCCCTTTGAGACTCTGCTCGCGGAATCGCTACGCCTTGATCCGCTACTGCTGGAGAAAGCATTTAAAGTCGGCGTCACGCTCGCCACACCTACTTCAATGATGGCGCTACTACGCACCGTGGGACATATTTTTACGCGCAATAAGTTGGCCGAGAATGCTGATGACATCACAAAGGTAGCGGCAACGTTTCTGAAGAACATCACGCTCTTGCACTCAAAGATTGTCGCCGTCGGCAAAGCAATTAATCAAACTTCCAAGGCCTATGAAGATCTCATTCCTACCGCTGAGAAGACTGTCCTTGCCCCTGCTCGTCGAATCAATAAACTAGGCGTAGCTGGCGATAAAGATAAACTTGCTATCGAATACCCGGAATCACCGGCAGATGTACGGGCCCTAAATAATCCAGATTTGGACAATCCAGATTTGGATTCGCAAGATGATTTCATTGATGTTGAAGTAGTAGAGGAGTAAGTGATGAGCACACCCCCAATCCGCAAAGCTATTGTCAATGGTCCCGGGCTAAAGAAGCAGGGCGTTGTATTTCTGCAGTCATTCTTCATCTTTATCTTTGTCTCACTTGAAATCTGGATTCGCTCCGGCGCTGGAATTGCTTCTGGGCTAGTAATTGCTCTCGTTACATATGGCGGTGTTAACTATGGCCGCACCGGAACCCGCTACGTTGCAGCGGTAACTCCACCACTTGCATATGGCGCCACAGTTCTTCTCATCACAATTCTCAACGATGGACTTTCGCCAGCCAGAGTTGGAATCGATTTCATTGGTTCACTTGCCAGCGTTGCGCCATACCTACTTGTGAGCGCGCTCTATGCCTGGTTTATGTTTCTTAATGAAAAGGCAAAGAGCCGTCCTTCAAAGCGTGCCGTTTCGGCCTAGTTAATTTACTTCGCTGCTTTTAAATCTGCGCGGAGCTCTTTAGGTAAGGCAAAGAGCAGCGTCTCCTCCGATGATCGCACTTCTTCCACATCGCTATAGCCATGTTCATCAAGGTATTTCAATAGGTCATTAACAAGGATTTCTGGAACGGATGCGCCACTTGTTACACCGATAACCTCAACGCCTTTAAACCACTCATCTTTAACTTCGCTCGCATAATCAACAAGATAGGCAGCTTTTGCGCCGTATTCGAGTGCAACTTCAACCAGCCGGACAGAGTTCGAGGAGTTAGTTGATCCCACGACGATAACGAGATCTGCTTGTGGGGCGATAGCTTTGATTGCTTCTTGGCGATTCTGAGTTGCATAACAGATGTCATCTGACGGCGGGTTGGCAATCTCGGGGAAACGATCTTTAAGAATTGCAACAGATTGCATCGTTTCATCGACTGAAAGCGTGGTCTGGGTTAGCCAGACCAACTTCTTACCGGGCGTCGGCACGATAGTGCGCGCTTCATCTAAGCCATCAACGATACGTACTTTGCCAGGTGCTTCACCAGCAGTTCCCTCAACTTCTTCGTGACCATTGTGGCCAATCAATAGAATTTCAGTTTCATCATCGGCAAAACGTTTTACTTCATTATGTACTTTGGTAACTAAAGGACAGGTGGCATCGATGGTCTTGAGATTGCGGGCGGCCGCTTGCTCGTGCACCGCAGGTGAAACTCCGTGGGCTGAGAAGACAACGGTGGCACCTTCTGGAACTTCATCGGTCTCATTGACAAAGATCACGCCGCGCTTTTCCAGAGTTGAGACGACGTGCTTGTTGTGGACAATCTCTTTACGCACATAGACCGGCGCCCCGTATAGCTCGAGTGATTTTTCAACGGCGATCACTGCGCGATCAACGCCGGCGCAGTATCCGCGAGGCGCGGCTAAGAGAACTCTCTTGCTCATGGTGGTCAGTCTAATAGGCTCATCCCATGTTCGAAACTTCTAGTGACTCGCCAGCGCCAGTGCGCGTGGTCTCAGAAGCGATTAAAGAGTATGTAGATCGCCTTGGCCCTATCTGGATTGAGGGCGAGATTTCAGAACTTAATGAACGTAGTGGTGGCATGGCATTTATGCGCCTGCGCGATACCAGCGCAGATATGAGCCTTTCGGTGATGTGCCATAAATCAGTATTGGCCAGCGTGCAACCACTGCCGGCAAATGCTCGCGTTGTGATTTATGCAAAACCTTCCTGGTTTACCAAAAATGGTTCGCTCACAATGTCTGCCAAAGAGATTCGCCAAGTAGGTGTGGGTGAACTTCTTGCGCGTTTGGAAGCGCTGAAAGAGAAGTTAGCCGCCGAAGGTTTATTTAGCGCTGATCGAAAGATTGCACTGCCCAGACTGCCACGGAAAGTTGGTCTGATCTGCGGACGCAATACTGATGCCGAGAAAGATGTTGTGGAAAATGCGCGACGTCGTTGGCCGGCAGTTGAATTTGAAATTCGGGAAGTTGCGGTTCAGGGCGCTGCCGCAGTTGTAGAAGTCTCGGCGGCACTTACCGAGTTAGAGGCAGACCCTAACGTTGATGTCATCATCATTACTCGTGGTGGTGGATCTTTTGAAGATCTACTGCCGTTTAGTGATGAGTCACTTGTGCGACTAGCATCAGAATGCACTACTCCGATTGTGAGCGCCATTGGCCACGAAAAAGATGCTCCGCTATTGGATTACGTCGCCGACTATCGGGCATCGACTCCGACAGATGCAGCCAAACGCGTGGTGCCAGATATTGCGCAGGAGATTAGTGATATCGAAAAGATTCGTGATCGTATGTATCGCACCTTGGTTTCGACCATTGGCTATGAAATCAATCTCATTGCACAATTGCGAAATCGTCCGGTGATGAAAGACCCCGGTGTCATGGTCAGTTCGCGCCGCGATGAAGTAAAGGCGCTTCGAGATCGTTCCATTCGTAGCTTTGGCTCGATTATTGAAATTGAGAAGAAGGAGTTGACCGGCGTACGAGCGCACCTACGTTCACTTTCTCCGCAATCAACAATGGATCGTGGGTATTCGGTAGTGCAGTTGGATGACGGCACCATCTTGCGCGATGCCACAAAGGTGAAGGTCGGCACTCGCTTGCGAATTCGGGTTGCTAAGGGCGAGACCGGGGCCATCGTTAGTTCTCCAGAGTAAGTTCAAGAGAGTAGATTGTGCTCATGGCCGCTAAAGATGCACAGCCCTCCTATGAAGCCGCTCGTGATGAGCTCGCCGAGATTGTGGAATCACTTGAAGATGGCAGCGCAACCCTAGAAGAGTCTTTGAAACTCTGGGAGCGCGGTGAAGAGCTCGCCAAGATCTGTCAGCAATGGCTGGATGGTGCGAAGAAGAAACTTGATGCCGCCAAGAGTTCTGCTAAATCTGAGGACCAGTAGATGTCACCAAATTTTTCCTACTCAGACCTACTACCGATTGGCGAAGATACAACTAAGTATCGCCTGCTGACGAAAGAGGGCGTGAGCGTTGAGAAATTAGGCGATAAGGAATTTCTCACCGTCACACCAGAGGCGCTCACGCTGCTTACTGAAACTGCGATGCACGATATTTCGCATTACTTACGTAGCGAGCATTTAGGGCAGTTGGCCAAGATTCTTACCGATCCAGAAGCATCAGCTAACGATCGATTTGTGGCACTTGATCTCCTGAAGAATGCCAATATTGCCGCCGGCGGAATCTTGCCGATGTGCCAAGACACCGGCACTGCTCTGATCATGGGCAAGAAGGGTCAATACGTCTTAACAAGTTCAAAAGATGAAGTTGCACTGGCACAAGGTGTGTATGACGCGTTTACAAAGTTAAACCTGCGATATTCCCAGATGGCCCCTGTGACTACCTGGGAAGAGAAAAACACTGGCAATAACTTGCCGGCCCAGATTGAAATATTTGCAGATAGCGATCATCCAAATGAGTACAACTTTATGTTTATTGCTAAGGGTGGTGGCAGCGCCAATAAATCATTCTTATATCAAGAGACGAAGGCGGTCTTAAACCCTGCCTCATTTATGAATTGGCTTGATGAAAAATTGCGCTCGATTGGTACCGCTGCATGTCCGCCGTATCACTTGGCTATTGTGATTGGTGGCACTAGCGCCGAGCACACAGTGAAAACGTCAAAGCTTGCCAGCACGCATTACCTCGATAGTTTGCCTACTTCAGGTGATGCTGCAACGGGCCATGGCTTCCGTGATCTTGAGTTAGAAGAAGAAGTCTTTAAACTTACTCAGAAGTTAGGAATTGGCGCACAGTTTGGCGGCAAGTACTTCTGTCACGATGTGCGCGTTGTTCGCTTACCTCGACACGGTGCATCTCTTCCTATCGCGATTGCAGTTTCGTGCTCTGCAGATCGCCAAGCAAAGGCGAAGATCACAAAAGATGGAATCTTCCTGGAGCAGTTAGAGACCGAGCCAGCACACTTCTTACCTGAGACCACCGATGAACATCTCAATGATGATGTGGTCAATATCGATCTCAACCAACCGATGGCTGCAATTCGTGCTGAGCTTTCTAAGCACCCAATTAGAACTCGTCTCTCACTCAGTGGAACCATCGTTGTGGCCCGCGATATCGCACACGCCAGAATTAAATCGATGCTCGATGCCGGTAAAGAGATGCCTGATTACTTAAAGCAGCATGTCGTTTATTACGCCGGCCCGGCAAAGACTCCAACCGGAATGGCATCAGGTTCATTTGGACCAACAACTGCCGGCCGAATGGATTCTTATGTCGACCAATTCCAGGCAGCGGGCGGTTCATTTGTCATGCTGGCAAAAGGCAATCGATCCAAGGTTGTTACCGATGCCTGCGCTACCCATAAAGGTTTCTATCTGGGATCTATCGGCGGACCAGCTGCTCGACTTGCACAGGATTGCATTAAGAAAGTTGAAGTTCTTGATTTTGAAGATCTCGGCATGGAAGCGGTCTGGAAAATTGATGTCGTAGATTTCCCAGCATTTATCGTGGTTGACGACAAGGGAAATGATTTCTTTGCTGAGACGATGCGGCCTTTAACAATCGGCAAGAAGCCTGCCAACTGATCTATCAAGCTCGGGGTCTAGTAATAACGATGGCGCTTGAATTTAGACCAAGCCCCGCACGGTGTGTCATAACGGTCTTCGATATATCGAAGCCCCCAACGAATCTGGGTGACCGGGTTGGTACGCCAATCATCGGCGATGAGATCCATCTTTGATGCCGGGAGCGCTTGTGGAATTCCATGAGCTCCGGAGCGATAGTTATGCGCCTTGTAATTCCAGTGGCTCTCTTTAGTCCACAAATTATTGAGGCAGCGATACTGATCTTCGCTCCAGTCGTATTCATCGGCCATGATCGCCTTGGTGACAACCTTGGCGCCAACGATGGTGCGGGCCATTTCGACCTGGCGGCTGATCTTGGCAACGATTGCCATCTCAGACATCTGGCTAGAAAGTGATGCCATTGGTAGCCCGCTCTTGACTCTCAGATACTTCGCCATCGGGGTCTGGCTGGTCAGATTTGATGAGTCGGGCAGAGCTAGCCGACTGGTCATAGGAAATTCCAGACCGTAGGCACTTGGCTGAGCCGAGGCCAGGATCAGCATTGAGCCGACAGTGACCCAGAGCGCCGGCTTTGTTACTCGCCCCGTGGTGAAGGAGGCAAGGGCGGCGAAGAATTCGCGCAGGTTAGCTTTCATCTTCGTTACTCCTTTCATCCTTGTTCATCTCCGGTTCATATTTCTAGTACGACTTCGAGGCATAGACTCGCAATTAGGAGGGTGGGTCGCAAATTTAAGCCCGCGTGGGTCGCAAATTCACAGAGAATGGTGAGGGTGTGGACAGGTAAAAGTGCAGGTCAGATAGGGCGAAGTCCTAAATGTCCGAATTGTTACTGTGAGATTTAAATGGGGTGCAACACGCCCGGCTTAGGCTTGCGGACCCTCGAGCATTTCGGTGACCAGCGCAGCAATTGGCGAGCGCTCAGATCGGGTGAGAGTCACGTGGGCAAAGAGCGGGTGGCCCTTGAGCGTTTCCACCACCGCGACCACGCCATCGTGGCGGCCAACGCGCAAGTTATCGCGCTGGGCCACGTCATGGGTGAGAACTACACGTGATGCCTGGCCGATTCTGGATAGAACGGTGAGCAGAACTCCGCGCTCTAGCGATTGAGCTTCATCGACGATGACAAATGAGTCGTGCAACGAGCGCCCACGGATATGGGTCAGCGGCAGAACTTCAATGAGACCTCGATCGATGATTTCATCGATGACAGCTTGGCTAACTAACGCCCCCAAAGTATCGAAGACCGCTTGCGCCCACGGCGACATCTTCTCGCCTTCACTGCCCGGCAAGTATCCAAGCTCTTGTCCCCCAACTGGGTAGAGCGGGCGGAAGATGACAACTTTCTTATGTAGACGCTTCTCCATCACCGCTTCAAGTCCGGCGCAGAGAGCCAAAGCAGATTTACCGGTTCCGGCTCGGCCACCGAGTGAGACGATGCCGATTGTTTCATCGAGCAAGAGATCCAGTGCGATCCGTTGCTCGGCGCTGCGACCATGAAGGCCAAATGCTTGTCGGTCTCCGCGGACTAATTGCAACTGCTTATTCTCTGTTACTCGGGCGAGTGCGCTCCCTTTTTCAGAGTGGAGCACGATTCCGGTGTGGACTGGAAACTTATGGGCGCATTCGTGATCGGCGCGATCAGATGAGTAGAGCTCGTCGATGATGTTGTGGCCTACTGAAACTTCTTCGATGCCGGTCCAGCCACTATTGGATACAAGTTCGGCTAAATACTCTTGCGCTTCCACACCTACTGAAGATGCCTTCACGCGCAGAGGTAGATCTTTGGTAACGAGAACCACGCTCTTGCCATCAGACATCAGGTTCTTGGCAATCGCCAGGATGCGCGAATCATTGGTGCCATCGCGTAAGAAGCCGTGGGGCAGAGTGCTCAAATCTGTGTGATTAAGTTCGACTGAAAGGGTGCCACCCTCAGGTGTAATGGTCAGAGCTGAATCAAGGCGTCCGTGTTCAATCCGAAGGTCATCTAGGGCGCGAAGTGCGGCGCGGGCAAAGTAGCCAAGTTCAGGATGGTCGCGTTTGGTTTCTAATTCACCGATAACAGCTATCGGAATAATGACTTCATGTTCTTCAAATTTGGTTATCGCCCCGGGGTCTGCCAACAGGACTGAGGTATCTAAAACATAGGTTTTACGGGCGGAATTGCTCTTCTTTGAAGTAGCCAAGGCCTAACCATTCTCTGTAGTTGTATCTGGGGGAAGAGACTGGGTGGTGCTTCTGACTTGCAAAAGATAGAACGAAAGAAATGGACTTTTGGTACGACACGCCATTAGTGGTTCAGATGTAATACAACGTTTACCTAACGGGAACTACTTGGCGGCGCCGTACTTCTTCGTGATTCTGCGCTCTGCGATAAATGATGCAACCGGAAGAGTTCCGGCGGCAATCAGGGCAATGATGGTCACGAACTTCATTCGCTTCTGCACGCCAATCTGGAGCACGGTCAGGATGTAGACGATGTAGAGATAGCCGTGGGCGATCGGGATTGTGATCATCCACGTATTGCTCTCGATGGCGTCAAAGATGTACTTCGCTGGCATATAAACAAGTACCAGCAAGAGCAGGTTCACACCGCAGAGCACAGCTAGCAGGCGGAATCGGGTCAACGCCCCTGTGGAAGTTGGTTCAGTCATGGGCGCAACTCTATAACTTTTCTTTCCGGCGGCCGTAGAACGGCGCCCAGAGAACGAGTATCGCCAAAACCCACCAGACGACTACGTATGAAATATGTTGCCAGTAGTAACCGGGCACGCCAGATGAGAGCTTCGGCTCTAAGACTCTTGTCCGCGAAATCTCGCCGCCTCGAACCTGCTCAGATTTTTCAATAATGAAGCCGTCATAGAGTTGATAATCCGTTGCTGAAACCAGGATGCTGCTATCAAGTCGCGATAGTTGCGAGGAAGTATTGGTGGCGCGATCATCGAATTGGCGCGGCATCAGCGTGCCTGTGATCTCTACCTTGGTTGACATCGCAACTTGCGGAGATTGCAGCCGGTCTTTCCACAGACCGCGCACAACAAGAATTGCGGTATCGGTTTCATTTTGCAGCAAGGCCACTTCCCAGTCAGCCACCGCGCCATTGCCGTCGATCTGGTTAGGGGCCTTGTAATTTGCGATGTAGTAGCCGGAGGTTCGAACTTTTTTTCCCACACTTGGTGCTGGGATGGTGCCGGTCGGGGTTGCCAGTTCGAGCAATGGATAAATAGTTCGGTCTATCGGAATCACCGGGGGGTTGCGCATTTCATCGGCGCGATCTAGCTGCCAAAGTCCAAGTCCAACAAAGATTGCGGTGAGAAGCAGAACAACAACTACTGCTGCCAGTCGTCGCGTTACCGACTCTTTAATTGTCGCCTTCATTCTCCCGTTGCACCTGGTCACGTTCTTGCATACGGATATAACGTTTGTAGAAATTACGCAGTAAGAATGCGACGCTCGAGAATAGAACAATCATCGTGAGCGATCCAGCTACACCTACTTCAACGTCTCTTGCCATGAGAAGATTCTCCCATGCCAGCAGAAAACGACCAATTCGATTTCAATGATCGATACGGGATTACGCCTGCGCGTTCTTGGGTGAGATATGCAATTGCTTTTGGCGTCGTGGGCGGAGCATGGTTGTTATGGGCTGGCCTACATCAAGCCACGCCTGCGCTGCGTTATGAGTTAATCTCATTTACCAATGAAGATCCGCGAAACCCTGAGGTTCGTTTCCTGGTTCAAAGAGCTGACGGCTCGAAGGAAGTTCAATGCACGCTAGCCGCCCGCGATTACGATAAAAATGTCGTGGGCCAAATCGATATCACTATTGCAGCGGGTGAGACCTATCTCGAACCAACATTTACCGTTCCTACCCGCGCAGATGCGGTGAATGTAGGCATATCAAGCTGTCGCACTCTGCCCTAAGATTGCCCTCTATGAGTTCACAACAGACATGGCTTACCCAAGAAGCAGCTGATCGCTTAGCTGCCGAACTCGCCACCCTCGAAGGTCCGGGACGTAAAGAAATTACCGCCAAGATTGAAGCGGCCCGCGCTGAGGGAGATCTGAAAGAGAACGGCGGATATCACGCTGCTCGCGATGAACAAGGCAAGATGGAGGCGCGCATTCGCCAGCTCAAAGCAATGTTGGAAAACGCGCACATCGGAACTCCTCCTGCTAGCGCTGATGGAAAAGTTGGTGCAGGCATGGTCGTTACCGCCATCATCGCTGGCGATGAGATGAAGTTCTTGCTCGGTTCGCGCGAAATTGCATCAGGTGATCTCGATGTTTATTCCGAGAAATCACCATTGGGCGCAGCTGTACTAGGTGCCGAAATCGGAGCAACGGTTTCTTACACCGCACCCAATGGGCGCGACATCAAGGTAGAGATTAAGAGCGCCGAGTTCTACGCTTAAACCAGAGGCTTGTTAATCAGCGTAGTTGCGATATTTACGAACGCTGAGCGGAATAAATATCACCATGATGATGACCATGTAAATCAGCGATGTTAACAACGGGTTCTCACTAGGAAATGAACCGGCAGTTGCACCAAATTGATTTTCAAGGCCAAAGAGTTCTCGACATGCCGCCACCATTGTTGAAACCGGATTCCACTCTGCAAAGTACTGCAGGGCGCGCGGCATTCCGGTTGTTGGCGCAAATGCATTTGATAAGAATGTCAGTGGGAATGTCACGATAAAGCTGACGTTCTGCACCACGCGTGCATCAGATGCCGAGAGTCCAACGAGGACTCCCACCCACGAGAGTGCGTAACCAAAGAAGAGTAAGAAGATAAATCCGAGGGCGACGCTGCCAATTCCACTTGATGGGCGCCATCCGACTATATAACCAGCGATACCCATGACAGCGAGAACTACAATGTTTAAAAGTGAATCACCAAGTGTGCGACCAATAACAAGTGCTGATTGCGAAATAGGCAGCGATCTAAATCGATCAATCAGCCCCTTCTTCATATCTTCAGCTAAGCCAGAAGCAGTGCCGGCTAAGGTAAATGCAACAGTTTGCACAAAGATGCCAGGCATTAACAACTGCACATATCCACCAGGTTGACCGGTCTCAATCGAGCCACCAAATACATAGCGAAAGAGCAGCACAAACATCACTGGCTGAATAGTGGAGAAGATGAGGACTTCCGGAACACGGCTAAGAAGCAGTAACTGCCTGCGAGTAATAATCAATACATCATTGACGGCGCTCATTTTCTGCCCTTCTTCTTCTCTTCTACTTCTGACTTCTTCTCTTCGGCAACGTGTCCGGTGAGTGCGAGAAATACATCATCTAGCGAAGGACGCTTGAGTCCGACATCGAGTGCATGAATTCCAGCAGCATCGAGTGATTTCAAAACTTCAAAGAGTGCGGCAGATCCGGTAGATACTGGGGCCGAGACCAGACGAATTCCTTCATCGAGGCTTGCTTTATTTCCACTCACCGCACCAACAATTTCAAGTGTCTTTGCAATGTGTGCTTGTTCCACAACTACTTCCAGACGCTCGCCTCCAACCTGCTTTTTGAGAGCATCGGAAGTGCCGCGAGCAATAACTTTTCCAGTATCGATAACAACAATGTCATCAGCCAACTGATCAGCTTCTTCCAAATATTGAGTTGTGAGCAAGAGCGTTACTCCACCTTTTACCAACTCCTGAATCACTCCCCACATCTCTTGGCGACCACGTGGATCAAGGCCAGTAGTAGGCTCATCAAGGAAGAGCACCTTTGGTTTTACGATCAGGGATGCCGCTAAATCTAAACGACGTCGCATTCCACCTGAATATGTCTTGATCGGGCGCTTGGCAGCCTCTGTGAGTTGAAATCTTTCAAGCAGCTCATTTGCTCGAACTACTGCGTTCTTTTTCCCCAGGTGATAGAGCTCGCCGAACATGACTAAATTGTCATAGCCGGTAAGAATTTCATCGACGGCGGCATATTGGCCAGATAAACCAATGACTTCGCGCACTTTCTCAGGATTTTTCATGACATCTATTCCTGCAACTGATGCGCTTCCAGAATCAGCGCGCAAGAGAGTTGTGAGAATTCGTACTACCGTAGTTTTTCCGGCACCATTTGGCCCTAGAACGCTGAGAACAGTGCCTTCTTCAACATCAAGGCTCAATCCATCGAGTGCGCGAACTTTTCCTTTGTCATAGATTTTAACAAGATTATCTGCAATAACTGATTTCACCAGGCTAACCTATCAAAATCTTCATGAGTGCAATGTGCTTCTGTAATTCATTATCGAAGACACACCTTAGAATAGCCAGGTGCGCTTCAAATTTTCCAACCCATTCGCAGAATTTCCGCGTGAGGTTGGAGTCATCGTCTTCGCTTCCTTCTTCGTGGCAGTTGGCTTTGGCATCATCGCCCCAACAATTCCGCTTTTCGCTAGATCATTTGGAGTCAATCACGCTCAAGTTGGTGCAATCGTCTCCACCTTTGCTTTTGCGCGTTTTGCATCGGGTCTCATCTCCGGAAAGTTAGTCGATAAGTTCGGTGAAAGATGGGTTTACTCAGTCGGTATTGGTTTCGTAGCTCTCACTTCATTTGCCGCCGGCCTTGCTCAAAGTTACGAACAACTCCTTGTTTTTCGCGCTGTAGGTGGCATCGGTTCTTCCATGTTCTCCGTTGCAGCGGGTTCAATTCTTGTGCGAGCAGTCGGTGACGATCACCGCGCTCGGGTACAGTCGCTCTATAACGGAACATTTCTACTGGGGATGATTGCTGGACCTGCAGTAGGTGGAGCGCTCTCCGCGTTTTCACTACGTGCACCACTTCTTATCTATGGCGTTTTCCTGATTGCCGCTAGCGCCTCGGGTGCGATTTTGTTGCGTCACTCAATGCTCGCCGCAAAACCAAGTGCTAATCAAGAGAAAGATGTGGTCACTCTTAGATCAGCGCTCACACTCAAGCCATATCGAATCGCACTCTTTGTTTCGTTCTGTGCCGCGTGGACATTCTTCGGAATGAGCCGCTCAATCTTGCCTTTGTTTATCGTAGAAGATCTCAAGATATCCCCCGCAATGATGGGCTTCGGTTTCACACTGACCACCTTGATTCAAGGAGCCTTCTTGCTTCAAGCTGGAAAAATGTCAGATATTAACGGGCGCAGATTTTCACTCATTGTGGGCACTTCGCTCACTGCACTCTTTGCATTCACCCTTGTCTTCACTGTGAATTCCTGGATGTTCTTCCTCGCTAGTGCCATTGTTGGATTAGCTGGTGCATTCCTATCAACTACTCCAGCGGCCGTTGTGGGCGATGTTATTGAAGGTAAGGGCGGCCAGGTCATCGGGTTATTTCAAATGTCTGCTGATGCTGGGGCGATGGTTGCACCCGTACTTCTTGGCGCAATCGCAGATTCTTATGGATATAAACCAGCATTTGCACTCACTGCAGCACTGATGGTTGCAGCTGTCCTGGCATCAATAAAATTGCCCGAGACGCGGACTTCGCATCTCGGGCAATCTCAGTAATTTTTTGAATTAGTCGTTGCTGCGAAGAATTGAGATAAGTCGCAGAACTTCTAAGTAGAGCCAGACGAGAGTCACCATCAGGCCGAATGCACAGCGCCATGATTCCTCTTCAGGTACGCGGGCCGCAACAGCCTTATCGATCTGGTCTAAATCCATCACGATAAACATTGATGCCAGTGCTACGCCACCTACAGAAATAAGTAGACCAAGAGCTCCCCCTGGGAAACCTACAAATAGGGTGAAGACTGCAAAGATCGCGTATCCGATCAGTGAGCCCATCATGATGCGGCTGAACTTTGGCGTTACGCGGATCTTTCCACTGCGGTATGCAATGAGTACTCCACCAAATGCACATGCGGTTGCCACAACTGCTTGTCCAACGATTCCGTTGTAAGAATCGTTATAGATGCGGCTGATGGTTCCGAGTGCTAAACCTTGCGCAACAGCATAAGCAATAACTAGAGGTGGACGAACCTTCTTAGAAAAAGAGTTGACCATCGCGAGAATGAATCCGCCGATGAATCCGATGAGAGCAAGTGTTGGGCTATTGGTACGCCAAGCAAAGGCTCCAACAGCAACGACGACTGCAAAGAGTCCAGCCGTCTTGATGACGACGTCGTCAATAGACATTGGTGCTGAAGTTGGGCGACTCTCAACTGTATTGAAATCAGTTGTGTTGAGGTCGCGAGTGCCGACTGCATCACCCTTGATACGAGCGAAACCGCGGCCACTAAGGACTGGGTTAGAACTGCGCATTAATTTCTCCTTCTAGAGTTTTAAGTTAGTGCTAGCTGTGCGAGAACGAGCTCTCGTACGACGTATAACGTACGGCAAAGCCAGAAAATTTCCAGTTTTAGGAGCTAAATGCGCTCAGCGAAGCGGTGGTAGGCCGCATTCCACTGAAGTTCACGCCTAAATTCACGGATTCGGGTGTCTTCATCGATGATCACGTGTTCGACCTTAGCCATCCGGGCAAAGTCTTCGATACTTTCAAGTGAGACTGCATTGGTGAGAACAGTATGGTGAGAGCCACCAGCGAGCATCCACGCTTCAGCGCTAATTGCAAGAGTTGGCTTAGGTTCCCACACTGCATGTGCTACCGGCAGATTAGGAAGGGCTTCATTTGGCTCAACAACTTTTATTTCATTACTGATGACTCTGAATCGATCGCCCATATCGACAAGACAGACAACTCGTGCCTCAGCTGGTGTTGCAGTAAAGACCATACGGACTGGATCTTCTTTTCCACCAATACCTAGCGGATGAATCTCGATTTTTGGCTTTGACTTTGTAATCGTTGGACAGACTTCGAGCATATGCGCTCCGAGAATCTTTGCTGGACCAGGACCAAAGTGATAAGTGTAGTCCTCCATAAATGAAGTTCCACCGCCTGCAGGTGTCATGGCTTTCAAGATGGCACCGAGTGCAGATGTCTTCCAATCGCCTTCGCCACCGAAACCATAACCGCGCGCCATTAAACGTTGCACAGCAAGTCCTGGAAGTTGCTTGAGAGCTCCTAAATCTTCAAAGTTGCTAGTAAATGCATCGAAATCTCCATCGGTCATAATCTTTTGTAGCGCAAGTTCCTGCTTAGCTGCGTAGACAAGTGAATCGTGACGAGCGCCGCCGCGCTTGAGTTCTGCTGAAACGTCGTAGAGTTTTTCATATTCATCGCAGAGCGTTTCGGCATCCGCATCCGAGATGGTTGAAAGAACATCAACGAGGTAGTTGACACCGTAATTTTCGACAGACATACCGAATTGCAACTGTGCCGAGACTTTATCTCCGTCGGTCACTGAAACAAATCGCATGTTGTCACCAAAACGAGCAAGCTTGAGGTTCTGAGATTTATTCCAGCCAATAGTTGCCCAGGCCCATGCATCAATATGGCTCTTCACATCTGCCGATCCTGGTTCGCCAACGACCACCTTGTGCGGCAGAGCCACCCGAGCTACTGCGTGTGCGTATTCACGATCGCCATGTGCAGCTTGATTGAGGTTCATGAAATCCATATCAATTGTTGCCCATGGCAGAGATTGATTGGCTTGAGTATGAAGATGGAGAAGTGGCTTACGGAGTAGATCTAGGCCTTGAATCCACATCTTGGCAGGCGAGAATGTATGCATCCAAGTGATGACACCAAGGCAGTTGGGATCACTGGATGCATCAAGCATCGCTTGCTTGATGTTCGCAGTGTTCTTCAAGGTTGGCTTCCAGATTATTTCGACTGGGGCAGCTAATCCTTGTGAAATCTTAGACACAACTTCTTTAGATTGCACAGCAACTTTTTCTAACGTTTCTGGACCGTAAAGATCCTGACTACCTGTAAGAAACCAAATCTGCTTTGCCATGTGAATCCTCTATCTGTGAGAAGTGAGTTATGCCAAGGTGGAACTATTTGGTACGGCGCTTGCTCCAGACATCGAAAGCAACTGCAAGCAGAAGTACTAGACCCTTAATGGTCATCTGGAAATCAATTCCGACAGAATTCAAGTTCATACCGTTTCCGAGAACACCTTGAATCATTCCGCCAACGATGGAACCAGTGACAGTTCCAACACCACCTTGAACCGCAGCGCCACCAATAAATACAGATGAAATTGCGTCGAGTTCAAAGCCGTCGCCAGCCTTTGGCACAGCAGAGTTCATGCGTGCCGAAATAAGAACACCGGAAAGCGCGGCAAGTGCGCCCATATTTACGAAGAGCCAGAAGTTCACGCGACGAACGTTGATTCCGGAGAGGACTGCTGCGTGAAGGTTTCCACCAATCGCGTAGATATGGCGACCAAATGTCGTCTTCTTCATGATCATTGTGTACACAACTACTAGGAATGTAAGGAGAACTAGCGTCCATGGAATTCCATTTGCGCGGCTCAGTTGGATACCAACGTAACCGACCATAACGGCCAAAATCGCATTCTTTACAAAGAACCATGTGCGAGGTTCAACGCTCTGCTTGTACTTAATGCGTCCTCGGCGCATAGCAACTGATTGCCATAAGAGAGCCAAAACACCAAGTGCGGTGACGATCAGAGCAGCTGCGTTGTAATCTTCAATTCCAAGACTTACGCCCAGTGTATTTTCTTTATCAACGAACCCATTACCGATCGCGCGATAGTTATCTGGGAATGGTCCAATATTTGTATTTTGAAGAGTCATCAGTGCAAGGCCGCGGAACAAGAGCATGCCTGCGAGCGTCACGATAAATGCTGGAATACCGATGTAGGCAACCCAGAAGCCTTGCCACATACCAACTATCCCGCCAACGATGATTGCGCCAAGGATTGCTGCCCACCAAGGAAGCGCTGGTAGCCAATCCCATCCATCTTGTTCTAGCGGACGCACGGCGAGGATTCCGGCAACAGCACCGATGAAGCAAGCGACTGACCCGACCGAAAGATCGATATGGCCAGCAATAATGATCATGACCATACCGATTGCAAGAACCAGGATGTAACCGTTTTGCACTACGAGGTTTGACCAGTTATCCGGAGTGATGGATGCATGGTTAGGGGTTGTTATCGCAAAGTAAGCGACAAGCACCACGAGTGCGATAAAGATTGCATTCTGACGAAGGTCAACTCCATCAAGACGTTGACGGATCTTGCCATCGTTGCCGAACAGTTCTTTTACTTTAGACATTGCTTTCTTCCTTTGCCTTCGTCATATATTGCATGAGCAATTCTGGTGAGAAATCTTTCTTCGCTACTTCGCCGGTAATAACGCCCTCAGCGATCGCATAGATCCGGTCGCAAATTCCAATAAGTTCTGGGAGTTCGCTAGAGATAACAAGAATAGCCTTTCCTTTTGCGGCTAACTCTTGAATGATTGTATAAATCTCATACTTCGCGCCCACATCGATTCCGCGTGTAGGTTCATCGAGAATCAAGATTTCTGGGTTGACGTTAATCCATTGGCTTAAAACCACCTTCTGTTGGTTTCCACCAGAGAGCTTGCCCACGATTGAGTTAGGCGAAGGGGCTTTGATATTCATCGAGTCGCGATATTGGCTTGCTACTCGGTACTCCTCGTTATCGCTGACAAGGCCTCGCTTAACAAATTTTTCAAGTGAAGCCAGCGAAATATTGCGTTTGATGTCATCAATCAGATTGAGTCCAAAGCGCTTTCGATCCTCAGTTGAATATGCGATTCCTGAATCGATTGCGGCTCGAACGTTCTTCACATTGGCAAGCTTTCCGTTGACGAAAACCTGTCCTGAAATTCGAGCTCCCCAGCTATGACCAAAGACGCTTCGAGCAAGTTCGGTGCGTCCTGCTCCCATAATGCCGGCTAGACCAACAATCTCACCTGCATTTACATGCAGGTTGGCGTTATCAACCACTACGCGGCTAATGTCATCTGGATGATGAACTTTCCAGTTTTCAATACGAAATACCTCGGCGCCAATCTTTGATTCATGTGATGGGTATCGATTATTCATCTCACGACCCACCATTCCCTTAATGATGCGCTCTTGATCAAGTGCTACCCCGTGCATTTGCAGGGTTTCAATGACGTGACCATCTCGAATGATTGTGGTCTTGTCAGCAATCGATGCAATTTCATTGAGCTTATGAGAAATGATGATGCAGGTTATGCCTTGGCTCTTAAATTGGCGAAGCAGATCGAGTAGATGTTCTGAATCTGCATCATTGAGCGCGGCGGTAGGTTCATCTAGAATAAGTAGCTTAACTTTCTTTGATACTGCCTTTGCAATTTCTACGAGTTGTTGCTTTCCAACACCGATTCTATTTACAGGCGTGTTGGGATCTTCTTCAAGCCCGACCTTAGCCATGAGCTTCTGCGCTTCGAGGTTGGTCTTATTCCAGTCAATGAGACCTTTGCTCTTGATTTCATTATTCAAAAAGATATTTTCAGCAATTGATAGATAGGGGCTAAGCGCAAGCTCTTGGTGAATGATGACAATTCCCAAATGTTCGCTATCTCGAATGTTCTTAAGGTTTAATTCCTGACCTTCAAAGATTATTGATCCTTCATAACTTCCATGAGGATAAATTCCTGAGAGGACTTTCATGAGCGTTGATTTGCCAGCGCCGTTTTCGCCACAAATTGCGTGAATCTCACCGCGTTCTACGCTGAGCGAAACATCAACAAGAGCCTTCACACCCGGAAAGGTTTTTGTAATTGATTGCATCTCCAAGATGTTCTCTGACATGGCCCCTGTGCTCTCTAATCGACTTACTTCATATTAACTAAGTAGTAAAAATTTTGCCACCAAGAATGATAGTCCGGTTGGCCAGGTGTAAAGAATTGGCCAACCGGACTATCTACCTAATTACTTGAGATCAGATGTCTTGATGTATCCGGAATCAATTAGGACTTTCTTGTAGTTCTTTGTTGTAACGATGTAAGGAGTAAGGAGGTATGAAGGAACAACCTTTACCTTGTTGTTGTATGTCTTTGTATCGTTAACTGTAACCTTCTTGCCATCGAGAATTGCTGTTGCCATTGAAACTGCAACCTTTGCAAGCTCACGAGTGTCCTTGAAGATTGTTGAGTACTGCTCGCCAGCGATCATTGACTTAACAGAAAGAACTTCTGCATCTTGTCCTGTGATGATTGGGAGGTTCTTCTTTGTGTAACCAGCGTCAGTTAGAGCTGCGATGATTCCGCGGCTTAGACCGTCGTATGGTGAAAGTACTCCGTTGACCTTAGCGTCTGCGTAGCTACCAACGAGGATATCTTCCATACGCTTCTGTGCAACTGCACCATCCCAGCGAAGTGTTGCAACCTTGTTGAATGCAGTCTGCTTAGACTTAACAACGATTACCTTTGACTTGATGAGTGGGTTAAGTACTGACATTGCTCCGTTGAAGAAGAATGTTGCGTTGTTGTCGTCAGCTGATCCAGCGAACAATTCAACGTTGAATGGACCCTTAGCCTTTGGACCATCAGCCTTCTTGCTTGTCTCTGACTTGTAAACGCCAAGACCTACGAGAAGTGATGTTGCCTGCTGTACGCCAACCTTGAAGTTATCGAATGTTGCGTAGTAATCAACGTTTGGGCTGCCATTGATGAGGCGGTCGTAAGCAATTACAGGAGCGCCCTTCTCTTTAGCCTTTGCAAGAACGTCAGTGAGCTGAGTTCCATCGATTGCTGCAATGATAAGAGCCTTTGCGCCCTTAGTAAGCATGCCCTCGAGCTGTGTTACCTGTGTTGGGATGTCA
Organism: Streptomycetaceae bacterium; assembly: GCA_027483765.1. Classification (GTDB taxonomy): domain Bacteria; phylum Actinomycetota; class Actinomycetes; order Nanopelagicales; family Nanopelagicaceae; genus Planktophila. Next base: position 66,033 of record JAIXTW010000006.1, read on the forward strand.
TCTTCTGCGTACTGAAGATCAACTGTGTAGCCGCCCTTTTCAAGAGCTGCCTTGATGCTGTTTCCATCTGAGATCCAGCGTGTTGATGACTGTGTTGGCATTGAAACTCCTACGAGTCCCTTTGCTGCTTGTGCTGGTGTTGCGAGAACTAGACCTGATACCAACATTGCTGATACAGCAATGAGGCTAGATACTTTCTTGAACAATTGTGTTCCTTTCCTAGCGTTAGTGGACTGGTATTTCTCACACCGAACTTCGTCCATGATTCAGTGAAAAATGAAAGGTAAATGAACCCCGATTAGGTGAGCGCTCACATTTCTAAGGCTGAAACTATCAACTTTTCGCTATTTTCCATAGATGGTTTGGTAACGATTAAATAAAGATTCAACGGCCGCCTGCGGGATCTCGATGGGAGTCCCGAGCTGGGTCGCAATAAAGGCGCTTTTGGCGTTGTCCTCGCACATAACGGCCGCTTTTACCGCTGCCTTGGCATCGGGCCCGATCGTGAATACCCCATGATTTTGCATCAAAACGGCGGGCGAACGATGGCCTTTGAGGGTCTGCACAATTCCACGACCAATGGAGTCATCCCCGATGATCGCAAAAGGACCGACCGGAATCGGCCCACCGAATTCATCGGCAATTGCGGTGAGGATGCATGGAATCTCTTTACCAACGGCGGCCCACGCACATGCATAGTTGCTATGCGTATGAACGACACCATTTACCTCTGGCATGTTCTTATATACATATGCATGCGCTGCAGTATCACTGGATGGTGAAAGTTCGCCTTGCACCAAATTTCCATCTAGATCGCAGATGACCATCGATTCAGCAGTTAGCTCGTCGTAGCGAACACCTGATGGTTTGATTGCGAAGAGATCTGGTGATCCATCATCAAATTTCATTCGCTGTGAAACGTTTCCACTAGTCCACACGACAAGCTCATATCGCACTAGCTCCTGGTGCAGATCGACAAGTAGTTTCTGTGTCTTGGCAATCAACTTCTCTTTTTTGCTCATCGCTTATCCCTCTCGCTTCATCTGCTTGAGACGTTTCATTACATTGTTGGCGCCACGACCGAAGTAGTCATGCAACTCTAGATATTCGCGGTAAAGCGCATCGTACTGCTGTGATCTCTCCTCGTTTGGAAGATAGACATGCTTATTTACCCGGCCCATAACATCTGCTGCTTGGTTCACATTTGCATAAAGTCCGGCCGCCACTGCTGCGTGGATTGCCGAACCAAGTGCGGGTCCTTGATCTGTATCAATCGTTGAAATTGGAAGTCGTGTGACATCTGAGTACAACTGCATCAAGAAGGTATTCTTTAAGAGCCCGCCAGCGACAATAAATTCCTTGACCGGAACGCCAGATTTAGCAAAAGTATCAACAATGACGCGAGTGCCATATGCAGTTGCCTCAAGCAGCGCGCGATAAATCTGCTCGGCAGTAGTTGTTAAAGTCGTTCCCAAGACCACGCCACTGAGCTCGTGATCAACCAATACTGAGCGGTTTCCACTCTGCCAATCAAGTGCAACCAAGCCATGCGCACCAATTGCCTCATCGGCGGCAATATCTGTGAGGTGCTGATGAATTGATTTATCTTTTGCCTTCGCCTCATCAAAATAGCGTGCTGGAACTTGGTTATCTACATACCAAGCAAAGATGTCACCAACTCCGGATTGTCCGGCTTCGTATCCATAAAGTCCGCTGACGATTCCGCCATCGACAACACCACACATACCTGGCACTTCGGTAATGACATCGTGATTCATGACGTGGCATGTTGATGTTCCCATGATGGCAACCATCTGACCTGGCTCAGTTGCTTTCGCAGCTGGCGCTGTTACATGTGCATCGACATTTCCCACAGCGACTGCGATTCCTGCGCTGAGTCCTGTCCATTGCGCTGCCTGCGCGGTAAGTGGACCTGCATTGTCGCCCAACTGACCAATGGTGTGAGCAATCTTCTCTTCTGCAAAATTTTCAAATGCTGGATTCAGCGCTTTAAAGTATTCACGTGATGGGTACTGTCCATCTTGTAAATTACCTTTATATCCAGCTGTACATGCGTTGCGAACATAAGTTCCACACAACTGCCAAATAATCCAATCGGCAGCTTCTACAAATTTATACATGCGATTGTAGATTTCAGGAGCTTCTTCAAGAAGTTGAAGACCCTTTGCGAGTTCCCACTCAGATGAGATTTGACCACCATAACGCGGCAACCATTTCTCTTTACGTTCTCGAGCAAGTTGGTTGATGCGATCTGCGTAAGGTTGCGCAGCATGGTGCTTCCACAACTTCACATAGGCATGGGGATTGTTCTTAAATTCAGGTACTTGGCAGAGCGGGGTTCCATCTTCAAGAACTGGAATCATTGTGCAAGCGGTGAAATCTGTTGCGATACCAACTACATCTGCTGGATTTACACCCGATACTCGGAGCGCTTCGGGAACCGCATTACGCAATACATCAACATAATCTTGCGGATCTTGCAGAGCCCAATCAGGTCCTAGTGCTGCCCCGCTCGCATTCAGGATGCGATCCATGACAGCGTTGGGGTACTCAAAGACTGCCGAACCCATTTCGTGACCATCGGAAGCACGCACAATCAGCGCACGGCCAGAAAGTGTTCCGTAATCGACTCCGATTACATATTTGTCGGTCATTTCTTCCTCTTTCCGGATTGGGCGGCTACTGTGGAATTTCTTATTACTAACTCTGGCTTTAACATTACCGCTTCCTTTGAATTACCCTGGCGTAATTGCATGATCATCTTTTCAATGGCGGCATTTCCAAGCGCATCAAAATTTGGCTTAATTGTCGTTAACGATGGAATTACAAAATTAGATTCGGGGATATTGTCATAACCAACAATGCTGATCTGCTCCGGAACGCTAATTCCTTGCTCGTGCAAAACTTTTATCAGCCCTATGGCTGAATGGTCATTGGCAGTAAAAATCGCCGTGGGTAATTTTTTTAGCCCAGCAATTTCTTTTCCGGCCAGATACCCTGACTCAATAGACCAGGTTCCAGCAAAAACCTTTGGAACCAAGTCTGCGCTTTTCATGGTCTGTTCATACCCGGCTCGTCGCATTTGAGCTTCGTATGCATTTTCTGGACCTGCCACATGAACTATCTCGGTATGCCCTAAATCAATTAAATGTTGTGTGGCCAGGATTGCTCCCATCAAATTATCCATATTTACAACATTGAATTTCTGAGACGGTTCTGACCCAATCAAGACAATTGTTATTCCCAGTAAATATCGCTCAATCTCTTTCACAATATCTTTATGCAATGCAATTGTGATGACTCCATCGACATCGAGGTTTCGCAGTTGTTCAATTCCTTCACGCCAAGAATCTCTTGATTTGGTGACGACAGATATTGAGATAACCGAATAACCTTCCTTTCGAGCAACATCTTGCATTGCATTTAACATGGAAGATGGACCAAATAGTTCAGATTCAGCAATGAGAACACCGATCATTCGACTCTTTGAGGTAACTAATTGGCGGGCTGCTTGATTTGGACGGTAAGAAAGCTCGGCAATTGCCATCTCGACCTTTTCACGAGTCGCAGGTTTCAAGCTCGAATGATTATTTAGCACCCGGGAGACCGTCTGATGAGATACACCCGCTAGTTTTGCTACATCGTAGATATTGGCTTTCTTTGGCATCAAGCCACAATCTTTCGCAGATTGCTAATACGGGTCATTAGCTCGCCCTGAATTGGCTCTGGGTTATCGGTAAGGATTCGAAACTTGATTGATAGATTTGCGCTCTTTTTTCCGTGAACTCTTCCGGTAAATTCACCGAATTCATCAGCAAGGAGAGAAATCTCCCGTCCTCCATCATATGCAATACATATGGCCTGGGATGTCGCACCATTTGCCGAAATATATGAAACTTTCCCGCTTGATTTAGATTCGAGTGAAAGAACCTGATAAAACCACTCGGAAATCTTGGCGGGCTCGCTCAGGTATGAAAAGAGTTCATCTCGGCTTAGTGAAGATTGGATCTCGTCCTTGATTTCAAGAAGTTCAAAACCTTCTGGAATCTCTACATGTTCTTGGAATCCAACAAAATTAATTTTTGCCACTTATCGCATCAATTCTTCAAGTAGGTAAAAGCTCCTACTGCTACAGCAAGGGAAAGGATGGAGTGAGCCAGCATGAAAGTGAGGTCGACTGATTTAAAAAAATCAGAGTTGAGAATTGGGATGATCCATACGAGGCAAAAAATCGCGGTGAAAATCCCGAGTAAAGATTGAGCACTCAAAGCTTTTTTGCCCACGAATCCACCGGCGATGAGTACAAGTGCGCTCATCAATACTGAATACCTAGCGTCTCGAGCTGAGAATGTTTCGAAGGCAATAACGACAGCAAGCACCATTCCAAAAACACTTGTGCGTGCGGCAGAATCAAAGCGGCCTAGAAGACTCCACGCGTTGGAATTGTTCACCGTACTCTCCAAACTGCCTCAATATGAGCGCTCACATGAGAGTAACACAGCCAGGTTTTCTTGGAAAGGGTGAGAATTATCGAACAGGAATGTACGGACCGAGCGAACCGTTTTTACGAAATACATATTGATTGAGTTGCAGATTACGCGCTCTGAAGCCTGCCGCTGAAGCCAGGAGGTAGTAATTCCACATTCGCTTAAATCGTAAGTCGTACTGAGGAATCTCGCTCCATTTGGCATTCACATTCTTAAACCAATGCATCAAGGTTGTGTCGTAATCCAACCCGAAGTTATGGACATCTTCTAGAACAAAAAGCTTCTCTGCCGCAGAAGTAATTTGCCCAGGCGATGGGATAACTCCTCCCGGGAAGATATACCGATTGAAGAAGGGGTCAGTATCAACTTGTGCTCGGGAGCTAGAAATAAGATGGTGCAACATAATCCCGTCATCGCCAAGTAATTCATCGCACTTTTCAAAGAACTCTCTGAAGTTCTTCGGTCCCACGTGTTCCATCATGCCTACCGAGACTATTCGGTCGAAACGCCCCGTGAGATCTCGATAATCTTTCTGCACAAAATTTATATCCAAACCAGCTGATTTCTCCTTCGCAAGAATAATCTGCTGATCTGCCGGTGAAATTCCAGTTGCAATGACACCATAATTTTTCACCGCATGGCGCAAGAGCCCGCCCCAGCCGCTTCCTATATCAAGCAGGGTCATTCCTTTTTCAAGCTTTAATTTTCTGCAAATGAGATCAAACTTTGCAATCTGTGCTTCATCTAGCGTCTTTGCACTCTGCCAATAACCACAGCTATATGCCATTTCACTATCCAACATTCGAGTGTATAAATCATTTCCGATGTTGTAGTGATGCTTTGCATTCTTTGCAGCCTTAGATTTAGTCTGCATATTTACCAATTTTGATTTGAGCGTACTTGCAATAAGTGGGATTGATGGCTTCAGAAAGGATGTCGCATCTACTGTCAGCAATCTCGTGAGCATCTCATCGACAGCCTGACACTCCCACCAACCATCCATGTAAGCCTCACCGAGGCCAAGTTGGTGCTGAGAGGCAACGCGATCCCAAAGTTTTTCGTTTTTGACATGGATGCTCCACGGCTCATGGGAGTTAATTGGTACGCCAGCCTTTTCAAGGATTGAAAGGCATAGTTCTTTACTACTCATTCATAAAGCCAATGAGTAAATTAGACCGCGCAGCTCATATCTGAACCACAGCACATCGGCGACTTGATCTTGCCTTCGCACTGTGTGCATCGAGAGATCTGCACATTGCTGCCATCTGCAAGGGCTAGTGAATCGTTGACCAAAGGAAGGTTGCACTTCGCACAACTAGCGTTTACTGACATTCCACACTTGGCACATGAATATGTTGCGGCCATTTTTCTCTCCTCATTCTCCATTGAATTGGAAAAGGGTACGTTGCCGTACGAGGATATTCAATAGAATTTTAGAGAAAAGGCAGTCAATAACCTGCGATTAGTGCCCCCGATCGGACTCGAACCGATACTGGAAGGATTTTAAGTCCTCTGTCTCTGCCATTGGACTACGGGGGCCAATGTGAAAGCGCAGTCTACTATGCAAAAAGTTAGCTAATGCCCGCGAACTTAGCTGCTTTCTTCAACACTGAATCAAGCATTGGCTTAGTGAGTTTGCCAGTAAATGTGTTCTGTTGGCTTGGGTGATAACTGCCAAGTATCAAATAATCAATATTGTTATGTGAGTACTTGATTGAAGATCCATGCCCAAATTTAGTCGATGGTATTTCATGTCCCTGAGCCTTCAGCGACTTGATCAGTACTTGCCAGCCAAAGTTTCCTAGCGCTACAAAGGATCTAACTGTTGGTGCAATAAGGTGGAGTTCATTTTCAAAGTACGGCGCGCACATATCGCGTTCTTCGGTAGTAGGTTTGTTTTCTGGTGGAGCACAACGCACGGCCATGGAGATTCGGGTCTCCTTAAGTTCTTGTCCGTCATCACGAGATGATGATGTCGCGATCTTTGCAATTCCAATTCGGTGCAGTGATCCGTATAGCCAATCCCCTGATGAGTCTCCAGTGAAGATACGTCCGGTGCGATTAGCGCCGTGCGCACCAGGTGCTAAACCAACGATGAGCATCTTTGGCTTTGTTGAACCAAAACCCGGAACCGCCTTACCCCAATATTTTTCGTTCTCATAAGATTTACGTTTAGTTACAGCAACTTCTTCTCGCCATTGAACTAGGCGAGGACATTTATGACACTTGATGATTGCCTGATCGAGAAGTTCAATCGACTTATACAAGTGACCAAGCCATTCCATCGAGAATATCTGATTCGGAAGCGACAAATTCAGCTGCCCCGGTTGCGAGCATGATGCGCGAAAGAACAAGTGATCCGGCGCCAATCACATCAACGCGACCTGGGTGCATATATCCAAGTGCTTCACGGTCTTCGCGCTTCATTGATAAGAATGATTTAGATGCGGCATGTACTTTTTCAGCAGAGATTCGGGAGAGATGAATTGCGTATCTGTCATAGCTATCAAGCTCCAGAGCGGCTGCAGCTACGGTGGTCGCGGTGCCTGCAACGGCAATTAGGGTCTTTGACTGAGTGATTGGAACTATCTTGGCTGCTTGCGCGATAGCTTCATCGATATCTTCAATCGCCGCAGCGATCTGGCCAGGGTCGGCATCGCCGCCGGTGAAGTGGCGTTCAGACATGCGCACACAACCAATATTCATACTCTTTGCAAATTCCACATCTGTTGTTCCGAAAACAAATTCAGTAGATCCCCCGCCAATGTCTATGACAAGGAATGGTCCGTCAGTTGCTGGGAAATCTCGTGTGGCCCCTTGGAATGAAAGTGCTGCTTCTACCTCTCCTGGAATCACTTCAGGTGCAATTCCAAGACGTGCTTTTACGCCATCGATAAAGAGGTCTCGGTTAGTTGCATCGCGGGTAGCGCTAGTGGCACAGAAGCGAATCTTTTCAACGCCGCGCTTTGCTATTTCACTTGCAAACTTATCTACCGCCGCCAGTGTGCGAACAATGGCATCGGGGTAAAATTGCCCAGTCTTATCTACACCTTGGCCAAGGCGGACAATCTCCATCTCGCGGTGAATCTCGCGAAAATTGCCGCCGTCGATATCGGCGATTAACAAACGAATTGAGTTAGTACCGCAATCAATCGCTGCTACTCGCATGACAAGTGCTTCCACCATTCGGGGAGTTGTGCGAGTGCTTCATCGCCGAGCGGATTTACTCCAGGGCCAGCTGAGAGTGAATGGGCAATGAGTGAGTGCAAGCACTTCACGCGATTGGGCATCCCACCCGCTGATACATTTTCAACTTCCGGAACATCCATCTGCAGAACTGAGCGAGCGGCGATGTAATCATCGTGTGCCGCCGCATATTCACCAGCTAATACAAGATCAGTTTCTAGGCGTTCATTCATCTCGCCCATCATTCCCGTTGTTTCAAGGGTAGAAATTGCAGCGGTGAGGCGTGGGCAGGTTGCGTAATAGAAAGTAGGAAATGGCTCGCCGTTACTTAAACGTGGTGGAGTTTCAACAACAGCAGGCTTTCCGCAGGGGCAGCGGTAAGAAATCGCATGAACATCGCGCGGTGTGCGACCTAATTGATTCTCAATCACTGAAAGATCGGCTTCGGTTGGGATACGGCTTTCGGTACTCACGCTTTTCCTGCTTCGGTAATTGAGGCAATCATGCGGGTGTACCAAGGTTGGCCTTCCGGCAAGTTGCTTACGACATCGGTCTGCGCAGGTTGATCAGAGTTTTCGCCATCGGTGCCGGTAACGATGTACTGACGTTCACCGGGCAGAACAAAGTGCAATCTTTCGCGCGCTTGCGATTTCACGTATTCCGGATCTTGCCAGAGCAATAACTCCTTACGTGCTTTATCAAGTGCGGTGTTATCACTCTTGAGTTGCGACTCAAGCGCGTTAATTTGCGCACGTTGCACGAAATAGTTCTTGATAGGTGGAGCCAGGAAAAGAGCCAACATAAAAAAGATTGCAGCGACCGCGAGCAACCGCCCAGATCCTTGCTGGCGATTGAAATTAAGGTTCCGAGAACGGTAACCCTGCTTTCGCCCTCCAGTACTAGATCTGCGCGCCATTTATATTCTTAACCTTGGAAGCGTGGGAAAGCTTGGCGGCCTGCGTAAACAGCGCCATCAGATAGCTCTTCTTCGATGCGAAGAAGTTGGTTGTACTTAGCAACGCGCTCTGTGCGAGATGGTGCGCCGGTCTTAATCTGGCCACAGTTTGTAGCAACAGCTAAGTCAGCAATCGTGGTGTCTTCTGTTTCACCAGAACGGTGCGACATCATGCTGCGGTAATTTGCGCGGTGTGCAAGATCTACTGCATCGAGTGTCTCGGTAAGAGTTCCAATCTGGTTTACCTTTACAAGAAGTGCGTTTGCAGTGTTGGTCTCAATTCCCTTTGCCAGACGCACTGGATTGGTCACAAATAGGTCGTCTCCCACAATCTGAATCTTTGAGCCAAGTGATGAAGTCATTGACTTCCATCCGGCCCAATCTTCTTCATTGAGTGGGTCTTCGATAGAAACAATTGGGTAGGCGCTAACAAGCTCTGCGTAGTAGGCAATCATTTCATCAGACGTGCGAAGTGAGCCCTCGAACTTGTACTTACCGTTCTCATGGAACTCAGTTGCCGCAACATCCATGGCGAGTGCAATCTCTTTACCTGGCTTAAATCCTGCCGCTGTGATGGCCTCAATGATGAGATCAAGGGCAGCGCGATTGCTATCGAGGTTAGGTGCAAATCCACCTTCATCGCCAACAGATGTCGCAAGTCCGCGCTTTTTAAGCACAGCTTTGAGTGCGTGATAAATCTCAGCGCCCCAACGAAGTGATTCGCGGAAAGTTTCGGCACCGATTGGAGCAATCATAAATTCTTGAATATCAACGTTGGTATCGGCATGTGCGCCGCCATTGAGGATATTCATCATCGGTACCGGGAGTACATGGGCATTTGGTCCGCCCACGTAACGGAAGAGTGAGAGGTTTGAGGATTCAGCTGAAGCTTTTGCAACAGCGAGTGAAACACCAAGAATTGAATTAGCACCAAGACGTGACTTATTAGGAGTTCCATCGAGTGCGATCATCTCTGAATCAATCAGGCGCTGATCTTGTGAGTCATATCCTTCAATTTCAGGGGCGATTTCATTGTTAACAAAATCAATTGCTTGCAATACACCTTTACCGAGGTAACGCTTCTTATCGCCATCACGTAGTTCTGCTGCTTCAAATGCGCCGGTTGATGCACCACTTGGGACAGCTGCGCGAGCCTGAGTTCCATCTTCGAGTTGGACCTCTACTTCAACAGTTGGGTTTCCGCGTGAATCAAGAATTTCACGAGCGCCGATTGCTTCGATTATTGCCATGTGGTGTCTCCTGTGATGAGAAATGTGTCGAAATAGCGCTCGACGTTGAGGGCAGGTGCCAATCCTATCGCGACCACAGGAGTGCTATTTATTCGCAGATTGCTCCTTGACCAGAATTTCAGCAATCATCTTTCGAGCCTGGGCACGTAAGGCGTTCTCAGGATCAATGCCGTTGGCATGAGCCCACCCAATTACTGAGGCGAGCACTTGGCCAACCGAGCTTTCATTTACCTGTTCTTCACTGGCATAAGTCGGAATCTCTAACTCAACTCCATATTTTTCAGCGCGATAGAAAATCTTTGAAACCAGTGGCAGCGCAGGTTGTGACATCGCAATGCCATCGATAGCTGATGTACGTCCCTTTTCTTTCGCCTTGATTGCTTCCCAGTTATCAATAATCTCTTCGGTGCCGCTGACTTCAAGATTGTCAAAAACATGCGGGTGGCGACTGATTAATTTATCGGCAATCGCCCGTGCAACATCTTCTATCGAAAATGGATCAGTGGGATGATCCTGTGCGATGCGAGAATGAAAATAAACCTGAAGCAATACATCACCAAGCTCTTCGCGCATGCCCACACGGTCATCAGTTTCAATGGCATCAATGAACTCATAGGACTCTTCGAGTAGGTACTTAATCAACGATTGGTGTGTCTGCTCGGCATCCCATGGGCAACCTCCTGGCGAACGGAGGCGATCCATTACCTCAACTAGGCGTTGAAGTTCTGACATAACGGTACGAGTTATCTCGTTGAAGGAACTACTGCTGAACCTGCAGAATCTTCTGGAACCAAATCTCCAGCTGCGTTATCCCATACACCGTAGCGAGGATTTACTGTGACCTTCAGTTGCTCAGCCTTCTTCTGCAAAAGCTCACTGATTTTTGTCTGAACATCTGCCTCAGCAACACCCGCCATTGAAAGTGCGCCCGCTAACTTATTTGAAATGATTGTGGTGCGCAGGTAACGTTCAAAGTTAGAGGGAGCAATCTGAGCAGCGACTAAGTTCTTTTGAAGTTCAGATTCGCCGCCGATTTGCTCATAAATACCATTACGTGTGTTTTCGATTTCCGTTGTTGAAACTTCGATTTTCAACTCCTTCGCAATCTCTTCGAATACTGAGGTGATGATTGTGAAGCGAAGCTGGCTTCGGTTCAGTACGTTTCCGGTCTCGAGTTGCATCTGAGAAATATCGGTCTTCGCACGCTCGGCCAAAAGTTCATTAACCTTAGATTGCGCTTGCACCTGTGAAATCGTGGTGTCGCCAAATGATGCAGCGCTATCTGCCTTTCCGCATCCGGTAAGAGCAACTGCTGATACAAGAGCGATGACGGTAAGAAACTTCTTCACGAGGTGCCCGCTTTCGTTAATTCTTCAAGGGACTTTCCAGCCCATTCCAAGAGAGAAGTATCCCCTATGACTGCCGAACCCTGCGCCGTCGGGGTCCATGCGGCAGCGCGCGGAATGGCAATCATCACTGTATTCGACGCTGATTTATAGAGCGAACCAGGGAAAAGTCGGTTGAGTCGCAGTTGCTTTGATTCGGGCAGAGTTAGAGGTGAAATACGTAGGTACTTTCCAGCTGCCACAACCTCGCGAACACCGAGCGATTTTGCAAATGCACGTAATTGAGCAACACGAAGCAGCGAGATTGCTTCATCTGGAAGTTCACCAAAGCGATCAATTAGCTCTTCTCGAATAGATTGAACTTCAGCATCATTAGCAACATCGGCCAGACGTCGATAGAGATCAAGTCTGAGCCTTTCACCTGGAACATAGACTTCCGATAAGTGCGCGTTAACTGGCAGCTCCACCTTGCACTCGTGGTTCTTCTCTTCGCTTTCAATAAAGCCAGTTTTGTAATCGTTCACAGCTTCACCGACCATGCGCATATACAAATCAAAGCCGACATCGGCAATATGTCCTGATTGTTCGCCTCCAAGGAGATTGCCAGCGCCACGAATCTCAAGATCTTTTAGCGCTACCCGCATGCCAGATCCAAGATCTGTATTTGTTGCAATTGTTTTCAATCTATCTAGCGCAATCTCTGAAAGTGGCTGATCTGGCGGGTAGAGAAAATATGCATACGCTCGTTCCCGCCCGCGTCCAACTCGTCCGCGTAATTGATGAAGTTGTGACAGACCAAAGTTCTCGGATCGTTCCACAATGAGAGTGTTGGCGTTGGCAATATCTAATCCACTCTCGACAATTGTGGTGCAGACCAAAATGTCGAAATCACGATTCCAGAAGGCGAGAATCACATCTTCTAATTGACCTTCACTCATCTGTCCGTGGGCAATCCTGATGCGCGCCTCTGGAACTAACTCCAGTAATTTTGCTGCTGCTCGGTCAATCGATTCGACTCTATTGTGGATATAGAAAATTTGCCCATCACGTAAGAGTTCACGGTGAATTGCCGCCTTAATCTGCGCATCTTCAGCCGGTCCGACATAGGTAAGAATTGGATGTCGTTCTTCTGGTGGCGTAGTAATCGTGGACATCTCGCGGATTCCAGTAACAGCCATCTCTAGCGTGCGCGGAATGGGTGTGGCAGACATCGCTAAAACATCGACAGTTGTACGCATCTTCTTCAGCGATTCTTTCTGCTCTACTCCAAAGCGTTGTTCTTCATCGACAACGACTAAGCCGAGATCTTTGAATTGAACGTCCTGTGAAAGTAATCGGTGTGTGCCTACAACAACGTCGATGGCGCCATTACCCAAATTAGCCAAGATCTCCTTACTCTCTTTTGCAGTGTTAAATCTAGATAGCCCTGCAACATTTATCGGAAATCCGGCATAACGCTCAGCGAAAGTCTTTGAATGTTGCTGTACCAGTAGCGTTGTGGGAACTAAAACAGCGACTTGCTTACCATCTTGTACCGCTTTAAATGCCGCTCGTATCGCAATCTCAGTCTTTCCATAGCCAACATCGCCGCAGATGATGCGGTCCATCGGATACGGTCGTTCCATATCGCGCTTCACATCTTCAATCGTTGACAGTTGATCTGGGGTTTCAATGTAAGAAAAGGCATCTTCTAGCTCTCGCTGCCACGGAGTATCGGGAGAAAATGCATATCCAGGTGCACTTGTTCGTGCTGCATAGAGGCGAATCAGTTCGCCCGCAATCTGACGTACCGCTTTTCGTGCGCGACCCTTCGCCTTCTGCCACTCGCCACTACCAATTCGATGCACTGTGGGAGTTTCGCCGCCAACATACTTACTAATCTGCTCCAGCGTATCTGTGGGTACAAAGATTCTGTCTCCGGGTTGGCCGCGCTTTGCTGAGGCGTATTCAATGACTAAATATTCACGCGTGACATCTGCAACGGTACGTTGCACTAATTCGATGTATCGACCGATTCCGTGTTGTTCATGCACAACAAAATCACCGGCGCGAAGTTCTAGCGGATCGATTGCTTGCTTACGCTTAGATGGCATGCGTGCGCCATCTTTAGTGCTGGTCTTACTCCCTGATAAATCGCGTTCGGTTACAAAGAGAAGTTCGCTATGGCTACTTGCGAAGCCATAACCCATCACTGATTGAGTGATGTGAATTGCGCCTTTCGTTGGCTGTGCCTGAAGCTCTGCGACCATCTGCACCGGTAAATCCGCGCCACGGAAAATTCCGGCATAGCGTTCTGCCATGCCATGTCCGGGAGTCGAGAAGATAACGCTGTAGTGATTTTCTAACGCAGTGCGCAGTAATTCGCAGAGCGCCTCGACGTTACCGCGCATTGGCTCAATCGGAGAGAAATCCAAGAAAACTGCACTGGTATCGAGATCGCTGCCAAATGGGTTGAGGCAATGCGTCGGGATTCCTAATCGGTTGATCTCGGCCTGCAGTTGGACCCAATCGAGGAATGTCACCTGTTCTACAGGTAAAGGCGCGTTCGCTCCTAACGCCGCGTTCGACCACGAAGCAGCTAAGAATTCTGCGTTGGTCTCAATAAGATCAGATGTTCGAGACTTGATTCTCTCTTCATCTAAGAAACAGACCTGTACCTCTTGCGGTAATCGATCCAAAATTGTTTCAAAGTTTTCAGTCAGTAGTGGAATCAGCGATTCCATTCCTTCGACAATAGTTCCTTGCGCGATTTTGTCGAGAATCTCAATCGCCATTGGATACCGCTCTTTCAGAGACTCTGCTCGTTCCCGAATCTCATCGGTGAGCAACAGTTCACGACATGGCAAGATAGAAAGTTTTCCGATAACTGGTGCCGTAGTTCTTTGATCTGAAACGTCAAAGTAAGACAACTCTTCAATTTCATCACCGAAAAAATCAATCCGTATTGGGTGGGCCGCCAGTGGTAAAAAGATGTCCACGATCCCACCTCGTACTGCGAATTCACCACGTTTTTCGACCAGATCTGTTCGAGTGAAAGAGAGCGCAGTTAAATGTGTCGCTAGCTCGGTGAGCGCAATCTCCTGCCCAATTTCAAGAGTCCACATCGGAGTTTTTGCTAGGTCGCCAATAAATCTATGAATCACTGCGCGAATAGGTGCGACCACAATTGGATGACCAGCAGCTGCATGTGCGTTGGGAGTATTGAGCGCATAGAGAGTTGCGATTCTCTTTGCCACCGTGTCACTGCGAGGGCTCAACCTTTCATGAGGCAGCGTCTCCCATGCCGGAAACTCGTGGACATTTGAATGCAGGGATTTCAATTCATCGACGAGATCTTCCGCCGCTTTGCTCGAACTTGTAATGACGAGCAGTGGCTTACTTGCCGCTTTCATCGCCAATAAGAAGGGATACGTTGGCGATGGCGCGATAATTTTTTCTGACGTTGTAATCGCCTGGGTCACTTCATCGTCGCGCTGCAGCACCTGCACTAATCCGCGCATCTGACCCTCCTCACCAAGAACTTACTTGCGGGTAAACGCCGCAAGGCCCCGCTTCTAAAAAAGAAGGGGGCTACTAATTACAGTCTAGCGATGACTAGATGTATGTGAGAATTCTCCAATGACCAGCGAATCGAAGGCCACCGCCAAGAACTTGGTCGCATCAGATGATGCCACTCTTCGCGCAGATGTCCGCCATTTGGGAGATCTCCTAGGTCAATCTCTGATTCGCCAAGAAGGTCCTGAACTGCTTGAACTTGTTGAAAGTGTTCGAAAGAGCGTTCGTGAAGGCGGCGGCGTTGAGATTCTCGAAGAACTGTCAGTGGATGATTCCGTGCAACTTGTACGTGCTTTTAGTACTTACTTCAACTTGGCAAATGTTGCCGAGCAAGTGCACCGATCTCGCGTGCTAGCCGAAGTGCGCCATGAAGGTGGTTCTTGGATTACTCGCGCAATCGACAAGATTGAAGATGCGATTAATCACCCAGTAAAGGGTCATGAGATTTCTCATGAAGATCTCGTAAAGTGGATTGACGAACTAGATGTGCGACCAGTATTCACCGCTCACCCAACAGAAGCTGCTCGCCGCTCAATCTTAAGTAAGTTAGGTGAAATTGCTTCACTTCTTGATACGCCGCAAAGTGTTACCCAAGATGAGCGCTTAGCTGAAACTGTAGACCTGCTCTGGCAGACGGATGAATTGCGTCTAGATCGCCCAGAGCCATTAGATGAAGCGATGAATGCGCTCTATTACCTCGATGACTTAGCGTCGACAACTGTTCCCGAAGTCCTCAACGACTTCGCCCGCGAATTAAAGCGGCTTGGCATTGAATTACCAGTGACATCAAGACCGCTAACCTTTGGAACCTGGATCGGTGGAGACCGAGATGGAAATCCAAATATCACTCCTGCAATTACTGAAGAGGCTGTCGTGCTTCAGGTTGGCCATGCAATTCGCACAACAATTGCGGCGATGAACAAATTGCGCCAAATGCTCTCCGTCTCTACTCGCATTGCTGGTGCTACGCCCGAACTGAGCGCTTCGGTCGAAAGAGATTTAGCGAATATCCCAGAATTCGAAGAGCGATTCTTACGTCTCAATGTGCAAGAGCCATATCGGTTAAAGGCCACCGCCATTGTGCATCGCCTGGTCTTTACTCGCGAACGTCATGCCAAGCGTGGCCCACATGTACCTGGCCGCGACTACAAAGACACCGCAGAACTCCTTGCTGATCTCACACTAATGCGCGACTCACTCTTTGCTCATCGTGGAGAACTTCTTGCAACTGGATTACTTGAACGCACAATTCGCACAGTTGCTGCATTCGGTCTTACCCATGCAACCCTTGATATTCGCGAGCATTCTGATGCCCACCACAATGCGTTGAAGCAGATGATTGGTGGCAATTACGCTGAACTTTCACACACCGAAAAGTTTCCAATTCTTGTAGCTCAGCTTGCATCCTCGGCAAAGCTAGATGCATCCAAGCTCGATGCCGCTGGAGCAAAAACACTGAATACCTTTGTAGCAATCGAAGATTTGATTTCCCGCTTCGGCCCAGAAGTAATTGAAACGTACATCGTCTCGATGACTAAGGGTGCTGATGATCTCATCGCTGCAACTGTCTTGGGTAAGCAAGCTGGCCTGGTCGATATTGATAAGAAGATAGCCAAGATTGGTTTTGCGCCACTTCTTGAAACAGTTGCCGAGCTTCGTGCAGCCGGTGAAATCCTTGAAACCCTTTTAGCTAACCCCACTTATCGCACCCTGGTTGCGCTACGTGGAGATGTGCAAGAAGTAATGCTCGGATACTCAGATTCAAATAAAGATGCAGGAATTGCAACATCACAGTGGGAAATTCACCGTGCTCAGCGAACACTTCGCGATGTCGCAATGAAGCATGGTGTGAAGCTTCGCTTATTCCATGGTCGTGGTGGTTCAGTCGGTCGAGGTGGTGGGCCAACCTACGACGCTCTTATCGCACTTCCTTGGGGATCAGTTGATGGACAAATCAAAATGACCGAACAAGGTGAAGTCATTTCAGATAAGTACGCACTTCCATCACTTGCCCGCGAAAATGTTGAACTGACCTTGGCAGCATCACTTGAAGCAACAATTCTTAATCGTGGACCGCGACAGAGCACTGAAGATCTGCAAAAGTGGAACGACTGCATGAACTTAGTGAGCGAGAACTCCTTTGCTCGTTATCGCGCACTGATTGATCACCCAGATTTGCCAGCGTACTTCTACGCATCAACTCCAGTGGAGCAACTTGGAAATCTCTTCCTCGGTTCACGTCCATCACGCAGACCAGATGCTGCAGGCGGCCTCGATTCTTTGCGCGCAATCCCATGGGTGTTTGGTTGGACTCAATCTCGCCAGATTGTTCCGGGTTGGTTTGGTGTGGGCTCGGGGTTGAAGGCTGCTCGTGAAGCTGGAAAGTCAGATGTCCTAGCGCAAATGCTTTCAGAGTGGCACTTCTTCTCAACATTTATTAGCAATGTCGAGATGACCTTGGCAAAGACAGATTTAGTTACTGCAAAACATTATGTGCAGACACTTGTTCCAGCAGAGCTACATCACTTCCTTGATGTAATCACCGCAGAGTTCGAACTCACAGTCGCTGAGATTCTTACCCTGACCGGCAAGTCATCGCTGCTTGGAGACCAACCGGTCTTAGCTCGCACGCTGCAGGTCCGCGATACCTATCTTGCCCCGCTGCAACTTCTACAAGTCACACTCTTAAATCGGGTGCGCGAGCAAGGCGAAAAAGCTGACCCGGCGTTAATCCGTGCGCTGCTACTAACAATCAATGGCGTTGCAGCTGGGCTTCGTAATACTGGTTGATCAGCTGTTGAACTTGCTTTGAGTTAAATCAAGTCCTTTTTCAATCAGGAATTCAACGCAGTCAGCTCCGCGATCAATAAATTCTTCGAGCGATTTTTTCTCTTCTTTACTAAATTGCTTAAGCACAAAATCTCCAGGATCTTGCTCTCCAATAGGGCGGCCGATTCCAAGTCGTACTCGAAAGTACTCTGCGGTGCCAAAGGAAGATGTCAGCGATTTCAAGCCATTATGTCCATTATCTCCACCAGCAACCTTTGCGCGGATTGCGGCATAGCCAATATCTAACTCATCGTGGAGAACAATAATCTTGGCCAGCTCCACCGAATAAAAAGAGGCGAGCGCCTTAATCGGCCCACCAGTTTCATTCATATAACTTTTAGATTTAGCCAGAATAATTGAGTGGGCATCGATTCCAACGCCCAATTTGTATGCGGCGATATCAGTGCGAGATTTATGTGTTGAAAGTTTTACATTGTGACGTCGTGCAAGATGGTCAATCACCATCTGACCCACGTTGTGACGGGTGGCAGCGTATTCATCGCCCGGGTTGCCGAGCCCCACTACCAACCACGTCATAACATGAAATCGTAGAGGTTATTAGTCCTTCTTCTCTGCATCTGCAGCAGGTGCCGCAGCAGCATCGGCAGCTGGTGCTGCAACTGCAACTTCTTCAACCACTGTTGAACGCTCAGACAAGTGAACGATGATTGTGTTTGCTGGGCTGACAAGAGTTGTGCCAGCAGGAAGAACAACATCAGATGCATGCTTTGAAGTTCCAGCAGCCATTCCTTCGATATCAAGAACAAGGAACTTAGGAATTGCTGTTGCCTCTGCTTCGATTTCGATTGAGTTGTGCTGTGTCTCAAGGATGCCGTCTGGATCGTGCTTTCCTTCAGTGTGGATAGGTACCAAAACAGTTACCTTCTCACCGCGGCGAACTAGTACGAGGTCGATATGCTCAAGAATCTGCTTGAGTGGATGGCGAACGATTGACTTTGGAAGTGTCAGTTCAGTCTTTCCATCAATATCAATATTAAGAAGTACGTTTGACTCTTTTAGTGCTACGCCAAGTTCGCGTGCTGGAAGAGTGATGTGAACTGGCTTCTCGCCATGGCCGTAGATAACAGCTGGAACTAGACCTGAAACGCGTGCGCGACGTGATGCGCCCTTACCGAATTCAGTACGAGTAGTTCCCTTGATTGATACTTCTGCCATGTTAAAGCTCCTCTAATAGATACTTCTTTATGTTGCGAAGTTCCAGCAGGAGTTGATACCTACGCCGTCGATCACGGATAAATTTCACCCTCGCCGGAACGAGGCAAAGATTAGCGTGACTTAGCTGTGGCCGTCAAAAAGGCTAGTTACAGAGCCATCTTCGAAGACTTCACGGATAGCGCGAGCCAAGAGCGGGGCGATTGAGAGCACGGTGAGCTTGTCGAATTTCTGGTCCTCCGAAAGCGGAAGCGAGTCTGTTACGACTACCTCGACCGCTCGTGAATCCTTCAGGCGATCAACTGCTGGGCCGGAGAAGACCGCATGTGTTGCTGCGACGATGACATCTTTTGCGCCGCCTTCAAAGAGTGCATCAACGGCTTTAGTAATTGTTCCGGCGGTATCGATCATGTCATCGATTACGACGCAGGTACGACCTGTTACATCTCCGACAACTTTTCCTACAACCGCTTCATTTGGAATGAGCGGGTCGCGCGTCTTATGGATAAATGCAATCGGGCATCCACCGAGAAGTTCTGACCAACGCTCTGCCACGCGAACACGACCTGAGTCTGGAGAAACGATGGTGAGCATTGAGCGGTCAACTTTACTGCCGACATAATTTGCCAACATTGGAAGCGCGAAGAGGTGATCCACTGGTCCATCGAAAAATCCTTGAATTTGCGAAGTATGAAGATCAACAACCATGAGGCGATCGGCGCCTGCTGCCTTAAATAGATCAGCCATGAGGCGCGCTGTGATTGGTTCGCGACCTCGGCTCTTCTTATCTTGACGCGCGTATGCATAAAAAGGTGCAACGACTGTAATGCGCTTGGCTGAGGCACGCTTGAGGGCATCGATCATGATGAGCTGTTCCATGATTTGTTTATTAATTGGCGCTGAGTGCGACTGAATTACAAATGCATCACAACCGCGAACAGATTCTTCAAAGCGAACGAAAATTTCACCATTGGCAAAGTCATACGCTGAAGTTGGTGTAAGTGGAATACCTAACTCTTTGGCAACTTGCTCTGATAACTCTGGGAATCCGCGGCCTGAAAAGAGACGAAGTTTTTTCTCTGAGGACAATCGGATTTCGCTCAAGGAAGTTAGCCTTTCTGCTCGTCGCTACTGTGGCGCGATGCCGCCTCAGCAGATTTTGTACCGGGGCGCTTACGCAGCACCCAACCTATTACATTTCTCTGCTTTGCTCTGCCAACGCCCATCGCGCCGGCCGGAACATCTTCGGTAATGACAGAACCGGCCGCGGTATATGCGCCGTCTCCAATAGTGACAGGAGCGACCAACATTGAATCGCTGCCGATGCGAACATGATCGCCCACTACGGTGTAGTGCTTTTCTACACCGTCATAGTTCACGAAAATTGTGGCCGCGCCAATATTGCTTCCTTCGCCAATCACGGCATCTCCAACGTAAGAAAGGTGTGGAACCTTCGAGCCCTCACCCAGCGTTGCATTCTTTATCTCAACAAAGGCGCCAGCTTTCGAGCCTGCAAGTAATTTGGTTCCGGGACGTAAAAATGTAAAGGGTCCAACGCTGACTGATGCGCCGATAATCGCATCCGTGCAATGTGATTCAAGTACATGAGCGCTCTCACCGACTGTGCAATTGTGAAGCGTTGAACGCGGACCAATGACCGCGCCGCTCGCCACTGTTGTCGTTCCGGTAATTGCAGTGCCAGGCATCACGATTACATCTCGTTCAACTGTAGCCGTCGAATCGACCCAAGTGCTTAATGGATCCACAATAGATACACCTGCGCGCATCAAATCTTCATTAATCCGATCACGTAAGAGAGCTGCTGATTCAGCTAACTGCACTCGGTCATTTACCCCAAGAATTTCAATGAAATCATCGATCAAAACTGGCGCAATCTTGCCGCCTTCGTTACGAAGAATTTCAATCACATCAGTGAGATAGAGCTCGCCCTGTGAATTATCTGTCTTTAGCTTTCCAATAGCTCCAGCGAGTTTTGCCGCATCGAATGCGTAGACACCTGAATTGACTTCAATAATCTCTCGTTCTATCTCATCTGCATCGCGCTCTTCTACGATGCGAATCAATGAGTCGTCATCACCGCGAATAATGCGGCCATAGCCAGTTGGATCTGGATGTTCGGCTGTCAGTACGGAGGCGGTAAAACCACCTGCATGATGGTGCTCAAGTAATTGCGAAAGCGAAGTTCCAGTAAGCATCGGGGTATCCCCGGCGAGAATTAAAATTGTGCCAGAGGGCTTGAGGCCATCTAGCGCTAACTGCGTTGCGTGGCCAGTTCCACCACGTCTTTCTTGAAAGACGGTAACTGCGTGTGGAGCAATCTCTGCAATATGCGCCTCGACTTTTTCGCGACCAGCACCAACAACGACCCGAACTTGTTTCGCTGATAATTCACTGACCGCGTGTAGAACATGGCCAACAAGTGTGCGCCCAGAAATTGAATGGAGAACTTTTGGCGTAGCTGACTTCATACGCGTACCTTCTCCCGCAGCGAGTATCACTACGGTTTCTAGGCTCATGTAGAAAGTCTACTTGCTCCGCCACGCACTCTGGCAGTTTCACTTCGTTGCTCCGCCACCCTTATCTGCGTAGCAATACATTGCTCCGCCACCAGGTATCGATCCTGGACCCTGGGCTTCAAAGGCCCATGTGCTAGCCACTACACAATGGCGGAACCTATATTCTCCCTTATATTCGGTAGTGCTCGCGACCACTAAACTCACCTCTTATGGAACAGCGCGATGAAGTAGACCGCCTCATTGCTGCGTGGAAGCACGAACGCCCCGATTTAGACCTGACTCCCCTTTCGGTACTCAGCCGCATCACCCGTATTTCGCGACATCTTGATATCGCGCGCCGAGATGCATTTGGCGAACTTGAAAATTGGGGCTTCGATGTATTGGCAGCGCTTCGTCGCGCGGGTGCGCCTCATCAACTTTCACCTGGACAACTTATGCAAGAAACAATGGTGACAAGTGGCACCATGACAAATCGGTTAGATCACTTAGAAAAGTTGCATTTAATTACTCGTGAACCAGATCCCAGCGATGGACGTGGCTCACTCGTTACTCTGACAAAATCTGGAATCCGGGCTGTTGATGCAGCGATGGAAGAGCTGCTTAATAATGAGCGCAAATTGTTAAAGGAGTTAACAAATAAAGATCAGGCACAACTTGCTGAATTACTCAGTGCGTTGGTCTCTAAGTTAGATGAAAGTTCAAATTAAAACTAGCTAAATTACTTTGGCCCCGTGCACTGGCCCAGATGCTCGCGTCACACTTCCAACGACACCACTTGCAGTAAGTGCAACAGCTAAATCAAGACCTGCATCTTCGTCGGCCACCAAGAATGCAACCGTCGGGCCTGACCCAGAAACAATTGCGCCCAAAGCGCCATAGTCACGGCCCACTTCAAGAACCAGACCGAGGGCTGGACGTAGTGAGCATGCTGCATTCTGTAAATCATTGGTAAGTGCTTTTCCTACTTCGATGGCATCGGCTGCCAATAATGATTGCATCAGCACATCTGATACCTGCGGCGGAGCAATATCTAGCTCAGCGCGCATTCGATCGCACTCTGCATAGACAGCGGGAGTCGATAGCCCAACACTAGAAAGTGCCAACACCCAGTGATAAGTACCTCGAGAAAGTGCGGCGGTTAGTTGATCTCCGCGGCCTTGGCCAATTGCGGTTCCACCAGAGATCATAAATGGAACATCGCTGCCGAGCTGCGAACCTAGTGCGTGCAACTCTTCCCGCGACATCTCCAACGAGAAGAGTGAATCCATGGCAACCAAAGTTGCTGCTGCATCTGCGCTTCCGCCGGCCATGCCACCAGCAACGGGTATAGCTTTCTTAATCTCAATGTGTACATCGACATCGAAATCAAACTTACTTCCAACTAAAAGCGCAGCTTTAACAGCAAGATTTGAATGATCTTCAGGAACTCCGTGAGTGTGTTCTCCGGTGACAGAGATTGTTACTCCGCTTCCGGGGGCGCTCTTTGAAAGAGTTACATCATCAAAAATTGAGATGGCTTGAAAGACCGAGATTAGGTTATGAAAACCATCAGCTTCACGTGGCCCGACAGATAACTGCAGGTTCACCTTTGCCGGGACCCGAACGGTTACTGAATTATGTGCCACGTTAAAACTCTACCCTTGTTTCGCAATTGCGCAGAAAGCGTGAATATCTAACGCTTCACCGCGAAGTGTTGGGTCGATACCTGCAGCGCTCAGGTGTGATTCGGCAGCGGCAGATCCGCCATAAAGTGAGGAGAGTGCAGAGCGCAACATCTTGCGGCGTTGGGCAAATGCTAAATCAATAATTGTGAAGACTTTTTTGCGAAGTTCTTCATCACCTGGTGTTTGGCGACGAACAAAGGCAACCAACTTTGAATCAACATTGGGTTGTGGCCAGAAGATAGAACGCGAGACGGCTCCAGCGCCAGTGACATCGGCCCACCATGCAGCCTTCACACTTGGAATTCCATACTCTTTTGAATTTGGTTTTGCGGCTAGGCGATCTGCAACTTCGGCCTGCACCATCACAACACCACTTCGAAGTGAGGGGAAAATTTCAAGTAAGTGCAAGAAGACGGGCACCGAAACGTTATAGGGAAGATTTGCAATCAATACTGTGGGCGCAACTGGGAGTTCTTTCAAGGTCAGCGCGTCTTGGTTGATGACGGTCAGCAATTCGGCTCGATCCGAATGTTTTGTTGCAGTTGCTGGAAGTTGACCGGCCAATCGAGAATCAATCTCCACTGCAATTACAGATTGCGCTTCTTCCAACATGGCAAGTGTTAAAGAGCCAAGACCGGGTCCGATTTCTAGCGCGATATCCGTTGATGTTAAGCCAGCCGTACGCACAATCTTTCGGCAGACATTGCCATCATGTACAAAATTTTGACCGAGTGACTTCGATGGCTTGATATCTAACGTGGCCGCTAACTCACGAATTTCGGCAGCCCCCAGCAAACTCATACAAAGCTTCCGAATATGTGCTCGGCATTTACCGACAGTGCGGTGGCAAGTTCAGCTACATCTTCATCACGCTCTACCGCCATTGCTCGCACAATATTGGCAATCTGTGCCGGGGTATTGAGCGCACCTCGGTGCGGAGTTGGTGCTAAAAATGGAGAATCAGTTTCTACCAGAAGTTGATCATGTGGAACCAACTTCACCGCTTCCCGCAGCGCCGGGGCGTTCTTAAATGTCATGGTGCCGGCGAATGACAAGATATATCCGCGTTCAATACAGATCTTGGCCATTGCAACATCTCCAGAGAAACAGTGAAAGACAGTTCTTTCTGGGGCACCGACTTCTAGTAAAACCGAGAGCACATCTTCATGCGAATCACGGTCATGAATCACAAGTGCTTTCTTAGTCTTCTTAGCTAACTCAATATGCCACTTAAATGACTCTTGTTGTCGCTTTTGAAGTTCTGGCGGAGTACGAAAGTAATCGAGTCCGGTCTCACCGATTGCGCGAACCCGCGGCTCTTGTGCCAACTTTTCGATGATGGCCCAGTCGTGTTCTAAATCTTCGACAACCGGCGCTTCATTTGGATGTAGCGCAACAGCTGCCAAAACTCTTCCTGGATAGTGATTCGCAAGATCAACGCACCATTGTGATTGTTCGGCGGAATATCCCACCTGCACAATGCGATCAACGTTTGCAGATTTTGCTTCATCTAAAATTGCGCGCACCGCATCTGAATCTGGTGCATCATTGGTGACAATCTCTAGATGTGCATGAGCATCAACAGTGGGCACAGGTAGTGGCTCTGGAAGTGGAGCTTGTTCGCGCTCAATATCTCGATTGTGGCGATCTGCCATAAAAAATTACTCTTTAACTTCTAACCGAGGGAATAGAACAGGAGTCTTCGTCACGATTGCTCCCTGTGGAAGTTGCCCCCATGTTGCAACCTTTGAAATTTCTTGCTTCCCAATTTCACCAAGCACCGCTTCTGCACCGAGTGACTCCCACAATATTTGTGTTGTCGCAGGCATTACCGGGTGTAGCAGAATAGCAAGTGCTCGCAAAGACTCGGCGGTGTTATAAAGAACTGCTTCCAGTTCAGCTTGATTTGCCGGATCCTTGGCGAGAATCCATGGCTCTTTCTCTGTGACAAAACCATTGACGCGCTTGCAGTAATCCATCACTGCATTGATTCCACCTTGAAAATCAAGTGCCACCATTGCCGCATCAGCTTTTGCAACAGTTTCTGTGAGAGCTTGGGATAACGCTGCATCTTGTGCGATCGCAGGTACCGTCCCACCACAATACTTTTCAATCATCGCAGCTAATCTGGACGCGAGATTTCCGAAATCATTTGCTAGCTCAGATGTATAGCGCGCGCTCATATCTTCCCAAGAGAAGGAGCCATCACTGCCAAAAGGAATTGCACGCAGGAAGTAATAGCGAAATGCATCTACACCAAAATGATCAGTGATATCTGAGGGAGCGATTCCGGTGAGCTTTGACTTACTCATCTTCTCGCCACCGACAAGCAACCAACCATGCGCGAATACTTTCTTAGGGATATCAACTCCAGCTGCCATCAGCATTGCTGGCCAAATCACAGCATGGAAACGCAAAATGTCTTTTCCAACTAAATGCACATCAGCCGGCCACGTTGCCGCAAACTTCTTGCCACCTTCTGACTCTGGTGCATCAGTCAGGCCTACCGCTGTGGCGTAGTTAAGGAGTGCGTCGAACCACACATAGACAACTTGGTCTGTATCCCACGGGACCGGAATACCCCAGTCGAATGTGGAACGGGAGATCGAGAGATCAGAAACTCCACCTTCTAAAAATGCAACGACTTCATTACGTGCACTCTCTGGTTGGCATGCTTCGGGGTTGTTCTTATAGTGATCAAGAAGTGGCTGCGCGAAATCAGATAGTTTAAAGAACCAGTTATTCTCATTGACTAACTCAATTGGCTTGCTATGAATTGGGCAGAGTTTTTCGCCATCGGCATCGATGAGATCGCCAGGTAACTTAAATTCTTCACAACCAACGCAATACGGGCCTTCATACTTTCCGGCGTAGATATGGCCTGAATCTTTAAGTGACTGAAGAAACTTCTGCACTCGCTCTGTATGGCGTGGTTCGGTCGTGCGAATGAAATCATCATTAGCAATATTGAGCGCTTCCCAATTTGGTTTCCACGCTTCGGCAACTAACTTATCTACCCATGCTTGGGGCGCTACATTGTTCTGTTCTGCGGTGCGCATGACTTTCTGCCCGTGCTCATCTGTTCCGGTCAAGAACCAGACTGACTCACCACGTTGGCGGTGCCAACGAGTAAGGACATCGCCGGCCACTGTTGTATATGCGTGGCCAATATGCGGCGCATCATTTACATAGTAAATCGGGGTAGTCAGGTAGAAAGACTTCATCTGCTCATCTTATTCGCATCGACTACCGCTGCATAAACGATCTTCTTCGGAATCGAGAATTCCTCAGCAACTGTGGCAATAGCGCCTTTGCGATCCATACCTGCTGCTTCATATTCACGAACTCTGGCGACGGCATCATCAGCAGTGCGCACCTCTGAACCTGCTTCAACTCCAGCTATCACGAGAGTGATTTCGCCCAATACTTCACGTCCTGCGGCCCAATCAATAAGTTCTGAGAGCGGTCCTCTTACTGTTTCTTCATAGGTCTTCGTCATTTCACGACAAATAGCTGCGGGCCTATCAGCGCCCAAGATGGCCGCGGCATTTACAAGTGATTCATGTAAACGATGTGGAGCTTCAAAAATCACCATCGTGCGTTCTTCAAAACGCAACGATTCGTAGAATGCGGTTCGCGCACCTTCGGCACGCGGTGCAAATCCTTCAAAGGTGAATCTGTCGGTGGGAAGACCAGAGAGTGCGATAGCCATGGTGGGTGCGCTTGGACCAGGAATAACAACGGTCGGTAATTTCTCTGCAATCGCATCGCGCATCAACCGAAAACCTGGATCACTAATTGTCGGCATTCCGGCATCAGTGAGTACTAACACCTCTTGACCTTGGCGTAGCAGAGTAAGAATTTCTTGCGTGCGATCAGTTTCATTGCCTTCGAAGAATGAGATGACTCGCGCAGTAAATACAACTCCAAGATCTGAAGCTAATCTATGAAATCTGCGGGAATCTTCAGCGGCAATAACTTGCGCTGATTCAATAGCCATCTTCAGGCGTGCGCTTGCATCGAGCGGGTTTCCCAGCGGAGTTGCAGCAAGTACTAGTGCCATACGCGAATACTCCCATATTCTCTCCTCATGATTGCAGCGATTGCTCCCGCAGTAATTGCGCTGATATCCCTTGTACTTCGAGTGGTTAATCTCGACTCCATCAAAAGCTTTGTATTTGATGAGGTTTACTACGTCGACGGTGCTCGAGATTTACTGAAGTACGGGGTAGAAGTTTCTGGCTCTCAACCAGAATTTATCGTCCATCCTCCACTTGGAAAATGGTTGATTGCCGCTGGAATCCAAATATTTGGTGACAATCCTTTTGGTTGGAGAATTGCTACTGCTGTAGTTGGCTCACTCCTTATTCTCGTAGTCGCACTTGTTGCACATAAACTCTTCCGAGATCCACTTCTTACCGCCCTTGCTAGTGCGCTCATGGCACTTGATGGTTTAGCACTCGTTCTTTCTCGTACCTCGCTCCTCGACAATTTCTTGACCTTCTTCATTCTGTTAGCTACTTACTGCTTTGTCGTAAAGAAGTACTGGTGGACCGGAGTCGTGCTCGGGCTTGCCCTTGCCACAAAATGGAGCGCACTCTATTTCATATTTGTCTTTGCACTCATCGCTTTGTACCGAGCCTTCTCACATCACACTGGAAAAGATTTAATTAAACCTACGCTCCAGCGAATTCTGCAATTTGCGATAATCCCAGTGAGCGTTTACCTAGCCTCTTGGTCTGGTTGGTTTGTTAGCACTCGTGGATGGGCTAGAGATCACTCCACAAACGCATTCAACTCATTTATCTACTACCACCAACAGATGTTGAACTTTCATACTGGACTTACTGAAAAACATACTTACGAAGCTAACCCATGGAGTTGGCTGATTATGGGGCGCCCAACCTCATTTTTCTATGAGTCACCCAAAGGTTGTGGTGCACCGTCGTGTTCACAAGAAGTGATTGCACTTGGTACACCATTACTTTGGTGGCTGGGTGTTGCTGCACTTTCACTTGTAATTGGACTCTGGATACGTTCTTTCTTTACCCACCTCTTTGATCCAGCAGTAACAATCATCGTGGCTGGAATGGCTGCTGGTTATCTGCCTTGGTTCTTCTTTCAAGAACGAACAGTCTTTACTTTCTACGCAATTATCTTTCAGCCATTTGTAATTCTGGCTCTGGTATTTGCGGCCCGCTCAATCCTTAGTAACTATAAGAAATGGGGCGAAATACTTGTTGCCGCCTTGTTTATCTTGATTTTTCTCAACTTTGTCTACTTCTTACCAATATTTATTGGCGACGTTATTACCTACGATGCATGGCAGAACAGAATGTGGTTCCCCAGCTGGATTTAAGTGGGTTACTCGTTCGCAGCGCGAATATCGCGTAACTTCTGCACCGCTTCATCGGCTAGTTGCTGATCAAAAATCTCATCGCGCGAAGGAGCAGCCGCTGCTAAAGCTTCGCGCTCTATCCGCTCTTGCTCATCAGTCCACTTGCCAGGTTCAGTCAAATCAATAATGCGCTTCGGCGTTACAGCCTTCGGGGCATATACATATGTAGGGACCGGAATCTCATTAGGTTGCCATTCAGAACGCGATTGCGCACTTCCCTTTGGCAAAATCGTTACGCCAGTAAGTTCGCGCTCGGCAAATGGAATCCAATGATCTTTTGAGACGTGAGCTTCTGCGCTCTTATGTGTCAGTACATCGGCAAGATTTGTATGTGAGACGCCTTCGGTGCGCTTATGTAATTGGTCAACACGGCGTCGTTGCATCTGATCTCTACTCGTTTGACGTCGCACATGTGCGATGAACAAGACCAACGCAGTAATCGGAATTGCAATTGCGATGTATGCGAATGTTTGCATGATTGCTCCTACCGTCGTCAGAATTAAAGTGAGAAAAATTATTGCGAAAACGATTCGGCGTCTCATGAGTTGCTGTGCAACTCTTCCAGCACGATCAACATCGGTGTAGATAGCCCCGGTACCAATCTGGGCGCCGGGTGTGTTGCTTGCTACGACTCGAAGCGCACTCTTGTAACGCTCAACGCTTTTGCCCGAGAATTCATTTTTATTGTGGACCCACCGCGGCAGAAAATAGGCAACCCACATACCGATGATTGCCAAATAGATGATTCCTGAAGCCATGATGGATAAAGATTAGAGGGGCACCCCCAAAACTCTGTGGATTTAGAGGGGGGTTTAGCGAATTAATTCGTTAGTTCTCACGAAGCATTTGTGATCGCGCCAAGCCCCATCAATATGCAAATAAGCCTTTTTAAATCCTTCGAATTCAAACCCTGCTTTTTCTGCGACTCTGCATGAGGCGCCATTTTCCGGCCGTACATTGATTTCAATCCGATGTAACCCAAGTTCGGTGAAACCAAATTCAGTTACCAGCTTGACTGCTTGCGTAGTAAATCCACGATTAGCGAAGTTTTTATCAATCCAATAGCCAATGTGTGCCCCACGCATGGCGCCGTAGGTAATGCCGCCCATAGTTATCTGACCAACCAGATTCTGGTTCCACCAGATAAGAAATGAATAAGAGCGACCAGTACGCGCCTCACGCCTATGCAAATTCACCATCTGGAAAAAGGAGGGGCGCACACTGGAGTCTTCGTAGGCCGGGCTGTCGGCAGGAATTTTCGGCAAAGTGGCTTCCCATGGATCTAGCCACTCACGATTTTCTGCGCGTACTTGGTTCCACTGCTTTTTATCTCGGTATCTAATCGGGCGCAGTGTCACTTCGCTTCCAAAAAGCTGAGCTGAATGCATTATCTACTCTTAGAGGTAGCGACGTTCAAGCACAACTACGGTGACAGTGGCACCGGCGGCGAGATTGGTCTCGTTCTCACTGACTGCAATCAGTGAGTTGGCATCTGACAAAGTCGCTTGTTCATCTTGCGAACTCAGCGGCGTGACAGATTTTCCATCTTCGCTCAGCACAGCACGTACGTAGGAACGCACTCCACTTGTAGAACTAATTGACTTTTCAAGTTTCGCCTTGAGCGATGGGCGGTGAATTGTCGCTGTTCCAAGCATGGTGCGAATCATGGGACGCACTAAAAGCTCAAAGGAGATGTATGCCGCAATCGGATCTCCCGGAAGAGTTACAACCGGAGTCTTATCTGGACCAATTGTGCCAAAGTTATGACGACCACTTGATTCAATGGAGAGTTCCACCGTAGTAATTTCACCGATTTTTTCCAGCGTTCTCGTGATGAGATCAAATGAATCATCGTGGCGTTCACCGCTAATAATGATGAGATCAGCACGGACTAATTGGTCTTCAATTACATGTTGAAGTTGTGATTCGTCGTCGGGAATCGAATGCACACGGTAAGCAACTGCGCCAACTTCACGTACCGCAGTTGTTAGTAACCACGAATTAGTTTCGTACTCTTCATCTGCCTTAAGTGGAACTCCCGGTTCCACTAGGTCGGGACCGGCCGAGATAACAACAACGCGTGGGTGTGGCCGAGTCGGAAGGTGGTCAAGACCAATCGAGGCTGCTAATCCAATCTGAGTGGATCGAATGCGGCTTCCAGCTTTCATGACCAGTCGCTCACCTGCATACACATCTTCAGCAAGAGTTGCATCGTGGGCGTCAAGAAGTGGCATATCAAATGGCTCAAGCGGACGGCAAAGTTCTAAGAGTGAAGCAAGAACTTCATCTACACGCGCGCGTTCTGACATAATCACTAACCTTACTTGCACCGCACTAATTTCTAGGGGATTTCCATGGGTAACAGCGAAGAAAAGATCAGCCTTCGCACTCGGTACCGTCACGAACGAAGTGAACGTTATCTAGAACACTCTTTTGAACATCTCGCTGAGACTGCTGAGTTTCAACGGGCGAAAATTATTGCGAGCTACATCTCTTACGCAGATGAACCAGATACATCAGCGCTCAATCTCGCTCTGATTAAAAATGGAAAAATGCTGCTCCTTCCTCGAATCAATGGGCGCGAACTTGAATGGGTGCCGTGGGATGGTAAACCAGATCAACTCACTGTGCGGAAGAAGATTTCCGAACCGACGGGTGTTGCGTATACCGATCTTGGAAATGTAGATCTCATCGTTGTACCCGCGCTTCGAATCGATCGAAGTGGTTACCGGCTGGGGCAAGGTGGAGGGTATTACGACAGAGCGCTCCCCAGTTTTTCGGCATTTTCGATCGGACTTATTCATCCTGATGAAATATCGAGTGAAGATCTACCGCGCGATGATTGGGATATCCCGTTGCATGCCGCCGCCACTCCGGATGTAGTGATTCGCTTTCAAAAATAACTAGGGGAGATTTCGCGCAATCACAATGCGCTGAATCTGATTGGTGCCTTCGTAAATTTGAGTGAGCTTGGCATCACGCATCATTCGCTCAACTGGATAGTCAGAAACGTATCCATATCCTCCGAGCACCTGCACCGCATCTGTCGTTACCTTCATAGCAATATCAGTTGCATAGGTTTTACTAGCGGCAGAGAAGAATCGTAAATCCGAATCACCGCGTTCACTTTTCGCAGCTGCGGCGTAAGTCAGAGCTCTAGCGGATTCAATACTGATAGCCATATCGGCTAACATAAATTGCACGCCTTGAAAATCAAAAATTTCCTTACCGAATTGTTTTCTTTCATGTGAATACTTCTTGGCAACATCAAAAGCCCCCTGGGCTAAACCAAGTGCTTGCGCCGCAATGGTGATTCGAGTGTGATCCAGGGTATCCATTGCAAGTGAGAATCCTTTGCCCACTTCACTAATTCGTCGGTCATCGCCAATTTCAACGTTGTCGAAATAAACTTCGCGCGTTGGTGAACCACGAAATCCCATCTTCTTCTCAGGTGCACCGAAAGAGACCCCAGGATCTGACTTCTCAATTACAAAAGCTGTTATGCCCTTGGAGCCAAGTGACGCATCTGTTTGGGCAATAACTGTATAAAACTCTGATTCCCCCGCATTTGATATCCACTTCTTACTTCCATTAATTACCCAACCATCGCCCTTGCGTTCAGCTTTTGTTTTCAGCGCCGATGCATCTGAACCGGCTTCGGATTCAGAGAGGCAGTATGAAAAACCTTTTCCCTTAGCTAGTGGTCGCAACCAGCGTTCTTTCTGCTCTTTATTACCGCCAAGAATAAGTGGCAGCGAACCTAGTTTGTTTACAGCCGGGATAAGAGATGCTGAACCACATACTCTGGCAACTTCTTCAATAATGATGCAGGTGGCTAGCGCATCTGCCCCATCGCCACCGAACTCGGTGGGAACGTGCGCTGCGAAGAGCCCTGCTTTAACAAGTGCGTTATGTGCTTCCTGCGGATATCTATGCTCTTCATCAACGGCATGCGCATGAGGAGCTATTTCATTTTCAGAAAGTGCACGCAGACTTTCACGAAGGTCGTTGTATTCAGAAGGAAGGGTAAAGAGATTCTCTAAACTCATCACTGACCTTCTTTCTCGCTGCGGCGCTGCAACTGGCTGAGATAATTATTGTAATGCGCTAGTTCATCGGGTTCACCCATTGCAGCCATGCGGGCTTCATTTCGATCGATACGTTTTGCTTCACGTGAGTCATCGCGCATCCATTGGATAAAGGTGGCAGCGATTGCAAAAATGACCGGGATTTCTCCCATCGCCCAAGCCACAGATCCAGCTGCATGCTGACTTGCGAGCAAATCGGTCACCCATGGAGTCGCAATTGATTTGTAATACCCGCCATCAATTAACGTTGTTGTTGCCAGTAGCGAGATAGCGAAGAATGCGTGGATGCTCATGGCCGCAAATAAAATAACGATTCGCACGATGTGTGGAACCTTGCGAGGGTTGGGGTCAATTCCGATGATGACATGGAAGAAGAGATAGCCAGCAAGTAAGAAATGAATATTCATGAAGAAGTGACCGGCATGGTTCTGCATTAAATTACCGAATAAATCGGTGAAATAGAGAACAAAAAGTGAACCGTCGAATAGCGCCAGGGCTACAACTGGATTTGTAATCACCGCTGAATATCTGGAATGTAACGCTGCGAGCAATGAGCCTCTCACCCCGCGCTCATCAGGTGTCCGACCTTGTGGGAGGGTGCGTAGCGCAAGAGTGAGTGGCGCTCCGAGTACGAGACCAATAGGTGCAAGCATTCCCAAAACCATATGCGCAATCATGTGATATTCAAATGAGAAGAGTGCATACACACCTAAACCACCACTTGTTGCGAAATCAATTGTGGCAATCCCAAATGCGAATGCAATTGTTCTACCCACCGGCCACGCATCACCACGTTTCTTTAAGATGACAACGCCCTTGATATAGAGCGCGACCAAGGTGACGAGCAGCGCAATCATCAGTGCGTCCGGTTCATACGCGCTCAGGATTCTAATAAGTGTTGGTTCTGCTGGCGGTGCAAATCCAACGATGGAAATTGCTGCGCTGTAGCCAACATCAGCACCCACCGGCGGTTGAGATTTAGAGAGCCAGCTACCAAGAGCAATGACTGCGCCCATGAGCAGCACCTCGTACATAAGTATCTTAGTAAGCAGTGATCGGCTGCTATTGACTCCTAGAGCAAGTTTGCGCCTTTGACTATATGCAATTGCGATGATGACGATTGTGATTACTGCTTTTGCAACCACAACCCGCGCATATGAAGTTGACCATGCTTGCGCAAAATCTAATCGTGACCATGCGTTTGCAACACCACTAATAACAACCGCAATTGCTGTCCATAGCGCGAGCTGACTAAAGCGAGGCAAGGCGACTCTTCGATCGCCATCGGTCAGTAGTGTGATTGCACAAAGTCCGCCAACCCAGAGCGCAAGTGCCACGACGTGCACGACGAGCGAACCGATTGCCAAGGCATGAGAGCCAGCAGCAGCTGAGTGGCTCTGGAAAACGGGGGCAACGAGTCCCAGCAGAGTAATACCCAGAAAGACTATTGATTGCAGTGCGGAAGAGATGAACTTAAGTCCAACCAAGACAATTGCGGCCGCGATTGATTGCGCAAAGAGAAACTTTCCTAACTCTACTTGCGTAATAAATGAGCGAAATGTGGTGGGTTCAAGTGCGGGACCAAGTGAAGAACCGAGAATGTTTGCAAGAGTAAGACTAATTTCCAGCAAACTTGTGACAAGCCATATCGCCGCTGCAATAGTGCCGAACTTTCGCAATTTCTCGGCTGAGCTCTGTAACTTACCGTTTTGTTCAATGAGTAAGAATCCAAAGGAGAGAAGTACGCCTACTAAAACTGATGCCGAAAAAATCAGTAAAGACTTATTAACTGTCCCAGCAGAACTAATGAAAGAACTTGCCTGAGTCAGATCCCCTGACAGGACATTCATCGCTCGCGATAAATCTTTCGAGCATAACGTGCGAGCGCTAAAGTAACGACGAGCGCTGCAAGCAAGAGCCCGAGGACAAACGTTGTGGTTCCAACATTATTTCCTGAAGGTGTCGCTGCCTGTGTTGGCGTAGGTTGTGGAGTAACCGGAGCGATGACAGTTGGTTCAGCAAAGTTGAAGGTAAATTTTCCAATGAGCGGCAC
This sequence comes from Streptomycetaceae bacterium, assembly GCA_027483765.1. Taxonomy (GTDB): domain Bacteria; phylum Actinomycetota; class Actinomycetes; order Nanopelagicales; family Nanopelagicaceae; genus Planktophila. Next base: position 100,575 of record JAIXTW010000006.1, read on the forward strand.
ATCATTTTCTGCCAAGAGTGAATAGTTGACTGTGTAAATTCCGGTCTTCACAAGTTGCTTGAGACCAATGACCGCGTTTATTCCATCTACTGTGAGTGCGCCGTCATCGACGCGAGCACCGGTTGGGTCTGTCACAACAATGTCGTTTCCGATATCCATCAGAGCTATCTCAGTTGTAATCGTGACCGCACTTGGCGCGCTGTCGAGCGATGCACCAGCTACCGGGGTTGTTGAAACCAGAGTGTTTGCAAATGCTGATTGCGGGTTTAGTAAAAGCATCCCCACAATAAGTGCGATTGCTGTCATTCGCTTCATTGCTGCTATCTCCTCTTGCGCTCATCAATCCCGCGGATTCGCGCCTATCGTCTCACTTCTTTAGACTTAGGCATAGACGCCCATCTTGAGAAAGGTCTCACATTGCCTACTTATCAATACCTGTGCAACGCCTGCGACCATGCCTTTGAGGCCTTCCAGAGTTTCTCTGAAGAACCTCTCACGGAGTGCCCTGAGTGCAAGGGAGAAGTTCGCAAGGTGTATTCATCTGTCGGCGTAGTTTTTAAGGGATCTGGTTTTTATAAGACTGATTCCGCACCAAAGCCTGCAACTGCAACTACAACGGAATCAAAACCTGCAACAACCTCTGAATAACCAGATATCACCAATCAGTCGTCGTGATGCGGGGGTTTATCCCCCTTAATCTCATCTTCGCGCTTGCGATTTTCATTCTGGTCTTCGCGTGGGTCACGTTCATCATCAGTTGTTACTGGAAACACATCGCTCATGCGTGAGAACACCTGTGACCAAATTCGAAATTCATAATCGAATCCTACATACTTATCACTATGTTTGAACGCCTTGGACACTTGCTCGTACGTCGCAAGAAAGCAGCGCTAGCCCTCTTTATCATCGGAATTATTCTCTCCGGTGTCTTTGGTTCGCTGATATTTAGTCGTCTTGATTCAGGTGGTTATTCAAATCCAAAGAGCGATTCATACAAAGTGTACGAATACCTTCGCGATGATCTTAAGATCAATGATCCCTCTGTAATTGTGGTCGTTGATGCTGGAACCAGAGATGTTGATACCCCTGAAGTTGCCCAAGAAGCTCGAGTGCTTGAGGCAGCTATGGGCCAGGAAGAAGGCGTGACGAGAACTCTCTCTTACTGGGGCTCTGGTGGGGAAGCTACTTTGAAATCGAAGGATTCTCGTGCCGCCTACATTTTGATTTACGGTGATGCCGATGCATTTTCACCAGAGAGCCAAGATCTCGGTGCAATATTTGCAAAGAAATATGATGGTGAAAATGGAAGTTTTACTCTCTATTCAGGGGGCGTCGCTGTCGTGGGCGATGCAATCTCTAAGAAAATCTCGCAAGATTTAAAGATTTCAGAAGCTGTATCAATTCCACTGACATTCATTCTGCTTGCCTTTGTATTTGGAGCGCTGGCTGCCTCTGCGACACCACTCATTGTCGGAGTCGCCGCTATCCTCGGCGCATTCTTTATCCTCTTCCTTATTTCGCTCTTCACCAGTGTCAGCGTTTACGCCCTTAACCTCACAACCGGAATGGGCCTCGGCCTCGGTATCGACTATGCGTTACTGATGGTCAACCGCTTCCGCGAAGAAATCAACCATGGCAAGAGCGTTGAAGACTCGGTTGTCACAACCATGGCGACAGCTGGAAAAACTGTTTTCTATTCCGGGCTTACGGTTCTGGTAACGATGGTCTCACTCACCTTCTTCCCGCTTCCATTCTTAAAGTCATTTGGTTACGCAGGAGTCTCGGTAGTTGCAGTTGCAGTTGCTGGAGCTCTCTTTGGACTTCCACCAATCTTGGCTCTGATGGGAAAGAAGATTGATAAGGGAGTAATTCGCAGATCATCAATTACACCAAAGGAAGATGGTCGTTGGGCACAGACTGCACGATTTGTGATGAGACGGCCGGCAGCAGTTGTCATTCTTTCGCTCGTTACTTTGGGAATTCTCACAGCGCCTGTCCTCGACATTAAATTTGCACAAGGTGACTCACGAATGTTGCCTGCTTCAAATCCAGCGGCAGTAGCTACCGCCCTTCAGGCAGATCGATTTGTAGGACAAACAAATAACCCAGTTGAGATCATCGTCTTTAATGGTGCTGATAAAACTCTTGAAATTGCCGAATACTCGCGGGCAGTTTCGCAGGTCCCTGGAATTGTAGGAATTCAGCCACCGCAAGTGATTGGCGAAGATGTTCGAGTAGTTGCATTCCATTCGATGTTGCCACGAACTCCTGAGGCACAACAACTAATTCACGACGTGCGCGCTGTGAAATCTCCGGAAGGAACGTTAGTTGGCGGTGTTGCTGCTGACTACACCGATTCGCAAGACGGTATTGCGAACACACTTCCGTGGGCACTGGGTTGGATTGCACTCAGCGTCTTTATCTTGATTTTTATCTTTACTGGCTCAATTATTCTTCCGATTAAGGCCGTACTTCTGAACGTACTTTCACTAGCGGCAACTATGGGAGTCCTTACCTGGGTCTTCATTGATGGCAACCTGCAATGGCTCGTTGGATCATTTACCGTGACCGGCACGCTCGATACTTCCATTGTTATTCTGATTGCTGTTGTGGTCTTTGGGCTCTCTATGGATTACGAACTCTTCTTGTTATCTCGTATCCGAGAAGAGCATTTAGCTGGCAAATCAAATGTTGAAGCAGTTGCGACCGGGCTTCAAAAATCTGCACGCATTATTACTGCCGCTGCGCTCATTCTTGCAGTGGTCTTTGCTGCCTTCATTACTAGTGGCGTGACCTCGATTAAATCGATGGGATTTGGTGTCGCACTTGCTGTGATTCTCGATGCCACAATCGTTCGCGCCCTGTTGGTGCCTGCACTGATGCGTCTCTTCGGAGAACGCAACTGGTGGGGGCCAAAGTGGGCGCAGCGATTTACCATTACGCACTAGTTCCCTTTACCCTTAGGCTATGGATCTCATAGCTTCCCTGCAATGTGCAGACCAGCCAGGAATCGTGCACGCGATGACGTCGGCGGTGCTTAGTTGCGGCGGAAATATTATTGAGAATCAGCAATTCACAGATCATGCCACCAACACATTTGTGATGCGCACTCGTTTTGAAACTTCCCAAGGTCTTGATGTGGCGCGAAAGAGTTTGAGCGATGGGCTTGGAAAATTCTCTCCCTCACTTCACATAAGACCAACGGATGAAAAGCCCCGTGCTCTTATTCTGGTCACCAAAGAGAGCCACTGTCTACGCGATCTGATGTACTTGCTCGAACTCGGCGAACTCCCTATCGAAATCCCACTGGTGATCTCTAACCGGGAAGATTTGCAGTCGCTCGTTGAATCGCACGGAATTCCTTTCTTATACCTACCCGTAACAGCGGCAACAAAGGCAGAGCAAGAAAAGATGATGTTGGCCAAGATTGCTGAACTTAAAATAGATTTTGTAGTTCTAGCTAGATATATGCAGATTCTCTCCAAGGAGTTCTGCGCATCAATGCCGGGAAAGATTATTAACATCCACCACTCATTCTTACCTGGCTTTAAAGGTGCCAAGCCTTATCACCAGGCCCATGATCGCGGTGTAAAGATCATTGGTGCCACTGCCCATTTTGTGACATCTGATTTAGATGAGGGTCCAATTATCGAACAAGATGTCGCTCACGTGAATCACGGAGTTACTCCAGAAGAGATGATTGCCCGCGGTCGCGATATTGAACGTCGCGTTCTTGCGCGCGCTGTTAAGTTATTTGCAGAAGAGCGAATCTTTATTGTCGGTCAGCGCACTGTAGTTTTTTCCTAGTAGTAAAAAATAGTGTCCCCGGCGGGAGTTGAACCTGCGACCTACCGCTTAGGAGGCGGTTGCTCTATCCACTGAGCTACGGGGACGTGGGCATCATCACTATATGACGAGGCATTGGTAATGATGCTTGGCAAAGGTTATCGGTAGAGATAACCTTCCCCGAACACGCTTACACGAAGTGCGTTAAAAGAATGATGAGAGGCCATCCATGAAAGCGCTCGTTATCGGCGCAGGCGGAGTTGGCAGTGCAATCGCAAATATCGCAGCACGTAGACCATTTATTACCTCCATGGTCATTGCAGATCGCGCGCTACCACGAGCCCAAGCAGCCGTAACAAAAGTTAATGACTCCCGATTTTCAGCGCGGGAGGTGGATGCCTCAGATGTCAGCAATATTCGTTCTCTGATTCGTGAAGTAAACCCCGACATTGTTGTGAATGCCATTGATCCACGATTTGTGATGCAAATTTTTCTTGCCTGTGAAGAAGAAGGTGCGCACTACATGGATATGGCGATGTCACTTTCAACGCCTCACCCAACAGATCCCACAAACAAACCTGGCGTCAAACTGGGTGATGAACAATTCGCTCGCCAAAAAGTATGGAGGGAAAAAGGAATTTACGCAGTTGTCGGAATGGGAATTGAACCAGGCATGAGCGATGTCTTTGCGCGCTATGCCCAGGATGAACTCTTCTCGCGTATCGATTACTTGGCTGTGATGGATGGTTCCAATCTAACAGTCGATGGTTTTGATTTCGCACCATCATTTTCTATCTGGACAACTATCGAAGAGTGCCTCAATCCGCCGCTGATCTATGAAGAGGGTCGTGGTTGGTACACAACTGAGCCATTTAGTGAACTCGAAACCTTTGATTTCCCAGAAGGTATCGGCCCAGTTGAATGTGTCAATGTCGAGCACGAAGAAGTAGTACTGATTCCGCAGCAGGTTAAAGCTAAGCAAGTGCGCTTTAAGTATGGATTAGGTGCGCAATTTATCGAGACTCTGAAAACTATCCACACTCTGGGAATGGATAAGAAAGAGAAAGTAAAGGTTGGAAACGTGGAGATTTCACCACGTGATTTACTCGCTTCGATTCTTCCTGACCCTGCAACTATCGGCGATCTTATGCATGGTAAGACGTGCGCTGGAACGCTAGTGAAAGGTCTTGGTAAAGATGGTGCACCCAAGGCGGTCTACATTTACAACGTCGTTGATAACGAGTGGTCGATGAAGAACTATGGCAACCAAGCAGTTGTATGGCAGACAGCTATTAATCCGCTTATTGCCATGGAACTTATCTCAAACGGGAGTTGGAAGCCGGAAGGAATTTCTGGCCCAGAGTGGTTCCCAGCGAAACCTTTCCTTGATTTAATTGAGGAGTACGGATCTTCATGGCATATCCGCGATGAACCAACCGAGGGAATAGTTATTTAAATGGCGCAATGGGCTCTTGTTACAGGTGCAACTGTTGGAATCGGCGAAAGTTTCACACGCTTACTTGCAGCGAAAGGTTACAACATCGCATTAGTAGCTCGTGATGAAGTTCGCTTGCACGAGCGCGCAGCAAGCTTGCGTGAAAAGTACGGGGTGCAGACTTTTGTACTCCCGGCGGATTTGGCGACAAAAAGTGGTGTGAAATCAGTAGAGAAGTACATTGAAACGTATGAGATTGAGGTGCTGATTAACAACGCTGGCTTCGGACTTAACAAGGCATTTACCCGAAGTGATTTAGGTGATGAACAAGATCTGCTCAATGTTTTGGTGCGTACACCTATGCGTTTGATGCATGTGATTCTGCCCGGAATGAAAGAACGTAGATCCGGAACAATTATCAATGTCTCCTCCGTCGCCAGTTTTATCGCTGGTGGAACATATAGCGCCGCCAAGTCTTATCTGACAGTGATCTCTGAATCACTCAACGCTGACTTGAGGGGCAGTGGAGTAAAAATCTCAGCGCTCTGCCCTGGATTTACTCGTACCGAATTTCATAAACGTGGGCGGATGAAGATGAATGGGCTACCAAGTTTCATGTGGCTCGACGCCGATAAATTGGTTGCCAAGTCTTGGAAAGATGCTCAATCAAATAAGCCGATAAGTATTCCGGGCTGGCAGTACAAACTACTTGTGGCACTTATTGCAATTACACCAAGAAGTATCATCCGCCGAGTCCGAATTGATGAAGGTAAGACGAAGCGCTAGCTAAATAGTTAGCGCCCGCGACGGCTATTGCCACCGCGATATCCACCACTGCTGCCACCACGGCGATTTCCACCACCTGAACGCGATCCGCTTTGTGGGCTCTTGCGCTCCATTACTGGTGGAACATATGGCACACCTGATGGCTCTTGCGCACCAGTGATCACCATAAGTTTTTCATCGAGTGGGCGAACATCGTGGAACTTCGGTGTCACACCTGCGCGTGAGAGAAGTCCAGATACTGCACGTGAATTCTTTGATGATGACAAGGTAACTACAGTTCCTGATTCGCCAGCGCGAGCTGTACGACCTGAACGGTGTAGGTAATCCTTATGATCTTGTGGCAGATCTACGTGAACAACAAGTGAGATGCCATCGACGTGAATACCGCGTGCTGCAACATCAGTTGCAACGAGCGCTGAATTTTCTTGCTCCTTGAAGAGTGCAAGTGTGCGAGTACGTACCGCTTGTGACTTTCCACCGTGAAGTGCGCCAACTGGAACACCAGCGTTAGCAAGCTTGTCTGCTAAGCGATCGGCGCCACGTTGTGTCTTTACGAAGAGAATTGTCTTTCCGTTACGTGCTGCAATCTGCGATGTAATGTCATCTTTATCGCCAGGGTGCATTTGAAGAACATGGTGCTCCATAGTTGAAACAGAGGCACGGTCATTCTGCAATGAGTGTGTCTTTGGGTTCTTCAGGTACTGCTTAACGAGTGAATCAACTCCGCGGTCGAGCGTTGCTGAGAAGAGTAGGCGTTGTCCATCGAGATGAGCCTGATCAAGAATTTCCTTCACTACTGGAAGGAATCCCATATCTGCCATCTGATCTGCTTCATCGAGGACAGTTATCTGAAGTTGATCTAACTGAACTTCATTCTTGTTGAGTAAATCAATCAGGCGACCTGGTGTCGCTACCAAAATTGCGGTTGCCTTGCGCATTGCAGTGATCTGCTTTGCATAAGGCATTCCACCTGCGATAACTACTGATTCGTGGCCAACGGCGCGAGCAAGTGGACGAAGTACTTCATCGATTTGCTGTGCGAGTTCGCGAGTAGGAGTCAAGATAAGCGCCAATGGCTTATGTGGACGAGCAACCTTGTCGCTGATATTTGTCAGTAACGCGAGGCTGAATGCAAGTGTTTTTCCTGATCCAGTTTGCCCGCGGCCCAAGATGTCATGGCCAGCGAGCGCATCTGGAAGTGTTGCAATCTGAATTGGAAATGGGTGCATGATTCCTTGGGCACTGAGCGCATTTGATAGCGCAGGTGCAATTCCAAGATCACGGAAGGTTGTTGTCACCTCAGTAAGCGGAGTTGCCTCAACTAAATTGGCATCGGCAAGGTTTACTGAAATGTAATTATCATCTGCACCGAAATCGGTTGCCGCATTTGAATGCGTCTTTGATGCGCGACGGTCATCGCGTGCATATGCCGGTGAATCGTTACGGCGATCGCGAGCTGGACGCTGTGAGGTTTCAGTATCGCGAGCTGGCCCAGTGCCGCGTGATGATGCACTGCGCGATGATGCGCTGCGAGTTGATGCACCACGTGGCGCACTTGGATTGAACTTTTCGCGCTTCTGGGGAATAAAGTTTGGACGACCATCATCGGAGCGAGCAATCTTCGCCTTCACTGCTTCGCGACGATTTGTTGGGCGTGTGTCCGATTGAATTGGACGCTCTGGACGATCTGGGCGGAACGGACGTGATGCGCGCTCTGCCCGATCTTCCACAAACTTTGCAGCGCGTGAGACAGGCTTTGCTGAACGTGATGCAGGCTTGGCAGAACGTGAATCAAATTCAGCACGCTTTGGCGCGGAACCCTTGAATGCTTTTGCTGGCTTAGAGAATGTGCGCTCTTCGCGACTCTGCTTTGGATTTCCTTTTGGAGCACCTTCAATATTTTTAGACTTCGATGCGGTGCGCTCTTGAAAACGTTGTGCGCGTAGCTTGGAACGATCTGCTACTCGAACTTCCTTCTTAGAAACAACTTCGCGATCTGAATAACGTTGGGTTGCAGCCTTTGGTGCAACAGCCGGCTTGGACTCTGCGCTGCGCTTGGCAGATCCGCGAGCAGCAGGCTTTGCAACTGCGGTCTTACGCGCAGCTTTCTGGGCGGTTGTATGGCGGGGCTTACCTTTTGCGGCGCGACGAGCTTTGCCGGGGGCAGCGGTACGTGTTTGTAGAGACATGAAAATAGACACCAATCGAGACGACAAGCGCGTCTCGGTTAGATCGGCCAGCTAGTTGAACTAGGGCCATCAGGGTCTTGATAAGACTCGCAAGTAAGTGGCCGTGCGGCGCACTTTGGGGGGGAAGTACATCGATGCAGGATGCTTCGATGGGCTAATCATACATGCAAAACAGGTATGCAAAATTCACACGATTTTCTATGCTGGAACTAGTGCCTTTACGCGGGAAATTAAGCGAGCCTCGCTACTATTACCGCATATTCGACGGAGGTTTTACATGTCTCGCAAATTAGCAGCCGCAGTACTTTCAGCAGCCGTTATCGCTGGTGGTCTCTTTGCCGCACCAGCATCTGCCGCAAAAATCAGCAATGGCGCTGCCTGTTCTAAGGTCAATGCGATGACTACCGTATCTGGTTACAAGTACAAGTGTGCAAAAAATTCGATGGTGAAGAATTCAAAACTTACCTGGCTCTCAGTTGAGTGCCTCACCGCTGTTTCTCAATATCAGGCCGCTGTAAAGGCTCAGAAGAGTGTAGGAAATGTTGCAGAACAGACTGCACAACTAGATGCCGAACTTCAAAAGGCAACCGAAGCCCTTGCGAGCGTAACTACCGCTTATGAGAACGCGCGGGCGCAGGTAACAAAGTCACAGGCGTCACTGAATGCCTCTACTAATGCATCTGAAAAGTTGGCACTTTCCGGTGCGCTCTCAAAGCTTGCAAACGCCGTACTCATTCTCAGTGGCTCCAAGTCAAAGCTTTCAGCACAGGTAAATGATCTTGAATCAAAGAAGGCTCTACTACTCAGCGCTCCCGCTGCATTTAAAGACAGCATTTCAGATGCAAAGTCCTCTGCAAACCTTCTCTGCCGAAAAGGTTACTAAGCCGCCCCATCACCTGCAGTAAGGCTTCCCCTATTTAAGGCTGCAACTCACTCCTGTTTAATTTATGGGTGTATCGCACCATTAGATTAATTCCGGCAGCGCTACTACTTCTTCACATCCTGCTTAAAATCTTTATTCGAGATAACTCACTCGCTATTGATCTCTTCCTCTACAACGCAATCTGGGTATGTGCCATCGCCGCAGTTACCCAAGCGCCGCTCAGCAATGATCCGGTGGCTGTTGCAACAACCTCACTTGCTATTGGTTTTTGGGGAATTGGTTCAACGCTCAATAGTTATGGTGATTTCTATTCGCTCTCAACTACTTCCGAGTTCATCGCGCAACTTAGTTACGCACTTTTCTATCCACTTTTACTAGTAGCAATTCCCCGTGCGCTTACGCGCGGGCGACGACTAAACCCCATCGAAATACTGGATTCAATAATTTTTGGATTAGGAATTTCATCTATAGCTACAGCGTTATTTCTTGCCAAAGTTTTCCCAGAATCCTTTTCAGATCTGCGTAATCAGTTCTTTTCACTGTTATTTCCAATCTCTGATCTGTTGTTGCTGACAATTGCAGCAATTGCAGTGATCACACACCGCTTACAAGTAAGAGCTCTCATGCTTTTTGCCGGAATCCTCATCTTTAGTGCATCAGATTTGTTCTACTTATGGCTCTCGGTTAATCAGAGTTACACCTTTGGCCAGATTACCGATGATGGCTGGCTCGTTGGCATAGTCATTATTGCTACTTCATTCTGGCGCGCGCAAAGCACGAGCTCCTCGGAGATAAACATCCATCCAGTCTTTATTGCGCTCTCAATATTTATCAGCCCTACCTTGCTGGCGCTGATGGCGCTACGTCCAGGAATCTTCTCGATCTATATCTTGATTCCTACAATTGCCACGCTCTTCTTGGGTTTTATTCGAATGACAATTGTTATTAGACAAGCACGAAATCTTGGTGAGGAGAAAGTTCTCGCTAGGACCGATGAGTTAACTGGACTCCCCAATCGTCGACGGTTGGTGGCAGAACTTGAGACTTTTTCACAAGCAGAAGGTGCGCTCCTACTTCTTGATCTCAATGAGTTTAAACCGGTGAATGATCAACATGGACATGAAGTCGGCGATCTCATATTGCAACAAGTAGCGCAGCGATTTAGTCGCTCACTTCCAACTGGAGCAGTCTTGGCCCGATTAGGTGGTGATGAGTTTGGTGTTTTGGTAACCGGTAATTACGAAACCACCTTGGAAGCTGCCTTTGCGCTGCAAGCAACGCTAAGTTACCCATTTGTGATTCGGGGAAAATCAATCATGATCGGCGTCAGTATCGGACATGCTCACAACGATGGCGAAAGTAATCTACTTGAGCGTGCCGATGCCGCCATGTATGAAGCAAAGCGAACGGGTGCCGGAGTTCTCTCTTCGTAGTGACTAGAGCTTATGCAGCTTAGTTTTAATTCCGACCCAGCTACCAAGAAATACAAAGGCGAAGAAAACCCAGCCCGAGAGTGCAAATGCCTGTGTGCCAGATAAGAGAACACCGATGGTGCAACCAAGTGAAATCATTGAGCCCCAACCCAACAAGATTCCACCAAGAAGTGCGGTCGCACTATTTCGAACAGTAGGTAGCGCCGGTTTAAAGCGATTGCCGGCAAATGCTGCGGCGAAGGAAGATGCCACAATTCCAATGATGAGCCATCCGTTATTGGTGATGGCCTCGGAGATAACAGCAATGCAACCAGCCATACGATCTAAGCCAACGAGAGTTTCATCGCCAATTTTATTATCGGTCATGAAAGTTCTTGCCTGCGTGCTTATCTGTCGTGTTACGCCCAATGGTTCCACGCGTAGGTAGGCGATCGTTCCGAGTACTCCAACCAATAGCCCCGTTGTAATTGGGCTCCAGCGATCGGTAATCGCACGTTTGAAAGATGTTGCAATAGAAATCGGACCTGTGTACTGCGCCCGCAGCGGCTCTGAATTCTTGCCTTTGCGAATAGCAAATTGTGCAATTGCTATTAACGCCAGAAATGTAATTATCAGCGATCCTGAATATCCAAAGTAATGTGGAAGCCAAATTGTTGGTGCATCTGCGATTGCCCGCAGGTACAGCCAATTCCAAGAGAGAAATGCGAGTACAAAACCAATCAGCGTTCCAAAGAGCGCTGGGATTGCACGAATATAGCCTTGCCCTAAACGATACAAATGGCCACTTATACAAGCGCCAGAAAGTGCCATACCAATTCCAAAAGCAAAAGCTGAGAGAACAAGTACCCAGCTCACTGGTCCAATGTGGGCAGCAGGTGGAAGTCGATCGGTAGTTGTATCAGGCAAAAATTGTCCGAAGATAACTGCGTAACCGATAGATCCGGTAGCAATCGCAATCAGAATAGAGAGAAACGGTGTGGTGTTCTTATCTTCAATGCCATCACGAAAAATACAGAAGAAACAGAATCGACCACGTTCCAGCAATAGACCAAGGCTTGCACCAATGAGTAGTGAGATTGGTGCGTTCGATGGGTTATCAGATGATGATAGTAAAAACGCTACGCCCAGCAGGGCGGCAATAACCGCTAGCGAGATTCCAGTTCGAATCTTTTCAGCGCGTGTCCACACAGGAAGAAGAGCCCCGAGGTTCTCGGGGCTCTTCTCTGACTGCTGTGAAGTGCTAATTACGCTGCTCCCCAAATTGTTCCGGAAGGATTGCTAATTGGAACACCGACTGAGTTTCCGTACTCTGTCCATGATCCGTCATAGTTCTTCACCTTCTGGAATCCGAGGATTTCGCTCAGTACAAACCATGTCAGTGAGGAACGCTCACCAATACGGCAGTAGGTAATGATCTGATCTGTGCCAGTGACACCCTTATCGGCATAGAGTTTCTTCAACTCTGCCACTGTCTTAAAGGTTCCATCAGCATTTACATTTGAACCCCAAGGGACATTGATTGCACCCGGAATGTGGCCCGCACGTACTGCTAGCTCCTGGAAACCTGGAGCTGCAAAAAGCTTGCCGCTAAATTCATCTGCACCACGAATATCAATAAGTGTTGCAATCTTTGTCTTCTTTGCTACCGGAAGAACATCCTTTGCCAAGCTTGCGCGAAGGTTCTTGTCAGGGTTATTTGCAACAAAGTTGCCAGCCTTAAATGTCGGGACAGCTGTTGTTAGCGCGCGACCATCTTTCTCCCACTTCACTCTTCCGCCGTCTAGAACGCGAACATCCTTCTGACCGTAGATGTTAAAGATCCATGCTCCCCAAGCGGCGAACCAGTTGTTCTTATCGCCATAGAGAACGACGGTTGTGTTATCGCTGATGCCTGCTTTTTGCGCAAGTTCAGTGAACTTAGCCTGGCTGATGATGTCGCGATTTACTGTGTCAACGAGATCTGTATGCCAAACGAACTTAATTGAGTTCTTAATGTGTCCACGCTCGTAGATGCCAGGTTCAGTGCTGACTTCAATAATGCGAACATTTGGGTTATCAATGTTCTGTTCTAGCCAATCAGGTTGCGCAACTGCACGCGACTGATTCTTTGGACGTGCATCAGCAGGAACGACGCCTGTCGATGTAAAGAGCGCGGCAACTGCTGCTGCCGCGAGTACTTTTCTTGAAATTGACATTTTTTTCCTATTCTTAGTTATAAGTGAAATCTATTTTTTGCAGAAAACTAAATAGTGAAGCTAGGGAAATCTGAGGTAAGAAAAATCAGCAACCGGTAGTTGAGATGCGGCAGTAGTCAATAATGCGACGTTTAGTAAAGAACATCGTGACCCCTTCGCGTGCACTGAAATACGGTAGAAAGATAGTAATTGAAGGAACGATTGTAAAATTGCAAACTATTTGCAGGTGCAATAGCTATTCGGGTTTTTCAGGCTTATCAGCCTTAATTTCCTTTAGCCGTTCCAGTGATTCAATGCGTTCAACTGCATGATCAACAATGCGTTCTGAGTAACCTTGTGAATATCCATCGAGATATAACCACGGCTCATGTATTTCGGCTGCACTTAGGTGCGCGAGTTCCGGTACATATTTACGAATGTAGTCACCGTGCTCATCGAAACGTCTACCTTGTTCAATTGGATTAAAAACCCGGTAATACGGAGATGCATCGGTGCCGGTGCCCGCAGTCCACTGCCATCCGTGCGCATTTGAAGCTACATCGTAATCAACCAGGTGCTGGGCAAAGAATCGCTCACCCAACTGCCATTCAAGGTGCAGATCTTTCACCAAGAAAGAAGCCACCACCATGCGAGTGCGGTTATGCATCCAGCCCTCTTGAACTAATTGACGCATTGCGGCATCAACGAATGGGTAGCCGGTTTTTCCCGCACACCATGCTTCAAATTGTTTTCCAGGTTTGTCATAACGCATCTCTTTAAATTTTGGTGAGTAGTACTCGATATCTGTATTGGGATTGTTAAAGAGAACATCAGCATAGAACTCGCGCCAGGCAATCTCTTTTCGGAAGGTGTCGTGTGCTTTGCTCTCACCCAAATTTGCCAGCAAAGTACGGGGGTGAATCTCGCCAAACTTTAAGTAGGTGCTCATTTTTGATGTGCCATCGATGCCGGCAAAGTTTCGGTTCTCGTCATAGCTATCAAGGCCGTTCTTCGTAAACTCTTTAAATCTCTTCAGCGCTGCTGCTTCGCCAGCGGCAATTACACGAACATCTTTCGGCATCACGAAATCTGGAAACGCTCGGTACTCAGGTGGCGGCGTAGGCGCCTTTATATTTTTTGGTGTGACAGCAGCTGCGCGCCAACCATGTGTGCGCCAACCGCGATAGAACGGTGTGTAGACCTTGTATGGCGTGTCATCACTTGGTTTGCGCACGCGACCAGGTGCAACTGCATAAGGCGAACCAGTGCGAATAAGTGGAATTCCCGCAGCTTCTACTCGCGCATCGCGCGCTGCGCCATAGCGTTCGTACTCGGCTGAGATATGAACTTCCTTCACGTCATAGCGTGCAATCAGTTCTTGCAAAACTTCAACCTGATCGCCTTCAATGATGTGCAAAGTGTTGCCGAGTGATTCATCGAGTGCGCGCAGCGATTGGCCCATGTAGGCAAGTAACTTCTCGCCAGCTTCGGCGATCTGCTGCTTATCCAAAATAAAGACAGGAACAATTTCATCACAATTTTTGATTGCTTCTAGCAGCGCAGGGTGATCACCAATACGCAGGTCTCGGCGAAACCAGATGATGTTTCGCATAGGGAGTGAAACTACTTGTGAAGTTGCTCGACAGTTGCGTCCCAGCCCTTTACATCTTCAGGCTTACGAGGAGCCTTTCCGACGTAACGTGCTGATGGACGAATAAGGCGACCGGTGCGCTTCTGCTCAAGAATGTGTGCAGACCAACCCGCAGTGCGAGCAGCTGTAAACATTGAGGTAAAGAGCGGAGCTGGTACCTCTGCGAAATCAAGAATGATTGCCGCCCAGAATTCAACGTTTGTTTCTAGCACGCGATCTGGTTGACGCTCGTGCAGTTCCTTCAGCGCAGCCTTCTCAAGTGCTTCTGCTACTTCATAACGTGGTGCGTTAAGTTCTTTCGCTGTGCGACGTAGTGTGCGAGCGCGTGGATCTTCAGCGCGATATACGCGGTGACCAAATCCCATCAGGCGTTCTTTACGATCAAGAATTCCCTTTACATACGCTTCCGCATTTCCTGTCTTCTCAACTTCTTCAATCATGTGAAGAACGCGAGATGGTGCGCCACCGTGAAGTGGACCTGACATCGCACCGATTGCACCCGAAAGTGCGGCGCAAACATCCGCGCCAGTTGATGCAATAACGCGACCAGTAAATGTTGAAGCATTCATTCCGTGCTCTGCCGCAGATACAAAGTAAGCATCGATTGCACGAACGTGTGCTGGGTCTGGCTCGCCACGCCAGCGAATCATCATGCGCTCTACGACGGTATGAGCTTTATCAACTGCCGCCTCTGATACTGGATTGGCAAAGATTCCGCGAGCAGATTGTGCAAGATAAGAAAGAACCATCACAGATGTACGCGCAAGGTTGCTGCGAGCTTCTTCATCTGAAATATCAAGAAGTGGCTTAAAGCCCCATGATGGAGCAAGCATTGCAATCGCAGATTGAATATCTACGCGAACATCACCTGAGTGAACAGGTAGTGGGAATGGCTCAGCATTTGGAAGCCCTGGATTAAATTCATCATCAACAAGAAGTCCCCATACGTTTCCGAATGAGACGCGACCAACAAGATCTTCGATATCAACGCCACGGTAACGAAGCGCGCTGCCTTCTTTATCTGGCTCTGCAATTTCAGATTCGAATGCGATTACGCCTTCTAGACCTGGTTTGAAATCATCTGACACGTCTGGCTCCTTCGTAATGGTGAGGCCAATTCTGCACCTACCGCGGGGGTGCTGACCACCACATCATGCGGGGATGCACTCGCGGCAAAAGTGAGGTTCGATACATCTATGAGCCAAATGGAACGAGATGCAATCCGGGCGATGCGCCGCTCTTACGGCGAGGTCGGACTCGAATCCTTGCCGGCCAATCCATTTGAGGCATTCCACCAGTGGCTTAGCGAAGCGGCCGCGAATGATTTCATTGTTGAAGCCAATGCGATGGTCCTCTCCACCTTAGGCAGTGACGCCCAAGGACGCGACGCGATAACTACTCGCACCGTTTTACTCAAAGATGTTTCTGAAGGTGGCTTTACATTCTTTACCAACTACTCATCGCGCAAAGCACAAGCGATGGAGATGCACGACCAGGTGACTCTGCTCTTCCCTTGGTATGCGATGGAACGACAAGTTTCCATTAGCGGATATGCGGAAAAGGTTTCGCAAGCAGAATCAGAAGATTACTTTGCAACGCGACCATGGAGTTCACAGATTGGTGCATGGGCATCGGCCCAATCCGCACCACTTGCTTCGCGCGAAGAATTAGAACAGCGCTTTGCCGGTGCTGCGCAAAAATGGCCAGAAGGAAGCGTTGTTCCGTGTCCGCCGCACTGGGGTGGTTATCGCGTCACGCCAATCAGCATCGAGTTTTGGCAGGGGCGTTACTCACGCTTGCATGATCGCCTGCGCTATGAGCGGGCTAACACGAGTGCGGATTGGGAAGTAGGTCGTTACTACCCTTAGTCTTTGCCCATGAGCGCAGAGATAATTATTCCCGACAACCTCAAGCCACAAGATGGTCGTTTCGGTTGTGGTCCATCAAAGATTCGTCCCGAGGCACTTGCAGCGTTAACTGCACCCGGTGCTAATTACATTCTTGGAACATCACACCGACAGAAGCCGGTGAAGAACGTTGTTAAAAGTGTGCGCGAAGGTCTCTCATCGCTCTTCTCACTTCCCGAAGGTTATGAAGTAATCCTCGGCAACGGTGGATCCACCGCATTTTGGGATATCGCAACATTTGGATTAATCGAAGATCGCTCACAGCACTTAGTTTTCGGTGAATTCTCATCAAAGTTTGCATCAGCTGCGAAAGAAGCACCATTTCTTGGTGAGCCAACTGTCATTAAGGCAGAGCCGGGTTCACACCCAGAGGCGGTAGCTGAAGCTGGCATCGATGTTTATGCACTTACTCATAATGAAACTTCAACTGGTGTGGCGATGCAGATTAAGCGCCCGGCAGGTACAGATGGTGCGCTAGTACTCGTTGATGCAACTTCTGCAGCTGGCGGCCTAGAAGTAGATGCCAAAGAATTTGATACTTACTACTTCGCACCACAAAAATCATTCGCATCAGATGGTGGGCTCTGGTTTGCACTCATGAGCCCTGCTGCAATTGCGCGTGCAGAGAAGATCAAAGCTAGCGGCCGTTGGGTACCAGCATTCTTTGATCTTGGTATCGCAATTGAAAATTCACGTCTTGATCAGACATACAACACTCCAGCGCTTGTTACTTTGATGTTGCTCGACGAGCAAGTGAAGTGGATGAACGCAAATGGTGGGCTGAAGTTTGCTGCCGGTCGCAGCGCAGATTCTGCTTCACGTCTGTATGGGTGGGCGGAAAAGACCAGCTACACAACTCCATTTGTTACAAACCCTGCGCAGCGTTCAAAAGTTGTCGCCACGATTAACTTTGATGATGCCATCGATGCAACAGCGGTTGCTGCTGCACTTCGTGCAAATGGAATTGTGGATACAGAGCCATATCGCAAGCTTGGTAAGAACCAGCTTCGTATCGGTATGTTCCCAGCGGTCGACCCTGCCGATATTGATGCGCTCACTGCATCAATCGACTTCGTCGTCGCTAAGCTCTAATTTATGCCGCATAGAATAAAACGCGACTCCTTTTTCTGGACCGTTGCACTACAAAGTATGTGCATCAACTTCTTTTTGGGTGCTTTTGGTCCATCCCAACCATTGCTGCGCGCTGATCAAAATACATCGCTGACTATCGCCGGTCTACATGGCACCGCACTCGGTGTTGCTGCCATCTTCGCCGGTCTTTCGAATCCACACCTGGTCCACAAATTCGGACGCACAAATACCGGTTGGCTTGGACTCACTATTTTTTCACTCGGTGTTATGGCCTTTGTTGCAGCAAGACCAGTTCAGCTCACAATTCTTGCCGCTCTCGTTACTGGCTTTGGCGTATCTCTCGTCATTAATAATTACGTGACATCGCTCAACCAGCACTACGGCAAGCAATCGCCAGTTGCAGTCTCGCAAGCCAATTCAATTGGCTCAGTTAGTTTTGTACTAGGAACTTTGATCGTAGGACTAATAGCGGATAACTTCCGTGATCAGTGGCGAATCGGAATCTTGACTGTCTTGCCTGTCGCCCTCTATCTATTCTTCTTTCGTAGAATTAAAGATGTAGATGCGCACGTTCCTAACGAGCACGGTCCACAAGGCGGAAAACTTTCACGCAATTTCTGGATCTCGCTATTCGGATTCTTCACATGTATCTCCAGCGAATTCGCACTCTCATTCTGGTCCGCCGCCCTCATTATCGATCGCACTGATTCAGTTCCAGCCATTGCCACACTTGCAGTTGTGGCATTTGGTTCTGGAATGGCTACTGGGCGCTGGTTTGGTCCCATCTTGCTTAAGCAATGGGAGATTGATATTCAGCTAAAGATCTTTATTGCAATCGAGTTCATTGGTTTTGCGGTTTTGTGGTTTTCACATAACTTAACAATCAGCATCCTTTCGCTCTTTGTGACAGGTGTTGGGGTCTCCGGTCAGTTCACCCTTTCTTCCATTCGACTCATTGGACTTAGTGGTGGTCGTCCTGATTTGGCGATGGGAAAGAATTCGCTAGCTGCAGGATTTGCGATTGGGCTCTCACCGTTTGTGTTGGGAGTCTTGGGTGATCATCTTGGAATCTCTCGTGCATACCTGATGGTGCCAGTGCTCATGATTATCGCCTACGCAGTTATTCAATTCATTCCTTCGCACGTGGAGCCAGTCGATGAACTATAAAAGTCGCAGACTCATTACCGCACTAACACTTATCGCACTCGTTGCACTTATTTTCCTGGGTAACTAGCGTTACGATTTAGCCATGGCAAGTAATATCAAAAGCGTAGTAACCCTGATTGCAGCTGGCACCATTGCCTGGATCGGTGCCGGGGTTGTTGCACTGGCCATGGATGCAGAATCTAAAATTATCTGGACGTGCGTTGTCGGCGCCCTGTTAGGCGTTATCGGAATTCGTTACTCAATCCGGCGCAGCCGGCGAAGTGGAATTTAAGCTTCTAGTTGCGAAGCAATACCGCGAAGCACCCGACCAAGGCGTTCTGCCTCAGCCCCCGATGGGTGGCGTCCCTGGCGTAGACCATTTCCAACGCGATCAAGAATCTTGATGGTGTCTTCGATCATGGCAGCGAGATCATCGTTGTTAACGCGTGAATTATCCGCAAGTGAAACAGGTGCATCAATGATGTGCACAGACATTGCCTGCGGACCTTTACGAGAATCAATCACGCTGAACTCAAGCTTTGTTCCAGGCTTAACTGTTGCAACGCCTTCTGGGAGTGCTGATCCGGCTAGATAAACATCTTCGCCTTCATCAGATGCAATAAATCCAAAGCCTTTTTCAAGGGAAAACCATTTAACTTTTCCTGTAGGCATTGCACGTACTCCTTAAATTCTTACGGTACTCGTTTAGTAGCCGGGGGATTCGGACAGGGGGCTAATTTATCGCACTTAGCTCAGGGCTTGCTACCTGGTTTTACGCTTACAAAGTCGCTTCGCTCGTTCTATTTGCTCGGCTTCACAGGGTCGCTTCGCTGTGAGCTCCACACCCATGATCGACTGAAACTACGCGTGCATCATCAGGTGCTATCGCATTGGCACAGACGCCAAATGCTGAACGAAGTGATCCAGCAATGGGAATAAAGAACCCACATGATGCACATGGCTTTGGCGCACCTTGTGCCAGTGGTGTATTCGGTCCGCGATCACCGGCATACCAACGCTTACTTGCTTGATCGCGACCTTCGATAGAAAGTACGCGCGGGCGCATCAAACCTAAATCAAATACTTGCGTTGCATCGAGGTCTTCATCTTGCACAAGTGAGTTAACTCCAGGCACAAGGCGGGTATCTTCGAGAATACTTGGAACGATAACTCCCGGTTCAATATCTTCCGGCAAGATGCGATCCATATATGGAATGTGATCGGGTGCAATAAGTGAATCAGGGCCAGGCAAAATAACAACATCACAGATAGTTGGTTCAGCAGATTCATCAACTTTGGCGAGTGTGATGCACCAACGCCATCCAACATAGCCGGCGATTTCAGCTGCGAAAAGATATGTAGCGACGCGATTATCGTCGTCGTATTCAACTGAAACGAAGTCGCCGACTTGTGTTGCAAATTCAGCATCTGCCAATGCGGCATCGCGGGCAACGTTCTGCGCTTCGAAAATCTTCATCTGCTAATCGTAAAGCAGAAGGCCCCCGAGACGTTAATCTCGAGGGCCTTCGTAACTTTTATACGAGGGACTTTAAAAGTCCCTCCTCATGCGACTTTTAACGGATTAAAAGTCCATATCTCCGCCGCCCTGTGGCGCAGGGTTTGCACCCTTTGGCTCAGGCTTATCGGTGATAACTGCCTCTGTTGTAATAAAGAGTGCAGCAATTGATGCCGCATTCTGAAGTGCAGAACGTGTGACCTTCGCTGGATCGATGATGCCAGCTTTGATCATGTCTACATATTCTCCTGATGCAGCGTTAAGTCCGAAACCAGCTTCTAGGTTGCGAACTTTCTCAACCACAACTCCGCCTTCAAGGCCAGCGTTGATTGCAATCTGCTTCAGTGGAGCTTCGATTGATACTTCAACAATCTTCGCACCTGTTGCTTCATCGCCCTCAAGCTTGAGCTTTTTAAATGCTGCTGTTGCTGCCTGAAGAAGTGCGACGCCACCACCGGCAACGATTCCTTCTTCTACTGCAGCCTTAGCGTTGCGAACTGCATCTTCGATGCGGTGCTTACGCTCTTTGAGTTCTACCTCTGTTGCAGCGCCTGCCTTGATGACAGCAACGCCACCAGCAAGCTTTGCGAGACGCTCTTGTAGCTTCTCTTTGTCGTAATCTGAATCTGACTTCTCGATTTCGGAACGAATTTGTGCAACGCGTCCCTTGATCTGTGCGTCATCTCCGCCACCTTCAACGATGGTTGTCTCTTCCTTAGAGATAACAACCTTGCGAGCGCGACCAAGAAGTTCTAGGCCAGCTGTTTCTAGCTTGAGGCCAACTTCTTCTGAAATAACTGTGGCGCCAGTAAGGATTGCAATGTCCTGAAGCATCGCCTTACGACGATCTCCAAAGCCGGGCGCCTTAACAGCAGCTGAACGGAATGTTCCCTTGATCTTGTTAACAACGAGAGTCGCCAGTGCTTCGCCTTCAATATCTTCAGCGATGATTGCAAGTGGCTTACCTGATTGCATAACTTTTTCAAGTACTGGAACGAGATCCTTAATATTTGAAATCTTTGAGTTCACGATGAGCACGTATGCATCTTCGAGAACTGCTTCCATGCGATCTGTATCTGTGACGAAATATGGCGATACATAACCCTTGTCAAAGCGCATACCTTCGGTGAGTTCTAGTTCAAGACCAAATGTATTTGACTCTTCAACAGTGATAACGCCTTCTTTGCCGACCTTATCCATCGCTTCGGCAATCATTTCACCGATAGTTGCATCGGCGGCAGAGATAGATGCAGTTGCTGCAATCTGTTCCTTTGAATCAACGCTCTTGGCCATTGAACCGAGCTCAGTAACAATTGCTGCTACCGCCTTTTCAATTCCGCGCTTGAGTGCCATTGGGTTTGATCCCGCGGCTACGTTGCGAAGTCCTTCGCGAACAAGTGCTTGAGCAAGAACGGTCGCAGTAGTTGTTCCATCGCCAGCGACATCATCTGTCTTCTTAGCAACTTCCTTAACTAGCTCTGCGCCAATCTTCTCCCAAGGATCATCGAGTTCAATCTCTTTTGCGATTGAGACGCCGTCGTTGGTGATTGTTGGCGCGCCCCACTTCTTTTCAAGTACGACGTTACGGCCGCGGGGTCCAAGGGTTACCTTGACTGCGTCGGCAAGTACATTCATTCCGCGCTCTAATCCGCGGCGGGCTTCTTCATTAAAGGCAATCTGCTTTGCCATAGTCATTAGCTCCTAATAGTTGGTCTTCTCGGTACTGCTAGATCGGTTATCACTCTCGACCTCCGAGTGCTAACGCCAAATCTAGACGTTCTTATTCCAGCCCGCAAAACGAGCGAGGCTAGCGGTGGAATTGGGAGGGATTTAGCGGGCGGTACGAGCGCTCATGCGGGCTTCGCGCAGGCGGCGAAGGCGCTTAACCAGCATCGGAGCGGCCTCAAGGGCATCTGCGCGATCAATGAGGTCATTGAGCAGTTGGTAGTAACGAGGAGCCGATAAATCGAAGAGCTCTTTAATGGCGCTCTCTTTGGCGCCAGCAAAACGCCACCAGTTACGTTCGAATTCCAGGATGCGCGTTTCGAGCTCGGTCAATGTAGAACCAGCAGTCTCGGGATTTTCTAACGCAGACATATCGCAAATCTTATGTCGGAGTTAGGCCGAAGTGTGGGATTTACGAGCAGCTTTAATTATATTGCGGGCCATTGTTGGAAAGATAAAGAAATGAAAGGGCGAAACCAGATACCAATAAATCTGGCCACCTAAACCGCGTGGTTCAAAGAGCGCATCTTGGGTGAGCACAGTCTTTCCATCAACTTCTTCCAGATGAAATTCCAACCATGCTTTTCCGGGCAGAATCATTTCGGCATAGAGTCGCAAATGTTGTTCTGGAACTAGTCCTTCGACTCTCCAGAAATCTAAGCTGTCACCAATACGTAAGTGATGCGGATCGCGGCGACCGCGACGCAAACCAACGCCGCCCACTACGCGATCAATGAGTCCACGTAAATACCAGAGCCAACCAGAACCAAACCAACCGCGATCTCCACCGATTCCTTCAATCTGCTCCCACACATATTTAATCGGAACATCGGTAGTTATCACGCGATGATCTTTCAGTGTGAGCTCTCCCGCCCAATCTGGATCGCTCTGTGCTTTCTGCCATGGCGCTGTAGGAAACGCGGCATCAGACCAACGTGTAGAAACTGAGTTTTCTGCAGTACGCGTTAAGGCTAAGTGAATCGCTTGTGAAACAGTGAGTAGACCTTCGGCAGGAGGCGGAATCAAATCGCTAATACTTTTACGCGGGTCTGCTACTACTTCACTGATGAGTGATTCAACAAGTGGTCGCGCAAGTGAAGTAGGCACAGGTGTCACAAAACCGATCCATAAACTTGAAAGTTTTGGCGTCAACACCGGAACCTGAATAATGATTCGCTTTCGCAGCCCTGACAGGTGAGCAAACTTCTGCATCATGCCGGCATACGACATTACTTCTGGGCCACCGATATCGCAGATGCGATTAACTGGATTCTTTAAATTCGCCACATTGCGCAGGTAATAAAGCACATCGCGAATCGCAATTGGCTGCGTACGGTTTGAAACCCACTTTGGCGTGGTCATAATCGGCAAACGGTGGGTGAGATGACGCAACATTTCAAATGAGGCCGAACCTGAACCAATAATAATTCCGGCGCGAAGCTCGAGTACTGGCACCGATGTAGATGCCAATTCAATTCCAGTGTTCATACGCGATAACAAGTGGCGACTGCGGTTTTCATCGTTAGCAATTCCGCCCAAATAAACAATCTGCTTTACGCCGGCTGCTTCAGCCTTGTCCGCAAAGTTATGCGCCATCTCGGCTTCCACAGCTTCGAAATCTGTCGCCACGTTAATGGAATGCAATAAGTAGTAGGCAGTGTGCACGCCATCGAGTGCTCGCGCTAAATCTTCACCGCTTGTTGCAGTTCCTTCGCAGACTTCCACATCATTGATCCAGGTATGGCCCTGAATTTTTCGTGCATCGCGAACGAATACCCGCACTCGCTTCTTATCTTCTAGAAGCACTCGCACCAAACGGCCCCCCACATATCCAGATGCGCCGGTAACAAGGTAGAGCCGGTCCTGATTCTGTGATTCCATAGATTGAGCCTAGACTGAGCACATGGCTACTTCTACTCGACCTCGCGTAGTCATTCTTGGCGCCGGTTTCGGTGGTCTCACCGCAGCGCGCGCCCTGGCAGACAAGGCCGATGTCACACTCGTTGACCGCCATAACTTCCAAACTTTCTTGCCACTTCTTTATCAAGTTTCAACTGCGGGCTTGGCTGCCGACCACGTTGTTCACCCAATTCGCGGCGCACTGCGCGATAGCGGTGTGAAATTTCGTATGGGCTCACCTATCTCAGTTGATCATAAGAACAAATCAGTAAAACTTGATTCCTCTGAATCGCTAGATTTTGATCACCTGATTGTCGCGCTGGGTTCTGTCACCGCAGACTTTGGCGTTCCGGGAGTTGTGGATCATGCACTTGGTATGAAGAGCGTGCACGAAGCGCTCATGATTCGTGCAGAAGTGATGCGACGTTTTGAAGATTTAGCTCGCTTTGAAGATAACACCAGACTTTCTATCGCTGTCGTTGGCGGCGGGCCCACTGGAGTAGAGATGGCTGGCGCACTCGCCGAACTTAAGCGCGGACCATTGAAAAATGATTTAGCGGCGGCGGCAGAACATATCGATGTCTATCTCATTGAAGCTGGCCCACGTATTCTGCCGATGTTTAGCGAGAAGCTATCAGCGCGTGCCGAATCAGATCTTCGCAAGCTTGGTGTCATTGTTCGCACCAACACTGCGGTGCGCGAAGTAAAGTCTCGACAAATTATTTTAAAAGAAGGCGAACCGATTCCAGCAGAGGTAACTATTTGGGCTGCCGGTGTGAAGGGTGAACCCACTGCAAGTATTCTCAATCTTCCGCTCGCTGGAACACGTATCGATACCGATGAAAACTTAGAGGTTCGTAACTATCCAAATATTTGGGCTATCGGTGATATCAACGGCACTAAAGGCGCCGACGGCCGCTTTTTGCCAATGGTTGCACCCGTTGCGCTTCAGCAAGCTAAATGGGTGGCAAAGCAGATTCTCCGCAAAGAATCAGGTAAATCACTTTCGCCATTTAAGTACTTTGATAAAGGCGCGATGGCAACAATTGGTCGCCATAAAGCGGTCGTTGAATTCCGTGGAATAAAAATGACCGGTCCACTTGCTTGGTTTGCTTGGTTATTCCTGCACTTGTTCTACCTCATGGGTGGGCGCAACAAAGTGGGCACAATCGTCGACTGGTCTTGGAACTACCTCACATTTGATCGCGGCAATCGCCACATCATGGATGCTCTCTAAAGCTTTTGGGATGCAAGAAAAATATCTCGAAGTAGCAGGTAATCCACTCTATTGCTACGAGTGGGATAACAATGGCGAGGCCGTTGTATTACTTCACGGAGGCTTAAGCCAAACATCGCACTTTGATCTACGCATTCTGCCAGCTATCGAAGATGACTTTCATATCTTTGCCTACGACCGAACCGCCCACGGATTTAGCGGAGATAAACCGGGCAGTTTGCACTTTGATTACCAAACAAAAGAGTTGATTGCATACCTAGAAAACGTTGTGAAAGAACCAGCGCACCTGATTGGTTATAGCGATGGTGGCAATATCGCGCTGATGGTGGCAATACAACGCCCCGAACTTGTGCGCTCAATTGTTACCTTAGGTGCAAACTTTCACTTTAGTGGAACCTTGCCGATGCCTGAATTCGATGGTGTCATCTCAGTTGAAGATCAAGAAGAGTACGACCGCACCTCACCTGATGCACCCCATACGCTGGCCGAAAAAATTACCCGGATGACGAAAATTTGGAAATCAGAGCCGACTTTGACCACCGCAGATTTGCATCAGATTCAATGTCCGGCTCTTGTTATCGCCGGCGATGACGATGTCATTTCGCATGCCCACACAATCGAACTCTATGAAAATATTCCGCTTGGGCAACTGGCAATTGTTCCCGGTGCTTCACATGGGTTTGTTGTAGAAAAACCAACCATCACACAGGTGCTGATTCAAGAATTTTTAGGCGATTTAAGTTACCCAATTACAAAGATGCCGATGCGGCGAGTTAACCCTCGTACGGAGTAATTTTTCCAGTCTTCACATCATAAATTGCACCTGCAACAACAACGCCTTCACGAAGCAGAGGGTATGAACGCACGCGGTTGATATCTGATGCGAGCGCACCTACCTGGTCGGTTGTTGTTTTAAATTCAAGACTCGAAGTATTAACGCCATACTTGTCGTCAATCAGTTTATGAATTGCCGCTTCATCACCGCGCGCCATAGCGCAATCAGTATGTGGCATCACCAAGATGCGATTAACGTTGAGCAAATATGTCGCAAGAACTAGCGTACGAAGCACGTCCTCTGTTACGCGCGCGCCGGCATTTCGAAGAATCTTTGCATCTCCCGAGTTCATACCTACAACTGAAAGTGGATTAATGCGTGAATCCATACAGGTGACGATTGCCAGACCCTTGGCAGCAGATCCGGTGAGCTCTGAGTACTTAAATGTTTTCTGATATTCAGTGTTTGCAGCGATGAGATCATCAAAGGATTCATGGGCAAATGAGTCGGCCGACATGTGTACTCCTTTCGCCTATCGCTGGAGTGAATCTTGGAGCCCCCCATCCGGATTGAACGGATGACCTGCTCATTACAAGTGAGCTGCTCTACCACTGAGCTAGGGAGGCGTGTTGCGGGCGTAATTATGGCATTTATCGCCCAATTGTAAAAATCGTTGCGGGGTTACTTCGGCCAGGCGGTTGGAATCGGGTACTTAGCGCTTCTGCCATCGCCAGAAGATTTACCTCGGATACGGCGGAAAATCCATGGCAACGCGAAGATAACAAACCAGGCAACAGTGATCGCCTTCTGTGCAATCCATGGAACTTTCTTCGCCGGCGGTAGCGGTGTTCGCCATGCTGGATTAAATGGCAAGCCAATCTTTTCTTTCACTGCTTCCGCGCAGCGATAGTGACCTTCGGCATTGAGATGTAATCGATCAAATGCTAGAAAGCGACGATCGCTTAAGAAATTCTCTTGATTAGCATCGACAACAATGGCGCCAACTTCTGCACCCACTTCGCGCACGCCTCTATTAAATGCCGAGAAACGTTTCTCCCACACCTGGGCACCGCGCCCGGTGTTGCCAGTTTTCTCCAACACGGTAAAGAGCATTACCTGCGCACCTGATTTCGCAATGAGCCGCACCGCTTCTTGATACAAGGCGATAGCAACGTCTGCTTGGTATCCCGGACGTAGCGCATCGTTTGCACCGGCATGAAACGAAACCAAAGTGTCGGCGCCTGTTACAAAAGCCAGTGCGGTCGGTACTTGATCTTCCACAACTTGGCCTAATAATTTTCCACGCACTGCTAAATTCACATAGGTGAAATTCGCGTGCGCCTGCGCCATTGCATCTGCAGTGCGATCAGCCCACCCTCGATACTGGCCATTAATTACTTCATCGGACATTCCTTCAGAGTAAGAATCACCGCAGACGATAAAACGTTGGTATGTCATGGCCAATTAACTCACGCGCCTAACCTTTGCGCCGGGCCTCATCGACTGCGTACAACGCGATAGATGTTGCAACAGATGCGTTCAATGATTCGGTGCTTGCGCTAATTGGAATAGAGACAACCAGATCGCACTTTTCACGCGTCAGGCGTGCCAGCCCCTTACCTTCAGAACCCACAATCACCATCAGGTTTTCGGTCGCAACCTTCATCTCGCTAATTTTCACATCGGATTCGCCATCAAGGCCCACTACAAAACAGCCCAGCTTCTTAGCTTCATCGATAGTGCGGGCAAGGTTTGTTACCTGTGCAATCGGCAGACGAGCAGCCGCTCCCGCAGAAGATTTCCACGCTGATGCTGTCATTCCAGCAGCGCGACGTTCAGTCATCAAGACACCTGATGCACCAAAGGCTGCCGCGCTTCGCACAATTGCGCCAAGGTTACGTGGATCTGTCACGCCGTCTAGTGCAACTAATAACATCGGATTCTTTGCACGTTGGGTAATCTCTTCAAAAGAAGAGTATTGAAATGGCTTAATCGAAAGAATAATTCCTTGGCTATTGGGAGAAATTCCTTCAACTTCAGCTCGGTGTGCCTCGCGAATTGATAGTCCATGATTAAGTGCAATCTGCAGCGATTCAGCAACGCGATCATCGACATCGATGCTGCGCGCGACAAGTAATTCAGTTGCTGGAACAGATTCGCGCAACGCTTCAAGGACTGCGTTACGCCCGGCAACGATTTCACCTCGTGGTGCATCGCCCTTAGAAAATTTACGTCCGGCTGCTGCTGGCTTCTTTGCTGCAGTTTTTTCGGCAGCCTTCTTGCGCTTAGCAGCTGCGTGATATGGACGATCTTCTGCCTTGGGTGTTGGGCCCTTACCCTCTAGCCGGCGCTTATTATTTCCGCCAGTTCCAGATGTTGGTCCCTTTTTACTCTTACGTACCGCTCCACGTGGTTTCGCATTACCGGCCATTATTAGTTACTTCCATTTCCAGTAATCGACCAACGTGGCCCTTGAGCTGTATCTTCAATAGTAATTCCCAGTGCTGCTAAGCCATCACGAATTTGATCAGATGCCGCAAAATCTTTTCGTTCGCGCGCTGCCGTGCGTTGCACCAACGCCAATTGAATAACGCCATCGAGCGCCGCGCCTATATCTTCAACCGCTGTGCTTGAAGCAAAAGCTTCATCAAATGGATCGCAGCCAAGCACTTCTAGCGCCCCACGGATTTCATCAGCTGAGGATTTAATTGTTGCGATATCCCCTGCAGTAATGGCGCTATTGCCTGCTCGCAGCGCCTCCGAAATCGAAGCCAGCGCTGTGGGCACAGCTAAATCATCATTCATCGCATCAGTAAATGCTTTTGAGATAGTAGGTACCGGTTCTGTTCCAAGGATTTCAACAGAGCGCTGTAAGAATCCTTCAATGCGACGAAAGCCTGTAGCAGATTCAGCCAAAGCTTCATGTGAAAACTCGAGCATCGAACGGTAATGAGCAGAACCTAAATACCAACGTAGCTCTATTCCGCGCACGCTCTTCAAAAGTTCGTGCACCTGCAGCGAATTACCTATAGACTTCGACATCTTTTCACCAGATGCCGTTACCCACGCATTATGTAACCAACGCTTAGCAAAGCCATAACCGGCAGCTTCTGATTGTGCGATTTCATTTTCATGATGCGGAAAAATTAGATCGAGTCCGCCACCATGAATATCAAATGCTTCACCTAAATACTGGTGCGCCATCGCCGAACATTCCAAGTGCCAACCAGGTCGGCCCGGCCCCCACGGAGTTGGCCACGATGGATCTCCGGGCTTTGCCGCCTTCCACAGCGCAAAGTCGCGTGGGTCTTTTTTAAATGTTTCATCGGCATCGGCAGCCGGCAATAGATCATCTAACTTCTGACGCGAAAGAGTGAGATAGGAAGAAAGTTTACGAACCTCTAAATACACATCGCCATTACCTGGTGCATATGCCGCACCTTTTTCAATCAGCGTCTGCATCAATTCAATCATCTGTGTGATGTGCCCCGTTGCACGTGGCTCATAGGTTGGCGGCAAGACATTGAGCGCTGCATAGGCTTCAGTAAATGCGCGCTCATATTTCATAGCTACAGCCCACCAAGGTGATTCTTCGTGTACAGCCTTATGCAAAATCTTGTCATCAATATCTGTGACGTTACGAATAAATGTGACGTTGTAACCGCTCTTTGTTAACCAACGACGCAAGATGTCGAAGTTAACTCCAGATCGCACATGGCCAATATGTGGCGGTGCTTGCACGGTGGCACCACATAGATAGATGCCAACTTCGCCAGCTTTGAGCGGGATAAATTCAGAGGTGGTTCGCGTTAGCGTGTCATATAAAGCTAGCGAACTCATTAGGCAATTCTACCTAGGAATCTGATTTCTCAAACTCTCCCCTATTTTGTAGGCGTTATCGCTCGCTTTTCATCATAAAGAAACTTAGCAAGCAAGAATGCAAAGCCGACGGCAACAATGTAGCGAATGACGCCGATGACACCAAAGGTCATGCCGGTGATTTCTGGTGATGCTGGGGTCGCTGTACCCGCGTATGTACTAGTGAGAATTCCTTGGAAGAATCCATACTGGAATGCAAGATCTGCAATCTGCCATACAACGTAGGCATAAATCATGGTGACCTGCTTCTTCTGACTCAACCTACTAATCGCAATCACAGCAAGAGCTGAGAGCCAGATGATGTACTGCATCGAGTACTGCTTATTAAACAAGATAAATGCAAAGAGTGTCAGGAATGAACTCTCAATGAGTGGCACCGGCAACTTTGACTTAAGCAGGTAGATTCCTAAGAGTGTAAAAATTCCAAGGTTGAGTGCATAGAACATGGCGTCCGTTGTCGGAATGGGTGTACCAATTCTTGAGGCTACTTCCCAGACCGAGGCAGATCCGATTGCACGATCAAAGCTGAATTCGTAGAAGTAACTCCATCCCCGGAAATTGATCAGTGCAAAAGGTAAGTTGATTAAGACCCATGCTCCAACTGTGTAAGCAAAATAGATAAAGAACTGCTTTAACTCTTTCTTTCTAAAATAATAGATGGCAATCGGAAAGAGCAGAACAAGGGGAAAGAATTTGGTTGCAATTGATACAGCCAGCCAGATGGCGCTCTGTTTCTTTTTACCTTTTTCAAAGAGATAAATCGCCCAGATCATTGTGACTACTGCCCAGATATCCCAGTTCCGGTTGAGTGAGTAGAGAACAGGCAGTGATAGCGCAAAGATGATTGCCCATTTAGCACCAGCTAACTTCTTGATAAGAAAGGCTGTTAACGCAAAGAGGGCGATATGAAACGTTGCCGTCAATCTAAAGTAATCGACCCAGGCATATTGTGCTGGTTCAATAAAGAATGAAAGAAGCCACATGACGAGGCCAGTAAGCGCCGGGTATTCCACTGGGTGAATAGATTCTGCGGCGCCAAGAAGTGTGTGAGTAGAAAATGGCCAGTGATGCTGTCCGTCAGCAAAGTGCATTCCATAAAAACCACGGATGTCGCTAAACTGTCCGTACTTATTTTGAATCAGAGCTAGAAACGACGCCACGATTGCAATGACAACTGCCAGGAAGGCGCTCTCTTTACGATTAGCCGCTCTTTGACGTTGTTGCTTTGATTTACTGGCCATGACTATCCCTGATTTCTCTCGGAGACCAAAGTCTAAAGTGGGTTAGCTGCGATTACGGGTAACAAGGGCCGATGCAATCGCGGCAATACCTTTACCTTCACCAGTAAGGCCCATGCCATCGGTCGTTGTTGCAAGAATCGCTACCTCTGCGCCCCCAAGAGCTGCCGACATAGTTGCAATTGCCTCTGCCCGACGAGCGCCGATGCGAGGACGATTTCCAATGATTTGCACTGATACATGCGAGATTGAATAACCGGCATTACTAATCAAAAGGTAGGTCTCTTTCAAGAGCTTTACGCCAGATGCTCCCGCATATTCTGGGCGCGATGTTCCAAAGTTGCTTCCGAGATCTCCTAAACCTGTTGCTGCAAAGAGTGCATCGCAAATTGCATGCGCTGCCACATCGCCATCAGAGTGGCCTTCTACGCCGACTTCATCTGGCCAATGTAAGCCAGCCAGCCAGAGTTCGCGCCCCTGCCCAAATGCATGTGCATCAACGCCCACACCAGTAGAAAATGATTGTGCATGACCCATAAATTGCAGCGCTGTTGCCAGATCATGTGGCGTTGTAATTTTAATTGCTCGCTCTTCACCATCGATAACGAGCACTTTGTGGCCGGCATCGGCAACAAGTACTGCATCATCTGTGGCATCTGCTGAATTTTGATGTGCGCCCTTAAGAACTGAATAAGCGAAGCCTTGCGGTGTCTGCACCCGACGCAGTGAAGCGCGATCTGGAGTTGAAGTTACATAACCCTGCGCATCAATTATTTTGACGGTATCTACTTCTGGCAGAGCGGGAATTACTGCGACTTCACCAGAATTAAGTGAAGCAACAACGCGGGCAGCGAGTTCGCGACTAGCAAGTGCGCGCGCTGCATCGTGAACTAAAACAAAATCAGCACTTGTAATTGCAGCAAGACCACGACGTACGGATTCAGAACGCGTTGCACCACCGGTGACAACTGTGATTTCGGTTCCCACCAGTGCGCGGATTTGATCTTCATATCCAGCGGGTGCGGTAACAACAATCTGGTCTGCAACCGATGAGAGCGCCGAGATGGAATGTTGTAGAAGTGTGCGATTACCAAGTTGGATGAGCGCTTTCGGAATTGATGCACCGAAACGTTCGCCGCTACCTGCAGCGGCGATAATTGCGGCGATCATAGGGATGAGTTAAAAAGAATTAAGAAGCGAGAACCTCGTCAAGGAGAGTTGCAGCCTTCTCTTCATCTGTGCGCTCGGCAAGTGCGAGCTCAGAGACGAGAATCTGCTTCGCCTTGGCGAGCATGCGCTTTTCACCAGCAGATAGTCCACGATCGAGATCGCGACGGTAGAGATCGCGGACAACTTCTGCGACCTTGATGACATCTCCTGATGCAAGCTTTTCTAGGTTTGCCTTATAGCGACGTGACCAGTTTGTTGGCTCTTCGGTATATGGCTGGCGAAGTACCTTAAATACGCGGTCTAGGCCGGCTGAATCAACGACATCGCGGACTCCAACGAGATCTACATTTTCGGCTGGAACGCGGACAGTGAGGTCGCCTTGTGCAACTTTCAATACTAGGTAGGTCTTCTCTTCGCCCTTGATTACTCGAGTTTCAATTGCCTCGATAAGAGCTGCTCCGTGATGAGGATAAACAACGGTTTCGCCGACCTTGAATGTCATGTATTGCCCTTCGGTAGAGGGTCAATTCTACCAGCCATCACCGACATAGAAAACCCCGGGGTAAGCGGCTAAAGCAGCGTCAAATATGGCTTATTTGACATGAGATAATTTCGCCATGAGTCGTGCGCATATCAAGATTTTTTCAATTGCAATTACAGCAACTGCTATGGCTCTCTCGCTTACTGCGTGTGGCTCTGGTCCTAACGCTGAAACACGCAACGTTAAGAAAGTAACAGATGGCGCCGAAATCATGATCAAGAGCGATGGCAACAACATCTCTGTTACCAACTTACTTCTTGTTGCTACCGAAGATGGCTCGGCCGTTGTAGTGGGCACAATTGTTAATTACTCAGAAGAGCGCGATGCGTTGCTTGGAATGTCGGTAAACAATATTGGCGCTGCAATTACCGGCGAACAGAACCTTGATCAGAATAAGCCAATTCGTTTTGAAGGCGATGCTGCGACTACCAAGGCAGTCTTTAGCGGCGTTGGCGCTGAAGCTGGCACAAATGTGAAGCTTTCACTGGCATTTGCTCGCGCGGGTGTGGTGAGTGCCAATGTAATCATTCGCGATAAGCGCGATGATTACGCAGGCGTTACTCCCTAACTTCTTCGCGAAGCTTTACTTCTTACCCTGATTTGCTACAGCTGTAATTGCAGCCGCTGCTGCCGCTGGATCTAGATACTCGCCACCTTTTTTCACAGGTTGCATATTGGCATCGAGCTCGTAGAGCAGTGGAATTCCGGTTGGAATATTGAGGCCAGCTATATCTTCATCGCTGATTCCCTCAAGGTGTTTTACCAATGCACGAAGTGAATTACCGTGCGCAGTAACGAGCACAACCTTGCCTGCCTTCAAATCTGGAACGATTGATTGCTCCCAATAAGGAACCATGCGCACCACTACATCTTTTAGGCACTCAGTAAGTGGTAATTCGGCGCCAAGGTCTGCATAACGCGCATCGGTATCTTGCGAATACTTGGAACCTTTTTCAATCAGCGGTGGCGGTGTGTCAAAAGAGCGGCGCCAGAGCGTGAATTGTTCTTCACCGTATTCAGCCAAAGTCTGCGCTTTATCCTTACCTTGTAGTGCGCCGTAATGACGTTCATTTAATCGCCATGAGCGCTTAACTGGAATCCAGTGACGATCACAGGCATCGAGTGCCAACTGCGATGTATGAATTGCTCGTCGCAAAAGTGATGTGTGAACAACGTCTGGCAAGAGTCCACGTTCAGCTAACAACTTTCCCCCGCGCGCAGCTTCCGCTTCACCTTTTTCAGAGAGTCGGACATCGACCCAGCCGGTAAAGAGATTCAGGGCGTTCCATTCGGATTCGCCGTGGCGCAACAAGATGAGAGTGAAGTTAGACATGACCGAATCTTCTCACGAGTAGAAGGAATAATTAAATGAGGTGAGTAAAAGCCTCAAGGTTTGCCAAAGATTCTCCGCGACTTACTCGCCAAGCCCACTCGCGTCGGATTGCATCTGCAAAGCCAAGTTCCAATAGCGGATTAAATGATGAATCTGAGTACTGCAGTACCGAACCAATGATGCGATCTATCTCTTGTGCCGTTATGGCGCCCAGTGGCAACCGTCCCACTAAGTAAATATCGCCCAGTTCATTGATGGCAAATGCGATGCCATACATCTGCGCATTCTTAGTCATGCACCATTTGTGCACCGCATCTTCGTGGGTATCGGGTTTGCGAATTACGAATGCATTAATACTTAAGGAGTGATCTCCAATTACCAGCGCGCAATGCGTCTGCAACTTCTTTTCACCAGGCAGCGTGACCATAAAAGTCTTTTCATTACTGCGCTCAAAATCTAAATCGTGCGATTGTAAAAAATCTTCAATGACAACTGCAGGATCAAGGGCCATTTAGCCAATGTGCTTCTGTGCATCGCGACGAGCAGATAAGACTCGATCGTAGATATCTAGCGTTCCGCGAGATGTGGCATCCCAACCAAAGTGTGAAGCATGTTCGGTGGCGCCCATAGAGAGCAGCACCCGACGCTGTGGTTCTTGCAATAACCGAGCAAAGACTGATGACCAAGCACGCGGATCATGTCCGTCTACTAATACCCCAGAGATACCGTCGGCAACTGCTGTGCGAAGTCCGCCAACCGCCGTTGCTACAACAGGTGTGCCACATGCTTGTGCTTCAAGTGCAACCAGACCGAAACTTTCGGAGTAACTTGGGACGCAAACTAGATCTGCGGCGCGATACCAGAGTGGTAAATCTTTACGAAGCACGGGGGGTGCAAAGCGAACAACATCGGAAATTCCAAGCCAAGCAACAAGTTCAGTAAGTCGTTCAACTTCTGACTGGTTAGCACCTGATGCGCCGCCAATAATGTTAACTATCAACTTTGGGCGCAGCTGCTTCGAGTGTGAAAGCATTTCAGCGATTGCGCGGATAAGAACCTCGGGGCCCTTATGCGGCTGGATGCGCCCTACAAAAGTGATGATCTGAGCATCGGGATCTAGGCCCAACTCTTTACGAGCACTTGCACGCCCAGCACCTGGTGTGAAGACCTTGAGGTTTACCCCGGGGCTTACAACCGAGACATTGTCAGGGCATGCTTCATAAAGTGAAACTAGCGATGCCGCTTCCGCATCGGTATTGGCAACAAGCGCGTCGGCATCAGCAACTACTTGAGTCTCGCCCTGTACCCGAATCATTGGCTCTGGCATTTCACCTTCAGCTAAATTCACATTCTTTACTCGCGCCATGGTGTGCATTGTGTGTACCAGCGGAATATTGAGTTCTTTCGCAACTGGCATCGCAACTTTCCCACTGATCCAGTAGTGCGAATGAATCACATCGTATGCCTCTGCTTGTAAAGCAAATTTAAACGCCGCTGATAGCTCAGGAATAAAACGAGGCAACTGTTCTTTGGTAACTCCAGAAACTGGGCCAACGTTGAGTTGAATAACGCGCACACCAGGTGACATTTCAACAACATCTGCAATTTCACTATTTGTTCGGCGAGTAAAAATATCTACTGCAACGCCCATCGCGGCCATATTCTGCGCGGCTTCAACCACATAAATATTCATGCCGCCGGCATCGCCAATACCCGCTTGATCAAGTGGGGATGTGTGCACCATCAATGTGGCGATGCGTTTCATAGCTAAATGGTACGCGCGATTAAAAGGTTGCGCGAATGGCGCCGATAACTGCGCTGCCGCCAAGCACATTCTCGACTTCATACGGGCTATCAATACCTAACTTCTTCAAACCCGCATGTACCAAGACTCTAAAGGGGCGTAATGAGCCGTCAGAAACTTTAAAGACAAGTGTGCGTCCATCGGTCATGGAAGCAACCTCAACCGCCTCTGCGCCATCTTTCATATATAGACCCGGTACGGCTTCAATCATCTGCGTTGTAAGGCGCCCATTGCCAGCAACCATCTTTGGGAATGCACGTGATGCTTGCATGACCGATTGATGCACCGGATCTGTTGAAATAGTTATTGCCCTAATTGCTCGTGCAAGACCAGCAAGTGAAAGCAGAAATAGCGGAGCCCCACACCCATCAGTTGAAGTCAGCGTTATTTGCTCACCCGCTAAGATTTCAATCTCGTGCTTAATAGCAACCTGTAATGGGTGGGACGCATCTAAATAGTTTTCAATAGGCCAATAATTAGCAACGCAGGTCAATAACATCGCGGCATGCTTTCCGCTGCAGTTCATAGCAATTCGTGTGGCAGGTGCATCGCCCCACGCGCGACGCTCTGATTCACCTAGCGGTTTATCGAGCATGCATTGCAGCGCACTTTCATCGAGCTTGGCTAGCGCCAATATTTCCTTTACAGCCGCAATATGTTCGCCCGATCCTGAGTGACTTGATGAACCAAGTGCCAACAAACGTGGTTCTAATTTCAATCCAGCGCGCACCATGGCGGCACCTTGAATACATTTAACGGTAGAGCGCGGAAAAATTAAATGGTCGGTATCGCCCAAGGAAAAATTAACTGAACCGTCAGCGTTGAGCGCCAATAAATATCCGCGGTGTTCAGATTCAACAACTCCATCGCGGACATACTGCGCAAGTACTGCATCAGACATTAATCGACCTGGCGCTCGAGTGTGGACCAGATATGTGCTTGTAGCTCTTGTCCCTCTGCCGCCATGTCATATGCAAAGAAGAGTTCGCCAGCAACAAGACCGTAGAGGCGCACACCAGCTGTAACAATCTTTGCCGTTGGCGCTGAATACCCTTGATCCATTACTAGTTGAATTTTTGGACCGTCAAATTGTCCAACCCAACCTTCCGAG
The DNA here is from genome assembly GCA_027483765.1 of Streptomycetaceae bacterium. Taxonomy (GTDB): domain Bacteria; phylum Actinomycetota; class Actinomycetes; order Nanopelagicales; family Nanopelagicaceae; genus Planktophila. The sequence goes on from JAIXTW010000006.1 coordinate 137,285, forward strand.
ATTCCGGTGCTATGTGAAACAACAACTTCCAAAACATTATTTTCACGCACACGCCAGAAACCGACTTCCGATGCAGCCGGGCGAATGATTTCGCCTTCCGCATCGATGATCCATGAACGCGAGAAGTAATTGAGAAACGGGCGTCCATCGTGATTAAAAGTGACCTCTTGTGCGAATTCAAAGGTGGGAATCGTTGGATATTCACCGCGACCTTTACCGCGCCAAGTTCCGACCATCCAGGCAAGTGGGTTGAGATCAGGATGTAAACCTTCTGGAATTGTGAAGACCACTAGAGCCTGCCTCTCTTATATGTGCGCCCATCGCGTGCTTGCGATTCTCTGCGCCCTTTCACGCCGTAAACAACGAGCCCTATTCCTGCAACAAGTGAGACCAGTGCAAGAACCACTGTTGTGAAGGACTCCATGGGCTAAGAGTAACTCTTAAAGCTTGCGCACAGCCCACATGATTGCCAGGCAAGCCAGAAAGACAAGAAAAAGTTGGCTAACAAATTTCATCTACGGCTCGACAATAATCTGTTGCGATGCGGCTACACCTTCAACAGTTAACTCAGCATCGACCGGGGTATTTCGCTTCACGATGGCAAGTGCGATAGGGCCAAGTTCATGGTGACGAGCAACGGTGCCTAAAAAGCCCACCTGTACTTCACCATTCATGACCGGTGTTCCAGTTGGGGGCATCACAACTGCGTGGCCATCGAGGTGCAACATCACTAAGCGACGCGGTGGTTTGCCTAAGTTATAAACCTTTGCAACTGTTTCTTGACCGCGGTAGCAACCCTTATTCATATGTACCGCGCCATGTATGACACCGAGTTCATTCGGTATCGACTTGGCATCGGTATCAAATCCGTGACGAGGACGCCCAGCAGCAACACGTTCTGCATCAAGTGCCCAAGTGCCTACTTGTGTGGCGTTTGCATCGAAAGCAGTTTTCATTTCCTCTAGTTCAGCGCGTGGCACAAGTGCAAATGGGCCACCGACTTCATTGGCCACACCTGGTGCGCGTAAGACTGCAAATTCACTTGATGCATCGCGGACTTCAACCTTTAACATAAAACGCATCTTGTTGAGGTACGTGATTAGACCTTCAGCGAAATGTGGATCAAGGACAATAAAAGTAGTTGTTCCATCGTCAACTAATGAAAATTGATATTCAACGTGCCCTTGCGGATCCAAAATCAAAGCCGATGTCCAGCTGCCCATCTGAAATTCAAGTAAATGCTGGGTTGTTAAATCATGGAGCCACTTAAGGCGATCTTCGCCAGCTACTGCAACGATAGCTAAATGTGAAAGATCGGCCCACGCTTTACCTTCAAGGAGTGCGCGCTGTTCTTTATTAGGTTCACCAAAATGCCAGATAGCGCCCTTATCGGGACCTTCTTCTACAAATACGGCAGTCATTTCTTACTTAACCCAGACTTACTTAACACAGGCAGCGCAGGTGCCATAAATAGCAAAGTGCGTAACGTCAGTCTTAAAGCCGAAGTCATCTGAAAGATTCTGAACAAAGTTAGCTGCAACATCGATAGGTGCATCACCGATAGATCCGCAGGTTCCACAGACCAAGTGCAGATGTGTGAGCTCTTCGGCTGCATGATAGGTAGCACCGCCATGGCCAAGGTGGGTGTGCAGCACAAGACCAACATTTTCTAGTGTTTCCAGGTTGCGGTAGACGGTAGATAAATTAATTCCCGGATGTGTCTGGCGTACTTTTTCAGCAACCTCTTCCGGAGTTGCATGGCCAAGTGAGCGCACTGCAGAAAGAACGAGTTCTCGCTGTGGTGTCAGGCGTAAACCTTTTTCGTGGAGCTCATGCTTTTCGGCCATAGGCCAGAGTCTACTTTCTTAAGGCGCGAATGAGAACCAGGTACATCTCGCACCCCAAGCAGTAATTAAAGGCTGCATTAAGAAAGGCTGCAGCAAGAGCCATCCCAACTGCGATAGTAAATACAAGATCGGCTCCAGCAAATGCTCCGATGGCGGCAACGAGTGCGAAGCCAAAACCGACCGCTTGCGCAAACTTTGGTGGTCGGACATCTTCAGTTGGTGCCACACCCTTAAGGCGAGGCTTGACTACGTTCTTAAAAATTAATCCGTAGGGGGTGAATTGCGGACCCTTGACTGCGCCGATAAGAAATACAACTCCTTGTGCAACTAGAACCCACTTGTTTTGAGTAACGAGCGCGATTGCAAGAACGATTGTTGTAATCGTTGCACCAAATCGTGGACCACGTGCATCGATATAGATCTTGGCGACATCATCATTTTTCAGAACATCAGACATGGCTACAGGTTAGGCAATCGCTTTATAAAAGACCACTTGCGAATAATTCGCGGTTAGCCGATATTTGCGAGCGCCGCCAAGACTTGATCTCGCTTTGGTGTACCTGCGGCCCGACCTACCTCAATGCCATCTTTGTTAATGAAAATGGTCGTGGGGGTAGATCTAATATCTAATTCACGCACTAACTCGAGGTGGGATTCAGCATCGACCTGAATATGCTTCACATCGTTCATGCTCTGCACCATCTGCGAGAGCAGTAAGTGAGTAGCCCGGCACGGAGTACAGAAGGCTGATGAGAATTGCACCATGGTGGCGCGAGTGCCTAGGGCTTCTCCTAATATCTCGGCGTTCAAAAGATGGCCAGGAACTGCCTTCTGTGACCTAATGGCCCCACGTGTGAGCTTCCACCAGAAGCCATAGGCCGTTGATAGCGCCAAGACAATCGCGAGTGGAAGATACGTTTTCACACGAGTATTCTCACACAATGGCCAAGGTGTTGCTACTGACAAATTCTCATGCAGCGAGCGCCGACGTACTTCCGGCCCTCGCTCTTTTGCAACACACCTGCAAGGTATTGCCTCTTGAAGCATCTGTGCTCGTTGATACACCACTGATGGATATTGTCTTTATCGATGCTCGTCGCGATTTCCCTGCAGCTAAATCATTCACTCGTTTGCTTGCCACAACTGGTGTTGGCTCTCCCATCATTGCAATCACCACTGAAGGTGGCCTCTCTGCATTCACTGCCGATTGGGGCTTCACCGACGTCATTCTCGATACCGCAGGTCCAGCCGAAGTAGATGCACGTATTCGCATTGCCGTGGGTGCCCACGCTGCTCACATCGAAGCATCGGATCCCACATCATCTGAAATTCGCCAAGGCGATGTTGTTATTGATGAACATTCTTACACTGCAAAAATCAAGGGCACTTCACTGGATCTCACCTTTAAAGAGTTTGAGCTACTTAAATACTTAGCCCAGCACCCAGGTCGTGTATTTACTCGTGCCCAGTTGCTACAAGAAATCTGGGGCTATGACTACTTCGGTGGAACTCGCACCGTAGATGTACACATTCGTCGTCTTCGCTCGAAGCTCGGCCCAGAATTTGAATCTGTTATTGGCACCGTGCGTAACGTTGGCTACCGCTTCACCGTTCACAGCGGCGGCAAGGAAACATCTATCTCTGAGCTTGTATAGCAATGCGCCACATTCTTAAGCTCCATCGTTCACTACAAGACCCCATTACCCCGGTTGAACATAGTTTCCAGATCATTACTTTTGATACCAAATCGCACCCTGAGTTATGGCTGGAGCTCAACAATAAAATCTTCATCACCCACCCTGATCAAGGTAATTGGGCAATCGCTGATTTAAGCAACCGCATGAGTGAGCCCTGGTTCGACCCACAAGGATTCTTCTTATGCGTAATGGAAGAAAAAATTGTTGGATTTTGCTGGACCAAGATTCACCAAGATTTAGTGAATAAAGATCCCATCGGTGAGCTCTACGTCATCGGCGTAGATGCCGCACATTCAGGTAAAGGAATTGGCAAAGCCTTATGTACCCAAGGCTTGCTCTATCTCAAGACCAAAGGGATTACCCAGGCCATGCTTTACGTGGATGAAGATAACGAGGCAGGCAAAGGCCTCTACAAGACCCTCGGCTTTAATTAACCGTCAACGAGTTCGGCGCACATCGCGCGGAAAGCTGCGGTGTGGCCATCAACATCTTCTTGCGTTGTATCAGGACACATCAGCGCCATATTGTGAAACGGCGTAATCAAATAGCCATCGTTTAATAGGCGCAGATGGATGTACTGCTCAAGTTCGAAGTCGCCAGATTCTGCCGCTTCTTTACCAGTTCGTGGCGCCTTACCCTTAAAGATGTACTCACCGCGCGCACCAAGACGGTTGCAATGCCAATCAAGATCAAACTCGGCAATAGCTGCATCAATTCCATCGCACCAACGATTACCCAGAGCGATCATCTTTGCAAAGTTCGCTGGAGTTAACACATCCGTGAGCGTCGCCTTCATTGCGGCCAATGAAAGTGCGTTACCAGCCAAAGTTCCACCGATTCCACCTAAATCGATAATCTCAAGTTCAACCATCTTCTTAATTGCATCGGCAATCTCTTGCGTCATGCCAAATGTTCCAGTTGGGATACCAGCAGCCAACGCTTTGCCGATGGTTAAGAAATCTGGCTTAAGACCCAAATCTTTTGTCATTCCACCAGGGCCGACAGAGATTGTGTGAGTCTCATCGATGATCAGATATGTGCCGTACTTCTTTGCCAAATCTTGCACGCCCTGTAGATAACCAACTACCGGCAAGACAATTCCAATATTTGTCATCGCAGGTTCCATCAAAATGGCTGCAACATCGCCATGGGCAAGTGCTGCCTCCATTGCTGCTAAATCATTGAATTCAACAACACGTGTGGTTTCGGCCAAATCAACCGGCGCACCAATATTTCCTTCACGCTTAATGGTAAATCCGGCATCATCGAGTGTGGCAAATGTTTCATCGACCGAACCGTGATAACAGCGATCGATAACAACAATCTTGCTACGCCCAGTAATCATGCGCGAGTAACGAATCACGTGGCGGTTAGCATCGGTGGCCGAAACAGTGAATTGCCAGAGCGGCAGACCAAAACGTTCTTTCAGCAACTGCGAAACAAGCGCCGCATCTTGTGTTGGCAACATCGCGGTAATGCCTTTGCCTACTTGCTCGCGAATAGCAGCAACAGTGGCATCAGGTGAGTGGCCTGTCATAGAGCCGGTATCACCCAGGCAGAAATCAACATATGTATGGCCATCAAGGTCGGTAAAGCGTGCACCCTTCGCCTCTTTTACAAAGAGCGGATGCGCACCCGGCCACTTAGCCATCCAGGACATAGGAACACCTTCGTGCATGACCTTCTTGGAATCTTCAAAGGCGGCCGCTGATTTCTTATGCAGATCAAGAAAGCGCTGCTCTTCAATTGCGCGCAGCTTCTTTAAGTGGGCTCTCTCTATCTGGGTGCTCATAGTCGCAAATTCTATTTATCCTTCAGAGAAAACAAAGAGCGCCTCTAAGTAGTTCTCGCCACTTATTCCAAGATTTGCCGCATCTGGCGGTGCAGTCTGTGGCTCGATGCAAACTCCATCAGAATCTTCGGTATAGACAACCCACCATGGCGCATCAGATTCAATATCAATGCGTGCAACGCCTTCCCATGAGACAGCAGGTGTTCCACGAATTTCAGTAAAGGCATCGTCCCAAGGCTCGGGGCTCATCGCCACCATCTCATTCGTCGGCAGACCATCGGTACCGCGCTTGAGCATCTTCTCGGCTTTGAATTCAACTTCTGCCTGCCCACCACGTTCTAGATCGCGCGGGAACCACGGATGCATTCCGAGCCAAAAAGGAAGATCGCAGCCATTGTCATCGTATTCAAGTGACCAACGAATTGCATCATCGAGAACTTCAATTGTCTGTTCCACCGTTGCACCTTGATACGGCTTCGGCAGATGCAACAACGAGCGCCCCGGGCCAATCTCTTGCCACGATGATGTAAAACCAAATCCATGAATTGCAAACGGCGGCATAATATTTGTTGGTAGCTGATATTCAACACCGGATGCCGATGTAATCAAACCATCGCGAATTCGCCCAGCCCACGGCGCCATCGGATACCAACCATTGGAAAGCACGCTGCCACGAAACGGAACAGCAAATTCCATCTCACGCCATTTCAGCGAAGTGATTCGTCCGCCACCATCGAGATCGATTGCTACTTGAAATTCAGCATCATCGATAAATTGCATTACGTAGCCGTCCTTAAACGTTCTTAAGTTCGTGCTTATATGGTGGCTGCGCACCTTTACGAGAGCAGGTAATACCTGCAGCAATTGCTGCTCGGCGTAGCGTGGCCTCTAACTCTTCACCTATCAGAGTCATGATTCCCTTTTCCACCATCGCCTCCACAATGATTGCGCCCACTGTGTCGCCCGCGCCCACAGTATCTGCCACATCAATTTTCACGCCATCAACCTTCGTTGCACCCTCGGCGGTATACCCAACCAGACCTTGGGCGCCGTGTGTGACTACAACCAGTGCTACTCCGTCACTGACCCAACGCGAAGCAATGTCAGCAAGTTCTTGCCCTGGGTAGAGCCAGACTAAATCATCATCGCTGACCTTGATTACAGATGAGATAGCAACCCACTTTTCAACCAATGCTACATAAGCATCTCGGTCAGATAAGACGGCTGGGCGAATATTTGGATCAAAGATAATCGGAGCAAACTCAGCTACCTGTAACGCCCAGTCGTAGAGCACATCAGCACATGGTTGAATCGCAGTTACCAGTGTGCCGATATGTAAAACATTTGGCTTATATCGAGATGGATCTGGCAACCAGTCGAGTGAGAAATCAAAGGTCGCTGTTCCGGCAATCTTAAATTCATACGATGCACCGCCCTTGGCATCAAGTGAAACAATCGCTAGACATGTTGGTTTATCACTTGTCAGCGCTAGATCTAACTTCACTTCATCATCAAGTAAATTCTTTCGGGCAGCCTGCCCATCTTCATCTGTGGACAAACCATCAATAAATTGCACATCGTGGCCCATGCGCGCCAAGGCTTTCGCAGTATTTGCAGGTCCGCCACCCACGTGACCAACGCGCACACCATCGGCCCCAGGAATTAAATCAATGAGTACTTCACCGCAGACCCAAATTGTCATAACTGTTCACCTTTGCGCGCTAAGTACTCGGTAATAATTTCAACACCCAACATGTGATCAGCGACTTGTTCTAAGCCACTGACCAAGAGAATGCCGGTGAGTCCAAGGCCCACAACATTAAGCGCCAAGCCACCACCAAAAATTGCGTACTGCTCTTCCTCTAAACCATTGGCCACAAGCCAATCAATACCTTGCTCTTCAGCTAAAACGCGCTCGTGCAAAGTAGAACGACCTGTGCGGTTAACGACATTTGCCTTACGGTTTATCCACCAATCATTTTCTGGTGTTGAACCCGGCAGTGATGCGTGAAAAACAATCCAATCTTTCATCCGTACCTGCACCGCAATCGGATGTTTTCTTTCTAGGCCAATCTCTTGCGCAATATTCCCAATTTCAATTGCTTCTGCTTGTGTCAATGATGCCAAGGTCAAGGTCTGGGCTTCTAACGCCAATGTTTGCGAAGAGAGCCCGCCAGTCGTTTCAACCACTCGGATATAATGGCGCAATGCTGACTATTCCGGAAACTGACCTTGTTGTGCATGAACTCTGCCTCGGGGGCAATGTATTTGGCTGGACCGCCGACGAAAAGCAATCGCACGAGGTACTCAGTGCCTATGCCGCAGGCGGTGGAAACTTCATCGACACCGCAGATGTCTATAGCGAGTGGAAGGAAGGCAACAAGGGCGGCGAATCTGAAACGATTATGGGACCATGGCTCAAGAAGCAAGATCGCAGCAAATTTGTCATTGCATCCAAAGTAGCCAAGCTATCTACGCGCCCGGGTCTGCGCCCAGAAAACATCATCGCTGCCTGCAATGAGTCTCTGCAGCGCCTGCAGACTGATTACCTTGATATTTATTACTCACACCATGACGATCCTGATGTCCCTATGGCAGAGACCCTGGGTGCCTATGCACAGTTGATAGCTGAAGGAAAGATTCGTTATATCGCCGCTTCGCAACACACTGGCCCACGTTTACAAGAGGCGCTCGATATCGCACAGCGCGAGAACCTTCCTTCATACATCGCGCTACAAGATGAATATAACTTGATGGTGCGCAATCCCTTTGAAGCAAGCCAAGCAGATGTAGTTGCAAAGAATGGACTCAGTGCGCTTCCCTTCTACGGACTTGCTCGCGGATTTCTCTCAGGCAAGTACCGCCCAGGGACACAGGTTCAATCAGTTCGCGCTGGCGATGTTGAGCAATATCAAACCGCTACCGGTTGGGCGACTGTTGCCGCACTCGATGAGATCGCCAAAGCACACAACTGCAGTATCTCTGCCGTTTCCCTTGCCTGGCTACGTGCCCACCCACAAGTAAGCACACCCATCGCATCTGCACGCACCGTTGAACAACTTGCCGAAATCATGCAGATCATTGATTTAACTGATGAAGAGGTTGCGCGACTTAATGCAGCCTCGGCTTCGTAGCGTTACTTCAAGATAGACTCCCCATATGCGTGCATTTATCACCGGTGGCGCCGGTTTCATCGGCTCACACTTAGCCGATGCCCTCATCGCCCGCGGTGACACAGTCATAATCTTGGACAACATGAGCACCGGCTCACAGGTCAATATCGCTCACCTTGAAGGCACAATCACCGTTCACTCAGGTGATATCCGCGATGCCGCTCTCGTAAACAAGCTCGTTGAAGAATCCGACATCGTCTTTCACATGGCCGCAGCTCTTGGCGTTAAGAACATCATGGAGCACACCATCGAATCCATCGACCGTAACTTCAACGGCTCTGAAGTTGTCTTAAACGCTGCCACCAAGCACAACAAGCGCATCATCATCGCCTCAACTTCAGAGATCTACGGCAAGAACCCCAACCAACCACTGCACGAAGAATCAGATCGCGTTGTAGGAGCCCCACAAAAGATTCGCTGGACATATGCCGATGCCAAAGCGCTAGAAGAAGCTGTGGCCCACACACTGCATAAGACCCACGGTCTTAAAGTCACCACCGTACGTTTCTTTAACACTGTCGGCCCACGCCAAACTGGCCAATACGGAATGGTTGTTCCGCGCTTTATTCAAGCCGCCCTAAACAACGAAGACATCATCATCTACGACGACGGTAGCCAATCACGAGTCTTCTGCCACGTGGCAGATGCCGTTCGCGCAATCTTAACCCTTGCCGATACAGATTCCACCATCGGTGACTACTTCAATGTGGGCGGCACCGGTGAGACCACCATAAAAGAACTCGCCACACAGATTATCGAGCGCACGAATTCACAATCGCAGATCAGGCACATTGCCTACACCGAGGCGTACCCCGCTGGCTTTGAAGATATGCAGCGCCGCGTTCCTGATATCAACAAGATCAAGAAAACGATTGGCTGGGAGCCTACCCACACCCTTGATTCAATTATCGATAGCGTTGCCGCGCACCTAAAAAAATAACTAAAGCCCTTTAGCGCCAGCAATCTTTCCCGTTGTATCAAATACGTACGGCGCACTAGCCATAATCGCCTTCGAATCAACGACATCGTGTTTGGTAATCACCACAGTGATATCAGCCCCAGATAGCGGCGCAGAGCTTTCGCCATGCCAATCACCCACAACATCATCATGCCAGGCCACCACAGCCCCACGGCCTCGCAAATGCTCAATGACTAACTCAGCTGCAGTCTCGCGCACATCGGCCACATTGGGCTTATAAGCAACTCCCACAACCAGTACGCTCTTACCTTGCAGCGACCCACCGTTATCTGCCTGCACTCGATTAACAATGTATTTCGACATCTCTAAATTCACTTCATTAGCCCGGCGAATAAATGTTGCCGGCACACCACGTTCTTCTGCAACTGCCGCCAAATAGGTTGGATCCACCGGAATACAGTGCCCTCCGACACCAGCACTAGGTGTGAACTTCATGAAGCCATATGGTTTTGTATTTGCCGCATCTAAGGTTTCATAGACGCTAATACCTAGTGCGTTTGAAATCTGAGCAAACTCGTTTACCAGCGCAATGTTTACCTGTCTAAAGGTATTCTCAAATAACTTTGCAGCTTCCGCCACTTCCGGCGATGAAACCTCAACCAACTGATCACAAAACTTTGCATAAAACGCACGGGTTGCAACAGATGCCTCTGGCGTTAAACCAGCAAACAAACGCGGAGTGTTCTTTTGATTGTAATCTCCGCGACCTGGATCTACTCGCTCAGGTGAGATTGCATAAAGGTGCTCAAACTTGCCGCCCGAATACTTTTCAATTGCTGGCTTAATGTAATCACGAAGCGTGCCGGGAAAAGATGTCGATTCATTAATAACTAAAGCTGAGCGATTTAGATTTTCGCCAACGGTTTTGCACGCGGCATCAATAAAGGTGAGATCTGGCTTGCGATTTTTTGTTAGCGGGGTAGGCACCGCAATAATTACAATGTCTGAGTCAGCAATTTCTGCGCCTTTAGCTGTAGCACGATAGCGCCCCTGCCTAATCCATTGTTTTAATACAGCACTTTCCACGCCTTCAATGTGAGAAATTCCGGCATTCAGTTGATCCACAATCTTTTGATTACTATCGAAGCCCACAACGTCGTAGAACTCACCAGCAAACGCTGAGATGGTGAGTCCTACATAACCCTGCCCAATTATCGAAACTTTCATCTATTGGGCAAGAACATCCGGATTACGTGGGTCAAGGCGTTTCATATTTTCAAGCGCTTGCGCTTTCTCATCCTCTGTTGCATTTGATAAGAAGTAGAGAACTCGCCATGCATCAAAGTACTCAGGGTTAAAGGTAATTCCCTTAATCGCAATCTCGTGCGCTTGTTCTGGCAAATTACTTGATGCAAGTAGCTGCACAGCTTGTGCCAATCTTTGACTATCGCTTGGGTTTAAATACCCTGGCTCAAGAGCTGCCATTACTGTGGCAACATCTTTTGAATCTAGCGCCGAACGCCACTTAGTATCTGCAGCCATTGGCGGTACTGCAATCAGGATCCCAACTACTGCGCCAATTCCAGCCACCAGCTGTGGAGAAATTACTCCGGTGGAACTCTTCACTTTTGCCTTCACGCCCTTGCCAGCCGCGGCACTCTCTTCAACCGCTCCACCACGCGTAGCCCGCTCGTATGCAATCAGTGCTCCAGTTAACACCCAACCCCACAGGGCAAGTCCCACCTGGTTAATACTTATCAGCGACTGAGTCTGATAACAGATCCAAGCCGTTGCCATAGCAATAAATACTGCGTCATAGCCCTGCATGCGACGAACAACTTTAATAATTGCAATTGCAGCCATGACTAACATCGCAAGGTATGCAATCAAAAGCGGAAATCCGCCATATGCAAAAATATCAATAACTACATTGTGTGCAGCATTTGTAATTGTTTTGGGTCCCGGAAACACGGTTGCTGCTTGCTCCGAACGTGCACGGCGATACCAATCACCATAAGCATCCATACCGATTCCATTAACTGGGTTATCCATGCCCATAGTGATTCCTGCGTTCCAATACGCGCCGCGCAGTGACACTGAAGTCTTATAGATGAAGGTGAACGGGCCTTTCTGAAGTGCGCCCATGATTGCGAGAATTCCAAGCGCAATAACGGAAAGGGCATAAACACCTGTAATGACCTTTGATTTCAGATAACTGCGCACAGCAAAGAAGCCAACAATGGCGATTCCGCCCCCTGTAACAACTATTCCCTGAATTGCATGCGAATCTACAATTTCGTAAAAGGCAACTGCCGAAACAGCTAACCCAATTACTCGAATCGTCCAACTCGTTGTCGGCGCCGCGACTAAAGCCAAAATTGTCGTAATAAACATTCCCAAGAATGCGGCGATGAAGTTTGGGTTACCAAAAAGTCCCAAGATATTGCCATATGGGTTATTCCAGCCAATGAAGTCTCCAAACGCAATCACCCAGAGGCAATAAAGAACATTAATGATACCGGCTATCTGTAGGCCCCAAATGATTCTTTGGAAGCTTGAACGCTCGGTAAGAGTGAGCGCTGAGATCGAAATCAAAAGCAAAACTAGATAAGTTACAAAGCCAGTATTGCGCCCAAAAGAACCATAAAGGTTTTGGCTTATCGGAGAATTACTGCCTAGAACTGCGCTCACACTAAAGAGTAAAAAGAGAGCCCCAAAAATAAGAAAGGTCTTGTAATGAGAAACCAGGGCTTTAAAGTTAAAAGTCAGAGATATAAAAATCAGCGCAAAAGCCAGCGCGCCTGAGACAGCCAGCTTTGTGGCATTGACCGGGTCTGTGACCGTCTCGGTAATCAAGAACACTGTGGCAAATGGGGCGCCTATTAATAGGAGTAGCGCTGTTGTCTTCTCTGCAGCCTTATTAAACATGGCTCAATCTTAACGATAGAAAGGCCGAAACCCGGCTCTCCCGAAGGAGAACCGGGTTTCGGTTCTAGAGCTTTTCTAGAAGTTTCCGCGTATTAGGCGATTACTTCTTGAGGAGCTTGTTTACAAGGGCAGTCAACGATGTGATCTGCTTCTTGAGGTTGTTAAGTGCAGTTGTTACTGACTTAGATAGCTTAGCAACTGATGCTGATGCATCTTCTGCTGCTGCTGTTGCTGCATCTGCTGCATCTGCTGCTGCAAGTGCTGCATCTGTTGCTGCGTTAGCTGCATCTGTTGCCTCTGCTGCTGCATCTACCGCTGCCTGTGATCCTGGATCAGAGAGAGTGATAGTTGTTGAACCAGCTACTCCGCCTGCTGCAACGTTGCCAGGGAAGTTTGAAGCTGCTGCAGTTGTCCATGAGAGTGTTATGTCGCCAGCGTATGTAGGCAACTTAATCTTGTAGACGAATTCGCCAGCCTGAGCAACGATTGGATCAGCAGCTGTTGCTGTTCCAGCCTTCGCTGCAGGCACGAAGTCAACTGCTGAGATGACGCCTGTAACAGTTTCGATTGGCAATGAAGCAGAGATTCCACCTGTTGCAAATACTGTGTACTTAGCTGATGTTGATGGGAGTGGAGAGAGAGTCTTTCCATCCTTATCAACGGCCTTAACAGTTACGTATGCGTATGAACCAGGTGTGTAAACCTGCTTGTCAGTTGTTACAACTACGCCAGCTTGCTCGTTAGTTGATCCACCGACAGTAACTGTCAACGCATCAGACTTAACTGCATAACCTGTTGTTGTGACATCTGTAGCTGAAGATGCAAGACCAACTGTGATCTTTGCAGAACCGAGCTTCACACCAGTCAATGGAATTGAAACTGTTCCATCAGCCGCTGTTGTAGATGCGATCTTTGTGTAGCTGTTGCTGATGATTGTTGTATCAGCTGAAGTTGAGTAGAGCTGTGCTCCTGCAACTACATAGCCATTTGAATCGTAGACAGTAGCCTTAACAGGCGCTGCAAGTGTTCCCACTACAGCGTTTGAGTTAGAGCTAAGAACGATTACAGATGCATCGCCGTAGAATGAAACAGTCTTAGTTGCAAGAGTTAATCCTGCAGCTGATGAGATTGTGATTGTTCCAACGCCACTTGTACCGTCAGCGAAGATTGCAACATCATCGTTGTTACGTACTGTGATTGAACGACCAATGATTGCACCTGAGCCGATACCAAGTGTTCCGGCACCAGTGATTGTTGCTGTGTATGATTCAGTAACTGATGCGCCAGCTGCATTTTGCAGTCTTACGCCGATTGAACCGATGCGTGTTGTAGCAGCCTTTGAGCCAGCTGTTGTTGAATCAGCCTGACCGACTACAGGGTTAGTTGCGTTTGTTCCACCAACAAGGTGTGTCACTGCTGCTGATGCCTTAGCGGCTGCTGCAACTGTAACTGACCAAGTAAGGATTGACGAACGAATTGTTCCGCCACCAAAACCTGTTGATGCATAAACCTGAATTACGTATGTACCAGCTGTTGTTGGTGATACGAAGTTCAGTGTGTAGTTGGTGTTTGCAACTGTGTTAGTTGAAGTTACACCTGTTGAAATTGATGCAGAACCGTCAGCAGTAGAAACTGTTGCAGAACGTGAATCAACGATTGCGAACTTGAGTGAACCGCTTGCAGTTGCAGGAGTTAGCTGGATTGCGCTAACAGTGACTGAGTCACCTGCAGCGATACCTGTGAACGATGAGTTCACTGTAGCTGATGCTGTTTCTCCAACTGAGATTGCTGAAGTTACAGGTGTAAGTGTCAGGGTGTCTCCGATGTGAGCTGCTTGTGATGGTGCAACAGAGAGAACTCCGAGGCCCAACGCAGCAACAGCGACAAGCGCTACGCGCTTGAATGTTGTCTTTGTAGACATGTGTTTCCTTTCGATAGTCGATCCACGGAATTTCCGTAGGTCGGCTTGGGCTTCCAATGCCCTCTCATAAGTAA
>JAIXTW010000004.1 GCA_027483765.1 Streptomycetaceae bacterium
AAAAGCCCCGAGTGTGAAAGGCACTCGAGGCTTAACTTGTGCGCGCGAAGGGATTCGAACCCCTAACCTTCTGATCCGTAGTCAGATGCTCTATCCGTTGAGCTACGCACGCTTATTTAATTGTGTACTGCGAAAGCGAATACTACATGCTTTTTACGCTCCCGAAAAACGCAGAAATTAGCGCTTAACTACGCCAGCTTTGATTAAGTGGGCGTCCTTCCGCATAACCTGATGCGGACTGAATTCCCACAACTGCCTTATCTGCAAACTCTTCTAGATTCTTAGCCCCCGCATATGTGCATGAGGAGCGAAGCCCAGAAATGATTTCGTCGATGAGGTCTTCAACTCCTGGACGAATCGGATCGAGGAACATCCGTGAAGAAGAGATGCCCTCTTCAAAGAGTGATTTACGTGCGCGATCAAAAGCATCCTCTTGTGAAGTACGTGCGCTGACTGCGCGCTTAGATGCCATTCCAAAAGATTCTTTATATGCGCGCCCAGAACTATCGCGCATTAAATCGCCAGGTGATTCATATGTTCCAGCAAACCAAGAACCGATCATTACTTGTGATGCTCCTGCAGCGAGTGCCAACGCAACATCGCGTGGATGGCGTACGCCACCATCGGCCCACACATGTTTACCTAACTTCTTCGCCTCCGCCGCACACTCAAGAACTGCCGAAAATTGTGGTCGGCCGACACCGGTCTGCATACGCGTTGTACACATTGCACCTGGTCCAACGCCCACTTTAATGATGTCAGCACCTGCAGCAACTAAATCA
The DNA here is from genome assembly GCA_027483765.1 of Streptomycetaceae bacterium. GTDB lineage: Bacteria > Actinomycetota > Actinomycetes > Nanopelagicales > Nanopelagicaceae > Planktophila. The sequence continues at coordinate 783 of JAIXTW010000004.1, forward strand.
CGAACACCGTCTGCGGTAACAACATTGCCCGCAACAATAGGTACACCGAGGTTAAGTTTCTTGATCACCTGCAACGCTTCAATCATCTTCTTCTGATGCCCATGAGCGGTATCAACTACAAGCACATCCGCACCTGCAGCAACTAACTTCGCAGCTTTGTCACCAACATCGCCATTAATACCAACGGCTGCAGCAATTCTTAATTTATTGTTCTTATCGACAGCCGGGGTATATAACGTCGCGCGGAGCGCACCTACCTTGGTGATGATTCCAACGAGGTCTCCATTTGCTGAAACCACCGGAGCTACCGTGCGCAGACGCTCATGTAAAAAATCAAAAGCCTGGCGTGGATCTAAGGTGTCAGGCATGCTCGTCAGTTCTTGTGTCATAACTTGACTGAGCTGGGTAAAGCGATCGACTCCAGCTAAATCTTCTTCGGTCACAATTCCAACTGGCTTTGTGCCATCGACAATGATGATTGCTCCATGTGCGCGCTTATGAATAAGTGAAGCCGCATCCGCTACGGTCTCTTTTAAAGTCAGCGTAATTGGTGTTTCAAAGAATGCATGTCGGGCTTTAACCGATGCAATAACTTCGGCAACAACAGGAATCGGAATATCTTGTGGAATAACAACGAGGCCACCTCGTCTAGCAAGCGTCTCGGCCATGCGACGACCTGCAATCGCGGTCATATTTGCAACCACGAGCGGAATTGTTGTCCCGGTGCCATCTTGAGAAGAGAGATCAACATCAAGGCGACTAATGAGTTCAGAATGGCTAGGAGCCATAAAGACGTCGTCGTAGGTGAGGTCGTAGATTGGTTCGTTAATAAATCGCACGTACTAAATCCTACCGAGTTTCAAGAGCTCCTCGCGATCAACAGCCTTACGTCGCGGCTTGCCCAGAGGTTCACCTGCAGCAACTTCAGCCTCGTTAATCACCTGCCAATGAGCCTGGGTGACAACTCTGTTATGTGTAATTACATCAGTGATATCACCCGCGCCCTTAGGCACACCCAAATCTTCTACCAATAGCTTCATGACATCGGCGGCATCAGATTTATTGGTGCCGATAACTCCTGATGGCCCGCGCTTTGCCCAGCCAACAACATAAACGTTTTCCGCTACGCGCCCGTCGGTATTTACTACCTTGCCTTTTTCATAAGGCACACCCTCAAGTGCGGTTGCTTCATAACCAATTGCGGTGACAACTAGACCGCACTTAATACTGAATTTTTCTTCGCTGCCAGTTCTCTGAAATATAACTTCTTCCACGCGGCCATCGCCCTTGATTTCAATAGGTGTGGCTAAGAATTGAAATGTCATAGTGCGATCGTGGTTAGTCGCTTCCTTTTCAGATATCAACAACATCGCATCAAGATTGCTCTTCACATCTTTTTCTGGTGCATCTCCCGCCCGCGAGATTGCATCGGTGATATCTGACTTATTCATAATGACATTGGTGTGGTCGAGCTTTGGCAGCTCGCGAAGTTCAGGTGAGGTAAAGGCAGCATGCTCAGGCCCACGGCGAGCACTGATTACAACGTTTCGTATCGCACTTGCTTTAAACGAATCAATTGCATGGTCTGCGGTATCGGTTGGATCGAGTTCACTTGGCTCAAGTGCCAACATGCGCGCAACGTCCATAGCAACATTGCCAGCGCCAATCACAACCGCGGTCTCGCAACTGAGATCAACTTCGTAATCCTTGAAATCTGGATGGGAGTTATACCAAGGCACAAAAGTTGCGGCCGACATCGAGCCCGGCAGATCTTCGCCAGCAATTCCCAACTTCTTACCAACGGCTGATCCAGTTGCAATAACAACGGCGTCGTACTTCTCTTTTAGCTGCTCGATTGTCAGATCCGAACCGAGTTCAACATTGGCAAATAATCTAAAGCCGGGTTCGGCTGCTATTTTTTCAAATACTTTAGCAACCGTCTTAATCTTTGGATGATCTGGCGCTACTCCGCTTCGTACTAGCCCCCACGGGGTTGGCAAACGTTCGATCATGTCGATAGAAAATTGCAGCTCTTCGGTCTGCAGATTCTGTAGCGCTTGTGCCGCAAAGTAGCCGGCAGGACCAGCGCCAACGATTGCTACTTTGTAATGAGGCATAGGCCAAGATTACAGGGTCTTGCGAAAGTGTCCGACAGAAGATTTAGCCAGACTTCTAAGAGTGCATTCACAACCTATTTCGCTTTGAACCCATCAATTCTGTAACTAACTCCAACCCACTGAGCTCCTGTTGCAGCCTTCGGCGCCTTCGTTGCTGGATAGACAACTACAGAAGTTTTCAACGTCTTGTTGGCCTTCTTCATCAGCGCACAGACTGCAGTTGCTTGGCTCTTAGCAAGTGCATTTGCTTTCTTCACAGTTGTTTTCTTACTATAGCTATAGCCAATACAAGTCACAGATGCGCCGTTCCTCAGTGACTTCACGTACTTAGTAAGGTATGCAGTGTCATAGGCGCTCAACTTAAGTGTTGAAGAAAGTGAATAGAGAGTCACTGCAGGTTTAATCGCTTGAGCGGCCTTTGCTGCGGCAATCTCAGCATCCTTTGCAGCTTGTAGGGCAGCAGCAGCCTTTGCAGATGCATCTGCTGCATCTTGGGCTGCCTTAACTGCCGCGGCATCTGCCATCGCCTTTGCGTCAGCTAGCGCCTTTGCATCTGCAGCCATCTTCTCTTGAGCAGCCTTGAGTGCTGCCTTGGCTTCGGCAGCAATCTTGAGTGCTGCGGCTTCTTCTGCTGCCTTCTTATCTGCAAGTTCCTTGGCAGCCACAAGTGCTGCAGAGTTATCAACTGGTGTTGGTGCACTCACAAAAACTGGAGCTGCAACGACTTCAGGGTTAATAACTAATAGGACCGGATCTTCGGTGATGAGCGTTGTCACAGATCCGTCGGTTACGGCAGTTCCAAGAAGTCTGCTCTGGTTTCCGATGATGCTGTACACCTTCGCACCACTCTTAATGGCCGGATTCGTAAGCGTGACTGAGATGGCTTTGCCAGTATTGGTATTTGGAACTGAGCCATCCGGTGCAACCCAGGAGACCACAACTGAAAGTACTGATGTGCCAGTTCCGCCGATCAATGTGCGTTGGTCAACTGAATCAGTGAGCAGGTGAATTGAGATTGGAACGATTGGGTCAAGAGCGCCTGCTGGAATTGCCACAGATGCGCCATTGTTACCACTGCTAAATGAGTAAGCCTGATCGACGCTGGCATGAGCAAAGAATGGCTGTCCCATGCTAACTAAATCGCTCTGGTCAATCCCCACCAACGATGTACTCAAGAGCGCAACTGTCACTGTGGTTGTCTCTGTGTGTTGAATAAAGTTTGTCGTAAGCGCAGTACTCATTGCAACTGGGCAACTTCCCGCTCCAAAGAGTGAAATTGCGCCCGTTGTCGTGTCGACAGTGCATATTGAACTTGCAGCACTTGTTGCAAAGGTGAGTGCGCCAGAACTTGAGCTCGTAGTAACTGTTGGTGTGTCAACGGCTCCTGGGCGCAGGATCGCAACATTTGAATTTGGATAGGTGAGAACAAGAGCCGGTGTTGCACGTGTGATCGTCAGATCTGCTGCAACAAATGTAATTGCATACTTGGGATTATTTACAGTAGTCAATGTTCCTTGCTGAATTTGATATGTGCCGACATTGGTTCCGGCAGCTCTGGTTAGTGCTCCGGTGATTGCATCACCTAAAACGAGTGAACCAGTGGTGATTGTGTAGGTGAAGGTTGGGTCTGTGGCTCCGTACACCTTCGTCTTAACATCTGCAGTCACAGTGATTGCACGAGGATTGACGGCGAAATTCTGAGATACCGTGCTCGCCGCTGAGACATTTGCATCACCAATTTGATTGGCATGAATCACACATGTTCCGACGTTCAAAAGGGTAATTGTGCTGCCGGATGTGCCTGATGTCGTACAAACCGTTTGTGAGGCAGATGTAAAGACTACGGTCAGAGAAGCTGAAGAGGTAGCGCTCACTGTGAAAGTTTCAGCCGAATAACTCCTGGCTGAGAGTGCTCCAAAAGTAATTGTCTGACTTGCAAGACCTATTGAGAATGAAACGACATCGGTTCGAGAAAGATAATTGGTATCTGAAGTTCTAGTTACAGAAATAACACAGGTTCCCGCCGTTGTGTAAGTAAGCGTTGAACTAGAGACCGAGCAACCAGGAGCGCTGTTGGTTGGATCTAGGGCATATTGATAACTTCCTGTACCGGTGCCGCCAGAACCTGTCAGCGAGACGGACTTATTACTTGGGTTGTATGCAGTACTAAGCGATGACAAGCTAACCGCGGACTGCAGAGCCTTAGTTACAGTGAAGGTTTCAGATGCGAGAGTGATTGCGTACTTAGGGTTATTGGCGTTTGTGAGCGTCCCTAGAGTTATTGAGTATGCACCAGCATCGCTACCTACATAGGCAAGCTCTCCAGAAAGAGTATCTGAAAGCACCAAAGCACCTGAGGTAATTGAGTAAGTCAGCGGAGGATTGAGAGCACCAAAAATCTTTGTTAGGCCAGGGGTTGGAGTGATTGTTAGTGGAGACCTTGCAGATGTTGGAGTGATCGCTATTGCTGTTGAATTTGCATAGCCCACAATATTCGTTGGTGTTAACACCGCAGTCAAGGAGTAAGAGGCAACATCTAGTGGAATCCATGCACATGAGGCGGTGTATGGAGAGGAAACCGTAGTTGTAACAGTTTCACAATAAGAAATGTTGGTTAGGCCACTCTTGAAAGTGACAGATCCTGGCGCAGACACCGTTGCCGTAATCGTATCTACAGCACCATAGGTTGGAGTAGGTGCACTCAGGGCGAGTGAAGTTGTGGTGACGATTTTGGCCACACTGATAGTCAGTGCGGCTTGTGTGCTTAACGTCGAATATGGATTTGCGTTAAGACTAGACGCGTAAGAATTAGTATCCGTAGGAACCCAATCCGTGGTGAGATTGATCGAACCAGAAGTGCTAGGTGTCCAATTGCACGTAGCTTTCCATGGCGAAGCTGTGACAGATATATCGGTACATCCAGTTATGAGTTCTCCACCTGCTCGGAAAGAGACCACGCCTGCAATTGTATTTAATGACTCAGATGTAATCTGAACTTGTGTTCCATACGTTGCAGTTGTTACACCACTTGGCAAAGACACTTTATTCTTGCTAAACGAGAATGACATAGTCAGAGAGAACGAGTCAGATGTGATTTGATTGTAATTTGTGTCACCGAGTTTAGTCGCGGTAAGAGTGCAATCTTTGGGACCGTTTGGACCCGTTGGATTTCCAGAAAGTATTCCTGATGAAATTGTGCAAGGTCCAGATGTCACGGTGTATTGCAAAGCTCCGGTTCCGGAGCCACCAGTTGGTGTCCATGAAGAAAGGGACACAGTTTGGTGTGCCCATAATGACTGATTCGCCACTGATAAGGTGCCTTGATTCGCTTTCGAGACTGTAATTGAGATTGCAGTCGCCGTTGAACTTCCATAACCAGGCCCACCACTGTATTCAGCCGTCAAATTTGAAAAAGTTGAAGCAGATGCCGGAACAAATGCACATTGAGCAACACCATTTGTGATGGTCGATGTTGCGCAACCGGTGATTGATGTTCCATTATTCTTAAAATTAACAGTTCCCATGGCACCTGTCGCAGTAGCGCCGCCATCTTTGATTGTTGCCGAGAGAGTTACGGTCTGGCCATACGTTGGTGTGTTTGAACTCGCTGAAAGCGTTGTCGTTGATGGCACGGATGGGAGAGTAAATGCGCGAATTGGTCTCGTTGCAGAGTAGTTGCCATCTTTATCTGATTGGCCAAAAATTCCTGTGCCAAAATTCTGGTTGTGAACTTTATAGCGATTAGGGTCTGCTCCAGTAATGGCAGAAAGAATCGTGTAATACCCTCCTGTTGCAAATCCAAGGGATGGTGTTCCTGACGATGAACAAAGAGTTTCATCCGAAGTCCAGGTCTGTCCCTTTACATACTTGCACAATTGATTGAGCTCGGCAGGTACTGGCAAATACCAATCTGTCTTACTTCCACCGCTATATTGGTCTACAGAGTTTGGTGCGAATTGGTATTGAGAAAAAGTGTAATACTGATTGTCTTGTGTAGTTTGTGCCTGAGTGAGTTTATGCCCTAATCCAATCATGGTGGAAGATAAACTTGCCGTAGCGGAGACATAGGACGAAGAAGCGGATGTTACAAACATGCGCGGAGTGAAATTTGACCATGTTAAAAAAGGATCCGCGCTCGTGCCAGCGACTGAAATTGTTGCAAACCAACCTGCAGGTGCGACTTCTAAGTAGTGACAAGTATCAGTAAAGTTTGGACCACAGTTAAACCCGGAAGCCCTGTAGTAAAAGATTTTTCCTCCGCCAGGTCCTGTATCACCCAAAGCACACGGTCCACCTTGAGCACATGTCAATGCAACAGCGGGCGGGGTTCCGATGACACTGACTCCTCCAGCAAGAAGCAGAGCAATGCATAGTCTTGAAACAAGACTTTGCAGCCATACAGATGCCGAGGTTACAGAAATAATTGCACGTGGCCTGAAGATAGATTTCATAAAAAGGATAATAAGAAAATTAGTGAACCTGTTTTGAATTAGACTAGAAACGATACGAAATTAGGAACATCTGTGACTTCTTGGTAAAAAAGAGAACAAATGTGACAGATTCCTACTCTGATTTACTACCACTATGAGAAACTCAAATATGAGACCGACTCGAGTTCTTTATGTTGAGAATGACTCCGCACTGCGAAGAATTCTGGGCGAAATGCTCAGCAAGTCGAAAGAGTTGGAACTCCTAGGCAGTTATGCAAACTCTGATGATGTTTTAAATAGATCGTTAGTTCGCAAAGCCGATGTCGCATTAATCGATTTCTCTCTCGATCAAAATGGATTGAATGGAATTGAGTTAGGGATTGCTCTTCGAAACATCAATGAGTACATCGGAATTGTTATTTATTCTCAATACTCAGTTTCACAGATGGTGAGCCGAGTTCCAAAGAGTATGCGTAGCGGTTGGTCATTCTTCGATAAATCTGCAGAGATGGAACTGGAAGACTATGTAAATATGATTAAGTTGACCGCTTCAGGTAAAGGTAATTGGGAAGAAGTTGCCGATGGAGAGGAAGAGAATAGCGAAATCCAATCCTCTATCTACTTCCAACTGTCTCCTCGTCAGCGATCCATCATGACTTTGAGCGCCCAAGGAAAGAGTGCGCAGGATATCGCCGAGCAGTTAGACCTTAGTTACTCATACGTGCGCAAGGAATTATCGCGCTCCTACGCTGTCTTGTTGCCTGATTCAAAACCTAGCGACGATCTGAAAACTGCAGCTGTTTTGAGATATAGAGAACTGATGAGAATGTCTTAATGAAAGATTTTTTTCATAAATCTATAAAACTCGTTGGACCCTATCCATACAATCCGTATTTAATGTTTCTTTTCTTCTCCGCGATCTATATTTCTCGTTTTGCCCCTCTAGTTAGTGACCTTCCGGCTGGATCTGAGAGATGGAAGGCTGGTGGACTGGTGATCTTGGCGTCATCAATCCCGGGACTTTTTTTCGCGGGTAGTGGGTTTCTTCTTAACAAATACCGATTTTGGAGCCAGAAAAGCACTATTCTGTATGTATGTGAGGTTGCCTTCGCACAATACTTAAATCTGCTCATGCTTCGACCAATTATAAGTTTTCTTTCAGATCAACTTAAAGTTGCTTCTTTCGTGTCTCTTCCTTTGAATATCAACATGTTCATTGTCACGCTACTCCTAGCTTTAATCACTCTTGCTTTGATGCATCAAGCAGAAAGAAAAATTATTGAACGCTTATCCGCCGCTACTAATCTGGTCGCTAAGTTGGATGCAGAGCGTAAAGAACTGATCCAATCTGACGAAAGATTACGGCGCCATACATCCCAGTTCCTTCACGATCGAGTGCAATCAGATTTAATGGTTGTCGGAATGAAGTTGAAATCGGTTTCCGGTAAGTCCTCACCTGAAGTGAATGAAGTACTTGATCGAGCAATTACCCATCTTGAAAATACGCGCGCAACAGATCTTAAGAATTTGATTCAGGTTTTAACTCCTAATCTTGATGCTGGAAGTTTGTACTCCGCTCTCGAAGTTCTGGCGGAGCAGTACCGGCCAAATATGGAAGTTTCAGTAAAAATTGATGATACGACTGAGGAATTAGATGCTGAAGTGTTACTGGGTATTTTCCGCATCATCGAGCAATCTATTCTCAATTCTCTGATGCACGGACCTGCTAATCGAGTTCAAATAACTGTAAGTACTGATTCTGTAGGCGTTACGGACATCTTCATCTCCGATGATGGTCCAGGCATCTCAGTTAAGGAGATATCGGCGGGTGTTGGAACCGCAATTATTGATTCGTGGGTTGGAATCTTGAATGGAAGTAAAGAGATTGATTCGGCACCAGGACACGGATATCAGCTGCACGTAACGTTTATTGCCCGTTAATTTATAGAGTTCCGAGCGTGCCGAGCGTGCCGAGTTGGACATTGGTCCCACGAAGAGTGACTGATAACCCTTGGGTGTTTAAAGATACAGAAATCAATTTCATTCCTTTCGGGATATCGAGTTGACGAAGACTCTTATCCTTAATCTGGCTTTGAGCATCCGCCGGTAGTGAAGATGCTGATATTTCGTTTCCGAAGAGAGAGATCGCTTTGAGCTCAAAATAAATTTGATTGTCGGAGAACTTGGGGACAAGGATTGCCGTACCCAATCCACCTGGACCTGCTGAGACCTGCAAAGTGTTATCCACAATTTCAGCATCTCCAAATTCTGCTGCTTGCAAAATAGTGTCTGCAGGGATTGTCGAGATTACTTTCAAAGAGCCAACGAGCGTTGGTTTTGCCTTACTAATATTTGATGCAGCGATGTTAAGTGAGGTCTTTGTTCCATTTTCCTTAAGCGTGAAGTTTTTAACATCGATATTTGCCGACTTAATTGAATCCGACGCAAGATTTCTTGGTATATCAAGAAACGGAATCGATGCACTAACTCCTGATGCTTTTTGTAATTCACCTTGGACTCGAGATTCGATACGTGAAGTCATGAACGTCTGTGCGGTGAACACGCCACCACCAGAGAGGGCGAGGGCAGAGGCGGTTGCGATAATTGCTAAGCGTTTTCTCTTCATTTAAGTGAGGGTATAGGAGGCAATCTGAGAGTTCCCATAGATAGGAACAATTGTGAATCTGGCGGAGACGAGGAGATTTGAACTCCTGAAGGCGATTAAACCTTACCTCGTTAGCAGTGAGGCGCACTCGACCGGGCTATGCGACGTCTCCGAGTTGCAGGTAAAGTTTAGCGCCTGTCAAAGCCTAATTTTACTTCCGGATGAAGCCTGCTGCGCGCCTTTTGCTCCGGATTCCTGAGTACTAGACTCTCCCGCACAGGTTTTTTGTCTGGAAGAAAAGAAGGTTAGCTGATGATTGTCACCGCGATATTTAAGGCGAGAACCGGAATGGAAGCTGAGCTGCGCGCGCAGTTACACGCAGGGGCAGCGGCATCTTGGAAGGAAGAGGGCGTCCGCGGGTACTACGTACACGAACTAATTGATCAACCAGGAACTTTTATGAACATCGAGGTTTACGACAACTCACAAGCATTCGCAGCGCATTTAGAAACAAGCCATGTGAAATCATTTCTTGGCAGACTTGATGAACTTCTGTCCGAGCCCCTCACTGTCTACCAAGGAAATCCACTTTTTAGTGGAGAGAATTCCAAAGCCGCTTTGTAGTGCTTTGAGAATCCATTAACTATGCGACGCTTACTTTCAGTTGAACGCCACCAAAAGATTCTCGAAAAAGTGGCTTCAGAAAGTGCTGTCGATTTTGCGAGCCTTGCTGAAGAATTAGGCGTTTCCTCCATGACAATCCGACGGGATTTGCGAATACTTGAAGAGGGTGGCTATTTAAAGACAACTCGTGGAGGCGCATCGGCTCAATTACTTAATACTGAAGATATCTTGTTGCATCCCCGGGCAACCGACCAAACACTTGCGAAAACTCAAATTGGCCAATACGCCGCCTCGCTCATCGAACAAGGTGAGGTAATTTTTTTAGGACCGGGATCGACAACTGCCGTATTCGCACAATTTCTTCCTAGCAATTTGGAACTGACCGTCATTACATCTTCTCTCGCTCACGCATCATTGCTCTCGTCACGAGGAATTGAAGTAATAAGCACCGGAGGCGTAGTGAGAGATCACTTAGCGCAGACAGGTGTGATCGCACAGGAAACTGTGAACCGCTACATTGCAACGCGCGCTGTTCTTGGAGTAGGTGGAGTTTCAAAAAAAGGTGGCTTGACCGAGCTGGTTGAGTCTGTTGCAGATGTCAGCCGCTCCATGATTGAGCGCAGTGAAGAAGTGATTGTTCTTGTCGATCCGTCCAAAAGTGGTGTCACTGCGAATTATCGAGTTGCTGGACTGGATGTCGTCGACGAATTCGTAACCTCCAGCGGTGGGTTTGATTCCCTCAAGCGCCATGCGGGCCCTGGAGCGACGATTTTGACTCCGAACGGGTAACATTTCATCACATTTATTGTGTTACATTTTGTCCCTAGCGGGAGGAATTTTCACACATGGCTATTGAACTGTCTTCAATTTTTAAATCTGAAAAACCAATTATCGGGATGGTTCATCTGCCCGCCGCGCCTGGGCAACCTCAGTTTAAGAGCAAACCAGACCTTCATGCGCTGGTTGATTCTGTCAAAGCTGATGTGAAAGCTCTGCAAGATGGGGGTATCGACGGGCTTCTCTTCTGCAATGAGAGCGACTTGCCTTATACAACTCGCGTGAATTCCGAAGTAGGAGCTTGGACGACTTTTATGATTGGCGTTGTTCACGATCAGCTTAAACTTCCTTACGGTGTAAATCTTTTATGGGACCCAATTGCTTCAATCGAAGCTGCTGCCGCCTCGGGCGCAGCATTTGTTCGCGAAGTTATGTGTGGCTCCTTTGCCAGCGAAATGGGAGTCCTAGCTCCAGATCCCGCACTTGTCGCACAAACTAGAACCCGGCTAAAGGCCGAACATATTGCTCTCTTTACAAATATAGTTCCAGAATTTGCATCAGCACTTGAAGGGCGCACTGTCCAACAACGAGCAAAAGCGGCTGAATACTTTGGCTTCGATGCGATCTTAATTTCTGGCCCAGTTGCCGGAGTTCCATTTAGTAGTGAAGATCTTCTTGCGGCGAAAGAAACCGCTAAGAAAATTCCAGTCTTCGCAAACACTGGCGTTAATGCAAAGACCATCGGAGATACGCTCAAGATTGCCGATGGAGTTATTGCTGGAAGCAGTATGAAAATTGATGGAAAGACTTTTAATCCAGTAGATCCAAAGCGAGTCATAGAACTCGTCGAAGCTGCTAATAAGTCCCGTTAGGCGATAAAGATGGCAAAGGTAAGTTTTATTGGTCTCGGAATCATGGGATCTGGAATGGTTGCTAATCTCGTAAAGGCCGGCCATGAATTAACGGTTTGGAATCGTTCACATAGCAAGTATTCGGAGATAGAAAAGGTCGGGGCGAAAACTGTCTCTGATCCCAATCAGTTGCTTCCTGGTGCTGATTTTCTTATGTACTGCTTGGCAGATGATTCAGCCGTTGAAGCCATCTTCTTAGATGGCCCAGCTCTGGCTTCAAAAGTTGAAACTGGAACCATCGTCATTGATCTCTCAACAATTGATCCTGAAACTAGTGCTGCTGAAAGAAAAGTCTACGAAGACCGTGGAATTTCATTTTTAGATGCCCCCGTATTTGGAACCAAAGGCGAGGCGCGTGATGGAGGGCTCTGGATAGTTATTGGTGGGCCTAAAGAAGTTTTCGAAAAATCTCTTCCGGTACTCGAGCCAATTAGCGAGACACTTCATTACATGGGTGAGGGAGGCAATGGGACGAAGATGAAACTGGTTGGAAACCTTCTCGTTGCATCACAGATAGTCTCGATTGGTGAAGCGCTCTCACTCGCGAAAAAGGCTGGATTGAATCTTAACTCAGTTCTTGAAGTAGCGGCTGTTGCAGATTTTAAAACTCCAATTTATGCGGGCGTTGGAGCGGGAGTCATCAAGGGAGATTACGAAGTTAATTTTCCGCTTAAGTTAATGCTTAAAGATGCCCGACTTATTCAAGCTTTTGCTAATCGCTTGGATACCCCTGCCTCGATTGCAATCACCACAGAGGAGCTCGCTAAAGCAGGTGTCGATGCCGGTATGGGTGAATTAAACGCGTCAGCTATTGTAAAAGTGATTTCTAACCGAGCAGGGGTGAACCTAAGTGAATAAGCGTTTAGAAGAAATGTTTAATCGTAAATCAGGAAAATGCATCAATATCGCGTTGGATCTTGGCGTATTTGGAGATAGGTCCTTTTCTAACGGAATTGAAGATTTATCAAAAGCTCTTCCCGAGATTGTTAAGGGCAAGCCAGATGCTATTCAATTAAACCCTGGTGGTTTAAAGATTTATAATTCTTTGAAGTTAGAAGCTGATATCGCAATTGCCCTCCGTTTGGATGTCACAAATGTCTACGAGGCGCGAGATATTGAATATCCTTGGGATACGGCTAGCGTCGCAACACTACGAGATGCCTTTGATAAAAATGTAAACGTTGTTGTTCTAAATCTTCTCAATCTCGATGAAAATTCTCGCCTACAAGAACAATGCATTCAAAATATTCAACTCATCGGAGCAAAATGCCGTGAAGAGAATATCCCTTTGATGATTGAACCCCTCGTTATGACTGCTAAGCCAGGTGCGGGCTCAGCGTCAGTTGGTGATGTCGATAAAATCGCTGCTCTTGTGCGCCAGGCTGTGGAGCTCGGAGCAGACCTGATCAAGGTCGACCCAACCAACCCAATGAGCGAGTTTGGGCAAATAGTAGAAATTGCCTCGGGTGTTCCAGTTCTAGTTCGCGGAGGAGGTTCCGTACCTGCGCGAGAACTCCTAGAACGCACTAGAACCGCAATAGATACTGGCGCTTCTGGAGTGGTTTATGGCAGAAATATCGTGCAACACCCAACGCCAGCAAAATTTATCCAAGCTATCCGCGCCATCGTTCATAAGGACGCTTCAGTGGACGAAGCTATGCTCGAGTTGGAAAAGAAATAATGGCAGCGAAAATGAAGGCTGCCGCCATCGCGGGTGTTAAGAAAATTGAAATTGTAGATATCCCGGTTCCTGAAATTGGCCCTCGCGATGTTCTATTAAAAATTAAATCTGCGGGGCTTTGCACATGGGAACAGCGCATATATACCGGGCAGGCAAAGGCTGACTATCCGCTCCTCGGCGGCCATGAGAATGCTGGAGAAATTGCCGCTATTGGTGACCTTGTAACAAATGTAAAAGTTGGCGACCGCGTGACTATGGGATCTTCCGCTTGCGGCAACTGTCGCGCTTGTCTCCGTGGTCAAGATAAAGGGTGCGTAGAGCACTTCCTAAACTTCTCTCTCAAGGGTGGTTTTTATGGCCCTGGCGGATTTGCTGAGTACAAAGTCCATCGCAGCGATGGAGTCTTTAATGTAGGCGATGCGCACTGGGACCAAGCGGCACTTGCAGAACCTCTTTCGTGCGCAATACATGCAGCACGACTTCTCGACGCGCGCCTTGGTGATACTGCTGTCATTTTTGGCGCAGGAACTATGGGACTCCTTAACTTGATGGTGTTAAAAATGTCAGGACTTCGCGTAGGTGTCGTTGATGTAAATGAAGGACGTCTTGCAAAGGCAAAGGCGCTAGGTGCTGACGTTATTCTAGAAGCTGGACCAGATATTCGCGATCGGGTAAAGGCTGCTTTTCTTGGCGGAGTTGATTTCTCAATCGCAGCCTACGGTAGTGAAGATGTGAATCAAGATGCATTAGATGTTCTTAATACCCGTGGAAAAATATGTCTCTTTGCATCCGCGCATCCCGTGACTCCATTTTCAATCGACCCAAACCTTATGCATAATCGAGAAACTTCAGCAATAGGTGTCGTTAGCGCTGACCGTAGAGATCATGCAGTTGCTACTGAGTTGATTGCAAACAAGCAGATTGATTTATCGCCAATAGTTGACAAGACCTTCGCGCTTGTTGATGCTGCGGAGGCATTTGATCGTGCGACCTCAGCTCCAAGTTATAGGGTGATGCTCCATCCTTAGGATGTAGCTAGTAATCCATCTCGTGAAGTTTGTGCATCTGCTCGCTAGTTGAAAGATAGAGTGAGCTGTAAATCTCGCTTAAAGGTGCATAAGTGGCAACAAGATCTACGTTCGGTTCAACGATCTTCGCCTTACCTTGCCACACAAGAATCTCCTCTGGCCCGGAAACCAAACCCACTGCAACTCCTGCCAGAAGTGCGTCTCCATATGAAGCGCCAAAGGTTAATGGTGCCACTTCTTGAGGAACACCGGAGATATCGCTGACCGCCTGGAGCCAAACAGAGTTTTTGGTTCCACCACCTACGGATTTGATTCTGCGCGGCCGCGCACCAATACCGGTAAAGAGATCAACGTGTTGCTTCACACCATGCCCCATTCCTTCCAAGACGCTTCTAAAAAGATGTCCACGAGTATGTGTCAGGCTTAATCCAAAAATCATGCCTCGCGCCCGAGGATCCATGATTGGCGTGCGCTCACCACTGAAATAAGGCAGAACAATGACTCCCTCGGCTCCTGCGGGCGTTGCTTGAGCTTCTCTTGCAAGAACTGAATACGAATTTTCTCCACCGATCTCTTCCGCAGTAATTAACTCTTTTGCAAAGTTATCTCTAAACCATCGAGTAAGGGCTCCGCTCGTCGCCATGCCAGCAAGTAAGCACCAAGTATTTGGAAATAGGTACGGGGCTGCCCAAAGTCGTTTGTCACGTGCTTGATCGTTGTCGGTCACTTGAATCATAAAAATTGTCGAGCCGTACATCATCATCATCTCGCCAGGTTCGATAACACCCACACTCAGAGCTTCGGCTCCTGCATCAATCGTTCCCGTTGTGACCGGAGTACCAATAGCTAACCCAGTCTCTTGCGCCGCAGACTCGGTGATGTGTCCTGCAATCTCATGGCTCCACATAATTTCTGGGAGTTGTTCAATCTCCAAAATTCCAGCAGTAAATTTGGGGTTCCACTCTCGCTTCCATGGATCATACAAAGGAACCATCGCTCCCGCAGAAAAATGATCCACCACTACGCGTGAAGTAAGTCGAGCTACGATAAATGTCGTTGCGTCAACGAACCACCGAGCCTTCTTATAGATTTCCGGTTCGTTCTTCTTGAGCCAAAGAATTTTTGGGCCAGTTGATTGTGAAGAAAGGCAATTAGCGGTCTCATTAAATATGACATCTTCACCATGCTTAGCATTTAACTCATCTATCTCCACCACAGCCCGGGTGTCTATGCCATAGAGGATTCCCATCCGAAGAGGGTTAAAATCTTCATCTATTGGAAGGACTCCCGGTCCGATGGCGCTCACTGCAATACCTTTTATATCCTCTGGAGATACACCATCGGTCGACAGAAGTAACTTTGATAAGCTACAGAAATCGCCCCACCAAGTTAATTCTGGATCGTGTTCGGCCCAACCAGCATGTGGAAAAAGCAACTTATGTGGAATTGCTGCTTGTGCAACAACTTCACCTTTCGGGGTCGACAGCACACCTTTTGACTCGTAGGTACCAATATCTATTCCAAGAAGTAGCTCTTGACCCATGATGCTGCTCCTTTAGCCTCGAGAGAAACTTTCCTCTACTGGAAATCTTTCGACGACCCCTATAAGTAATTTCTTCAATCCTTCAAGGTCATCGAGTGAACACACTTCAACACCTGAGTGTGTGTAACGAGTAGGCCAGGCAACATCCACGCATGCAACACCTTCACCAACGAGCTGAACGTAAGAAGCATCTGTTAACAAACCGATCGTTGCGTGGCGTTGAAGGTCTACCTTTTGGGTCTTTGCCGCATCTTCGATAAGGGAGAGTAAGCGTGGATGTGGAATTAGTCCATTGAGAGTCCCACGGCCATGGAATGTATATGTACCCACAACTGGTCCACTTCCAACTTTCACCGAGTTTCCACCGTCAATATCTGGCGTATCTGAAGCGGCTACAAGGTCAATGGAAATTGCCGCAGTCGGAAGAATTTGTTGGGCCGCCACCATCGCACCACGGAGATTAAATTCTTCTTGAACAGTACCGACAAGGTGAAGTGTTGCCTTTGGGCGGTGTTTCTTAAAATGATGAGCTAATTCGATTAGAATTGCACAACCACCGCGGTCATCGAGTGATGTCGCAGCAACACGATTATTGATTAAGCGCTCAAAGCTTGGGCGGTATAAAACCGGAGTTCCGATACGAATGCCAGCAGCTTCAACTTCTTTCAAGCTGGTCGCTCCAATATCTATATAGCAATCGCTGATTGGCTTCACAATATACTTATCTTCTGGAGGAGTCAGGTGATGGGAAACAAAACCGATGACACCATTAATGATTTTGCCTGACGAAGGCTGAAGAATGACATTTGATGCGGCGAGGATTCGTTCTGGAACTCCTCCAACTCTTTCAATTCGGATAAAGCCATTCTCTTCTATGCCCTTTACAATCATCCCGAGTGAATCAGTATGTGCAAAAATCATTAAATCCGAGCCTTCTGGCTCCGTTCCATTAATGGTTGCTATAACGTTTCCTAGAACATCGACGCGGATCTCATCGACATAATCTTTAAGATCGTTCTTGAGATTCTTAATCATCTCTTCCTCAAATCCAGCCATGGCTGGTGTGAGGCAATACTTTTCTAGGCGCTCAATAAGTGTCATCTATGATCTCAATGATTTCGAGATAGACCGGGAAACTCTTCGTCTCTCAAGAACGACGTTGAGAATCATAACGAAAATCAGGACCGCACCTTGAGCTGCAAGATAGAAAAATTGGCTGAAGCGCAATGCATTGAATCCTGACGAGACCATTTGTAGTACAGCAGTTGCAAGAATTACGCCGGTGATTGTTCCAAAACCACCATTTGGGTTGATGCCTCCTAAAACCACAACAACAATTGCTAGCAGAATGTAAGAGGATCCAAAGTCAGGGCTTGCTGCAGAGGTTCGTGAAGCAATAATTAATCCCGCAAGAGATGAAAGCAAAGCGGAAATTAGATAGACCCAAGCTATTACCTTGCGATCGCCCATAACGCTGTATTGCGCGGCTTTCCGGTTTGTCCCGACTAGAAAAACTTTTAGTCCGAGAGTAGTTCGATTAATAAAGAATCCCACAATTAACGCGATGATTACCATCAACACAAAGGGAGTGGGTACTCCGAAGAAAGTACCATTGCCGACCCGCATAAAATTTTCCGGGAGACCAGAAACCGAAACACCATCAGTGACGCCGATTGCGATTCCGTTGAAAAGAGTTCCCGTAGCAAGAGTGGCAAGAATGGGCGTTACATTTAACTGAGCAATAACTAATGAGTTGATAGCACCCGCGGCGAGACCAACAATCGTGCCAACAACACAAGCGATGATGATCCAGGCCGTGGATAAGGTCTCTGCTTCCCCCATCTTGCTCGTCATAATCCCTGCAGCAACGAGTGCCGCTGCATTTGAGATAGCAACTATTGAGAGATCGATTCCGCCTGTCAGCATAGACAGCATGACTGCAATGCTGAGAATAGCGATTTCAGGAATCTGATACGCCATCGAGGTAAAATTGGCAGACGAGAAGAAGATATCGGGAGAGACAAAAGAGAAGATTGCGAAAGTTGCAGCTGTTATAGCCATCAATTGGGTCACTTTACGGTCAGCCAATAGGCCAGTGTTTAACTTGCTAAATCGCTCATTCATTATTCAGCTGCCTCATCACTTGTCGAAACTCTTCGGTTTTTGGCCTTCTTGCTTTCATTAATTGCTTGAACAGTGATACCGATGAGGAGTAAAGCACCAATCGCCGCACGCTGCCAAGAGCCACTAACGCCGAGAAGAATTAGGTTTCCTTTAATTAGACTGATCAGGATTACGCCAAGAACCGTTCCAAAAACCGTGCCATATCCACCCATGATGCTTGCGCCGCCAAGAACCACTGCCGCAATGATGTCGAGTTCAGATCCAGCAAGATCGTATGGGTTTGCTTTCCGTTGAAGTGAAACGTAGAGAATCCCTGCGAGACCGGAGATGCCACCGACGAACATGTACACCTTTGCCTGAGTACGTTTAACCGAAATTCCCAAGCGACGCGTCGCCTCTATGCCACCACCAAGGGCATAGATAGATCGTCCAAACATTGTTCGATTTAACATGAGTGAGACGAGGATGGTGATGATGGCTATTGGAATTATCAATACATGCAAACGAGCAAGAGTGCCCTCCGCTGGTTGAATCTTAAGTAAATCTGCAGTCGCGAATTTATCCAGTGCTAGAGGTATATCGCTGATAAATGACGATCCAATAAATGTCAGCAGAATTCCACGGAAAATTCCAGACGTGCCCAGAGTTGCAATGAGTGTGGGTATCCCAAAACTCGCGATTGCGATTGAGTTTAGTGCACCTAAAAGAATACCGATGAGAATTGCTAGTGCGACGGGGAGCAAGATATTTCCTGGATTCCATTCAAAGTGCTGCATGAGAACCACAGCTGAGTAGCCCGAAAAGATACCAACTACTGGGAAGGAAACGTCAATGCCCCCACTAATGATCACGACAAGGACACCTAAGGCGAAAAGAAGTTGGACAAATGATGAGCGAAAAACGTCGAAGAGATTAGCCAGCGTGAAGAACTCAGGGCTTTTTGCCCCGATAACCGCAGATAGGATCACAATTGCAATGATGAGTGCGGTCTCATTTCGACGTAATAATTTCTTATAATTCATAATTAGCTTAACTCCTCATACAAAATTTCCTCATTAAGTTCCAACTCGTCAAAAGACTTCGAAATTTTTCCATTCTTAATTACGAGAACTCGATGGCAGATCTGCACCAACTCTGGAATGTCATCTGAGACAACCAGAAAAGCCATTCCCTCTTGCGCGCGATCACGAATAATTTCTAGAATTTCACGCTTAGAACCGATATCTACCCCAACTGTAGGTCCATTGAGAATCATTAACTTTGGATTCATTGCAAGCCACTTTGCAAGCACTACACGTTGCTGATTACCTCCAGATAGAGAAGTAACTGGGTTCGATGGATTCTTAGTCTTGATGCGGAGGTCCTTGATCCACTTCTCGCCTGCTTCAGTCAGGCGATTCTTGGAAAGTAGCTTCCCTTTGCCTTGGTACTGGTCAATTCCAACTGCAACAAGGTTCCGTAGAATTGATTGCTCAAGAAAGAGTCCTTGTGTCAGACGGTCAGGTGGCACGTAGCCGATACCAGCTTTCAATGCAGCAGATGAGGAATTCAATTGAATTGATTTTTCACCCACAATTAATTCACCAGAGTCGATTGGATATTGACCGAAAATTGCCTCAGCAAGTTCAGTGCGTCCCGAACCGAGCAAGCCTGTGATTCCAAGAATTTCACCTGGGGCGATTGAAAAGGAGATATCTGAAAATGTTGGCTTCGTCTTGAGATTCTTTACTTCAATAACTTTTTCAGTAGTTTCCTTGAGTGGAGGAGCTATGCGTGTCTCTGAGATGTTTAGGCCGGTCATAGCTTCTGAGATTGAGTCACGCTTAAAGTCTTTCATTAATCCATCTGCAACAACTTCACCGTTTCGAAGAATAGTTATTGTGTGACAGATTTCTTGAATCTCATCAATCTTGTGGCTAACGAAGACAGTTGCGACTCCTCGCTCTTTGAGTTGTTCTACAACTTTGAACAAATGTTTAATTTCTTTTCGGGTTAGAGCCGTCGTAGGTTCATCCATAAACAACATCTTCACGCCAAGATTCGTCGCACGAGCAATTGCAATAAGTTGCTTTGATGCTATCGAAATATCCTCAACCGATGCGGTGATGTCAAGATCTACGCCAATGAGGTCGAGGGCACTTTCAGCAATCTTCTTAGTTTCTCGCTTGCTGAAGAAGAGCGAATTCCTAGATATGTAAGTTGGAATCGCAATATTCTCCGCAACGGTAAGGTTTGGAAGAAGCGAAAAATCTTGAAAAATAACTTGAACGCCTTCACGGACGGCTTCACGTGGAGAAAGTTCACTAAAGGACTTTTCTCCCAATCGTATCTGCCCGGAGTCCGGGGCATGCACACCGCTCATGATTTTTATGAGAGTTGATTTTCCAGATCCATTTTCACCAGCGATGCAGTGCACTTGACCACTTTTTACAGATAATGAGACGTCTGAGAGTGCCTTAGCGCCACCAAAACTTTTAATAATATTTTTTACGCCATATTCGGCAGTGAGCAAAGTAGACATCGCTGAGATTCATGCCTTTCTTTTCTGTCCGTAGGCGACTTTACTTTAAATCCTGTTAAGTAAAAGTGGGGCGCAGTCTCCCGCGCCCCACTTCATACAGCAATCTTCCCAATCTTTAGATTGGATACTTAGCCATATTGTTCTTATCAACAATAACCCATGCAGCTCCTGCCCAACCCTTGGTTGTTCCAGGAATCTTCACGATCTTGTTGTAGCCAGGAACCTTGAGGTCCATTCCAGCTGTGATCTTTCCACCCTTATTAAGGATTTCGAGCATGTTGAGCATTGCTTGACCTGCAAGAGCTGAATCCCAGAAGAAGATCTTGTCGATAGCTCCGGTAGCTAGGTACTTGCTTGTCATTGAAGGAATAGATGTACCCATGACACAGACCTTGTCATTGAGTCCTAGTTCTTCTACAGCGCGGCCGATTCCGACCACGTCGTTAGCTGAAGAGCCTTCGATTCCCTTGAGGTCTGGGTACTTCTTGAGAAGTTCCTTGGTCTTGTTGTATGCAACATCTGCATCTTCCTTAGACTCAATTGGATCTTCGACACGTGTGATTCCAGAGTACTTCTTCTTTGCTTGTGCAAGTGCTCCGGCAACCCACTCGTTGTGGCTTCCATTTGTCAACGTTCCTACAAATGCAGCGTACTGGCCACTGCCGCCCATACAGGTTGCAAGGTTGTCCATCATCACTGCGCCGTATGCGGCGTTGTTGAATGCTTCAATATCTGCATCGGCATTCTTAATTCCTGCTGCCTCATGTGTAACGACCTTAATGCCAGCCTTCTTTGCTTTAGCAATAACGCCATCGATTGAAGCTACATCGTTAGGCACAATACCGATACCGGTAACTTTCTGTGCAATGAGGTCTTCAACCATCTTTGATTGCTTCTCCGGTGATGCATCTGTTGCGCCGGTCATAGTCGCATCAATCTTCTTGGACTTAGCCCAAGACTTAATGCCTTTGTCCATGTTGTCGAACCAGCCAACTCCGATCAACTTAACGGAGACTACATAACGCTTCTTTGCCGCTGCTTGGCTCCCGTAGACGCCAGCTGAAACAAGTAGCGCGGTAGCAGCAACAACTGCTACGAGCTTGTACTTCTTCATTTGTTCTCCTTTTTTACGTATGCCGGGAATCAGAAAAGGTTGACCCCTTGGGTTAAGATGAATATATTCTGATTTAACAAATTCGGTCAAGAGTTTTGTTAAAAAAGTTAATTTCTTTATAACACTTTTGTTATAATTCGTTAATTACCCGGAAGGTGAGCCCAAGAATGCAGAAGATCCTAAATATCCCAACGGAATTTGTGAATGAGATGCTCGAGGGAATCCTTGAGGCCTACCCAACCCAGCTCGAATCTGTGGAGGGCGACAATCACGCCCTCGTTCGAGCGGGAGCCCCTGTAGCTGGCAAGGTGGGAATCGCCACCGGTGGTGGTTCGGGTCACCTGCCGCTCTTCCTTGGATATGTAGGCGAAGGGATGCTCGACGGCGTCGCCGTTGGTGATGTTTTTCAAAGTCCGACAGCCGAGCAAATGCTGGCTGTAACAAAGAAGATTGATTCTGGCGCCGGCGTTCTTTACATCTATGGAAACTATGGCGGCGATGTCTTCAATTTTGATTTTGCAACCGAACTAGCGGCAACTGAAGGAATACGCGTTGAAACTGTTCTCGGAGCTGACGATGTGGCATCAGCACCTAAGGGTGAAGAGGCTCGACGACGCGGTATCGCAGGGATTTTCTTTCTTTACAAAGTTGCAGGTGCAGCAGCTGCAAAAGGACTCTCGCTAGATGATGTTGTCACAGTTACAAGGAAAGCTGCTACGCACACTCGAACAATGGGACTTGCACTCAGCCCTGTCACGCTACCTGCTGTTGGACATCCAACTTTTGAAGTAAAAGCGGGCGAAATGGAAATCGGTATGGGAATCCATGGAGAGCCAGGAATTCGCAAGAGTAAACTTGAAACTGCTGACCAAATTACCGAAGAATTAGTCTCTGCAATTAAGGCTGATTTAGATTTGAAGTCTGGCGACAAAGTATGCATTCTGGTCAATAGCCTCGGGGCAACTCCACCTGAAGAGCTTTACATCATGTTCCGCCAAGCTAAGAAACTTCTGACTGGCTATGGCGTAAGCGTCGCGCGTGCCTATGTTGGTGAATTTGCGACATCTCTTGAGATGGCAGGAGCTTCGATTAGCATTATTAGAGTTGATGATGAATTGTTAAATTACATCAACACACCGGTTCACACTCCGTTTTTTACTCAAGCATGAGCTCATTTAGCGATTCGGTTGAGGCTGTTGCGATAGCCCTGGAAAGCAACTCGAAAAAGTTTGAAGAGTTAGATTCCGTTGCTGGCGATGGAGACCTTGGAATCACTGCAGGCAATATCGCTAAAGGTCTGCGGGCAGGGGCGGCAGGAGCAACTGGTGATCTAAAGGCGGATTTAGCTTTGATTGGGCGTGAAATTGCTAAGAATGCCCCCTCCACATTTGGCACGCTATTTGCCACAGGGTTCATTAGGGCTTCTGCTGCTGTAACCGATGGCAATGCTCTGACAAACATGCAACTTGGAGTTGCGGCAGCCTTTGATGGAATCGCTGCTCGAGGTAAAGCCGCACTTGGTGAGCGCACTCTTCTGGATGCACTTCACCCTGCCTCTGAAGCGCTAAGGAATTCACAGGATCTGCAATCTGGACTCAATGCAGCCGCTAAAGCTGCGCGTGCTGGAGCCACAGCGACTGCATTAATGGCTCCAAAGCATGGAAGGGCTGGATGGATTGGCGAACGAGCTCAAGGCAACGAAGATGCAGGAGCAACTGTTATCGCGGTTGCGTTTGAAGCACTTCAAAATTCATAAATTCGAAACATCGATTAATGAACTAAGGAGCTGTCGAGAGCCCTGAACAGGCTGGTTTTGGCCCACCATTTGGGTTGCCGTAGCGGTGGTAGGTAATTGCAACTGATTGTTCAATCAGCCAACGGGAAGCTTCGATGTCACCTCGTTGCGCGATCGGTCTATGGTCAACCGAGATTCCTTTTTGTAACTCCTCGTAAATCGGCGGCTTACTCGATGCCAACCAGCGAACGCGCGCATATTTCTCTTTCACATCGTTCAAGTCAGTTGTGAAGATAACTTTTGCGCCCGTGGTCTCAGCAATGTGATGTACCAAAGACTTTTCTACCTGTGTGGTTGATTCATCTACAACAACCACAATAGGTGCTACGTAATGGCGATAGCGCTGAAAGTTCTTCTCAACAATTAACCCGCTGCGATCGATTGCTTGTGAGCCAATCTTCTCCCACCAAGTGTTTACGCCATAAATCGCTGCCTCAAGATTTGTCGCTCTTGGCCAATTGCGAAGCGTATTGACGTAGTTAAGTCCGCCAGCTTTAGCGTTTGGCCCAACTGCAGAACGTTTCCAACCACCAAATGGTTGGCGATTAACAATCGCGCCAGTAATTCCACGATTAACGTAAAGATTTCCTGCCTCAATGCGATTAATCCACACTTCACACTCTTGCTCATCAAGTGAGTGAATTCCGGCAGTTAATCCGAAATCGGTTTCATTCTGATACTCAATCGCAGTATCGAAATCAGGTGCCTCGATAATCGCAAGTACTGGGCCAAACCATTCATTGCGATGTGACCATGAACCAGCTTTCACGCCAATTTTCACACCGGGGCGCCACATTAATCCAGCTGTATCAATCTGCTTAGGTTCAACTAACCACTTCTCGCCATCGTCAAGCTCAGTGAATGCACGTGTCAGCGCGTTCTCTGCTGGGCGAATAATTGGTCCCACTGTTGTAGAAAAATCCCATCCGGCACCAACGTGAAGTGATTCAACGGCATCCTTTAATTGGCGCACAAAAGCCGGATCGTTATAGATATTGGTATCTACGATTGCAATTGATGCTGCCGAGCATTTCTGCCCCGCGTGGCCAAAGGCTGACTGAACGAGATCCTTGACCGATGCATCGATATCGGCGCAAGCCGAAATCAAAATCGCATTCTTGCCGCTGGTTTCGGCCATCAAATTGATTTCTGGGCGCCATGAAGTAAATAACGCAGCGGTATCAAATGAGCCAGTGAGAATTACGCCATCGATTCCTGGGTTGGTAACAAGATACTTTCCATCTTCATCATCTCGCATCGGCAAGAACTGCAAGACATCTTTCGGTACTCCTCCTTTCCAAAGATGGCTGACAATCTCCCAAGCTGTGGCAACGGTTTCAGGTGCAGGTTTCAGGATGACTGTGTTTCCAGCTGCCAGGGCTGCACATACTCCGCCCACTGGAATTGCATACGGAAAGTTCCATGGTGGAATAACAAGAATTGTGCCAAGTGGAGTTGATTCACCAAAGTTCTGCGCCGTCGCTGCATAGAAGCGGGCGAAATCGATTGCCTCGGCAACCTCTGGGTCTGCTTCGGCAACTGTCTTGCCAGCATCGCGTGACATCACTGCAATAGTTTGGGTGGTTGCTTTAGCCATAACATCGGCTGCGGCATAAAGAATTTCTGTGCGCTCTTGAATGGAAAGTCCGCTCCACTTTTGCTGCGCCTGCTTTGCAGTGGAAATTGCGCCATCTACATCTTTTCTAGAGCCAACTGAGTAGTGATACCAAACTTTGCCATTTTCAGATGGGTCAGTACCTTCTTGTAATTCCTTGGTGAAGATCTCTTTTCCATTGATAACAAGTGGAATCTCTTGGTCCTTGATTGCACGGACTTTCTTAATAGCACTAGTTACAGCCGCGATGAACTGTGGTTCTGTGGGATCTGCATTGGGTTCATTCTCAAAGGTGTCACCTGTTAATTGCCCATGCTCAATGTGGCGAAGTGACTCTGTTGTAATTGTGTGGCGCTCTGCGATGGACTTCAGGAATCGATCTTCTTGTTCCTTGAATTTCTTCGGGTTCTGCGATATTTCAAAGGCGGCTTTGAGGTAATTCTCATCTGAGGTATTTTCATCAAGTCGGCGCACCAGGTAGGCAACAGCGGCTGCGAAATCATCTTTGCGAGTTACGGGCGCATAGAGCAACACGGGTTGGCCGGCACGAGTGACCGCGAGGGCCTCAGCGTTTGCCATTCCCTCAAGCATCTCAATATCAACTTGTTCTGAAACACTACGTGACTTTGCAACTTCAAGTGCCCATGTCATATGAAATAAATTGTGGGAAGCAATACCAATACGCACGGCCTTCGCGTGTTCTGGTCGCAAAGCTGCATCGACGAGTCGAACATAAGAAGCATCTACATCTGATTTCGAACGGTAAGGAGCTGGACTCCAGCCATGTAACTCTGCCTCTGCTCGCTCCATTGCCAAGTTGGCACCCTTAACAAGGCGAACTTTGATGCTGGCACCACTGCGTTCGTAGCGCTTCTTTGACCACTGAACGAGTTCGCCAAAGAAATGGTGCGCTTCCGGAAGATAAGCCTGCAAGACTATGCCGGCTTTCATCGCTGCAAATTCATCTTCATCGAGCACGCGCATAAATGCGGCAACAGTCATTGGTAGGTCGCGGTACTCCTCCATATCCAAGTTAACGAATACACCATGTTGCTGGGCTTCACGATAGAGAATGCGCATCTTTTCGGAGACACGATTTATTGAACCATCGATATCGATGATAATTAATTGAGCAACAATGGAGGAGAGTTTGACCGAAATGTAATTAACTTCCGGGCGGCGCATCATCTCCAGAATTGATTGGAATCGCTGCTCGGCTTCGTGATCACCTAGGACGGCTTCACCTAAGACGTTGATGTTAAGTGCAAGCCCCTTTTCGTTCCGCTTTCCTAAATGTTTAGCAAGTTTTTCAGACTCTGAGGCAAGAATTAAGTCTTTCGATAGCGCCCGTACTCGCTGATGAACGGCTGCAACAACGGGTTTAGGTAAAACGTTGGAGAGAATTCCAATGGCATGAAGCCCAATTCCATTGATGGGCCCAAAGCCAACGATGCTCGCCTTCTTTGCTGCGCGTCTGAAAATTCGTGATGATGATGTTACAGATGAGATACGCATAACCTCATCGGTTAATGTAATTGTTGCTTCAATAGCCTTGGGGTCTTTAAAGAGGCGAGCAACCCGCTTTCGATTGGCCTTTTCGCGGCGATCACGTAACTTATCTGACTCTTTCATCAGCTCTTTTGTCCGCGCTATCGCAGTGGATGCTAATTGATCTAGGTTGACGTCAGTTTCAAATATCGAGGACATTAGGCGAGGTTACCAAGCGACGCCGCAATCTGCAGAAGCAAGAGCTGGTTGAGAAAAGGGGATGGGAAAGGGCGGCCCACTGTGTAGTGAGCCGCCCCCTGCCTTATTTAATTGCGAATCTCGATCTGCCTATTAAGCAAATGTGACCTTTGTCCAGTCGACTGCGAGGTGGTAGTACTGACCGCCTTCAATCGCCTTGCTATCAAGTGCCATCACTTCAGTTGTTCCAAGACCTGCAACCAAGTCTGGGCGTGCTACTGAAAGCTTTGAGTGCACCTGTGCGTTTAGGAAGTAGTGTGACTTTGTATCGCCACTTGCCTTCAAGAACTTATTGACGTTGATGATTCCTGAAGATTCTTCATCTTGGGTGATGAACTTTGCTGCACCTGTGATGAAGTACTGCTCGTCAAACTTTGCAATCTCTGCAATTTTTCCATCTGACTTGCGGTACGCAACTAGACGAGCGATGTGCGCGTTGTTGCCTGGATCTTCCTGGATCATGATGTATTCATCATCAATTGTGATGTTATCTGGCTTTGTTAGGTATGGAGCTTCTGTTCCATCAAGCAACATCTCCATCGTTGCACCCTTAAATGGATCCTTTGCATCAGCAAAAGTCATCTTCCAAAGTGCGCCACCATCACGTGAGTATGTAGCACCCGGACGTGGTGTTGTTGCTTTTGGATCCTTATTTGATTCTGTAGTTACGAAGTAGTAGACGTTTGGATTCTTTGAATCAAATTCGCCATCTTCAACACGTGAGAATGTTGTTCCATTAGCTTGTGACATTGTGCCGAGCTTGCCGTACTTAGGGTTTGTGTTGATCTCGTTAAAGCCAACCTTGATCTTTGTGCCCTTTGGAGCTGTACGAACAGCGTTATCTGTACGGTAGTTCTCAAGTGCGATTGTGTAGAGCTTGCCGTTTGTGAGGCCAGCCTTCTCAGCGAAGTTCGCACCTGTAGTTTGCTTTGTACCGACGTACATGTAAAGCTGGCTATCTGTTGCATTGCCATCTTCGTTACCCATAACGATTGTTGTCTTACCTGTTCCTGGCTTCGTTAGGAAGTTCTCCCATGGCGCAAGTCCTAGCTTTGGAAGCTGCATTCCGTTGCCATTGGCATCGAATGCAAATGCGCGTGATGAATCTTCAGATCCTTCTTCACCTGTGAGGTAGACAGCATCCTTGTAACCATAGGTCACATTCTTCTTCGTCTTGGCATCCTTCTCGGTAAATGCGAAACCACCTGCAGCAACTAGGTCACCTGAACATAGGCGGTTGATGCCGTTAGTTCCGATGATTGCGCCGTAAGCATCAGTTGCAGGTGTTCCAACTGGAAGTGATTGCTCCCATGTTGAGCCCCACGTCTCTGTGGCGTAGTTGTAGTAAGTCATGCTCTTCATCCAGTTTTCCATCTTTGTAATCTTCTTGGTTGCTGGATCAAATGTCATCTTTGAAATCGATGATCCCCATGTGCCAATATCTTTCTTGCTTGCGATATCTGCGCTAGTTGAGATTTCATGGTTTGAGAGCAGTGTGAGTGTTCCGTCTGCATTCTTCATTGCGCCCATTCCATCTGGGACTCCACGAAGAACTTCACCAGAAATTGTGTCACCTGTTGTTGCAATTACAGAAAGTGTTGCTCCGTCAGATGCTGAAATTAGATAAACTGGTGCATCTGCTGCATGTGCACTCTGAAGCACGAGTGATGATGCAATGACACCCATTGATAAAGCTGTGAAGAGTTTCTTCTTCATTTATTACTCCTTAGGTAATCCCTCACGATGAGGTTTGCGCGCAGTCTTAAGGTGAAAGTTAGATTTCTGGTGACTACGAGAAAGATTCTTGTAGTCAATTACATGAATGAATGGTGTTGCTTTTTGGCTCTATTTATGAAGCGTTTTCTTGGAGTTCACTTTGTTAACCTAAAAATAGGGAATGATTTCAATATGTCTCATTTCTCGCGCAGACAGATTTTGCAGATTCTCGCTGGGGTAGCGCTGCTGGCAAATCCGCTTGCCGCCGAAGCGGCTCAGGTTCCAACACTTAAATGCACTCGGGTTGGGCAGACAATTGTCTGGCGCAATAAGAAGTACACATGTGTGAAATCAGGAAAAAAGTTGGTCTGGGATAAAGGTGTAGCAATCGCATCACCAAAACCATCTGCTACTCCAACAACTCCTGCTGCACCAAGTAGCACGCCGCGTCCGGCATACACACCACCGCCAGAGGAGTTTGCCGTCGGAAAGAGTTCAAATCTAAAGGTAAATCAACCTCTGGCGTTTAGTAATCCGTCACTTGATAAACCTTCTCGTGGTTACATCGTCATCCGCCGCGACGATGGCGTGATCGCATTTAGCGATCGGTGCACGCATCTGGGTCGCCAAGTTGAGATTTCAGGCTCACAACTAGTCTGCAATGCGCACGGGTCTTACTTTGAAACGACTACCGGAAAGCCCACCGCTGGCCCAACAACGAGAAGCTTGGCTCAATTACCCACAGTTGAGAGAGATGGGATCATTTACATAATCGATGCCGGCTAATCAGCGGCTCCCTTTTCTGCTTGTGTTGCAGTTACACCTTAAAGTCGTAAGATTTCGATATGAGCGCTGAAGGCACAGACATCTCGCAGGAAAAAACTGAACGTGTTCACGACCAGGGGCCTTCTTTAGCCTTCTCTGAGTTTATGAAAACAGGGTGGGCGCCAACAGAGTTTGCAGATCTTGAGCCATTAGAAGTTGTTACCTATGCATACTCGCGCAGACAAGCACTCTCTGCCGCTTATGTGGGTAAACGCTTAATCCTTCCAGCTGGTGCGCTCAAGGTGCGCGCGGGCGATACCGATTACAACTACCGTCCTGATAGCGCCTTTGCTTATTACAGTGGCGTGCAAGGTGCAGATTCCACTGCTGATGCTGTTCTAGTACTTGAGCCAAGTGGAGATTCACACATTACTTATCTCTATATGAATCCGCGCTCCACCCGAGATACTGAAGCTTTTTACCGCGACTCACGCTACGGCGAGCTGTGGGTGGGTCGACGCTTTACCTTGGCCGAAGCCAAGGCTCGCTACCAAATTGAAACCAGAAACCTGAGTGAACTGAAAGATTTACTCGCTGATGGAAAGAAATTACTTTCACTAGAAGATAAAGATTTCGCCACTTTCATCTCCGAACAACGCCTCTGTAAAGATGAATACGAAGTACGTGAACTACAGCGCGCAGTTAATGCGACCGCACTTGGTTTTAACGACGTTATCAGATCCATACCTGCTGCAGTAAACACTCCTCGGGGTGAGCGAGTCCTTGATTCCGCTTTCTACGGTCGGGCACGTATCTTGGGAAATGATCTTGGATACAACACAATTGTGGGTGCAGGTTCGCACGCATGTGTATTGCACTGGACACGTAACGATGGCGATCTTTACCCAGGCGAACTTGTTTTAATCGATGCCGGTGTTGAGATGGAATCTTTCTACACCGCAGACATCACACGTACTTTTCCCATTAATGGAAAGTTTTCACCTGCTCAGCGTGCGCTTTATATGTTGGTCTATGAAGCCCAACTCGCTGGTTTCGCTGCCGTAAAGCCAGGAGCCCTTTTTTCAGATGTGAATAAGGCGTGCCAAGAAGTATTAGCGCGTGGTTTAGCCGATATGGGAGTACTCACTATCTCTGCCGAAGAATCAATGAAGCCTGAGGTAGGCCTACATCGTCGCTGGACTTTGCACGGTTCTAGCCATCACTTAGGTATTGACGTTCATGATTGCGCACAAGCTCGCAAAGAGATGTACTCGGATGCACCGTTGCGCGAAGGAATGGTGCTCACTGTCGAACCAGGACTTTATATCCAACCTGATGACGAGCTCTTCGCACCTGAGTATCGAGGTATCGGTATTCGCATTGAAGATGATGTACTTGTGACAGCAGACGGATATCTCAATTTCTCGGAGCGAATCCCGCGCCATCCTGATGATATTGAAACTTGGATGAAGCGAGTACTCGCTCAATAAATAGAAAGCAAAAAGTGGACGATTCCCTCGAAAATCATCGCCCACTCTTTGTGTCCCGTTACACGCAATACACGCAATACACGCAATAACGGGAGAAAAATAAGGTAGTAATCGGTCTAGAAAGTTAATGAAAAGTGAATTTCTGCCTGCCTGGCCCTAAATTAATGCGTGCTCTCGCCTAGCTGACGAGGTTGTATCCCAGGTAGGCGGCTAACAAGCCAAAACCGATGGAAGCTGCGAGGTTTAGGGCAACTACTTTGTACTTTTTTAATTCATAGCCAAGGTAGAGATCAACGATAAATGTTGACCACGTTGTAAAAGCTCCAGCAAAACCAATTGCTAAAAAGTCGTGCCAGCGTTCAGTGCTGCCAAAAGTCAATCCGATCAGAAATGAGCCCAGGATATTAACTGTAAATGTGCCCACTGGTTTATCGGTGAACTTCCTAAAATACTGATCGACGAGGAATCTCGCGGGAGAACCAATAGCTGCTCCAATAATGACCATCAGAGTATTCATGCGCGGGCCTTAATTACTCTTCGCGCGATCTTGAGTGAGAAGTGAGCAACAATAAGTGAGGCGACGACATTGATAAGTAGGTACGAGATTCCCGCTTCATCAGGAGCCACCGCATCGTATGTAACAGCCGAAAACGTGGAGAGCCCGGCACAAAATCCCGGAAGTAAGAAGTAGCGCAGTTCTGTAATCCCGCGACGTTCCATCAACACTAAAAAGATGACTGCCAGTGAAACTGAAAGCAGATTAGCTGCCAGCGTTCCATTTCCACTCTGAGGAATGGCTAGCGAGAGCCCCCAGCGGGTAAGGGAACCAAGAACCCCGCCCAGTGAAACAAGCCAAACGGCTTTCAGGGCTAGTTGCGCTTTTCTCGCTTGAGAAGTCCGGCGAACATGCGAGCTGGATCGTACTTAATATCAACAACACGTTCCTTCATTGGAATGATTGCGTTATCAGTGATCTTGATGTGCTCTGGGCAGACCTCAGTACAGCACTTTGTGATGTTACACATTCCAAGGCCGTGCTCTTCTTGAGCTGTGCGCTTACGATTCTTCAACATATCAAGTGGGTGCATATCGAGTTCAGCGATACGGATAAAGAATCGTGGGCCGGCAAACGATGGCTTGTTCTCTTCGTGATCACGAATAACGTGACATGTGTCTTGGCATAAGAAGCATTCGATGCACTTACGGAACTCTTGGCTTCGCTCCACATCGACTTGCTGCATGCGTGCTTCACCTGGTGCTAAATCTTTAGGTGGCTCGTACGCTGGAATCTCCATCGCCTTCTTGTAATTAAAAGATACGTCGGTAACGAGATCTTTAATGACTGGGAATGCTCGAAGTGGAGTAACTGTGATTGTTTCATTCTCATCAAATGAAGCAACCTGTGTCATGCAAGCAAGGCGTGGCTTTCCGTTGATCTCCATAGAACAAGATCCACACTTTCCAGCCTTACAGTTCCAGCGGACCGCGAGGTCACCCATCTGTGTTGCTTGAACACGGTGAATGACATCGAGCACTACTTCGCCTTCGTTGACATCAACCTGTACATCTTTGAGACCGCCGTCAGTTGCGTCTCCTCGCCAGATGCGAAGATTAAGTTTGCGTGCCATTAGTTGGATCCGCCTTTCGCAATTTCTTCCGGTGTCATGTACTTCTCTAGTTCATGCACATCAAAGAGGTCAAAGAGTTCTTTAGGAAGAACTGGCAGAGGCTGCGCTTTGATATTGACCTGATTGCCATCAAAACTGGCGATGTTATTCATCTGTCGCCACTTCATATTCATACCTGGGAAGTCATCGCGAGTATGTCCTCCGCGAGATTCTTCACGAAGGAGCGCGGATTTCGCAGTTGATTCAGCGACTAGCAACATATTGTCTAGATCGAAGGCCAAGTGGAATCCTGGGTTGAATAACCGTCCGCCTGAAACCGCTACGTTCTTGCTGCGAGCGCGAATGTCAGCAATCTTGATAACTGCTTCTTCAATTTCGGTGCGTGTGCGGATGATGCCCACAAGGTTATGGGTAACTTCCTGAAGTTCAGCATGCAGTGCATATGAATTCTCGCCACCTGCGCGACTAAATGGAGCCTCGATGCGATCGGCAGCAGCCTTAATGGATGCATCAGAGACAGGATTAGCGCCCGCACTCTTCACATAATTAACAGCACCTTCGCCGGCACGACGGCCAAATACAAGAAGGTCTGTCAATGAATTTCCACCGAGGCGGTTTGAACCGTGCATTCCACCAGCAACTTCACCAGCTGCGAAGAGCCCTGGAACTCCAATTGCGGCTGCGGTATCTGGCTCTACTTCAACGCCACCCATGACGTAGTGACATGTTGGGCCGACTTCCATCGCCTCTTTTGTGATGTCAACGCCAGCAAGTTCGTAGAACTGATGCCACATTGAAGGAAGACGCTTCTTAATAACTTCAGCTGGGATTCGCTTTGAAACATCGAGGAATACTCCGCCGTGTTCTGTACCGCGTCCTGCTTTTACTTCAGAGTTAATTGCGCGGGCAACTTCATCGCGTGGCAAGAGTTCTGGCGGACGACGGTTGTTATCTTGATCTAGATACCAACGATCTGCTTCTTCTTCATTATCAGCGTACTTATCCTTAAATACATCTGGGATGTACTTGAACATAAAACGCTCACCGAGTGAGTTGGTAAGAATTCCGCCTTCACCGCGGACAGATTCGGTAACAAGAATTCCGCGCACTGAAGGTGGCCAGACCATTCCGGTTGGGTGGAATTGCAAGAACTCCATATCGACCAGATTCGCGCCCGCTTTGAGTGCAAGCGCGTGTCCGTCGCCGGTACCTTCCCAAGAGTTTGATGTAATTTTGAAAGTCTTTCCAACACCGCCGGTAGCAATCACGACTGCAGGTGCTTCAAAGAGAACTTCTTCTCCGCTTTCGCGCCAGTATCCGTACGCTCCAGCAATCTTTCCATTCTCTTTCAGAATTTCAGTGATTGTGCACTCCGCGAAAACCTTAATCTTTGCTTCCATGTCACCGAATTCGCGGCCATCTTTCTGCTGCAACTGAACAATCTTTTGCTGCATGGTGCGAATAATTTCTAGGCCAGTGCGGTCACCTACGTGTGCAAGGCGTGGATATTCGTGGCCACCAAAGTTGCGCTGTGAAATCTTTCCAGCTTGGGTGCGATCAAAGAGTGCGCCCCACATTTCAAGTTCCCAGATGCGATCTGGTGCTTCTTTGGCATGAAGTTCAGCCATGCGGTAATGGTTAAGGAACTTTCCACCACGCATGGTGTCGCGAAAGTGGACCATCCAATTATCTTTATCGTTCACGTTACCCATTGATGCCGCAGCGCCACCTTCAGCCATCACTGTGTGAGCCTTGCCAAAGAGTGACTTACAGATAATTGCGACGCTTAAGCCAGCTTCGCGCGCCTCCACAGCTGCACGCAGACCTGCTCCACCTGCGCCAATAATAAGGACGTCGTACTTTTCTCTTTGCAGAGTTGATTCTTTCGCAGTCATATCTGTTGGCATCCTTTAGAAGAAGTAGAAGTTTGTCCAGGCGCCAGTTGCAACTTGGCGAACGTAGATATCGGCGAAGGCAACGCCTGCAAGTGAGTACCACGCAAATTGCTGGTGCTTGTGATTAAGCGCTGATACCCAAGTCCATACCTTGTATCGAATTGGGTGCTTTGAGAAATGCTTAAGTCTTCCACCAACAGTGTGGCGACATGTGTGGCATGACAATGAGTAGAACCAAAGAAGAGTCGAACTCACTACCAATACGAGCGAACCAACGCTCATATGTCCCCACTCGCCTTCAACGCTCTTGAAAGAGATGATGGCGTCATAAGTTAGGAATACGTTAAAGACAAGTCCGGCGTAAAAGAACCAGCGGTGTGCATTCTGCAAGATAAGTGGTGCGCGTGTTTCACCTGTGTATTTGGTGTGTGGTTCGGCAACTGCACACGCAGGTGGTGAAAGCCAAAATGAGCGGTAGTACGCCTTGCGGTAGTAGTAACAGGTCATGCGGAAACCAAGTGGGAAGATCAAAATGATGAGGGCTGGTGAAAGTGCGAAGTTAAAAATTTCGGCGCTGACTGGTGTGAAACCAAAGATTGTTGCTTCAGGCACGCAGGCTTCTGATAAACACGGTGAATAGAAAGGTGAAATCAGGTGATCTTTGTAGTAGTTAGCACCCTCGAAAGCTCTAAAGGTTGCATAGATAACGAATGAGAAAAGAACTCCGAAAGTAATTGCGGGTTCTAGCCACCACTTATCTGTGCGAAGCGTGCGCTCTTTAATCTTGGCGCGCGTTGGAGAAAAAACTCCGGACATGTCTGCTCCCCTAGTTTTCCCAAAATGGGTTGGTCTAATGAGAGAAGTGTGCGCTTTCATGCGCAAAGTCGCTAGGCAGTAGCCCGCATATGCCTTATGAAGTCAGCCACAAATAACTCCAGAAATGCAAAACCCGCCTCGGTATAAGAGGCGGGTTCGGCGTTACGCGCGGAGGACGTGGGATTTGAACCCACGAGGCTTTCACCTGCCGGTTTTCAAGACCGGTGCACTCGGCCGCTATGCGAGTCCTCCGTGGGAGAGATTACCCGAAAGTGGCCATCTTGAATAATTCAGTGAAAATTCAAGGAGCGCTTACGCAGGAAGTTCAAGCAACTGCTCGATGATGATTGCAACACCATCTTCTTCACACGGACCAGCAATTGCCTTTGCATACTTTGGTCCATCGGGATGACCATCTGCCATTGCAAATGATCGACCGCACCATTCGAGCATTGAGAAGTCATTTGGATTATCGCCAAATGAAACACATTCAGATGCATCAATACCCAGTCGACCCGCCATCTTTGCCAGAGTTTGTCCCTTTGATACATCTATTGCTGAAATTTCTAACAGTGAGTCATGTGGGTTTGAATGGGTAACA
Organism: Streptomycetaceae bacterium; assembly: GCA_027483765.1. GTDB lineage: Bacteria > Actinomycetota > Actinomycetes > Nanopelagicales > Nanopelagicaceae > Planktophila. Next base: position 36,325 of record JAIXTW010000004.1, read on the forward strand.
GTAACTAGTCCAGCTAATTCAGCTGAAGCGATAGCGAGCATCTCATCGGATGTGAGCTCTTGCTGTGAACAGCGCGCCAAGAGTTTGAGAGAAGGTGAAGTAATTACTTCTTCAATATTTTCTACTCCGATGTTATCTAAACCAACATCCCAACGCGGAATGTAAATTTTTTCTCTATGAAAATAGTTATGCGACTCAACAGCAAATGAAATCTGTGGGATTGCAGTGCGTAAACGCTTAACTGCCTCCAAAATGTCTTCGGTGGAGATAAGCCATTGTTCGAGAACTTTGTCATTGTGCAGGTCATAGAGCATCGCTCCGTTACCGCAGATAGCTTTACCAATTCCAAATGCTTCCTTGATTTCGGGCATCCAACGAGGTGGGCGGCCAGTAACAAAGAAAATCTCAACTCCCATTGAATGCGCCTTGCGAAATGCATCAATAGTTCGCTGAGTGACACTTCCATAGTGGGCGACGATTGTTCCGTCGAGATCTGAAGCAATGAGTTTTGGGCGACGCTGAGATTCTTGGTGAACGCTCATGCAAGCTCAAACTTTTTTACGCCAAGAAATGGTTGCAGCGCGGCAGGGACGTTTACGGTGCCATCTGCATTCTGGTGATTCTCTAAAATCGCAACAATCATGCGCGGGATTGCAACAAGAGTGCCGTTAAGCGTGGCTAGTGCTTTAGTTCCTTCAGAATCTTTGTACCGAATATTGAGTCGACGCGCCTGGAACTCGGTGCAGTTTGAGGTACTTGTTACTTCGCGATACGCACCCTGTGTAGGGATCCACGCCTCAATATCAAATTTGCGTGTGGCAGAAGAACCAAGATCACCTGATGCCACATCGATAACCCGAAATGGAATCTCCATCGCAATCAAGAAATCTTTCTCCCATTGCAGCAACCGAGCATGTTCAGCTTTTGCATCTTCAGGTTTGCAGAATGTAAACATTTCAACTTTATCAAATTGATGTACCCGAATAATTCCACGCGTATCTTTTCCATAGGTTCCAGCTTCCCGACGGAAGCAAGAGGAATATCCCGCGTAGCGAAGAGGCAACTTATCGGCTGGGAGTGTTTCATCCATGTGCATTGCAGCCAGTGGCACTTCAGAAGTTCCCACTAAATAAACGTCATCTTTTTCAATTCGATAGACATTCTCAGCTGCTTGCCCAAGGAATCCAGTTCCCTCCATCGCCGCCGGATTGACCAGCACTGGTGGAATAACCGGTGTGAATCCATTTTTCAGTGCGCTCTGAATTGCGTAATTAACAAGTGCAAACTCTAAGAGCGCTCCAACTCCGGTCAGGTAGTAAGAACGAGATCCAGCAACTTTTGCACCGCGCTCAGTATCAATTGCACCCAGTAGCTTTCCAAGTTCAACATGATCTCTTGGTTCAAAACCATCTTTGCCAAAATCGCGTGGTGTTCCCACATGTTCTATGGTGACGAAATCTTCCTCGCCACCTATAGGTGCTTCTGTGTCCAATAGGTTTGAAAGTTGCAAAACTAATTGTTTTGTCTGCTCTTCTACCTCAGCGCGCTTGGAATCAGCTGCTTTCACTTTATCTGCTAACGCTTTCGCATTCTCAAGCAGCGCTGTTTTTTCATCACCTTTGGCAGCGCCCACGCTCTTAGAAAGCGCGTTCTGCTCTTGGCGTAGCGCTTCAAATTCTGTTACTGCCGCACGCTTCTTCTCATCGATTGCAAGAATTTGATCTACAAGCTCGACGTTCTCGCCACGACCTTTTTGAGATGCACGTACGACATCAGGGTTCTCGCGCAAGAACTTGATATCAATCATGCCCGTACCTCTCGTGGATAAGACCCCAAAAATCTAATGTCATCGCAGATTTCGCGGAGCTCTTCCACGGATTTCCCGACTGGCGCATCTTTGATATGGCCTTCGACATCAATGATGAAATGGTAGTGACCAAGTTCGCGACCTGTTGGACGTGACTGGATGAATGTCAGGTTTACATCGTTCTTCGCAAAGACCTGCAGAATTTCAAGCAGGGCGCCGGCATGGTCAATATCAATGAATACCGCAATTGAGGTGCGGTCATGTCCGGTCGGCTCTGGCATCCACCCTGGCTTTTGCGCGGCGATAAACCGTGTAACGGCGCCACTGTTATCACCTATGTTTTCGGCAATTACCTCGAGGTTAAAGTGTGCGGCCGCGACACTTGATGCAATAGCAGCATCAAGATCGCCTCTGCTTACAGCTTCGGCAGCAGCAGATGTCGATGCAGTAGGAACAATTTCTGCGCGCGGATAATTCTGCGCAATAAATGCGCGGCACTGTGACTCTGCATGAGGATGTGTCCCAATGCGCTTAATTTCTTTAACTCCTGGTTTAACCATCAGCGCAAAGGTCACCGGAAGCGTAACTTCTCGAGCAATTGTGAGTGGCTCTCCAGTTGCGAGTTCATCAAGAGTGCGAGCGACAACACCTTCTACTGAATTTTCGATTGGAACAAGAGCGTAATCTGCTTTCCCAGAGCGCACGGCATCAAGAGCGGCGGTGACATTGGCAAAGGGAATTGTTACATCTGAATCAGTTGTGATTGTTTTCAGTGCAGCTTCGGTAAATGTTCCCACTGGTCCCAAGTAGGCGAAAGTATGGCTGTCTTGGGTACTCACTGGTTAAGGATACCTGAGTACCTCACGTGCATGCGCCGGCTTATTTGTGATGAGAATGTCAACGCCCAACTTCTGGCATAACCGAATGTCCTCATCTTTATCAACGGTCCATACATTGAGCGAGCGCCCGAGTGATCGAATCTTTTTTGCTATCGCTGGCTCGGCACGAAGCTCATTGATTCCTGGTCCGATTGTGGCGGCGGAAGAGAAACGCGCTTGAAACCATGGTGTGTTTTTATGCATGAGAAATGTTGTACTGATAGTTGGATCAAGTCGGCGAATTTTCTCGACTGCAATCCAACTAAATGACATGACAGAGACCGGAATTTTGGTAAGCACTTTCTTTTCATGCAACGCCTGAACCAACAACTCTTCAATGCGATTTCCAGAAAAGACTGGGTGCTTGGTCTCTAAGAGCAGACCTTTCTTGTTGGCGATTGCATAATCTAAGAAATCATCGAGGGTCAGCACCTGCGGATATGCCCGCGATACCTCTTTATATGGCATCTCGGCAATCAGCCCTCGATTACCTGCGCGTTCGAGCATCGATGCGTTATGCCACAAGATTGGTACTTCATCCTTGGTAATGCGCAGATCGCATTCGAAACCATCAGCGCCCTGTTCGACCGCCGCCTCGTAGGCGGCCATGGTGAGTTCTGGAAAATCCGCACTTGCACCGCGGTGCGCGTAGATGAGCATGAGACCGAGAGTAGCAAAGAGATTAGTCTTACCCCCATGAGTCAGCTCTACTTCGCAACCGCAGCACGTTCTGCAGTGGGTCTTATCCGAAAGGGCAACGAAGATAGCGCTCTTACGTCACCACATGTCATCGCTGTCGCCGACGGAATGGGTGGACATGCAGCTGGAGAAGTTGCATCGAAGATTGCAATTTCTGCACTCGCCGAAATCACAACCGTTATTACTCATCCTGATATCGATTCTGACTCTGCCGATGATCTCTACGCAGAATCACTTCACACTATTGATGCCGAGATTAAGGGTGCATCTAACGAAAACCCTGAACTCTCAGGCATGGGCACTACCTTGACCTCACTTTTTATCTCGCAGGAAAAAATTGCGCTGCTCCATATCGGAGACTCACGTGCGTATCGCTTACGGGCAAACTCATTAGAGCAACTCTCACTGGACCACACGGTGATTCAGGAACTACTTAGCCAAGGAACTATCAGCGAAGCGGATATTGCTACCCATCCACAGCGCTCTGTTCTGACTCAAGTCCTGATGGGTGATGGCATCACGCATGCACCACTTCTTATTCTCGAAGGAAAAGTTAAAGATCGCTACCTAGTATGTAGTGACGGATTGAGTTCTGTCTTGAGCGAGAAAGAGATTAAGTCGTTGATTAAAGGAAAAGATCGAAAAGAAGCTGTCGATGCATTAATCGATGCCACCTACATCAATGGCGCACCAGATAATGTCACTGTAATCATCGCCGATCTTGTTGAGACAGAACCAGATAACTCGGTACTCACGATTGGCGCTGCCCAATGATGAATTCATTACTTGGAGCTCGTTATTTACTAGGAGAGATGATTGGCACTGGCGGAATGGCCGATGTCTACCTCGCCCAAGATCAGCGCTTATCTCGTGAAGTTGCAATCAAAATATTACGAAGTGATTTGGCGAAAGATCCACTATTTGTTGCACGATTTAGAAAAGAGGCTAAAGCAGCAGCTGGCCTCAACCACCCAGCAATTGTCGCCGTCTATGACTCCGGCGAAGATCCAGCACCGTACATCGTGATGGAACTTGTCTCCGGACATACTCTTCGCGACTTGATCCACGATGGTGAACGACTTCCTTTGCAGCGAGCCTTAGAAATTGGTGAGGGTGTTCTTGCCGGTCTGGAGTATTCGCACGCACGTCATATTGTTCACCGCGATATCAAACCAGCAAATGTAATGATCACCGAAAAAGGTGACGTCAAGGTGATGGACTTTGGAATTGCTCGCGCTATGGATGACCTAGGCGCCACGCTTACGAGTACGTGGAATGTCGTTGGAACTGCGCAATATCTTTCACCTGAACAAGCTGTCGGTGAGCCAGCAGATTTGCGAAGTGATATCTACTCAACTGGTTGCTTGCTCTTTGAATTACTTTCTGGACAGCCGCCATTTACTGGAGAAACACCAGTTTCGATTGCCTTTCAACATGCTTCAAGTACTGCGCCACTGATTCGCACCTTACAGCCAGAGCTTCCAGAAGGAATCGAAACTATTCTTGCCGTTGCGTTAGCGAAGAAACCAGAAGATCGCTATCAAAGTGCCCAAGCGATGCTCGATGATATTGCTCGAGTACGTGCCGGTGAAAAAGTTTTAGCAAAGGTTGCAAATCCTCCGGTATTTACTCGCAAATCCGCCCTTATTTACGGTGGCGCCTTCTTCGCAGCAATTGCGCTAGCTATCGGTGGCTTTCTATTTAGTGGAAACTCAAATAACAACCTCGCTCAAATTCCTAACGTTGTTGGATTAAGTGAGGAACAAGCCCGCGCCCTCTTGAGCCAATACACAATCACAATTAGGCGTGCAAACGATGGTGTAATTCCACGCGGCCGGGTCGCGAGTCAAATTCCACTGGCAACAATGAGTGCTCAACCTGGTTCATCGGTTGTACTCACGATTTCAGATGGGCCGGGAGAAGCGATTGTTCCTGATGATCTCATCGGCATGTCACTGATTGATGCACGTGCAGCACTTACCGCTGTTGGTTTACTCGTTTCGCAAACCATTGCCGCACCGTCAGATGAGCCACAGGGAACGGTGCTTGATGTCACCCCTGCAGTGGGTTCAGTCACCGATGCTGGCAGTGGCGTGATTCTCACTATTGCAAGCGGTGAAATCGTTGTTCCTAATTTGATTGGTGTTGAAGCAATCCAAGCTAAAACTTTACTAATCCAAGCTGGATTCCTTATTAATGAATTCTTTGACTTTGATTCTGCGCAACCACTTGGTGTAGTTATTCGCCAAGCTCCAGAGGCAGAATCAACTCAGACAATCGGTAAATCGGTAACGATTACCATTAACAAACAACCTTAATTACTTTTCCCAACAACGGGAGATAATCCGACTGCACGCTTAGGTGCATCTTGGTCGCCACATGTCACCAACCAATTAGCTAACATCTGATGTCCATGTTCAGTTAAGACTGATTCCGGATGGAATTGCACGCCTTCGATTGGCAAGCTCTTATGTCGAAGTGACATAACTACTCCGGATTCGGTGCTTCCAGTAATTTCTAAAACTTCTGGAACGGTATCCCGCTCAACTGCAAGTGAGTGATAGCGCGTTGCGGTAAATGGTGATGGTAACTCTGCAAGAACTCCAGTTGCGTTATGGATCACCTGCGAAGTTTTTCCATGTAAAAGTTCTGGTGCACGTGAAACGGTTGCGCCAAATGCTTCGGCAATTGCCTGATGGCCAAGGCATACTCCAAATAACGGAATTGAATTCTCTGCGCAGTAATTAATCATTGCGATACTAACGCCGGCCTTCGCAGGAGTACCTGGGCCCGGGGAGATTAAAACCCCGTCATATCGTGACGCTTCATCGGCTGCGACTTCGTCATTTCGTACCACGGTGCACTCCGCCCCCAATTGCGCGAGATATTGCACAAGGTTAAAGACGAACGAGTCGTAGTTATCGACGACGAGGATTTGAGCCATGGTAGTAATTGTGCTGTAACCTTGCCCCCATGCCAAAGTCGAAATTGCGTAAAAAGGTTCAGGAGCAGCACGCTCACGAAGAGCAGGTTCACATCGATGCTGAGTCACCGCTGCTCGAAAGTCCATCGTGGTTAGCCCCAGTAATGATTACCAACTTTCTGATTGGCCTCTTCTGGATTGTGATCTTCTACGTGAGCGAAACTCGCTACCCAATCCCCGGCATTGGCGCTTGGAACATGATCATCGGCTTTAGCTTTATTGCGGTGGGATTCTCGCTCGCAACTAAGTGGCGCTAAGCAAGAATCGTTAGAGCGCTTCTCCTATGGGCAAGAATGTAAAGCGACAGTTTCCAAATCCTTCTGAACTTGCCCCGCTGCTTAAGTTTTCACTGCCGACATTGCGGCGTAAAAAGCGTCGCTTAGAGAAGGCGTACACAATCTGGGATTTGCGTGAGATTGCAAAGAAGCGCACACCCAAGGGTCCATTCGATTACACCGATGGGTCGGCTGAAAGTGAGATAAGTCTTGAGCGCGCCCGCCAGGCATTTACTGATCTTGAATTTATCCCAAGTATTTTGAAAGATGTTTCTACCGCTGACTTAAGTCGCACCTCACTCGGTGAAAAATTCTCAATGCCACTTGGTATCGCACCAACTGGATTCACCCGCATGATGCAGACCGAAGGTGAAATTGCCGGAGCGCGCGCTTCCGAAAAATTTGGAATTCCATTTACTCTTTCAACTCTTGGCACCACAACTATCGAAGATGTTGTAGCTGCTGCTCCTGGTGGTCGCAATTGGTTCCAGTTGTATATGTGGAAAGATCGCGAAGGAAGTATGGCGCTAGTCGAACGCGCACGTCGCGCGGGTGTAAAGAACCTCATGCTTACTGTCGATGTTCCAGCTGCTGGGCAGAGAATTCGTGATTCCCGAAATGGACTCACAGTTCCACCGCGCCTAACCGCCGGAACTGTCATCAATGCTCTGCCTCGCCCAGCGTGGTGGGTTAACTTCCTGACAACTCCCGCCATCGAATTTGCATCGATGAAGAATTGGGAAGGCACTGTCGGAGAACTACTTGATTACATGTTCGATCCAACGATGACGTGGGAAGATCTAAAGTGGATCCGCGAGCAATGGGATGGAACCTTGACAGTTAAGGGAATTCAAAATCTTGAAGATGCCAAGATGGCGGCCAAATTAGGTGCTGATGCAATTCTTCTTTCAAATCACGGTGGTCGCCAGCTAGATCGAGCCCCAGTAATGCTTCATCTGCTAAGCGATATCAGGAGTGAATTTAAGAAGGATTACGAGATTCATATCGATACCGGAATCATGCACGGGGCAGATGTCCTTGCCGCCATCGCGCTCGGCGCCCAATTTACCTATGTCGGCAGGGCTTACCTCTACGGCCTCATGGCTGGCGGGCAAGATGGAGTCGAAAGGGCACTCGAAATTATGCGCACCCAGATGGTTCGCAATATGAAGTTATTGGGCGTGAATTCACTCGATGAGTTAACGCCTAAGCATGTGCGCTTCCTAAATCGTCAGTAACGATTACCCTTACGCTTATGCAATTTGCGTTAGCGACAATCTCTTATCTCATCACCGCTTTTGCGCTTATTTTTCTCACCATCCGAGTGCGTCAACTGATTGCGCTCTACAAGAAGCAGCAACCTGATCCAACTCGTAGTAACAATAAGTCTGCTCGTTTTACAAATATGCTCACCGAAGTTCTTGGCCATACCAAGATGCTTAACTTCACAGCTACCGGAATTGCGCACTGGTTTGTCATGATTGGCTTTGGCGCTCTCTTTGGCACTCTCGTTACCGCATACGGACAGGTTATTAATCCGGAGTTCGCACTTCCGATTATTGGGCACTTCGTTGGGTACGAACTTTTTTCCGAACTCATCGCAGCCCTTACTGGAATTGGAATCGTCACACTCATCGGAGTCCGACAAGTAACTCGACTTCGCACACGTAATCGCTTTAGCGGTTCAAATATGGGTAAGGCGTATTACGTCGAAGCCACAATTCTCGTCATAGTTTTCTGCGTCTTTGCACTCCGCGGACTTGAAGGCACACTCGCAAATAAAGAGTCCTGGACCTGGCACTACGCAATTTCATGGCCAGCAGTTCTTGCATTTAATTCAATGTCAGTCGCTTCCCTAGAAAGCGCCATAGTTATTGTGGCAACGCTCAAGATTGTGACATCGATGGCCTGGTTTATTGTGATTGCCTCCGATTTCACCATGGGTATTGCTTGGCACCGATTCTTGGCCTTCTTCAATATTTATTACAAGCGCAATATCGACCAGCCTGCACTCGGTGCTCTTCCAGAAATGCTCTCTAAAGGTAAGCCGGTTAACTTTGAAGATCCGGCAGAAGATGATGTCTTTGGTCTGGGAAATCGCGCCGATATTTCTTGGAAGGGTCTGCTGGATATGACCAGCTGTACCGAATGTGGGCGCTGCCAATCGCAATGCCCTGCTTGGCACACTGATAAACCACTTTCACCAAAGCTTTTAATCATGGCTATGCGCGATCACGCGATGGCGAAGGTTGTTGATACCGAAAATATTGTTGGTGAAAACGCTCCAATCTCATTAGATGTCTTATGGTCTTGTACATCGTGCGGTGCATGTGTTGAAGAGTGCCCAGTTGATATTGAGCACGTTGATCACATCGTGAACATGCGCCGCTTCCAAGTTCTCGTTGAATCTGAATTCCCATCAGAACTTGGTGGCACTTTCCGAAATCTTGAAAAGGCTGGCAATCCATGGGGGGCCAATAAAGCAGACCGCGAAAGTTGGATTGCAGAATGTGATTTCCCAGTTCGCGTTGTGAGCGGCGAACTACCCGAGGAAGTTGAATATTTATTCTGGGTCGGTTGCGCTGGTGCTTATGAAGAGCGAGCGAAGAAGACTACAAAGGCGGTCGCTGAATTACTGCACATGGCGGGAGTTAACTTTGCCGTGCTCGGAAAGCGTGAGACATGCACGGGAGATCCAGCACGTCGTTCCGGAAATGAATTCTTGTATCAAATTCTTTCGCAAGAAAATATTGCAACCTTTAACGAGACCTTCGGTGATAGATCAAAGGGGAAGAAGAAGGTTGTTGTCACCTGCCCACATTGCTTCACAACTATTGGCCGTGACTATGCGCAGAGTGGCTTTGAACTCGAGATGCTGCACCATACCCAACTCTTAAATACACTTATTAAAGAGGGGCGGCTAAAGCCAAGCCCTCATAAATCAGAGAAGAAGTTGACCTATCACGACCCTTGCTACCTCGGTCGTCACAATCAAATTTATGCACCACCACGCGAATTGCTAGAGGCAAGCGGTTGCGATGTGGAAGAGATGCCACGTAATAAAGAGCGCTCATTCTGCTGCGGTGGTGGCGGTGGTCGCATGTGGATGGAAGAAAAACTTGGAACCCGGATCAACTTAAATCGCGTTGATGAAGCTATCGAAACAGGTGCTGCCGAAGTTGCAGTTGCTTGCCCATTCTGCCGAATCATGGTCGGCGATGGAATGGTGGCTCGTGAATCAGATGTTGAAGTTCTAGATGTTGCCCAGGTATTACTTAGAAGCGTGAAGGCCGCAGAGTAAGTAATACCTTTGTAATTATCGCGCCCGCAATAAGACCACCTAGGTGTGCCCGCCAATCGACACCGCCAATAGTGAATCCAAGGGCGAAGTTCAGTCCAATGACAACGATGATGCTTTTGATCTCACCATTCATACGCTTACCAATAACAATGAAGGCTCCGAAGAGACCAAAGACCGCGCCTGATGCTCCAATTGAATATCCGTTATAACCAAGGCTGAACGCCGACAGTAGCGAGCCTCCGATGAGAGAGACAAAGAAGATAACGAGAAACTTCGTGCGTCCCATAAATCGCTCAATGGGTGTTCCCAGTGAGTGGAGTGCGAGCATGTTAAATGCCAAGTGAATTGGAATTGTGTTCGAGTTGTCGTGAACGAGCGCGACAGTGACAAGTCGATACCACTCGTTAGTTGATTGCAGTAGCTCTATTCCGTATAGACCAAATGTGCCAATGAGACCGGAATCAAAGAGTTCGTATAAATAAAACCCGCAGATAATCGTGATCAGCGATAGAACTGCTGAACGCGATTTCATCGGCTTTTTTGTAAGGAGTTAAGCGATTGTGACGCTGTTGATGACAACTGGCGTAACAGGCTTATCTTGCGCACCTGTTGGTGTTGAGCCAATTTTGTCGACTACTGCCTGTGAGGCTGCATCTTTTACTTCACCGAAAATTGTGTGCTTACGGTTAAGCCATGTTGTTGGAGCAACGGTAATGAAGAACTGTGAACCATTTGTTCCTGGTCCTGAGTTAGCCATCGCCAGAATGTATGGGCGATCGAACTGTAGGTCGCCATGGAATTCATCTGCGAATTGGTAACCAGGTCCGCCGAAGCCTTGACCAAGTGGGTCGCCACCTTGCAACATAAAGCCGGCGATGACGCGGTGAAAGATGGTTCCGTCATACAAATTCTCATTAGATTTCTTACCCGTGCGAGGGTCTGTCCACTCTTTGGCACCAGTTGCAAGACCAACAAAGTTTTCTACAGTCTTTGGTGCGTGGTTAGGAAATAGCTCGATGACGATATCGCCAAGAGATGTGTGAAGGGTCGCAGTGTTTGACATGTGGAGACCAGGGGAATCGAACCCCTAACCCCCGCCTTGCAAAGGCGGTGCTCTACCAATTGAGCTAGGTCCCCGTATTAGAACGGGTGGGCCCAGGTGGACTTGAACCACCGACCTC
>JAIXTW010000002.1 GCA_027483765.1 Streptomycetaceae bacterium
AGAATCTTTGAGATAACACCCTTGTTACCGTGGCGACCAGCGAGCTTGTCACCATCTTGAATCTTGCGCTTCTGTGCAACATAAACGCGAACCAATTGGTTCACTCCTGCTGGAAGCTCGAATCCTTCTTCTGATTCGAAGATCTTTACGCCGATAACTTTTCCTGATTCACCGTGTGGAACCTTGAGAGATGTATCGCGAACTTCGCGAGCCTTCTCACCAAAGATTGCACGGAGCAAACGCTCCTCTGGTGTGAGTTCAGTTTCTCCCTTAGGAGTTACCTTTCCAACCAAGATATCTCCTGGCACAACATCGGCGCCGACGCGGATGATTCCGCGCTCGTCGAGGTCTGCAAGAACTTCTTCAGAGACGTTCGGGATATCGCGTGTGATTTCTTCAGCACCAAGCTTGGTGTCGCGAGCATCGACTTCGTACTCTTCAATGTGAATCGAAGTAAGGACATCGTCTTGCACTAGGCGCTGCGAAAGAATGATCGCATCTTCGTAGTTGTGACCTTCCCATGACATAAATGCCACGAGTAGGTTCTTTCCAAGAGCCATTTCGCCGTTTTCGGTACAAGGACCATCGGCGATTACTGAGCCAACTTCAAGCTTCTGACCTTCGGCAACTACAACCTTCTGGTTGTAAGAAGTTCCTTGGTTAGAACGTGTGAACTTAGCTAGTGAATATGTTTGGTAAGTACCGTCATCGCCCATGACCTTTACTTCATCAGCAGCAACTTCGGTCACTACGCCAGCCTTTGTTGCAGTGACAACGTCGCCGGCATCTACAGCTGCGCGGAATTCCATACCAGTACCGATAAATGGTGCTTCTGCACGCATCAAGGGAACTGACTGACGCATCATGTTAGAACCCATGAGTGCGCGGTTTGCATCATCGTGCTCGAGGAACGGAATCATTGCTGTTGCAACAGAAACCATCTGACGTGGTGAAACGTCCATGTAATCCACTTCATCAGCGATGATGTATTCAACTTCGCCACCGCGACGACGTACGAGTACGCGTGCTTCTGCGAAGTGACTGTCTTCTGTGAGTGGTGCATTTGCCTGAGCAATGATGTGCTCATCTTCTTCATCAGCTGTTAGGTAATCAACCTGATCGGTGACCTTGCCCTTAACAACCTTGCGATAAGGAGTTTCAATAAATCCAAATGCAGTAACGCGACCATATGTTGCAAGCGAACCGATAAGACCAATGTTTGGTCCTTCTGGAGTTTCGATTGGACACATACGTCCGTAGTGAGATGGGTGAACGTCGCGAACTTCGAAGCCCGCGCGGTCACGTGAGAGACCACCAGGTCCGAGCGCTGAAAGGCGACGCTTGTGTGTAAGACCTGAAAGTGGGTTTGTCTGATCCATGAACTGTGACAATTGAGATGTTCCGAAGAACTCCTTGATTGATGCAACAACCGGACGGATGTTAATCAAAGTCTGCGGAGTAATTGCTTCAACATCTTGAGTTGTCATACGTTCGCGAACTACACGTTCCATACGTGAGAGTCCGATACGTACTTGGTTCTGGATGAGCTCGCCGACTGTGCGAAGACGACGGTTACCGAAGTGATCGATATCGTCCTTTTCAACGCGAACTTCGCGGCCGTAATCCATTGTGAGATCGCCGCGGTGTAGCGCTACGAGGTAGCGAAGTGTTGCGACGATATCTGAAATTGTGAGCATGCTCTGTGAAAGCTCAAGATCAAGACCGAGCTTCTTATTTACCTTAAAGCGACCGACCTTGGCCAAGTCATAACGCTTAGGGTTGAAGTAAAGGTTTTCAATAAGGTTCTGCGCAGCTTCCTTAGTTGGAGGCTCACCGGGACGCATCTTGCGATAGATATCGAGCAGCGCTTCATCCTGTGTCTTAACAGTGTCCTTATCAAGTGTTGCCATCATTGAAGCAAAGTCACCAAATTCTTCACGGATTTGTTCATCTGTCCAACCAAGGGCCTTCAGGAATACTGTTACAGATTGCTTACGCTTGCGATCGATACGAACGCCAACGAGATCTTTCTTATCAACTTCAAATTCAAGCCATGCGCCGCGGCTAGGAATGATCTTCGAAGTAAATACATCTTTATCTGATGTCTTTTCAATCTGACGTTCAAAATAAACACCAGGTGAGCGAACAATCTGCGAAACCACTACGCGCTCTGTTCCGTTAATTACAAAAGTTCCGCGTGGTGTCATTACTGGGAAGTCGCCCATGAAGACTGTCTGAGACTTAATTTCGCCAGTTTCGTTATTTGTAAATTCTGCAGTCACGAAGAGTGGCTGCGCATATGTCATGTCGCGCTCTTTGCAATCTGCAATTGAATACTTAGGTGGCTCGAAGCGGTGGTCACGGAATGACAGTGACATCGTTCCTTGGAAATCTTCGATTGGTGAAATCTCTTCAAAGATTTCTTCCAAACCGGACTTCGAAGGAAGTTCTCCTCGATTTGTGTTGGTTGAGTGCGCAAGACGTGCACGCCATAGATCGTTTCCTAGTAACCAGTCAACGCTTTCAACTTGCAGCGCGAGCAGGTTAGGAACTTCTAGCGGTTCACGAATCTTTGCGAACGAAATACGACGGGGGGCAGTTGAACTCTTTTTCGCGGCCAAGAGATGTCCTTCCAGACAAAATTCACTTTTATGTGGACACGCACAACTAAAAGGTCGCCGCCGCTATATGCAATGACCTTCAGGATTTTTGTGCGAAGGGTAAGAGTAACCCCCGACCCCCCGCTGGGGCAAACCGACTGCTTATACCCCTATTCGGGAGGATTTGTCCTCGAAATCAGGAACTTTGTGAAGAACTCCCCCGCGTGAGGGTACGAAAAACCCCCTTCGGGTGGAGCGAAGAGACTTTAACGAACCAAGTCTCAAGCTCGCCAGAAGGGGGTTGATCAGTAATTAATTACTCCAAGTTGAATTACTTGAGGGTGACCTTTGCGCCAGCTGCTTCGAGAGCTGCCTTTGCCTTATCTGCTGTCTCCTTGTTGACCTTCTCAAGAAGTGTTGCAGGAGTTGCATCGACGAGATCCTTAGCTTCCTTGAGACCAAGAGCTGAGTTGAGGTTACGTACTTCCTTGATAACCGCAATCTTCTGTGATCCTGCTTCTTCGAGGATAACTGTGAACTCATCTTGTGCATCTGCTGCGCCGCCTGCTGCTGCGCCGCCTGCTGCTGCAACTGCAACTGGTGCTGCTGCTGTTACATCGAACTCTGTTTCAAATGCCTTTACGAACTCTGAGAGCTCAACGAGTGTGAGTTCCTTGAACTGAGCCAAAAGGTCTGCTTGTGAGAGCTTTGCCATTTTTTATTGTCCTTTTCTTTATTCCGCTGGAGTTTCTGTTGCTTCCGCAACTGGTGCATCTGTTGCTTCAGCAGCAACTTCAGCGACTGCTTCAGCAGCTGGTGCTGCTTCTTCAGTTACAACTGTTTCTTCTACTGCAGGTGCAGCTGGTGCTTCAACCACGGCTTCTGCCACTGGTGCTGCAGCTGGTGCTCCTGCTTCCATCTTGATGCGTAGTGCATCGAATGAACGCGCTGCCTTAGCAAGCGATCCCTTCATTGCACCAGCAAGCTTTGCAAGAAGTACTTCTCGAGACTCGAGATCTGCGAGCTTCATGATCTCCGCTGTTGTAACAAACTTTCCTTCATAGATTCCACCCTTGATAACAAGAAGTGGGTTCTCCTTCTGGAAGTTCTTTAGGTTACGAGCTGCATCGATTGCATCGCCCTTAATGAATGCAACAGCTGATGGACCAGCAAGGAGATCATCAGAGATCTCAACGCCAGCGTTCTTTGCTGCAATCTTTGTAAGAGTGTTCTTAACTACGCTGTACTTGGTATCTGCACCAAGGCTGCGGCGTAGCGCCTTCATCGATGTCACGGTAAGACCGCGATACTCGGTGAGGTAAGTCGCTGTAGCTGACTTGAAATCTTCAGTCAGTTCAGCAACTGCTGCTGCTTTATCTGGGCGAGCCATTCGGTTCACCTTTCGCTAGTTATTTCCGGTGACCGCGGGCAATAAAAAAATCCGTGACGCGTAAATGCGCACGGATTAATGTGAACACCTACGCGGGCTGAGATTCCTCAATTATCTTCACTCTTTCGAGTTCAGACCTGCGGTCTTTGGTTATACCCGTAGATTACGGGGCTTCCCGCTCGAGGGTCAAATTGAGCGTAAAAAATCCGGCTCTCGGTGGAGCGAAGGGACTTTAACGAAACAAGTCCCAAGCCCGCCGAGAGCCGGATTTATATAAGTGTCAGTTAGCTGATGGTTCGCGTGTGAGGTTTGGATCTACAGCGATTCCAGGTCCCATCGAAGATGAAACGACAGCCTTTGAGATGTAGCGACCCTTTGAAGAGTTTGGCTTTACGCGAAGAACTTCTTCGAGAGCAGCTGCATAGTTATCTGCAAGCTGATCTGCAGTAAATGATGCCTTGCCGATAATGAAGTGAAGGTTTGAATTCTTATCAACGCGGAACTCAATCTTTCCACCCTTAATGTCGTTAACAGCCTTAGTGACATCTGTTGTCACTGTTCCTGTCTTTGGGTTTGGCATAAGTCCACGTGTTCCGAGAACCTTACCGAGACGACCAACTTTGGCCATCAAATCTGGTGTTGCAACAACTGCATCGAAATCTAGGCGACCCTTTGAAACTTCATCAATGAGTTCATCGCCACCGACGATATCTGCACCGGCTGCGCGGGCTTCATCAGCACGTTCTCCGTTAGCAAATACCAAAACGCGAGCTGTCTTTCCTGTGCCGTGTGGCAAGTTAACAGTTGAGCGAATTGCTTGGTCAGCCTTCTTTGGATCGACACCGAGTACGAGTGCAACTTCAATAGTTGAGTCGTACTTAGTTGTTGTTGTCTCTTTAGCAAGTGTTACTGCTTGAAGAGGTGTGTAGAGGTGGTCTTTGATGACCTTCGCTGCTACTTCGTTGTACTTCTTTGAGCGCTTCATTTCTTCCCCTTTTTCTTGTATTGCTACAAGATTGGTCTTGTATTTCTACAAGCTAGCGGTTGTGGTTAGCGAACCAGCGCGGTTCTCCCACATCTTCTCGCCACCGTGGCAAGAAGAAATTTAATTACGAGACTGTGATTCCCATTGAGCGGGCAGTGCCAGCGATGATCTTTGCTGCTGCATCGATATCGTTTGCATTGAGGTCAGCCATCTTTGTTGTTGCGATCTCCTTGACCTGAGCCATGGTGATATTTGCAACCTTAGTCTTGTGAGGAATCGCAGATCCCTTTTCAACACCAGCAGCCTTAAGGATGAGACGTGATGCTGGAGGTGTCTTTGTGATGAAGTCGAATGAACGATCTTCGTAGACAGTGATTTCGACAGGGATGATCTGGCCCTTTTGAGATTCAGTCGCAGCGTTGTATGCCTTGACGAACTCCATGATGTTGACACCATGCTGACCGAGTGCAGGACCTACTGGTGGTGCAGGTGTCGCTGCGCCAGCCTGGATCTGCAACTTGATGAATCCGGTGACCTTCTTCTTTGGTGCCATTTCTTTTCTCTTTTCCTTATTGTTTTCTTAAATCTAAATTCTTTAGATCTTCTGGACTTGGTTAAATGAAAGTTCTACTGGAGTCTCGCGACCGAAGATTGAGACCAAAACCTTGAGCTTTGCCTGCTCTGGCATGACCTCTGAAATTGATGCTGGAAGCGTTGCAAATGGGCCATCCATAACGGTGACTGATTCGCCAACTTCGAAATCAACAAGTTTGATATCTGCTTTATCGGCAGCTTTCTTTGGACGTGGTGCAAGAATCTTTTCAACTTCATCCATGCTTAGTGGACTTGGGTTGTGTGCATTGCCAACGAAGCCGGTAACGCCAGGAGTGTTACGCACTACTGACCAAGATTCGTCGGTAAGGTCCATGCGAACGAGGACGTAGCCAGGATAGATATTGCGCTTAACCATCTTGCGCGCACCGTTCTTAACTTCCATAACCTCTTCTTCTGGAACCTCAATCTGGAAGATGTACTCCTCCATGTTCAAGGTATGAATACGGTTGGCAAGGTTTCCCTTTACCTTCTTCTCGTATCCAGCGTAAGAGTGGATGACATACCAGTCACCGATTGCAGCACGAAGTGTGCGGCGAAATTCTGCATTTGGATCATTCTCATCAGATTCAATATCGCCATCTTCATCGCTGGCGAGCGCCAAGTCTGAAGATGATTGGTCTGAAGATGATTGGTCTGAAGTTGATTGGTCAGCAACGGGCTCTGCAATAACTTCGACAGGTGCCGCGAGATCATCGGCGTTTGCAGTAAGAGCTGCTTCAAACGCATCTGGCGCCGGAGTATTAGGTGTGAGTTCTTCAGTCATATCGCTCAATTCCTTATCCAAATACCCAGAAGACGACTTTGGTAAGAACAAAGTCAATAACTGAGACAACGGCGATGACGAAAGTTACGAATACAAGCACAACAGCTGTGTAAGTGACCAACATGTTTTTCGTTGGCCAAACAACTTTCTTGAGCTCTGAAAGAACTTGACGGTAGAAAAGTCCAACGCGCGCAAAAAGACCGAGCTTCTCCTCGGTTACTTCAACTGCATCAGTCATGATCTTCCTTCTCTTTCATCTTTCAATCAGTTCATTCGGTGCACTTCGTGTCGAACATCTTGCAGGGCAGGAGGGACTCGAACCCCCAACCGGCCGCTTTGGAGACGGCAACTCTAGCCAATTGAGCTACTGCCCTTCGCGACGAATTTTCAGGCGCGCCAAGGCGAGGAAGAAATTCATCGTGAGCGTCGAAGTGTAAGGGCAGGGGGCTTCAGGAGTAAAACTGGCTAAATCAGGGTGCGCAGTACCACCAATTCTGAGCGTGCCAGAGATGCAGCCCATGGTGCAGACTTGGCATATGAGCAGAATTTCCGCACGCATTGCAGCTATCGCAGAGTCCGCCACTTTGGCAGTAGATGGAAAGGCTAAGGCGCTTAAAGCTGCAGGTCGACCAGTTATTGGTTTCGGAGCTGGTGAACCTGACTTTCCAACACCTGACTACATTGTTGAAGCTGCAGCTGCAGCAACGCGCGTGGTTGCAAATCATCGCTACACGCCGACACCAGGTCTGCCTGAATTGCGCGAAGCAATTGTTGCTAAGACAAAGCGAGATTCACACTACGAAATTACTGTCGATCAAGTTCTTGTTACCAACGGTGGAAAGCAAGCGGTGTATCAGGCATTTGCCACAATTATTGATCCAGGTGATGAAGTCATTCTTCCTTCTCCGTTTTGGACAACTTACCCAGAAGCAATCAAGCTTGCTGGCGGAAAGAGCGTTGAAGTATTTGCCGACGAATCACAGAACTATTTAGTGACCGTCGAACAGTTAGAAGCTGTGCGCACGCCGAAGACCAAAGCTTTGTTGTTCTGTTCACCTTCAAACCCAACGGGTTCGGTCTACTCGGCTGAGCAAGCAAAAGCTATTGGTGAATGGGCTGTAAAGAATAATATTTGGATTGTTTCTGATGAGATTTACGAGCATCTGCTCTACGACGGCGCGAAGGCTCCTTCCCTGCCTGTCTTAGTTCCAGCTCTTGCCGAATCTTGCATCATCATTAATGGCGTTGCCAAGACCTATGCAATGACTGGTTGGCGTGTGGGCTGGATGATTGGTCCAAAGGATGTCATCAAGGCCGCAACAAATCTGCAATCACACCTGACTTCGAATGTATCAAACGTTTCACAGCGCGCTGCTATCGCTGCTGTTACCGGCAATCTTGATGCCGTTCATGCAATGGGCGAAGCATTTAACCGTCGTCGCAAATTAATCGTTGGATTACTCAATGAAATTCCAGGCTTTGAATGCCCAACTCCGCAGGGTGCTTTCTACGTGTATCCATCAGTTAAAGGTGCGCTAGGAAAGACTATTCGCGGCAAGGTAGCCAATACATCGGCAGAGCTTGCAACAATTATTTTGGATGAAGTAGAAGTCGCTGCGGTTCCGGGTGAAGCATTTGGACCATCTGGATACTTGCGATTCTCTTATGCCACCAGCGATGAAGATATCGTTGAGGGTATTGGGCGAATTAAGAAATTACTTACAGAGTAAGGCCGATTAGATTTACTTCAGCCTCTAAAGTAATTCCAAACTTCTCGTAGACCTTCGCTTTAGCAACTTGCGCTAATTCAACGATATCGCTGGCGGTGGCATTGCCAGCGTTGGTAAGTGCCAATACATGTTTAGTTGAAACTCGCGCACCACCATGTTCATCACCCTTGTGAATTCCAGAATTCTCAATCAGCCAGGCCGCACTGGTCTTTACTCGACCATCTGAAGTTGGCCACTGCGGCGCTGCTGCTGGCAGCTTTGCCGCAACTTCGGCGGAAATAATTGGGTTGGTAAAAAATGAACCAGCAGACCACGAATCGCGATCTGTTTTATCAAGAATCATGCCCTTCATGGCGCGAAGTTCCATCACTGCTTTTCGGGTCGCCGCCACGGGCGCTTTTTCACCGATTGCGATTCCTAATTTTGTAGCTAATTCAGAGTAGGTAATTGGAGCAGTCATTTCTCCTTGACGTAAATTGAATTGCACATCAAGAATTACATAGCGCCCCGGGTTAGTTTTAAAGTGAGAATTGCGATATTCAAATTCACACTCCAGATTGGTGAAAGTCTTAATCTCTTTTTTCACTCGATCATAGGTACGCACTCGCGTAATAAATTCTGAAACTTCATGTCCATAGGCGCCGATATTTTGTATGGGGGTGGCACCTACTGTGCCTGGAATTCCACTTAAGGTTTCAAGTCCGGCGAACCCGCGTTCCAAAGAAGTGGCCACGAAGTCATCCCAGTTTTCGCCGGCTCCAATAGTTAGCGTTGCACCGCTGCAGGCATCGACTTCAGGTTTCAGGGAGTTATTGGTAATTCGAATAACAGTGCCAGCAAAACCCGAATCTGAGACCAAGACATTTGTTCCACCGCCAATAATGAGAACTGGAGAATCTCCGGCGGCCTCAATTGCGGCAATGATTTCGGCTTCTGTTCCTACTTCTACAAATTTCTGTGCAGGGCCTCCTACACGAAGTGATGTGTAATCGCGTAGTTCGGCCATGTGCTTAGGCTACCTGCGAGGACTCAATATCGCGTTCTTGCCTCTAAATCGTTCGAGAATCCGGTCGTAATTCTTCTTCGATTGCGCCTCACGATACTCGGGATCACTATCGTGATAACCGTGATGGCGACCTTGTTCTAACGGAAGATCCATCTGCAGTAGACGACCATTTCCGTGACGCAGATTGAGCGAGAATTCAATATCTGCGTTGCGGTAGAAGAGCGCGCGGTTGCTAAACCCACGGACAGCGAGTGCATCTTCACGGTGCAGCGCCATGAAGTAACTAAAGAGGACATCAACTTCACCGGCACCTTTATCGTCGGTGCTACGCCATTGATCTTCTAGATTTACCAATCCCCCACGCCAACCGACTGCGGCAAATTCACGCTTCTTCAACTCAGTGAGAACTGGAGTTATTGCATCACCAGTAAAAGTTGTGGATGGATCCATGATTACAACAAATTCACTTGTCACGTTGCGAAGCAGTGCATTTGCATTCTCGCCCCAGCCAAAGTTCTCATTTACCTGAACCAGCGAGGTGCGTGAATCTAATTGGTTAACTAATACTCCAGGGTCTCCGATTACCAATACTGCAATCGCGCATTGGCTATGAGCCTTTACGGATTCGATACATGTCACTGCATCATCAAGGAATCCCTCAACAATAATTGCAACTGTGATTTCGAATTTTCCTGAATTAATTGGGCGAATATCCCGAGTGGATTCATAGACCGGAAAACGCTTCTTGGGGCGCAGTTCATATCCCCCAGCAACATCGACGACTTCAAAGCCAAGAGCTGCAATTTCATCACGTAGTTGATCAGAGAGTGCAAAATTTCTTTCGGCGCGGGCAGCTAGTCGGGCTTTGGCTAACTCGTGTACGGAATCTGGCGCACTCACTTTCTCACCACCGCTTTCGCCATTCCCAAAACTTTTACTCCTGCCGAAGTCGCACTCAGTGTTAACGAAATTGAGTCATCGCCTAGCTCGCTCACGGTTGCACTGACGGTGAGATCAACTTTTTCACCCACGGGGACGATTACGGGTTTGGTAAATCGCGCGCCGTACTCAAGGACCTTTGCTGATCCGCCAGCAAAATCAGAAACATATTTTCCAACTAGAGCCATAGATAACATGCCATGTGCAATCACATTAGGTAGACCTACAGATAGTGCAAACTCTTCATTCTGGTGAATTGGGTTCTGATCACCTGATGCATCGGCGTATTGCTTCAGTAGTTCGCGATCGATATAAAAGACTTTCTCTGGCAGTACAGCTCCAACTTCCATCATGCGCGCACCACCAGCGTTGACCATGCCGAAATGACTAACTCTCCCGCGCGCTGCAGGTCAGAGCGAACGGTGACAATTTCGCTTCCAGCTGCGACTCGATAGCTTTCGATTGTGGCCGCACAAGTAAGTCCATCTCCAGCTTTTACAGGTGAAAATATTTCAAACTTCTGATCTCCATGAACTAGACGCGACCAATCGAGGCCAATTTCTGGCTGAGTAAGAATTTCTTCGAATTGGGTGAGCGTGATGCGGATTGTGAAAGTTGGAGGAGCAATCTCAGTTTCTGTTTCGCCAATGACGGCGCAGAAGGCATCGATTTCAGATTGAGAAATTGTTATTACATCTGTACCCGCGAAGGTACGCCCGACCGAATCGGGGTTGAGCATTAGCGGGTTTCGCGGTGAAGAGTTGAAGACTTGCAACGTGGACAGAACTTCTTGAGTTCCATGCGGTCTGGATCGTTGCGACGGTTCTTCTTTGTGATGTAGTTACGTTCTTTGCAATCTACGCATGCCATGGTGATTTTTGGACGAACGTCCGCGCTCTTACTTGCCATGGTCTTAACTCCTTCGTGATTGAAGCGCTTAGATTACCCGAGCGACCTTCATTGGTGAAATCCGTGCGTATTTCGCACTTCTTTATTAGTAGCGGAGGCGGGATTTGAACCCACGACACAGCGATTATGAGCCGCTTGCTCTACCAAGCTGAGCTACCCCGCCAAGGGCGTGCATATTAAATTGTCGAACGTTGTACTACTTATTTACTGCGAGCCCCCCACCGGAATCGAACCGGTGACCTTTTCCTTACCATGGAAACACTCTACCGACTGAGCTAGGGGGGCAATGGTAGAGAGAGAAGTCTAGGGCTTAAGGTCTAAAGTGAAAAATTACGTGTGAAAAATTGCCCAAATAGGTGAACTAATTGCAGGAACAGCGCTCTGATTCAGGTACTCCTTGAAGTGCCTCTTCAATATGCTCACCGCATCCTTGCCAGGTTGGCTTCGCACACTTGGTGCATTGAACTTTGCTACACATATTTCCTCCTAGAAATACTTTCGGAATACTTTTCTAATTCTATTCCAGATGGGAGAGGTCTGCTCGAGCGGAGATACTTTTAAAACTCGATCCTTCGCTGGCTCCTCTGGAGTCATGACATCTGTGATTGCAGGAGAGTTCTGATCAAGTGAGTCAGCAATTCGGTCAATATTGGCAACGATTGATAGGCCGCGCACAATCTGCTCTTGGTCAACATCGGTTGCATCTTCAATAAGGGATTCGGCAAGAGCAGACCCTGCTTCACGAGCATCATCTGTCGGGGTCGAATCAAAATCATTAATGTCATCAGGTGAATCGATGTGTGCGGAGATTGCATAGCTTGCAGCCGATAGCGCTACTGCAATCTGTTTCTTTCTAGATTCAGCAATTCCGCCTTCAACGGCAGAGTCAAAGAGCGTTCTTGCAATAGTGCGCACCTGCACCAAGGTGTGTTCGGCTGCAACACCAGCGATGTAAATTTCTTCAGCTTCATCTTTTTCGGCAGTAGGAAACCATCGCGCATGGCTGCGTGCTTCAACTGACTGAGCGCGAATTGCCGGAACTTCTTCTACCAATAAACGTGCACGCGCTAACCAACTACCGGCATCTTTTTGGGTGTAACCAGCGGCAACACCTTCAGACATTTCAGCAAGGAGAGCGGCTGCCTTTGTACTTACATTTTTTATCTGAATTTGTGCTCTGCCTACTGGGGTATTGGGATGTGAGAAGTAGGAGAAGAAAATTGCGATTGCGGCTCCAATAAGAGTGGAACCAAGTCGATGAAGTGCTGTGCTCTCTGAAATTCCAGGACCGATAACAATGAGCGCCGTCACTGGAACGTTCACCGAAGCTACCTCGCCAAGATGGAGCGCTCTTGCAATCACTGCGCAGGCAATAATTGTTGTTGCTACCGCTAAAAATCCGAAGTTGAAGAGAGTGACAGTCAGGAGTGCGATACCGGCACCGATTGCTGTTCCTACAATTTGGCCAAAACCTTCTCGTACTGACTTTTGGAGCGATATGCGAATGCTCAGCGTGCATACGATCGCGGCGACCACGCCACCATCTTCAATAAGTAGATCTCCAACAAACCAGGAGACGCCACCGGCTAAACCGGCAACAAAAATCTGGCGAACCCAGTTCTTCCGGTTCTTAAAGAGGTAATAGAATTTCTTAAACATTAAGAGCAAGTTTACGCTCTACTTGTTCCAGGCGAGGACTCTCTTTTCAATTGTCGCCAGAATAAAGTCAGATGTTTTTCCTAAAATCGCCAGCGCCAAGATGGAAAAGATCACGATATCTGTGCGGGCCGAGCTCTGACTATCAATCAGGAGGAATCCCAATCCCTTGGCACTAGCAATTAGCTCGGCAGCAACAAGGAAGAGCCAACTCTGTGCCAACCCTAAGCGAAGACCAGAAAAGATTTGTGGGGCTGCTGCTGGAAGATAAATTCCTTTAATGATTGCCCAACGCTTAAGTCCATAAGCACGGCCAACCTCTACTAAGTGGCGATCAACGTTATTGATTCCAGAGACCACGGTTGTGAATACCGGGAAAAATGCCCCGATTCCGATGAGTGTGAGTTTTGAACCCTCACCGATTCCAATCCAAATGATTAGAAGCGGAACCCACGCAAGTGAGGGCACTGCGCGAATAGCTTGAAGTAGTGGTGTTACTAATCTGTTGACGATTTTATTAAGTCCGGCTGCAGATCCAAGAGCGAGTGCAATCAAGGTTCCGAAGAAGTAACCGAGTGCAACTCTTTGAATGCTGGCGCCAATATTCAACCAAAGTTGATCGCGCTCATTGAGCTCAGAGATGACCTTAAAGACAGAAGAAGGCTTGGGAAGCTCGCTCTCTGCGAAAGACCCATTGCTGCTGAAATAAATCCAAGCCGCAAAAAGTGCAATCGGGAGAATGAGTCCCAGAAGGAAATTCCCAAGCCGTCTCTGCATTACTTATTCGTCTCTTACTTCAGCGCTCGTAGCGCATATGAAGTGTCATAAAGGCTAGTCAGAGCAGAGTCTGCGTCAGCCTGTGATCGAACCTGGGCATCGCTAACCAAGATTGGTTTAATAGCTGCCAAGACTCCCGATTGCAATGAGCCGGGCACCAATGGAACTCTCACTTTGGTGCGATTTACCAAGACGTTCTTTGCAACATCGAGATCAATCTTTGCTGAATCAGCAAGAATCTTCGCAGCTTTATCTGGGTTAGCAAGAATCCAGGTACGTGCCTTTTGGTAATTCTTCAACACCGCAATGGCGATATCTCGATTGCTCTTCAAGAAATCTTCACGGGCGCTAATGATTCCCCATGTGTTAAGAGCTTTATTCTCGTAAATTACCTTGCTGCCATCGACCTTTACAGTCTGTGAAGTAATCGGATCAAGACCTGACCACACATCGACATCGCCACGAAGAAGTGCTGCTTTACCATCGGCATGAGCCAAGTTAACAATAGTGACATCCTTAAATGGGTCGAGCCCCTTGTTATTCAATACTTGCAACAAGAAGAAGTAAGGATCTGTTCCCTTTTGAGCTGCAATCTTCTTTCCTTTGAGCTGTCCAGGTCTGATGGTTGAACCCTTCTTCACAACAAGGGCAGCCCAATTTGGCTGGCTAAATACTGCGATTGATTTAATTGCTACTCCGTTTGCACGGGCAACGTACGCCGCAACTCCAGCAGATGATCCAAGCTGAATTGCATTCGCATTTAAGTTCTGAATAGCAGCCGCTGAACCAGCTGAATAAACCCAGTTCACCTTTGTATCAAGGGCTTTAAGATCTGTCTCCAGCCAACCCTGATCCTTAATGACCAAACTAAGTGGATTCCAGTTAGCGTAATCGAGGTTAAGTGTGCGCTCTGCCGCCTGCGCCGGTGAAGCAGCAACACCAAGAGCTACTAGAGCTCCGACGATTACTGAGATTACAAGATTCTTTCTTTTCATTCTAATGATGCCTCTCAAATTTATCTAAAAGTTAATTAAGCGTGGATTCCGAAGATGGAATAGAGCTCGGTACGAACCGATGCCACTGCCGCGTCTTTGCGATCACGTGGATGTGCAAGATTTAACTCGAATGTGCGCTTCACACCTTGGCCGCGTTCACCCAATACAACGATTCGATCTGCTAAATACAAGGCCTCATCAATGTCATGAGTGACAAGAATTATTGTCACTCCTGTTGTCGCAACTACCTGCGACAAAAGGTCCTGCATCTGCAATCGAGTAAGTGCATCGAGTGCGGCTAGCGGTTCATCAAGCAGTAGAACTTGTGGCTCAGAGATCAGTGCCCGAGAGAGTGCGGCACGTTGTGCCATTCCACCGGAAACCTGTCGCGGCAAACATGCCGCGAAATCTCCTAAGCCAACTTCTGCCAGAAGCTGTAGCGCTTTTGCTTTGTCCTTACGCCCTCTTAATCCAAGCTCAACATTTTCAACAATGGTGCGCCATGGAAGGAGCCGAGGCTCTTGGAATACGATCGAACATCGCTCATCGAGGCCGGTGATTTTTCTATCATCAATTCTTACTTCGCCACCTGTTG
This sequence comes from Streptomycetaceae bacterium, assembly GCA_027483765.1. GTDB lineage: Bacteria > Actinomycetota > Actinomycetes > Nanopelagicales > Nanopelagicaceae > Planktophila. The sequence continues at coordinate 14,961 of JAIXTW010000002.1, forward strand.
GTACTTCAAGACCAGCAATAAGTCGCAAAAGTGTTGACTTACCGCAGCCGCTCGGGCCGAGAAGTGCAACTATTTCTCCAGACTTGATATCAAGATTTACATCTTTGATAACAGAGAGTTCTTTACCTTTGCGAGTAAATGACTTAGATAGATTCTTTAGTGAAACGTTTGCAGCATCAGTCTTATGAATGACCGATTGCGCATATGTAGTACTCATACTTCCCCCTCATCGTTACTAGCATTAGCACCGTTTTGGTTATCGGTTGCTGCGACTTCACTGAGCTAGTTCTCTCAGTCGCTCTTGATGTGTGGCAAAAATTAGCGTTTAATACGCACAATTGCAAATTAACGTAAGAGTCTTGTTGCGAAAAGATTGCAACAACTAATCAAGCGCAGCACTACTAATTTTGAACGGGAGAAGTTCCAATGTCTGAACGTCAATGGGGATTTAAGACCCGCTCATTACATGCAGGTGCCTCCCCGGATCCTCAGACTGGCGCCCGCGCCGTTCCGATTTACCAGACCTCTGCGTTCGTGTTTGAAAATACCGAGGATGCCGGAAATCTTTTTGCGCTACAAAAGTATGGAAATATCTACAGCCGAATTGGAAACCCAACAGTTGCTGCCTTTGAAGAGAAGATTGCAAGTCTTGAAGGTGGCATTGGCGCAGTTGCAACCGCGTCCGGAATGTCTGCCCAGTTTTTAGTTTTCGCCGCACTCCTTGAAGCTGGTGATCATGTTGTCTCTACCTCTGCGCTATACGGTGGAACAGTTACGCAACTCGATGTCACTCTTCGCCGCTTTGGTGTTAATACTGAATTCGTCTCTAGCGACAAGCCAGAAGATTTTGCAGCAAAGATTACGGATAAAACAAAATTTATTTATGCTGAGATGGTCTCTAACCCGGCATCGATGGTCGCAGATATCGAAGGACTTGCAAAGGTCGCCCGCGAAGCAGGCATTCCGCTGGTTGTCGATTCAACATGTGCAACTCCCTATCTTGCGCGTCCCATTGAATTTGGCGCAGACATCGTCATTCACTCTGCAACAAAGTTCTTGGGTGGCCATGGAACAACGCTCGGTGGAGTAATCGTTGATTCTGGAAAATTTAACTGGGGTAATGGAAAATTTCCTTCAATGGTGGCACCAGTTGCCTCTTATGGCGGAGTCTCATGGTGGGAAAACTTTGGCGAGTATGGATTCCTGACAAAGATTCGCTCAGAACAACTACGTGATATCGGACCTGTTCTTGCACCTCACTCTGCATTCCTTCTTATTCAAGGTGTTGAGACGCTCTCTCAGCGTATGGCGGATCACGTCAAGAATGCGAAGGCAGTTGCTGAATATCTTGCATCTGATCCGCGCGTGGAATGGGTGAAGTACGCCGGACTTAAAGATCATCCACATTATTCACGTGCTCAGAAGTATCTACCTGAAGGACCGGGTGCGGTCTTCTCATTCGGCGTAAAGGGCGCTGGCGAACTCAGTGGGCGCGCAGCTGGTGAGAAATTTATTAACTCAGTGAAGTTGGCAAGCCACTTGGCCAATATTGGCGATGTACGCACGCTAGTGATTCACCCAGCAAGTACCACGCACCGACAATTAACAGATGACCAACTTATTGAAGCTGGTGTTCCGCAAGATTTGGTGCGCATCAGTGTGGGCATTGAAGATATCGAGGATATTTTGTGGGATCTCGACCAAGCCCTGGCTATTGCAACAGGTCGTGGCCGCTAATGACATGGAGTGAACCATCTGCTCGCGCACGACTAGACATCATGAAGAACGCCCAAACCGTGGCGATTGTTGGTGCTTCAGATAATGCTGCCCGAGCAAGTTACTTTGTTTCAACCTATTTGATGTCGAGCTCACACTTTAAACTTTTCTTTGTAAATCCGCGTTTAGAGACCTTGCTTGGTCAGCCTGTCTATAAATCATTGGCCGATATCCCTGAGCACGTTGATATTGTCGACGTCTTTAGAAAACCTGCCGATTGTTTGGGAATTCTCGACGAAGCAATCGCGATTAAAGCCGGTACCGTATGGCTACAACTAGGAATTTCAGTTCCTGAGGTTGCCGAAAAAGGTAGCGCTGCTGGAATCAATGTGGTGATGAATCGTTGCTTGAAGATTGAACATGCTCGGTTCCATGGCGGACTTCATTTAGCTGGATTTAATACTGGCGTAATTTCTTCACAGCGAAATGCAAAAAAGGGCGAAAACTAATTACTTAGGGATTCGCAAACCTTGCATGCCGCCATCTACCGCCAGTGAAGTTCCTGTTGTCGATGCTTGTAACGGGCTTGCTAAATAGCAGAGTGCTCGTGCAACTTCTTCGGCGCTAACTAAACGGCCAAGCGGTTGGCGTGCCTCCAACGCCTTACGTTCTGCAACTGGATCAGCAGCTTGTGCCAATAGTCGCTGAACCCATGGAGTATCAGCAGTTCCAGGATTTACACAGTTCACGCGCACGCCATCTTGCAGATGGTCATTTGCCATGGCAAGAGTGAGAGAGAGAACTGCGCCTTTGGTAGCGCTGTAGAGCGCGCGCTTTGGAATGCCGGCAGTTGCTGCGATTGAACAGACGTTGGTAACGGATGCGGCGCTGCTCTTGCGCAGCAAGGGAAGCGCCAAACGAACTGTGCGCACAATGCCAACTACGTTGATATTCATTACCTTGTGCCACTCTTCTGATGAGTTGGTTTCTACGGTACCGGTGGCACTAATGGCAGCACTATTAATCAAGATATCTAGTTGTGAAATCTTTGCAAAGGCAGCAGTAACTGACTCATCATCACCAACATCGCATTGCAGCCAAGTGCCGAATTCAGTGATTCCGCCTTCGGCAATATCTAATCCGAAGACGGTAGCTCCGCCATCGTGCAATAACTTAAGTGTTGCTAATCCGATTCCAGAACCTGCGCCAGTAACCGCAGCGGTGAGGCCTTTAAATTCTTGACTCATGCATTTGCCCATTCTTTACCGTGCGGGAATGTGAAGTCCGCAATTGATTGTGCGTGCATCTCACCACCCGCACCTGGTTCAGTAGGCGGCATGTAATGAGCATTTTTAATATTGGTTGGCACAACAAAGTGCTCGTGCAGATGATCCACAAATTCAACAACACGCCCTGGATGGTGGCCTGATACCGCAACGGCATCAAACATTGCTAAGTGCTGGACCAGCTCACAGAGTCCGACTCCGCCTGCGTGCGGGCAGACAGGAACGCCAAACTTTGCCGCCATCAAGATATTTGCAATGTTTTCATTGACACCAGCTACTCGCGTGGCATCAATTTGCATAAATGAAAAAGATTTAGCTTGCAGCATCTGCTTAAAGAGAATGCGGTTCATCCCGTGCTCACCAGTGGCAACGCGCACTGGCGCAATAGCTTTTGCAATTGCTGCGTGGCCAAGCACGTCATCAGGATTTGTTGGTTCTTCAATCCAATGAAGATTGACATCGCCAATGCCCTTAATCCATTCGATAGCTTGATTGACATCCCACACCTGGTTGGCATCAATCGAAATTTTGATATCTGGCCCAACGGCTTCGCGCGCTAATCTGAGTCTGCGCTTGTCATCTTCAAGAGATCCGCCGCATTTGAGTTTAATTAAGGTGTACCCATCAGCGACAGCTTCTTTCGCTAAACGAACCATCTTCTCATCCGAATAACCAAGCCAACCCGGAGTTGTTGTATATGCCGGTAGGCCTTCAGCCATCATCTTCGCTTCATTTGCAGCGCGGTCTGGCAGAGTCTTGCGCAAAATTTCAAGTGCTTCCTCAGGAGTGAGCGCATCTGTGATGTAGCGGAAGTCAACGAGCTCAACAATTTCTTCTGGAGATAAATCTGAAAGGAATTTCCATAGCGGCTTCTTTGCATGCTTTGTGACTAAATCCCACGCAGCGGTAATTACAGCACCGGCTGCCATTTGTGTAACACCTTTTTCAGGTCCGAGCCATCTAATTTGTGAATCGCGCACCAAGCTTCGCGCAAAATCTCCCATGCTCTTTGATAAATCATCGAGATCGCGGCCAACTGCATATGGTGCAAGTTGCTCAATGGTCTGGCACTGCAGATCGTTTCCGCGTCCACATGTAAATACAAATCCATGTCCCTGCAGATTCGGATCATCTGTCTCTAAGATAACAAGTGCGGCAGAATAATCTGGCTCCTTATTCATTGCATCAGATCCATCTAACCCACGTGAAGTTGGAAAGCGGACATCTACAGTTCTGAACCCAGTTATCTTCGGCATCGTTATCCCTGTTCTGAATTACTTATTGTGCAAAGAAAAACGCTCTTCGCTTGGACAGAAAAATCATATATGATGATTTTCTGGAGCGATACAGGAATCTCTTAGGGGAAAAGATGAAGATTGATTCACACCATCACCTATGGGATCTAGCTGCACGGCCACAGACCTGGATGGTTGGCGATAATCTCGATGCTGTTCGTCGCAACTTCGATACCAACGATTTACGTGAAGCTATCGCGGGTACCGACATTGAGAAGACAATTCTTGTTCACGCTACATCGACCCACGATGAGACCTACGAAATGCTCGCACTGGCTGAGGCAGACCCGATGCTTATTGGCGTCGTAGGCTGGCTTCAGATCGATTCACCCGATGCAATCAAAGATTGTGAAAAGTACTTGCGGGCCCCTGGTGCAAGTTATCTCAAAGGAATTCGTGATGTTGCCCAGGATTTACCAGACTCAAGTTTCCTAGCCAAGCCACAGTCAATTGCAACTGTAAGAGAACTTGGCAAACTCGGATTGACCTATGACATTTTGACAAAGACTCCAGAACTTAGAGCAGCTATCGAATTAGTGCGTGCATGTCCCGATGTTTCATTTGTTCTCGACCACATTTCAAAACCGTATATTGCAAAACAGGAAATGGAACCTTGGAAATCACTCATTACCGAACTTGCATCGTTTGACAATGTTGTGTGCAAGATTTCTGGAATGGTGACCGAAGCAAAATGGAATGCTTGGGAAGTATCCGACTTTGCACCTTATGTTGATCACATCATTGAAAGTTTCACGCCGCAGCGCCTGATGTTTGGATCTGATTGGCCGGTAGCTTTATTGGGCACTTCAACTTATTCACAGGTCGTTCAGCTAGCCGAAGCAGTGACCCAGGGATTTTCAAAGTCGGAAAATGAGCAGTTCTGGAGTAAAACCGCGATTCACGCATACCAGATAACGAATCTGTAACAATCACCACCAAATCCCGACTTTCTTCGATTAAATCTTGCCGGCACCAAGGCCCATCGCCTAGATTGCGCTTACAGCAATTCGGCTGCTTTCGAAAGGAAACACATGAAGAAAGGTCTACTTTCAGTAGCTGCAGTAGCAGCACTGGCGCTGGTAGCTGGCGTTAACGCTCCAGTACAAGCTGCAGACAAGACCCTTAAGATTGAACTGATCTCAAAGGGCGAAACTCACCAATTTTGGCAGGCAGTAAAGAAGGGTGCTCAAGATCAAGCTAAGAAGATGAACGCAGAAATTAACTTCGTCGGACCAGCAGCAGAAACAATGATCGACAAGCAACTTGAAATGCTTGACACAGCAATTGCAAAGAAGCCAGATGCAATCGGCTACGCAGCACTTGGAACAACACAGTCATTGACACGTCTCAAGGCTGCTAAGGATGCAGGAATCCCTGTGTACCAGTTCGATACAGCAGCTGATACACCTGGTGGAGTCAAGGCACTTGGTCCAAAGTCTGACTACGCACTTGGCGTTGCATACACAAACAGCACAGCTGCAGGTTCACTTGCTGCTGACAAGATGGCTGCACTGATCGGTAACAAGGGTAAAGTCCTAGTTGTTGGTCACTCACAGACAAACCAGACTGGTATTGATCGCGCAAACGGATTTACAAACCGCATCAAGGCTAAGCACAAGGGCATCACACTCCTCACAGTTCAGTACGCTGAAGGTGGAGACGCTCTTAAGGCTCAGGAAATCGTAAGCGCAGCACTTGTTGCTAACAAAGACCTCAAGGGTGTTTACGGAACTAACGAAGGCGTTTCAATCGGAGCTGGCCAGGCATTCAAGGCAGCTAAGTTGAAGAACGGCGCAGTTAAGTTGATCGGCTTCGACTCAGGAAAGCAGCAGATGGCAAACATCAAGTCTGGTCTTCAGACTGGTGCTATCACACAGAGCCCAATGGGTATCGGTGCTAAGACTGTAGAAGCTCTTGTTAACTACGTACGTAACAAGACAGTTCCAAAGAACCTTATCGATACAGGTTTCTACTACTACGATAAGAGCAACATCGCAAAGCCAGAAATCGCTGGAAACCTTTACGAATAAGTCGAATTTTCGACTCTTTTGTAATAAATGAAGAGATGATGGCCGGGAGAAATCTCGGCCATCATCCTTTATTGTTGGTCAATCTGCTTCACATCAACTTTAGTTTTCGGGGTAAATAAATGGCATCAGCACAACTCCTCTCCCTCACTGGAATAAGCAAGGAATTTCCGGGAGTAAAAGCCCTTCAAAATGTGCGCTTTGATCTCAATGAAGGTGAAGTCCATGCGATTGTGGGCGAGAACGGTGCCGGCAAATCAACACTGATGAAAATCATCTCTGGAATTTATAAGAAAGATTCTGGCGAGATTCTCTACAAAGGTAAGTCAGTCTCAATCTCGAGCCCATTTGAAGCACAAAAACTTGGGATTAGCATTATTCACCAAGAACTTAACCTAATGCCGCACCTGACCGTGGCAGAAAATATCTTTATTGGGCGTGAAGATCGCCGTCCTGGACGAGTTTTTCTTGATAATTCAAAGTTAGTCGATGGTGCGACAAAGTTACTGAAAGAACTGGACCTTAACCTGGACCCAAATGCAATCGTTGGCGAGCTCACTATCGCCAAGCAGCAGATGGTAGAAATCGCAAAGGCAGTTTCTTATCGTGGCTCGGTAATCATTATGGATGAGCCAACTTCTTCACTGACGCCGGCTGAGACCGAGTCTCTCTTTAAGATTATTCGTACACTCAAAGCTTCCGGCAAAGGTGTTGTCTACATCTCCCACCGCCTAGAAGAACTTGAGAAGATTACAGATCGAATCTCTGTCTTGCGTGATGGTGAATATGTGCAGACCTTAAAGACTTCAGAGACCAGCATCCCTGAGGTCATTTCGCTAATGGTGGGAAGAAAAGTTGCACAGGACCAGCGTCCTGAAAATCGCAAGGTTAGCTCAGAAGTTGTCCTGCGCGTTGCGAACATCTCAGATCGCCACTTACTTAAAGACATTTCTTTCGAGCTTCGCAAGGGTGAAATTCTTGGTTTTGCCGGCCTTATGGGTGCAGGACGTACTGAACTTGCTCGCGTAATCATGGGCGCTGACCCGAAGAATGTTGGAGAGATTTACCTGCACGGTAAAGAGGTAAAGATTAAGGGACCATCTGATGCCGTAGCTGCAGGAATTGGATACCTATCAGAAGATAGAAAGCGCTTTGGTTTGCTGCTTGGGCAAGACATCACCTTCAATGTAATTCTCTCTTCAATTCCACGATTCTCAAATAAATTCGGATTCCTCAAGGTCAAATCTGCTACCGGAATTGCACGTGGAGCAATCGACCAATTGCGTGTTCGTACACCCTCTGAACGCCAGTATGTAAAGAATCTTTCCGGTGGTAACCAGCAGAAAGTGGTCATTGCAAAGTGGCTCACTCGTGACTGTGACGTATTGATATTTGATGAACCCACACGCGGTATCGATGTCGGCGCCAAAGATGAGATCTATCGTCTGCTGACCAAGCTAGCTGAAGAAGGTAAATCAATCATCATGATTTCATCTGAGCTGCCAGAAGTCCTACGTCTCTCAGATCGCATCGCGGTAATGTGCAACGGCCGCCTGACTGCAATTCTTGATAATAAAGATGCAACGCAGACCAACATTATGGAATATGCAACAAAATTCAGCGAAGACTTAACGGCAGTTAACTAACACGGGAAAAGAGAGAGACATGTCAGAAGCAACCAAGAGCGCGAATCAGCCTGAAGGCGGAAGTAAAGTGGCAGCACTTGTTCGCCGTGAACTAGGCAGACTTACTGCGGTCGCCAGCCTTGTGGTGATCTTTACCTTCTTCACCATCATGCGCCCCGTGTTTGCCTCTTGGCAAAATGTTTCAGGCGGTATTTTGATGTCGACAACAGTTATTGGCTTACTAGCCATTGGTAGTACCTTTGTGATTATCACCGGTGGAATCGATCTATCTGTTGGTACATCCATGGCACTCGTTGCAATCATTACCGGTAAAACAGTTATGGCCCTTGACCTCAATGTATGGAGCGGAATTCTCTTTGGTATGGTCGTAGGAGGACTTTTGGGCGCAGTCAACGGATTGCTCATCACACTCCTTAAACTGCCACCATTTATTGCGACTCTTGCAACTATGAAGGGTGCACAAGGACTTGCACTTATCGTCTCTGATCTCAAGCCAATTCTCTTCACAACAGATGTAAAGGGTTGGGACTCCATCGCCCAGGGAAATATCATTCCAAACTTCCCTAACGGCGTACTCATTCTCTTGGTCGCAGCAATTGTGGGTTCAATCATTCTTAATAAGACAGTGCTTGGCCGATACACATTTGCAATCGGATCAAACACTGAAGCGACAAAGCTTTCGGGCGTCAAGGTTAATCACTGGCTTGTTGCCATCTATGCCCTCTGCGGCGTTTATGTCGGCCTTGCTGCAGTGGTGATGACATCGCGCCTTGGTTCAGCGCAACCTGACCTCGGACTTGGCTATGAACTCGAAGCTATTGCTGCGGTAATTATTGGTGGAACTTCACTTCTTGGCGGCAAAGGAACAATCTCAGGAACCATCATTGGTGCGCTCATCATGTCTGTACTAATCAACGGACTACGTATCCTTGAATTGCAGCAAGAGTGGCAGTACGTAGTAGTTGGCGCAGTAATTCTTCTCGCAGTGTACGGAGATAACGTACGTCGTCGCCGCGCAGGTGAATCTGTTAACTAGTTGCTGTTAACTAGTTACTTTTTCTCCTCGAGGTACATCGCTACCGAGTTTATGCACCAACGCTCATCTGTTGGAACGTCATAGCCTTCGCCTGAAAATACGTGGCCGAGGTGCGAATCGCACTTGGCGCAACGCACCTCTGTACGAATGCGTGGTGCCAACGAACGGTCTTCAATAAGTGTTACTGCATCATCGGCAGTTGGCGCGTAAAAAGATGGCCATCCGCATCCTGAGTGGAACTTTGTCTCAGAGGTGAAAAGTACGCTCTGGCAGACTTTGCAGCGATAGCTTCCAACCTTGTCAGTGTCGTTGTATTCACCGGTAAATGGACGTTCTGTGGCACCTTCGCGCAGCACTGAGTAAGAGAGTGGATCAAGACGAGCCTTGAGTTCTTCTTCGTTAATTGGTTCCATCTCAATCTCCTCACGCGCACGATAGGTGGGCAAAAATACCCCAGCGTGCCGGATTTGGGTAATCCTTGCGAATGCCTATACCTGCACCTACCCTTAGATACAACGAAAAGGTGGCGGCGATGAAATACAAGTCAGTAAAGGGATTGCTCACGGGAGATGATTCTTTAATCCCGGTAACCTTCATCGATAAGCTTGAAGACATCCTGCATGGCTTTCTGGGCATCGTCCTCTTTGTCATCTCGATCTTGGCGGCCGGATATACCGTGCAACGCCTGATTGAGACCCGGCCATTTTTTCCACTCGGAATGATTCAGGCGATCAATGACATTCTATTTGTCGTCATCATTCTCGAAATCATGCGCACGGTAATTGTGCGATTTACCGATGGAATTTTCCAACTAGAGAACTTCCTCATTATTGGCGTGATTGCAGCCGTCCGTCACATTCTCACCGTGGGTGCATCGCTTACGATGCAAGAAGAGAAGACAGATCAATACTTCAACCGTGCACTCATTGAAATGGGAGTAAATACCGGAATTGTGCTGGCACTTGTCTTTGGACTATTTCTAGCAAGAGCGGCGAGAAAGCCAAATAAGAATTCCTAGGGTTTCCTACGGGCAGAACTGCTAAAAAGCCCGGATGGGGCGTACACGCGCCAACGTCTCTTTAAAATAATATGCTTGCGTTCCAACCGGGAATTGAATTGACCAACCAAAATCGGCGCCAATCTGATAGGAAGCCCAATAAAGGTCAGATTGAAACCCTCCGACTACGGTGCTTTGACCTACAAGTTGCTCAAGTTCCTTATTCGAGGGCAAATACCAGTCGTTAATAACAGTTGAGCCAACAGTAACTGTATACGCGTCAGATAGCGCGGCAGCAGAGGTCGGATTTCCTTGCGCCACAATTGCTCGAGTATTGCGATATCCCATTCCAATCGATTCGCCAATCCCACTGACTTCAGTAGCCATATTTACATCGTCCGACCATGGCGTTAGTGGGTCGATACCACCATTCCAACCATTAGGCGCAGCCTCTAGATACCTACAGGTTAAATTCAGTGAGGGACCGCATGCGAATGGGGTAACAACTTCGAAGAAGATAACTCCACCTCCAGGCCCACGATCTCCGACGGCGCATGTGCCTCCATCAGCGCAAGAAAGCGCTGGTGCTGCAGTTGGTGCTGGCGCAATATAAATCTGTGTTGTCACCGGTAGCGATGCCGCAGAAAGTGGTGATGTTCCATCCGCATTTGTGGCACTGACGGTGAATGTATAGGAAGTCGACGAACGAAGTCCACTGATGGTCAGTGTCAGATCCTTCCAAGAATGAACCCTCTTGACTTCACCTTTACTACTTGTGATCGTGTAATAGGTAATCGGCGCATCGGTGCTCGTTGCCGAGTCGGCAGCCAGTGCAAGGGATGCGCTCTCATGGCTTAGCGAGATAACTCGAGTGATCACAGGCTTTGCAGGTAGGAATGCAGATCGGGTGTAGCGGTTTGTCTGCATATGTTTAGCGCACTTAGCTCGAATCAGCTGATAGGTGAAAGGTGAGCCCTCTTTATTGGAGCAGATGATCAATGACTTAGTGGTACTTCCAATTGCAAGTGCAGAGTCATCGGGAACAATGCGCCAATTAGCTACCGCCTCTTGCGGAGTGCGACAGGTACCATTCTTGGAGATTCGCTCTTTGAGTGTTGCCAGATCTATGCAGGTGGTCAATAAAGTCTTGGCCCTGGCAGGTGCCGATAAATGTACGGTTAATGAAAAGAGCATCAAGATTGCTAATGGGATAGAAAGCCAGCGGAAATGAGTACCTCGCAGGTTCGCATGAAGATAAGGACGCTTGCTTGTCATGATGCGATGAGTCTTCATGAGTAAGCGTTAATAGTGATGTTCAGCGAGGAATTCCCCTAGGTATTAGGTGACAGATTTTCTGGGGACCTTCATAATCTAGGGGTGGCCCTGGCGAGCGTATTACTGGTTGAAGACGACATTTTTACTCGTTCGACCATGGCTGCTGCCCTGTTGGGCGCAAACTTTGAGGTGAAAGATCAGGTAGCAAAAGCAAGTGATGCAATTCGTGCGGTTAAGAAATTCTCAATAGATGTTGCGATTCTTGATTTGGATCTTGGGCCTGGCGCAAATGGGATTGATATTGCGATTGCACTGCGAGAACTAAATCCTAGAATTGGAATTGTCATCTTAACTAGTTATTCAGATCCACGAGTTGCAGATCCTCGTTCACTTCCACTGCCTAAGGGTTCGAAATTCATTACGAAATCACAACTCACGGATTTTGGTCCGCTAGTTAAAACGATTCTGGAGCTTAAAGCATTTCCAGTTTCTGGCAAGACTGTCACCAGAACAGAGAAAGTTGCTTTTTCGGAGAACCAATTAATGGTGCTGCAAGGTGTGGCTGAAGGACTCACGACGCGAGAGATTGCAACTCGTGCAGGAGTATCAGAAAAAGCCGTGGAAGGAACTATTACACGATTGCATTCAATGTTAGATCTGCCAAAGAAGCCAACACTCAACCCCCGAGTCCAGCTGGCTCGAGCATATTTTCAACTCTCAGGTAAGAAGCCGCCGGGTGTTTAAATCAGCGTATCGATATCTTTATGAAAATTTTCATCTTTCATTAACTGCCTTCTACTTCTTTATTCCCACATCAATCCTCGCTGTACCTATTGTCTTTTGGACAGAGGCGCTTCCGGCCTCGATTGCAGCACTGATCCTTGTGGGAGTATTGGTAACTGCTCTCACCTTCATGGTCTATTGGCTCCTGATTTCGATTGCTAGCAGATTCAGTAACGTCAACCGGCTGGTTAGCGGTGTTGTGATTCTGCTTGGCACGGGAATTGCCCGGGGATTGATTATTTTCTCTCTCTTTGACGTATTTGGCTTTCAAAATCCAACTCCTCTGGCTGGTCGTATATTTAACTCAGTTTTCAATGTCTTTATTTGGCTAGGGTTAGGCTCAATTCTGTTAGAGAGTAATCGAAGATTTACCAGACGGTATCGCGCTCTGATGACTCAAATTCTCGTCTTAAAGCTTCGGGAAAGTTCTGATCCTCAAGATGGGTTTAGCCACATCGCTCAGCAGATTTTGCAGATGCAGATGCGAATTAGGGGCGTCGTCGAAAAAATACAGAGTTCATCTCCGGGTTCGCCTCCTGAAAAAGTCTTGGCCATGACCTTGCGCAAAGAAGTGGAAGAGGAACTGAGACCCCTTAGTCAACGACTCTGGGTCAAGAGCATTTTTGATCCACCGGCTGTGCGAATTGGCTCTTCGGCAAAAACAGCAATCAAGGACCTTAAGGTGAGATTTCATCTCATTGCCATTATCTATCTTGTAGTAATCATTCTGAATGTCTTTTTACTTACCGGTCCTACGGTTGCAATCTCTTACGGAGTACTGACTTACCTTACTTTCTTGCTTCTTAATGAGTTACGAAAAGAAATCATTCGGCGATTGAATTCGCATGTTGCAAAAGCAAATGTAGTTTTTGTGGTCTTTGTGGGTTTCGCCGTCAATCTTGGAAGTACTTACGTACTCGACTTACTTGGACTTAATCACTCATACTCAGCGGCTATCTTGATTGCCCCAACCCTCTCGATACTTGTTATCTCCGCGTCATTTATCGAACTGGCGCTAGGCGATAGAGAGACATTAATAGGAATTCTCTCCACAGAAACCAAGGCTCAAGATAGTGAGCATCTTGAGCGAGTCCGTCGCGGTAATGCCGCCTCCTATATTCACAATTCCCTACAGTCGGAGTTGACATCGCTGGTTTTCCAGCTGGATTCAATAGCCGAGAATCCAGACCCAATCCGAAGTAAATTAATTATGGAGAAAGTCGAATCATTTATCTCGAGGTCGCGAAGTGAGGACTTTAGGAATTTCTTAGAGACTCCAGAAGTGCGCCTCAAAAGGGTCGCTCAGTCTTGGGAAGGGATTGCCGCAATTGAGTTTTACGTAGATCAAGAAATATATACGGATCCAGTTCGGGCATCACTCATGGTTCAACTAATTGAGGAGTCCATCGCCAATGCAGTCAGAAGTGGTCGTGCTAACAAAGTAGATATTCGCGCTGAGTTTTCCGCGGAAACTCTAAAAATAACTGTTCGTGATAACGGAAGTGCGCCTATGACAAATATGAAACAGGGCTTTGGCTCTAAATGGATTGATAGCGTCGCGATTTCGCATTGGACTCTCGAGGAGTCTGAAAAGGGACGAACCTTGACAGTTGAGATTTAAGTTGAGCTCTATCAAGGGTTAAACCTGCTGGTGGCGGGTGAAGGATTTGAACCTTCGAAGGCAGAGCCGGGGGATTTACAGTCCCCTCCCATTGGCCGCTCGGGCAACCCGCCAGGGTCGTACAAGTCTTACGGCGCTTTGGTAGTGCGAGCGGCAAACGATACCTTAGGCACTGGAACTTTAAAAATCACAAGCACACTCAAGAAGGAGCCTCATAACAATGGCTGATAGCAGTTTCGACGTAGTCTCGAAGATTGACCGGATGGAGCTAGATAACGCCATTAACCAGGCTATCCGTGAGATAGATACCCGCTTTGACTTTAAAAACACTGGCGCGAAGATTGAACTCTCTGGTGACAAGATTGCTATCGAGGCCGATACTGAAGAGCGCGCAAAGGCCACCCTCGATGTTGTCAAAGATAAGTTGATTAAGCGCGGAGTATCACTCAAGCACCTAGATGCAGCTGAGCCACAACTCTCGGGCAAAATCTACAAGATTGCATGCACCTTAAAAGAGGGAATTTCAACTGAGAATGCGAAGAAGGTAGCAAAGTTCCTACGTGATGAGGGTCCTAAATCAATTAAGACGCAGATTCAAGGAGATGAACTTCGAGTCACTTCCAAGAGTCGCGATGATTTACAAGAGGCGATCGAGCAAATTAAGAACGGCAAATTTGATTTTGCGGTTCAGTTTGTTAACTTCCGCTAAGTGGCAGGTAAACGCAGCGAGTATTCACTAGGGCTTTTCTTCGGAATTAGTTCTTATGTTATTTGGGGGCTACTACCCTTGTATTGGCCGCTACTTCAACCTGCAAACGCGCTAGAAATAGTTGCTCATCGCGCAGTCTGGACTCTGGTTTTTTGTCTGATAGTTCTGGCGCTTACGAAACAGATTTACTCCACTGTGAAAGTCCTGAAGAATCCGAAGATAGTGGGAGTGCTACTGGTCAGCACGATGTTGATTTCTATCAACTGGATTACCTATATCTGGGCCGTTAATCATGGGCACGTAGTTGAGGCAGCTCTGGGTTACTACATCAGCCCGCTCGTGATCATCGCATTTGGCATCATTATTCTGCGCGAAAAAATGCGACCACTTCAATGGGTGTCAGTAGCAATAGCTGCCATTGGTGTATTGGTTCTGACTATTGATTACGGCCGGCTCCCTTGGATAGCACTCGCACTCTCACTTTCGTGGGGTAGCTACGGATTAGTAAAGAAGAAACTCAACCTGGGCGCCGTTGAAGGAATAGCCATTGAGACGCTCATTTCATTGCTGCCTTACGCTGGATATTTAATCTATCTGGGCCAACAAGGCACCGGAGAGTTTGGCCAATCCCCTGGGCTAACGCTGCTCTTGATTAGCGCAGGAGCGGTGACCGCTATTCCACTGCTCTTGTTTAATGGATCTACCACTCGTCTTCCCTATAGCACCATCGGTCTCTTGCAATACATCACGCCAACAATTTTGTTTTCAATCGGAGTCTGGGTACGTCACGAAGCTATGCCTACTGCCCGCTGGATTGGCTTCTTCCTCATCTGGTGTGCACTAATCGCACTGTGTATTGACCTGGTGCGATCAAGCAGAACGGTCGATGATCGCGTCACAGAGCGAAAATAGCGCACCTGTCACATCATTAACCGGCAGTGGCCCCAACGCTGCTCGTGCATCGCGTGCAATCTCCAGTAGCTGTTCGCGCGATTGGCCAAGGGCATCATGAGTGCGAAGAGTTTTCAATACCTCTGAAACTACAACTTCATCTTTAATGGGTGCCTTAAGAAGTTTAATCAGCTCGCGATCAGCAGGGTTAGTTGAATTCATGACATTGAGAGTTACCAAAGTCGGTACACCTTCTCGGAGATCTGTTCCTGGCGTCTTTCCGGACTCATGTGATTCACTTGCGATATCGATGATGTCATCAGCTAATTGAAAAGCGATACCAATTTTCTCGCCAAAGATAGTCAGCGTCTCTTTCACTTCATCTGGTGCTCCTGAGACCATTGCACCAAAACGTGCACTCGCTGAAATAAGTGAGCCAGTTTTATCTGCCACCACCTGCATGTAGTGAGCTAGCGGTTCCTGTCCGTTCTGCGGCCCCTGCGTCTCCATAATCTGACCTATAACGAGTCGTTCAAATGTTGATGCTTGTAGTCGCACCGCTTCCGGACCGATATCTGCAAGAAGTGCTGATACTTTCGCGAAGAGGTAGTCACCAGTAAGAATGGCAACTGTATTTCCCCAACGATTATTGGCACTTTCCACTCCACGGCGAAGCGGCGCTTCATCCATAACATCATCGTGATAGAGAGTTGCCACGTGCGTTAACTCGCAGACAGCGGCTGATTCAATAATTCCAAACTTATTCTTATCCCCATAATGCGATGCCAGGATCGTCAGCAAGGGACGCAGTCGCTTGCCTCCGGCTGCAACAAGATGGCGTGATGTCTCTTCTACGAGCGGGTAATCACCCTGGATATGGCTAAAGAGAAGGTCTTCAACCTTCTTCATACTCTCTTTGAGTTCTACCTCTAGCGCTGGCGCTAGGCCAGGAATTCCGAAGGAGGACATCAGCGGATAAATGTTGCAGTTGTTGCGATGAAGTCAATCAGCGGCGCAGGATAAATTCCTAGAATCAGCGTCACTGCTGCAGATACTGTGATTGTGATCGTTGTCAGTGCAGATGGAATGATGACCGAAGTTCCATCTTCCACTGAATCCTTAAAGAACATCAAGACAATCACGCGGATGTAGAAGAACGCCGCAATCGCTGATGAGAGCACACCAGCAATAAGAATTGATGTGCTACCTGATTCATATGCGGCAGAGAAGATTGAGAACTTTCCAATAAACCCTGATGTAAGTGGAATTCCAGCAAAAGCGAGTAAGAAGAGTGCAAAGGTCGAAGCCAAGAGCGGCGAACGCTTACCTAGTCCACTCCAGCGATTGAGGTCGCCAACTTCACCTGAAGAATCGCGCACCAGTGTGACAATTCCGAATGCACCAACAGTGGCAACGCCATAGGCAAAGAGGTAGAAGATTGAGGCTTCAAGTCCAGATTTGCTTAAGGCAATTACGCCAGCGAGTAGGAACCCGGCATGAGCAATCGACGAGTAAGCCAACATACGCTTGACGTCCCGTTGTGTAATTGCAACGACTGATCCAAAGACCATAGTGATGATGGCGATAATTACCATTGCTGGTCTCCATTGCCACTCAGCATTTGCAAAGGAGACATAGAAGATGCGAAGAATTGCACCGAATGCTGCAACCTTGGTTGCCGCCGCCATAAAGCCGGTAATAGCTGTTGGAGCGCCTTGGTACACATCTGGAGACCACGCGTGGAATGGAACTGCGCCAACTTTAAAGAGAAGTCCTACAGAAATGAAGGCAACTCCTAGTAGTAGGAATACATCGTTACCCGCACCACCAACAACGCTCTCTTGAATTCCAGATAGCGTGATTGAGCCTGAATATCCGTAGAGATAAGCAATGCCCAGAAGGAAGAAAGCGGAGGCGAAGGCACCAAGTAAGAAGTACTTCAGCGCCGCTTCTTGTGACATCAATCTACGACGGCGTGAAAGTCCGGCCATGAGATAGAGCGGTAGCGAAAGCATTTCTAGCGCAACAAAGAGCGTGATGAGGTCACTAGCAACCGGGAATAGGAGCATTCCAGCAATTGCAAAGAGGGTAAGTGGAAATACCTCAGTGACGCGAAGATCTGCTTGAACAGCTTCACGTTCTTCATCAGAACCAGGAACAGATGCAGCAAGTGCGGTAAAGTTCTCTTGATCTGCGATGAGAAAGATTGCAAGTATCGCGATCACAAGTATTGAAGCTTGGAAGAGAACTCCTGCTCCATCAAATGCAACTGAGCCCATGGCTGCATCAACCGAAGACTGATTGCGTACTTGAAATAGCGCGGCAAGTGATGCCACGAGTGCGAATAGCGTGATGAAGAGCTGGGATGAAAAACGTGAGGCGCGTGGGGCAAATGCCTCAATCAGCACGCCAATCAGTGCGCCAGCAAGAACAATCAGCATTGGCGCAAGCTGGGCGTAATTTAAGGAAGGTGCTATAAATTCCATTTATTTGCCTGCGCTATCTGACGGTAGTGGATCGGTAAATCCTTGGACTTCCAAAATGTGTGCAGATGTCGGGTTAATGACATTGAGCAGCGGCGCTGGATAGAAACCGAGCGCAATGATTACTGCCATTACAGGTGCAATTGCAACCTTCTCCCGGATATTTAAATCCGGAAGGTTTTCATTTCCAGGAGTAGTAGGTCCATGTAGCGCCTTCTGCACTGGAATCAAAATGTATAGCGCAGCAAGAACAATTCCGAAGGTGGCAATCACGGCAGCAACTGGGTAGCGCGTAAATGTTCCGACTAGGACTAAGAACTCACTGACGAAGCTGGAGAGACCAGGAAGAGCAAGTGATGACATTCCCGCAATAAAGAATGACCATGCCATTACTGGAGTCACGCGTTGTAAGCCACCGAAATCAGCAATCTTTGATGAGCCACGGCGGGAAGCCATCCACCCGGCAACGATGAACAGCGCCGCAGTAGAGAATCCGTGGTTAAACATATAAAGCGTTGATCCGCTATGACCTTGGGTGGTCATGGCAAAGATTCCCATTGTGATAAATCCAAAGTGAGAAATGGATGTGTAGGCAATAAGTCGTTTAATGTCGGTTGCACCAATTGCCAAAAATGCGCCGTAGATAATTGAAATGACGGCAAGGGTAATGATTACTGGCGTAAAGGTTCTGCTCGCATCTGGAAAGAGTGTGAGACAGAATCTAATCATTCCAAATGTTCCGACCTTATCGAGCACACCGAGCAAGAGCACCGATGTGCCAGGAGTTCCGGAGGCGGCAGCACCTGGCAGCCAGGTGTGCAGTGGCCAAAGCGGAGCCTTGATAGCAAAAGCGATAAAGAAGCCAAGGAATAACAGGTTCTGCGTTGTTGAACTCATGTAGTTATGCATTTCAGATAACTTAGCGATATCAAAAGTATGTCCGCCGTTGGCTCCTGAAATTACATAGAGTCCAATGATTGAAGCGAGCATCAATAGACCGCCGAAGAGGCTGTAGAGCAAGAACTTCACAGCTGCGGCCGCGCGATCGCCACTGCCGTATCCACCAATAAGGAAGTAGACCGGAATCAACATCGCCTCAAAAATTACATAGAAGAGGAAGACATCGGTTGCTGCAAAGACACCAATCATCATGGTTTCAAGAACAAGGATGAGAATGTAGAAGACTTTTGCTGACCAGCGGCCACCTTCAGATTCATTCCATCCGGCTAAAACAACAATTGGAGTGAGAAGAACTGACATCAAAATGAGCACGAGTGAGAGGCCATCTACACCGACCGCATAATTAATTCCGAATGACGGAATCCACTCCACTGATTGCACAAACTGGAATGCGGTATCTGCAGAATCGAAGTTAAACCAGGTAAGAACTCCGGTCACAGCAACTAATAGCGTGACAGCTAGGGCCGCCTGCTTAATTCGCAAGACCTGATCACTGGGAATGACAGCGATTAAAAGAGATCCCAAGATGGGAAGCAGCATCATTGTTGTCAGTGCGTTCATTGTGTGATCACCCAAATTCCGGCAATGAGCACAAGTGCTCCGATTAGTATCAGCGCGGAATAACTACGCGCAAAGCCTGTCTGTGTGCGTCGAAGTTCAGCTCCAGCGCCAAGTGCGGTGCGACCTACAAGGCGAACTGTGCCATCGACAACGTTGTCATCGCCTTTAACCAGCCATCGCGTAAGTACTTGTCCGGGACGCATAAATACTGACTCGTTAAATGAATCCTGAAGTAAATCTTTACGTGCAAGTCGAGTCAATATCGAAACCTTATTAGGTGCTTCTGCATCGACCTCAGAGAATTGATATTTCACAAGGGCAATGCTTGCTCCAATAATTACCGCTGTTATTGCTAGCGCCGACACAACCTTGTGCGGTAGCAATTCAGTGTGTTCGCCATGTTCACCAAAGACTGGCTCGAGCCAATGAACCAGAGCATCTCCTCGAGTGAAGAGGTATCCCGTTGTTACAGAACCAATAGCCAAAACAACCATTGGCAACCACATCAAAATTGGCGACTCGTGTGGGTGTTGATCTTCTTCCCAGCGTTCAGGCGATGTAAATGTCAGAACCATGACGCGGGTCATGTAGAAAGCGGTAAGAATTGCACCGAAGAGGGTCATTGAGCCTAAGAGAATTCCCTTTACTCCGCCTGCGTTAAATGCAGTTTCAATAATCAAATCTTTCGAGTAGAAACCTGCGAAGGGAGGTACGCCGATAATCGCAAGGTAACCGAGTCCAAATGTTACGAAAGTAATCGGCATAAATTTACCTAGCGCACCATAGCGACGCATATTTACTTGGTCTTTCATTCCATGCATTACCGAACCTGCACCCAAGAACATGCCGGCTTTAAAGAATCCATGAGTAAGTAGATGCATGATTGCAATTGCATATCCTGCCGGTCCAAGGCCAGCCGCCAAAGTCATGTAACCAATTTGAGACATGGTCGAAGCCGCTAGCGCTTTCTTGATGTCATCTTTTGCAGTACCGATTAACGCACCAAAAATCAAAGTTACTGCGCCGACAATAACAACAAGAAGTTGCGCAGTCGGTGCAGCATCAAAGATAAAGTTCGATCGAGTAATGAGATAAACGCCGGCAGTAACCATCGTTGCTGCGTGGATCAGCGCTGACACCGGTGTTGGTCCAGCCATCGCATCGCCAAGCCATGCCTGCAGCGGGAATTGGGCTGACTTACCAGCTGCAGCAATCAGAAGCATTATTCCGATTCCGGTCAGCGTTGCAGTTGATGCAGACTCTGATGCTTCTTTTACTCCGGCAAATGTGACAGTGCCAAGTGTTGCGAAGGCAATCATGATGGCGAATGAAAGACCCATATCGCCGATACGGTTCATGACAAATGCCTTCTTAGAAGCGGTGGCATATGCCGGTTTTTGATTCCAGAAACCGATCAATAGATAGGAAGCAAGGCCCACGCCTTCCCAGCCAACGTAAAGATTGAGGTAGGAATCTCCAAGAACAAGGAGCAGCATGGCTGCGATAAAGAGGTTGAGATAGGCAAAGAAGCGACGGCGATCTCGATCATGTGACATGTAGGAAATCGAGTAGATATGAATCAGAGTGCCCACACCTGTGATGAGGAGTACGAAACAGATAGAAAGTTGATCGAGCAAGAGCCCGGCATCAACGTTAAATGTTCCGACACTTATCCAGGAGAAAAGTTTTTGAGTAAATGCGCGCTCTTCTGGTTCAAGTCTAAGCATCTGGGAAAGTTGGTAGAGCCCCAACCCGAATGAACTTGCAGATAGCGCGGTAGCTAATAGGTGGCCCCACTTATCTGCTTTGCGTCCAGCAAGTAACAAAATTATTGACCCTGCCAGCGGCAAGGCAATGAGATACCCCAGTGATGTAGAAGTTGTCATGGCTATCGCTTCAACAAACTAGCGTCATCGACAGACGCTGAACGGCGTGATCGATAAATCGTCACGATAATTGCCAGACCCACTACTACTTCACATGCGGCTACGACCATCGTGAAGAAGGCGACTACTTGGCCATCGAGAGTGCCATTGATTCGGGAGAAAGTTACGAGAGTTAGATTTGCGGCATTGAGCATAAGTTCAATACACATAAAGACAACAATTGCGTTGCGTCGGACAACAACTCCGACTGCACCGATTGTGAAGAGCAGGGCAGCGAGGTAGAGATAGTTATACGGATTCATTACTTCTCCTCCGTCACTGTGTTATCAACTTCGCCAAGTTCAAATGATCGAGATTCCAACATATCTCCGCGAGCTTTAAGTGTGGCTGAGATCGACGTTGGTGCTGCGCTGCCATCAGGAAGTAACGCCGGAACATCGACTGCATTGTGACGGGCAAATACTCCTGGGCTAGGAAGTCCAGCTGCGCCGGCAAGTGAACCCGAACGGAAACGAGCAATTGACTGCTGGCGTTGTGTAGGGCGAGCAACGCTACGTTGATGATGAGCAAGCACCATTGCACCTAGCGCTGCCGTAATCAAAAGTGCTGAAACAACTTCAAAAGGCCAGACATAAGTAGAGAAGAGTTTCTGCGCCAAGCCTTGAACATTTCCATCGGCGTTTGCGGCTTGTAATCCGACCGCTTCGCGACCCAGCGTTGCCCGACTGATCAGAGCAACGAATAAACCACCAAAACCAACTGCAGCGGTAATGGCAATCGGGCGAAGTCCAGCGATTGTTTCGGTGAGTGAATCAGAGGCATCGACACCGACCAACATCAGAATAAAGAGGAAGAGCATCATGACTGCCCCGGTGTAAACAACAATCTGAACAATGCCCAGGAAGAGTGCATCCTGTGCGATATAGAAGATAGCGAGGGTAACCATCACCCACGCTAGTAATAGCGCCGAGTGCACAGCCTTCTTTACCAATAACATTCCGAGCGCTGCAATAACAGAAAGTGGGGCTAGCACCCAGAACATCACCGCTTCAGGTGTTTGGATTTCTAACATTAGTTCTGCCCCTGCTGTGATGGGTGTGCTTCCTTTACATCACCGTTGTAATAATTTGTATCAGTCATTCCTGGATACATTGGGTGTGGTGGAGCAAGCATTCCCTGACGTAGTGGAGCAAGTAGATCTTCTTTCTCGAAGATTAATTTCTCGCGTTTATCATCTGCAAGTTCGTATTCATTTGTCATGGTGAGTGCACGTGTAGGACATGCCTCAACGCAAAGCCCGCAAAAAATACAACGCAGGTAATTTATTTGATAAACCGCACCATGGCGCTCTCCCGGAGATAACTGATTCCCTGGGGTGTTATTTCCACCTTCTACATAAATTGCATCCGCTGGGCAGGCCCAAGCGCAGAGCTCACACCCGATACATTTTTCAAGACCGTCAGGGTGGCGATTAAGTTGGTGGCGACCATGAAAACGCGGTGCAGTAGGAGCTTTCACATCGGGATATTGCACGGTCTGGTTCTTCTTAAACATGGTTGAGAAGGTGACCCAGAATCCCTTTGCTTGGGTTAGCAAAGATGCCGGCCCTGGTTGGTTAACCTCGACAAATGGAACTGAGTTGATATCGAGTTCTGAGCTCTTACGTGGCTCAATGAAATCACTCATTGCTGGCCTCCTGAAACGTTGATAGATCGAAGGTGCGGAAGTGAAGGGACTGGGAAATCTGGTGCCTCGTTATCGATATCAGCAATTGGCTCTTGTGACTTTGCCTTGTTGCGATCCACAAGTGATGAGACAGCCATCAGAAGTAAAACGATGCCAGCGGTAAAGGCAATCACAACTGCGCGGTTGGCACCCTGTTGTTGCATAACGCGAAGTGTTGCCACGATCAAAATCCATGCAAGCGAAGAAGGTATCAAAACTTTCCAACCAAATTTCATAAATTGGTCGTAGCGAAGACGAGGAAGCGTGCCGCGTAGCCACATGAAAATAAAGAAGAACAAATTAACTTTGGCAATAAACCAGAAGAATGTGAACCATCCACCTAGCCATTGCTCGGTAAATCCAAGTCCCGGAGGTGCGTGGTAGCCACCAAGGAATAGTGTGGCTGCTAGCGCCGAGACTGCAATGATATTTACATATTCAGCCAGGAAGAAGAGTGCGAATTTAAGTGATGAGTACTCAGTGTGGAATCCACCGACAAGTTCACCCTCAGCTTCAGCTAAATCGAATGGAGCACGGTTTGTCTCTCCCACCATTGAAATTACATAGATAATAAATGATGGAAAGAGTACGACCGCATTCCAGATGTTCTGGTGTTGGGAATCCACAATGACCGAAGTCGACATTGATCCGGCATAGATAAATACTGCGACGAGCGATAGCCCCATTGCGATTTCATAGGAAATCACTTGCGCACTTGAGCGCAATCCACCGAGAAGTGGGTATGTCGAACCAGATGACCAACCAGCGAGTACTACGCCGTATACGCCGATAGAAGTAACGGCAAGAATGTAGAGAACTCCAACTGGAAGATCAGTGAGTTGCAGGGCTGTTTGGTGACCAAAGAGATTAACTTCCCCGGTCATCGGAATTACCGCAAAAGACATAAAGCACATTGCGGTTGCGATGATCGGAGCAATGATGAAAACGACTTTATCTGCCGCTGCCGGGATGATGTCCTCTTTGAGCGCGAGCTTAACGCCATCAGAAAGTGATTGAAGTAAACCGAATTTTCCTACCCGGTTAGGTCCTGTGCGCAGCTGCATTTTTGCCAGTACTCGACGCTCAGTCCAGACCGCCATCAGAGTAGAGATGACGCAAATACCAAATACAAGAACTGCCTTTACCCCGATAATCCAACCTGGATCAGTTCCTAATAGCTCTGCTGTTGTCATGCCTTCACCACCGTTACTACATCGCCATGCACCGCATCAAGTGAAACGAGAGTTTGAGATGCAAAAGAATTACGTGGTAGCCAGATGGCATCATCGTGAATGTCATCTACCAGCGCTGGAATTGTTATTGAACCGCGAGAATTCGAAATGCGGAGTTGATCTCCTGATGTAACACCAAGAGCAGTTGCACGTTGTGCCGAAATAACAGCAACAGTTGGGCGACGTGTGCCAGCTAAATTATCTTCACCCTTTTGCAACGCACCCATATCTAGCAGACGGCGCCAAGAAGTAATGAGCGCTTCGTTGCCATTAACAGATTTCGCTGTTCCTGCAGAAACCGGTGCGAACTGGACGCGCGATCCGTCCCACTTACCGAGTTGGTTAAATTCACGAGCAGCAGCGGTAACTGTGCCGAGCATGATGGACTCACCCATCGCGTCGGCAATCATGGAAAGAATGCGAACATCACTGCGATTTTGGGAATCGGCAACAGCCTCGTCAAATGCACGAGCACGGCCTTCCCAATTGAGGAAGCTTCCACTCTTTTCGGTAATTGCAGCTACCGGCAAGACAACATCTGCAACGCCAGTAACAGCACTTGGAGCGATTTCAAGTGAGACAACAAATGATTTCTTCAGTGCATCGAGTGCGGCTGCTGAATCTGGTAGATCTTGAATTTCTACGCCGCCAACAACCACAGCTTCTAGTTGTTGAGAAGCAAGGCCAGCAAAAATTTCAGATGTAGTGCGACCGGGTTCACTTGGAAGTGAGGCAACGCCCCAGGCAGCTGCAATATCAACTCGCGCAGCGGCATCTGCAACTGGTCGTCCGCCTGGAAGAAGTGAGCCCAGTGCACCAGCTTCTAGAGCTCCACGTTCGCCTGCGCGACGAGGAATATAGGCAATCTTTGCGCCCGTCTGTGCAGCGAGAGCAGCAACAGCTGAGAAGAGTCCAGCGCTTTCAGAAGCTCGTTCACCAATAAGAATGAGAGATTTTGCGGTGAGCGAGAGACCTGCAACTGCAGCTGCTTCCGAACCTGGAGCCACCTTAATGAACTCAGCTTTGAGTTTGTTCATGGCAATAGATCTTGTGGCTGCAACTGCTGAAACTTTGAGACCACGCTTCTTGAAATTCTTATTTAGTCGCAGGAATACAATTGGTGATTCTTCTTCTGGTTCAAATGCAATCAGCGCAACGTGATCGGCCAGATCGATATCTCGGTAGGTGGTAGCTGACCCAACTACATGAGCTGCAAGGAAGTCGCGCTCTTCATCTGAAGTAACCCGAGCGCGGAAATCAATATCGTTGGTGTTAAGTGCGATACGAGCAAACTTTGAGTAACCATATGCATCTTCAGTAGTTACACGCCCACCAGTGATTACTGCAGCACGCTTACCCTTTAGCCCTGCAGCAGCTGCGGCGAGTGCTTCCGGCCAGGATGCTTGCACAAGTACACCTTCTGCATTTCGCACCAATGGATGAGTCAAACGATCTAGCGCGGTAACGTACTTAAATGCCCAGCGACCCTTGTCGCAATTCCACTCTTCATTAACTGATGCGTCATCGCCAGCTAAGCGGCGCAGCGTCTTTCCACGGCGGACATCTGTACGCATATCGCAACCTGATGCGCAGTGTTCGCAAGCAGATGGGGTGGAGACTAAATCAAATGGACGTGCACGGAATCGGTAAGAAGCACCTGTGAGTGCACCGACTGGACAAATCTGCACAGTGTTTCCAGAGAAATAAGATTTAAACGGATCGTTTTCGTAGATACCAACTTGTTGTAGGGCGCCACGTTCGTTCAAAGTAATAAATGGATCAGATGCGATCTGCTCTGAGAAACGTGTGCAACGAGCACATAAGACGCAACGCTCACGATCAAGAAGTACCGATGAAGAGATATTTATTGGCTTTTCAAAGGTGCGCTTATACCCATCTAGGCGTGCATCTGCGCGACCATTGCTCATCGCCTGATTCTGTAGTGGACATTCGCCACCTTTATCGCACACTGGGCAATCAAGCGGGTGGTTGCCAAGCAGAAGTTCCATGACACCTTTCTGCGCTTTATCTGCAACAGGAGATGTGAGCTGTGTCTTTACGATCATGTTCGGTTCAACTGGAATTGTGCAAGAAGCTTGTGGTTTAGGAAATGCCCGTCCATTGATTTCGACATCAACAAGACACTGACGACAAGCGCCCACAGGATCAAGAAGTGGGTGATCACAGAAACGCGGAATCTGAATTCCTAATTTTTCTGCGGCACGAATAATGAGAGTGCCTTTTGGAACAGAGACTTCAAAGCCATCAATGATGACAGTGATGAGTTCTACTGCGACTGCTGAATCTTGAGTTGTAGTCACTAGTTGACCGCCCCAACAAAGAGAGTTGATTTCACTGGGTCAAATGGACATGCACCATGTGTTACATGTGCGATGTACTCGTCCCGGAAATACCTAATTGATGATGTGATTGGGCTAGTTGCGCCATCACCAAGAGCACAGAATGAGCGGCCCATGATGTTGTCGCAGAGATCGAGCAACTTCTCAAGGTCTGCCTCTGTTCCGGTTCCATTTTCGAGATCGCGCAAGATCTGTACCAGCCACCACGTGCCTTCGCGACATGGTGTGCACTTTCCGCAAGATTCATGCTTATAGAACTCGGTCCATCGAAGTACCGCGCGAACAACGCAAGTTGTTTCATCGAAAATTTGTAGCGCTTTGGTTCCGAGCATTGAACCAGCAGCAGATACACCTTCATAATCCAACGGAATATCAAGGTGAGCATCGGTGAAAAGTGGAGTAGATGAACCACCCGGTGTCCAGAACTTGAGCTTATGACCGTTGCGAATCCCGCCAGCAAGGTCAAGAATCTCGCGGAGTGTGATTCCTAATGGTGCTTCAAACTGTCCTGGATTATTTACATGGCCAGAGAGTGAATAAAGAGTGGCGCCCTTTGATTTTTCGGTACCCATTGATTGATACCACTCTGCGCCGTTGCTGATAATTGCTGGAACAGATGAGATTGATTCGACGTTATTAACCACAGTTGGGCGCGCATAAAGACCGGCAATTGCCGGAAATGGTGGGCGCAAACGAGGTTGGCCGCGGAAACCTTCAAGTGAATCAAGGAGTGCTGTCTCTTCACCGCAGATATATGCACCGGCTCCGATGTGAAGAGTCACATCGATTCCATTACCAAGATGTCCAGCCTTGTAAGCATCTGCAATTGCAGCGTTCACGCGACGAACAACGTGTGTGACTTCGCCGCGAATATAGATAAATGCGCGCTCAGCGCGAATTGCATGACAAGCAATGATGCACCCTTCAATGAGCACATGTGGATTTGCCATAAGTAGCGGCGTATCTTTACAAGTGCCTGGCTCGGATTCATCGGCGTTTACAACTAAGTAGTGATCCTTGTTATCTCCTTGTGGGATAAAGCCCCACTTCATTCCGGTAGGAAATCCTGCGCCACCGCGTCCGCGAAGTCCTGAATCCTTTACAAGTTGAATAACAGCGTCGGGATCCATTGCTAAAGCTTTCTTGGAAGCTGTGTAACCACCATGGCGCGTGTATGCCTCGATCGTAAATGAATCTGCTTCATCCCAATGTGCCGAAAGGACAGGAGTTAACTTTGACATTACTTACCTTCCTTTGAAAGTTTAAGTCCAAGAAGTGTTGGTCCGCCGGCCTGAACGCCCTCACGCGCCAGTCCGTCATCGAGACCGGCAAGAACAGCAGATGCTTCCTTGTAAGTTACAAGTCGATTTGGGCCACGTGTAGGTGCTGGAGGATTTCCAGAGCGCGCTCCATCGACTAGTGATTTTGCAGATTCAACTGTTTGATTATCGTAGAACTCCCAGTTGGCCATAACCACAGGTGCGTAATCGCAGGCAGCGTTGCACTCAATGTGTTCGAGTGAAACCTTTCCATCGGCAGTAACGCCATCATTTTCAATATCAAGGTGTTCTTTTAGCGCAGCGAAGATGGCATCTCCACCCATGACAGCACACAAAGTATTGGTGCATACGCCCACGTGGTACTCACCGACTGGCTTGCGCTTATATTGAGTATAGAAAGTAGCCACTGCAGATACTTCAGCAGTTTCAATCTCTAACAACTCTGAGATTAATTCGATTCCGTCGTTTGTTACGTAGCCTGAAATAGATTGCACGTAGTGAAGTAGCGGCATGATTGCAGAACGGCTACGTGGGTAACGCTTGATGATGCTCTGCATTACCTCTTGATTAAGTCTCTGATCAGCAGCCATTAGCGGTCCACTCCTCCCATAACAGGATCAATAGATGCAACCGCACCGATAATGTCAGAAATCATTCCGCCTTCACTCATGGCAGAAGTTGCTTGCAGATTATTAAATGATGGTTCACGGAAATGAACGCGATATGGACGTGTTCCACCATCGGAGACAACGTGTGCTCCGAGTTCGCCACGTGGCGATTCGATAGCAACGTATGCCTGACCTGCTGGAACTCGGAATCCTTCTGTAACAAGTTTGAAGTGGTGAATAAGTGATTCCATCGAAGATCCCATGATTTCGCGGATGTGATCAAGAGAGTTGCCAAGACCATCAGCGCCAAGTGCAAGCTGCGCCGGCCAGGCAATCTTCTTATCTGCCACCATCACTGGCTCTCCTTCGAGAGCGTCCAACTTATCTACTGCTTGCTCGATGATGCGAAGTGATTGTTCTAGTTCTGCCATGCGAACTAAGAAGCGACCATAGACATCTGCAGTATCTGCGGTGATGACATCAAATTCATAATTCTCATAACCACAATAAGGCTGAGTCTTTCGAAGATCCCAAGGAAGTCCGGTGGAGCGAAGTACTGGTCCGGTAATTCCAAGAGTGGTGCATCCCGCTAAATCGAGGTAACCAATACCCACAGTGCGCTTCATCCAAATGGTGTTACCAATAAGCAACTTGGCATTGTCCTCAAAATTCTTTCGCAGCGACTTTACGAGTTCGCGCAGCTTTACACCCATTCCAGCAGGCAGATCTTGCGATACTCCCCCGGGGCGTACATAGGCCATATTCATACGCAGGCCGGTGATTTCTTCAAAGGCATCAAGGACAATCTCGCGATCGCGGAAGGCAAAGAACATTGGCCCCATAGCGCCGAGTTCTAGCGCTCCGGTACCAAGTGCGACCATGTGAGACGAGATGCGGTTGAGCTCCATCATCAGAACGCGAATTACTGATGCGCGCTCTGGCACATCTTGGGTAATTCCAAGAAGTTTTTCAACTGCTAAACAATAAGCAGTTTCATTGAAGATTGGCGATAAATAATCCATACGGGTAACGAATGTGACCGCTTGAGTCCAGTTGCGGAATTCAATGTTCTTTTCAATTCCAGTGTGCAGGTAACCAATACCTGTTCGCACTTCAGTAATCGTTTCGCCTTCGAGTTCTAAGACCAGGCGAAGTACTCCGTGAGTAGATGGGTGTTGTGGACCCATATTCACGATGATGCGTTCTTCTTTTGATTCGCCAATCTCTGAAACGAGAGAATCCCAATCGCCGCCGGTAACAGAGAAGACTGTACCTTCAGTGGTTTCGCGTGAAGATGCGTATGGATCAAATGTTGTGGTCACTGGTAGCTCCTACGCTGTGAAGGCGCCGGAGTGGTTGCGCCCTTGTACTCAACAGAGATTCCACCCAGTGGGTAATCCTTACGTTGCGGATGTCCATCCCAATCATCGGGCATCAAAATTCGAGTGAGCCCTGGATGTCCATCAAAAATTATTCCAAACATGTCGAATGCTTCGCGTTCGTGCCAATTGTTTCCAGCCCATACTTCAACAACTGATGGAATATGTGGATCCAGATCTGATGTTGCAACTTCTAGTCGGATACGTTGATTCTTTGTCATCGAAAGCAATGGGTAGAGCGCAACTAGTTCGGCACCGGTGCGATCTGGATAGTGCACACCAGAAACTCCCATACACATTTCAAATTTCAATTTATCGCGCAGAATAAATGCGACCTCAACGAGGCGGGCTTTCTTGATATGTAATGTGAGTTCGCCACGGTCTACGACAACGCGAGTAATTGCATCGGCAAAATCTGGATATGCGCGCTCTAGATCATCGGCAACTTCATCAAAGTAGCCGCCATAAGGGCGCTCTGTTGAACCAGTGGATGCAGCTGTGCGAACCAGGCCGCCGTATCCCGATGTATCTCCGGTGCCGCTTGCTCCGAACATACCTTTCTGCTCTTCGCTCATTTACGCCAGTAGCCCCTTCATAGAAATCGTAGGCTTGGCATTAAGAGCGGCAAGTTCTACCTCTTTAATCACTGCTTCACGATTAGGTCCGAGCTTGGTATCGCTAATGAGAGTGTGTAGCTTGATGATTGCATCCATTAATTGTTCTGGGCGCGGTGGGCAACCTGGAAGATAAATATCAACTGGAACAACGTGATCAACACCTTGCACGATTGCGTAGTTGTTAAACATTCCGCCAGAAGATGCGCATGCACCCATTGAGATAACCCACTTTGGCGCTGTCATTTGATCATAAATCTGTCGAAGTACTGGTGCCATCTTCTGAGAAACGCGACCAGCAACAATCATGAGATCTGCTTGACGAGGCGAGGCAGAGAAACGTTCCATTCCGAAACGAGAAATATCATGTTTAGGAGCTGAACCCAGCGCCATCATTTCAATTGCGCAGCAGGCAAGGCCAAAGGTTGCTGGCCAGAGCGAACTCTTGCGCATGTAACCTGCAAGACCTTCGACAGTGGAAAGCAAAACACCGCTCGGTAACTTATCTTCTAAACCCACTGTGTAAACTCCTTCAACGCTTTAAGCTCCATCATTAATCCCATTCCAATCCGCCGCGGCGCCAGACATATGCAAATGCAACAAACACTGTGCCGATAAAAATAGCCATCTCAACCAAACCAAAGAGTCCTAGTTGGTCGAATGCGACAGCCCATGGATAGAGAAATACAATTTCTATATCAAAGATAATGAAGAGCATTGCTGTGAGAAAGTACTTAACTGGAAAACGTCCACCTTCGAGCGCTTGTGGAGAAGGTTCGATTCCACATTCGTACGCCTCTAACTTGGCGCGGTTGTAGCGAGCTGGCCCAGTAACGGCGGCGATACCAACCGAAAAAGCGGCAAATCCAAAGCCAATCGCGAAAATCACGATAATTGGGATATATGGATTCGCGCTCACGAGCGAAATACTAAAGGTTTTCCAGCGTGGGAAAAAACCGCTAGGCCTTGGTGGCTTTGTGAACTGCGACAACCCCACCAGTGAGGTTGGTCCAGGAAACCCCACTCCATCCGGCCGCTGCAATCCTGGCGGCGAGCGCCTTCTGATCTGGCCATGCCCGAATCGATTCAGCGAGATAGATGTAGGCATCGGGATTGGAAGAGGTCTTGCGCGCCACCCACGGAAGAGCCCGCATCAGGTAGTTGGTGTAAATCGTGCGAAATGGGGCCCAGGTAGGGCTGGAGAATTCACAGACCACGAGCTGCCCACCGGATTTAGTCACTCGCAGCAGTTGGGCTAGGGCAAGGTCGATATCGGCGGTATTGCGAAGGCCGAAAGAGATGGTGACGAGGTCGAATTCGCCCTCCTTAAAGGGCAGATTCAAGGCATCGGCCTTGGTAAAGGCTAGATGCGGGCGGGCTTTGCGCCCGGCAGCGAGCATTCCATCGGAGAAATCGGCCGGAATCACATCTGCGCCAGCGGCAGCAAGCGGCTCTGAGCTAGAACCCGTGCCAGCGGCTAGATCCAGAATCTTCATCCCAGGCTTAGGGCCAATAATCTTGGTGGTGGCCCGGCGCCAAGCTTTGGTCTGCCCCAGGCTCAATAAGTCATTAACTAGGTCGTAGCGCTTGGCCACACCATCGAACATCGCCGCGACTTCATCGGGATTCTTATCCATACTGGCGCGTGACATAGCCATATTCTCCCCGAAGGTAGGCTTCGGGCACAACTTGTATTAGCTGGCAGATGAGAGGCTTCACCGATGTCGATTCAATCAGGATCATTACGCGCCACTGTCTTTCCGCGCAGCACAGCCCTTACCCAAGCCCTCTTTATTCTCGGCGGAGTCGGCTTTATCGCACTCCTTGCACAGATTGCGATTCCTGTTCCTGGCTCTCCGGTTCCCGTCACAGGCCAAACACTTGCTGTGCTCTTAATCGGAACAACATACGGCGCTCGCTTAGGAGTTCTTACATTTGCAACGTATCTCCTAGCTGGCGTTGCAGGTGCGCCAATTTTTGCTCCCTCTGGAACATCTGCCAATCATGGAATTGATCGCCTCATCGGTGCAACTGGTGGTTATCTGGTTGGAATGTTGGTGGCATCGCTAGTACTTGGTTACTTAGCTGATCGCAAAGCAGATCAGAAATTTAGAACTTCATTTCCCGCTCTTCTTCTTGGAGATGCAATCATCTTCACCTTCGGATTACTTTGGTTACAGCAGACGCTTAACCTTTCTTGGTCACAGACAATTGCCGCCGGCTTCACACCGTTTATTTTGGGTGAGGCGCTCAAGATTGCAATCACTGCAACGTCGTTGCCGCTTGTATGGCGCAGAATTTCCCGCACTCTTAATAAATAGATGGCGAATCTAATTCCAGTCACCACTACTCGAATTGGTGAACATCTTCCGCTTCTCGATTTATTGCCAGCGACGTCACCTATCTCGTGGGTGCGCAATGGCGAGGGTCTGGTCGGATGGGGTGTACATGCAACGACAAGTGTCAGCGGAAAAAATCGCTTCGAACAAGCGCGCGCATGGTGGCATCAGCAACTAGAAACTTTCTCTATCTCTAACTCGGTACACGGAAGCGGTACTGGGCCAGTTCTCTTTACCTCATTCTCATTCGATCGAAATGAAGAGTCGGTAATGGTTATTCCACAGGTAGTTGTGGGTAAGAAGGGTAAGAGTTCCTGGATCACCTGGATTGGCGACCAGCCCCAACCCACCTTGCCGCATAGCGCTCCACAAACCAGCTCAGCCACATTCACTTTTGGCGAAGGCACTCTCTCTTCCGCTGAATGGATGAAGCGAGTTGGAGATGCAGTCTCGCGAGTGAGTACCACTGCAGTTGAAAAAGTCGTGCTGGCGCGAGACCTCATTGCAACTGCAGATTCAGAAATCGATCCAAGACCAGTTCTGAAAAAACTTGCCGCCGAATATCCAACAACCTGGACATTTGCAGTTGATGGTCTTGTCGGTGCAACACCAGAACTTCTGCTCCGACTTTCACGCGGAATGGTGACATCACGCGTATTGGCCGGAACTATTTCAAAAACTGGTCAAGATGAAAAGGATTTAGCCCTTGCCGCCTCCCTTGCTCGTTCATCTAAAGATTTAGAAGAACACGAATACGCAGTGCGCTCTGTTGCAGATGCACTGGATCCATTTTGTTCTTCCACAAATGTGCCCGACTCCCCATACGTTCTGCATTTAGCAAATGTGATGCACCTTGCCACCGATGTGACTGGCGCCTTAATTGAATCTAAGCAACATGTCGATGCATTCTCATTGCTGCAAGCGCTACATCCATCGGCTGCAGTCTGCGGGACGCCACGAAACATTGCATTCGACATCATCGATGAAATCGAAGGTATGAACCGCGGGCGCTATGCCGGCCCAGTTGGTTGGATCGATGCCAGCGGCGATGGCGAACTCGGCATCGCACTACGTACTGGTCAAATTACAGATCGAAGCATTCGTATTTTTGCTGGCTGTGGAATTGTTGCAGCTTCAACACCTGAGAAAGAACTTGAAGAGAGTGCGGCAAAGATGATTCCGATGCGCTCAGCTTTACAGCACTAGCCCCAGATAGCGCTTATTTGCGTGACTTCTTAACTACCTTCTTTGGTTTCTTGGGGGCTGAAGATTTACGAGTCTTTGGTTTTCCTTCAAAGGACAACTCTTCAGCATGAGCGTTAAGAATCTTTAGTGCTTGCTGAACCCGTGAAGCTTTCATTTCTTAATTCAAGACCAATCTAATAGCTGCATGCGCTCGAACAAAGGGTGACTGCAGCGTGATTTTCATGGGTGAAATGTAGCGAAGATTGGAATAACATTCCAAATTTGGATTCTTGGACCGCCTGAAGATCAGCCGCCCGGTTGTTGCGCTCAGCGCCACACCTGTCCTTGGGTTCTAGACTGCGACAGTGGCAGTTAAGAAGCAGGCAGTTAAGCAGCAGACGGGCGTAGATTCCAATTCTCGGCAAGCCGCCTATAGCGCCCGCAATCGAGCCCGGCTAATCAAAGATGCCCAGATGGTTTTGGCTGAGATTGGACCATCGGCCACCATCGAACAGATTGCGGCTCATGCCGAAGTTTCACCGACAACAATTTATAAGTATTTTGAAAACAAGGACCAGTTATTTCTCGAAGCCCTGAGCGAGGCTTGGGATGATTTTATTCTCTGGGCGATCTCGACCATCATTCCCGGCGATTTGCTCGAGGTTACATTAGATACTGGACGCAAACTATTTTGGGCGAGAAAATCGCACCCGCTTTTTGCAGACATGCTTCACAACTCTTTAGATCAAATACCGGATTTTGTTTATCAAGCAGATAAAGGTGAGGGTAAGAGCAGATTTAAAGAACTCGTTAAAGCGGAATTATTGAAGCCGGAAGATTTTGATGAGAGATGGGCTTTATGGGTAAGTATTTATTCCGGGCTGTTGAGGTCTGTATTTGTCTCTGAAGAGCTCACACCTGCGCAAGCGAATGTTGCCTTAGGAATCGGGCTCTCTATCTGGGGTGTCAGTGATGTAAAGGCCAAGAAGCTGATTTCACGCCAAGTCCTGTTTGAGGCTGTGAACTAAAGCTTACATAGAAGAGATATTGCTATAAATTTCTTTCAGGAAATCTGCATTGGTATTTCGATCTGGTGCATTTATCACCACGACACTAATCCCTTGCACCGGCGCTGAAAGTTCACTGATTAATTGAACCTGTGAGTTAACTGTGCTTGCAGTGATTCCCATTGAGGTGGCAATCGCTGCCGGATCTAATCCATGAGGAGTTCCGAATACTTCTTCAAAGCCATCAACCCCGCGTTGCGAAAGGGTTGAAAAGATTCCGCCGCCATCATTATTGATAACAAAAATTTTAAGATTGATTTTCTCTTTCTGAATCAAACCAGTTAAGTCGTGCAAGAAGCCGAGATCACCGAGCACGGCTATGGTCGCTTTGCGTTGGGATGCGATACCAAGCGCTGTTGAGATATTGCCATCAATACCGGCAAGACCACGATTGGCAAATGTTTCTACTCCTGTGCGCGCGGAAGCAAAACCCTCGAGATCACGAATCGGGCGTGAGGAGGAGATAAACAGTGATGTTCCGACAGGGGTATTGGCTGCGATTTCTCGGGCAATGAGAGCTTCAGACCAGGTGGAGATATCGCCAATCATCTTGGATGCGCGAAGTGAGTACTTATTCCACTTCTCTGCATAATCAGCATCACCCGGTTGCACTTCAACAACTGGTAGCTGTGTAAATTTCTGAGCTGCCATGCGATCACTGTCAACCGTTGCCAAACGTGGATCAATCACAATCTCTTTCCGTGCCATTTTGATAAATGCGTTGATAGAACGAGAAAGAGTTGTACGACCAATCACAACAACGGTATCAGGGGCCAAATCATCTGTAATCGCCTTCGATGTGAGAAAGACGCTGGCATGAGAGATTGCATTGCTAAAGCTGAGTGGATCCTCGGCGATGACAGGCCAGCCGAGATCTTCGGAAAACTTTCTTACAGATTCTGCACTGAGGCCGCCACGGTCATGACCAATGATCAGAACACCACGTGTTGATTTTGTGTAGAAAGTTCCGGGACTCTTACGAGCGAAAATCTTTGGAGTTGAGATAGTTAATCCATTAAGCCATTCATCATCACCATCTCCGATAAGCGGTTCTTCAAATTGAATGTTGAGATGCACCGGACCTGTATGAAGAGCATTAAACGGAAGTTCCATGGGATATGCCGAACCCGAAACATCGGCAAAGTAACGAACTGCTTTGCCAAAAATTCGAGCTTGCTCTGTTGTTTGGTTAGCTCCGGTCTTGCGCATAGAAGCAGGGCGATCTGCGGTGAGCACAAGCAATGGCTGGTTTGTATGTGAAGCTTCCAAAACTGCCGGGTGGTAATTAGCCACTGCCGTTCCGCTCGTGCAAAGAATTGGTACCGGAAGCCCAGATGCCTTTGCAATCCCAAGTGCAAAGAAAGCTGCTGCGCGCTCATCGATACGTACATGAAGATTGATCAAGCCCTTCTTGCTCGCCTGATAAAAGGCTAAAGAAAGAGGTGCGTTACGTGATCCCGGGGAGATGACAACATCTTTGACGCCGGCTTCGAGAATTTGGCGAACAATCACACGAGCTAATTGAGTTGAAGGATTCATCACACGAGCTCAGCAGTCTTCATAACCCGATTCTTCCACCATTCAAAGCGAGTAGGTGCCACTTCATAAGCGCTCATCCCTGGTTCAAAGTCTCTTATTTCAATCTCACCATTAACGATGGGCATCTGGGCTACATCAGAGCTGAGAAGTGCTCCGGTTCCTAATCCGCAATCGAAGTTCACTTCTGGAAATGACGCCGCCAGGATTAATCCGTAATTGATTCCGACCGCGCTCTCAAGTGCGCTAGAGATAACAACCGGCAACTTATGGTGTTCGGCTAGTGCATGTGCGCGCGCAATGCCACCTAATGGCTGCACTTTGAGCATCAGAATATCGACTGCGCCATTGAGATCTACTGCGAATGGATCTTTCGCTTTCCGAAGTACCTCATCGCCAGCAATCAAAATATCTATCTTTTCCTTAAGTTCACGCAACTCATCAATCGTGGCACAGGGTTGCTCGACATACTCAAGTTCACCAATAGCGCCATAGATCGCTCGAAGATTTGTAACAGCCTCTGCGACCGACCAATTGCCATTCACATCAATACGTATCTTTGCTTGGGGACGTAGCGACTTAATCCACGTAAGGCGAGCGATATCTTCGTCAAGGTTTTCGCCAACTTTTACTTTAAAGGTTTTAACTAGCGGAAAAGCGTCAACGATCTGTTCAATCTCTTTCCGGTCATTAAGTGCCGGAATCGTGCCGTTAATCTTGATTGATTTCCGATACAACGTGGGGCGAGGCTTTGTTGCCGCTTCTATCGTGCACGCAAGCCATGGTGCACACTCTGCGTCAGTGTATTCAAGAAATGGCGAGAACTCTGCCCAGCCATATTCACCTTTAAACAGTGCAACTTCTCGAACGTTTATCCCGCGAAAGTTACTCTTTGTGGGCAGCGCAACTACGCGCATCGTTTCGAGCAGAGATTGATCCATAAATTAAGGACGCTTGGGAAACTTTCCAAAATCAGGTTTGCGCTTCTCTTTATAGGCATCGCGACCTTCTTGGCCTTCTTGCGATAAGTAAAAGAGAAGAGTGGCATCGCCAGCAAGTTGCTGAACTCCGGCTAACCCATCGTCGGCTGCGTTCATAGATGCCTTAATCAAGCGAAGCGCCATTGGAGAGTTCTGCAACATCTCGCGGCACCAAGAAACTGTTTCTGCCTCTAACTCTTTGAGCGGAACAACAGTGTTAACCAGCCCCATTGATAGGGCTTCTTGCGCATCGTATTGACGAGTCAGGAACCAAATCTCGCGCGCTTTCTTCTGACCAACACTTGCCGCCAGTAAACCAGAGCCATATCCGCCATCGAATGAACCCACCATCGGTCCGGTCTGACCAAATTTTGCATTATCTGCAGCGATGGAAAGATCGCAGACAACGTGAAGTACATGTCCGCCACCAATAGCCCAACCTGCAATCATGGCAACAACTGGTTTTGGTGTGCGACGAATCTGCACCTGTAGATCTAGAACATTAAGTCGACCAACTCCCTGCTGTGAAAGTGAATCATCACCTAAATATCCATCATCACCACGGACGCTGATATCTCCGCCGGAACAGAATGCTTCATCGCCTTTACCGGTAAGAATAATGACGCCGACTTCTGCGTTGTCGCGTGCTAAATCAAAAGCGGATTTCAATTCAATAATTGTTTGTGGACGAAATGCGTTTCGCAGCTCTGGTCGGTTAATTGTGATCTTTGCAATGCCGTCGGCAACTTCATAAGTGATGTCAGTAAATGCTTCACCACCAGGGCCGGTCGCCCATGCTGGGATGCTCCGGTCACCAAAATCACGCTTAATCGGCTTGCTCACGGTTCCTCCATTTGGTCTACGGGCGATAGCCTACGCGGGCAATGGAGCCAAATGCACAACGAGAACTTTCCGCAGCCAATCCCGAGTGGAGTGCGCGCGAATTAATGGCGTGCCTTGCCAGCGCCCTGAAATACCAGGGCCCGGCGCTATCTCTGGGTCAATCACAATCCAAACTTGTTGATGGCGATATCAGTCTTGTCGTTGCTACCACCGGCAGCACTGGGATCGCGAAAGAGGTTGGACTTACCGCAGCTGCACTTATTGCTTCTGCTCAGGCTTCGAATAAATATCTAGGTGCGGCCGTTGGTGATACCTGGTCACTACTACTGCCAACTACTCATGTTGCAGGAATTAACGTATTAATCCGCTGTCTGGAACTTAAGACAGAAGCGGTGGATCTGCGAAAACACCAAGGGGAATATCCGCAGGTAGATTTCACTTCGATTGTTCCTACACATTTATTTAGGGCACTCAACGGTGATGCTCACTTGCTCAAGCATTTGGTAGATGCGAAAGCAGTTCTTGTTGGTGGAGCTGCTTTACCTGATGCACTGCGGCAAAAAGCGGCTGCTGCCGGAATCAATATTGTTACTACTTATGGAATGACAGAAACTTCTGGTGGCTGTGTCTATAACGGTCAGGTGCTAGATGGAGTTGAAGTAAAGACTATGGAAGATGATCGAATCGCAATTAGCGGCCCAGTATTAGCTAAGAGTTACCTTAATGATGAATCACTATGGAATGAACAGATGCAAGATGGCTGGTTTCTTACCTCTGATTTTGGCCGAATTGAAGGTGGCAAGTTAATTGTTGAAGGTAGAGTCGATGATGTTCTCATCGTCGGCGGAGTAAATCTGTCGATTGCTGCGATTGAACGCTTTGTGCAGAATAGATATCCGGCACTTACCTTCGCTGCATTCGGAGTTAAAGATGCGCAATGGGGCGATTCGCTGCACCTTGCTATCGCCGGCGATGTATTAGCCGATGAAACGAAAATTACCGAATTTCTCATTGAAGGTTTCGGACCGGAAGCAAAGCCGAGAGGGTTCTTATCTATTCCAGAGTTGCCGCTCATTGGAATCGGTAAAGTTGATCGGAAGAAACTAGCGCAGTTGCAGCAGGAGGCTACTCATTAAGATTTGGATTCAGGGTGCACGCCCTCGCACACTGCCAGCTGCCATCGCTCCAGTTGTGGTTGCCACTGTCTTAGCGGGTGCCGATTTCAAACCGGTACAAGCGCTCTTGGCGCTCTTTGTCAGTGTGAGTCTTCAGGTTGCAGTCAATTACTCCAATGATTACTCAGATGGAATTCGCGGAACAGATGACAATCGCATCGGTCCTATTCGCTTAACGGCTTCCGGTTTAGCGCCAGCTGAATCTGTAAAGCGCGCCGCCATACTTTCATTTGCTGCTGCCTCGATTGCAGGACTAGCCCTTGCTGCACTTTCTTCCTGGTGGGTAATTCTCATCGGGGGTGCCGCGATTGCGGCAGCATGGGGATATACCGGTGGCAAGAATCCATATGGATATAAAGGTTTGGGCGAGATGTCTGTCTTTATCTTTTTTGGAGTTGTCGCGACCATGGGAAGTTATTACGTGCAAACGCTGGAAGTTAATTGGCTTGCCTTTGCCGTATCGGTTCCGATGGGTTCACTATCGTGCGCACTGCTTGCAATAAACAATATTCGTGATCGAGCCCAAGATGTGCTGGTCGGAAAACAAACGCTCGCAGTGCGACTAGGTGATCGCGGATCCCGAATATTCTTTGTTTTCTTAATCACATCCGCCTACCTTGTTGCCTTTCTCACTGGCCGGATCTGGGTTCTCTTAACACTGATAACCCTGCCAATGGCTTTTAGCCTTGCAAAGTTAGTACTTCGGGGGGCTGCTGGCGCTGAACTGATTCCACTGCTGGGGAAAACGGGCAAGTTGCAACTTTTCTTTGCGATAACATTTGCTATCGCGCTAGCGCTTTAAGAGATTACAATTGGAGCATGATTAAGTTGACAGGTTTCCTCCTAATTTTGTCGGTCGCTCTTACTCTTTACACTTTCATTGACTGCGCTCGACGAGATGAAACTCAAATTCAAAAATTACCCAAGTGGGGTTGGTTGCTCATTATTCTCTTTACCGGCATCTTTGGGCCGATTGCATATTTGATTATCGGAAGAAATCCACTTAAGAACTTGCCAAAGAGAAAGCCACAGAAGCGAATCTTGCCTCCTGATGATGACCCAGATTTCTTGCGAAAAATCTAAAGGTTTCTATAAGCCGGAGTAAGTGTGCTTTCCAGTTCCCCATACGTTTACATATACGTAGTTAAATAAGAATGTAGATCCAGCAAAAATACAGAGCCATGCAGCTCGGCGTCCGCGCCAACCGACTGTTACCCGCGCATGTAAGTAAGCGGCGTAGGCAACCCAGGTAATAAATGCCCAGGTCTCTTTTGGATCCCAGCCCCAGTAACGACCCCATGCACTTTCGGCCCAGATTGCACCGGCGATGACAGAGAAAGTCCAGAGCGGAAATACAAACGCGACCAGACGGTATGAAAGTTGATCCAGTAATTCAAGGCTTGGTACCCGTTGCAGCCAGCCAGGCCGGGCGCTCTTATCTTCGAATCGCTCCAAGTAAAGATAGGCACCCGCAACTACATTTGCCAATAGGAAGACTCCGCCAGAAATAATTGCCGCAATCACATGGATGACAAGCCACGGTGACTGTAAGGCCGGCACAAGCGGGGCGCTATCTCGGTAGAGCAATGTCACGGCAGTTCCGAGAGTGAGTAGCGCAGAAATTGAGATAAAGAGTCCGAGCCAGCGAAGGTCATGCTTTCGAAGTGCAATCAAATATGCACCAGTAAATGCAAGTGCACCGGTAATTGAAAATTCATACATGTTTCCCCAAGGAACATGCTTTGCCGAAATTCCGCGAGCGACCACCCCTACGAGCAAGAGGAAAAATGCCAAAATCATTAGCGCAGTTGCAATACGTGCAGCTTTTTCGGTTCGTTTATAGTCAAGTGTCTTGACCAGTAAGTTTCCTTCTGTCTTATCTGCGTTCTCGGGTGTGCGCACAGCGAAAGCTGTTTCGAAGGCATGAGCGACAAATGAAAGAGCAAAGACGAGCATCGCAGAATAGACAAAGTAATTTGAGATGTAGGCCCACGTTGTCAGCATTACTTCTCTCCCTTAACAAAACTAATAAACTTATCTACTTCATCTTCTAGCCCTGGAGCGCTATTTCTTGCTAGCCCCGCAACTTCGACTCCACTATCGCTCACGCGAATCCAGATTCTGCGACGTCGTCCATAGAGAGAAGTAAGCAACCCTGCGATGGCAAGAATACCGCCGATAAGCGCATAACTCTTTCCGGGATCTTGCACTACCTGCAGGTTGACCCAAGGAACTACGGTTTCTAGTGTGATGGAGCCGTTGGAATAGTTAAATGTGTCACCTGGCTTTACTGAGCCAAGTCCAATCTGTGTCATGTTCTCGGTATCCATCTTGTATACCGATTGCGGGACGCCTGAATCCAAACCTAGATCTCCCTGCCAAATTGAGAAGAGAAGTTTCGGATCCAATAGTTCTGGGTAGATAGAAACCGAGCCCTGCGAAGCTGTTCGAGCATTGGTTGGAAGAAAAGAAACTACAAAGCCAATCGCTGGATCTGCATCAGGAACTTTGATGACACCGATAGACCGCAAATTTCCATCTTGTGGCAACAGTGGAACAGGACCTTGAAGCACGACATTCTTATTGCTGTCCCTGACAGTAACTACAGGGCTATACCCATTGGCTTGCAAGTAGACGCGAGTACTACCAAAGGTAAGGGGCTGATTAACTTTTACAACTTGCTTGCTAATTTTTCCTTCATCTTCGACCGTTACCCATGCGGTGTAATCGAGTGGGGCACTGGTCTTTGGATCGTACTCTGCATCAAATTTATCCACTGTGATTTGAAAAGGTTGCAATGAGTTATCGCCCTTTAATTTTCCAAAGGAGAGAGTGTCGTAGGTTGTGGGGATATTAATAAATCGCTCACCCACATTCACGATGGCATAGCCATTCATGCCAAAGAGTGAACCGAAGCTAACGCCGACGAGAACTAAGATCAACGATAAGTGGAAGAGTAGATTTCCAGTTTCGCGTAGGTAGCCTTTTTCAGCCGAAATCGAATTACCTTCGGCTCGAACCCTAAAACGGTTCTTCCTAAACCATTGGGTAGCTCGATCTAACGATTCATCTTCCTTCGCAAATTGTTGATAATGGGAAAGTCGAGATAAGTTCTTAGGTGTGGCAGGTGGCTTAGCCAGCATTGCTTTGTAGTGCTCAACACTTCGCGGTAGTACGCACCCTATGAGTGAGATAAAGAGCAGAATGTAGATAGCGCTAAACCATGGCGAGGCATACACATCAAAGAGGGATGCTCGGTCATACCAAGGTGCAAGTTCGGGATTATTTCGATAGA
Organism: Streptomycetaceae bacterium; assembly: GCA_027483765.1. Taxonomy (GTDB): domain Bacteria; phylum Actinomycetota; class Actinomycetes; order Nanopelagicales; family Nanopelagicaceae; genus Planktophila. The sequence goes on from JAIXTW010000002.1 coordinate 57,751, forward strand.
ACTCACGGACAGCCATTGGATTAAGAGGTCGTTGTGGAATCAGCGAACCTGGAATAGCGGCAACTCCCAGAAGCAGCAACAGAATCAGTGCGGTGCGCATACTTGTCAGTTGTCGCCACGCAAATCTACTTAAGGCTAGGAAACCTAACTCTGGCAACTCTCTCTGTTCGCTCATCAGATCACCGGACTAAAGTCTGAAATAAGTGAACGAAGAGAAATCATAAGGTCGGACCAGAACCCTAGAAGTTGTAGCAGCCCAATCAGAATCAAAAGTGAGCCGCCGAGTTTGGTAATCACGTCACCTCTTTTTACTAGGATTCTTCTCAGAGATTCGGACTTGTCTAAGTACAGACCAGTTGCGATAAATGGTATTCCAAGTCCAAGACAGTAGCCGAGTGAAAGTATTGCCCCTCGGATCGCACTTGATTCTTGAAATGCAAGTGTCTGCACAGTTGCTAGCGCCGGGCCAATACATGGCGTCCAGCCAACGCCAAAGAGGAATCCCAGCAACGGAGCGCCAATGAGCCCACCTGTTGTTGAAATCTTTGGTTTAAGTGTTGGCATCATTGGAAATCGACCGAGAAAAATTAGCCCCATCAGTAAGGTAAATATGCCCAGTACTCGAGTGATTACCTCTTCATTAGTTGCAACTCGCGCACCGAGCGCTCCGAAGAGTGCGCCGTATGAAACGAAGAGTGCGCTAAATCCGCAGACAAATAAGAATGAGCCGAGCAACACTCTTCCGCGAGATTGTGAGAAACCAGCGGCAAATGCCAAGTAACCGGGAACAAGTGGAAGGACGCAAGGCGATAAGAACGAGACCACGCCGGCCACTATTGCAAGCGGTATCGCTGTGAGCAAAAATCCACTCATAATCTGTTCAACGATGAAGTCTGTCATTCTGCAGACACCTTCTCAATCAGATCTTTCAGTGAGGCTACTGTGACAGCGCCGGAAATGCGTGCAGCTACATTGCCATTCTTATCAATCAGGACAGTGGAAGGAATGGCATTGGCAGGGAGTGATTTTCTAAAGCCGATGAGTATCGAGTCGTCAATCAACGTTGGGTAAGGAATATTGCGTTTTCGCACAAATGCTTCAGCATTGACTGGATTATCACGCGTTAAGATTCCGATAAATGCCACATCTGGATACATCAACGCCAGCGCTGAAAGTGCCGGTTCCTCTGCTCTGCATGGTGAACACCACGATGCCCACACATTGACTACCGCAACTTTGCCAACTGAAAATCTGTAATCGGTACCAAGTAAGGTCATACCTGAAATCTCTGGCGCCGGAATTCGATTAGCGCTATCGATAAAGGTGACAGCTCCACTTCCGGAGATAAAGCTTTCTTCAGCTTTTGAATCCCCAGCATTGCCACACCCAACTAAAATTAATAGTGAGATAAGAGCAGGAATAATTTTTTTCATATCATTTTTGAGGTAAGAGGTGTTTAGCTGGCTCAGCATATGAAGTTCCAGAGATCATTCCCTCATCATCGAAGTGAACGCTGGTTACAGAGGCGAGTGTGCACTCGCGCTTACGTGGATCGTGAATCAATCTGCGCCCCTCAATGGCACTTCTTAAAATCCAAATAGGTAACTGATGTGAAACGACGATTGCATCTTTTCCTTGTGCAGCGTCTCGTGCAGCAAAGACAGCAGCTAACATTCGAGCAATCTGCTCTTCGTATGGCTCGCCCCACGATGGTTTCCACGGGTTGTATAAATATTTCCAGGATGCTGGGTGGCGCAGAACTCCGCTACCGAGTTCGAATTTTTTACCTTCAAAAATATTTGCGGCTTCAATCAATTTTTCATCGGTGGTAATCGCCATCGAATGAGCACGAGATATTGGAGCGGCTGTCTCTTGTGCGCGCTGTAACGGCGAGACGTGCAACGCACCTAAATCAATTGCTTTAGACCATTGGCCGATTACTTCTGCCATCTCTTGTCCACGGGCAGATAGCCGCCAACCTGGTTGGCGTCCGTAGAGAATTTTCTCAGGATTCTCTACCTCTCCATGTCGGATGACGTGAACAATCGAACTCATAGTGCCAATCATAAAGCGTCTATTTCTGCCGCTTATCGCTAGGGTAGTGACATGGCCCTCACCTCTCATCGTGCTGCTTTTTTCGATGTAGATAACACCCTCGTGCGCGGCTCCACCCTCTACTTCCTCGGAAGAGGCATGTACCAGCGCGGCTTCTTTACCAAGGCCGATATCTCTCGCTTCGTAGTGGCCAACATTCGTTTTCGTATGACAGGTACCGAGAAGAAAGAAGTTATTGAGAAGTTCCAAAGCGCTGCTACCGATTTTATTGGGGGGCACAAAGTTGATGACATTAAGCGGATTGGCGAAGAAATCTACGATGAATTCGTATCGCCAAAACTTTGGCAAGGAACATTTGAGATTGCGAAATCTCACCTCGATCGTGGCGAAGAAGTCTGGTTAGTAACAGCTGCACCACAAGATATGGCTGACATCATCGCGCAGCGACTAGGTTTAACAGGGGCGCTAGGAAGTAAGGCGATGATTAAAGATGGTATCTATACCGGAGAGCTAGAAGGAAAACTGCTACACGGGATTGAGAAAGCAAAAGCGATTCAGAAACTATCGCAAGAACATGGTTTTATTCTGGAAGATTGTTACTCCTATTCAGATAGTCACAATGACATTCCACTACTGCAAGCCGTCGGTCATCCTTGTGCAATTAATCCTGATGCAATTCTTCGAATCCGAGCGCTTGCCGAAGGTTGGCCAATTCACGATTTTCGCAGAGCGCGCTTTATGAACCGATTGCTTGGGCCAGCCGTCAGTCGGATTGCAGCTCTTGCCACCCTGCTCTCTCCTCGCAAACGCTAACCCGATTGGCACATGCAGCCTGCTAACGGCTATCGTTGGCAGGTTATGGAAATTCGCTCTTACGCCGATTATTTGCGCGCACTTGATGATGCCGCACTGATCTCCATATTTTCTTATCGCCCTGATCTGATTACTCCGGTTCCGCCAGATATCGCCAGTCTTGCAGTGCGAGCATCTTCAGCTCCAAGTCTTGCCCGCGCAGTTGATGCACTAAACCAGTGGCAGCTACAAGTGCTCGAAGCTTGTGCAGTATTAACCGAACCATTTTCGGAGAAAGAGATTGCGGCCGTGACCGATAAGTCCGCGCTCTTCGTGCTGCCCGGTCTGATTGATCGAGGACTTCTGTATCACGATAAAGATGGTCTTCGGATTCCCACAACGCTCCGGGAAGTCTTAGGAAATGAAATCGCTGGTCTGGGTCCAGCTTCGCTTGGAACCTTGAAGTTAAAGAAATTAGAGGAAGCACCCGCTGCGGCGAAGAAAGTACTTGATGCAATGGTCTGGGGACCGCCACGTGGTGCCATCACTGATATTAAGAAGCCTAGTGCTGGTGTTCAGTGGTTACTCGATGAAAAGTTTCTGATTGCATTTAATCAACAGACCGTTGTGATGCCTCGAGAAGTTGCTATCTACCTACGTGGAAATAAGGTTCATCGCCAATTAGAAATCTCACAGCCACCAGTCTCGGGTGCAAAACGCGATTCTCGTAGCGTGCAACTTGCAGCAATTGCAAATATCACCACATTCCTTCGTTGGACCGAAGAGATTCTAAATTTTTGGGCGCAAGAGCCAGCAACCGCACTTCGTTCTGGCGGTTTAGGTGTTCGTGAGCTAAAAGATCTTGCTGCTCATTTAGGTGTCGATGAAACGTGTGCAGCATTCGTCGCCGAAGTCTCATACCTAGCGGGACTTCTTACAATCGATTCTGACGATAAAATTTTGCCAACTCACCAATTTGATATCTGGTTGACGCAGAGCGTATCTGTGCGATGGCAATCACTATCTTCAGCCTGGTACAGCTCTTCTCGTATGTCAGGACTTGTCGGAAAAGAAGGACAGAAAAATGTTGCACCGCTGGGTCCAGAGTTGGATCGATCGCTGGCTGCCAGCACCAGAGCGTTAGTGCTCCAACTGCTCACCGAAAATTCTGAAATCGCACCTGAACTAGATTCCATATTCGCTGCAGCGCAATGGCTTGCGCCCACAAAGCGCTCTGGCGGTGTACAGCGCGATTACGTGTCATGGACTTTGCGCGAAGCTGAGTGGCTGGGTATTACGGGTCAAGGTGTGATCTCTACTTATGGCGCTGATTTCTTGCAAGGTGGCGATAATGAATCAATTGATTCTGATCTTCCAAAGCCGGTAGATCACATCCTGATTCAAAGTGATAACACCGCCATCGCACCAGGACCGCTCGAACATGAAGTTGCGCAAGATTTGGCGCTTATTGCAGATGTCGAATCACGCGGTGGAGCAACTGTCTATCGATTCTCGGAAAGCTCAATTCGCAGAGGGCTCGATCATGGTCGCACCGGTGAAGAGATCACTAAATTTTTAACTAAAACCTCTAAGACGCCAATGCCGCAGCCACTTGAATACTTAATCGCCGATGTCGCAAAGAAACATGGAAAGTTAAGAGTAGGTAATACCGCTTCTTTTATTCGTTGTGAAGATTCTGCGTTAATCACGCAAATCATCGGCGATAAGCGCCTAGAAATTTTGGGTCTGCGCAAAATTGCTCCGGAAGTTCTGATTTGTAACCACGACGCAGCAGAGGCAATGAATGTGTTGCGAAGTTGCGGTTACCTACCTGCCGCCGAAGACTCGCGGGGGTTGCTCTTGAGTGGGCCGCGAATTCAACGCGCCCAAAGTAAAGCTCGCCCTCCTAGAACTATTGGCGAGATTGATCGCCCTGATGAAATTCAAATCGAAGGTGCTTTGCGAGCGCTTCGCACGGGTGAGAAATCAAGTCGCAAACAGAGCACGATGCGCAACATCGCAACTGAAGCCCTTGGTTCACTTCCTCGTACCACTGCAAATGAAACGCTCGAACTCTTAAGTGATTACTTGCAGAACCAGCCATCGACATCACTTTCTATCGGTTACGCCGATAACAATGGCCTGGTCTCTCATCGCATCATCGATCCGCTCAAACTTTCGGCTGGCTCTCTGATTGCGCGAGATCACGCCACCGGTGAAGTGCAGACATTTAGAATCGCTCGAATCACGGGGGTAGCAGCGCTATGACAAGCGAGAAGGTGGCCCAATACGGCAGACTTGAGCCTATGTTGGCAGCCCTAGAAGCACTCGTTCGCTGTGAATCCCCCAGCGATGATTTAGCGGCATGCCGTTCGGTTGTTTCGCTGGCAAGTGATATCGCCACCCGCGTTCTTGGTGTGCCGGCGCAGATAAAAGAGATTGAAGGACGACCAGTTTTTTGGTGGGGCGCTGAATCACCTGATGTTGTCATTCTTGCCCACCTCGACACGGTCTGGCCAAAAGGTTCTTACCAACCACTCTGGGAAGTTAACGGCGATGTTCTACGCGGTCCTGGAACATTTGATATGAAGGCAGGATTTATTCAAGCGCTGTATGCACTTAAAGGTATTGAAGGTTCGGTCGCACTGATCGCAACAACCGATGAGGAAACCGGAAGTCATTCATCGAAGGCGCTCATCAAAGAAGTTTCCTCCAAGGCAAAGGCGGTCTTGGTACTAGAAGCCTCCCTCAACGGCAAAGTAAAAACTGGTCGTAAAGGAACTGCGATGTATCAGATTGCAGTCCACGGCTTGGCATCACATGCTGGGCTGGAACCTGAAAAGGGAATCAACGCAACGACCGAAATCGCACATATTATTTTGAAGCTTTCTGCCCTTGAAAATTCTGAGCATGGAACAACAGTGGTTCCAACGCTGCTCAGTTCTGGAAATACAACTAATACAGTTCCAGATTTAGCGACCCTTGATATTGATGCCCGCTCATTCTCACAATCAGAACTTGAACGTGTTGATCGTGAAATTCGCACCATCGTTGCCGTAAATCCACAAGCTCGCATTGAAGTCACCGGTGGTCTTAATCGTCCACCACTGCAACCTGCAGCAACTGCTGCCCTCTATGAGCAAGCAGAGAAAGTTGCGGCAGCAATTGGAATGCCACCTTTGGGATCAGCAGAAGTTGGCGGCGCAAGTGATGGAAATTTTGCAGCTGCAGCAGGAGCTCAAGTTCTTGATGGGCTTGGCGCAGTAGGCGGCGGGGCGCATGCACCAACTGAGTGGGTCAGTATTTCTTCGATGCAACCTCGCAGCGATTTTCTTCATGCTTTTATTAAGGATCTGCTCTCATGACCGATGGCCCACTTATTGTTCAGAGCGATAAAACGCTGCTCCTTGATGTTGACCATATTCTCTCCACCGAATGCCGGCGAGCGATTGCACCCTTTGCTGAACTCGAGCGCTCCCCTGAACATATTCATACCTATCGATTAACAAATCTTGGGCTGTGGAATGCGCGAGCTGCTGGCCACGATGCCGAATTAGTAATTGATACCCTCATTAAGTATTCGCGTTACGCGGTTCCGCACTCACTTCTGGTTGATATTGCGGAAACCATGTCCCGCTATGGGCGCCTGCGACTAGAAGCTGATCCAATTCACGGACTTATTCTTGTCACTACCGATGTGGGAGTACTAGAAGAAGTAATTCGCGCGAAGAAGATTGCACCGTTACTTGGAATAAGAATTGATAACGAAACAATTGCAGTTCATCCAAGCCAACGTGGTCAGATTAAGCAATCGCTGCTGCGCTTAGGCTGGCCGGCCGAAGATTTCGCGGGCTATGTTGATGGTCAGGCACATGACATTGCACTCAAGCAAGATGGATGGAAGATCCGCCAATATCAAGAGCATGCAGCCGAAGGATTCTGGCACGGCGGCTCAGGTGTAGTGGTGCTTCCCTGTGGCGCTGGAAAGACAATCGTGGGCGCTGCCGCAATGGCACATGCAAAGGCGACCACTCTGATTTTAGTAACCAACACAATTGCTGCGCGTCAGTGGCGAGATGAACTCTTGAAGCGCACGACTCTCCATGAAGATGAGATTGGCGAATACTCTGGTGCAAAGAAAGAAATTCGCCCAGTAACTATTGCTACATACCAAGTAATGACAAAGAAAAAGAATGGTGTCTACGCGCACCTTGATTTATTTGATACCCACGATTGGGGTTTGATTATTTATGACGAGGTGCATCTACTTCCTGCGCCCATCTTTCGCTTTACCGCCGATATCCAATCTCGTCGCCGTTTAGGACTGACCGCAACGCTAGTTCGGGAAGATGGCATGGAGGGGGAAGTTTTCTCACTCATCGGACCAAAACGTTTCGATGTGCCATGGAAAGAAATTGAAGCTCAGGGATATATCGCACCTGCTGAATGCATCGAAGTGCGAGTCAATCTGACCGAAGCGGAAAGACTTGCTTATGCAACGGCAGAGCCAGAAGAGCGCTACAGATATTGCGCTACAACTCGCACCAAGCGAAATGTTGTAGAGGAAATCGTGGCTCATCATGCAAATGAGCAGATCCTTGTCATTGGTCAATATCTTGATCAACTCGATGATCTATCTGAAGCCCTCGGTGTGCCGGTAATTAAAGGTGACACTCCTCAGAAGGAACGCGAACGCCTCTTTGCTGCATTTCGAACTGGTGAAATCACCTGTCTCGTTGTATCAAAGGTGGCAAACTTTTCAGTTGATTTACCTGAAGCAACAATTGCAATTCAGGTTTCGGGAGCCTTCGGTTCTCGTCAAGAAGAAGCCCAACGCTTAGGCCGAATTCTCCGTCCTAAATCTGATGGCCGAAGCGCTAAGTTTTATTCAGTAGTTTCACGAGACACAATCGATCAAGATTTTGCTCAGAACCGACAACGCTTCTTAGCGGAGCAGGGCTACTCTTACCGAATTATTGATGCAGACGATATTTTTCAAGGCAAGTTCTAAATCTCTCCGGGTCGACTCGATAAAAGTCGTGGTGTTCGCCATTGATGTGAATGACCGGCACTTGCGTTCCATATAATTTTTCTAGCTCTTGATTACCATCAATAAATAGAGTTTCGAGAGTAAACGCTAACTCGTCCCGTAACGCTGCCAGAGTTTTCTCAGCACTTTCACAGAGATGACAGCCTTGGCGTGAATAAAGCGTCACTGTGACCATGACTGCATTCTCGCACCCTGATAGCGTTGGGCGCTATGAGGAGCAGGAAACGCACTTTAGGGAGTTCCGTTGTAGCTCTCGCACTCCTCTTCTCGCTTTTTTCTCCGCTGCAGTCACAGGCACTCAGCAACTTCAAGGTCGCCCCCTCTACTTCCTGGGGATACATCTACGCCGGACCATCAACTGCTAAAGCTCAAACTCGTCCTGCAAAAGTTGCCTATCTTGAACAGAAATCTAGATTTGTTGTGGACTATAAGAACTTTCCTGAATGGGCAAAGAAAGATTTTCAAGCCGCAGTAGATGTATGGAGTGCACACTTTAAATCAAGCGTTCCAATCGCCATCGATGCCACCTGGAGCCGAGTCGCATCGAGCACTGTCCTTGGAAGTGCCCGACCTGGAAATTACTATTCAGGTTTCGATGGTGCTCCAGATAAGAGTCTTTGGTACCCATCAGCGTTAGCAAATGCACTTGCTGGCAAAGATTTAGGTGGCGCAGATCCAGAGATAGTTATTCAAGTTAATTCTGCGGCACCTTGGAATACTCGAAGTGATGGCGCCCCGCGCACCAGTGAATATGATTTGCAATCTGTATTCCTACATGAAATGGGACACGGGTTGGGTTTTCTCTCTACTGACTCTTACGATAATTTTTTTGGCTTCGGAACTATTGAACAACCCACTCCATACGATGCATATGCACAATTACCTGATGGTCGAAGACTGGCAGATCTGCCATCACCATCCCTCGAACTTGGTAAAGCGCTCACGTCAACGCTTGTTTGGTCGGGACCGTTAGGAATAGCTGCAAATGGTGGAGTAAAACCAGTTCTTTATACACCTGCTCGTTATGAGCAAGGCTCATCGGTTGGACACTTAGATGAAGCAACGTATGCCGACTCTGACCTCAATCGATTTATGACACCTAATCTCAATGCGGGCGAGGTTTTCCGTGAACCAGGTCCGTTATTGCTAGCCATGATGGAAGATATGCGGCGCAAACCCCCGGTTGGAATCGCTGTGGGAATTCCACAAGTTGTTCGAAATCCGTCAGCCTTGATTTCAGATGGTGAAGTTATTGTTACCTTCGATCCTCCAGCTAATGCCCGCACCGCACAGATTTCAAGCTACTCCGTGCGCAATTTAAAAACGGATCAAGTAATCAGTGGAATGTCATCGCCCATTACATTCAAGGGTCTTAAAAATGGCACGAGTTACGCATTTAGTATCGTGGCCTCTAATTCCAACGGTACTTCTGATGCCGTTGTAACCGCACCCGTTGCTCCAACAGCCGCTTGGAAGCGCATTGTGATTGATGATGCATCAGATGCCACGCACGTAACGAGTATTAATTTCAATCGGAAACCAACTCTGCTCTATACAGACTCCAATAGCGGTCGCCTCAAGATCGCCACCTGGGAAGGAAAGAGTTGGAAGAAACTGACCGTTGATGGCGCTGGTGGAAGTGCTCCACGCACGAAGTACCCAATCACTAGCCCAATTTCAGCGTGTGTAAACGGCTCTGGAATTAGTCAAACTCTGCACATCTTCTATTCGGATAATAAAGAGAAAGATCTGCACTATGCACGATATGACGGAAAGAAATTCGTATACGAAATAGTTGATGGGAATGGCACTGCCGTAAACGATTACAAAGACCCAATTCGGGTTCGTACCGCAAGTGATGTCAGCGTTTCCAGTGCTTGCGTAGCAACTACGGGTGGGCTGCAAGTCTTCTATCGCGATGAGAGCCAAGGAATTCTCTTGGGTGCTACCAAGTTAAGGAGCGCCACCAAGTGGAGTTATGAATTAGTCGATGGAGATCGTAAGACCGATGGCCGCACCACTGGAGATGTCGCATTCCACCTAAAGGCTATCTATGACGGAAGAAAGACTTATGTTCTCTACGACTCGGTGCTAACAATTAATCAGCGCAAAGAGGCAACGTCAGGTGAAGTTCGGGTTGCATCTCGCGACACTCTATCGACGACGCCTTGGAGCTATTACAACTTAGATGCCTCGGGTTCATTTACGCCAATGGCCGGATATGACATTTCTATCGCTAGAACACTTACTGGAATTAGTGCGAGTTGGTTGATTGCCGGTCCTGCAACAATGCCACATGCCAACCGAATTCGTTGGAGCACAGTTCAGAGCACTCCGGAACAGAACGTAGTCACTACCGAAAGTTTTGGCGCTCCTGGAAAATTCCTGAGTACAGATGGTTCAGCAACCGCATTTAACTGCGCCCAACGACTCTGCGTTCTGGATCATTCCCGAAGCACGCCAGCAATTAAATTAGTTTCGACAGAAGAGAGCCCTGCTGGAATTTCATCGGCTTGGGTTGTAGTCGATCGAATTCGATATCTGGTCGCAGGCAATAAAGGCCAGCTATCTATGTTTCGTCCCTAGTTTTAGCGAGTAGCTAAACGAAATATCGCGGGTGTTTGATCACCCTTATTTGCTAGACCAACTAACCCTAACTCTTTTGAGTATGCAAGAGCGATTGGGTCACCGAGTTCAGTTGATCCAAATGCATTTGTCATCACACCCTTTGAATCAAAGGTAGTTACAAGCAACTGTGGTTTGCTTGGTTTCCAACCAGTAATTGATGCAATCGCCGACTTAGAGCCGAAAGCGGCGTAACTGCTGCCACCAGCGCTCAGTGCTCGAGACTGACCAGTTGAGGCGAAACGAATTGTCCAAGTTGGTGCAAAGGTTGTCGTAAATTTTGTAATTGCACTTTCAGTTGTTTTTCCAGACTTCACAAATCCACTCAAGAGTAAGTTGGAATCAGCGCTCAGCCATGAGCGATCGCCTTTAATAGCTGAACTTCGAACTACCGATGTAATAGCACCCGTCTTCGAAGCTTTTATCAAGACTCCATCTCGGATGCCAGCTAACTTCTTGCCGGCTAATGTTTCAGTGCTTGAGCCAAATAAATATGAACCACCGTCGCTGTTTCGCACAACCGCGTTGATAATCGTCTTGCCCGTACCGATAAATGTGTGTGGTGAGAATTGACCCGTTACGTTCATACTCTGAATAAAGGCTCGCTCTGAAAGCACTCCGGCAAGTGATAAACCTGAGTTATTGACTGAGATTGAACTTATCAAGCCTGGCAGCGAGTGTGCGTGCAGATGGGTCGCCAGAAGTTCTCCAGATGGTGCAATTTTCCAGACCGTTAGAACGTTGAGATCTCCGCGCAACGGTTGAGTAGGTTCGAGTGAAATTGCATCCGGATTCTCAGCGATAACGGCGGCTGTTTCTACGGCAGCACCCGCTAATGGAGATGAAAAGCCACTAATCCAGATATTTCCGGCACCATCGACAGTTGATGCCATTGCAACTTCATCACTGCCTGAATCAATTACTTTCTGCCAGAGGACTGCTCCAGCACCATCTACAGCGCTAATTTCAACATCGGTCGTAAGTGAGTCAACCGTGGCGATAGTGATGATTGAAGCTTTTGATACCAGCAGCATCTGCGCATTGGGCGCATCCATAACTGTCGTGATTTTCTTTACTGTAACTTTTTTTTGAACTGCATGTGCTGATGGGGAGAAAGTTAAAGCGATGAGTAATAAGAGTGCAATTTTTTTCATTGCTGCGCTAATTCTGCTGCACGTTTAGCAGATGCAGCCATCGCATCGGCAACAATCTGTGAAATATCAGCGGCATCGAATACTGCCAAGGCTTCGGCAGTTGCACCTTTAAGGCTCGTTACTTTTTCGCGAAGAACAGTTGGGCTATCACCAGACTCTTCCAACATGGCAGCGGCGCCTACGATTGTTTGTAGCGTCAGTGTTGTTGCATCTGCGCGCGAGAGACCGAGCGCTACCGCACCGTCAATCATGGCTTCCACAAATCGGAAGAAGTAGGCCGGACCAGAGCCGCTAGTGCCAGTGAGAGAATTTTGTAGCTCTTCTGGAATCAGTAACGACTTTCCAGTTGCAGCCAGTAATTGATTGACAAATTTATTCTGCGGAGCGCTGACGCCGGTTCCCAGTGAATAACCAGCCATGCCTTTACCAACGAGAGTAGGTGTATTTGGCATTACCCGAACTATCGACGTATGACCATTGAGCCCCTGTGAAATTGCCGCGATAGTCTTGCCAGCAAGGAGTGAAATCACCAGCGTCTGAGCCTTCAAATGAGGTGCTATTTCAGGCAGCAGTTCAGAAAGCCCCTGCGGTTTAATCCCTAAGAGAAGAACATCAGATGAAGAAATGGTTTCGGCTAACCCAACAACACTGACTCCATATTTCTTAGCCAGCTCCTCACCGCGTTCTGCTCTGCGTACAACAATGGCAATAGCAGATGGTTGCAATCCAGAGCGAATAAGTGCTGCAATAAATGCTTCACCCATATTTCCGGCACCGATGATGCCAACTCGAGAGATGCCTTCGTAATTAGCCATAGCGAAAGAGTACGCGTAGGCTCTGCGACTATGTCAGAGATAAAGCCAGGTTTCGCACGTGATTGGGTCGAATTTGCAGATCCAAATGATCAGGAAGAAATCTTTAAGTGCGACCTCACTTGGTTGACCTCGTTCTGGACCTGTATTTACGGCGATGGCTGCCAAGGTGTATTTAAGGATCGCCCAAACGATGGTTGTTGCACCGAGGGTGCCATGTACTCAGATGAAGATGATGAAGAACGCGTTCGTAAGGCGGCCGAATACCTGACTCCGGATATGTGGCAGTTCTACGAAGAGGCGCGCCCCAAGAAAGTTGGCGGAAAACTTCGCATTACCGATTTAGATGAAGATAAAGAACGTAAAACTCGTACGGTAAATGACGCCTGTATATTTCTCAATCGTAAAGGCTATGAAGCCCCAGGATTTACTGGTTCATTCGGTTGCGTCTTGCACCACTTGGCGCAGAAGCGAGAGATTCACTTTGTAGATACAAAGCCGGATGTATGTTGGCAACTTCCACTTCGACGCAGTTATGAGACTCGCGAAGTTGGCGAGCGTGAATACTCAGTCACTGTTATCGGAGAGTATGAGCGCCTCGGTTGGGGCGATGGCGGGGATGATTTCGATTGGTATTGCACAAGTAATACTGATGCGCACGTTGGAAGTGAACCTGTCTACATTTCGAATAAAGCAGAGTTACAAAAGCTCATGGGAAATGATGCATATGCAATCCTGGCCGAGCATTGTGATCGCCGAGTTCAAGGAATTAGAGATGCGCAGGCTCGTTCGCTGCCGCTCTTTGTTATTCAGCACCCTGCAACAATCGCAGCCGGTAAGTAGTCACCGCTCTGGTCTAATCTACTTCCATGGCCAAAGTCGAGAAGGATCCATTTCGCTGCTCTGAATGCGGTTGGAACTCCCAAAAGTGGGTCGGCCGCTGCGGAGAATGTCAGGCATGGGGCACAGTTGAAGAGCTAGCTGCGCCGAAGAAACTCTCACTCGTTGCTGGCTCTGTTACCAATAAAGCCACCGCTATCGGCGATGTTGATCTATCTGCAGCTCACGCTAGGCCAACTGGTGTTTCAGAGTTAGATCGTGTTCTCGGTGGCGGACTAGTTCCAGGTGCTGCAATTCTTCTTGCCGGCGAACCAGGAGTTGGTAAATCAACTCTCTTACTTTCAGTCGCTGCGCAAACTGCTGCGAAAGGAATCCGTGCGCTCTACATTTCAGGTGAAGAATCTGCATCACAAGTTCGCTTACGCGCCGAACGCATTAACGCCATCGATCCTCAATTATTTCTCGCCTCCGAAACTGATTTAGGTGCGGTCATTGCACATATTGATGCTGTTAAACCCGAACTTCTCATCATCGACTCAGTGCAAACAATCGGTTCTTCCACAGCGGATGGATCACCCGGTGGAGTAACTCAGGTTCGTGAAGTTGCAGGTGCGCTCATTCGAATCTGTAAAGACCGAGACATTACGCTGCTCTTAGTTGGACATGTAACAAAAGATGGCTCCATCGCTGGTCCACGTTTACTCGAACATATTGTCGATGTCGTGCTGCAATTCGAAGGCGAACGTCACTCACGTCTTCGCCTGATTCGTGCAATTAAGAATCGTTTTGGCGCCAGCGATGAAGTGGGTTGCTTTGATTTAAGTGATACCGGTATCGAGAGCGTGCTCGACCCAACTGGGTTATTTACTTCTCGCCATACTGAACCTGTTCCCGGAACCTGCGTGACGGTAACTCTCGAAGGCCGTCGCCCGTTACTTGCTGAAATTCAAGCGTTAGTAAGTGCCGGACGCGAGAATGACTTTGGAAATGCCCGACGAGTAACCAGCGGCCTCGACTCCGCCCGCACTTCTATGACGCTAGCAGTCCTCGAACTTCGCGCACATGTGCGCGTGGGTGGTCGCGATGTCTACGCCGCAACTGTTGGCGGCATGAAGATGTCAGAGCCAGCTGCAGATTTAGCACTCGCACTTGCGGTTGCATCAGCTGCTAAAGGTCTAGCACTGCCTGCAGATCTCGTTGCTATCGGTGAAGTTGGTCTCGCTGGTGAGATTCGTAAAGTAAGCGGGGTTTCTCGCAGATTAGCTGAGGCTTATCGCTTAGGTTTTAAACGCGCGCTGGTTCCATCTGGCTCTGATGTAAAAATTGATGGCATGGAGATCGTAGAAGTTTCTCGACTCGATCAAGCACTGCAGCGTGTAAAAATCAACGGTGATTAATGTACGAGAAAGAAATCCTCGCTTGGTTTAAGAAGAATAAACGCGATCTTCCTTGGCGAAAGACAGATACCTGGGGTGTGCTTGTCTCCGAGTTTATGTTGCAACAAACTCCCGTCAATCGCGTTCTTCCCGTCTATATCGACTGGATGAAACGTTGGCCCACCGCAGCGACACTTGCAAAAGCAACGCCGGCAGAAGTAATTACCGCTTGGGGACGTCTCGGATATCCCAGACGTGCGCTGCGCTTACATGAGTGCGCAAAAGTAATCACTAAAGAATATAAAGGTCGTATCCCGGAAAATGAATCCGAGTTACGGGCGTTGCCTGGCATCGGCGAGTACACCGCAGCTGCCATGATGGCATTTGCATTTGGTGCTCGTTCACTTGTACTTGATATCAATATTCGTAGACTCTTTGCGCGCCTCTACGACGGCGTACAAAGTCCGACCGCAAGTGCGACAAAGCAGGAGAAGGCACGATATGAAGCTTTAATTCCAAGCAAGGATGCACATATTTGGGCGGCAGCCACCATGGAGTTAGGTGCTCTTGTTTGTACTTCACAATCACCTAAATGTGGAATCTGTCCGGTGGCAAAAGATTGCACCTGGCGAAGTCTGGATTATCCGCAATCAGATATCGTGAAACGAAGACAAACGTGGCATGGCACAGATCGTCAGTGCCGAGGCGCAATCGTGCAGGCGCTGCGCGAAAATGAACTCTTAAAGAAGAGTGAGATTGCGCAGTTATGGGATGTGCCTTCGCAATTAGAGAAGGCGCTAATAACGCTGCTCGATGATGGCCTCATTGAAGCTCGTGGGAAAAGTGGTTACTCACTTCCCCGCACGTGATTCTTAAGAATTAAGCAGTTGGTGTCTCAGCCAAATCTTCCGGGCTATCTGGTGTTAACACCTTTGCTGAACCCTTAAATGTGAACTTAGCATCAGCATCGACACCTTCGACATCGACGACGATGATTTCGCCAGCCTTAAGTTCGCCGAAGAGAATTCGCTCAGAGAGTGCATCTTCAATCTCTCGTTGAATAACTCGACGGAGTGGACGCGCGCCTAGCAGTGGGTCATATCCACGCGCTGCCAGGAGGTCCTTCGCAGCTTGTGTGAGTTCAATACCCATATCTTTTACCTTCAGACGTTCATCAAGGCTGGCGATCATGAGATCGACAATCTGAATGATCTGATCCTTGGTGAGCTGGTGGAAGACGATGACATCGTCGATACGGTTGAGGAACTCAGGGCGGAAGTGGTTCTTAAGTTCGTCTTGAACTTTGCCCTTCATGCGATCGTAATTTGTGAGGTCATCTTCGGCGTTGGCAAAACCAAGTCCAAGTGACTTCGAGATATCGCGAGTTCCTAAGTTTGTTGTCATGATGATGACGGTGTTCTTGAAGTCAACGGTGCGGCCTTGGGCATCGGTGAGGCGACCATCTTCTAGCACCTGCAAGAGTGAGTTGAAGATATCTGGGTGCGCTTTTTCAATTTCATCGAAGAGCACAACTGAGAATGGACGGCGACGAACCTTCTCAGTGAGCTGTCCACCTTCGTCGTATCCCACATATCCCGGAGGTGAACCGAATAGACGTGAGGCGGTATGGCGCTCTGAATATTCAGACATATCGAGTTGAATCAACGCTGTCTCGTCACCGAATAAGAATGATGCAAGTGTGCGAGAAAGTTCTGTCTTACCAACACCTGATGGACCGGCGAAGATAAATGATCCACCTGGACGCTTTGGATCCTTTAGGCCCGCGCGAGTACGACGGATTGCTTGAGATAGCGCCTTGATGGCTTGGTCTTGACCAATAACGCGGCGATGAAGTTCATCTTCCATGCGCAGCAAACGAGCTGTCTCTTCTTCAGTTAACTTAAATACTGGAATGCCGGTAGAAGCAGATAAGACTTGAGCGATAAGTTCTTCATCAACTTCTGTGACTTTATCGAGGTCTGTTGCCTTCCAATTCTTCTCTGCTTCTTGCTTCTCTTGTAGGAGTGTCTTCTCGTTGTCACGGAAAGATGCTGCTCCTTCAAAATCTTGCGCATCGATTGCAGATTCTTTCGCTTTACGAGCGCTAGCAATCTTGTCATCGAACTCGCGGAGTTCAGCTGGCGCTGTCATGCGCTTGATACGAAGACGTGATCCCGCTTCATCGATGAGGTCAATCGCCTTATCCGGCAGGAAGCGATCTGAAACATAGCGATCAGCCATATTTGCAGCGGCGGCAAGGGCGCCATCGGTAATCGAAACACGGTGATGTGTCTCGTACCGATCGCGAAGTCCTTTAAGAATTTCGATGGTGTGAGCTACTGATGGCTCTTTTACCTGAATAGGTTGGAAGCGGCGCTCTAGCGCTGCATCCTTTTCGATGTGCTTACGATATTCATCAAGTGTGGTCGCACCAATTGTTTGCAGCTCACCACGTGCAAGCATCGGCTTTAAAATACTTGCGGCATCGATAGCACCTTCAGCCGCGCCAGCACCAACGAGTGTGTGAATTTCATCGATAAAGATAATGATGTCGCCACGTGTCTTGATTTCTTTTAGAACTTTCTTTAAACGTTCTTCGAAATCACCACGGTAGCGTGAACCTGCGACAAGTGCGCCGAGGTCAAGTGAGTAGAGCTGCTTATCTTTCAAAGTTTCTGGCACATCGTTCTTGGCAATCGCTTGCGCTAAGCCTTCAACGACTGCAGTCTTTCCAACTCCAGGTTCGCCAATGAGTACCGGGTTGTTCTTAGTACGGCGAGAAAGAATCTGCATTACGCGTTCAATTTCTAATTCACGGCCGATGACAGGATCGAGCTTGCCTTCGCGAGCAGCAGCTGTCAGGTTACGACCAAATTGATCGAGTACTAGTGAAGTAGATGGAGTGCCCTCTGCTGGACCGCCTTGGGTAACAGTCTCTTTGCCTTGGTAGCCAGAGAGCAGTTGAATAACTTGTTGACGTACTCGGTTGAGATCTGCGCCAAGCTTTACGAGAACTTGTGCTGCAACACCTTCGCCCTCGCGAATGAGTCCTAGCAAAATATGTTCGGTACCGATGTAGTTATGTCCGAGCTGTAGCGCTTCGCGGAGTGAGAGTTCAAGAACTTTCTTCGCACGTGGCGTAAATGGAATGTGGCCACTTGGTGCTTGCTGACCTTGACCAATAATTTCTTCAACTTGTGCGCGCACACCTTCAAGCGAGATGCCGAGTGACTCGAGACCCTTCGCAGCAACACCTTCACCTTCGTGGATGAGGCCAAGGAGGATGTGTTCAGTGCCGATGTAGTTGTGATTGAGCATGCGTGCTTCTTCTTGAGCTAGGACAACAACTCGTCGAGCTCGATCGGTAAAGCGCTCAAACATTGGCGGACTCCTTCATTTCTACTCTGTGCTGACTAACCTGTGGACTGCTGAGATAAGCCTATAACCCAGCCTAGGGAAGGCGCGAGGTGGAAAGCTTGATGTACCTCGTAGAACCCTAAATATGGGGTGAATATTCCCTCGAATTACTAGCGGTGGCCTCAGCGCTAGAGGGTTCGCAGCATCCGGGTATTGCCAAGGGTATTTGGCTTCACCGACTCAAGATCGAGAAATTCTGCGACGCCAGCATCGTAGGAACGAAGCAGCTGCTGATACACATCGTGATCAACCGGAGTTCCCTGAATCTCTTCAAAACCGTGACGTGCGAAAAACGCAGTTTGAAATGTAAGACAGAAAATTCGCTGCACGCCAACTGCGCGGGCTCTGTCAATGATTGCTTCCATAATTTGATGACCAACGCCTTTTTTATGCCAATTCTTATCTACTGCAACGGTTCGCACTTCTGCTAAGTCTTCCCACAGTACGTGCAGTGCACCGCACCCAATAATTACACCATCGTGCTCGGCGACAATAAATTCTTGAACACTTTCGTAGAGCGTAACTGTTTCTTTCGCCAGCATTTGTCCAGGAGCAGCATATGAATCAACCAGTTCGCGGATTGCCTTTACATCAGATGTCTTAGCAGAACGAATAATTGTCATAGTTAATCAACTTCCGGTTTTACAAGCGGGAAGAGAATCGTTTCGCGAATTCCAAGTCCTGTCAGCGCCATCAGTAAACGATCGACGCCCATTCCCATTCCTCCCATTGGGGGCATGCCAAATTCCATCGCTCGTAAGAAATCTTCATCAACCTGCATCGCTTCTAAATCGCCTTTAGCACCAAGTTGAGCCTGTTCAACTAAACGATTGCGTTGAATTACTGGGTCGATGAGTTCAGAGTAACCGGTGGCTAATTCAAATCCATCGACATAGAGATCCCACTTTTCGACCATACCTGGAAGTTCACGGTGTGCACGAACCAAAGGTGATGTATCTACTGGATAGCCCATCACAAACGTTGGTTCGACCAATTTATCTTTTGCCACATGTTCAAAAATCTCTTCGGCGAGCTTGCCAGTGAGCCACTTTGGATCGATCTTCATGCCTAGCTTTGTGGCATATTTCGTCAGCTCATCGATAGGTGTAAGTGCTGTTACCTGCTCACCTACTCCTTCAGAAATTGCATCGTAGAGTGAAATTTCTTTCCAGTTACCACCAAGGTCTGCTTCTCGTCCATCGTGATGAGTGACAACATGTGAACCGGATACCGCTACGGCCGCGTTTTGAATCAGGGAGCGAGTGAGATCAGCGATGGTGCGCCAGTCGCCGTAGGCCATGTATGACTCAACCATCGCAAACTCAGGTGAGTGCGACGAGTCAGCTCCTTCGTTGCGAAAATTACGATTGATTTCAAAGACACGTTCGATGCCACCCACAACACAGCGCTTTAAGAAAAGTTCGGGTGCGATACGCATATATAAATCCATGTCGTACGCATTGCTAAATGTTTTAAATGGTCGAGCTGCTGCCCCGCCATGCATTACTTGCAGCATGGGTGTTTCTACCTCGATAAAACTCTGATTATTAAAAGTTTCACGAAGTGAGCGCATAACATTTGGTCGCATTCGTGCAGCGCTACGCGCTTCCGGGCGAACAATAAGGTCGACATAGCGCATACGAACACGGGTCTCTTCAGACATTGGTTTGTGATCATTCGGCAGCGGTCGTAGCGATTTTGATGCCAGCGTCCATGAATTCGCAAGAATGGAGAGCTCTCCTCGCTTCGAGGTAATAATCTCGCCGGTTACCGAAACAATGTCGCCTAAGTCGATATCGGATTTCCATGCGTCTAATTGCGCTTCGCCGACTTTATCCAGCGACAACATCGCTTGCAGTTCTGTTCCATCACCTTCGCGCAGCGTTGCAAAACAGAGTTTTCCAGTATCGCGCTTAAAAATTATTCGTCCGGTTAGGCTCTCAATGTCACCGGTCGCAATATCTGTTTCGAGTCCAACATATTTATCTCGAATTTCTGAAAGTGATTTGGTGCGAGCCACCGCCACTGGATAAGGCTCAATTCCACGCTCAAGCAGGCTGGCGCGCTTCTCGCGACGAATCCGAAGTTGCTCCGGTAGATCGTCCTCTTGAGCTGGTGCGTTATCAGTGGTCATAGTGGCGCAGAGTCTATCGTTTTTCGCTGTAGAACTAGTCAGAGTTCTTCTCGTGGATGAGTCGAAGGCCAATCAAAGTCAGATCTGGCTCGTGCTCATCAATGGTTTCAGATACACCAATCATCAACGGGGCTAAGCCTCCTGTTGCAATTACTATCGGCGCTTTCTCATAACTTTGCAAAAGTTCCTCAGTTATTCGTTCGACTAGGCCATCTACCTGTCCGGCAAATCCATAGATAGTTCCAGATTGCAGCGCCTCGACCGTGTTCTTACCAATGACGTTCTTGGGTTTAATCAATTCAACTTTACGTAATTGCGCCGCACGTGCAGCAAGTGCATCGACTGAAATTTCAATTCCGGGTGCAAGTGCTCCACCAAGAAACTCGCCCTTAGGAGAGACAACATCGAGATTAGTTGACGTTCCAAAATCGACGACAATAGCTGGTCCGCCAAACAGAGTGTGTGCAGCTAGCGTGTTAACGATTCTATCTGCCCCAATTTCTTTCGGGTTATCTACCAATAGTTGTACGCCAGTTTTTGTACCTGGTTCCACAATTGTTACCGGGATTTCGCTGAAGTATGAATCGATCATGGTGCGCAATTCCCGGAGCGTGGCTGGCACGGTAGAGCAGATAGCGAGTCCTGAGACTTTATACCCGGCGACTAAGGCGCTGTATTGCAACCAGAGTTCATCGGCAGTGGTTCGTGGATCAGTCTTCACACGCCACGATTTGATGAGGTTCTTGCCATCAAAAATTCCAAGAACCGTATTTGTATTTCCTACATCGACAGTTAACAACATGACTACTCCGCTCTCAGATCTAGGCCAATATCTAAAACAGGTGCGCTATGTGTCAGAGCGCCAATTGCCAAGTAATCAACGCCGGTTTGTGCATACGCCAGAGCGTTTACCAATGAAATTCCACCTGAAGCTTCGAGTTTAAATGCGCCCGCCACCATTGCAACTGCTTTCGCGCAGAGCTCTGGACTCATGTTATCGAGCAAAACACAATCAGGCTTGAGTGAAATTAACTCTTGTAATTGATCCAAGGTGTCGACTTCAATCTGAATTTCTTTCGTCGGATACATCTCACGCACTCGATTAAATGCTTCTGCTACACCACCTGCAGCAGCAATGTGGTTATCTTTGATAAGCGCCGCAGCACTGAGGTTCATACGATGATTTGTTCCGCCGCCCATACGGACCGCATACTTTTCAAGAACGCGCATTCCTGGAGTTGTCTTTCGAGTATCTCGGATTACACAGTTAGTTCCGGCAATAGCATCTACCCAGGTACGCGTAAGTGTGGCTATCCCACTTAAATGGCCGAGGAAATTTAAGGCGGTACGTTCGGCCAACAAGATTGCCCGAGTATCACCGCGCACAGTCAAGAGAACGGTTCCTTTCGCGACAACTGCACCATCAGCAACAAAAACGGCAATCTCAGTAAGTCCTGCTTCTTCCAAAACCGCGCGAGCCATCTCTATTCCGGCAATCACACCTGAATTACGTGCAACAAAATCTGCGACAACTTTTTCAGTTCCAGAGATAGTTGCTACCGATGTCACGTCCTGGCCGCCTTCGAGATCTTCAGCTAGCGCACGTTTAATAAGTTCGCGGTCAATCATTTATTACTTACCTCCTGATAGCCCGTTGTCCAATATCCAGTTTGATCGAGTTGTTGCACGATTCGCTTGCGCCACTGGTCACTTGAATGTGGAAAGTCTTCGCGCCAGTGCGATCCACGAGTCTCTTGCCGAATCAGCGCTGCTTTCAGAATTGCTTGGGCTAATTGAAAGAGGTTGGTGGTCTCCCATGCTTCAACGCATGGTTGGTTACTTGTTCTATCTTCAATGCGCGTCAGATCCGAACTGGTTCGAATTAAGGAATCAGAGGAGCGCAGTACTCCCGCTCCGCGACTCATGCTTACTTGGATATCGTGACGCACTGATGGATCGAGCAGAATCGCTCGCGATACGTTCTCTACTGGTTCACTAAACTCAGGAAGATTTGCAGCGATATACGATGCAATTCGCGCACTAAAGACAAGTCCCTCAAGTAATGAATTAGATGCAAGCCGGTTGGCCCCATGTACTCCTGAGCATGCAGTCTCACCGCATGCATAGAGTCCGTTAACACTTGTTCTGCCATCGAGATCTACCCGAACACCGCCTGATGCGTAATGAGAAGCGGGTGCAACTGGAATCAGCTCTGTGAGTGGATTAATTCCATGGTTAACACATGATGCATAGATTGTTGGAAATCTCTTTTCAAAGCCTTCTAGGTGGCGCACATCAAGCCAGACATGCTGTGCATGCTGGGCATTCATGATTCGCATGATTGAGATGGCAACAACATCGCGTGGCGCTAATTCAGCGAGTGGATGAATCTCTTTCATAAATCTATTGCCATGGCTATCGAGTAGGTATGCGCCTTCACCTCGGACAGCTTCACTGATAAGAGGTTGCTGGCCTTCTGAGTTATTTCCCAACCAGAGCACAGTTGGGTGAAATTGAATAAATTCTACGTCGGCAACTTTTGCTCCCGCGCGCAGTGCAAGCGCAACTCCATCTCCAGTTGAAACAGATGGGTTGGTGGTCTGTGCAAATACTTGCCCTAAACCACCAGTAGCTAAAACAACTGCTTTGGCAATTGCACGGCCAACTCCATCGCGGCTTCCAGCACCAATAACGTGCAAGGTGACTCCACAAACGTCGCCAATATCATTTTTTAGCGCATCTAAGACAAGTGCGTTCTCTACAACTTCAATTTCAGGATCGTTCTGCACGGCGGCGAGCAGTGCGCGTGAAACTTCGGCACCTGTTGCATCGCCACCTGCATGGATAATCCGATTACGTAAATGTCCACCTTCGCGAGTTAACGCAATCTCACCACTTGCTTCTTTATCAAATATCGCGCCACGTTCAATAAGTTTACGTACCGCTTCTGGTCCCTCAGTTACCAATACTCGAACTGAGTCGATATCGCAGAGACCTGCGCCAGCAATCAAGGTATCTTTTTCGTGAGCCTCTGGTGAATCTCCATCGCCGAGTGCAGCGGCAATTCCGCCTTGCGCCCATTTAGTTGAACCTTCATCAACACTCGCTTTTGTTACCAGCAGAACAGATAAACCGAATGTTCGACATTGCAGTGCAGTGGTAAGTCCGGCAATTCCGGAACCGACAACAATGACATCTGCTTGCGCGGTCCAGCCAGGTGCGGGGGCGAGTAATCTCATGAGCTTTGCACCATCTGCATATTGTCAATCAAACGGACCTCATTTATCCACCCAGCGACGATTGCACGCACGTGTGCTGTCTGCGGGGAGGCCGGTGCGAAACTTTCTTCATCGATGAAATCAGCGTAATCGAGGGTGAAGAGTGGCTCTAATGAAAGCGCTGCACGCAACTCAGCCTCGGTTTTAGAGCTAGCCAAAGCACGTGAAATCACGGTGGCTGCGGCTCTGCCCTCAGCGGTTAATCGGATATTTCTTGATGACATCGCTAGGCCATCGGACTCGCGAATGATTGGGGCCCGAATAATTTCAACGTCGCCAGCAATTTCTTCAACAAGCTTTAGTTGTTGAAAATCTTTCTCACCAAAGATGGCAACGCTAGGTTTGAGTAAATCAAAGAACCTGCGCACAACGGTAACAACTCCATCGAAATGCCCCGGTCGTGACTTTCCCTCGTACAGATGCGAGATTGGTCCAGCGCTGAGAACGCGATGGTTTGCCGGATAAATTTCGGCCTGCGATGGAAGCCATACATGTGTCGCGCCATGACTCGCAGCTAACGCAAGATCAGCCTCAGGAGTTCTGGGGTATTTTGCTAAGTCTTGCGCGTTCTCAAATTGCAGTGGATTAATAAAAATACTGAGAACTACATTCTTATTTTTTTGCTGTGCAATCGAGAGTAGCGATGCATGTCCGGCATGAAGTGCACCCATGGTTGGTACAAATGCGCAGCCAGAAGGAAGCTCTCGCACATCTGTTACTACTTTCATGGCTCCAGTCCTTTCAGGTACCGGGCGGGCAGTGCTTAAAGTCTAAAGCGTTATGGCAATTGCTCCAAAAGGTGCGAAATTTTTCCGTGGGTAAGCAGAATCGCATCAGCTTCAATTTCAAACCAAGGTTCTAGGACAAATCTCCGCTCATGTGCGCGTGGATGTGGAAGTTCTAACTCAGCAGCGCTGCTCAGAAGTCCTCCGTATTGGATGAGATCTAAATCAATAGTTCGAGGGCCCCAACGTTCTAGCCGTTCGCGACCTAAAGTTTTTTCAATGCCATGCAAGAGAGATAGTAAATCTGCCGCCGGTAAATCACTTTCTAAAATGCAGACCGCATTGATGTAATCCGGCTGTTCAGGTCCGCCCATGGGCTTACTTGCATGGAGCGAAGAGACTGCGGTGACATCTGTGGCAGCGCGTAACATGGAGATTGCTAACTCGATTTGTTCTCGCGGATTACCAATATTGGCACCGAGCGCAATGACCGCCTTCATCGCGAGATTGTTACTGCAATATCTGAGACCTCTGCTGTCACAGGAGCTTTCGGCTTATGCACAGTTACTGTGACGCGCTGGATACTCGGGTGATCTGCTTTTATTCGGTCTGCAATTCTTCCAGCAAGTCTTTCGATGAGTTGGACGCGGGCGCCGGTAATTTCCTCCACTACAAGTTCAGAAAGTGCACCGTAATCAATAGTGTCATTTAAATCATCGGAAACGCTCGCCTTTGAGAGATCAAGATGTAGCTCAAGATCTACGAAGAAATCCTGTCCGTTCTTTGCTTCGTGTTCAAATACTCCGTGATAGCCAAAGCCATGAATTCCTTTAATGCAGATGATGTCACTCATGCACTGACCACGCTCTTATTTGATTTCACACCATGAACCCTAACCGCCCAAATCCCTTTACCAACTAGTGATTGTGTGACTGCTACCGTTGCTTCTTCACGTGAATCTGGCGTATCTCCCCCGAGGAATCGTTTACGCGAATGACCAATGAGAACCGGATAACCCAAAGCAATAAATTCATCAATGCGTTTTAGGATCTCCCAGTTGTGATCAGGATCTTTAGCAAAGCCGATACCCGGATCAAGAATTATGTTTTCCCGTTTAATGCCGGCAGCTAGCGCCTTATCTAATTGCAACGTCACTTCATCGATTACCTCTTTGACGACGTCGTTATAAATAGCCTTTGAATTCATATCCACTGAATGGCCTCGCCAATGCATGAGGGTGTATTTACATCCTAAGCGCGCGATGGTGGCAAACATTTCTGGATCTGCAGCACCTCCACTCACATCATTAACAATGCTCGCGCCAGCTTGCACAGCCAATTGCGCAGTCTCTGCCCGCATGGTGTCGATACTCAAGGTGACGCCCTTGTCAGCGAGACCTGTAATTACTGGGATTACGCGCGCCTGCTCTTCTTGCGCGGATACTCGCTCTGCGCCGGGCCGAGTTGATTCGCCACCAATATCGATGATGTCGACGCCT
This sequence comes from Streptomycetaceae bacterium, assembly GCA_027483765.1. Classification (GTDB taxonomy): domain Bacteria; phylum Actinomycetota; class Actinomycetes; order Nanopelagicales; family Nanopelagicaceae; genus Planktophila. The sequence continues at coordinate 83,507 of JAIXTW010000002.1, forward strand.
TCATCAATCATCTCTAACCCACGAGTAATTGCAATGTGGGTTTCGAAATTTATCCCTCCATCAGCAAAAGAATCTGGTGTGACATTGAGAATTCCCATCACAAGCATGGTGAACTATCGATTCGTGATCAGGCTAATGGCCTCGGCGCGAGTGGTTGCATCGCGCAAAACTCCGCGCACTGCCGATGTGGTTGTTCGTGCTTGTGACTTTCTCACACCGCGCATAGACATGCATAGGTGTTCGCAATCAACAATGACGATGACGCCCATAGGTTTCAGAATTTCTACAAGAGCATCAGCAATCTGTGTCGTTAGCCGCTCTTGAACTTGAGGTCTACGTGCAAAGAGATCAACTAATCGAGCAACTTTTGAAAGTCCCGTGATTTTTCCACTCGGGATATATCCAACATGGGCCACGCCGTGAAATGGGGTGAGGTGGTGTTCGCAATGTGAAAAAACTTCGATGTCACGAATGATTACGAGCTCTTCATGTCCGATATCAAAAGTTGTTGTTAGTACATCTTCTGGTTTCTGCCACAGTCCTTCAAAGTTCTCAGCAAAGGCGCGCGCAACTCGTGCCGGAGTGTCTCTAAGACCTTCTCGATCTGGATCTTCACCTAGCGCGAGTAAAAGTTCGCGTACCGCTTTCTCTGCCCGCTCTTGATCGTAAGGATGTGATGCGCGCCCATCATCAGGTCCCATCGAGACGGAAGCGATATCACTCACTCGGTAGTTGCTTTCTTTACCCGACGCGATTTTTTAGGCGCCTCGGTAGGCGTAGCCACAATTCGCTCTGGAATATCTACCGGTGGCGTCGCAGATGGAATACGAGTCGCTGACCCGGTCCACGCTGGACGATTAGGCCAAGACTTCACCTTGGTAAATATCTTCGCAATATCTTCTTTATTGAGAGTCTCTCGCTCGAGCAATTGAATAACCATCTCATCAAGAATTACTCGATTCGCTTCCAGGATATCGAATGCTTCTTGATGTGCGGTCTCAATAAGTTTGCGAATCTCAGCATCAACAGTGGCGGCAACGTTCTCCGAATAATCACGCTGATGTCCGTAATCGCGCCCCATAAATGGCTCGGAGGCATCGGCGCCTAATTTAATTGCGCCAATAGCTTCAGTCATTCCGTATTGCGTTACCATGGCACGAGCCAACGCAGTTGCTTTCTCAATGTCATTTGAAGCACCAGTAGAAGGGTCATGGAAGATAAGTTCTTCTGCTGCCCGGCCGCCAAGTGAATACGCTAATTGATCAAGCAGTTGATTACGTGTAGTTGAGTACTTATCTTCATCAGGTAGAACCATCGTGTAACCAAGTGCTCGTCCTCGAGGCATGATGGTGATTTTATGTACTGGATCTGTATGTGGAAGCGCATGCGCAACCAGTGCATGACCTGCCTCGTGATAGGCGGTCACGCGACGTTCTGCCTCAGACATCAATCGTGACTTGCGCTGTGGTCCAGCCATAACACGATCGATAGCTTCATCGATTTGAATATTGCCAATTGTTTTTTGACCTTCGCGCGCAGTTAGTAGCGCTGCTTCATTGAGCACGTTAGCTAGATCTGCACCAGTAAACCCTGGCGTTCTGCGCGCATATGAAATGAGTTCAACTTCCTTTGAAATTGGTTTGTTCTTCGCATGCACTTTAAGAATATCTTCACGACCCTTGAGGTCTGGTCGCTCCACCGGAATCTGACGATCGAATCGGCCTGGACGAAGGAGTGCTGGATCTAAAACATCTGGACGGTTTGTAGCTGCGATGAGAATTACTTGGCCATTGGCTTCGAATCCATCCATCTCCACGAGAAGTTGGTTAAGAGTTTGCTCACGCTCGTCGTGGCCACCACCCATACCTGCACCACGCTGGCGTCCAACTGCATCGATTTCATCTACAAAAACAATTGCTGGCGCATGAGCTTTTGCTTGATTAAATAAATCACGCACTCGGGCAGCACCAACTCCGACAAACATTTCTACGAAGTCCGAACCAGAGATTGAATAGAAAGGTACTTTTGCTTCACCGGCGACCGCACGTGCGAGAAGAGTCTTTCCTGTTCCTGGAGGGCCATAGAGAAGTACTCCCTTAGGAATCTTCGCACCTAGGAGCGCGTACTTAGCCGGATCTGCAAGGAAATCTTTTATCTCCTCTAGTTCGGCGATTGCTTCATCAGCACCTGCCACATCATCAAAGGTGTTCTGTGGAACGTCGCTGTCTTGCAACTTCGCACGTGACTTACCAAATGAAAATACTCGATTTCCGCCTTGCGCTTGGCTCATTAAGAGGAAGAAGAGCAGACCGATAATCAGGATTGGACCAAAACTAAAGAGAATCGTTGTTAACACCGATGTCTTTGGAACATCTACCGTCCAACCTTTTACAGGTGGGTTAGCGGTGAGTTCATCGACAAGTGTTGGTTCCTGGCGGGCGATGTATGACGCTTCTACCTTTGTGGCACCTTTTATCGTGCTACCGCCAACTAATATCAAGCGAATTTTCTGACTCTTATCGATGAGTACAGCAGACTCAACTTTAGATTGCGAGATTGCAGCAATAGCTTGTGATGTTTTAATTTCGGTATACCGATTTGAGGCACTGGAGATTTGGCCAAAGATGGTTACACCGATGATTGCGACAATAATCCAGAACAAGGGGCCTCGGAGAAGTTTTTGGGCACGCGTTTGCGGCACCACTTTGACGTTCTTCGGGGCTCCACTTGTTTCCTTCGATTTCTTAAAGCGATCGAAGAATGATTTATTGCTCGGAATCTGGGAAGACATGGAGCTCCTTAAGAATACATGTGCTTGGCAAGCACACCGATAAATGACAGGTTGCGATACTTCTCATCGAAGTCGAGCCCGTATCCGACAACGAACTCTGTTGGAATCTCAAAGCCTACGTACTTAACATCGACATCAACTTTTGCCGCTTCAGGTTTACGAAGGATGGCCAAAATTTCAACGGATGCAGCGCCACGTGAAAGTAGATTTGCCTTTAGCCAAGACAAAGTAAGTCCGGAGTCAACAATGTCTTCCACAATAAGTACATGTCGATTGGTGATGTCACGATCTAAATCTTTCAAGATTCGAACGACACCACTTGATTTTGTGCCAGAACCGTATGAAGAAACGGCCATCCAATCCATTTCGATATGTGTTTGCATCGCTCGCGTGAGATCTGCCATCGCCATAATCGCGCCTTTGAGAACTCCCACCAACAAAACTTGCTTATCTTTGTAATCTTTATCAACGCGCGCGGCAAGTTCTAAAATCTTGGCAGACAGTTGTGCTTCTGTTGCAATTACTTTTTCAACATCTGTGCCGACTGCTGCGAGATCCACCGGGTGTGCTCCTTAGTGTGCGAATCGAGATTACTGGTTTAAGAGCGAAAGTCTGCCCGAAATTCGCTCAACCTTCACACCACCCGGCAGGCTCACTAGCCCCTGACCGTGCCAAGACGTGACCAGCGCCTCAACCGAGGCGATATGGTCGGCAGAAATTGAGCCAGATGGAGCGCCAGCAGCATAAATCGCCGCCCGCAGGATCCGGCTCCGGATTGCTCTCGGCAGCAGCTCCAGGGCCGAACAATCCAAATCTTTCAGGTTATGACGAGACATTTCAGCGTCAGCGATTGCATCGAGGGCATCAGCATCATCTCGAAGAAGTGATGCGCTGCGCGCTAAAGCCGCAGCAATTCCGGGGCCGATTTTTTCTTCCATGATTGGGAGCACATCTCGGCGCACTCTTACTCTTGAGAATTCCGGGTTTTCATTATGAGGATCGTTCCAGAAATCCAGATTCATCTCCTTGCATGCGTTCTCAGTCTCTTTGCGAGTACAAGCAAGTAGCGGACGAATATATGTACCGTTTTCAACCGCCATTCCGGAGAGCGAGCGAGTTCCTGATCCGCGAACTAATCCAAGTAGAACCGTCTCAGCTTGATCATCTCGAGTGTGTCCAAGAAAAACTTTAGTTGCATTTTCCTCGGTTGCAATCTTTGATAGGGCTTCATAACGAGCCTTGCGAGCACCAGCTTCTAGCCCTGATTCGAGCGAAACATTTACCTTCGCGACAATAACTCTTTCATAGCCCATCGTCTTCAATTGGGATTCGACTCGGGCGGCTTGCTCAGAAGATTTTTCTTGTAGCTGATGATCAATTGTGACTGCGACAATTTTGAGAGCCAATGGTGCTGCTTCTTTATAAACCGCAAAAGCAAGTGCCAAAGAATCGGCTCCACCAGAGACGGCTACGAGAATGCAATCTCCAGCTTCAGATTTCGAAAGGTGCTCTTTTACAGCGTTACGAATTGCAACTATTGCCTGAGCCATGAAGCAAGATTAGACCCGGCCGCCGAATGGCATAAGCCCCTTGATGCTATAAATGCTCGAGTAGAGCAGACCCTTACCCTTTGAGTTCGCTTCCCACATCATTCCGCCACCTGCGTAAATTGTGATGTGGTGGATTGTCGAGATATTTCCTTTGTAGGAGTAGAACAAGAGATCACCTGGTTCTAGTTCGTTTAGTGTTACATGCTTTGTATAACCGGCATAGAGCGCTGAGTTTAAGCGATCCCAGTTGGGCCAACCGAGTCCAGCAGATTTATACGCGGCATAAACAAGTCCAGAACAGTCGAACGAGTTTGGACCTTCCGAGCCCCAAATATATGGTTTGCGCGCAAGCACTTGCTTCTTTGCAAAGGCAACGGCCGCTAATCGCTGCGCTTCGGTAGTGCGACTTGTTGATCTTCCCTTAAATCCTATATTCGGCCAGACCTTTGATTGGTTAATCGTATTGGCGGCCGTATTTGCCTGGCTCTCTTCCAGGAGCGCCAGTTGTCGCTGTTGTTCAAGTGTGACTCGAACATTTCTTGCGGTCGCAAGTTCCTTAATCAACTTATCTTGCACTGCACGAAGTTTGTCCACTTCCTTCTGCTGTAAACCTTGTGCATCATCAGCAACTTTTTTCGCTGCTGCAACTTTTGCAGTTGCTACTTCTTGCACAATCTTCGCCTCATCAGCTTTCTTCTTTGCCGCGCGAGCCACAATTTCGGCTTCCTTGTATCGCTCAAGTGAAGTTGTGTTGCGAGCTCCCAGCGTATTCAAAGTTGAAAGTTGGTCAATCAAATCCTGTGGACCATTTGCACTCAGCAGTGGCTCAATATCGCTCATGGCCCCACCCAGCATGTAAGCATCAACTGCCAACTTACCGATGACGCGGTGCGCCTCTTGCACCGCCGCGGCGGTTTCCGCTGCGTACTTAGCAGCCGCTACCGCTTGCGTGGTCGCGATATCCAACTCTCGCTTAGCTTTTAAATATAAAGCTCGCGCAGCATTTGCTTTAGCCGTTAGCTGTTTTAAGGTGAGATTCGCTGCTGCCAATTTCTTCGCGGCGGCGTCAGCCACTTTTTTCTTTTCTGCTTCAGCTTTTTTTGCGGCTTCAATCTGTTCTAGCGTTGGCTTGGGTTTCGCTACCGCTGGAGTGGAGGCCAAGCAGAGCCCTGCGATGAGTGCAAGGGATACTAAACGATGGCTGCGGCGCATTGAAGAAGAATAAATCAGCCCCAGATTTTAAGTGTGGCTAGCGCCCCTGTGTCGCTAGTTAGCCACGTCTCTTCGTGAGAAAAGTGTGGCAGCAACTATTGATCCAACAAATACATAGAGAGTTCCCAGGATTAAAGCGTGCGAATATGAAACATCTGGGCTACCACCTTGGGCAATTGTTGATAATTGATTTCCTGGCATCCAATCAAGAGTCACAGGTTTAACTGCGCCAATCAGGTTTTCAATAATGAGTAGCCAGAGAACTCCGATAGATATAGCCGAAATCGGTGAGCGCAAGAGCAGTCCTAAAACCATTCCCACAATTCCAAAGTAGATAACTGAGATTGTGACATTGAGCAGGGTTTGACCTATTGCGTGAAAACCCGATGCGGTAAACCATAAATCTGTCTCCACTTTAGCGCGACCAGAGAGAGCAACAGAGATGCCAACACTGACGGCTGCTGAGATGAGAACTAATACAAGTGCGAAGAGTTTCATAGCGATTAACTTGCCAGCCAAGATTCGAAGTCGACCAGGTTGGCGAACCAAGAGATTTCTTAGCGTTCCGTAGGTGTACTCCTGCGCTGTTTGAGCAGCAAAGACACAGAGTGCAATAACTCCAAGTAGTCCACCTACTGATGAGAAGCCGTAGACCGAGCCACCAGCCAAGTTAAGTACTTCGCGACCCACTTCACGACCTCGGTCGGAGTTTCCACCTTCCGAATCAATCATCAAGTAGAGAAAAGTATTTGTTAAGCCGGTAAAGAAAAGTGCGGCACCAAGTGTGCCGAGGAAAAGTGTTGGTCTACGCAGCTTGCGCCACTCAGCACGAATTACCCGCATCATGAGCGATCTCCAGTCATTTCAAAGAATGTCTCTTCCAGGTTAGGAAGTTGCGGCGCGAGTTGAGTCAAGACAATGCCAGCATCGAATGCTTTTTTATTCAGTACACCTGCCCACTCGGCCAGACCTTCGATATGCGCAACTTCAGAACGGATAGTTGCTTTATGGCCATCGCGTTCTGCAATTTCAATAATTTTCTGCAAATCAGACGCATTTTCAGTTTTGACTAAAATTATTGGTTGCTGTGTCTGCATCAATTCTTGCAGCGGTCCAGCAAATACAACTTCGCCTTTTCGTAATATGACGATGTATTCGCTAATAATTTCAAGCTCTGAAAGTAGGTGAGAAGATACAAAAACTGTTGTCCCTTGTGACGCTAACTTCTTTAACAAGTCACGAACTTCTTGGATGCCTTCAGGATCTAATCCATTTGTGGGTTCATCGAGAATTAAAATCTTTGGATTTGGTAATAGCGCCGCTGCAATACCCAGTCGCTGCTTCATTCCTAGTGAATATGTCTTATATTTCGAATGGCCTCGACCCTCTAGGCCAACAATGCGAATGAGTTCTTCAACTCGTTCGATGGGAAAACCGCCAAGAGTCGCCAAGACCTTCAGGTTTTCGGCACCAGATAACGCTGGATAGAACGCCGGTCCCTCAATCATCGCGCCAACCTGCGAAAGATATTTCTCTGGGTGGTTAATTGATTGCCCGAGAATCTGCGCAGTTCCACCCGTTGGTGAAATCAACCCAAGTAACATCCTGATCGTTGTCGTCTTTCCAGCCCCATTGGGGCCAACGAATCCGCAGATAGTGCCAATAGGGACTTCAAAATTTGCATGTGAGACGGCAAATCCAGAATCGTATTTTTTGCTGAGATCTTTCACGGATATCGCGATAGTAGACATATGTGCAATTTACCATTCAAACCTTAGGATGCTCTCATGAGTAAAGAGGTGTGGGGTTATCACGAACATCCAAAACGTCGTGAGCCTGACTGGGAAGTTCATTCTCAAACTTCGGCAGTGCGCGATGGACTTGCTCGTTCTGGTTTTGGTGAAACTTCGGAAGCGCTCTATCTAAACAGCGGATTCACATATACAGATGCACAGGAAGCAGCTGATGCATTTACTGATCAGACCGACCATTTCCTATATAGCCGCTTTCATAATCCGACTGTTGCCATGTTTGAAAAGCGATTGGCGGCAATTGAAGGAGCCGAGCATTGTGTAGCCACAGCTTCTGGAATGGCGGCGATGTTCGCCTCTCTTGCCTGCATTCTAGAAACTGGTGACCATGTCGTTGCATCAGCTGCGATGTTTAGTTCTTGTCACGTTGTCATTACCGAAATTTTGCCCAAGTGGGGAGTGACATACGAATTAGTTAAAGCAAATGACAAGGCTGGCTGGGAGAAGGCACTTTCTAAGAAGGTGAAGGCAGTCTTTATTGAATCTCCAAGTAACCCGCTCCTTGAAATCGTTGATATTCGATTTGTCTCTGATTTAGCGCACAAAGTTGGCGCCACAGTAATTGTTGATAACGCGATGGCTTCTCCCGTATTGCAAAAACCGCTCGCACTTGGGGCAGATGTAGTCATGTATTCGGCAACTAAACATATTGATGGTCAAGGTCGCGTGCTCGCCGGAGCACTACTTGGATCTTTCTCCTACATCTATGAGAAGTTGATTCCTTTTGTACGACATACCGGCCCGACGATTAGTTCATTTAACGCCTGGGTTTTGGTTAAGTCTCTTGAGACCATGGACCTTCGGGTGACTCGCATGACCGAAAGCGCGCAAACGATTGCAGAATTTCTCGAAGGGCACGCAAAAATTAAAAGCGTTCGCTACCCAGGATTGCCATCGCACCCAGATCACAAAATTGCCATGCAGCAAATGAGCGGTGGAGGCACCACAATCGGAATTGAATTCGGTGGCTCGCAGAAAGATGCTTTTGCCTTTATGGATGCACTGACCATCATTGATATTTCCAATAACCTTGGTGATAGCAAATCCCTTATTACGCACCCGGCATCAACTACGCACAGAAGGCTTTCCACTGATGTTCAAGCTGAGATGGGAATTTCTCCATCGGTGCTCAGACTTTCGGTTGGCTTAGAACATGTCGATGATTTGATTAAAGACTTAAATCAAGCACTCAGTAACTGAGCAACCACTAGCAATACTGAGAATAGGCTTAAATACGTTATCGACCAGTGAAAAATACCGGCCGCAACTTTATTGTAGTTATCCGAATTTTCCTTCAGCGCAAATAGCTGAAAGGTAAAGATTGCGCCGAGAAGCACCGTGGCGCATAGAACCCACACTGGAAGCTTCGCCAACTGAATCATGGCAGCAGATGAAACAACCATGGCAATGGTGTGAAACCACATCTGATTAATTACGTTTGATTGCGATGAAACTGAAGGCAGCATCGGAATACCGGCGGCCGAATAATCATCTTTATATTTAATTGCTAGCGCCCAAAAATGTGGCGGTGTCCAGAAGAAGACCACCAGAAAGAATGCAACTGGGACAAGTGTGAGTGATCCAGTAACTGCTGACCAACCAATGAGAACTGGCATACAACCGGCTGCACCGCCCCACACAATATTTTGAGACGTGTTTGGTTTCAGAATAATTGTGTAGATGACGACATAGTAAAAAATCGCTAGCGCTGTAAGTAGTGTTGCTAGTTCGGTGGTAAAGATTTCAAAAATCAAAAGCGAAGAAATTGTTAACACCCAGGCAAAGATAATTGCTTGAGTTCGTGAAATTGATCCGGTCACTAGTGGGCGCTTTGAAGTTCGCGCCATCAACTTATCCGTCTCAGCTTCGATCACCATGTTAAATGCATTAGATGCACCTGCGGCTAGGGTTCCACCGATAAGCGTGGCTGCAACTAAACCGAAACTTGGCAGCCCTTTCTCCGCCAAGACCATAGCGGGCAGAGTTGTAATAATTAAGAGTTCAACTACGCGCAATTTCATAAGGTCTACATATGCGCGCACCAACTTCATATGTATAGCCTACCTTTTTGCACTAGTACTCTTACCAGCATGCGTAAGACCAAAATCACAGTAGCCCTCGCACTTACAGTGCTGGCTCCCCTGCTCATCGCCAGTCCAGTACAAGCTACCGGCGCCTCAGAATCAAAGATGCGATTGGTAAAGACCTTCACCGGCTCGTTAAGCCCTAAGTCAGTAACTGCATCGCAGAGCGGCTTGGTCAGTGCGCACAACATGATGTACCAACATAGCGTGACGATTTTTGACTCTCGCTCGCTGGAATTAATCTCAACTGTAAAGGATTCAGTGTCGCTCTCATCCCTTGGATTTCCTGGGTACTCCGGAACGTACAAAGGTGCGCCAGTTGAAGGGGCGTACTCACCAGATTCCAAGTATCTCTACATCACAAACTATTCGATGTACGGAAAAGGTTTCAGTAAAGAAGGTCACGATGTCTGCTCGCCTGCATCAGGATTTGATAACAGTTTTGTGTCACGAATCAATCTAGCGGACTACAAAATCGATGCGGTGTATCCGGTGGGTTCAGTTCCTAAAGTGGTCAGTGTTACTCCCGACGACAAATACATTTTGGTGAGCAACTGGTGTTCGTACACAGTCTCGGTAATCTCGGTTGAAAAACAGAAAGTAATCAAGACTCTAAAAATTGGTCGATATCCAAGAGGTATAGCGATCTCATCAGATAGTAGATATGCCTACGTTGCTGAGATGGGTGGAAATAGTATTCACCGAATTGATCTCGCCGACTTTACTAAGTCATTAATTCCAATTGGCTCCAACCCCCGTGCGATTCAATTATCTCCAGATGACAAAACTCTTTACGCCACTCTCAACCTCTCAGGAAAAGTAATTGCCTGGGATTTGGAGCAGAGTAAGGTCATCAAAAGCGTGAAGACTGGACTTGCCGCTCGGAGTTTGGCCCTTAATGCTGATGGCACCGCACTCTTTGTTGTTAATTTCAAAAGTGGCACCATGACGAAGTTACGGGCTACCGATCTTTCGATTATTCAAAATCTGAAAGTGTGCAAAGAACCTATCGGTGTTACCTACGATAATGAAACGGATCAAACCTGGGTTGCGTGTTATGAAGGTTCTATAAAGGTATTTCAGAACTAGCAATCTCTAGTTCTGGTTCTACTTCTACTGCAACTTCAGGTTCTGTGGTCACTTCCCGCACGAATGGGGCGGCAATTCTTCCCAAAATCCGATCAACTAAATCTCGTATGCGGTTAGCGACAGAATAAGTTTTTACATGTCTGTCGGCAATAATGACAAATGCATATTCGCGGTCCCCGGATTCAACGTATCCCGCTAAATTAGTTGTATTGCTCAGCGTTCCGGTCTTTGCTTTCACCAGCCCGACAGCAGCTGGCGCCGTATCCGTAAATCGATTACGGAGCGTTCCAGAAATTCCACTCACTGGAAAACCATTTATCAGCGGAACGAATCTTTCATCTGTTCTAATTTTCACAAGTAACTGGCCAACTTGATTCGCACTCACACGATTCTCTTTCGATAGACCGCTGGCATCTTTGACAATCATCTTGGAAGACTCGATTCCTAGCTCTGTCAATGAACTTGCGAAAGTATTTGCTACGCCAGCTTGATCAAAAGAGTTGCCGGCAGCGACTGAGGCAATGCGGGCGATGCGCTCTGAGAGAGTGTTGTCACTCCATGCAACTGCATACCCAAGAATTTCCTCGAGTTCCGGTGAATCTGATGTCAGAATTCTGGTGGCTGAAAAATCAAGAGCAGTCTGATTACTTACTCTCTTCATGGTTACCTTAAGGCCCTTGTCTCGGAAGAACTTCTTCATATGTTCAGTTTCAGAGGTAAAAAGACTTGCATAGTAGATAGTGAAGTTCGAATCTAAATCCGGATTCAGCTCCTTTAGCGCTTTGATTGAATTAAATTCAATCCGCGGTAAAGATGTTCGTCCCATTTTTTCGGCAAGCTTTGAACTAGTACTAATCCATGGGTCGTAACTCCCCTGAATCACCAAACTATTGGGTTGATTCCCAGTCCAGAGTGAAGTGGGAAAGACTTGATCCATAGGAAGATGCATCACTGCTGTTACACCCATGAAAATCTTTTGAATCGATGCTGGCTTACGTAATGAATATGCTCCCTTTTCGTACACGACTGATCCATCCTGCTGATCAATGACAACCACTGAAGGGTTAGCCAAGTACTTACTTGCGATATATCTCTTAAAAACAGATGCAACAGAATTTGGTTCTAGCGCTGTTGCCGAAGGTGGGTAAAGCAAAGTTAGCGCGAGCAGCGCTACGCAAGATATGTTTATAGAGCGTCTCATTGATAAATGAGTTACCAGAGATATGCAATAAGCACATTTGAGATGGTGAGCACCAACATGGCCGCCCAGACAGAGCTCTTGAGTTCAGGCTTCTTAAGATTTTTATATCCCAAGGTAAGGAGCACCGCAATAATTAGCCCCTTAACGCCAAACTTGGCGTGGTTCGCGACCTCATCAACATTTACTCTTTCGTAAAGGCCGACCATGACAACTCCAGCAATGAGCGCCGTGAGAGTTGCGTGAACTACTCCAGGATTAAGTTTGCGAGGAGATTTTTTCGTTTGAAGTAGCAGTAGCGCCAATATGGCAATGATGCACAGTAGGTGAATGCCAAATGCGATGTGGTAAACGATATTCATGGCGCTCCTTGGTAATAACAGTGAAGTAAGTTTAGAGTGCATCCATGGAAAAGAGCACACCTGCAGTCATTGGACCCGGTGAATTTTTTCCGGTAGTTGGAGTCGGTCCACACGCGCAGCCTTGGCCAACGGGTGCCCAATATGACCCAGATCTATTGGAGAACGGTGATCGTCGGAATGTCCTAGATCACTATCGGTATTGGTCTGTTGAAGCAATTGTTGCTGACCTAGATAGCAAGCGTCATAAACTTCAGATTGCAATCGAAAATTGGCAGCATGATTTAAATATCGGTTCTGTAGTAAGAACGGCAAATGCATTTAACGTTTCGAAGGTTCACATTATTGGTAAGCGTGATTGGAATAAGCGCGGGGCCATGGTCACTGACCGATACTTGACTGTGATTCACCATCCCACCGTTGCCGATTTTGCAGTCTGGTGTAACGAGAACGAAGTTCCCATTATTGGAATCGACAACGTTCCATCGTCAAAGCATCTAGAGGGTTCGGCCCTTCCCGAGAAGTGTGTACTTCTATTTGGCCAGGAAGGCGCCGGGATGTCAGATGAAGGAATAGAGGTCTGTGAAGTTCTCTATGCCATTGAACAATACGGATCAACGCGCTCTATGAATGCATCTGCCGCTGGCGCAATAGCTATGTACCACTGGGCCTTGCAGCACCTACCCCGCAAGTCTTAACTCTCTTTAGAAACCATCTTCACTTGGTGTTGGTTCGCCGGCTAAGGCATCGCGCACGTTAGCTAGACGTCGATCTACTTCGTCGGCTTCCTCGATACGACCAAGTTGGCGCATTACGGCAACCATACGAGTTTCAATATCAAGAATGAAGTCGAAATCTTTCGGTTCATCTTCGGCAATAATTTGAAGTACGCCATCGAGTGTAGAAAGGCCATCTTCTAGCTTTCCAAGCAGAACTTCCGCTTTGCCGTATTCAAAGAGTGCAAAAGTTTCACGGCGGTGGTCGTGGGCTGTTTCAAATACATCGATTGATTTGCGAGCAGCTTCCAGCGCTTTTTCGCCCTCGCCAATTTCGACATAACAAGATGCAATCTTCTGATCACAGCGAGCTACGTTAATAACTTCCTTTTCAATCTTAAACATCTTTCGCGCTTCTTGGAAACAGATAATTGCTTCGTTGTAATTCTTAAGTTCGCGCTGGGCGCATCCAATGAGGTGCATATCATTTGCTGCGCCAATGGTGTTTCCATCAACGAGGTGTTCTTGCGAGCACTCATACATGGTCTCAATTACTTTTTCGTAGTTTTTGGATGAGTACCACCACTCACCCAATGTGCAGGCAAGTTCAAGTGCAATTGGAGATTTGTTATCGCGCAAAATCGCAACAGCTTTACTCATCGCAGTTGCAGCTTCATCCATACGCTTTAATTGATTGAGGTTGTAACCAATTGCTGAATATGCCTGAGCTAAACCTTCACTGGGTGCAGCTGCACCAAGTTCTGAAAAAATATCGCGGGCAGTTTCAGCGAGCGCGAGCGCTTCGTCATATTGGCCACGGGCAAAGATGCGGGCTGAGAGTTCGTAGAAGGTGTTTGCACGTTCTTCACCTTGGACCTCAGGGATTCGATCCCAGAGCATCTCCTCAGTAACGAGCTCTTCTTGACCGTAATCTTCGCCCATATGTGACCTCCCGTTGGCTTGCGCCGTGCTTGGCAGATTCCTGCACTGTAGACCTAACGCTGGCCGCCCCGCGGTTATTTCACCTTGTGGAACGGTAAATTCTCTATTAACCTTTCCTTGTTGCAAATCGTTTGCATCTAGGAGGCTCCACCTGTGCATATTCCTGATGGGTTTATCGATATCCCCACCTCAGTCGCCTTTGCCGGTATCGCAACTGCCGGAATGGCGCTCTCGCTCAAAGGAGCCAAATCGGCGCTCGATGAGAAGACTGCACCTCTTGCTGGTCTGACTGCAACCTTTATCTTCGCGGTACAGATGCTCAACTTTCCGGTTGCTGCTGGAACAAGTGGGCACTTACTAGGCGGTGCACTAGCAGCGATTTTGGTCGGTCCTTGGGTAGCTTCGCTGGCGCTGACAGTCGTACTCGTGATGCAGGCGTTGCTCTTCGCAGATGGTGGCCTCACAGCTCTTGGATTAAGTGTCTTTAACATGTCACTGATCGGAGTCTGGGTTGGATACGGAATTTTTATCTTAGTAAAGAAAATTCTTCCAAAAAATAAATCTTCAATAAGCATCGCGGCATTTCTCGGCGGACTGATCTCTGTGCCATTTGCTGCAGCAGGTTTTGTGCTCCAGTATGCAATTGGCGGCACCGGAACATTTTCAATTTCCCAAGTTCTCACGGCAATGATTGGAACTCATATCCTGATTGGCATCGGCGAAGGCGTGATCTCTGCGCTCGCAGTTGGTGCTGTGATGGCTAGCCGTTCCGATCTGGTCTACGGTTACAAAGGTGCTTCACAAGTTCTAGAAACGAGAGTGAAAGAATGAATAAGCAAAGTAAGTTTCTGATTGCAGGCTTTGTTCTCTCACTCGTCCTCGCTGGAGTTGTTTCAAACTTCGCATCTTCCAGCCCTGACGGACTCGAGAAGGTAGCCGAAGATATTGGCTTCCTCGACAGTGCAAAAGAACATTCGAACGCAGATGGACCACTCGCCGATTACGGCGTCAAAGGTATCGAAAATGAACGTCTATCAACTGGTGCAGCTGGAGTAATCGGCGTGATTGCTACTGCAGGGGCTTCAACAGGACTCTTCTTGCTTTTGCGACGCAAAAACGGTGCGACCAAATAAATACTTCAGCTGCCGAAAAAAGTCAGGTCCACTCACACGGCCATCACCATGGCCACGATGTCGGTGAACGGCTATATATCCATCGCCACTCGGTGGTGCACTCGCTACCTTCACATTTAAAGATTATTGCCGTTCTTTTCTTTGTCTTAGTCGTTGTATCTACACCCATTACTTATTGGCCTGCTTTCGTTATCTTTCTAACGTTAGTTGTTAGCGCAGCAATAGCTGGAAAAATTGCAATTCCGACGCTGGCCAAGCGGGCGCTGATCGAAATTCCATTCATATTTTTTGCAGTGCTCATGCCCTTCTTTGGTACGGGTGAACGCTTTGAATTAGGTCCACTTAATCTCTATCGCGATGGATTACTAGCCGGGCTCTCAATTGTGGCTAAGGGAACCTTGGGTGTTTTGAGCGCCGTCATTCTCTCTACGACCACTACTGCGCGCGAGATCTTGCGCGGCCTTGAGCGACTTCGGTTGCCAACAATCATGGTTCAGATTGCATCCTTCATGTTGCGATATGTAAATGTGATCAGCGATGAGATGGAGCGAATGAAGATTGCTCGTCAGTCACGCGGCTTTGATGCCACGGGTGTCAAGCACTGGAAAGTGATTGCCACATCTGCTGCAGCGCTCTTTATTCGCTCATATGAACGCGGTGAGCGCGTACACCTGGCCATGCTCTCTCGCGGTTTTGATGGAGAGCTACCTCATACCGAAGCGAAATCTGTAGGAACTCGCGCCTGGTTGATAGCCCTTACTATTCCTACCCTTGCCTTAATTACTTCTATCTCTTTCCAGATGATCGGTTAAAACATGAGCAACCACCCGAGTTTGTTAATTAACAATTTGGCATTTGCTTACCCCGACGGCAACCAAGCTCTCTACGGAGTAAACCTCCGCGTTGAAAAAGGTGAGCGGGTAGCTCTGCTTGGTCCTAACGGCGCAGGCAAGACCACTCTAGTACTTCATATGAATGGTATCCATCAGACTATGCAAGGCGAAGTTTTCATCGCCGGTGAAAAAGTTGATTCAAAGAATAAGGAATCGATTCGAAATATTCGCTCAAAGGTTGGAATCGTTTTCCAAGATCCTGATGATCAGTTGTTTATGCCCACTGTTGGCGAAGATGTTGCATTTGGTCCGTACAACATGGGCGTGCGCGGAGCAGAACTCGATGCAGTTGTTGACTACGCATTGAATTTGGTCGGCATGAGCGAATTTAAAGATCGCCCACCGCACCACCTTTCGTTCGGACAACGCAGACGCGTTGCCGTTGCGACAGTTCTTGCCATGAAGCCAGAAATCTTGGTCATGGATGAACCATCTTCAAATCTTGATCCTGCTAGTCGCCGCGAATTGGCAGATATTCTGCGCTCACTTGATGTCACAATCGTGATGGTCACTCACGATCTTCCCTACGCCCACGAACTCTGCGAGCGAGCGGTGATTCTCTCAGGCGGAATTATTGTGGCCGACGATAAGACTGATTCGATTTTAAGAAATGCAGCGTTGCTAGCTACGCACCGTCTTGAATTACCGGTTGGGTTTACTCTTTCCTAAAGTAATTCGCTCTTGCGCAATCGCAGCACCTAGCAGCACGATCAACGCACCTACTGGTTCATTCCAGGTGATTGATTCGTTTAAGAAGATAATTCCCACGATGATGGCTACAAGCGGTGTTAAGTAGGTAACCGAGCTTGCAATTGCACTGCCGGCCAACTGCATCACTTTAAAATTCCATAGGTAGGCAAATCCACTACCAAAGACTCCCAAACCAATCATGCCCAGAATCGGTCCAATTCGATACTCATCTTTTGCAATTCCGTCATAAAGATAGAAGGGTAATAAAGTAATTGCTGCAAGTGTCAGCTGCATCGCCATCAAAGATTCGGCTTGAAGTTTGAGTGGGATTACATATTTGCGGGTATAAGGAAATGAAATTCCGTAACAACTTACTGCAAGTAACAGAACCAGAATTGCCCACAGTGGGTTATCGCCTAACCCTTTCCATGCACCAAGCACGGTAAGAACTCCAAAGAAACCAAGGAGCAACCCAAAGAGTTGAGCTGGTTTTGGTTTTTCTGCCCGATTGATTACAAGAATTGCAATGATTGTCATTAGTGGAGTGACAGCATTAATAATGCCCGCCAAGATTGACGTTACCTCTGTTTCAGCAAGTGCGAAGAGAATTCCAGGAATCACATTAAGCAACATCGCCACAACCCAAAGATGAAATTGCACTCTACGATCTTTGGGTAGGGAAATACCTTTCACCTTCGCATAAATAAGAAGTGCCAGTGCACCTAAGGCACAGCGTCCAAAGGCAACACCAAATGGGGTAAGAAATTCAAGCCCTAACTTGATAAAGATAAATGAACAGCCCCAGACGATGCCGAGTGCAATGTACGCAGGAATCCAAGAACTCTGACGTTGCCCCGACTGATTCACGGTCTGACTTTACTTAAGAGTGGGCCCAGACAGGCTCGAACTGTCGACCCACGGATTAAAAGTCCGTTGCTCTACCGGCTGAGCTATAGGCCCCACAAAAAACTAGCGTTAACTGCGCGCTAGAAGTCGAACTTTATCACCTTAGCGCCCGCGGCTGGCACGCAGTAATCGGTCGCGAATTGCAATAGCCACGTCATCTCCTGCGGGTTGGTTCACCACCACGCGAGTTAATGAACGCTCATCAGCACTCCTTAGCGCTGCATAAAGAAGTCGAGCAAACTCTTCATTATTTGAAGGCGATGCCAGGCGCACAACATCTGCAGGTGTTGGAACGTTGGAAAGTGCGATAAATCCGTCACCGCTTATTGGGGTCACATCCAAGATGACTTGCGCTGCGGGCGAGTAATGGTTTTCAAGTGAGCCACTTACTCGAATATCTGAAATTGAATCAGCCAATCCAAGACCAGTTACCTCAGTAATCATCTCTGCGGTAATTGCACCGGGTCTCAAAACTCTTGGCGCACTGCCAGTGCAATCAATGATTGTTGATTCAACACCAACGCTCGATGGTCCGCCATCAAGGATGAGATCGCCCTCAATCAAATACTCTGCAAGTTCTGCTCGCACCGCATCAGCTGAAGTTGGTGATACATGACCGAATCGATTGGCGCTCGGCGCCGCAATTCCTTTTCCGCCAAGCTTCTTAAATTCTGCAAGAAGAGTAAGTGCCACAACATGGTCGGGTACGCGAAGGCCAACTGTCGCTTGTCCGCCAGTAACAAAATCTTGTGCGAGATGAGATCGCTTAAAAATAAGGGTCATCGGCCCTGGCCAGTATTTACGTCCAAGTGCAATTGCATATTCGGGAATCTCCTCGGCCCACTCAGAGATATCTGCCATCTCACTCACGTGAACAATGAGCGGATGATCAGCCGGACGACCTTTAGCTTTATAAATTCTGGCCACGGCGGCAGCGTTTGTGGCATCGGCGCCCAGTCCGTAGACAGTCTCTGTCGGTAGCGCAACCAGAAAGCCCGCTTTGAGTTGCTGAGCGGCACGGGCCATCGAATCTGCAGTGCAGTTAGATACGAATTGCCCGCTACTCATAAGAGCAATTATCCCGCCTTTTTGCGAGAAGATAACCACATGGCCGAGCGGATAAAAGTGATGCAAATTATCGCCCGTATGAATGTGGGTGGTCCGGCTGTCATTGTGGCCGAATTGATGCGAAGCCTTGATTCAACGCAATTCGAGCAAGTATTGGTTACCGGGTACTGCGATGAGAACGAAGCCGATTATCTCGATGAGGTTGCCACAGATATTAAGGCAACTCGTATTGCAGGTCTTGGCAGATCAATATCACTAGTTACTGACCTCAGAGCATTTATTGGTCTGATTGCAATGATCAAGAAACTGAAGCCAGATGTGATTCATACCCACACTGCAAAAGCTGGAGTATTAGGTCGCCTGGCATCGATTATTGCTGGACGTGGCGCGATAAGAATTCACACTTTTCACGGTCACCTTTTGCATGGCTATTTTTCCGGATGGAAGACTCAATTAGTAATCGCGATTGAAAAGGCACTTGCTGCGCGCACTCACTACTTAATTGCAATTGGCACGGTTGTAAAGAACGACCTACTGGCCGCCGGCATCGGCAAAGCAGAGCAGTACCGCGTCTTCTTTCCTGGATTACCGAAGCCACATACTGCAGGTAAGTCCGAACTCCGCAAGGAGTTAGAGCTTGATCCGGCCACTATTTACTGCACCTTTGTGGGCCGCCTAACACAGATTAAGAGACCAGATCGTTTACTTGATATTGCAAAAGTAGTCGCCAAAGAGAATATGCCAATTCACTTTTTAGTAGCAGGAGAAGGTGAGTTATTTGAAAGTTCTCGAGCGAGAGCAACCGCACAGAATCTACCCATCACTTTCTTGGGCTGGCGCAAAGATATTGACCAACTATTTACAGCAAGTGATATCGCAATTCTGACAAGTGATAACGAAGGAATTCCACTCACTCTCATTCAAGCGGCGCAAGCAGCTCTGCCGATTGTTGCTCCCGCGGTAGGGTCAATTTCCGATATCGTCGAAGATTCAAAGACAGGTTTCCTCACAAAGCCAGAACCAGCGGCGATGGCAGCGAAGGTAATAACGCTTGCAACGGACGCAGAGTTGCGAAATCAATTGGGAGCTGCCGGCAGGGAGCGCGCAGATACTTACTTCTCACTAGCGCGAATGCTCCGAGATCACACAGGGATCTATAACGCGCCCCACAAGAAATAAGAGATAATAGAGTCATGAAAACTCGTACCCGTATCTCACTCCTTGCCGTAATTACCGTCACTATTGCTGCTCTAGTTGCTCCATCTGCCAATGCCGCAGCGACTCGATACATAACCATTAGTTCGCAGGGAAGCGTGAAGGTCGTCCCAGATGCAGTCCGAATTACCGCGACTTCCACCAATGTCGCTGCCACCAGTAAGGAAGCCCTAGCTGCCACTGCAAAGACCTCTGCCGCAGTACGTGCCGCACTAACTGCTTCCAAAATTGAAAAGAAAGATATTTCAACCCAGAGCGTCTCGGTTTTCCCTGAATATAAATACGATAACAACACCTCAGTTCTTATCGGATATCGTGCATCTCAATCCTTCACCATTGTTGTGCGCGCAGCTGCTACTGCAGGTGATGTAGTGGATGCAATCGTGGCTGCCGGCGGCGATAGCCTTCAACTCAGCGGTGCCACTCCATTTGTTTTGGATAACACAAAGGCAGCAACTGCAGCTCGCACTGCAGCCGTGAAGAATGCACGTGCAAAGGCTGCATCGTATGCAACACTTCTTGGAGTAAAACTTGGCAAGGTTACTTACCTCGTCGAGAACTCCGCACCAACTCCATATGTTCCGGTAATGGCAGTTGCAAAAACAGAAGCTGATTCAACTGTCATAGATCTAGGTGAGCAAGATGTCACCGTATCGGTAACAGTTCGTTGGAGCCTGGCGTAATCTAACTTCATGACCCTCACTGAGCGGAAAAATGAAGCACGCAATTCGCTCATCGCTGAAATCACGGGCTACCTAGGTGGCGCCTTCGTAGTCATTTCATTAGCAGTATTCGTCAGCGAACGTTTTGATGATCTGGATAAAGTTCTACGTAGCGGACTCTTCCTCGCACTCTTCATACTATTAGCAGCACTCGTTTTTTCGCTTGGAACATCAACCGGGTTACGGGCGCGCCTGGCCAGCGTTTTGGCGCTAGCTTCATCGATTTCACTCACAGTTGCACTGGCTACATTCTTTGAAATCAATCGAGCGCCGCTAGCTGCATTTGCGGTCGGTTCTATTGCGACAGCTGCATTTTTTTACCGGAATCGTTCCGAACTTCTTCATCTAGGAACTGCGGCTTTCTTATTTATCACTTCAATTATGGCCGCGGCAACGATTGTCCGACGTGATACCGATGCACTTACTATTCCGCTAGCCGCAGCTTTCTGGTTGGCACTGTCGGCAATCTGGATTTACTTAGCTTTCAATCGAAAGATTCAACACGTGCTGGGGTATTCACTTGCCGTGGTCTTACTTTTCTTGGCGATACAAGCACTCTTCATTCAAGACCATCGAGAGATCTCATACTTCGTTGCTGCCGCAACTGTCATTGCGCTGATGCGTCTGTACCTGATTGAGAGAATCTGGCCACTTCTCATAGCGCCGTTAGTAATCGCAAGTGTTTCAATAGCTGAATTAGTTGCCGCAACATTGAGCGGATCAATCAGTGCAGTCTCTGGTCTCTTCATTGCGGGGGCGCTTTTGATTGCAACTTCCCTCTTTGTAATTCGCTCCATGAACCAGAAAAAGCACTCGTAAAAGAGCGATTTGGGCGTGCACGCTTAAGCCGGTACGATTTGCGAGCCTCAAACGTCCCCATCGTCTAGGGGCCTAGGACATCGCCCTTTCACGGCGGTAACACGGGTTCGAATCCCGTTGGGGGCACTAGAGGCAAGTAAGAAGTAAGGCTTTGATTTATCAAGGCCCGGTAGCGCAGTTGGTTAGCGCGCCGCCCTGTCACGGCGGAGGTCGCGGGTTCAAGTCCCGTCCGGGTCGCAAGAAGAGGAAGGTGTCCACACGCCTTCTTCTTTTTTAACAAGTAAATATCGAAAACTAAATATAGAAAATTAAATAATGGCTCGGTAGCTCAGTTGGTACGAGCGCGCGACTGAAAATCGTGAGGTCGACAGTTCGATCCTGTCCCGAGCCACTTCTATTTTTTGCTAAGTAATTGCTAATTAGCCGGCAGAACCTGATCCGGAAGGTCCCGCTTTACGTTGTACCTGTGGAGCGCCACCGCTGCGTTGTCCGCCACGAATCTTTGATCCTGATTCAGAGTGAGTCTGGGAACCAGGTGCGCCCTTCTTATTCTTCTTCGCTTCTAGGGCAGCAAGCATCTTTGATTTCATATCTTCGTTTTTATCGGCGTTGTTATCTGACATGTTCGAAGTCTACCCCTCAGATGGAATTCGCAAGAAGTAAATTAGCTGCGCCACCCATGCAATCGCGCCCAGAATGATTACTTGCACGCCCCATGTATCGGGCCAG
Source organism: Streptomycetaceae bacterium (assembly GCA_027483765.1). Lineage (GTDB taxonomy): Bacteria > Actinomycetota > Actinomycetes > Nanopelagicales > Nanopelagicaceae > Planktophila. Next base: position 105,434 of record JAIXTW010000002.1, read on the forward strand.
ATATAGATAGCGGTAGCAACTAACCCGTAAAAGCCAGCAAAGGCCCACAGGGTAAATGCCGTGATGCGTCGATTAAGGCCAACTCTCATCAAGCGATGCGAAAGATGATCACGTCCACCTTGAAATGGTGAGATGCCGCGATACAAGCGTGATGTCACCGCAACTGTTGTATCAAGAATCGGTGTTGCCATCAGAAAGAGTGGGATAGCAAGGGATTTATAGGCAGGTATAACGCCAGGACTTAAGCGAATCGTTAATACCGAAACGATAATTCCTAGAAAGAGTGAGCCGGCATCGCCCATATAAATCTTTGCCGGAGTGCGATTCCACAGAAGAAACCCTGCGGTGGCACCAGCTGTCACAATTGCAAGAGCGCTTACCAGCACTTGTTGGCGGTCATAGGCAATAAAGAAGAGGAAGAAGGTAATGACAGCTACTGTGCCGGCGGCTCCACCATCGTGATTATCAAAGAAGTTAATTGAGTTACAGACGCCCACAATCCAGAGCACGGTAACTGTGTAATTAATAATCTGGTTTGAAAATGCAAAACCCATTGTGTCCGTGGCGGTAAGAATGACTGCCACAATAATTCCGGTAAATGTTTGAGCAACTAGCCGCGGCCAAGGCGCTAACCCACGTAAGTCATCCCACAAACCCATCGCTGAAATTGCAATAGCTGGTACCAAGACAGAACTAGCAAGCTTGAGCGCTGCAATTGAGAAATCTGATGCAATGAGAGAACCGTAGGATGCAGAAATAATTCCAATGGCAATCGCGACTCCACCTAGATATGGAACTGGTTCTTTCTGTGCTTTACGTTCAAGATTGGGCGCATCAACAGCGTTAACTCGCAGAGCTAGGTATCGAATCGGTGGAGTAATCAAACCAACGAGTGCGAAGGTGAGAAAACCTAATAAGAAAAATTGCGCGATTGAATAACTCATAGCAAAAGTAGCGTGTTAGTTCTGGGCCTTGAAATAATTTTGGCGAAGATCATCAACTTCTGATTTACGGTATCTGCGATGTCCACCCAGAGTGCGAATCGAGGTAAGTTTTCCCGCCTTCGCCCAACGAGTAACAGTCTTAGGATCTACACCAAATAGCTCGGCAACCTCGCGCGGGGTCAGAAGCACCTCGGCGTCAGGTAGTCGATTCATGTAGCTCCCCCAGAAAACTTTGCCGTTATCGAGTGTCCGATTTGGGCTGTTATGTCGCGAAGTATTCCCCACCGATACGCTGCTGGCAATACCGCCAAAGTTACCGAATCGTGAAGTTTAGATTGCAGATTCGAAAGCTTGCACTGATCTCCAGCGTGAAACGAGCTTTTCATAGCCTTCGCTGGCGATAGAGCCATCTGCTGCCTCTAAACCGGACAAACTATGTGCAACATCTTCAATAGAAGTGTCATCATCAAGACCATCTTTGCCCTGAGCACGAAGTGCGATATCGAGATAGCCAGCAAGTCCGCCGTAATCTAGCTCCACGAGTGATTCTGGGTGAAAGAGCGCCAGCCACTCGAAGAGATTGCCGATCTCTTGCTCGACCGGGCCTTGTCCAAATGCCGACATGACAATCTCATGAGATCTCTCGGCGCGTTCACGCGCTTTAACCATAGTTGTTCGCGCAAATGAGAACGGGCCATCTTCATCTTCCCCACGCACGCGTTCATCAGGAGTGAAGAGTGAGAACCAACGCGGAGGAATGACCCAGGTTTCGGTAATGATGTGTGGCACTCGATCTTCAATCAGATCAACGCCGGTAGTAATCACTTCCTCTAACGCCGATGAGATAAAAAATGGAGTAATTGATGATGGAAGTGACTCTTTAAATTCATCGAGCGCCGCCCAACAACGAGTTGCAGTAGACCACGGCGATACATAACGCTTGTTATTGATATCTAAAACATGTGCGCCATCAGGACGACCAGCAGGTGGTTCTGGAAAAACTAATCTTCGTAACGCGAGCGCCTGTTCTTCTTTGCGAGTATCGGTATTTGCATCGATGCTCTGCCAACGAAGTCGATCGATAGCGTCGAATGCCGACAAAGGTTCGTAGATGCGCAGGGAAGCGACATACGGGGTGGGTCTCACATAGATGAGTCTACGTAGGAAAACTACTTATGCGCGAGGGATGTAATTTCCTTCAGCAAAGGGATCGTCATCATCTTGATTTTGCTGGCTTGGCGTATCGCCATGAAGTTCTTTCGCCAAGCGATCGATATCCATCTCCTGAGAGTTGTACTTCAAATCGCGAGCTACTTTGGTCTGCTTTGCTTTTGCACGGCCGCGACCCATGGGCGACCTCCTTACGAATATCTAGCGTGTCAGACGCGTAGGCTATCGCGCCTGGGCGCTTGACTCCAAAGCAGTGGCAAATGAGCGCGTTTTAGCCTTATGGCGGAGGGCGAAGTAGCCCATAACCTGCAAGAACAGGCTCAGGGACATCGTTGGGATACGGAAGCGATGATCACCGATGGTGCCCATCGATACCAACCAAGAGATGACAACCGGAATACCGGTGAGCCAGGCGAGATTGGCGTAGATGCCCTTCATGGAACGGAGCCAGAAGAAACCAATAAAGAAGAGTGAGATGCCGCCGATAACCCAGAGAAATGAGATTACTTTGCCGGCTGATTTATAGACTAAATCATTTCCAGATTGGCTGTTACGCGCAATATCCATAATTGGATTTACCTTGAGCCACGGATTGCGCGCCATCGTTCCATTTGCAAATGGGCCTGACCAAGGAGTCCAGTAATACCAACCCTTCTTCACAAAGAGTTTTCCAGCTTTCACTGGATTTTCGAAGTACCACTTGATTACACACTTAACGACATCGTTATCTGAAACCGTTGTTGCTGGCGGAACTGGTTCGCACGGAACATCTGGTCCAGTGTGGGAATATCCGCCAGTTGTCTGCGGTCCTGCACCAATTCTCATGGTGACGCCAAGGTTTGTCGAAATAACTGCCTTATCAATTGATGCAATATTGCGTTGAATCAAAATTGCCGGAGCAATCGCCATGACTCCAACGACTCCGACAAGAATCAGCGCCTGCACTTTTCGGTTCTTGTACATGAGAGCCCATGCGACTGCGATAACTGCAGTTGTCAGAATCCAACGTGGTTGCATAAATGTAGCTAGCGCCGAGAATCCACCGACTCCGATTACCCGAATCACTAAACCACGATCATTGGGGCTCCGCAATGATTTGATGATCAGACCTACAACCATCAACATGCATGCAGCAATCGGACTTTCATAGCCAACTGCCATCGAACTGAGCGAAAGTGTTGGGTTAAAGGCGAGTGCGATACCAACCAGGAGTAAATACGGGCGCAGCTTGGTATCGCGAAGTTGTTTCACAAAGTAATAACTTGCATAGGCATAGAAGAGGGACTGAGTTATTGAAATCAACCAAATAATCTGCGTGACAGATATTTTTGCTAGTAGCCAGAGAAGTATTGGATATCCCGCTGGCCAGTACGAAAGAATGCTTTTATCTGATAAATATCCATCTGCAATAAGTCCATCAACGCCACTGAAGTAGTTTTCACCATCAGCTCCGAGCCATCCACCATTGGGCGTGTTCATCATGGTGATTAATTTGATGAGAAATCCGAGAACCGGAATGGCGATGATGTAGAAGTTAACGTTCTTACTCTTCTTCACTTGGCTCTGACGAGCGAGCTTTGACTTACTTGCCATTGAATTTATCCTTTGTACTCAGAGACCAAGTATGAACGTGGTGCATCGTTATCTTTCGAAGGCTCAACGACCCCCGCAATCCAAGCGCTCATGCCACGGGCTGCGAGTGAACGAATAACGAGATCGCCAATCGCAGGATCCACAATTGCGCTCATACCAATTCCACAGTTCCAGGTGCGCTCCATATCTGACTGCGGAACAGCTGCGACCTCAGCCAAGAATTGTGTAGCTGCAGGAAGTGACCATGTGGAACGGTCGTAACGCGCAGTAAGTCCGGCCGGAATTACCCGAGCAGTGTTATCCGCGATTCCGCCGCCAGTGATGTGGCTAAAGGTACGAAGTTTTTCTCCTTGCGCTCTTATCAGCGCCAAGCAATCGAGTGTATAAATTTCGGTAGGAGTAAGCAGGATTTCACCCAGTGTGGAATGTAATCCGTCGTATTTCTTGGTGAGGTCTAATTTCTTTGAGCTAAGAATGTGGCGAATTAGTGAATAGCCATTTGCATGAAAGCCACTTGCTGGCATTGCGATGATTAAATCGCCACTCTTTACTCGCTCGGCACCTAATTGTTTTTCAGCATCAACAACACCAGTTGCAGCACCCGCAATATCAAACTCGTCATCAGCCAATAAACCTGGGTGCTCGGCAGTTTCGCCACCAATGAGTGCGGTTCCAGATTTCTGACACCCACGAGCAATTCCTGCAACTATTTCTGCGATACGTTCTGGAATCACTTTTCCTACTGCAATGTAATCAGTCATAAATAGTGGTTCTGCGCCACAGACCACGAGATCGTCAACAACCATGGCAACTAGATCTTCGCCAATCGTGTCGTACTTCCCCAGTTGGCGGGCAATCTCGGTCTTTGTTCCAACACCGTCGGTTGAGGTTGCAAGAAGTGGTTGTTTCATCTCCTTCAACGCAGAAGCATCGAAGAGTCCAGCAAACCCGCCGATGCCACCCATTACTTCTGGGCGAGATGCACGAGCAATCGATGCCTTCATCAACTCAACTGCGCGGTCTCCGGCATCAATATCAACACCGGAATCTTTATATGTTGCCATTACTTATGAACCTCTGTGATTTCTAGGCGCATCTTGCCTTCTGACATATCTGTAGGGATTGCAATCGGATATTTTCCAGAAAAACATGCGGTGCATAATTTATCTTCAGGAACTTTCGTCGCTTCGATGAGGCCCGCTTCCGAGACATATGCCAATGAATCTGCCCCAATAGAGCGGCGGATTTCTTCGACTTCTAAGCCACTGGCAATGAGTTCAGCCCTAGTAGCGAAATCGATGCCATAAAAACATGGCCATTTAACTGGCGGTGATGAGATGCGCACATGGATTTCAAGCGCACCGGCTTCGCGCAACATACGTACAAGTGCACGTTGGGTATTTCCACGGACAATCGAGTCATCGACAACAATGATGCGCTTACCTTCAATGATTTCGCGCAGTGGATTAAGTTTTAATCGAATTCCCAGTTGCCGGATTGTCTGTGATGGCTGAATAAATGTACGTCCTACATACGAATTCTTCACCAGGCCCAAACCATATGGAATACCTGATTGCTTGGCATAACCAATTGCAGCTGGCGTGCCTGATTCCGGAACCGGAATAACTAGATCGGCCTCTACCGGGGCTTCGATTGCTAAGCGCTGACCGATTCTTCCACGCACCGCGTGAATACCTTGACCGGCAATCGTTGTATCGGGGCGCGCCAAATAAACATATTCAAAGACGCAACCTTTTGGTTCAGGTGTCGCCCACATCTGTGAACGAATTCCATCTTCATTGATTGCTAAAAACTCACCAGGTTCCACTTCTCGAACAAAAGCGGCTCCCACAATATCCAGAGCGGCTGATTCAGATGCAACTACCCAACCGCGGTCAAGCTTTCCAATAACAAGCGGTCGCACACCATGGCGATCGCGCGCTGCATACAAGGTGTGCTCATCCATAAAGACGAGCGAGAATGCACCTTCTAGCTTTGGCAAGACCGCTAGCGCACTTGCTTCCACATTCTTCTCATCTTGTAAGCCAATGAGCGCAGTCATAATTTCAGTATCAGTTGTTGCCCCGCGTTCATTCTTTGCCAAGTTTGTCTCAAGTTTTTGAACAATCTCTGCAAGTGATCCTGTGTTGGTGAGATTTCCATTATGAGCAAGCGCCAATGTTCCATACTTAGTTGGGCGCAGTGTTGGTTGAGCATTGACCCATGTACTTGATCCGGTGGTGCTGTAACGACAGTGACCAATAGCAAGATTTCCAACGAGTGAGGCAAGGTCGGTCTCAGTAAAGACCTGTGAAACAAGGCCCATATCCTTATAAATCAAGATTCTTTCACCATCAGATGTTGCGATACCTGCAGATTCTTGTCCGCGATGTTGAAGTGCATACAAACCATAGAAGGTGAGCTTTGCTACTTCTTCGCCAGGTGCCCATACTCCAAAAACTCCGCAAGCATCTTGTGGTCCAAGATCGGAATCAAGCAGATTGTGATTTAACAATCCATCGGGACGGCGACTCATGGTGCAATCCTAAGCGGTAGAAGTGATGTGAGATCAGCGCGAACTCCCGAGGCAACGATCAGGCCAGCTGCCATCGCATCGGCCCACGTGCGTTCACCGCGTGCGAGTGCGAGCCAAGTCTGCGCATCCATCTCAATCACATTAGCTGGAGTGCCTCGCGTATGTGTCGGACCTTCGCCACATTGCACTGCTGCATATGGCGGTATGCGTACTTCAATTGCGCGACCTGGGGCGCGTTCGGTCAGAAGTGAAAGGGTTGCCTTTACTTCTTCTAGAACCAGTGGGTCACGCATTGCAAATTATCCGAACAACTTTGGAAAAGTTTGTGTGTGTGCCGTACGCAGCTCATCGAGTGAAATTGATGCACCATTGACAACAAGTGCATTTCCCCCCGTTACACCGATCTTGGTCAGCAGAATCTTCTGGGCAGCTGCCTCACTTATCAGTGCAGCGCTCTGTGCCGGATCAATGGCAACGACAACGCGTCCTGGGGTCTCACTCAGTAAAGAGATTCCAACGTTTTCTAATTGGGTTGTGGCACCTACGTTATGGCGCAGCACCATTTCGGTAAGTGTTGCCGCAAGACCACCTTGGCTTAAATCATGAGCTGCTGCAAAAATCTTCTTGGTGCGACCTGCAACGAGAAGATCAATCAAACGCATTTCACGTTGCAGATCTGCAGTAGGTGCAACCCCACCGCGTTGCTGATGCATGTATGCCCATTCACTTCCTGCTAAATCTTCCTTTGTCTCACCGAGAAGATAAAGATCAAGGCCGCCACGATCAAAGGACATCGGTGTGCGCGTGCGGACATCATCAATCACGCCAAGTACGCCAATCACAGGGGTTGGAAGGATGGCGACAGACCCAGTCTGGTTATAGAACGAAACGTTTCCGCCAGTGACAGGTAAGCCCATCTCTAAACATCCATCGGCTAACCCGCGGACAGATTCAGCAAATTGCCACATCACACCTGGGTCTTCAGGCGACCCAAAGTTAAGGCAGTTAGTTACTGCCAGCGGTTTTGCACCGGCAGTTGCAATATTTCGCGCAGCCTCTGCCAACGCTAACTTCGCGCCTTCATAAGGATTTAAGTAAGACCAGTTGGCATTGGCATCAGTTGCTACAGCAACACCTAGGTGTGTCTTCTCATCAATGCGGACCATTCCAGAATCATCAGGTTGCGATTGAATCGTATTTCCCTGAACGTATCGATCGTATTGATTGGTTACCCACGACTTATCGGCCAAGTTTGGTGTTGCAGCTAATTGCAAAATCGTTGATTTAATCTCGGCTGCTGTTGCTGGAACAGGGACATTGATTATCTCTTTCGCAACTGCATCAATGTATGCAGGTTGTGCGAGTGGGCGTTGGTAGACAGGTCCATCGTGGGCCACTGTTCGCGGCGGAACATCAACGATGAGTTCGCCATTCCATGTGATTTCCAAATGGTTGCCATCAGTGACTTCACCAATGACATTAACTGTGACATCCCATTTTTCGCAGATTTCTAAGAATCGTGCGATCTTGCTTGGCTCGACAATCGCGCACATGCGTTCTTGCGATTCAGACATCAAAATTTCTTCCGGTGACAAAGAAGGATCGCGCAGAGGAACTTTATCTAATTGCACTTTCATGCCACCCGAACCACCGGATGCCAGCTCTGAGGTTGCACAAGAAAGTCCTGCTCCACCTAAATCTTGAATTCCAACTACTAAATCTTCAGCAAATATCTCTAAAGAACATTCAATTAAAACTTTCTCCACAAATGGATCACCAACCTGAACTGCTGGACGCTTAGCCGGACCCTTTGATTCAAATGTTTCAGATGCGAGTACAGATACTCCACCGATTCCATCGCCACCGGTTTTAGCTCCGTAAAGAACAACTAAATTGCCCGCTCCAGCAGCCTTGGCGAGCTTGATATCGCTATGTTTCATTACTCCTACGCAGAGGGCATTTACAAGTGGGTTACCTATATATGTTTCATCAAATACAACTTCGCCACCGATGTTCGGTAGTCCAAGACAGTTCCCGTATCCACCAACGCCAGCAATGATTCCAGGTAATACGCGACGTGTATCTGCGGCATCGGCCGGACCAAAACGCAGTGGATCCATGATGGCAATTGGACGTGCACCCATAGTAAGAATGTCACGGACGATTCCACCCACACCTGTTGCAGCTCCTTGATATGGCTCAATAAATGATGGGTGGTTATGAGATTCGATTTTGAAAGTTACGGCATAGCCTTGTCCGACATCAACAACGCCAGCATTCTCACCGATACCTACCAAGAGCGCATCGGTCTTTACTGCTTTCTCACCAAATTGCTTGAGATGAACCTTTGATGATTTATACGAACAATGTTCGGACCACATGACCGAGTACATAGCGAGTTCAGATGAAGTAGGGCGGCGACCAAGAATCTCTTTAATGCTTGCATACTCATCTGGTTTCAAACCAAGTTCAGCAAAAGGTTGTGCTGCATCTGGATTTGCTTGTGCTTTCGCAACGGTATCAAGTGCCATTAACCCACCAAAGCTTTCAAGACTGAGGTAAAGAATCCAAGGCCATCTGCAGATGGTCCCGTCAGTGAATCAATTGCATGTTCTGGGTGCGGCATCAGACCGACCACATTTCCACGGGCATTGGTGATACCAGCGATGAGATTGCGTGATCCATTTGGATTTTCTCCTACATAGCGCGCGATGATGCGACCTTCGCCTTCGAGTTCGGCCAAGGTCTTGTCATCGCACATATATGCGCCTTCACCATTTTTAAGCGGAATAAGAATTTCTTGACCTGATGAAAACGAAGATGTCCATGCAGTATCTGTATTTTCAATCGTGAGTTTCTGGTCACGACATAAGAAATGCAGTTCGTGATTACGTGTCAGCGCTCCCGGAATTAAATGCGCCTCGGCAAGTACCTGAAACCCGTTACAGATACCGAGAAGAGGCATGCCACCATGAGCGGCATCGATGATTGGCTCCATAACTGGTGAGAATCGTGAGATGGCACCGCAGCGAAGGTAATCGCCATATGAAAAGCCGCCAGGGAGAATGACAGCGTCTACGCCTTTCAGGTCGGCATCGTTATGCCATAAAGATATTGCTTCGCCACCGGCGTAACGAACCGCGCGAGCAGCATCTCGATCATCGAGAGTTCCAGGAAATGTGACAACACCGATCTTCATGGCTATTACTTCTCCACTCGAACAGTAAAGTTTTCAATTACTGGATTAGATAACAATTTTTCAGCAGCTTTCTCTACTTCCGCGAGCTGGGCGGGAGTTGGATCTCCATCAATCTCAATCTCAAATCGCTTACCTTGCCGAACATCTTTAGCAAAGGTAAATCCAAGGCGTGGGAGCGCAGCAGCTACCGCCTTACCTTGTGGGTCGAGAATTTCGGGCTTTAACATCACATCAACCACGATCTTTGCCATTTTTATCTCCCTAGTTTTCTCTTAGAACGTACTGCCGGTAATTCGTTCATATGCACTGTGATAGCGCTCTGCTGTTTTTTCGACAATCTCGGTTGGAAGCTCTGGTGGAGTGGATTTCTTATCCCACCCACTAGAAGTTAACCAATCTCGCACAAACTGCTTATCAAATGAAGGTTGTGACTTTCCTGGGGCCCAACCATCTGCCTCCCAAAATCTTGAAGAATCTGGCGTGAGCGCCTCATCCCCCAATGTAATTTCTCCCGCCATATTGACTCCGAATTCGAATTTAGTATCAGCAAGAATTATTCCGCGGTCCTGTGCAAATTCTGCCGCGGTGTCATAGAGCTTCAGTGTGAGATCCCGAAGTTCTATCGCTGCCTCTGCTCCGACAATCTTTGCCGCGCTAGCGAAATCAATATTGATATCGTGATCACCGATTTCAGCTTTTGTAGCAGGTGTAAAAATGCTTGCTGGAAGGGCGGAACCATCTAATAAACCTGCAGGGAGTGGATTTCCGCAGATTGCTTGGTTGTCGTTGTATTCGACCAATCCACTGCCTGTCAGATACCCTCGCGCTACACATTCGATGGCAAACATTTCAAGTGGTTGCACAATGACTGCTCGATCTGCCACAGAGTCTGGAACATCATCGGAGATCACATGATTTGGGACGATATCTGCAAGTAATTCAAACCAGAAGAGTGAAAGCTGGGTAAGGATTGCGCCTTTATTAGGAATCGTTGTTGGCAACACCCAGTCAAAGGCCGATATGCGATCTGATGCGACAAGAAGTATTTCACCAGATTCGTTGGAGTAAAGGTCGCGCACTTTTCCGGTACGAAGGTGGTTCCAACCTTCAATCGATGGTGCTGGCGGTGCGCCAGCTACACCGAAGCCACTCACCGAATAGAGCCGGGCTTGTACTGCGCAGCGGCAGGGTGCGCGGATGAAATCGCTTCGATGCGACTTACAACTCGAGCAACTTGTTGGCGAGCATCGCCAGTAAATTCAAGTGGATTACCAATTAAAGAATCCAACGCTGCTCTATCGAATGGGATTCGATCATCGCTTGAGATCGCAGCAAGGAAATTATTTGGTTTTCCTTCACGCATTCCAAGTGCTGCCGCAACAGCATGTTCTTTAATCACTTCGTGCGCAATCTCGCGACCGACTCCAGCCTTCACCGATGCCATCAAAATCTTGGTCGTAGCCAAGAACGGTAAATAACGTTCTAGCTCTGCCTCAATTACCGCCGGAAATGCACCAAACTCGTTGAGAACTGTGAGCATTGTTTCAAGTAAGCCGTCGATTGCATAAAACGCATCAGGTAAAGCAACTCGGCGAACAACGCTGCACGAGACATCGCCTTCATTCCATTGATTTCCAGCGAGTTCAGAGACCATCGATGCATATCCGCGCAGGATGACTGTGAGTCCATTTACTCGTTCGCAGGAACGCGTATTCATCTTATGTGGCATTGCAGATGAGCCCACTTGCCCGGCCTTGAAGCCTTCCGTAACAAGTTCGGCGCCCGCCATCAGTCGGATTGAGGTAGCTAAAGATGAAGGGGCGGTCGCAATCTGAACCAGAGTTGTCAGAACATCGTAATCAAGTGAACGTGGATAAACCTGTCCCGTTGAATCAAGTACACGACTGAAGCCAAGTTCAGCGGCAATAGCGGATTCCAGTTTTTGATGCGCTTCGGTTGAACCTAAAAGATCGATGGAGTCTTGCGCTGTTCCGACTGGACCTTTAATTCCGCGCATCGGATAACGATCTTGCAGTGAGGTAAGTCGTTCGTATGAAAAGAGAAGTTCTTCAGCCGCTGATGCAAATCGCTTACCTAGAGTTGTAATTTGTGCCGGCACATTGTGCGAACGACCAGCGATAGGTTGATCTGCATAGTGCGCAGCTTTTGTGGCAAGGGCTGCAAGGAGTGCGACAGTCTTGTCATGAACAATGACGAGTCCATTGCGAATCTGAAGCGCTTCAATATTTTCTGTGAGATCTCGACTCGTCATTCCGGCATGGATAGCCTCGTGACCAGCTAGCGCATTAAATTCTTCAATGCGCGCTTTGACATCATGTCGAGTAATTTTTTCTCGAGCATCGATTGCGGCAAGGTCTACCTTCGAAATGACTTTTTCGTAATCTGCAATGACTGAATCAGAAATCGCATGACCTAGCTTCGCCTGCGCCTTCGCAACCGCAATCCATAACTTGCGTTCGGCGATAATTTTTTCTTCCGGCGCAAAAACTTTGCGCATCTCGGCGGATGCATAACGATCAGCTAATACGCTCACTGGTGCATTCTCCCCCATTTAATTGCCCTTCTCTGCGACCGACGCATTAAGAGCGATATCGCTGCGATAGAAAGAACCAGCTAGTTCAATCTGTGAGATTGCGCGATATGCGCGGTCCCTTGCCTCTGTCAGATCAGCGCCGGTTCCAGTAATTGTCAGCACGCGGCCACCACTAGAAAGCAGCGCGGCGTCTTTGCTCGTTGTACCCGAGTGAAAAATTTGAGTCTTATCAAATGCCGAAGGTATTGAAATAACGCCGCCCGTTTTGGGTGCTTCTGGATAACCACCGGCTGCAAGCACCACAGTTACCGCGCTCTCATCGCGCCAATTCAGAACTTCATCATCAAGGCTATCTGTGGCAGCTTTATAGAGCAGTGTTGCAAGGGGTGTAGTTAATCGCGGAATCAGAACTTGCGTTTCCGGATCACCAAAACGTGCATTGAATTCAATCACTCGGATCCCATCATCTGTCAGCGCTAACCCGGCATAGAGCAGGCCAACGAATGGAGTTCCTCGCGCTGCCATCTCGGCAATCATCGGAGCCAATACTTTTTCATACGTTTCCTCGACGATGTCATCCGGTGCCCAAGTAAGTGGTGAATAAGCACCCATGCCACCAGTATTTGGTCCTAAATCACCATCGAAGGCGCGTTTGAAATCTTGCGCAGGCTGCATAGGCAAAATGTTTCGGCCATCGGATATTCCAAAGAGTGAAATTTCTGGACCTGATAAATACTCTTCAATTACTACACGTGTACATGCAAGTGCGTGTGCCAGTGCTGCATCACGATCATTGGTGACAACAACACCTTTCCCGGCAGCCAAGCCATCATCTTTGACAACATAAGGCGCACCGAATGTGTCGAGCGCTAACTCTATTTCTGATTGCGTGGTGCAGGTAAAACTATGTGCAGTAGGAACACCGGCATCGCGCATTACCTTCTTAGCAAAATCTTTTGATCCCTCGAGCTGCGCTGCTGCTTTTGATGGGCCGAAGACGGCGAAGCCAGCGCTGCGCAATACATCTGCAACGCCATTAACCAGTGGCACCTCTGGACCCACGACAACAAGATCAACTTCTAACTTCTTTGCTAACTCGCAAATTGCAGCGTTATCGGTAACAGCAACGGGGTGGATAGCAGCTATTTCTGCAATTCCGGGATTGCCCGGTGCGACATGGAGTTCGGTACAAGCATCATCTGCCTGTAGTCCTAGTGCAAGTGCGTGCTCGCGGCCGCCGCTTCCAACTAGGAGGATTTTCATGGCTTAGATGAAATCCTTTACAACAATTGTTTGGGTGCGCCCGGGGCCGACACCGATAGCGCTCATTGGAGCACCGGAAATCTTCTCTAGAAAAGTAATGTAATCCTGGGCATTCTTTGGAAGATCACTAATCTTCTTTGCATCCGAAATATCTTCTTTCCAGCCTGGCAGATACTCATAAATTGGCTTTGCATGGTGGAAATCAGATTGCGAAGCTGGAAGCTCTTCAACGCGCTTGCCATCGATTTCGTATGCAACACAGACTGGGATTTGATCCCATCCAGTTAACACATCGAGTTTGGTAAGGAAGAAATCTGTGAGTCCATTTACTCGAACCGCATAACGTGCAATCGGTGCGTCATACCAGCCGCATCGACGTGCGCGACCGGTAGTAACACCGACTTCGCCGCCAATCGTGCGCAGTTTTTCGCCATCTTCATCGAAGAGTTCGGTGGGGAAAGGACCAGAGCCAACGCGAGTTGTATATGCCTTAACAATTCCAATGACGCGCTCTATTTTTGTTGGGCCGATTCCAGAACCTGTACAAGCACCACCCGCAGTTGGGTTTGATGAAGTAACAAATGGATATGTTCCGTGGTCGACATCGAGCAGAGTTCCTTGCGAACCCTCGAGAAGAACGCGCTTGCCAGCTTTCAGAGCGTTATCAAGTAATAAAACTGTATCTGCTACGTATGGTCGCAATATCTCTGCATAACGTAGGTACTCCTCGAGCACATCTTCTACTTCAATATCCTTGCGATTGAAGACCTTAATAAGTACTTGGTTCTTATCGCGAAGTGCTGCCTCTAACTTCTGACGCAGAATTGATGGGTCGAAGAGATCTTGAACGCGAATTCCGATTCGATTGATCTTATCCGCATATGCCGGTCCGATGCCGCGACCGGTTGTACCAATCTTTGATTTACCAAGGAAACGTTCTGAAACTTTATCGATGGTGCGGTGGTAGGGAGTAATCAGATGCGCATTTGTAGAAATCACTAATTTGCCGCAATCAATTCCACGTTCGGTAAGTCCCTTGATTTCCTCAAGTAATACGCCCGGATCAATAACAACACCGTTGGCAATTACTGGAATTACATTGGGAGAAAGGATTCCAGAAGGGAGTAAGTGCAGCGCATACTTCTGATCACCGATAACTACGGTGTGACCGGCATTGTTTCCGCCTTGATAACGAACAACATAATCAACGCGATCGCCCAACAAATCGGTAGCTTTACCCTTGCCCTCATCGCCCCACTGAGCTCCCAGCAGTACTAATGCAGGCATGGATAAAGCCTTTCCGACTCGTTGTTAATTATTTAAGTAGTGATGTTCCGGTTGAGCGAAGATCTTCACATGCTACGCCAACGCGAGCTGCGATTCCTGCTTCTGCCGCTTTGCCCCACGCACGTGGGTCGTAAGCCTTTTTATTACCAACTTCACCGTCGATCTTGAGTACGCCATCGTAATTCTTCATGATGTGATCAACGACTGGGCGGGTAAATGCATATTGAGTATCAGTATCGATATTCATCTTGATAACACCGTAATCAAGTGATTCGCGAATCTCTGAAAGTAGCGAACCAGAACCGCCATGGAATACGAGATCCATTGGCTTGCTTCCAGCTGCTAGACCTAACTTGGCAGCAACTGCGTCCTGCAAAGTCTTAAGAATCTTTGGCTGCAAAACTACATTGCCTGGCTTGTACACACCGTGAACGTTTCCGAAAGTTGCCGCCACCATGTAGCGAGCCTTCGCATCTGTTCCAAGAGTTTCAATTGTCAGAAGTGCATCTTCTGGAGTTGAGTAGAGCTTGGCATCGTGCTTTGCCTCGATGCCATCTTCTTCTCCGCCTACAACGCCAATTTCAATTTCAAGCACAGTATGTGCCGCAACTGATTTGTCGAGAAGCTCGCGTGCGACCTTCATATTCTCTGGCATATCGACTGCTGATCCGTCCCACATGTGTGAGTTAAATAGTGGCTGCTTACCTTCTTTAATGCGCTGCGCACCGATTTCAAGAAGTGGACGCATAAATCCATCTAGCTTCTCTTTCGGACAGTGATCTGTGTGGATTCCGATGTTGACGTTGTAATTCTTCGCAACGACGTGTGCAAATTCTGCTAACGCTACAGCGCCATCGATCATGTTCTTAACTGTTGATCCAGATGCGTACTCGGCTCCACCCCAAGAAAATTGAATAATTCCATCGGACTCTGCTTCGGCGAAACCACGAATAGCACCGATAATTGTTTGTGATGATGAAACGTTGATTGCTGGATAAGCAAATGCGCCGGCTTTCGCGCGATCTAACATTGCTGCATAAACTTCAGGGGTTGCTATTGGCATCTGATGCTCCCAAGTGAGTAACTAGAACTGGTGTAAACGCTCCGACGCAGCACTGGGTCTTTCTGAGGCTTACGCCTAATCCAACCACCTACCCCCGCGTAAGAAAAATCGACTCACTAATTACGCGGGAGCAGCCCGGGTTCTTAAACCCTATGGGTGGAGGGTTTTCTGCAGGAAGGCGATGAATCCCGCTATCAGAGCGGGGTTACCAAGGATTTTAAGCAAAATAGTAATCAGGGCTGTGATCGTCATAATTCTCCTTTCGTAGATTGAATGCATTGGCGATAGCTGCGAATCATTGGCCTTTGTCGATGGAAAATGTGACCGAGCCTTGGGCGCTGTTGATAAAGAGGCCCTAGAAAAATTTCTTGCTAAACAGTAACCTCACGTATATGAGCGGCAATTCTGAATCACTAGAAAATCTATCTACTGAAAATAGAACATTTGCTCCCTCGCCTGAATTTACGACCCAAGCAAATGCAAAGAGCGACCTCTACGCGCAAGCTGATAAAGATCGATTAGCTTTCTGGGACGAACAGGCAAATGCGCTGAGTTGGCATAAAAAGTGGGATAAGACGCTGCAGTGGGATTCACCATTTGCACAATGGTTTGTTGGCGGCAAGATCAATGCAACGGTAAACGCGCTAGACCGTCACGTTGAAGATGGTAACGGCGATCGCATCGCTTTCCACTTTGAGGGCGAACCAGGCGACACTCGCACAATTTCATATGCCCAGTTGCTTGCCGATGTCAGTAAAGCGGCGCATGCTCTCACCGAAATTGGCATTAACTCTGAAGATCGTGTTGCGATTTACATGCCACTCATTCCGGAAGCGATTGTTGCGATGTTGGCATGTGCGCGCATTGGCGCAATTCACTCTGTGGTCTTTGGTGGCTTCTCAGCCGATGCTCTCTTATCTCGAATTCAAGATGCCGATGCAAAACTCGTCATCACAGCTGATGGAGGATTTAGAAAAGGTGCAGCATTTGCACTCAAGCCCGCGGTAGATGAAGCGCTCAAAGGTGCTACCAATGTTTCTCAGGTTCTGGTTGTTAAGCGCACCGGACAAGAGACCGCATGGGTAGCAGGCCGAGATATCTGGTGGCACGACCTTGTTGATCGACAGAGTTCAACTCATACGCCAGAATTTTTCGATAGCGAACACCCACTATTTATCCTTTACACCTCAGGAACTACTGCAAAACCAAAGGGAATTTTTCACACCACGGGGGGCTATCTCACTCAAGCGGCGTATACCCACAAAGTTGTTTTCGATATCAAACCTGAATTAGATATCTACTGGTGCACTGCCGACGTTGGCTGGATTACCGGACATACCTACATGGTTTATGGGCCGCTAATAAATGGATCAACACAAGTAATTTATGAAGGCACACCTGATACCCCACATAAGGGGCGAGTCTTTGAAATTATTGAAAAGTACGGCGTCACCATTTTGTATACCGCGCCAACTTTAATTCGCACGTGGATGAAATGGGGAGATGAGTTCCCAAATAAATTTAATCTCACATCTCTACGACTACTGGGCTCAGTGGGCGAACCAATTAACCCGGAAGCGTGGATGTGGTACCGACAAGTTATCGGTGGAGATAAATGCCCGATTGTTGATACTTGGTGGCAGACCGAAACGGGCGCAATCATGATTTCGCCTCTACCTGGAGTTACCGCAACTAAACCAGGTTCTGCGATGCGACCAATTCCAGGAATCAGCGCAAAGGTTGTTGATGACAATGGTGTTGCAGTTCCGAACGGACGCGGTGGCTATCTAATTCTTGATCAACCATGGCCTTCAATGTTGCGTGGAGTCTGGGGCGAGACTGAACGTTATAAGGAGACCTACTGGTCACGCTTTAAAGGAATTTACTTTGCCGGCGATGGTGCAAAGCTCGATGATGACGGCGCCATCTGGCTTATGGGACGTGTTGATGATGTGATGAATATTTCTGGTCACCGCATTTCTACAACTGAAGTTGAGTCAGCGCTCGTATCTCATGAAGCGGTTGCAGAAGCTGCCGTTGTAGGCGCAGCTGATGCGCTGACCGGCCAAGGAATTGTGGCATTCGTTATTTTGCGGGGCGGAATAGCTCATGCCGACGGCGATGTACTGATCAAAGAGCTTCGCAACCACGTTGCGAAAGAGATTGGCGCCATTGCAAAACCGCGTCAAATTATGGTGGTCAATGAACTTCCTAAGACTCGAAGTGGCAAGATTATGCGCAGGCTCTTAAAAGATGTAGCTGAAAATCGTGCAGTTGGAGATGCAACCACACTTGCCGATCCCAACGTGATGAAGTTGATTTCAGATGGACTAAAAACTTCTAAAGACGAGGATTAGCAAGTACTTTCTCGACTTCTTTCTTAATATCAGCAATCACTTGTGGAGCGTGGTTGGTTACCTGTAAATAGAAGCGACTCTCAGAAACTGAATTCTGCCCGGCTGACCAAGGTGCCCACAATAAAATTGTGCCAATAACGTAGAAGAGAAGTACGTACTTACCCATCTCAAATGCGCTGCCTAGAAGTGAATCAAGGAAGCGAAGTGGGCCGCGAATAACTGTGACTTTCAGACCTTTCGCTAGCAAGGTTCCTACAAATGCAGCAGCATAAGCGCCCACAATAATTGCCAGAATAAGCCATCCTGATTGATTGTATTTAACGACTAAGTACATCGCACCTACTCCACCAGCGATGAAGAAAACTGTTCTGATAATTGTTCGCAAGAGGCCGTTCTTATAACCATTGAAGAATGCGGCAATAGCGACAGCTGCGAAGACTAAATCAAAAATCATTTCACTCCCAGATACTTTATCGCCGCTAGTTCAATCTCTTCAGTAGATCTAAATGGTCCGAATTTCTTATGTACTACTGTGCCAGATGCGTCTACAAACCAGGTGACTGGCACGCCCATACCAAATTCACCACGAGTAGCCCCGGTAGCGTCATAAAGAATGGGCCAAGAAATTCCGTTGCCTTTAACGAACGTCCTTACACTTTCCTGGTTTTTCTCTTCTACCGCAATTCCTACAACTCCAACTTGATCGCTGTATTTCGCTAAGAAATGTGCGAGGTGAGGCAACTCCTGCTTGCAAGGTTTACACCACGTACCCCATACATTAATGAGTACGGGTCCGCGGATGGAATCAGCAGAGATAGCGCCACCGCCACCAAGACATTCCAACGGCACGCCAACTCCACTTTCAACTGCAATGTTTTCGCAGCTAATTACTTCACCTTTTACCTTTATCGGTTGCACAGCAGAGCATCCGGTAAGTACAAGTATCAGCGCGAGGAATCCAGAGATTTTTCTCATCGAAAATCCTTATCGGTCTTGACCAGTAATTGCGCCTTAACTTTATCCATCTCACCAATTCCAACGGATGGGCACATCTTGGCCACGGGACATGCGCCACAGGCTGGTTTGCGTGAATGACAAATGCGACGTCCGTGCCAGATCATTCGTTGCGAAAGATTTGTCCACTCTCCTTGCGGAATAAGTGCGCCTACCTCATGTTCAACCTTCACCGGATCTTGCGATGTTGTCCAACCAAATCTGCGTGAGAGACGACCAAAGTGTGTGTCGACAGTAATTCCTGGAATACCAAATGCGTGGCCTAGGACAACATTGGCAGTTTTTCTACCAACGCCTGGCAGTGTGATGAGTTCTTCAATAGTCGCCGGAACTTTTCCACCAAAATCTTCAACGAGTTTCGTTCCAAGACCTTTCAGATGTCTAGCCTTTGCATGATAAAAACCTGCCGAAAAAATATAGTCCTCGATTTCCGCAAGTGGTGCTCGAGCGTAATCTTTTGCTTTCTTATATTTTTTAAAGAGCGCAGGCGTTAGCGCATTGATCCGTTTATCTGTGCACTGCGCTGATAAGACAACCGCCACCGTTAGTTCGAGCGGGTTTTTGAAATCTAATTCGCAACGTACTTCTGGGTAGGTTTTTGTGAGAACTCGATAGATAGCCCGAGCGCTTTTTCGAGTTTCGCTATCGGCTCCCATGCGAGTAAACTACCGACGTGCCCAAAGAAGATGAAGTCGTAAGACGCGCCCCGCTCTTTACCGCCCTCGATGATGCTCAAGCCTCATCGCTTCGCGCTTCCATGGATTCGGTAAAGATTAATAAGGGCGGAATCCTCTTTAAAGAGGGCGACGAGGGCGAACACGTCTACGTCATTCTCGAAGGAAAGCTCAAGCTCGGTACTTCAAGCGGAGACGGTCGCGAAAACCTGCTCTCCATCCTTGGACCCGGCGAAATGTTTGGTGAACTCTCACTCTTTGATCCAGGACCACGCACATCGACTGCAACTGCGGTCACTGATGCAAAACTCTTATCACTTAGCCATGAAAAATTGATTCCATGGCTTAAGGGAAATCCTGAAGTTTCACTGCATCTCCTTGCGCGTTTAGCGCAACGACTACGCCGCACCAATGAAGCAGTGGGCGATTTAGTCTTCTCAGATGTTCCTGGGCGCGTTGCAAAAGCACTGATGGATTTGGGTACACGTTTTGGTAAGAAGAGTGATGAAGGCCTATTCGTTCACCACGATCTGACCCAGGAAGAACTTGCCCAACTAGTTGGCGCATCGCGCGAAACAGTAAATAAGGCGCTTGCAGATTTTGCTGGCCGCGGATGGCTCAAACTCGATGGTCGCGCAGTATTGATTACAGATATAGAACGCCTCGAGAAGCGCGGCAAATAGCTACTTTACTTCTACAGTTAACTCGACCTCAACAGGTGAGTTAAGCGGAAGTTCTGCAACACCCAGCGCGCTACGTGCAGCAACACCGGCATCTCCCCAAATGTGCATGAAGAGCTCAGATGCGCCATTGGCAACTGCTGGCTGCGAAATAAATCCTGGCGCTCCATTTACGTAGCAAACAATACGTACTACCTTCACGATTGAATCCACCGGTGCGACAAGTTCTACCGCAGAGAGTGCGTTGAGCGCACAGATTTCAGCGAGTGCTTTCGCCTCCTCAACTGTGACATCTGATCCAACTTTTCCTTCGCGTGCAATTTTTCCATCCACCATAGGAAGCTGTCCGGCGGTGAAAACAATATTGCCGGTTCTAACAGCAGGAACGTAAGCGGCAAGTGGCTTAGAAGATACAGGAAGTACTAACCCTTTCTCGGCTAGCTTTGCACGGACATCAACGCTCATTACTTAATCTCGCGCTTCATGTAGGCGACCAGTTGTTCGCCACCTGGTGCTGGAATTACTGTGACAAGCTCCCAACCATCTGAACCCCAGGTATCAAGAATCTGTTTTGTTGCATGAGACAAAAGTGGAACCGTTGCATATTCAAATTTCATATTAATTTCCTCCGGCTAGCGCTGCTTTAACAAGGGATGAAACAAGTGCTCCATCTGCTTTTCCTGCAATCTGTGGCTTTATTGCACCCATAACTTTGCCCATGTCGGCAGGGCCGGCTGCACCCGTTGATGCAACTGCAGCAGCAATCATCTTCTTAATTTCATCTTCGGAAAGTTGCGCAGGTAAGTATTTTGCAATTACTTCGCCTTCAGCTTTTTCCTCTGCCGCCTTATCTGTGCGGCCAGCTTTTGCGAACTCTTCTGCTGCTTCGCGACGCTTCTTTGCCTCGCGCGAAAGTACGGCAATGATCTCGTCTTCAGAGAGCACGCGTGCTTCTTTTCCGGATACCTCTTCGTTGGTAATAGCGGTGAGAACCATGCGAATAGTGCCCGATACAACCTTGTCGCTACTGCGAATTGCCTCGGTGAGGTCGTTCTTTAGCGTCTCTTTAAGTCCCATGGGTTAATCTTCTCACGACTATGACATACGTTCTCCGCGAGGCCGAGATGCCTATCTTGCCTGCAGGCCACGCAGATATTCGAGTCCTGCATTTTTCTGACCTGCATTTAACACCTGCTCGTAAGAGTGAGATCGCCGATATCAAATCCTTCATTTCGCTCAAGCCTGACCTCGTTATCAGTACTGGTGATTTCTTAGCGCATAAGCGCGCTGTTCCTGTAGTTCTCGATGCACTCGATGCACTCTTGGATATTCCGGGGCTTTATGTATTTGGTTCAAATGATTACTACGAACCAGTTCCAAAAAATCCTCTGAAGTATCTACTGCCTAACCATGGAAAACGAGTTCATGGCCCTGAACTTCCGTGGCAAGAACTTGATGCGGGCCTACAAACTCGCGGGTGGAAGAATCTCAATACCTCGCGCACAACGCTGACAATCAATAAGACAGTTATCGAAGCTCGCGGTACAGATGATGCCCACCTTGAATTCGATAACTACTCACTTGTTGCAGGTGAACCAGGAAAATGTCACCTAGCAATTGGTGTTACACACGCTCCTTATCTGCGCATTCTTAAAGCTATGGCGCAGGATCATCTTGATGCAATCTTTGCTGGCCATACCCATGGTGGTCAGGTTCGATTGCCGTGGCCCGGTGGCTCTAAAGCGTTGACTACAAATTGCGACCTGCCTAATTGGCGTGCTCGTGGTTTAACAGTTGTGAAAGGTGAACCGCTGCTCAATGTTTCTGCAGGTATGGGAACAGGGCCATTCTCACGAATTCGCGTTGCGAGTCCGCCAGAAGTTTCACTGATAACTCTGACCGCAGGTTTTTAACTACTTTTTGAGTGCTGCAATGTCGGCATCAACCATTAGTTCTGCCAACTCTTTCCAGTGAGTCTTAGCTTTCCAATTGAGCGCCTTCTCGGCTTTTGAAGGATCGCCAATAAGTGCATCAACTTCTGTTGGACGAATATATTTCTTATCTGTCTCTACATGGTCTTCCCAGTTAAGTCCTGCATGTGAAAACGCCGCCGCAGCAAAATCTTTCACAGTAGCCCCAACACCGGTAGCAACTACATAATCTGAAGGCTTATCTTCTTGGAGCATCATCCACATTGATTCGACATACTCTTTTGCATAACCCCAGTCGCGCACAGCTGTGAGGTTTCCAAGAAAGAGCTTCTCTTGCTTGCCCGCTTTAATCGCAGCTACAGCACGGGTAATTTTGCGAGTAACGAATGTTTCACCACGACGAGGGGATTCGTGGTTAAAGAGAATTCCATTTGTCGCATGAAGGCCATAACCGTCGCGGTAATTAACTGTGCACCAATACGCCATCAACTTCGCAGCTGCGTATGGAGATTGCGGACGAAAAACTGAATTTTCATTCTGTGGCGGAGGGGTGGACCCGAAAAGTTCGGAAGTAGATGCTTGATAGAAGCGGATATCAAGGTCGGCAGATCGAATAGCTTCAAGTAGCCCCACTGCTCCGACGGCATCAACCTGTCCGGTGTATTGCGGCATCGTAAATGAAACTTGTACGTGAGATTGCGCACCCAGGTTGTAAACCTCGGTTGGTTTAATTTCACGGATGAGATTTGTCAGTCCTACGCCATCGATGAGATCGCCATAGTGAAGAAACAACTTTGGGTTCTTCTCATGTGGGTCTTGGTAAATATGATCAATGCGAGAGGTATTAAAGGTGGAAGAACGACGAATCAGACCGTGTACTTCGTAACCTTTTGCTAACAAGAACTCTGCAAGGTAAGAACCATCTTGTCCTGTTACACCGGTAATTAATGCAACTTTTCTACTCATCGTCGCGCTTCTCCCTTTGCAGTTGCATCGATATACCAAGCGATAGTTGATGCGATTCCATCGCGTAAAGAAATCTGTGGGGCCCAACCTAGCGATTTAGCCTTGGAAACATCAAGAACCTTGCGAGGAGTGCCATCAGGTTTCGTTGCATCCCACGCGATTTCACCTTCAAAGCCCGCTAATTCGGCGACAAGTTCGGCTAACTCTTTGATGGTGAGATCTTCACCTGTTCCAATGTTGAGGTGTTCTTTAGAATCATATTTGTTGCCCAAGAGCACAACAGCCGAAGCCAAATCATCGACATGTAGGAATTCGCGCTTAGGCGACCCTGTGCCCCACAAAGTTTCGGTCGCCACTTTACTTTGAGCGGCTTCAACAAAACGACGGATAAATGCCGGAAGTACATGCGAGCCTTGTAATTCGAAATTGTCATGTGGCCCATAGAGATTTGTTGGCATGAGCGAGATCCAAGTGCGACCATATTCTTTACGGAATGACTTGATGAGTTCGATTCCAGCTATTTTTGCAATTGCATAAGCTGAGTTTGTCTCCTCCAGTGGGCCAGTAAGTAAGTACTCCTCTTTGATTGGTTGTGCACAATCACGTGGATAGATGCAGCTGGAACCAAGGAAAATAAATTTTTCTACATCTGCCGCGTGTGCTGCCTCCATGAGATTGCTCTGAATTCGCACATTGTCTGAGAGGAATTCGACCGGGTAGGCGTTGTTGGCACCAATGCCACCCACCTTCGCCGCAGCATCGACAACGAGTGAAGGTTTTACAGATTTCAAGAAGGCAGATGTGGCGCTGCGATCAAGGAGATCAACAACTTTGCGGTTGACTGCAATGACTTCTGCTCCGGTCGCCTGATAGGCCCGCACAATTGCAGATCCGGCAAGGCCAGTGCCACCTGCGACAACGATTGTCATAGTCGCAGTCTAGATGTGGTTAGCGGGTGAATTCAGCAGCGACGAGTTCTGCAATTTGTGCAGTATTTAACGCTGCGCCTTTGCGCAAATTATCACCGCAGACAAAGAGATCGATTGATTTTGGGTTATCTAAAGACTGGCGGACACGACCAACCCAGGTTGGATCAGTTCCGACTACATCAGCAGGAGTTGGAAATTCCATCTTCTCTGGATTGTCATAAAGGAAGACTCCCTCAGCTCTTTTAAGTGCAGATTGTGCTGCTTTTCGGGTAATAACCTTTGAGAACGTTGCATGCACGGTTAATGAGTGAGTTGTAACAACGGGTACGCGAACACACGTTGCAGAGACCTTGAGTTTTGGCATTCCAAGGATCTTCCGCGATTCGTTGCGAACTTTGAGTTCTTCCGAAGAGTAACCCGCTTCCTTTAATGAACCCGCCCATGGCACAACATTCATAGCTAGTGGTGCCGGGAATGGACCTAGATCTTTGATTGTTCCGCGCAAATCTTCAGTAACTGATCCTAAGTTTTTGCCAGCGACCTTTGAAATTTGATCATGTAGCGCATCGATTCCTGGTTGCCCGGCACCGGATGCGGCTTGATAAGAAGAGACAACAAGTTCTTTTAGCCCAAATTTTTTATCGAGGGCTCCCATCGCAACAATCATGGAAAGAGTTGTGCAATTTGGGTTAGAGATGATTCCCTTTGGACGCTTCTTAATATCTTTTGGATTCACTTCCGGAACCACAAGTGGCACCTTCTTATCCATTCGGAATGCACCAGAGTTATCTACGACAACAGCTCCTCGCTTTGCCGCGATTGGTGCCCATTCAGCAGAAATTTCATCCGGAACATCGAACATTGCGATATCGATTCCATCGAATGCTTCAGGTGAGAGTGCAACTACGGTGAGTTCTTCTCCGCGACACATTAATTTCTTGCCTGCACTACGAGCAGATGCAATCAGACGGATTTCACCGTAAACATTTTTGCGCTTAGTCAGAATATCGAGCATTACTGTGCCGACCGCACCCGTTGCACCAACGACAGCAAGTGAAGGAAGTTTCTTCTGTGACTTAGCTTTTTTAATTGTCATCGACCTGTTCCTCCATATACAACTGCCTCGATTTGATCTGCATCTAGTCCAAAAGCAGTGTGGGCAGCCTTCGCTGCACGCTCGAGATCTGCCTCGCGCACGATGACTGAGATGCGAATTTCAGAGGTAGAAATCATTTCAATATTAACTCCGGCATCAGCCATTGCCGCAAAAAATGTGGCTGTTACACCTGGGTGTGAACGCATTCCTGCGCCCACTAGTGAGAGCTTGCCGATTGTGTCGTCGTAAATGATTGATGCGAAGCCAACTTCACCTTGGATGCGTTGAAGAACAGATGTTGCCTTCTGGCCCTCGGTCTTTGAGACTGTAAATGAAATATCAGTCAGACCCGTAGCTGCCGCAGAAACATTCTGCACAATCATGTCTACGTTAATGTCATTATCGGCAACGGCTTGGAAGATGCGTGCGGCAACGCCGGTGCGATCAGGCACACCAACGATAGTTACTTTAGCTTCTGACTTATCGTGCGCTACGCCTGAGATGATTGCTTGTTCCATGGTGCCCCCATTCGGATGGTTTTCAACCACCCATGTTCCTTCGTTAGGTGAAAATGATGATCGAACATGTATCGGTAAATTAAATCGGCGTGCGTACTCAACGCAACGCAGGTGTAGAACTTTTGCACCAGCTGCTGCAAGTTCCAACATCTCTTCATAGGTAACTGTCTTTAATTTGCGAGCAGAAGGAACTACGCGCGGATCGGCGGAGAAGACACCATCAACATCTGTGTAGATTTCACAGACATCTGCTTCGAGTGCGGCAGCGAGCGCCACCGCAGTTGTATCCGAACCACCACGACCAAGAGTTGTAATGTCTTTTGTATCTTGCGAGATGCCTTGGAAACCGGCAACGATTGCAATCGCGCCGCTATCGATCGCTTCCCGAATTCGACCTGGTGTCACATCGATGATGCGTGCTTTACCGTGAACAGAGTCGGTAATGACGCCAGCTTGAGAACCAGTAAATGAAAGCGCTTCAAAACCAAGATTATTAATTGCCATCGCAAGTACGGCCATCGAAATTCTTTCGCCAGCAGTGAGCAACATATCGAGCTCGCGCCCCTGCGGAATTGGTGTGACGGCGTTGGCCAGATCGATCAATTCATCGGTGGTATCGCCCATCGCACTCACCACGACAACGACCTGATTGCCGGCCTTCTTTGTCGCCACAATGCGGGCGGCCACGCGCTTCATGCCTTCGGCATCAGCTACGGATGAGCCACCAAACTTTTGAACAATGAGTCCCATGGCCTAAGTGTGAAGCAGGAGAAAAAATGACGCCACCCAATTATCGGAAAATCTTGCTATTCGAGACGATAGAGCGCCCAAATAATGAGACTAAAGGTTGGTGCGGCCCTCGAATGCGCGACCGAGCGTGACTTCATCTGCATATTCGAGATCTCCACCCACCGGCAGACCGGAGGCAAGGCGTGAAACGTTGATACCCATCGGCTTTATCAGGCGCGCAAGATAGGTGGCGGTCGCTTCACCTTCGAGGTTGGGATCAGTGGCCAGAATGATTTCAGTAATCGATGAATCAGCAAGGCGCTGCATTAATTCACGGATACGTAATTGATCTGGGCCGATTCCATCAATCGGACTGATGGCGCCACCTAGCACGTGGTACTTACCGCGGAATTCGCGGGTGCGCTCGATTGCAATGACATCTTTACTCTCTTCCACAACACAAATCTTTGTGCCATCACGCCGTGGATCGCGGCAGATTCTGCACTCTGTCTCTTCCGAGACGTTGCCACACTGCGTACAAAACTTCACACGCTCTTTTACAGTGCGTACCGCCTCAACTAAGTTAGCTGCGATTTCAGAATCCGATTGCAAGATATGAAATGCAATGCGTTGCGCGCTCTTTGGTCCGATTCCAGGTAAGCGACCTAACGCATCAATGAGATCTTGAATCGCGCCTTCATACATTCCGGTTGACATTATTCGTGGTTCGTTTCGCTAATGACAGTGGCACCTAATTCGGCGGCAAGTAGTGCTGCCCCCGAAAGTTGTGTCTTATCTGTTGGAGCCTCTGATGTTCGCACTGCGCGTGCCTCTGGAGTTGATGTTGTATCGATACTTGGATCCACTGTCACTTCAATCTTGCGATCGAGCCCAACAACTTCAATGAATGCTTGGCGCAGAATCTCATCTGATTCGCTGCGAATAAATGAATCACGTGCTCCTGGGTTAACGATTCCAATCGTGATGTTCTTATCGTCCACGCCGAGAATCTGGGCACTCGCAGATAACAACGACCACGTTAAGCGGCGGCGCTTCTTTACATTCTCAATGACTTCCGGCCACAGCCTACGTAACCCTGCTACATCGAAACTTTCTACCTTGGTCGGCGTCGCCGTCTGAGGCTGCTCGACAGGCTGACTCGTCGAACTACTCGCTGTGCTCACAACCTCTGCTACATCAGCGGCTTTCGCCTTCGCTGCCGGTTGCTTCGATGAATCTTGAGTGAGGAGAGTATGTGAGCGAAGCGAGTTACTCGACGGCTCAATGATTTGAGAAGCAGGAGTGGCAATATTGCCAACACGTTCGAGGCGTTCGATGCGAGCAAGAAGTCCTGATTCGCTGGCGTCGCCGATAGGTAGCAGGATGCGACCGCAGATGAGTTCGAGGATTAAACGGGGCGCGGTTGCTCCACGCATTTGGGTAAGACCTTCAGCTGCAATATCTGCTGCCCGCGAAAGTGATGCTTGTCCGATGTTCTGTGCTTGCACGCGCATACGTTCGAGTTGGTCATCAGGTAATTCGCGCAAAATACTGTTTGCATTTGTGGCATCGAGTGCGTCAACAATCATGAGATCGCGCAGACGTTCGAGTAAGTCTTGAGTGAAGCGACGTGGGTCGTGGCCAGATTCAATGACGCGATCTACGGTCTTAAAGAGCGTTGCGCCGTCGCGAGCAGCGACTGCATCCATCGCATCATCAAGAAGTGCGCCATCGGTAAAGCCAAGAAGCTGAATCGCAATTTCGTAACTAACGCCGTCTTTACCCGCACCTGCAAGGAGCTGTCCGAGCACAGATAAAGCATCTCGAACAGAGCCTCCGGATGCGCGAACTACGAGTGGTAGAACACCTTTAGCTACTTTTACACCTTCGGATTGGCAGATGCTTTCGAGGTGAGTTGTAAGAATTCCTGGTGGCACTAATCGAAATGGGTAATGGTGGGTACGAGAGCGAATCGTAGAAATTAACTTCTCTGGTTCAGTTGTTGCAAAGATAAAAATTACGTGGGGAGGTGGCTCTTCTACAACCTTCAACAGAGCGTTAGCAGCTCCGGGCCCCAACTGGTGAGCCTCATCGATGATGTAAATCTTGTACTTACTCTGTACTGGTGCAAAGAATGCTTTATCGCGAAGATCGCGAGCATCATCTACTAATCCATGTGTTGCAGCATCGAGTTCAATAACATCGATAGAGCCTGGGCCATTGGCAACTAGATCTTTACACGATTGGCAGAGTCCGCATGGGGTTGGTGTTGGCCCTTTTTCGCAGTTAAGTGAGCGCGCCATGATGCGAGCGCTAGAAGTTTTTCCGCAACCGCGGGGTCCGCTAAATAGATATGCGTGGTGTGTTTTTCCCGATTCGAGTGCGTTAGATAAAGGAACAGTGACGTGTTCTTGCCCGATGACATCTGCAAATACAGAGGGGCGATACTTTCGATATAACGCTAATGACATCTTTTTCTACTCTCGTGAAGGTCGCAATTCAATTCACTTCTAATTGGCTGCGAGCTGCTTAATTACTGTATGTATTCAATTATTTGGGACCTCCGGTGCACCCGTCAGAGCGTACCTACCCTTGCTGTATTCCTACCCTGGGGGAGTTCAGCACGATGGCGTCGCACCGGAGATCTGCCCCAATCTTAAGTGTCAGAGCGCGCACTTGGAGACCGATACCCTTAGCCGGTCGAACTCGCGGGCTTTATTTAAGCAGGTGGGTATGACTCAGGAGGATTCGCATAGCGGCCGAGTGCGCACGCTTGGAAAGCGTGTATAGGGCAACCTATCGAGGGTTCAAATCCCTCATCCTCCGCCAGCTCTACTGTGGATAACCCGATTCAAAATTTCTGAGTTCTTGAAAGCCTTAGGCATGAATTACTTCAAGAAAGCTTCTCCACTAGTCGCCGTTTTCGTTTTTCTATTCTTAGGAATCTCGCAAGCCTCCCAAGCGGTTGAACCTAGCAAGAAACCTAAACCGCCTTGCAGAATTCAAATTAGTCAGGCCCATATTTCTAGGTCCGTCCTAGAGACAAATGGGTACCGTGCTGTAAAAGTTGATGCCTTTTCAAAGTGCAATCTTCCACAAAGCAAAGTGACACTGACAGTGGAGATTTGGAAGAAAGGAACCTTTGGGAGTGTTCGAGTTGCACGCACCGTAACAAGAAGTCCAGGGACTACAAGCGTTGGCAAGAACGTTGAAAACTTCAATACGTGGAGGCGATGCATATCTTTCACCGACTCTTCCTACTTTGGAATTGCATATGCGAAAGCATTTATCGAAGGAAAGTGGCAGTTTGCCAAAGACACCTATTCATTGGATATAAAGCCCTTAGCTTGTGGCACCTGAGATAGCCTTGGGTCATGGAAACTAAGGATGAGTTTGAATTAACTCCCGAGCAACAGCTTCGGGAGCAGGCCGTCCTTACCAAATTTCAAGAGCTAACGAACTCAGACAGGTCTAGATACGAAATTCAAGCTAAGAAGCTGATTGATGATAAGAAACTTGAAACAGAAATACTTGGTTTCAAGCTTTCTTACCATGTTAAATCAAATAGTTATCTTTGCCAAATCTATAAAGATAACCAATCAGAAAACATCTATGAAATTGAATTTCCGATTCCTGCTTCAGATCAAGATAAAGTGGAATCACTCGTGGAGCTATTCGCCCAAAGTGAAGCAGGCAGAATTAGCAGTTAATGTTTGTTGAATTATGAAGCGATAGTTATAACGGTTGGCAGCGTGAGATGTTTATTAGACATCAGGCTTGAGTACCCGCACTCGTCGCAGAGAACCATTGGTCCGTTTTCTGCATTCATAACAAGTTCGAGGTCTTGAGAACGACACAAGAAACACTCTGGTAGATCATTAATTTGTGACACAGCAACCCCTTCTTGAGCAAGTAATCGGCTGGGGAAGCGCTTCTATTCTCCGCGCAGCCACAGACTTACCCACGGGTCGATAGTGAATGTCCGGTAAATAATTGGCGAAGAATCTAGATCTCTACACCGATGTACTTTGTCTGCAAGAACTCGTGCACGCCATCGAATCCACCTTCACGGCCTAGTCCTGATTGCTTTACGCCACCGAAAGGTGCCGCCGGATCAGAGAGCAAGCCTCGGTTGATTCCGACCATACCCGCTTCAATTCCTTCGGCAAAACGAATTGCTCGCTTGAGATCTTCTGAGTACACGTAACTAATAAGTCCGTACTCGGTGTCATTAGCCATGACGAGCGCTTCTTCATCCGTATCAAAAAGAACAATAGGAGCAACCGGGCCAAAGACTTCGTTGGCCAAAATCTCATCATCTTTAGCAACTTCAAGAACTGTTGCTGGGTAGAAAGCCCCAGCACCTTCGGGAGTTGTGGCACCGAGGTGAATCTTGGCACCGCGAGCTTTAGAAGCATCAACTAATTCTGCAATCTTATTTCGCTCTTTCATGGAAACACTTGCGCCAAGCTGTGTCCCAGCTTCGCGACCGACACCCATCTTCATTGCAGCCATTGCCTTAGTAAATTCTGCAATGAACTTATCGCCAATTGAACGTGCAACATAGATGCGATTTGCAGCAGTGCATGCAGCCCCACCATTGCGCATCTTTGCCATCATCAAACCTTTAACAGCTTCTTCAATATTTGCATCATCTAATACAACAAATGGCGCATTTCCGCCGAGCTCCATCGAGCAGCGAATAACTTGATCTGCCGCTTCTTTGAGCAGAATCTTTCCAACAAATGTTGAGCCAGTAAATGAAAGATTCTTTACTCGGTCATCGTGAAGCAATTTGCTAATTGCTGGACCTGTTTGTGCTGGAAGAATTACATTTAATACACCCTTTGGCAATCCGCAACGTTCAAGAATGTCTACGATTGCGAGCGCAGTCAGTGGAGTTTCACCAGCAGGTTTTAAAATCATGGTGCAGCCTGCAGCAATTGCTGGTCCAATTTTGCGAGTTGCCATTCCAGCAGGAAAATTCCACGGAGTAATCAGAAGTGAAACACCAATGGGTTGGTGCGTGACCAAGATTCGCTTATCCCCCGATGGCGCCATTCGGAAATCACCTGAGATGCGCACAGTCTCTTCCGCGAACCAGCGGAAAAATTCGGCGGCGTAATTTACTTCTGCCTTTGCATCAGGCAGGGCCTTGCCGTTCTCTTTCGAAATCAGCTCAGCCAAGTAATCAGCTTCGGCAATCATGGTTTCAAATGCCTTACGCAAAATTTCACTTCGCACACGTGGGGCGGTCTTCGCCCAGGAGGCGGCGGCGCGGTCGGCGGCGGCTACGGCGGCTAGGTTCTGTTCGTCACTAGATGTGGCAACTTTGGCTATAACTGAGCCATCGCTTGGATCGAGAACATCTACAGTGCCGGTTCCATCTAACCATTGACCATCTATATATAACTGAGTGCGCATAAGATAAGCATACTTACGAGTTATCGATGGGTCACCTAAACTGGTTACCCGCGCAATGGTGATGCTTTAACTGCAACACCCGAGGGAGTAGTAGTGGCCAAGTCTTGGACCGATGATGCACCGGAGCCGGTAGCACTTCAAGAACATGCACATGTGAAGGATCCGTTCTCGTACAAGGTAAAGCGCTTCTTCCTAGGTGGCGCACTCAATCGCCACTCACTTGGCCATCAGCGTCTGAGCAAGCGATACGGGCTTGGGATTCTCTCCTCTGACTGCATCTCATCTTCTGCCTACGGCTCCGAACAAATTTTGATTGCGCTCCTTCCGGCATTTGGACTTGCTGCGTTTGCAATCTTGATGCCGATGACAGCAATCGTTCTTGTGATTCTTGTAATCATTACCTTGTCATATCGAAATGTCATCGACGTCTATACAAAAACGGGTGGCGCATACATAGTCTCGCGCGATAACTTCGGACCGGTTGTGGCACAAATTGCAGCTGTCGCTCTGATGCTTGATTACATTGTCACTCTCGCAATTCAAGCCGCTGCTGGTGTCGCCGCAATTATTTCCACCTTCCCCGCGGCAGAACCGTGGAAGATGCATATGATCTTTGCCGTCATTGCACTTCTTACCTACGGAAACTTGCGCGGCGTAAAAGAAGCTGGAAAAGCATTTGCATTTCCCACCTACTTCTTCGTCGGATGTATGTTCATTGTCTTTGGAATGGGTCTCTACCGATTAGCAAATGGAACGCTGCCGGTCCTGGATACAGATCTTCCTGGCGCAGTCGAACTTGGTGAACCACAAGGGCTACTCACATTTGCCGCCATTTTTATCTTGCTCCGGGCCTTTGCAAATGGTGGATCTTCTCTTACTGGCTTAGAAGCAATATCTGATGGTGTTGCCCTCTTCAAAGCGCCAGAGCATGTCAATGCAAAACGCACTCTTGTAATCATGAGCTGCCTCCTTGGAACTCTAGTTTTGGGTGTTTCTTACTTTGCTCATCACATTCACGCGATGCCTTATGAATCAGGCGTGCCGACGGTGATTTCACAGATTGCTAAAGCTGCTGTCGGAAACGGTGCATTCGGATCGTTTATGTTTATTATGGTTCAGCTGGCAACGATGCTTATTTTATTTGCCGGCGCGAACACCACATACAGTGCATTTCCGCTACTAGTTAACTTTGTTGCATCAGATGGGTATCTGCCACGTCAATTAACTAAGCGCGGACACCGCCTGGCATTCTCAAATGGCATTCTATTACTTGCAGGTGGCGGAATCTTCTTGGTAGTTATTACGGCAGGATCTGTCGAGCATCTAGTTGCGTTCTACGCTCTCGGTGTCTTTACCGGATTTATGTTGGCTGGTTTCGGAATGACGCGATACTTCCAGCGCACAAAACCACAGGGATGGAAGGTGAAAGCTTTCATCAACGGACTCGCAGGTTCGATTTCATTAGCAATCGTCGTCATCTTCTCCGTTGTGAAATTTACGCAAGGTGCATGGTTAGTCCTTGTCATGGCTCCAATTTTGGTTGCCACATTCTTACGACTTCGCCGTCAATACACTCGCGAGCAAGAAGTGCTCTCCGTTAAAGGTGAGCAAGAGCGCGCGACATCAATGGCTCGCCACGATGTAACAGTTTTTATCGATAGCGTTGATATCGCTACCGTGGGCGCAGTCCGTTATGCGCGCAGCCTGAAACCACACAAGTTAAAGGCAGTTCACTTTGTCATCGATGACCGTCGTGCCGAAGATATTCAGCGAGCATGGGCAGAATCTGATGCGGTAGAAGATGTTCAACTCGAACTGATTGATTGCCCAGATCGACGTATCGCTAACTCCGCGCTCGACTACGCAATCCGCAAAACCGAGAAACCAGATGTGGAGTTAACCATTCTTCTTCCTCGTCGCTCTTACTCACGATTCTTAGGCCGTTTACTGCATGATCAAACAGCGGAAGAGATCGCGGCACCTATTTCGCAACTTCAGCGCGTAGTAGCAACGATTGTTCCATTTGACGTCAACCGAATTTCTTCCGGAAAACCGCTGGTGGTCAACCATGATCGCGAACATATTGCCCGGATTAAACCAACAGAGATTCAAAAGCCAGTGCAGGAAGCACCAAGAATTTTCGCTCCGATTACACACTATGCCGATGATGTAACTCCTATTGGAGAGATTCAATGGCGTAAGCGTTCCATGGTCCATGGCCGTGTTACCTCGATATCCACTGCGCCAAGTGGTTCAGCGCCAACACTTCAAGTCGAAGTTTGGGATCACAGTGGCGGAATTACCTTGAACTTCTTAGGTCGTCGCGAAATCGCAGGATTGGAAGTTGGCATGGAACTACGCGCGGAAGGAATGGTCGGAGAAGAAGACGGCCAGCTTGTTATTTTAAATCCGTCGTACGAACTACTTATCTGAGAAGAAATCTTTCAGCAACTGCGCACATTCACTTTCCTTAACGCCTGCGGTCACCTCTACCTTAAAGATTGATCGTGGATCTCGAAGCACATCCCACACCGATCCCACAGCTCCGGCCTTTTCATCCCAAGCTCCAAAAATTAGGTGTGAGATTCTTGATTGCGCGATAGCACCGGCACACATTGCACACGGTTCAAGGGTGACAACCAGAGTGCAACCATCAAGTCGTGAATTCTGTAATCGTGAGGCTGCGTTCCGAATCGCTACGACTTCAGCATGTG
Organism: Streptomycetaceae bacterium; assembly: GCA_027483765.1. Classification (GTDB taxonomy): domain Bacteria; phylum Actinomycetota; class Actinomycetes; order Nanopelagicales; family Nanopelagicaceae; genus Planktophila. Next base: position 140,075 of record JAIXTW010000002.1, read on the forward strand.
CGGTCGGATCGTTGTGAGCTTCTCGCTCATTAGTGCCTTTGCCAATTACAACGCCATCTTTATTGAGAACTATCGCACCGACTGGAACATCTCCTGTGCTCACAGCACTACGAGCAATTGCAATTGCCTCGCTCATTAACTCATCAGGTGTACGGAGTGAAATTTCTATGACTCCAACAACTCTGCAAATTGCTCTCCAAAACCTAATCGGTGAGCGATCGCTTCAATGAGTTCATCGGGAAACAAATCTGCGTCATCGCAGAGCGTAGAAAGTTCCATATGAGGTAGCCCAAGGTCAGCAAAAATATCTAAATCTCCGGTGGGCAGCGGTTCATCTTCTTCATCTGGTGCATCGATATCTGCGATTTCTAAGAACTCTGCCGCAACTTCATAATCAAGTGCTGCGGTGAGGTCGCTCATGAAATATTTAACGTGGCTACCTAGTACACGAATTGCAATAAAGAATTCGTCGTCAATTGCGATTAGAGCAACTGCCCCACCATTAGTTTGCTGCTTCTTTAATCGATCAATGATGTGAGTTAAGTCATCGGGGTCAGGCAAGACTGCAAGAGACCAGCGGCCGTCTTCATGCCACGCCTCAACTGCGAAGTCCTGGGTCTGCTCTGACACATCTCCCATATTGGCACTCATTGGATTAGAAAGAAAGCCCTGTAAGGTAGATGACATGAAAGTTCACGTTGCGAACCACCCGTTAATCTCTCATAAATTAACTATTTTGCGCGACGAAAAGACAGATTCTCCAACTTTTAGACTTCTTGTCGAAGAGCTCGTGACCTTACTTGCTTATGAAGCAACACGTGACGTTCGCACCACAACGATTTCAATCAAGACACCGGTTACTGCAACAACAGGTTCAGTAATAGCCGAGCCCCGTCCGGTAGTAGTTCCAATTCTGAGAGCCGGCTTGGGAATGCTTGAAGGAATGACAAAGTTATTGCCAACTGCTCAAGTTGGATTCCTCGGAATGGTCCGTGATGAAGTCACACTTCAGGCCAGCACATATGCCAATCGACTTCCAGAAGATTTATCTGGGCGCCAGTGTTTTGTGCTCGACCCAATGCTGGCAACAGGTGGCACGCTGGTGATGGCAATTGATTACCTCATTGAACGTGGGGCTAACGAAATTACCGCCATCTGCTTATTGGCGGCGCCAGAAGGAATTAAAGCGCTCGAAGATCAATTTAAAGATTCAGGAATTCCAATCACCTTAGTAACCGGATCTCTTGATGAAAAGTTAAATGAAAAGGGTTACATCGTTCCTGGTTTAGGCGATGCTGGTGACCGACTTTACGGAGTTGTGTAAATGGCATCTACCTCCCCCGGCTACGGCATCACTATTCGCGTTGAAGGCTCCCCAGAACTTCAACCTGTTGCGCTCATTACCACGACGATAACCAACGCAGGTGCGACTATCACCGCTCTCGATGTTGTTGAATCTTTGCTGGAAAAGGTTGTCATCGACGTAACGTGCGACACCATCGATGCTGATCACGCGCAACAGATTCATAACGCTCTTTCTGCAAACCAGGGGCTCACTGTTCGCAAAGTCAGTGATCGCACATTCTTACTTCATCTCGGTGGAAAAATCGAAGTGACTTCAAAAGTTCCTCTGAAAACTCGTGATGATTTATCGCGCGCCTATACACCTGGCGTTGCACGAATCTCACAAGCCATCGTCGATGATCCTTCAGATGTCCGTCGCCTGACTATGAAGCGAAATACCGTTGCAGTTGTTACCGATGGTTCTGCCGTACTCGGACTTGGAAATATCGGCCCTGCGGCTGCGCTGCCCGTCATGGAAGGCAAGGCCGCACTCTTTAAGCGCTTTGCGAATGTAGACGCGTGGCCTGTATGTCTTGATACTCAAGATGTTGATGAAATTGTTCGCACCGTGCAGCTCATCGCTCCGGTATATGGCGGAATTAATCTTGAAGATATCTCAGCACCCCGTTGCTTTGAAGTTGAGCGCCGACTTCGCGAACTGCTCGATATTCCAGTTTTTCATGATGACCAGCATGGCACCGCAATAGTTGTTCTAGCGGCTCTGCGAAACGCGCTGAAGTTAGTAAAGAAAGATATGTCTAAAGTAAAGATTGTGATGAGCGGAGCCGGTGCTGCCGGAACAGCAATTGCCCGACTATTAGTTTTAAGTGGTGCTCAAAACATCATTGCATTCGATAAAGATGGTGTCATCAATAAGGACTCAACATCAACTGATCCAATGCGTTCTTGGTTTATCGAACACTCGAATGCGGGCAACTTCACCGGAGATGTCCACCAAGCAATGGCTGGCGCCGATATCTTTATTGGAGTAAGTGCTCCTCACGTTCTTAATGAAGAGGACGTCGCATCCATGGCTGCAGGTTCAATTGTTTTTGCACTTGCAAACCCAGATCCCGAAATTGATCCTGCGATTGCACGTAAGTACGCCGCTGTCGTTGCCACCGGGCGCAGTGATCACCCAAATCAAATTAACAATGTGCTGGCCTTCCCGGGTATTTTCCGCGGCCTGCTCGATGCCCAAGCCCATAAAATTACAGATAAGTTGCTAGTGGCAGCTGCAGAAGCGATTGCCGATTGCGTCAGCCCATCGCAGCTCAACACTTCTTTCATTGTTCCTAGCGTCTTCGACCCTAATGTCGTAACAAAAGTAGCAGCGGCGGTAAAGGCTTCGGTGTGATTGAACTAGCTGCATCCTTTGATTCTCAACTCTCATCTCTCGCTCCCTTTATTTTCTACATAATTGTCGGAGCTATAGTCTTCGTTGAAACGGGACTTTTCTTCGGCTTTTGGCTACCCGGTGATTCAATATTGTTTAGCGCAGGACTCGTCGCTGCTTCACACGGAAATATCAACATTGCACTTCTAGTCACAATAATTGTGGCTGCTGCATTCTTTGGTGACCAGGTCGGGTTTGTCATTGGTCGAGTTGTTGGTCGTCCATATCTGGATAAGAGGGAATCACCACGAATTCAGCGAATGATTGCTCGTTCTGAACGCTTTTATGAACACACAGGTTGGTGGGCCGTTGTTGCCGCTCGCTTCTTCCCTTGGTTTAGAACATTTGTGCCACCGATAGCTGGTGCATCAAAGATGAATTACTACAAATTTTTGTCAGCAAATATTGTTGGTGCAGTCCTGTGGGGCGCAGGGATAACTCTTGCTGGTTTTTATGCGGCCTCTTTGCCTTGGGTTAAGACCTCTTCTTATGCAATTGCCGCGTTCTTTATTACTGCTTCAATCGTTTCCGCGACTGTGAATTATTTACGCCACCGACGAGCACTCCAAAGTAAGTCATAACAATTCCTGCAACAAGATAAGCACTTACCTGCACGCCTTCGGTTGGGGAGTAGAAATCAATTAGCAGCGATCCAACCAACTGTCCTCCGACGCTAAAGAGGGTAAAAGTTAATACCCCTAAGTGTTGAACGATGGTAGATGTGAAAGCAATATAAATAACCCCGATGACGCCACCGGTGTAAATCCACCACGGTCCGGCAGGTAACGGAACAAGTTCTGTTGGACCAAAGGCTATGAGAATCGATAAGAAGATAACCAGAAACGCTGTACCCATAATGAAATTAAGTAATGACGTTGTAAAACTCTGGTGTGAATGTTCATTAATTTGACCATTGAGTGCGCGTTGAACGCCAACGATTGCTCCAGCGATACACCCCAAGAAAACTGCCAATATCGAAAGATTTCGGGCATCAAGTCGATCAAAGACTGAGATAAATACTGCAAATACAGTGAAAAGGGCCGCTGCAATTCGACGCGATGTAATGCGCTTCTTTCCCCCACCTGTAAGTCCGATTCGATCAACAATAAGTGATGCCGCTGTCTGACCAGCAATCGATGCAACTGAATAAATTGCCACTCCGATAAGGGGCACGATGTGGGTTTGCACAGCGACGAAGCTTCCCCCCAGTGCTCCTGCAAATAGTGTCCACGTAGGTAACTCTTTGCGCATCACCGCACCGCGTAGATTTTTTGCACCTGCCTTTATTGATGGGTTAAAGAGTGCAATCACAGCAATAATAATTAAGCCTGATCCGAATGAAACAAGTGCTGCCTGAACCCCGCTGCCAATGCGATGCGAGAGTTCTCCGTTGGCTCGGGCCTGAAGGGCAATCATGACTCCTGATATTGCCGCCAGGAAATCTAAGCGTTGCGTCTTTTTGGACATGAAGTAATCCTATTAACTTTCGAGAGCTAGAGTCACTGCCAACCACTCTTCTTCTCGCCCAGCAAGTTCACTCTCCGTGGCGGCGAGTTCAGTGGCAATCTCAACTAAACGTTGGTGATTAGCGCTTTCACGTTCTTGTTCAGCAAGTAGATTCGCAATTCGCTCTTTACCTTTTGCTATCTGCTTCTCAACTCGCGCGAGATCTTTTTTGAGCTGTCTCTCTTCGGCCGCACTTGAGCCTGTTCCAGACTTTGTCGCTGAACTACTCTGCGAGCTAAGTGCTTCGGCACGTTGCTCAAGATACTGATCTACCCCGCGAGGTAAATCACGAAGTTTCTCATCTCCCAACAAGCCATAGAAGCGATCACAGACTCGCTCTAAGAAGTATCTATCGTGAGAAATAACAATCAGGGTTCCACCGTAACTATCTAGCAAGTCTTCTAGCTCGGTTAAGGTTTCGATATCAAAGTCATTTGTCGGCTCATCCAGTAGAACCACATTCGGAGAATCCATCAATAGGCGAGTGAGCTGTAAGCGACGACGTTCACCGCCAGATAGATTTCCAACTGGAGTCCACTGGGCATCACGATCAAAACCTAGACGCTCACATAGTTGCGATGCAGATAACGTCTTGCCTTTACCAATTTCGACATGTGTTGCAACTTTTTCCACGGCTTCGAGCAAGCGCCACTCAGGATTTAACTCATCTAGATGTTGGGTTAAGAAGGCCACTTTGACGGTAATGCCGGTGACAAGTTTTCCGCCCGAAAGTTGATGCAAGCCCGCCAAAGTGCGCATCAGCGTTGTCTTTCCGGCGCCATTAACTCCCACAATTCCGATTCGATCTCCCGGACCGATGTTCCACGTTAAATCCCCAATGAGTTTTTTGTCGCCAGCATTTATAACAGCGTGGTGTAATTCAAAGACGGTATTACCTAAGCGATTGAGTGCAAACTTTAAAAGTTCAGTGGAGTCTCGTGGTGCCGGCTCAGCAGAAATCAATTCGTTTGCAGCATCGACTCGGAACTTGGGTTTGGTGGTTCTAGCTGGAGCACCGCGTCGAAGCCAGGCTAGTTCTTTGCGAATTAGATTATTTCTACGAGCATCCAAAACATTTGCTTGGCGTGATCGCTCAGCTTTTGCCAGAACAAATGCCGAATAACCTCCGTCATACTCTTCGACTTTTCCGAGAACGACTTCCCATGTGCGATCAGTGACGGCATCTAAGAACCATCGATCGTGCGTCACAACTAATAGCGCTAAATCTTTTCTATTATTTAAATGTTGAGCAAGCCAGGCAACTCCTTCGACATCTAAATGGTTTGTCGGCTCATCTAGCAGGATTAAATCAAGATCATCGATCAGTAATTTTGCTAGACCCACTCGTCTTTTCTCGCCACCCGATAAAGATGCAAAAACTCGCTCAAATAGGTGGTCATCAAATCCACCAAAGAGACCAGTAAAGATTTCACGAATCTTTGGATCGCTAGCCCATTCATGTTTCTCGCGATTACCAATGACAACATCACCCACTGTTGCATCTGCTGCGGCTGTATCAATTTGAGAAAGAATTCCAATGCGTGCAGCGCTTGATTTTGTTACCCGGCCTGAATCTGGTTCTTCCGTACCTGCAATAATCTTCATCAAAGTGCTCTTGCCAGAACCGTTGCGTCCAACTATTCCGATTCGATCGCCCTCTGAAACACCAAGTGAAACCCCATCAAGAAGTGGGCGAATATCAAAGGCTTTAAAAACCTCTTCGACATTTACAACGTTGCGCGCCACGGTAGGAGAGCGTACCTTTGAACTATGAAGGTTACTGACCGTGCTTACGCATTAGAGCTCGATCAAAGCGACCCGCTTGCCGATTACCGAAGTAAGTTTGTGATAACTGACCCAAATCTCTGCTACCTCGACGGCAATTCGCTCGGCCGGTTGCCCCATGCCACAGTCAAAGTAATCGGAGATTACCTCTCGCAAGAGTGGGGCAAGGAAGTCGTTACCGGTTGGAGCCATTGGATAGATGAGGCACAGGTAGCGGGAGATCTTCTGGGTCGAGCGGTTCTGGGTGCGGCGCAAGGCCAAGTTCTAGTCTGCGACACAACATCGGTTAACTTCTATCAACTATGTCTTGCCGCAATTGGCGCGCGCCCTGGTCGAAAAACGATTATTACAGATGCCGCAAACTTTCCAACTGACCGCTACATTCTTGATGGTATTGCTAAATACCACGGACTCAATCTAGTAATCATTGACAATGAGGATCCTAAGATTGCAGAGAATGAATTAATTACTGCAGAATTGCTAGAGAAGTACATGTCAGAAGATGTTGCGCTGGTAACTTTCGAAGTAATTCAATATCGATCAGGTGCACGTACAGATATAAAGTCCATCACTGACTTGGCTCGGAGATATGGAGCCCTCGTTGTGTGGGATGCCAGCCATGCAGCCGGGGCAATCGAGTTGAACTTTGATGAAAATGGCGTTGATTTGGCCGTTGGGTGCACATATAAATATGGCAATGCCGGGCCTGGTGCTCCGGCCTGGTTATACGTGAATAAGAAAATTCAAAATGAATTACACACTCCAATTCAAGGATGGTTTGCCAACGAGGATCAATTTGGCATGGGAGCAGAGTTTGTAAAGGCCAATGGAATTCGTGGTTTCCAAATTGCTAGTCCATCAATCATTGGCATTCGCGGTATTCAAGTTTCCTTTGCGATGATTGAAGAAGCAGGTATCGAAGTGATTGCAGCGAAGGCAGCTACCGGAACTCAAATGATGATTGATTTATTTGATGAATGGTTAGCGCCTATCGGCTACACACTTCTCACTTCAAGAAATCCTCAGGAACGTGGCGGGCATATATCTATTGGTCACCCTGATGCAGCGAGAATCTGTGTAGCGCTTCGCAAATTTGCCAATGTCATTCCCGATTACCGAACACCTAACACAATACGTCTAGCTATCTCCCCGTTGACCACTTCCTATGTAGAAGTGTGGGATGGATTTCAAAGAATGAGAGATCTCACCGAAACACGGCAATACGAAAAGATTCAGGGGTCAGATTCAAGAGTTACTTGAGGCCGTAGGCATTTTCTGCAATCACTTTGCGCCGCTTAATGTAATCCTCTGAAGCACCAGTGATGAGGTGTTCGAATCGAACGTTTCCTTTTATCAAAGGATGCAGTTCTTCAGCCGAATTCTGTGACCCCCAGATTGGGCCTTCGTTCTGCACCTTGTTATCTACCTTGTGTGGATTAATTACCCGGTAGACAAGGGCCAGTCTTCGTAGAACGCCCCAGAATAAAACTCGCTTTAATCTCTGAAGTTGCCCATAGCGAGAATTTCCGCTCTTGAGTGAGAACTCATAGAGAATCTTTGCGATCTCGTCTCCCCCGACAGGATCAGGAAGGTGAGCACATTGATTATGAAGCCGCTCGCGAACTTGCGCATCTTGTAGCTTTTTGACGGTTGCCGTAATGCTCTTTAAATCTGCTTGGTTGGCTCGCAACGCAAAGCCCATGTCGTGACACCACTGCGCACGCGCCTCTTGATCATCTGTTCCTCGAATATTTGAGACAAATACGGTCGGTACTTGCGCTGGCAATAGTTCGTGCACGCCGTTGTATCCCGTTGCGCAAACACTTGCATCAAAGGCGTGCAGTACCTGAGCTAATGGGAAGTGGCGCACGACCCGAATATCTAATCCTGCAGGAGCTAGTGAGGATCCATTTTTATCAACTGGATTCTTTGTGAGTACAACTTGCAAATCTTTCCACCCTAGTAAACCTGAGAGCGCAGCTCTCATTTTTTCATTCACATCGCTTTCGCCAGTGCCAAGTTGAACTAGCACTGCCGGACGTGTGGGATCAAGACCCAATACTTTTCGAGCAGCATCGCGTGAAAGTGCACTCTCTTTGTGAAAGAGCGAGACCGGAGCAGTAACTATCGCCTCCGTGCGCCCTGAAGTCGGACCTAGGTCATAAGCTCGAGCAAAATCTCCTGGTTCGATCACTTGATCTACCAACTGCGATTGGAACGGTAAGACAAAGCGCAAAAGATTTTTCTGCCACATGCCTCGCCTGACCCATACGAGTTGTAATTTAGGATCAATTAATTTAGTAGCGATGAAGCCAGGATATGGAACTACGCCATCGAAGGAGATGACGCTGGCGCCGGTCTCGTGCGCTATTGCAACTAAGCGATCACGAAAGTAAGTATCCCAATTCTTTCGAGGCATCCATCCTCGAGTTTTTCCAGGGATGTACTCACACCGAATTCCAGTTGCGGCAGGAATTTCTGCAATACCACCAGCAACAGAGACAATTACGGGTGTAGCAAAATTCTTCATCGCTTCTGCTATCGCCGTTGCTCTAGCTAAGTGGCCCATTCCAATTCCATTGCTCGTCGCAAGGATGATCGTTGGTTTACCCATTGCGCAATACTTTTCGCAAGACCAACTTTGCAAGCTTCTTAATAAAAATAGCCAACTGTTTAGGTGAATTAACTTTCTTTCCTTCACGCTTAATGAATCTGAAGAATCGACCAATCCGAGAACGCTTGCCTACGTTTACTTGCATGAATCTCTCATGGGTCAGCCACGAAATCCCCCACTGCTGTGAGATGTTTTCATAAACCCATCCACCGGTTGATACTGCCCGAGCTAGCGCTGGACCAAAAATTACAAAAGCGCGATTATCTTCCTGATCAACGATTCCCGTTAGGCCTTCGCCTTTCAAGAGCTGATAATCAGACAAGTGCTTAAAGTTAACTTTTAACTTACCTTCGGCGAAAATATAGTGTGCAGTAGAACTTGGCTCGATTAGTTCAATGATGTCATCTATCGTGAGATTTACATCAGAATCAATCTCCACAAAGTCAAAGCGCTCATCGCCCTTGAGCCAAGAGTGAATTTCGCGTAGATCTGCGTATTCATCTGTCGTCGGAGAGTATCGATTTCTTAGTACTTTCCACGGGCCAAGTAGTGTGAAATGAGCCGAGGTTCCTTTGAGAGCCAAGAGTTCAGTCTGATACTCAAGTAGTTCGGATAATTTTAGGTTTCGAACATCAAAGAAGATTTTGTACGTTGGAACTTTCCAATCGAATTCATAACGTGAGCGAATTGAGTGCATTTCGGGTATGAACTGCGCTAGCGCCGGATCATTGTGGCGTTGAATTAAATCTTTATTCTTTTCAACTGTACTAAATCCTAAGTGCCATGAATGGGCGTTACGTTCAGGGACTGTTCGTAGTCCATTTGCAAAAATGCGCCAACCAAGTTCAGTATCTTCTCCCGTAATGAGTTCACGGTTATAACCGCCCAATTTGGACCATTGTGAATTCATGATTGAGAAAGTCGCGCCCACCACTGATCGGTAGCCTTCTAGCGCTGGTTTCCGTAAATCATCTGTGCGATTGATTCGCTCTTCCCACAGATCCTTACTCCAACTTTGCTTGTGCAGATTATGAAATTCACCTTGTGATAGCGAGTGATAGAGATCTTTCGGGGTGTAGCCCCAATCTTGAACAAATCTCTTCCATCCCAACACAACGTAATCGTCGGCGTCGTGGTGCCACTTCATATGTTCTGCCAGGTGGGTTGGTTCAAAAACCATATCCGCATCCACAAACCACAAGACATCTTCCTTGAGTTTTGCTACACAGTCATTGGTGGCTGCAGTCTTGCCCCAATGTGATGGAGAGTTCTTATAACGAATGATGTTGGTATTTTTTGGTGCAAGAGCTGGAATTGTGATGGCCATTTGGCTGCCATCATCGATTATGTACACATACAGAAGCTTTGATGGATAACTCTGAGCGCTCAAAGAAGCCAGCACCAGATCGAGTTTCTCCTGACCATCTCGGCATGAAATTACGACTGCAACAGATAGCGATGGTCGAGCAACGATTGCAAGCTCTTCTGGTCGTTCGAATCGAAATTGAGTACTCATTTACTGTAGCTCCCAAATATCGGGTGCTGCCACTGACCGACGACATGCTCGTTTGCGCCGTTGAGATACTTTGAATAATTGGTCGCGTAGGTATGGAATGTGAATGTTCGGCGATAAACATATCCTGCCCCAAAAGTGCGCCATATTTTTCCGCCATTATTTGTCACTCCGCTAAGCAAGTAGCGATCTACCGCGGTGTATCCATCTCCAAACCAGCCGGCCGCCTGCGCACTCAACCGCTTCGCCAAAATCGTGCCACCGCAAACCCAGTCACTCCATAACTCAACCGCTTGAGTGCCGTGTGGTGAGAATCGTCGCACCGTCAGCTGCAACGGCTCTAAATAAACATAATTCATGGCTCTACCGACAACATCAGCGCTGGTCTCGATTGCGGCATCTACTAGATCCCTTAAATGTTCTGGGCCGTAATAGTCATCGTCATCCATCTTCGCGATGTAATCCCCGGTTGAAGCTTCAGCAAGAGCGGAGAGAATACTGCCGAGATTCTGCTCCTTGGCGAAACTGTGAAGATGCACTGAAACTTTTCTTTGGCTTAGCTCTTTAATGAGTTTCTTGTGCGTTGTATTTAACTCAATTGCATGCAAGCCAATCATTAACTCAAATTTGGTCAGTGTCTGGGTGCACAGCTGATTAAGCAGATTAGCAAGATCGTCTGAGCGAACCGTTGAAACAAGAACGGAGACTGAGGGATACTGCTTAATTTTTGATCTCCGGCTTTTTCGCAATAGTTCTAGAGCGGCAATTTCCTGAGAAAAACTGGTGAGTTTACCGAGACTCGTAATTGCTGGCTCTGACACCAGGCAAGACTATCAATCTTCAAAACTTCGACTGATAAGATTCAAAAGTGTCTAGCCAAGGCAAAATGCCCTCAACAAAGAAGTTTCTCCTTAATGTGAGGGCACTTCTGCCTTACTTTGTTGCCAAATACCTTCGTAAGCCTGGCCCATCAGATTCAAAAATAGTTTTTGTACTTTCATTTCCCCGTTCTGGCACCCACGCAATCGGTAGCTTGCTATCCAATGATCAGGTGGGATTCCACTACTACGGTGAATTTTTTATCTTCAATGCTTGGAATAAAAACATTGAGAAGATTAATCGCTTCTATCCGTTCTTCTCGTTTCGATACTCACAAAATCTGAAACAACAACGAAAGAATTGGTCTTACAACAAATTTGAAACTACATCCTTAGATGCTCATAGAACATTGGACGCGCTAAAAAAGATTCCTGGCATACACGTGATAAAGATTTTTCCGCAGCATCTGCCTGATAACTTGCTGGAATCGCTCATCTCTGAATATACGCCCCACATAATTTTCTTGCGCAGAAACCATCTCGATCGTTTTGTATCTCATAAGAAGGCCAATGCAACCGGTAAATGGCACACGGCTTCGACTTCGGATCTCGTGATTAATTTAGATGCAGCTGAGTTGAATCGCTTTATTGATGACTTCACCAAGTTTTATACCCATTACTTAAAATTTGCACAGAATCAGGGATGCCAAATTCTTGACGTTGATTTCGATGATTTACATAGCCCAGATAAGGTGCGAGAGATTCAGAGTTTTGCACACTTTAAAGGATTCTCAGATTGGGATAAGTTAACTCTTGCTCCAACAACAGTAAAGCAGGATCGCTCCAATAAGGTTCAGGATGATTTTCTCTCATCAATGGGTAAGAATTACGCTGACTTCGTATTTCCAAAGGTGCTGACATGACTATAAAGAAGCGTGTTCTGAAGGAACTCGAGAACGAATCGATAGAGATCTTCCGTGAAACTGCGGTTGGTTTCCGCAAGCCAGTCATGATGTATTCAATAGGTAAGGACTCAACAGTTCTGTTACATCTAGCACGAAAAGCTTTTTATCCAGCGCCCATACCATTTCCACTACTTCACATCGATACCACCTGGAAATTTAAGGAGATGATCTCCTTTAGAGATCGAGTCGTTGCAGAGACTAATTCAAATTTAATTGTCCATACAAACCAAGCTGGCGTAGAAGCAAATATCACTCCATTTACAACAGGTATTTCGGAGTACACGCGTGTGATGAAGACTGTCGCGCTGCGCGAGGCCCTTGATTTACATGGCTTTGATGCTGCAATTGGCGGATCTCGACGAGATGAAGAGAAGTCTCGCGCGAAGGAGAGAATCTTTAGCGTCCGCGATCCTGGCCATCGATGGAATCCTCGTGAACAACGCCCGGAACTTTGGAACACCTATAACACTCGGCTCGGCCCAGGACAGACTATGCGTGTCTTTCCTATTTCAGATTGGACCGAGAATGATATTTGGCATTACATCTTGCAAGAGGGGATCGAAGTAAATCCGCTCTACTTTGCAAAAGAACGTCCAGTTGTTAAACGTGGCGACCAATTAATCATGGTCGATGATGATCGTTATCAACTGCAGGATGGCGAAACACCGTTTATGAAGCAGGTTCGCTTCCGCACATTAGGGTGTTACCCACTTACCGCGGCGGTTGAATCCAGCGCCCACACTATCGAGGATGTCGTTGAAGAAGTATTACAAGTGAAGTTAAGTGAGCGAGCCACAAGGCTTATTGATGGCGACAATGAAGATTCTATGGAGAAGAAGAAGACCGAGGGGTACTTCTAATGTCCGGTGCAATAGTTCGCCTTTTAACGTGTGGCAGTGTTGATGATGGTAAATCAACCCTGATTGGTCGCCTTTTAGTGGAGACCGACAGCATTCCGCACGACACCATTGGCGCAGCCAGGAAAGTGCGTCGAACAGGTTCGACTATTCCTGCTGGAGAAATTGATTTCAGCCTTCTCACCGATGGTTTAGAAGCCGAGCGCGAACAAGGCATCACTATTGATGTCGCTTACCGATCTATGAATCTTTTAGATGGCAAACGTCTGATTATTAGCGATGCGCCCGGACATGAGCAGTACACCCGAAATATGGTTGTTGCTGCATCGCGTGCTGATATTGCACTCGTACTAGTCGATGGAATTAAGGGTGTTCGCACACAGACTTTGCGCCACCTAACAATCTGTTCACTTATGGGCGTATCTCGCGTAATTGTTGCCATCAATAAACTAGATGCGGTCGGCTTTGATCAGAAAGTATTTGATGACATTTCGGCTGAGATTCAAAAAACTATTGACCGGCTTCAACTTAAAGATGTTCACATCATCCCGTTGAGCGCGCTCTCAGGCGATAATGTTGTTTACCCAAGTGAAAATATGAATTGGTACACCGGAAATACGCTCATTGACTGCATTCAAGGCTGGAGCAAGCCCGTTGATGCAGATGCCCAAGGGTTGATGCGAATTCAGATGATTGCAAGAGCAGAAAACTTCCGCGGACTCGCGGGCACTGTTCGCCGCGGAAGTTTTCGCAAGGGTGATGAAGTCATAATTTTCCCAAGTAAGCAGAAGGCAAAGGTTGCCTCAATCGTGACCTTCAATCAGGAGCACGATGTTGCTGAATTGGATTCTGCTGTGACATTGGTATTGGAACCTGAAGTTGATGTCACTCGAGGCGATGTCATCGCGCAATCTGCCGAAGACTTAACCCCATCCGATCGATTAGCCGCACATGTTGTCTGGCTAAACGAGGAGCCGCTCATTCACAGTCGGTCCTACTTACTAGTGAGTGGCGCCACGACAACGCCAGCAATTATTACAAAAATACGACACAAAATTGATGTCAATACCGGCGAACATATTTCTTCAGATGCGCTGGCGATGAATGAAATCGGAGATGTAGAGGTCGCTACAGATATTCCGGTAATCATGCGGGCATACACAGAGTCACGCGAATTCGGAAACTTTATTCTTGTTGATCGCTTAACCTTAAAAACAGTTGGCGCCGGAATGGTTCGCCATTCATTGCGACGAGCGTCAAACGTTACGCATCAAGATTATGAGATTACTAAAACCCAACGTGGAGCGCAGAAGTCACAGCGGGGTCGCGTTATCTGGCTGACAGGTTTATCAGGTTCAGGTAAATCAACAATTGCTAACGCTTTAGAGCAACGACTCTTTGCCTCTGGTGCTCACGCGTACGTGTTAGATGGTGATAACTTGCGTTTGGGTCTGAATATGGATCTTGGATTTACTCCCGAAGATCGAGCCGAGAATGTTCGACGTGTCTCAGAAGTTGCAAAGCTCATGGTTGACGCTGGTCTAATCGTGATTACCGCGTTGGTAAGTCCTTTTGAAGTCGACCGCCAACGCGCAAAGAGTATTTTTGAAGATGGCGAGTTCATCGAAGTATTTGTTGATACTCCGGTTGAAACGTGTCGTTCGCGTGATCCCAAGGGTCTTTATAAGAAGTCTGCAGCAGGAGAGATTCCAAACTTTACTGGTGTGGGACAAGACTATGAGAGGCCTATCTCGCCAGATTTACATCTCGATGGAACCGCGTCTGTCACCGACAGTGTTGAGAAGATAATTAAGATTCTTTTATGAATTGGCTTCTCTTTGCACTCGTAGGGTCAGCAGCTCAGTTAATTGATGGCTCTCTAGGAATGGGTTTTGGGCTTACCAGCTCAACTCTTCTGGTCACACTGGGGGCATCTGCAGTAGTTGCGTCGACGGCTGTTCATATCGCCGAAATTGGTACCACTCTTGCTTCTGGCGCCTCACATTGGCACGCTGAAAATATAGATAAGAAAATTCTCTTGCGCTTAGCTATCCCTGGTGGCATCGGTGCTTTCCTTGGTGCAACCTTTCTCTCGTTTATAGATATTTCAAGTTCAAAGATATTTATTTCGACTCTTCTTCTTTTCTTAGGTTTCTTACTTCTCTACCGCAATGTCTTTAAGTCAGAACCTCAGATAAATTCCTTGCAGATTAAGAATCCACGATTTCTCACCTACTTAGGTTTCACCGGTGGATTTGTTGATGCTTCAGGTGGTGGGGGTTGGGGACCAATCGTCACACCAACGCTCATGACAACAACTGCTACTGAACCTCGTAAAGTTATCGGAACAGTAAGTGCAGCAGAATTTGTCGTTGCGCTATGTGCTTCTGCCGGATTCTTAGCGCAGATCGGACGTATTGATATCAATTGGGCAACGGTTGGCGGTTTAGCTTTAGGCGGAGTAATTGCAGCCCCAATAGCTGCGCGGCTTGTTGGTCGTTTACCTGCGAAGTATCTTGGAATTATCGTCGCGGTCGGAATTATCGTATTAAATGCAATTCAGATTATTCGTGCGTAAAACTCGCTGAAATCGCTATCTGTTGCAAGTTTTTACCGCATCATAGATAATTACTTTGCGTTCATTCGCAAGACTCAAAGGAGAGTACTTCTCAAACGGTTTCTAAATCAGAAACTTTTGCCGTACAGCTTTACAATGACTACACAAGCAGCGATCCAATCGCAACAAGCAACATCACATCGTTACGTACCAACAACATCCACTCCAATCTCACCTGAGAAAGTTGCCGCAGTACTTGCCGCCGAGTGGGAACTTTTCACTAAGAACACCAAGGGCTCTGAACTCGAGAGCAAGCGCGCCTTTGACTCACTGCCACTCGGTGTCACCTCTAGCTTCCAGCACTGGGATCCATACCCAATCTCAATCGTCTCCGCCAAGGGCGCCTACATGACCGATGTCGATGGCCGCCAACTGCTCGATCTCTCCATGGGCTTTGGCGCAATGCTCGCCGGCCACCTCAACCCAGTTGTCGTTGAAGAGATTCAGAGTGCGCTCAATCAGGGAATGCTCTTCGTTACACCTTCACCTACCTCCACCGATGCCGCAGAGCGAATCTGCAAGCGCTTTGGAATCGATCAGGTTCGCTTCACCAACTCTGGTACCGAATCAACCATGTACGCAGTTCGCGTAGCTCGTTCGGCAACCCAGAAGATGGGAATCCTTAAAGTAGAAGGTGGATATCACGGAAGCTACGACCCATTTGTCGTCTCTGCTAAACCGCCGGTAGAAAAAGCAGGTAACCCACAGAAGCCAACTCCTTATGTTGAGCCCAACTTAGTTCCTGGCGATATCTACGTTGTTCCTTTTAACAATCTTAAATCTCTGGAAAAAATGTTTAAGAAGAACGCGAAGAAGATTGCGTGCTTTATCGTTGAGCCAGTTCTTGAGAACCTCGCCATTGTTCTACCCGATCCTGGTTACCTCCAGCGAGTTCGCGAACTCTGCGATCAATACAACGTTGTTCTTATCTTTGATGAAGTAAAGACGGGTCTTACCGCTGGCGCACACGGTGCCTCTGCCCGACTTGGTGTAAAGCCAGATCTCATTACTCTTGCAAAATCAATTGGTGGTGGACTTCCACTTGCAGCCTTTGGTGGCAAGAAGAAGTACATGGACTTTGTCACTAATGGTCAGATGGCTCACTTCGGTACATTTAACGGTAATCCCCTTGCGATGGCTGGCATTCGTGCAATCGATCGCATTTGCACCGATGAGGCAATGGCGCGGGCTGAAGATTTCAATCTGCAGGCGCTGACTCGCATCGGTGAAATTATTGATGAGTACCAGTTACCAGCACACACTGTTGGTTTTGGTATTAAGGGCTGTGTTACCTGGTCAACTACACCTGTGCGCAATTACCGTGATTACAAAGCGACAGACTTTGGCGTTGCCGAAGCTCACTGGTTATTCGCGCTAAACCGCGGAATCATTACTCCGCCAGGACTAGATGAGCAATGGTTAATTTCACTGGCGCATGGCCAAACCGAAATTGATTTACTCGTCGAAGATTTCCGCGAATTCGCAATTGCAATCAGGGCTTAAGTACTACAACTGCCACGCACGAACTCCACCAGAAACACCGGCAGAGTTCGGAACAATGACAACGTCATCACCCATCAAGGTTAAGTCGCGCTGCTGAATACTGTGTGAGTTTCCGCCACCGACATATAAGCGGTCCCAAAGAAATACTGGACGCAGTTCTGAAACCATGAGGCGCACACGCCGTGACCAGAACGTTGTACCAAGGCGTTTACGTTCGCGATCGCCAATCCAGGTGTCATACGTTGTATTGCGCCGTACCGTTGCATGCGAGAGTTCAAAGTGAGGAGAAAGTTTTCCTCCATGGAACACTGCAAATCCAAGACCTGTGCCGAGCGTAAGAACGATTTCCAAACCTGAACCTGTTACAACACCTGCGCCATGTACTTCAGCATCATTGAGAACTTTTGTTGGGATTCCCAACTTCGCCTCAATCGCTGCCTGGGCATCAAAACCCCACCACTGCTCTTTTAGCTCTGGGTTCATGCGCGTGTGTGGACCTGCATCATTAATGTAATGAGGCGTTGCCACAACAACGCCGTTTCGAATCATTCCCGGAATTCCGACAGTAACTCGCGCTGCCTTCGGAAGTGAATCAGCAATCTGCTTGATGGTGTCAAGAAAACGTTCTGTTGTAAGTGGGTACGGTGTTTCTATGCGAGTAGGTGCAGCATGCATCGTTCCTGAATCATCAAGTACACAACTTTTGAGAAAAAGTCCACCGCAATCGATGGAGAGCGTGAAATTACTCATGGGAGTTGATCCATCACACTAATACTTTCTCCGAAGACTAAATCTTTTGCAACTGCCTGCCATGCTCTGCTGTTCTCGTTAACCATATGAGCATCCCATGATGGTCGGTCAGACCAGATTTCCCAGACATTTACGACGTTCTCTTTTTGAGTATCGCGGTAGATATCGATGAATTCGCAACCAGCTTCTGTCCGAATTACTGAAATGTGCTTTGAGAGAGCAGATACAAATTCATCATATTTCCCTGGGCGCACATCAATAGCCACAAAGAGGAAGATTTTGCTCACTGGGTAACGATACCGGCAGAACCAATCACAGGTAAACGCACATCAGGGACTCGATGCTCCTGATGAGCCACGACCGAAGCTTCGTGATACTTCTCAATCTCGGCCAGCAAACCAGGATCAAGGTATGGGCGGCCGTCCACGATAGATCCCTGGGTGCAGTCAATGACTGCTACTACATCTTCACCGGAGAGTGTCTTATGCGTTTCCAGCGCATGTGCGAGTGCCAAAACTTGATTGCGATTCTCGCGCAATATTTCCTCAGCTTGAATCAATAACTTATTTAAATTTTCTTCAATCCGATCGCTCAACGCCATGCGCATCCGCTTTTCGGTATCGTCTTTCCCTTTTCCTCCACCAGGAGCGCCCATCTCAAAACGTCGATTACTGGCATGTGAAGAAATTGTGGACCCCATTCCCCAATGCCCTTCCATCAATGAGGCGATTGTCGTGGCACTTTCAAGATCGCCAGAAACTCCTGATGAATTGTCATCTTTGAAGAACATCCGCTCTCCGGCGAGCGATGCAAGAGAGACCAAAATATCTGATTGATACTCACTCTTCCAGCGCGTGAATTGATCATCAGGCGGGATGCTCGCCACCATTCCTAGATAATCAGAACCTTTTTCAATCGTCGCTAAATCAATAGACATATGTTGACGAGTGCGATGAGCCATCACTGCATGACATGCTTCATGAACAGCAACAGCATGGCGCTCTCGCTCGATGTACTCAACATCCTCAGAAGGTCCGAGTTCTTTCTGCTGTTTTGCTTTCACAATATCTGACCACTCAATCGAAGTGCGGCCATTTCGAATCGCCATGATTAACGCTTCATTGATAGTGTCTTTAATGGTTGCACCGGTCGCATAAGGAGTTATGGTGGCAATCTTGTCGATATCTTCAGCGGTCAGTGAGTGCGAGACCTTTGATAGATAACCTTCATAGGTGCGGATACGGCCAGCTTTGCTTGGATAGCCGACGCGATACATGCGATCAATACGTCCAGGACGAAGGAGCGCTTCATCTAGAGATTCCGGCATATTGGTCGCCATCACAACGAGAATTCGATACTTTGGTGGATTCTTAGGTCGCATACCCAATGTTCGGCGAACAATTCTGTTGAAGAAACCACGCGGCTTTTTCAACCCAGAAAGTTCAGTGAGAAGAGCTTGCAGGGTTCCCATTCCGCCGCCGCCGCCCGCGGCGCCACCCATGACAAACTTTTCGCGGGCAATTGCAGAGACAGCTGATTCGGAAAGATAGGTTCCGCCGTGGCAATTGCTTTCAAAGATACTGGTTTTGCTCATGGTGGAATTTCGCTGTGGTCCACCTTGGGTAATGATTCCGCGATTGCCAAGTGCATCTGCCTCGTCAAAGAAGACAACAACTCCGCCATAACGAAGCGCCAACTTACGTAACTTTCGGAACAAGCTCTTTACTTTCAAGACTCCAACTCCGAGGAACATGTTGGTAAATGCACCAGGATCTACGAAGACAAAGGGTTTTCCGCTTTCGCCAGCCATTGACTCAGCCATCAAGGTCTTGCCAGTTCCGGGAGGTCCCCACAAAAGAATTCCAGCTGGCACATACCCGCCATGCTTCTCAATTTCTTCCGGGTTTTCTAGAAAGAGCAAATTTTCACGGATGCGATTAAGAACATGGTCTTGTCCCCATACATCGCTAAAACGAGTTCTGATGTCATCCGGGAAGTAGGTATCAACACCGCCTCTGGTCAAGAACCAGAAGATCGCGCCAAATTGAATAATCACGAAAAAGACAGCAAAAAGGAGTTGTCCTAGAAATGGAAGTGCTGAAAGGAATGCTTTTGGCGCCAAGAACAACGCTTTGATTGGTGGCTCGTCATAAATTGCACCCAGAATGATTGCAAGCAAGAAGATAACAAGCGCCCATTTAACGATACGAGAGAGGCGGAAACGAGTCCAGTCGCTGAGTCTATGAACTTGGCGATCTACAAAAGCAAAATACTTGGTCCAGATGCCGTGATACGGAGCCAACAGTTCGGCGATAAGAAAATGAATCTGGCGAATTACTTCGATGACAGCAAGAACTATCAGCCAGGATTTACTGCGTGCGGTTTCATTGAGCGCATCTTGAACGCTAAGAATGGGATTCTCAGCCAGGCTTGACCATGTGAGAACTAGAAAGGTAAGACCGAAAAGAATTAAGAACTTAACACGGTCGTAAAAGGAGAGATGAATGCGTGTCTTTCGATCAATATCGCGCGGGCGGCTCGTTGTCTTTTCGATCTGACTCATTTTGCTCCTAGTACTGTATATGAGGACACAATTTCCTCGATACTCTTCTTATTTTTCTTGTAACAAGTGGTGGTGCAGCGGGCCATTAATATATAAACAGTCATCCGATCATCGGACAGGAGAACAGTCTGGTTTAACGTCTGTTCAATCCCATCAAGAGAGAAGGTGTAAATTGTGTGAACACCGCGGGCGCCTTCTTCTACAATCTCTTCATCCAACAGAATCTTAAAATCAGGTATTCCTAAATCTTCACCGTCAGCTAATTGCGTGACAGGGACAATTACATTGCGAAGAGAGTTGTATGAGAATTCATTAAACTCAGGTCCTGTTAAATCGCGAACCCTTGCAAAAATCAGCGGAGACGAAGGTGGTTTGAGGGTAAAAACCGTCTCAACTTTTAGCTTGGGATCGAGTGAATATGCGACCTGCCATTTAACTAAAGATTGTTTAACTTTTTGGTCTTCATCACTTGCTTTTCTCTCATACTTGGTAAGTACTTCTTGAGTGAGACCAGTCCAATTCTTAGGGATGGAAAAGTAAACTCCGTCTGCTTTTGACGATGGGTATAAGTTAGAACTTTCGCCGCAGCCTGTTAAAACTAAGGTCAGGGCCAAGAAAATACCCAGGGCGCGAATCCCTCTCATTGCCGGAGTCTGCCCGAGAAAGGGAGGGAGCGCCAGATATATTTACCGGACTATCCGCAGGCGCAAGCCCTGATTTAACGTTCTTCTCATCTCTTTACGCTTACGATTGCCTCATGAAACTCGCATCTACGGCTGTAAGCGCTCTCCTCATCCTCTCACTTGTGGGGTGTGGCAGCGCGAAAGATGAAGAGCCAGCAGGCTCGACGGAGAATCTATCCTGTCTAGAGATCGAATCCGCGAAGTTACTTGATGAAACTGGGTCAAACGCTGATTACGCCATGGAAAAGGCAGCTGAGATCTGTAAATAGCCTCTTCGGCTAAAAAGAAAAGCCCCGAGTGTGAAAGGCACTCGAGGCTTAACTTGTGCGCGCGAAGGGATTCGAACCCCTAACCTTCTGATCCGTAGTCAGATGCTCTATCCGTTGAGCTACGCACGCTTATTTA
>JAIXTW010000001.1 GCA_027483765.1 Streptomycetaceae bacterium
CTTGCCCCAAACATCGAGCTTGTCGACGCGGCCTCCGCTGTCTTTGATGATCTTGAGATATGTCTCAAGTGATGGTGTGACTGTACGTTCTTCGAGTTCTGGATCGAGAATGACCATTAATTCATAGTGACGCATGCGTTAACCCGACCTCCTTTGGACTAAGACGGCCACGGCATTTCCGTGACAGGAGGGTTAATACTCCTGAAGAACACGCTCCGAAGGATTGTGCGATTCAGGACGCTAAGGGTAACTCTCGCCTGTAGATAAGAGAAATTCGCCCGGAAATACGCGGGATTTTTGATGGCGGGCAGCCAGCCGGACCAGAAGGAGAATCGAGGCGGCGATGCGAATCAGAGTAATGACTGAGTACGCAACGACCGGCAATCCGAATTTGGCACCGGTTACCGATGCCAAGTGTTGCCAGATTGCAAAGTGATAGAGAAGTTCACACCCTTGCCAGAACCAGAACACTGCTAGATCTTTCTTATCTATCAGTGCAATCACTGCAAGCGGTGTTAACCAAAGTACATATTGAGGTGAATACACCTTGCTAACAGCCATCACGATGATAAAGACAAATATTGCAGTGTGGGCAAGTGTGGGTGGAACAGTGAGTTGTAACAAGTAAATCGTGAGCGCTGCAAGTCCAATAAGTAAACAGAGAACAGATAAATAATTTTGGTGCGTGAGATTGAGGCCTAGATTTGAGAGTGCGTACCAAATCGATCCCCAATCTGATCCGCGATTGAGATTAAGTGAGTAAAAGCGCCACCACCCTTGTGGCGTTGTAAGAAATACTGGGGCGTTAATTGCAATAAATGTTGCCGCCGTGATGAGCAGGTACTGCACAAACCTAACAATCTTTTCTTGTCGGAAGAAAATGAGTGCGATAGGTATAAGCAGGAAAATTGGTAGAAACTTAGTTGAGATGGCAATTCCAAGAAGAATCGCACTTGGTAGGAATTGTTTTCGGTCGAAGCAATAAATTGCCAACAACATAAATGCGATTGCCCATAAATCCCAATTAATGTAGAGCGAAGCTACAGCTGCGGGCGCTAACGGAAGTAGATAGGCAAAATCTGGTTTTATCTTGAAGGTAATGAATGAGATGAAGAGAAAGAGTAGTGCTAAAAGTAGAACGTTAAGATGAAAATAGTTATTGACTCCTTCTGGGATCACTGTGGCGGTAAGCCACATGATTGCCCCTTGAACAACTGGGTACTCAACTGCGTTCTCACCGCCGGAGTAAGCCCATCGCCCGGTATCTAACTCTCGTTCGCCGTACAGCGCCGGAATATCTGAATAACAAGCATGAATATATTGCCCCGGCGATTGCCAATTTTCTGTGCTGCAATAATTGAATTTAGCGAAACTAAGTAGCGAGGAAAGGACTGCAAGGAGTAACACAACGCGAATTCCTACGCGCATAGGGAATTACTTCTTTCTTGTTTGAACGCCACCACTTGTCATCACGACAGGGTCGAGGCCACCAACATTTGCAGGTGCTGGGAAACTCATAACGGGCTCATCTTTAAGTGCGCCCTTCATAAAATATGTCCAGATTCTTGCCGGGAAGGTTCCACCAGTTACAGATGTCAGCCCACCGATTCCATTGAGTGATTCAGATGCGCTATCGCGAAAGAGTGCAACCGAAGCTGCTAGTTGTGGTGTGTATGCGCTAAACCATGCCGATGCATTTGATTGCGAAGTTCCGGTTTTTCCAGCGGCTGGTCGACCTAATCCAAGAGCTGCAGATCCAGTACCGCCATTGACCACACTCTTAAGTGCATAAGTCAGGTCAGCCATTACCTCTTTGCTAAATACCTCTTGGGTCTGAGCCTTGCCTTGATAGAGCAGACCCTTATTTGGGCCAGTTACCGATGCCACTAGGTAAGGTTTTGAATAAACCCCTTGCGCGGCAAAAGTTGCATATGCGTTTGTCACATCAATGACTCGTGGGCTGGCGACACCTAACACAACAGAAGGTGTAGCAATCATCGCAACGTTCTCCGGAATTCCGGCACGACGTGCTGCATCAACAACCTTATCCATGCCAGCCTTCATTCCGAGTGGAACAAAGACGGTATTGATTGAGTGTTGGGTCGCAGTGAGAAGATCTACCTGGCCCCACCCTTCATTTCCATAATTTGAAACTTCATATGGTTTTCCTAAATCATCAAAAGTTTGAGGTGAATCACCGTTCCACATTGAAGTCAATGGAATGCCAGCCTCAAGACCGGCAATAATGGCAAAGGGCTTAAAGGTAGAGCCGGCTAGTGCGATTGATTGCGTGGCATCGTTAAGTTGGCGAACTACATAATCTTTTCCGCCGTACATCGCGATTATTTCACCGGTGCCCGGACGAATTGCTACCAGTGCGGTGTGGAGGTTCTCTGGCGCACCGGCGGGCGTGAACTTATTGACTGCGTCTACCGCTGATTGTTGTGCGCGCTGTTCGAGCGTTGTTTTAATGACATACCCACCTACAAGAAGTTGGTCTTGGGTAAATCCAAGCTTGCTCAACTCTTTCTGAACCGCATCAATAATGTAACCCTTAGGTCCACTGAGTTGGCCTGATGTTGTGCGCGGTGCAACTCTTGGCATTTTTGCTGCCTTAGCTTCTGCTTCAGTAATCCATTTCTTATCAAGCATTCCTTGAATTACATAGGCAAAACGATTCTCGAGTCGAGTTGCATTCTCTTTCGATAATGAGGGGTCGTAATATCCAGGGGAGCGCAAAATACTTGCAATAACTGCTGATTGCGAGATTGAGAGCTGGTGCGCATTACGGTTGAAGTACTGCTGTGCAGCAGTTTGAACACCATAGGAACCCCGACCGAAGTAGATGGTGTTGAGGTAATTCTCTAAAATCTGATCTTTCGAAAGTGCATTCTCCAGCTTGAGCGAAATTACTAACTCTCTAATTTTTCGCTGGATTGTTCGACTTGGTGTGAGAAAGGCAGTCTTTGCATACTGCTGCGTGATGGTGGAACCACCTTCTCCGGTGAGGTCGCCTGATCTCAGGTTATTAAGAAGAGCTCGCGCTATGCCGGTGGCGCTAAAAGCGCGGTTTGAGTAAAAGTTGCGATCTTCCGCCGCCATGACTGCATAACGTAGACGCAATGGAATTTTTGCCAGTGGCAGAATCTGTCTGTTCTGAGTTCCTACCCGACCTATTTCAGAACCATTTGAATACTGGATAACAGTCGATTGACTATTTACATAAGCGTTGGGATCTGGAATCGATACGGTAAACCAAGCAAATGCAAAGAGCGTTGCACCCGCGACAAAACCAAAGCCGGCAATGAATATCCCGGCGCGGATTAATTTGGTTTTAATCATTTGGCTAGATTACTCGGTAATTTTGCTTACTTCAGCGAAGCGAAGTCTTCATCCTCGAGTGTGCGCTGGCGACGTGGAGCTTTACGCTCGCGGCCATCTCCTAACAAGTATGTAGAGCACAAGTGATTCCAGGAACATTCGCGGCAGACTTCAACGACATAGACAGAGAACTCACCAAACTCTTTCTCCATCTCTGCAAGTTCGGTGGCGTTCTTAATACGTCCCGAGAATTGCCCGAGTTGATCACCAAATGTGTATCGCAGTTCCACCAGCCCATCTTTCTTACATACCGGGCATTTGCGCTCAGTTTTTTCACCATGGTACTTAGCTGCGCGCATCAGGTATGGGTCTGCATCGCATGCATCAACAACACCACGAAAGAGTGCGAGCAGGGTCGCGCGCTTATCGAGTGAATAGTCGATGAACCCTCGTCGAGTCTGCATAGTAAGAGAAGAATAATCCCCTTTCCTTAACTACGCTTCTCGCATGACCTTTTGGCAATTGTTGCGGGATCCCAAACTCTTCCGCTTGCTTCGTGTCAGATGGTCTGGGCAGATTACCGATGGAATTTTCCAAAGTGCGCTTGCTTCATTCATTCTCTTCTCTCCCGAGCGTCAGGCGAGCGCGGTAAATGCTGCGGTTGCTTTCGCAGTAGTTCTACTTCCTTACTCAATAGTTGGACCATTCGTTGGAACTCTGCTCGATCGATTCTCACGACAGCGTGCAATATTTTTCTCAAATATCGCCAGGTCATTCACGCTACTCATAATCGCAACACTAATTTTTAATAACCGAACCGGGTTGGAAATTACCGTCTTCGTGCTCGTTGCATTTGGCGTTAATCGATTAATTCTCGCCGGACTATCCGCCGGAATTCCACTGATGACACCGCCCAAGGAACTCATCTCCGCCAACGCTCTTGCTGTCACTGGTGGTTCGGTCTGGGTTGTCATAGGCGGCGGAATTGGGCTAGGGATTCGCCAGCTACTTACTTTCTCTGAGTCAGCGGATTACGCCGATGCCGTTCTTATTCTTGTTGCAGCACTCGGATATTTAGTAGCAGCACTACTTACCTCTCTTATTGGTAAAGCTGAGATTGGTCCACGGCCACATGAAATCGTTAAAGGTAGTTTCAACCAAGGCATCATTGAAATGCGTGAAGGTTTTCAATTCTTGAAAAATCATGCAGATGCAGCTCGAGGAATTGCTGCTATCGCGATCCATCGCGGTGGGCTTACGGCGCTGACCTTGGCTGCGCTTTTACTTGAAAGAAATACCTTTAATGATCCCGCCGATAGTGAGGCCGGTCTAACTGGCTTAAGTGTGACTTTATCTATTGCGGCAACAGGTTTTGTTGTGGGTGCTATTGCCGCACCTTACGGAGTGCGCAAATTTGGGCGCCACCGGTGGATGCGTTTATCTATCTTTGCCGCAAGTTTCGGTTCGCTGCTGCTAGTAATTGATCGCACCCCGATACTGCTTGCTGCTACCGCTTTTGTTGCAGCTATGTGTGGCCAGAGCGTGAAGGTAACAAATGATGCACTCGTGCAATCAAAGATTGACGATTACTTCCGTGGTCGAGTCTTTGCTGTCTATGACGTTGTGGTGAATTCGGCAATTGTCACTGGAGCGCTCTTTGCAGCCTGGATACTTCCGATTAGTGGTGACTCTTGGCTCTTACCTTTACTCGTTGCAATCTCTTGGGTTTTAGTTGCTACGGTATTGCTTCGCCCAGAAAAATTCTTTCTTAAGGATGTCGCCTAGCTTTCCACCATTGTATTAACTCTTCTGTGGCACGTTCTTCGCCAAGTGGACCATGTTCCATCCGTAGCTCCATCAAGAAATCAAGGGCTTTACCCACATCAGCAGATGGTTTTAGGTTCAGTAACTGCATGACTTGCGCACCATCAAGGTCGGGGCGAATCTTCGATAGCTCTTCTTCTTCGGCAAGTTTGGCGATGCGCGCTTCCAGACTGTCGTAAGTGCGAGCAAGGCGATCGGCCTTCTTTGCATTTCTAGTCGTGCAATCGGCGCGAGTTAAAACATGTAAGTGTGTGAGCAGTTCACCAGCATCGCGTACATAGCGGCGCACGGCAGAGTCGGTCCACTCGCCATCACCATAACCATGAAAACGTAGGTGTAAAAATGTCAGTGTTTCCACAGCTTCAGTGGTCTCATTATCAAAGCGGAGCGCCTTCATTCGTGCCTTTACGAGTCGCGCACCCACAACCTCGTGGTGATGAAATGAAACTCCGCCTCCCGCAATGAGGTTACGCGTCTTTGGTTTTCCAATGTCATGCAATAGCGCAGCTAACCGAATAACGAGGTTGGGGCCACCGAGTTTATGCTCTTGGGCTATCGCTTGCTCGAGCACGGTAATGGAATGTTCATACACATCTTTATGGTGATGGTGTTCATCTATTTCAAGTCGTAACTTTGGAATTTCCGGCAAGACTGAATCTGCCAAACCAGTATCGACCAAGATTGTGATTCCGATTCGCGGATTCTCTGACATCACCATCTTTATCAGTTCATCACGAACGCGTTCGGCGGAAATAATTGAGATGCGTGAAGCCATTGATGTCATAGCTTCGGTGACTTCTGGATCAATCGCAAAATTAAGTTGGCTTGCAAAACGTGCAGCTCGCATCATCCGAAGTGGATCATCGGAAAAAGATTGTTTCGCACTTGCCGGTGTTCGCAATACTTTCTTTGCTAAATCTTCCAAGCCGCCAAACGGATCGATAAACTCTGGTTCTGTTCCGGTAAGTTCCAGCGCCATTGAGTTCACTGTGAAATCTCTCCGGGAGAGATCGCCTTCAATGGTGTCGCCAAATTCGACATCAGGTTTGCGCGAACTCTCATCATATTTTTCTGATCGATATGTTGTAACTTCAACAGTGATGTCACCTAATTTTCCAGCAACAGTTCCAAAGAGAATTCCGGTATCCCAAACGTTATCTGCCCAAGCTTTTAAAATTTTCTTAGTCTCGTGTGGGTGCGCATCTGTTGTGAAATCTAAATCATTACCGAGCCGACCTAAAATTGCATCGCGTACCGGACCTCCCACAAGTGCCAGGCGAAATCCACTGGTCGCAAACGCTTGAGCGAGTGAGGATGCTGCCGGCGCATTTGCAATGAGGGAGCGGATAGCCAACTCTCCCGCCGCTCCTAAATTGCTCTTCTCTGCGCTCACAATAGATAAGGGTAGTCGCGTACTCTTGTCCTATGACCCCGGCACCTAGTGCGGGCAGCGAAGGTACGAAGAAAAAGCGTAGGCGCAAGCGCCCAGCTAATCGCTCCCCACATTCTCATGATTCAGCTACTCCCACCGCCCCTGCTTCAGAGCGGGTTAAAAAACCGCCAACCAAGGTTGCCTATTCACAACGAGTGGACGAGGTAAGTGCGGGTGGATTAGTAGTTGATTCCACCGGAAAACTTGGATTGCTGATTGGGCGCAAAGATCTTAAGGATGCAACCGGAAAAAGAATTCTCTGGTCACTGCCAAAAGGACATATTGAAGAAGGTGAGACCCCGGAAGAAGCCGCGCTTCGCGAGGTGCAAGAAGAGACGGGCATTGTCTCTGTTATTGAAAAATCTTTAGGTGTCATTGATTTCTGGTTTATGGCCGGTGGCAAGCGAATCCACAAAACTGTTCATCATTATTTGTTCCGTGAAAATGGCGGGGTGTTAGCGGCGCAAGAGAGTGAAGTAGATGAAGTTGCTTGGTTTCCACTTGCGGAGATAATTGATCGCCTTGCATATCCCGATGAAAAGAAATTAATTGCTCGCACAAATGCAGCGCAAGAGATGTCGGCGCTATGAAGAAGTTAGTTGTTGCCCTTCTTGCCCTCTTAGTTATGGGAGTTACACCGGCAGATGCTGCAACACCAGTGGTGAGAATTACCGACAAACCACATACAAATTTTGAAGGAGAGTTTCGAGATAACGAACTAGCCTCGCTCATCACTCCCGAAGGTAAGTTGGGCAAGGTTATATTTAACTACTCAAGTGCCAAAAAGACGTGGGTGATTGATCCTGCACTCATTGACGAAATTGCAGATATGGCAGATGGTTATTCTGTGCAAGGTAAAGAAGATGAGGTTGGTCAGGTTGCGGCACAGAACTGGCTATCGCAACTAAAGTTTGTAACGGTTAGCCATTCGGTAATCGCGTTGCCGTACGGAAATCCAGATCAATCACTTGCAAAGCGACTCGCTCCTAGTGAATTGCGGCTTTATTCACGATATGGAAAAGATCGATTAGAACTTCAATTGGGTCGACCGGTTCTCTCCCAAAATGGTTGGAGTAAAGGCAAATCTCGCCTTAGTTATCCGTTGCAGGCTCAATATTCAAAGAATCGCAAGCTCCTCACTGGGCTCTCCACACTTTCGAGTGCAGATGAAATCACCGCACTTCGCGCAAGGCTTGGCACGGTGATGAACCCTTCGTTAAACACCGATGATCGCACTTACTTTTCAGACTCTGCGGTACGTGCTGTTCAGTCGATGACATCTAAATTGCGTGTGACTCCTGGTAGATACCAACTGACTTCTTTGAGTGCAAAACTTCCTGTCACTCTTGTCAATAGTTTCGATACACCTACGGTTGTAAGCGTCTCACTAATTCCGCTGAACTCTCGCATGACGGTTCAGAATGTCAATAACGTGACGCTGGCTGCAAACTCACGCCAGCAAATAAGTATTGAGGTAGATGTTGTAGCTCCGGGGTCAACAGTTGTGGTTGCCCAATTAATCAATAGTGAAGGTCGATTAGTGGGTGAAGAGTCGAGACTTAATCTGACAGCGACCATCATTGATTCTCGTGTTGCTTGGTTTACAACTGGTGCCGCAGCTCTACTCTTTCTGGGAGCAGTGACGCAGTCTGTTCGTCGAGTTCGAAGGGGTCGTAAATGAAAAATAACGAACTCTTCCGCGCATCTGGAATTATGGCGATTGGAACCATTCTTTCTCGCCTCACTGGTTTTGTCCGCGCCCTGCTTGCAGTCGCTGTACTTGGTACCGCGCTATTAGCTGACACATTCAATGTGGCAAATACCATGCCAAATATTCTGTACAACTTGCTCGTCGGCGGGGCGCTCACCGCAATCTTTGTTCCGCAACTTGTACGCTCTTTTGACGATCACGATGGCGGCCATGGTTTCGCATCACGATTAGTAACAACTATCTCACTGATTCTCTTAGCACTCGTTGCTGTAGGTGTTCTCTTTGCGCCAGCGCTAGTCCGTTTATATGCGCCAGAGTTTTCTACACCTGGTTTTGAAGCTGAGCGCGAAATAGCGATTGCCTTTACCCGTTATTGCTTGCCACAAATTTTCTTTCTTGGTCTCTTTACAATGCTCGGCCAAGTTGCAAATGCTCGAGGTTCATTTGCCCCACTCATGTGGGCGCCAATAGCCAATAATCTCGTTGTTATTGCAGTTTTCACCGCAGTATTAATCGCTGAGCGCTCACTTCTCATCGGTACGATTACAGATCTACAAGTTCAAATACTTGGCTGGGGAACAACATTAGGTGTGGTTGTGCAAGCCCTGATTCTGATCCCGGTTGTAAAACGTTCTGGAATTCATATCCGGCCCATGTTTGGCCTTGGTGGACTTGGAAAATCTTTCGGGCTCGCTGGATGGACCTTAATCTATGTGCTTATTTCACAACTTGGTTACTTAGTTACCGTCAACGTTGCAACAAGTGCCGCCGTTCGTAGCGCACAAGCTGGGGTTACAACTGGTGTTGGTTTCACGCCATTCACCAGCGCTTACTACATCATGTTGCTTCCCTATTCGATAGTCACAATCTCAATCGTGACAGCACTATTGCCGCATCTTTCGCGCCTTGCTATCGATGGAAATGTGGAAGAAGTTCGCAAACAACTCATTCGCGCAATTCGAATGGTGGGAGTTGTGACGGTACCAAGCTCAGTTGCACTTCTTCTCTTTGGTCCACTGATGACCCAATCGCTCTATCTCGGAATCTCTGCCGAAGATGCTAGATATATTGGCTTTGTCCTCTCGGCTCTCAGTATCGGACTTGTAGCTTTCTCAATTAATCTTATTTTGATCCGTGGATTTAATGCTTTCGAAGATACAAAGACACAAGTCGTATCTATTTTGATTATCAACGTTATCTCGGTTGCGCTCTCCTATCTCTTCCTAGAGACCCTCGGCAGTTACTGGGTCACCGTTGGTCTTGGTGTGGCGTTCTCGGTCAGTTACATTGTGGGTTTATTTATTACTATCTCGCTCCTTAAAAAACATATCGGGCGGCTACAAGTCAGTGATTTCGCAGGCCAGCATGGTTTCTTGCTGATTGCCTCGCTCGTGGGCATGCTTCCGTTTTTCGCTATCGCGCTCTTCTTTGATTGGGCTTATGACGATGCATCGTTGGCTCTTCGCGCTATCCGATTAACCTTCTTACTTTCTGGAAGTGGTATCGCTTATCTGCTTACGGCCCGTGCTCTTAAAGTGAGTGAAATCGCAGGTCTTAAGGCATTCGTCACGTCTACCCTGCGTCGCCGGCGCGATAAATAAGGCTGACAGCACGATATTCTCACCCCATGAGCACAGATATTCGTGAAGTTGTCATTGTTGGATCTGGTCCGGCTGGTTACACCGCCGCTATTTATGCTTCTCGTGCTCAATTAAATCCACTTATGTATGAAGGTTCTGTCACAGCAGGTGGCGCACTGATGAATACAACAGAGGTCGAGAATTTTCCAGGCTTTATCGACGGCATCATGGGCCCAGACCTCATGGATAACATGCGCAAGCAAGCGAAGCGTTTTGGCACAGAGTTAATCACTGATGATGTTGTTGAAATGGACCTCACCGGTGAAATCAAAGTAATTAAAGATGGTTCTGGCAACGTCGTTCATGCTCGTTCGGTAATTCTTGCCATGGGCTCTGCATATAGAGAAATTGGTTTGGAAAATGAGAAGCGTCTATCGGGCCGCGGAGTTTCTTGGTGCGCTACCTGTGATGGTTTCTTCTTTAGAGATCAAGAGATTGCAGTTGTTGGCGGTGGAGATTCTGCTGTTGAAGAAGCAACCTTCCTGACAAAGTTTGCTAGCAAGGTTGTGTTAATTCACCGCCGCGATGAACTTCGCGCTTCAAAGATTATGCAGGAGCGCGCATTTGCCAATCCAAAGATTGAAATGCTCTGGGATACCGAGGTAATTGATGTGCTTGGAGAACAGAAAGTGGAAGCGTTAGAACTTCGCAACCTGAAGACTGGCGAAGTTAGCAAGCGTAATTTCACTGGGCTCTTTGTTGCAATCGGACATATTCCTCGCTCAGAGTTAATTACATCTTCAGTGACTCTCGATAAGGAAGGTTATGTGCAGGTAGAAGGGCGATCCACGCGCACCAACCTCTCTGGCGTATTTGCATGTGGTGATCTGGTAGACCACACCTATCGCCAAGCAATCACCGCGGCCGGTTCTGGATGCCAGGCCGCCCTGGACGCTGAAAAATTCTTATCCCACTAGTAACCTCTCTGCTATAAATACAAAGAAAATAGGAGTAAAGATGAGCGCACCAATTAAGGTCACGACCGCCGATTTCGATGAAGTTGTACTAAAGAGCAGCACACCAGTCCTGGTTGATTTCTGGGCTGAGTGGTGTGGGCCCTGCCGCGCAATCGCTCCGATTCTTGACGATATCGCTGCCGAGCATGGCGACAAGTTAAAGATCGTAAAACTCAATACCGATGAAGAGTCTGCCATCGCCATTAAGTACGGTGTTACTTCAATTCCAATGCTTAACGTCTATGTCAACGGTGAAGTTGTAAAAACTATTATCGGTGCGAAGCCAAAGCCGGCTCTTCTAAAAGAGCTTGAAGGTTTCATTTAATTAACTCACATCCGAGAAGAGCCTTGTGATGAAAGAGAAGACTCCTGATGAGATCCGCTCTTTCCAACAAGAGCGCGGTTTGCATGTCACCGGCGAACTCAACGAACAAACTCTTCGTGCGTTAGAAGAATCTCGATGGAAGTTAGGCGATCGCTCGCTTTACTTACAAAAATCTCCATTGATGTACGGAGATGATGTCGCGGCCCTGCAATCACGACTTACAGAGATGGGTTTTCACTCTGGACGAGTCGACGGAATTTATGGGCCCATGACAGAGAGTGCAGTAAAAGAGTTTCAAAAATCTGTTGGTGTGGTGGTAGACGGTAAATGTGGACCCGCAACAATCATTGCGCTGCTGCGACTTACAAAGATTGTCTCTGGTGGTGCACCAGCAGCGCTTCGCGAAAGTGCGGTGCAGAAAAATCGAGGACCTGCGTTAGCCAATAAAGTTATTGTGATTGACCCGGGTTCGGAAGAATATGAACGCGATATAGTTTTTGATATTGCGCGCAGAATCGAGGGGCGTTTATTAGCTCTTGGTGCCAGTGTTTTTCTCACTCGTGGTGCAAATAATAATCCAGAGGAATCTGAGCGAATTACATTTACCAATAACAATAAGGCTGATCTACTGATTTCTTTACATGTTGACCGCCATCAAAATCCAGAAGCCCATGGCGTTGCAACATTTTTCTATGGAAACGATCAGCATGGGGTGCACTCAATTGTCGGCGAAAGGTTTGCCTCTCTTATTCAACGCGAACTCTGTGCGCGCACAGATTTCCTCAATTGCCGCACACATGCGAAAACGTGGGAAGCTCTACGTCTGACCACGGCGCCGGCGGTGCGCGTGGATCTGGGGTACATCTCCAATAAAGCAGATGCCGACCGGCTAGCTCGCGCCGAATTTAGAGATACCGTCGCCGAAAGTTTCATTATTGCGATTCAACGCCTTTATTTAGCCGCTGAAGATGATGCAAAGACTGGAACTCTGCGAATATCTGACCTTCGTAGCGCCGGGCTTCGCTAATTTCGCTAGGAGAAATTGATTCACTAGTAATACGCCAGATATGGGAGACTTCTCCTTATGTCTGACATCTCCGTTCGCTACCAAACAGGTGCGCCGCAGAATCTCGAGAAGAGATTCGCTTCACGCGCTGCGGGGATGTTGCCTTCCGAAATTAGATCACTTTTTGCTGTTGCATCTAGGCCTGAAATTGTTTCACTCGCTGGCGGAATGCCAAATCTTTCAGCGCTTCCAATGGAGATGATGGCTGGGGTAGTAAACAAACTTATTCTCACCAACGGCGCAGAAGCGTTGCAGTATGGAAGTGGGCAGGGCCATCCAAAGCTGCGCGAGCAGATTTGTGATGTGATGGCACTTGAGGGAATCCGCGCAAATCCTGATGATGTTGTTATTACAACTGGTTCACAACAAGCCTTGGATCTCATCTCTCGTATCTTTATCGACCCGGGTGATGTTGTACTCGTTGAAGCACCTTCTTATGTAGGCGCCCTTGGAACTTTCCGGCAATATGAAGCATCGGTTGTCCATGTTGAAATGGATAATGATGGACTTGTTCCAGATTCGCTACGTGCTGCGATTGCCAGCGTACGTGCAGCAGGGCGCTCCATTAAGTTTCTCTATCTTATTCCGAATTACCAGAATCCAACGGGTGTCTGCCTACCTGCTGATCGCCGCACCGAAATCTTAAACATCTGTCGTGAAGCTGAAATTTTTGTAGTTGAAGATAATCCTTACGGGTTACTTGGTTTTGATAAGCCATCGCCTAATGCGATGCGTGCCGAAGATTCTGAAAATGTGATTTATCTTGGATCTTTTTCTAAGACAATCGCATCTGGTCTTCGTGTGGGTTGGGCCCTTGTTCCACAATCGCTGAAAGATAAATTGGTTATCGCCTCTGAGTCTTCAGTTCTATGTCCTTCAAATTTCACACAGTTAACTATTTCAAGTTACTTAGCTGACCAGCCTTGGCGTGATCAGATTGCTAGCTTCTGTGAACTTTATAAGGCACGCCGCGATGCGATGTTGGAATCACTGGATCAATATTTCCCATCTGAGGCGACTTGGACAAAACCTGGTGGCGGTTTCTATGTGTGGGTTAACTTGCCTGCTGAAATAGATACTAAAGCTCTCATGCCAAAGGCGATCGTTGCCAAAGTTGCTTATGTGCCCGGCAGCGCTTTTTACGCAGATGGTCTTGGTTCATGGTCGATGCGACTTTCTTACTGCCACCCAACACCAGAACGTATTCGCGAAGGCGTTAAAGCCCTTGGTGGAGTTATTGCGCAAGAGATGGCGCGTCGAGGAACAGCGCTTACTTAGATCCCTCGATCAGATCGACAATTCGTTGAAGATCTTCACTGCCAGCAAATTCGATCACGATCTTTCCTTTACCTTTGCCGCTCTCAACGCTCACGCGGGTATCAAGGTAATCACTTAAGAGTTCGGCTGCCGCTAAGCCCGCACCCGAAACTCCTTTTGCACCTGATTTCTTAGCGCTCTTCACTGCTGGTTTCATGGTGGCGATAATTTCTTCAACTGATCGAACGCTGAGCCCCTCGGCCACGATTCGTGATGCCAACTTTTCAATCTCGGTTGAATCTGTGATTCCTAGCAGCGCTCTGGCGTGGCCGGCTGAGATCACACCGGATGCAACCTTGCGTTGTACTGAATCAGGCAAATTTAAAAGACGGATCGTGTTTGAAATAAGTGGGCGAGAGCGTCCGAGTTTGAGTGCTAGTTCATCGTGTGTGCAACCAAAATCAGAGAGCAGTTGTGCATATGCCGCACCTTCTTCAAGGGGGTTAAGTTGGCTACGATGGATATTTTCAATTAGCGCTTCGCGTAGTAATTCATTATCTGGAGTTTGCCGAATAATGACTGGAATTGATGTAAGTCCAGCAGCTTTAGCTGCCCGGAAACGCCGTTCACCCATCACGAGTTCATATTGGCCTTCGCCAACTTTGCGCACTACTGGTGGTTGCAAGATTCCAATAGATTTAATTGATGCAACAAGTTCATTGAGTGCAGTTTCATCGAAGACTGTTCGTGGTTGACGAGGGTTAGGTGAAATTTGATTGATAGGCACTTCATTTTGTTGTGCAACTTCAGTACCAGCAACTGTCAGTGATGTTGGGATAAGTGAATCTAGATTTGTGCCAAGGCCACCGCGCTTTACTGCCATTATGCAATCCCACCTTTGTAATTAATGCTGACAACATTTGAATCAAAAACAACTTCATCTTTCGGTTTTCCACGTTCTGCAATTTCGCGCGCTACCTGCATGTATGCAATAGCACCTGGTGAAAGTGGGTCATATGTCATTACCGTTTGATTGTAAGAAGGTGCTTCGGATACGCGAACAGCGCGCGGAATTGGAATATCGATAAGTTCATTGGGGAAATGTGATCGCACATTTGCCGCAACATCGTTTGATAAACGTGTCCGACCATCGAACATGGTTAGAACAATTGTGGAAAGATTCAGAGTTGGGTTTAACCGCTTCTTGACAACAGAATATGTTTCAAGAAGTTGTGAGAGTCCTTCTAGCGCGTAGTACTCAGTTTGAATTGGAATCAACAACTCTTTCGAAC
This sequence comes from Streptomycetaceae bacterium, assembly GCA_027483765.1. Classification (GTDB taxonomy): domain Bacteria; phylum Actinomycetota; class Actinomycetes; order Nanopelagicales; family Nanopelagicaceae; genus Planktophila. The sequence goes on from JAIXTW010000001.1 coordinate 14,825, forward strand.
CGGCAAACGCGTTGATTGTTAGTAACCCTAACGATGGCGGGCAATCAATAAATATGTAATCGTAATTTGCACTAATTTCATCGATCGCCGCTTTAAGTTGTAATTCGCGCGCAACCATTGAAACTAAATTAATTTCCGCATTCGCTAAAGATGTATTTGATGGGACGCAATCAAGTACCGGAAAACCGGCAACTTTTTGAATGACCTCAGAAATTTGCGCACTGCCCATCAAAACTTCATAGACGCCGGCCGATTGACGGTGCTCTACCCCCAGGGCGGTCGAGGCATTTCCTTGCGGGTCGAGATCGATAACAAGGACCCGCAAACCCCCCATAGAAAGGGCAGCTGCAATATTGACCGTTGTGGTGGTCTTACCAACCCCACCTTTTTGATTTGCCACGGTAAAGATCCGGGTTGAAGCCGGCTTAGCCATCGCCTCTTTTAGCCGGCGGACCCCAACTACCTTGGTGCTTGTTTCACGTGAATCATCGCCGGACATAGACGAATCTAATCACTTAATGCGGCTGCTAGTTATTGGCAGCGCCCTTGCGAAGCTCGACGATACGTCCGAGCCCTACCCCTTCAAGGGTAATTTCATGGAGCGTGGCGTTCTTAACCCCCACCATCTCAGTGGCAGCGGATTCGCCCTTCATAGCTAGGAGTGCTCCGCCTGTTTTAACCATATGCCAGCTCATCTTTTTAAGCTTCTCCAGTGGGGCAACAGCTCGAGCTGTTACATAATCGGCGCTCTTCTTCACATCTTGGGCGCGACCACGAATAACCTCAATACCCAGGCCTTCAGTGGCCTCCTTCAAGAATTCAACTCTGCGCTCAAGGGGCTCGATCAGGGTTACCTGTAGATCAGGGCGGGCTAGGGCTATCACTATGCCGGGCAGCCCTGCGCCAGATCCAATATCAAAGAGAGAGGCGCCTTGGGGTAGAAGCTGGGTTACCGGTAGGCAGTTGAAGATATGGCGTTCCCAGATGCGCTCGCCTTCACGCGGTCCGATCAGCCCCCGTTCAATCCCTGCCGTGAGCAGAAATTGAGCGTAGGCACGAATCTGCGCCTCACGCTCAGGAAAATAGCGGCTGATAAGTGAATCTACGGACTGTTCCACGTGAAACTAGTTCGGCAGATCTACGCTGGGTAAATTACGACAAAGCGGCGTGGATCTTCGCCATCAGATTCTGAGGTGAGGCCCAGGGTCTGAATTGTGTCGTGAATGATTTTGCGCTCAAAAGCGTTCATTGGGTCGAGTTTGATTGAGCTTCCTGTGGTCTTCGCCTGCTCGGCCATCTTCTCAGCTAGCGCGGTGAGCTCCTTGCGGCGGCCAGCGCGGAAGCCATCAATATCGAGCATGAGGCGGCTGCGGTCGCCGGTCGCTGTCTGAACAGCTAGGCGAGTGAGCTCCTGGATTGAGTCGAGGACTTCTCCTTCTGCTCCCACTAGGTGTTTAAGTTTGCCACCCACGATAGCTAGCGCAGCGCGGCCGTTCTCTACATCGATATCGATATCGCCATCGAGATCTGCAATATCAAGTAGGCCTTCGAGGTAATCTGCTGCGATATCGCCCTCTTCTTCAAGCTTGGCTGCGCTCTTGGGAGCTTTCGCCTCTTTTGAATCTACAGCCTCGTCGGTAACTTCTAGATTCTCTACTGTCGTCTCTGTTGTATCTGACATCTTCGCATCCTTTGTCCAGTTTAAGCGTTATTAATACTATTTGTCTGATTTATTACTTCTTCTTCTTTTTCTTCTTTGGTTGTTGGCGTTGTCCCTGAACTTCTGGAGCTTGCTCCTGGTTCTGGTCAATTTCTGTGTTGTTGGTTTTCCCAGCTTCTTTATTCTTATGAAGGCGCTTCTTCTCTAACTCTTCATAGGCAGGAGATCCTGGTGTTGGGTTTCGTTTAATGACGTAGTACTGCTGACCCCAGGTCCATAGGTTTGTTGTTGACCAGTAAATCAACACACCCACAGGGAAGTTCACGCCGGTTACTGCGAAAATTACCGGGAATGCGTACAACATAATTTTTTGTTGTTGCAACATCATATTGTTACTTGAGTCCATTTTTGGCATGCCTTTAACCATCAATTGACGCTGTGTAGTAAATGTCGTTGCTGACATAAAGATAATCAGAATTACGGTGACGATACGTACATTTAAATCAGTAGATCCTAGGAAGCTCTGTGAAATTTTTGCGCCGAAGAAAGTAGCTTGCGCTGCACTCTCTAGATATTCACCCTTAAGAAAACCTCGGCTGATTGGTGCTGATACACCCTCATCGGTCTTTGCTGCGATTCCGTTAAGTACGGTAAAGAGTGCAAAGAAAATTGGAGCCTGCGCAAGAATAGGAAAACATGAAGCGAGCGGGTTTGTTTTATGCTCTTTGTAGAGCTTCATCATCTCTTCTGATTGCTTTTGGCGATCGTCTTTATACTTCTTTTGAATCTCTTTCATATGTGGTTGCAGCGCTGTCATTGCGCGCTGACTCTTAATCTGTTTTACAAATAGTGGGATCAAAATAATTCGAATAATAACCACAAGGCCCATAATGGCTAAGGTCCAAGTAACACCGGAATCTTTACCGAAAATTGGCGCCACTAAGTTATGGATTACAACCATGACACCTGAAACGATGCTGTAGAGCGGGTTAAGAATCGAATCCATTAATTAACTCCTACTAGTGTTTTATGGGCCTTTACTGCATCTGCACAATCGAGCTCTTCATCTACATAATCCACGCCACCGAGTGACCATGGGTTGCAGCGGAGAACTCTGTAGCCGGCCATCGCAACCCCTTTGAGTTTGTAGCGCGAGATTGCGGTGATGGCATAGTTTGAACATGATGGGTAGTACTTGCATCGTGGTGCAAATGCGCTCGAAAATAATTGGTAAACGCGGATCGGTGCGGTAAGAATCAACTTCATTAGCGCGCCTCAATTTTCTTTGCGCGTTCAACTAATTTATTTATAAGAGTTGAAATTTCAGGCTCAACGTTTTTATCTTCGTTCTGTTTCAACGCGCGGATAACAAAAAGTGAGCCATTTGGAAGAGTGTGATGGTGTGGTGCAATCGCGTGACGAACTTTGCGCGCTAACCGGTGGCGCTTTACAGAGCCGCCTACAGTTTTATTGATAATAAGCCCACATTTCGCTGTTGCGTTATTTGTGACAGGTGAGATGTAGAGATATCCAACAAAGTGTTCTGTAGTAACTCTGATCCCACTCTTAGTTGCGCGGGCGAAATCTGAGCTTGAAGTTAAACGTGCGTCAGCTGGGAGCACGAGAAGATCCGTTGCGCTCTTAAACCTTAGGCAGAGAGCTTTGAGCGGCCCTTGGCGCGACGAGCAGAAAGGATTGCGCGTCCTGCGCGGGTAGCCATGCGGGCGCGGAAGCCATGCTTCTTGGCGCGGCGACGCGTATTTGGCTGGAAGGTGCGCTTTGTCATGAGAACTCCAAAATGTTGTGGGCGTTATCGGCCCTGGCTGGTCATAAATACGGGGGAAGCAAGGCCGTAAGGTTACGGGTGTGGATAGCCGCCGGTCAAACCCGTGATTTGGCCCTAAAACGGCAAAAAATTGTGGATAACCATTTGCTATTTCCCGCAATCGGGTCTACTTTGCGGGTTCTCCACAGGTTTCCGTCGATTTCGGTCTATTTAGAGGCTCAACCCCTACTTTAGACCACAGCCTGTGGATAACACTGTGGATAGACCTGGGGGTACAAGATGGCAGCTGTAGATCTTGAGCTCTCCCAGTTATGGGAGCGTGTGGTCGAGCATGTTTCGGTGGGTGAACCCCAACACCGCGCATTCTTAGCGATGACCAAACCCTTAGGTCTTCTACAGAAGGAGGGTGGAGCCACCAGTTTGTTGGTGGCCGCCCCCAATGCCTTCGCTAAAGATGTCCTTGAATCCCGACTTCGCTCTGTCATCAATGAAGTTCTCACAACCGAGCTAGGTGAGAAGGCAAATATCGCAGTGATGGTCGATGAGACTATCGAGTTAGCAGATCTACCCGCGCCCACTGTTGCAGTTGAGGTAATTCAATCTCGCCCCGGTACCGGCCGCGATGATTCTGATATCCGGAAATCAGATGAGCCATCACAATTAAATGCCCGTTATATCTTTGAAACTTTTGTTATCGGTGCATCAAACCGTTTTGCGCATGCCGCAGCAGTTGCAGTAGCTGAAGCGCCAGCAAAGGCCTACAACCCGCTCTTTATCTATGGTGAATCTGGTCTAGGTAAGACCCACTTGCTCCACGCGATTGGGGCTTACGCAAAAGAGCTATATGGCAATGTCCGCGTGCGTTATGTTTCATCAGAAGAGTTCACCAACGATTTTATTAACTCTATCCGCGATGATAAAGCTACTGCCTTCCAGCGCAGATATCGCGACCTTGATATTTTGCTTGTTGATGACATCCAGTTTTTAGAGAATAAAGAACGTACTCAGGAAGAGTTCTTCCATACCTTTAACACCTTATATAACGCTAATAAACAGATTGTTATCTCATCCGACCGCCCACCAAAGCAATTAACAACCTTGGAAGATCGTCTACGTTCTCGCTTTGAGTGGGGTTTGATTACAGATATTCAGCCACCGGAACTTGAAACCCGTATTGCGATTCTACGTAAGAAGGCTGCCCAGGATAAGTTAAATGCGCCTGATGATGTGCTTGAATTTATCGCAAGTAAAATTTCTACCAATATTCGCGAACTTGAAGGTGCGTTAATTCGCGTTACCGCTTTTGCATCTCTTAACCGCCAACCGGTTGATATGGGCCTCGCTGAAATCGTTCTTAAGGATTTAATCCCAACAAATATCACTACTGAAATTACAGCACCTACAATCATGGCTCAGACTGCGGCTTACTTCAGCCTTACCCTCGATGATCTCTGTGGCACATCGCGTTCACGGGCACTTGTTAATGCCCGGCAGATTGCTATGTATTTATGCCGTGAGTTAACCGAGCTTTCACTTCCTAAAATCGGACAAACTTTCGGCGGCCGTGATCACACAACAGTGATGCACGCCGATCGTAAGATCCGTGAGTTGATGGCTGAGCGCCGCTCGATCTACAACCAGGTAAATGAGTTAACGACCAGGATTAAGCAGCAGGCTAAGTAGTTCTGGGTGACGGGGTAATTGTCCGTTTTCACCCTCTTTACCCCCAAGGTGGGGATAAGGTGTGGATAACTGTGGATATTTACAGTAAATGTGTGGGTAAACCGGGTGCTGGTTAAGGAAAGGGTGTGAAGCAGATATGAGCTCAGTGCTTTCTCCACTATTTACCCACAACTACACCGGGGTTTCCCACACCTTAAGCGCGTTAAATCTAGGCTCTGACCTGGGGTTTTACCTTTTATCCACAGTGTTGGCCTGCGGTTACTACTACTACCTTTATCTATATAAATCCCGTTCCCAAGCGGACCATCCCCAAATTACAGTTAGTTCACTACTTTCTACCTACCTAACAAATACCTATCCGATGAGTGCGAGGGCTACGGCGTGAAATTTACAGTTGATCAGAATTCTTTAACAGATGGCGTGAACTGGGTATCTCGTTCACTCTCAACCCGCCCAATTAAAACCGAACTTCTCGGAATAAAGATCGATGCAACTGGAAGTGATGTCATCCTTTCTGGCTCTGATTTAGAAACTTCAAGTAAATCTCACTTCAACGCTGATATCTCCGAAAAAGGCGCAGTGTTAGTTCCAGGAAAACTCTTAGCTGAAATTTGTCGATCACTTCCTAATAAACCAATCACTATCGCACTTGATGGCACTCGAGTTCTTGTTACTTCAGGCGCTGCGAAGTTCACACTCCCCACACTTTCACTTTCAGAATATCCAAACCTCCCAGAACTACCTGAAACAACAGGAACTATTGCAAGTGATACTTTCGCAACCGCGGTAGCACAAGTTGCAATCGCTGCCGGCCGCGATGACTCACTACCAACACTTACTGGTGTACATGTTGAAATTAATGAAGACACGATTACTTTGGCGGCCACAGACCGCTACCGTTTAGCTGTCCGCGAATTTAACTGGAACCCATCAACTCCTGGCGTTTCCACAACAGCGTTAATGCGTGCTCGCACCTTAGCTGACGCCGCTAAATCACTCGCCGGTACAAAAAACGTTTCACTCTCTTTTGCACCCAGCACATCACATGATCGACTTGCTGGTTTTTCTGGCGAGGGTAAAACAATGACATCTAGAATGCTAGATGGAACTTTCCCCCCATACCGCCACCTACTACCTACAGAGATGACAACAACTGCAGTTGTAGAAGTAGCACCTTTCCTTGATTCTGTTCGCCGTGTTGCGCTCGTAACAGATAAAACGGTTCCACTACGTCTTGAATTTAAAGATGGTGGAGTTTCACTCGAAGCTGGTGCTGGCGAAGAAGCACAAGCTACAGAAACAATAGATGTTCTATTAAACGGCGAACCAATCTCGATTGCCTTTAACCCAGTCTTTTTAGCAGACGGACTACAAGCTGTCGGCACACCTTTTGTACAAATCTCCTTCACTGGTTCTAATAAACCAGCGATACTCACTGGGCGCACTGAGCCAAACGGCGCCTCTATCGATAGTTATCGCTACCTCTTAATGCCAATGCGCTACGCCTCTTAAAGTAAAAAACAACTATGCGCGTCACCAAGCTAGCGCTGACAAATTTCCGTTCTTATAAAAACCTTGAACTGGAATTTCCAGCAGGCCCAAACACATTTATAGGCAATAATGGCAGCGGTAAAACAAATATCGCCGAAAGCTTGATCTACCTCGCCTACCTGTCATCCCACCGCGTCTCAAATAATCAACCACTAATTTCATTGGGTGCCGAACAAGCAATCATCCGGGCTGAGATTGAAAGCCAAGGACGCACCCTGCAAGTTGATCTAGAAATTAATGCAACCAAAACTAATCGCGCCCGAATTAACGGCAACCCTGTTAAATCACAACGCGAAATATTGGGAGCGCTACAGATTATCTATTTCTCCCCCGAAGATTTAGATCTTGTACGAGGTGAACCAACACACCGCCGCGACTTCCTAGACAAGCTTTTAATTACCCAATCACCACGGTTAGCCGGAGTAATCTCTGATTACGAACGTGTTGTGAAGCAACGAAATACGTTACTAAAGACCAGAGCGCCTGAAAACGCGCTAGTTCCGTGGACTGAACAACTAATCACTTATGGGGCGCAACTATCAGCCGAACAAATTAAATTAGTTGATGATCTAAACCCTTATGTGACAGCGAATTACGCCAACCTCAATGAAGTTAAACCCGCCTCAATTTCATACAAATCATCAACAGATCATCTTTCAGCCGATATTGCACACAATGTCGAAATTCTTACCGCACGACAAATCGAAGTCGCTCGACAAGAACAAGATCGTGGCGTTTCACTAATAGGCCCACACCGTGATGATTTACATTTACAACTAGGTGATTTTCCAGCGAAGGGCTACGCCAGCCATGGAGAATCCTGGTCGATGGCGATCTCACTTCGAATTGGTGCGTATAACTTATTGAAATCAGAAGGCGCCGAACCAGTGTTGATTCTCGATGACATCTTCGCCGAGCTTGATACCGCCCGCCGCCAACAACTTACCTCGGTCACAAAAATGGCGGATCAAACTTTTATCACCGCAGCTGTTGAATCAGACCTGCCAGCCGAACTACTATCTGAGAAGTTCTATGTGAGCCCGGGGGTTGTTACTAAATGAGTGAGAAGAACCCCGGCAAGCGAGATTTCGCCATTGACTTGTTCCGCAGCTATAAAACTGGCTTTATAAAGAAGAAGAAAATAATTGAACCGCGTACAAATACTCCAAGAGATCCAACTCTGATCTCCAATGTGTTAAACGAACTCATCGACCAGCGCGACTGGAACTCAGGATTGGCTGAAGGAACACTATTTGCTACCTGGCCTCAAGTGGTCGGTCCCGATATCGCCCAGCACACCACACCCCTTTCACTGCTCGATGGCCGGCTACTTGTGCAGTGCTCATCAACCGCCTGGGCCACCCAACTCAACCTGGTTGGCCCATCTCTTCTTGAGACCATCCGATCCAGCGCCCCCGGCGCTTTGGTCGAATCCCTCGATTTCATCGGCCCCACCGCCCCCAGTTGGAAACGGGGCCTGCGCACGGTCAGCAATGGCCGCGGCCCCCGGGACACCTACGGCTAACCAGTAACCCCAGCCCTCAAAACTGACGAAAGCAAAGGTTGTGAGCGTAGCGAGTAGCTTTGCGTGTCAGTTTGAGGGCAGGGGAATAAACGTCAAAGGACTGTAGTTACACCGTATGAAACCTGAGTCGCCTCGACTCAACTCTTTGAATAGAATCGGCTCAGGTTACAGACCTCGACCCACCCTGGCTCGAGCGGAAATAACGAAGAGTAAAGAAGGAGCAACTCCATGGCTAGAGCAGTCGGAATCGACCTCGGAACTACAAATAGCTGCGTATCAGTACTTGAAGGCGGAGAGCCAACAGTTATCGCTAACGCAGAAGGCGCCCGCACAACACCATCGATCGTGGCATTCGCAAAGAATGGCGAAGTCCTTGTTGGTGAAGTTGCAAAGCGTCAATCAGTGACAAACGTCGAACGCACAATTCGTTCCGTTAAACGTCACATGGGTACCAACTGGACGATTGATATCGACGGTAAGAAGTACACATCACAAGAAATTTCAGCGCGCGTATTACAGAAGTTAAAGCGCGATGCAGAAGCGTATCTCGGCGAAACAGTGACAGATGCTGTCATTACAGTTCCTGCCTACTTCAACGATGCACAGCGCCAAGCAACAAAAGAAGCTGGTGAAATTGCTGGCCTCAATGTTCTTCGTATTATCAACGAGCCAACTGCAGCAGCACTTGCATACGGTCTTGATAAGGCAGATAAAGAACAAACAATTTTAGTATTCGACCTTGGTGGTGGAACATTCGACGTTTCACTTCTTGAAATCGGCGATGGTGTTGTTGAAGTAAAAGCAACTAATGGCGATAACAACCTTGGTGGAGATGACTGGGATCAAGCACTTGTTGATCACCTTGTTAAAACATTTGGTTCTGCAAACGGCATCGATCTCACAAAAGATAAGATGGCGATGCAGCGTATCCGTGAAGCTGCAGAAAAGGCGAAGATTGAACTTTCATCTTCACAATCAGCAACAATTAACTTGCCATACATCACCGTTGATTCTGAGAAGAACCCACTGTTCCTCGATGAAACAATTACTCGTGCACAGTTCCAGTCATTGACTGCAGATCTACTTGAGCGATGCAAGAAGCCATTCCAAGCCGTCCTTAAAGATGCCGGGATTCCGATTGCAAATATTCAATCAGTAGTACTTGTTGGCGGATCTACTCGTATGCCAGCTGTGGTTGATTTGGTACGCGAACTCACCGGTGGAAAAGAGCCTAATAAGGGCGTAAACCCTGATGAAGTAGTTGCAGTTGGCGCATCTCTACAAGCTGGTGTTCTTAAGGGTGAAGTAAAAGATGTGCTTCTCCTTGACGTCACACCACTTTCACTCGGTATCGAAACCAAGGGTGGCGTAATGACAAAGCTCATCGAGCGCAACACAACAATTCCAACAAAACGCAGCGAAATCTTTACAACTGCTGATGACAATCAGCCGGCTGTGCAGATTCAGGCCTACCAAGGCGAGCGTGAAATGGCTGCTTACAACAAAAAGTTAGGCATGTTCGAGCTCACTGGAATCGCACCTGCACCTCGTGGAGTCCCACAGGTCGAAGTGACATTCGATATCGATGCAAACGGAATCGTCCATGTATCTGCAAAGGATCTTGCAACAGGCAAAGAGCAGGGAATGACCATCACAGGTGGTTCTGCTCTTTCCAAAGAAGAGATTGATCGCATGATGCAAGATGCTGAAGCACACGCAAATGAAGATAAGCAGCGTCGTGAAGAGGCAGAGATTCGCAACACTGGAGATTCACTTGTCTACCAGACTGAAAAGTTCTTGACTGATAATGCAGATAAGTTCACAGAAGGTGAAGCTGCAACCAAGAAGGCTGAACTTGATGAAGCACTTGCACTTCTTAAGACAGATCTTGGTGGTGCAAACTTCGAATCAATAAAGTCAAATACTGAAAAAGTTTCGACTATCTCACAAGCACTCGGCGCTCTAATGTATGCAAATGCAGGAGCACAAGCTGCAGGTGAATCAACAGGATCTGAAGATCATGTTGAAGATGCAGAGGTTGTTGAGGAAGGCAATTAATGTCTGACAACACTTCTGAAGTAATTACAGAAGAAGTTGAAGAAGCTGTCGAGGAAGCTGCACCGGTTCAGGAGACTGACCCGGTTGCAGCGCTCACAGCTGATTTACAGCGACTTCAAGCAGAGTATGCAAACTACCGAAAGCGCGTAGAGCGTGACCGCACCGTTGCACACGAATTAGCAATTGGTTCTGTACTCACTGAACTTCTTGCGATTCTCGACGATGTTGATCGCGCTGCAGAACACAACGAACTCACTGGTGGTTTTAAGGCTGTGGCAGATCAATTAGCTGCTATCACCAATCGCTTCGGACTTGAAAAGTACGGAACCGAAGGCGATGTTTTTGACCCACAAATTCACGAGGCGCTGTTACACGATACTTCCAGCGAAGTAAGTGTTCCCACTGCGTCAAAAATTCTGCAACCAGGTTATAAGTTTAAAGAACGCATTCTGCGCCCTGCCCGTGTTGCAGTAACTGACCCGGAGTAATTTGCAGATGGCCGCTAAGGATTTATACGAAAAGGATTTCTACAAGATCCTCGGGGTAGACAAGAAAGCCTCCGCCGATGAAATTAAGAAGAAATACCGCTCTTTAGCGCGCGATCTACACCCTGATAAAAATCAAGGAAATGTTGCGCTAGAAGAGAAGTTCAAGGCTGTCTCTGAGGCCTACGACATCTTGTCGGATTCAAAAAAACGCGCTGAATACGACGAAGCACGCTCCATGTTTGAACGCGGTGGCTTCAGAGCTCCCACAGGCGGCGGGCAAAATTACCAAGGTGGAGATTTCGGTGACATCTTCGGTGGTGGTAACCCACAAGATATCTTTGCAAACTTATTTGGTGGCGGCGGCAGGCGCGGACCTCGCAAAGGTTCTGACTTACAAACCGAATCAACCATCACATTTAAAGAATCAGTTTTCGGAACCACACTTGATTTAAAACTTAATACCGATGGCAATGGCCCACAGAATATTTCTGCACGAGTTCCAGCAGGAGTAAATGATGGCGCGAAGATTCGCGTGAAAGGTAAGGGTGCACCAGGAGAAGCAGGACCCGGTGATCTCTTTATTCAACTACAAGTAAAGCCACACGCTATTTTTTCACGTAAAGGCGAAAACTTAATTCTTACACTCCCAGTAACCTTTGCCGAAGCTGCATTGGGCGCTGACATTAAAGTCCCCACACTTACAGGTGATGATGTCACTGTGCGACTTGCTGCTGGAACACCTACAGGCCGCGTACTGCGCGTAAAAGGTCGCGGAATTAAAAAAGGCGCAATCACTGGTGATTTACTTGTCACTATTGAAGTTCAAGTTCCGCGCAAAGCTGAAGGTAAGGCCGAAGAGGCAATCAAAGCATTCGCCGCAGCTACCGCAAACGAAGATGTTCGCGCAGAATTTAATGCAAAGGCAAAGCTATGACAAAAGATTTGCCACAAGAAGATCATCCAGATGACGATGCGGGACTCTATGTAATTTCGGTTGCCGCCGAGCTTTCCGGGCTTCACCCACAAACACTGCGCCAATATGATCGCTTAGGTTTGGTTTCCCCAGATCGCACTGTAGGTCGCAATCGCCGCTACTCACTTCGCGATATTGCCTCCCTTCGCATGGTGCAACGTCTTGTCGGTGAAGGCATCAACCACGCAGGCATTAAAAGAATTATCGAACTCGAAAGCGCTATGGCAAATATGGCGATGGAGGTTGCAAAGCTACGTATTGAAGTAGATGCGCTCATTGAAGAAAACCCACCCAAAGGCCTATCAACACGTAAAAAGAGCGATGTCATCATTTACAAAGAAGAGAACGAGTAGAGATAAGGTCGCCCCATGAGCGCACGCGATCAGTTAAAGAACGAGATTGTAAATAAGGCTGTTGTACACGGAAAAGTTATCTTGTCTTCCGGAAAAGAAGCGGACTACTACGTAGACCTGCGCCGAGTCACTCTCGATCACACTGCAGCTCCACTTGTTGGCGAAGTGATGTTAGAGCTCACTAAAGATTTAGATTACGAAGCAGTTGGCGGATTAACGCTGGGCGCAGACCCTGTAGCAACAGCGATGATGCACGTTGCAGCGCGAAACGGTAAAGCAATTGATTCTTTTGTAGTTCGCAAAGCTGAAAAAGCACACGGTTTACAGCGTCGCATCGAAGGTCCTGATGTAAAGGGCAAAAAAGTATTGGCAGTTGAAGATACATCGACAACCGGCGGTTCAGTACTTACCGCAGTGGAAGCACTTGTTGAAGCGGGCGCAATTGTTGTAGGCGTAGCCGTCATTGTTGAACGCGGCGCGAAACAGAAAATTCTTGATGCGGGTTACAAATATTACGCGGCCTACTCACTAGAAGATCTAGGTCTGTAGCTACTTCATATAGCGCTTAGATTGCCACTCTCTAAAAATTTCAATAACCATTGGAACGAGTGAGATTAGAACAATAACACCAACCACACCGTAGAGGTAATAATTCGCAGCATTTCCCAAAACATCACCGAGAAGATAACCAACTCCGATAGCAACTTCGGTCCAGATAATTCCACCGATAGCGTTCCAAGTGGAGAATGTTCTGCGATCTAACTGCACCACACCACAAACCGGATTGATAAGCGTTCTACCAAATGGAATAAAGCGACCGAAAATTAGCGCCTTCTTCGGCCCATACTTTCGCAACCATTTCTCAACCGTCTGCACCATCTTCTGATTAAAGAAACGACTATCTGGACGTTCGAAGAATTTTCGGCCGTAGGTCTTTCCAAACCAATAACCAACTTCTCCGCCAGTAATTGCCGCAATCGGCGCAAGCAAAAACAACAACGGCGCGGATAATTTTGCATCGCCCAAAATGTCGGCACCAGCACCCGATGCAGCAATTCCAGCAAGAAAGACAACTTCACCGCCCGGGAATACGAGGCCAATGAGCAGGCCGGTCTCCATAAAGATGATCCCAAGAACGCCAATCAACCCCAAAGTAGAGATAACTGAATTGGCATCAAGAAGGTTAGTGAAGAACTCCATGAGTCCGAGGGTAAGGTAACGGCCGTGATTAAGCACCCGTCTGGCGCGCTTGGCGACGAAAAATATCGTCCCCAGTTTCATTTCACCCCGAAAGAAAACTGGATGAATGATCCAAACGGACTTATTTACTACAAAGGCGAATACCACCTTTTCTTTCAACATAACCCGACCGAAAATATCTGGGGAAATATGTCGTGGGGCCACGCGGTAAGCACTGACTTACAACGCTGGGAAGAGCTACCTGTTGCGATCCCTTGCACCGATGAAGTCGGAATCTTTTCCGGCAGCGCGGTTATTGATTACACAAACTCCACAGGATTTGGAACCGTCGAAAACCCAGCAATGGTGGCTATTTATACCGAGCATAAGAATGATAAAAGTAAGCAATCACAATGCTTGGCATTTAGTCTCGATAACGGAAGAACGTTTACACAATACGAGGGCAACCCTGTACTAGATTTACAAATGTCTGAATTTCGCGACCCAAAGGTGCAGTGGATTGATAACCAGTGGCTAATGACTGTGGCGCTACCAGATTTACACCAGATAGCTTTCTACTCATCGCCTGATTTAAAAAGTTGGAAACATTTAAGTAATTTTGGCCCTGCTGCCGAGATTGGTGGTTGCTGGGAATGCCCAGACTTATTTAAGTTAAATGATAAATGGGTGCTTCTTGTCTCACTCAACCCCGGTGGATATCAGGTGGGATCTGGCACCCAATACTTCATCGGCCAGTGGAACGGAAAAGAATTTATCGCCGATGATATCCAGACGCGATGGCTTGATTACGGGCGCGATAACTATGCAGGTGTAACTTTTAACAACACACCTGATGGAAGAAAAATATTCTTAGGTTGGATGAGCAATTGGGAATACGCCCACACTTTTCCAACCCAACCATGGCGAGGCGCCATGACGCTGCCTCGCGAACTCACACTTGAGGCCGACAGATTGGTTCAAAAAGTTGTGGGCGCGAGTGAAATCCCGAAGATAACTTTCTCAACTAGCGGAGGGTCAATTCGAATAAGTGAGAATGAAGATAGATTTATTGAGATTGGATTGCGCGAACAGAAAATCTTTATTGATTGCACACGCGCATGGTCTCAAGCGGCGCTACCGATACCAAAAGAGTTCTTGCTGCAGGAGATAGCAATTGATACAAATGCAGTTAAATGTGAAATCTTTATTGATCGTGGTTCAATCGAACTTTTTGCTGACGGCGGAAAATATGCATTCACTAATTTAACTTTTATCGACCCCGCTCTGACCTCAGTTACCTCCACCGGAGAAATCCACAATCTTGTCACGGCTAATTTGGGACAAACCCACCAAAACTAGGCTGAAACTGCAAAAAACCGCAAAAAAGCGTTGTGAGAGCGTTATTGCGCCGCACTTCCTTTGCGCCGAGCGCGCCTTTACCTTAGAGCCACATCTGGACTTCCTTGGGAGCCCAGTAAACCCACGAAAGGAAGTACTTCAAATGAAGAAGTCAATGAAACTCGGAGCACTCGCTCTGGCTTCAGCACTCGCTTTATCTGTCGTAGCAGTTGCACCATCAGCAACAGCTGCAACATGTAAGAAGAAGACTGAAGTAGTAATGTTTGGAACGATCAAGAAAGAAATCCGCGAGCAGTTCCTCGCTGCAGCATCTAGCTACAACCGTAGCCAGAACTGCTACAACCTTAAGTCAATTCTCGGCGACGATAGCCTTACATTCCTTCAGAACATAACTCCAAAGTATGCGACTAAGAATGCTCCAACAATCATGTACGACCTTCAGTACATCCCTGACATGGCTGACAAGGTCATGGATTGGAAGGGCACAAAGCTAATGAGCCTTGCATCACCAGGACTTCTTGCAGCAGCAAACATTGGCGGTAAGCAGGTTGGTCTCCCATCAACAGCTGAAGCATTCGGACTTGTTTACAACAAGGCAGTTATCAAGGAAGCAGGCATTGATGTTACAAAGATCAAGACATGGAAAGATCTAGAAGCAGCATTTAAGAAGGTAGAGGCAGCTGGCAAGAAGCCACTTCACTTCTCCGCTATCTGGTGGTCACTTGGTGCACACTTCACAAACATGTATCACACAACTGCAGGTAAGACTCACGAAGCACGCCTTAAGGTTCTAGATGATCTAGTAGATGGAAAGAAGGATCTCTCAAAGGATCCTGCATTCAAGAACTGGTTAGCAACATATGACCTGCTTAAGAAGTACAACCAAGGTGCAGTTAACCTCACAGATACAGAGTTCGATGCATCAATTGCAAACCTTGCAAGCGGTGATTACGGATTTATGTTCCAGGGTAACTGGACTGAACCAAGCCTGAACACAATTGCAAAGAGCACCAAGTTCGGTCTCATGAACCTACCAATGAGCAACGATCCAAAGGGATACGGAAACGATTCAATCCCTGTTGGTGTTCCTGGTTACTTCATGATCGATAAGCAGCAGTCAACAAAGGAAGAGCGCGCTGGTGCAATTGACTTCCTAACCTGGCTCTACACATCACCTCAGGGACAGCGCTTCGTTGCAGACCCTGTAACTGAAGGTGGAATGGGCTTCATCCCTGTCTATAAGGGCTTCAAGACAAAGCCAGCAACAAGCATGGCTGGCGATATCGCCAACTTTGTTAACGCTGGAAAGACTCTTGAGTGGATCAACACCTACTACCCAGGTGGTCTACAGGAAGAAGTTGGAAAGGTATCTATGCAGCAGTACTTCACCGACAAGATCAGCAAAGCTGAACTTGCAACGGCGATTCAGAATGCATGGAAAGGCAAGCCAAAGACTTGGCGTGGAGAAGCTGCTTAATAGCGCTTCCACCACTTTTAAGTCTCAATACAAGTAAATAGAATCATCCTGAGGCGGGGTCACTCGCCTCAGGATGATTTTGCTTAAAGCAGAAAAGGAGGTTCAAGTGATATCGGCAAGGAAAACAAAGAAGTTCTTGAAGTTTGCTGGCATACCACTTGTAATCTTCACCATTGTTCTTGTAGTTCCCTTTGTAAATGGTTTCTATTACACCTTTACAGATTGGGATGGCTTTGAGGTCACCAAACTAGTTGGATTTAAAAACTATGCAGATTCTTTTGCAGATCCAAAATTCTGGGTAACGCTCCGATTTACAGCACTCTTTGTGGTGGTCTCATTAGTTTTGGTAAACGTAGTTGCGTTTGGGCTCGCACTCATAGTTACATCGAAGTTGCGCAGCAGAAACATCCTTCGCACATTCTTCTTTGTACCAAACCTCATCGGCGGCGTAGTCCTCGGTGTTATTTGGCAATTTATCTTCAATAGCGCCATTGTTTCACTTGCAAATAAATACGATGTCGAGCTTTTTAAAGAGTCATGGCTGCAAGACACCAACAAGGCATTTTGGGCGCTGATCATTGTTACGGTATGGCAGTCATCGGGTTACATGATGATTGTGTATATCACCGGCCTTGTCTCTATCGAAAACGATGTTCTTGAAGCATCTCAAATTGATGGTGCATCCCCGCTCAGAACACTATTTTTAATCAAGATTCCATTAATGGCACAAGCTTTTACGATTGCGCTCTTTTTAACGCTACGAAGTGGCTTTATGGCTTATGACGTAAATGTTGCGCTCACCGACGGCGGCCCCTTCCGCACCACCGAGCTGATCTCACTTCACATCTTCCAGGATGCTTTCCTTGAAGGTGACTTTGGCACCGGCCAATCAAAGGCGGTCGTCATGTTCTTAGTTGTAGCACTAGCGGCCTTGGTTCAAGTAACAATCTCTAAGCGATATGAGGTACAGCGATGAAGACTCGTGCACACTGGGGCAAGCGAGCCACCTTTATCGTAGGAGCAGTTTTAGCCATTATCTACGTCTTCCCATTCTTCTTAGTCTTTGTTAACTCAGTTAAATTAAAGTACGACATCTTAGCTAATCCATTGTCGATTCCATTAAGCATTACCTGGGATAACTACCAGCAAGCATTTACCAAGATGAATTACTTCCGGGCGCTCACCAACTCGCTCGTCATCACAATATTTAGCGTTTCACTTCTGATTATCTTCTCATCGATGCTTGCTTATTACTTATCTCGCACCAAATCAAAACCATCAAAGTACATCTTCTTGATTCTGGTCGCTTCGATGATTGTGCCTTTCCAGGCACTAATGATTCCATTTTTGGCGCGATTTGCCCCATTGGTTTCATATAACAACCGCGGAGCGCTGATTTTCTTCTACATCGGATTTGGAACAGCGCTATCAACATTTTTATATCATGGCTTTATCTCAACAATCCCAACCGAAATTGATGAAGCTGCATCCATAGATGGAGCATCAGATTTGGTCGCTTTTTGGAAGATCATCTTCCCAATGATGCGTCCAATTACAGCTACGGTTGCGATCATTAATGCGCTCTGGATTTGGAATGACTTCCTCTTACCGCGACTAGTACTCGATGAAGCCTCGCAAACTCTCCCGCTCTCCACCTATCTCTTCTATGGCACATATGCAGTTGAGTATGGGCAAGCGATGGCAGGACTTGCACTCGCAGTTATGCCTATTGTCATCTTCTACTTAATCCTGCAAAAGCAGTTCATTTCAGGTATTTCGCAAGGCGCAGTTAAGTAGTTATTTCTTCTTTAAATTTTTCACTGATTCACGGATTACCAAAGATGTAGGCACTGAAATCTTTCCCAGCGCGCTCTCTGGTTTCTCGATTGCAGCCAAGATTTGTGAAGCGGCCAACTGGCCTAAGAACCTCGGTGTTTGTGCCACAGTTGTTAGCCCTAAGGTTGCCGAGAATTCGTGATCGTCAAAACCAACAATCGAGATATCTTCTGGAACCCGCAAGCCCTTCTTGCGAATAGATTTAATTGCACCGAAAGCCATCTCATCTGATTCACAGAAAATGGCGGTTGGTAGATCTTTCCGCCTTAGGAACTCATCCATCGCAAGTTCAGATGTGTGGTTATCAAAGTCGGCAGTGAGTTCGTATACGGGATTAAATTCAATCCCATTTCGCTTGAGCGTATTGAGAAAACCCTTCTTTCGCTGGAGGGCTACCTCAAAGTTAAATGCGAGTTCTCGCTGACCCATCATTAACCCAATTTTCCGATGGCCCATATCAACTAAATACTGTGTGGCAGTTTCTGCCCCCTTGATATCGTCAATGGCGACACATGAGCATCTATCGTCGACTCCGCCAAGGAGTGAAACCGGAATTCCTAACCCTAGAATCTGTTGAAATTCTTTATCTGTTGGGCGCAGCGACATCACAATGAGGCCATCGACTTTGCCAATTAACTTCTTCTGCTGAAAGACGCGTTGTCGTGCATCAATCTGGGCAAAGTTATAGAGCAGCAGATCCATGCCAGCTTCACGTAGCGCCTGCTCAACGCCTGCGACAGATTGTGAAAAATACCAACGCGATAAAAACGGAGCGATTACACCGATCGTATTTGTGCGAGAGCTCTCACCTTTAGGCAATAAGTCCGGACGAATTGGATAATCCAACTCTTGCGCTGCCGCGACAATCTTCTTTCGGGTCCGCTCATTAACGTGGTGCAACCCTCGCAGCGCGCGCGAGACGGTGGCAGCCGATACTCCGGCCCTCTCTGCAATTTCCACAATGCCCGACATAAGAGATAAGGCTATGCAAAAAACTGCAAAAATCAATAGCCGATATCTAGGCGGCATTTTCTCCGCAATAGATATGTATATGTACACTCGGGCAATCTGCGCGCCCTGCCCTCGAATAGGGCGCCCTGAATCTCCAACGGAGGAGAACCAATGAGAGCTTCTGCTGCTCTAAGTAACGTGCAAGTAACTGGCGCGAATCTAAATATCACGTACATCGTTTTAGGTGTGGCTCTGGCTGCGCTCGCGATTGCCTATGCCTTACGCCAGCAAGTACTTGCGGCTAACGATGGCACCGACAAGATGCGCGAGATCGCAGAAGCGGTTCAAGAAGGCGCAGCGGCATACCTTGCGCGCCAATTCCGCACACTTTCATATTTTGTAGGAATTGTTTTCTTCCTACTTCTCGCACTTCCCGCCGATACAACATCACTTCGTATCGGCCGTTCTGTCTTCTTCCTCCTTGGCGCTGGATTCTCAGCCCTCGTTGGATATAACGGTATGTGGCTCGCAGTCCGTGCAAATGTGCGCGTTGCTGAAGCTGCTCGTCAGAAAGATGGCACCAAGGCTGTGCAGATTGCATTCCGCACCGGTGGCGTTGTCGGTATGACAACAGTTGGTCTCGGACTTGTTGGAGCGGCGCTCGTTGTTATTTTGTTCCGCGAGAACGCACCAGTTGTTCTTGAAGGATTTGGTTTCGGCGCTGCAATGCTCGCGATGTTTATGCGCGTAGGCGGCGGAATCTTTACTAAGGCAGCAGACGTGGGAGCAGACCTCGTCGGCAAAGTTGAAAAAGGTATTCCAGAAGATGACCCACGTAACCCAGCAACAATTGCAGATAACGTTGGCGATAACGTCGGTGACTGCGCCGGTATGGCGGCAGACCTCTTCGAGTCATACGCAGTCACACTTGTTGCAGCGCTGATCTTAGGTAAGGCAGCTTTCGGTAACGAAGGTCTGATCTACCCACTGATTGTTCCTGCAATCGGTATCGTCACCGCAGTTATCGGAATCTTCGCAACTCGTCTGCGTTCAACAGATAAGTCAGCAATGACAGCGATTAACCGCTCATTCTTTATGTCAGCAATCATCTCTGCTGGTCTCACAGGTCTTGCAACATTTACCTACCTTCCAGGTAAGTTCAACTTGCTTACCAACTACTCACCATCTGTTCTTGAAGATGCGGGCAATATCAACCCACGTGTTCTTGCATTTGGTGCAGTAATCATCGGAATCGTTTTGGCCGCAGCCATTCAAATCCTTACCGGCTTCTTTACCGAAACAGGTAAGCGTCCAGTAAACGACGTTGCAGCTTCATCACAGACAGGTGCGGCAACAGTGATTTTGGCTGGTATTTCAGTCGGTTTTGAATCAGCTGTTTATTCTGCAATTTTGATTGCATCAGCAGTCTTCGGCGCATTCTTACTCGGCGGCGGATCTGTTGTTCTCTCACTCTTCGCAATCGCACTAGCCGGTACCGGACTTCTTACAACAGTAGGTGTCATCGTTGCGATGGATACCTTCGGCCCAATTTCAGATAACGCACAAGGCATCGCTGAAATGTCAGGCGATGTTAAGGGCGAAGGCGCACAAATTCTTACCTCACTTGATGCAGTAGGAAACACAACCAAGGCAATCACTAAGGGAATCGCAATTGCTACTGCAGTCTTGGCCGCAACGGCGCTCTTCGGTGCATTTACTGATGCCATCAAGGAAGCTGTCATTAAGGCAGTAGGCGAAGGCGCCGATGTCGCACTTGAGTACCAAGGTATTCTCGATATCGCTTCTCCTCGCAACTTGGTCGGTCTGATTATCGGAGCCGCAGTTGTATTCCTCTTCTCCGGACTTGCAGTCAACGCGGTATCACGTGCGGCAGGCGCAGTCGTTGTTGAAGTTCGCAATCAATTCAAACTGCACCCAGGAATCATGAAGGGTACTGAAAAGCCTGAATACGGTCGCGTTGTTGATATCTGTACTCGCGATTCACTACGCGAATTGGTAACACCAGGTCTGCTTGCAGTCATGGCGCCAATCGCAGTTGGATTCGGTCTCGGCGTTGGCGCACTCGGTGCATACCTCGCCGGTGCAATCGGAACTGGAACACTGATGGCAGTCTTCCTATCTAACTCAGGTGGTGCGTGGGATAACGCAAAGAAGATGGTCGAAGATGGTCACTTTGGTGGAAAGGGCACAGATGCACACGCTGCAACTGTTGTCGGAGACACTGTCGGAGATCCATTTAAGGACACTGCAGGCCCAGCAATTAACCCACTGATTAAGGTGATGAACCTTGTTGGTTTGCTCATTACTCCTGCGATTGTCAGCTTCGCACTTCCTGCACAATCATCAGCGTCGCTACTGATTGCACTCGTTGCAACAGCAGTGATCATCGGAGCACTTATTCGTAATCGTCGTCAATCGACAACTATCGAATACTAAAAAGAAGAGAGCCCACTTCCCCGTATGGCTAAGGTCTTTAAGAAGCTGGTGATCGTTGAATCACCAGCGAAGGCGCGCAAGATTGGCGGCTACCTCGGCGATGGCTACATCGTCGAGGCTAGCGTCGGTCACATTCGCGACCTTCCTCAGCGCGCTGCTGATATTCCAAAAGAGGTCAAGAAGCTAGCCTGGTCTAAAGAGGGCGTCGATATCGAAAACGATTTCGCCCCGCTCTATGTCATCAACCCCGATAAGAAGGCGAAAGTTGCCGAGCTTAAGGAGTTGATGAAAGAGGCAGATGAAATCCTTCTTGCAACGGATGAGGACCGCGAAGGTGAAGCAATTGCTTGGCACTTAGTAGAAGTCTTGCAACCAAAGATTCCTATTAAGCGCATGGTCTTTAATGAAATTACCGAAGAGGCAATTAAGGCCGCCGTTGATAACACCCGCGATCTTGATTACAACCTGATTGATGCCCAAGAAACTCGTCGCGTATTAGATCGACTCTACGGCTACCGACTTTCGCCAGTGCTCTGGAAGAAAGTAATGCCACGTATTTCAGCCGGACGCGTGCAATCAGTTGCCACCAAGTTGATTGTCGAAAAAGAGCGCGAACGTATGGCCTTTATTTCTTCATCGTGGTGGGACTTAAATGCAAAAACAGATCTTGGTTTTACCGCGCGCTTGCTTTCGGTTGATGGCAAGAAAGTAGCGGCAACGAGTGACTTCGGTTCCGATGGCGCAGTAAAAGAGAAATCACTCAAAGATATTTTGCTCCTCGATGAGAAGCAGGCAACTGCGCTCACTGAGAGCCTCAAAGGCACACCGCTGACTGTGAAGTCGATGGAAGAGAGCCCGCGTACCGAACGCCCTAAGCCACCATTTACAACATCGACCATGCAACAAGATGCCGGTTCACGTCTTGGTTGGGGCGCGCAAATCACGATGCGTATTGCACAGCGCCTCTATGAAAACGGCTACATCACTTACATGCGTACCGACTCTATTAATTTATCTGAGCAAGCAATTAAAGCCGCCCGCGCTGCGGCATCTTCTTTATATGGCAAAGACCATGTCTATGAAAGCCCGCGCGTGTATCAAGGCAAAACCAAAAATGCCCAAGAAGCGCACGAAGCAATTCGCCCAGCCGGAGATGTCTTTAAGACACCGGGTGAACTTGCGCCAGAACTTTCTCGCGATGAATTCGCACTCTATGACCTCATCTGGAAGCGCACTGTGGCATCGCAAATGGCTGATGCTAAAAAGATGCAGATGCGCGTTGATTTTGATGCCACAACTGCAGACAAGAAAGCAACTATCTTCCGCGCAAATGGCTCTGTTATTACCTTTGCTGGCTTCTTAGCGGCCTATGACGATATTGCCACCGATGAGAATAAAGATGAAGAACCCGAAGATCGCCGTCTACCTGCAATGACTGTAGGGCAATCAGTTAAGGTCGATGAATACAGTTGCGAAGGCCACGAGACAAAACCACCTGCGCGCTATACCGAGCCAACACTTGTAAAGAAGTTAGAAGAACTTGGCATTGGCCGTCCATCAACATTTGCATCCATTATTCAGACTATTCAAGA
Source organism: Streptomycetaceae bacterium (assembly GCA_027483765.1). Taxonomy (GTDB): domain Bacteria; phylum Actinomycetota; class Actinomycetes; order Nanopelagicales; family Nanopelagicaceae; genus Planktophila. The sequence continues at coordinate 37,753 of JAIXTW010000001.1, forward strand.
TCGCGGCTATGTCTCAAAGCGCGGTCGCGCACTTGTTCCTACCTTCTTAGCTTTCTCTGTTACTGGGCTATTAGAAACTCACTTCACCAAGTTAGTTGACTACGACTTCACCGCATCGATGGAAGAAGATCTCGACAAGATTGCCTCCGGTGAAGCTGGCCGCGTTGATTGGCTCCGCGATTTCTACTACGGCGTTAACGGCGAGCCGGGGCTTAATGAATTAGCACTTGATCTCGGTGTCATCGATGCCCGCGCTACAAACACCATGAACTTATCTGACACCATTGAAATTCGTGTTGGTCGCTATGGCCCATACCTTCAAGAGAACTTACCTAACGAAGATCGCAAGCTGGCCAACATTCCAGAAGGTTTAGCACCCGATGAACTCACTCTTGCCAAAGCAATCGAGCTACTTGCAGCACCATCAGGAGAACGTGAACTCGGCGTTGATCCCAAGACAAACTTCGAAGTCGTTGCCAAATCTGGCCGCTTCGGTCCTTACATCACCGAAATATTTCCAGAAGAACCGATAGAACTTAACGACAAAGGTGAACCAAAGAAGAAGCGCAAGAAGAAAGATGCACCGAAGCCAAAGACAGCATCCCTTCTTTCCACAATGAACCTCGACACCATCACACTCGATGATGCGCTACAACTACTTTCTCTTCCTCGCGTGCTGGGCACCAATAGCGCCGGTGAAGAGATCACCGTGCAGAACGGTCGCTACGGTCCGTATCTAAAAGCTGGCGCCGATTCGCGCACGCTGACATCTGAAGATCAACTCTTCTCCATTAACTTAGAAGAAGCACTCGAAATTTACTCCAAACCGAAAGAGCGCCGTCGTGGTGTGGCAAAACCACCACTAAAAGAACTCGGCGTGGATCCCGGCAGCGAGAAACAAGTAATCATTAAAGATGGTCGCTTTGGTATGTATGTCACCGATGGCGAGACCAATGCAACGCTTCGCCGCGGAGACACACTTGAAGCGATGACACTTGAGCGCGGCCTCGAACTATTAGCTGGCCGCCGTGCGTGGGAAGCTGAAAATGGCCCATCACCAAAGAAGTCACGTAAGAAAGCAGCAAAGGCAAAACCAGGTGCTGCCGCGCCAACTCTGACAAAGAACACAGTAAAGAAAGCTGCCACAAAGAAGAAGGCAGCCAAGAAGGCAACGGGCAAGGTAAAGAAGAGCGCGCAGTAGACTGCGCTACATGAGCAACGAAACGTGGCTAATTACAGGTGGCGCCGGATATATCGGCACACACATTGCAGATGAATTCATCCGCGCCGGCAAATCTGTAATTCTCTACGACTCGCTCTATCAGGGCCTTGAACCCCGCATCACTTACCTGCGCGCACATCACAAGACCGAGATTCCATTTATCAAAGCTGATATCCGCGATTACAACGAGATCGAAGGCGCAATCCGTAAATATAAAGTCGATGGCATTGTGCACACCGCAGCTCTTAAGGCAGTCGGCGAATCAATGGAAAAAAGCGATGAGTATTTCCAAGTAAATCTAGAAGCAACCAATGAGCTGATTGAGATTGCAAAGCGGAACAGCGTAAAGAAATTTATCTTCTCATCAACGGCGGCTGTCTATGGCAGCCCAGACACCATGGATCCCTGCACCGAAGATGGCCCCAAGGCGCCCATCTCTCCTTATGGTGACTCTAAGTTCCAAGCCGAAGCAAAAGTAACCGCCTTCATCAACACTCCGGGTAACTTCGGAACATCACTGCGTTTCTTTAACGTTGTCGGCACTGCAGCACCCCAACTTCTCGATAACTCTGTCGAAAACCTGGTTCCCATTGTTTTAGGCAAACTTAATAAAGGGCAAGCACCAGAGATCTTCGGCACCGATTACCCAACAGCCGATGGCACCTGCGTACGCGACTATGTCGATGTCCGCGATATCGCCCGCGCACACCTTGCTGCAGCCGATGCAACATCCGCCCTGCCACCTGCAATGAATATCGGCACTGGCCGCGGTGCATCAGTGCGTGAGATTATTGATCTAGTTCTACAAGCAACCAATAAGAGCGATACCGAAGTAATTCAAAGCCCGCGCCGTGCCGGAGATCCCGCTTTCCTCTGCGCCGACGTTTCATTGGCCAAGAGCGCTATGGGCTTCACATCTAAGTACTCACTCGAAGAGAGCATCCGCAGCCTCTTCTAAGCGCCCAATAGCCCCAAAGTCATTATCTGGCGCGCCCGATAGACTTCCCCCATGCCCGCTAGCTTGCCCACACCTGCAGCTCCTAAGCAGGATGCAACCCGCAGCGTCTTGGCAATCCCAGCGTTTCGCAAACTCTGGAACTCAATGGTCTTCTCATCATTGGGCGATTGGCTCGGCCTATTGGCAACCACAGCGCTCGCCGCACAACTTTCCGGCGGTTCATATGCCACCGCAAACTTCGCCATCGCTGGTGTCTTCATCGCGCGTTTACTGCCGGCAGTATTTCTCGGCCCCATCGCAGGTGTCATCGCCGATCGCTTTGATCGCCGACGCCTGATGGTCACAGTCGACATCATGCGCGGCGCCCTCTACATCTCTATCCCTATCGTGCACACATATTTCTGGCTCTATGCGGCAATGATTTTGGTCGAATGCCTGACTCTCTTCTGGTCACCGGCCAAAGAAGCATCGGTTCCCAACTTGGTTCCGCGCGATAAGTTAGAGAATGCCAATCAAGTCTCCTTACTGGCCGCATATGGCACCGCACCCGTTGCTGCAATTTTATTCTCGGCACTCACACTTATCTCCGGTGCCATTGCTGCCGTAAGCCCACTGCTTCCAAGTAGCTCGGTCGATATCGCGCTCTATGTCAACGCACTTTCATTCTTCTTCGCTGCTTACACAATCCGTGGCCTGAAAGAGATTCCAAAAGGTTCGGCCTCTAAAAAGGATGTTGAACAAAATGTTGCCCAATCATTGGCCGAAGGTTGGAAAACAGTTTCGCAATCAAAGATTATTCGCGGCCTGATCATTGGAATGGTCGGCGCCTTCTCAGCAGCTGGCGCTGTTATTGGCCTTGCTCGCACATTCGTAGGCGATCTCGGTGGCGGAGACGCCGCATACGGTGTTCTCTTCGGCGCCGTCTTTACCGGTCTTGCAATCGGAATCGCATTCGGTCCAAGAATATTTGCACAGTTCTCACGTCGTCGCTTATTCGGCGCATCTCTTTCCACCGCCGGCATCTTTCTTGTTCTCCTTGCTGCAATTTCAAACTTCACACTCTCTGTCTTTATCGTGATCATTCTCGGCGCCTTTAGCGGAATCACCTGGGTCACCGGCTTCACCATGCTCGGCATGGAAGTCCACGACGATGTCCGCGGTCGCACCTTCGCCTTCGTGCAATCACTTATTCGCATTACCCTGGTTGCAGTTCTTGCAATCGCCCCCATCATCGCCGCCACCATTGGTGAACACGAATACACATTCCAGAACACCACTCTTAACTACAACGGCGCCCAGATCACGATGTTGCTCGCCGGTGTAATCGCAGCCCTGATTGGCTTCATCGCCTATCGCCAGATGAAAGATCGCCCCACTGTTTCGCTCTGGTCTGACATCGTCTCAGCGCTGCAAGGAGAACTTGGTTCTATCACCGGCACCGAAACCAAAGGCGTCTTCATCGCCTTCGAAGGCGGCGAAGGCACCGGCAAATCAACCCAATCGCAGTTATTAGAAAAGTGGTTGATACAAGAAGGTGAAACTGTTGTGCTTACCCGCGAACCCGGTGGCACCACACTCGGAAAAGATTTACGCAAGATTCTGCTCGGACATGAAACCGGAGCAATTAGCCCGCGCGCGGAAGCGTTGTTATATGCAGCAGACCGTGCCCACCACGTCTACTCAATTATTCGCCCAGCACTTGATCGCGGAGATGTGGTCATTACCGATCGCTACTTCGATTCATCTGCCGCCTACCAAGGCGCCGGTCGCGTTCTCATTCCTGGAGAAGTAGCGCGCATCAGTCGTTGGGCCACAGAAAGCTTGTATCCCACACTCACCATCTTGATTGATGTCCCTGCCGAAATCGGACTCGGTCGCCTGCAATCACTGGATCGTTTAGAAGCAGAACCAAAAGAATTCCACGAACGTGTGCGCCAAGAGTTCTTACAAATTGCCATGATGGATCCAGAGCGTTACTTCGTTGTCGATGGCACACAATCTGTGGACGCAATCCACGCACAAATCATCGAACGCGTTGCTGAACTTCCAGCACTCAAGCGCAACGCCGCTGGCCCACATCAAAATCGATTACTGCGCCCCATTCGTTTTGCTACCAACGCCGTCACACATCGGATAAAGAAGTAAGTGAGCTCCGTCTTTGATGACCTCGTAGGTCAAGAACACATCACCACAATCTTGCAGGCAGCCGTTGCAGCAAGCCGTACTGGCGAAGAATCACAAGAGATGACACATGCTTGGCTATTTACCGGGCCCCCAGGCTCTGGTCGCTCCAGTGCCGCGGTTGCATTTGCCCAAGCACTCATCTGCTCCAACAATGGTTGTGGCACCTGCAGCGATTGCAACGCCGCCAAAACCCATGGCCACCCCGATGTTGAAATCATTCGCACCGAAGGACTGTCGATCAAGGTCGAAGAAGTACGAGAACTTCTGACTCGCGTTGCTTGGGCGCCCTCCATGGGTGGCTGGCGCGTAGTTGTCATGGAAGATGCTGACCGCCTCACCGAATCAGCAGCCAACGCGCTTCTTAAAGCAATCGAGGAGCCCGGCACCCGTACCGTTTGGCTGCTTTGTGCCCCCACTCTGCACGATCTCTTGCCCACCATCCGCTCGCGCTGTCGCCATCTGCAACTGCGCACACCATCACTACAAGCAGTCACCAACGTGCTCGTGGCTAGAGACCAGATCGCACCAGCAATGGCCGACTTCGCAGCGCGTGTTTCCCAAGGACATATCGGTCGCGCAAAGTATTTAGCAACTAACGAAAACGTACGCAGCAACCGCGCTCGCATCATGGCGCTGCCACTACAACTGAATTCACTTGCTGCAGCCTTTGTTGCAGCACAAACTCTTGTAGACCTTGCAACAACGGAAGCAAACACGTCGAGTGAAGAACGCGACGAAAGAGAGATTGAAAAACTACAAGAAGCCTACGGAAAAGGTGCAACCGGTCGCGGCATGGCAACCGGCGGCGCAAAGGCCGTTAAAGAACTTGAAAAAGAACAGAAGTCACGTTCAACTCGAATGGTTCGCGACTCTATCGATGGCGCGCTCCTTGATATCGCCACCTTCTATCGCGATGTCATGATAGTGCAATCAGGAAATACCGAATCCATGATCAATACCGACATCCGCGAAGTCATTGAAAGTTACGCCGCTAGGCACCCAGCGCACTCAACCATTACAAAAATCACCGCCATCATGGAAGCACGCACCAACCTTGCACATAATGCGGCCCCACTTCTTACCTGCGAAGCTCTCATGTGCCGTCTGGCAAAGCCATAGATGCAGACCTTCTCCACCAACCCCCGCAAACTCTTATCAACCCGCGCAAGTAAAACAACCGCAGCGCTCACAGTTGTTGCACTCGCACTCATTTCAACAGTCACATATATTCAATCAAGACTCGAAACACCCACAACACTTAGCGCGTACTACACACAAGAGTTGCAATGGCAGAGCTGTTATGAAAACTACCAATGTGCAGATCTACTTGTGCCTATCGATTACACAAACTTGAAGACCGGGACATTTAACATCTCAGTTCTGAAATACCCAACAACAAATGAGAAGAAGCTGGGCAGCCTCATCGTTAACCCTGGTGGCCCCGGGGGGTCAGGCGTTGACTACGCCTTCGCGGCTGAATACCTCTTTAGCCCACCCATTCTTAACGCCTATGACATCGTGGGGTTCGATCCCCGCGGAGTCTCGCGCAGCGAGCCCATTATCTGCCTTAGCGATAAAGAGCTCGATGCCAACTACGCATCCGATGCCAAGCCAGATAACGAAAAAGAATTTGCTCAGACCCTGATTGACTCTAAGAAATTCATTCAGCAATGCGAAGAGAAGAACAAACACCTCACATCATTTAGTACGGCAAACGCCGCCCGCGATATGGATATCTTGCGTCAAGCAGTGGGCGATAAACAATTGAATTACATGGGTAAGTCCTACGGCACATTCTTAGGCACTCTCTATGCGCAATTCTTCCCCAACAAAGTTGGCCGTATGGTTCTCGATGGCGCAGTCGATCCCACTATCTCCGACTTCCAACAATCACTCACACAAGCAATTGGATTCGATAAAGCCTTTGCTGCTTTTGCCGCCGATTGCAATAAAAGAAGTGATTGTCCGCTACCGAAAGACAAAGATGCAGCTATTGAATTTATGAAGCAACTTTTTAAGCAGGCGGAGAAAAAACCAATCGCAGCAAAGAGCGACGAGCGTGTCTTAAGTGAATCCTTGATGGTCTTGGGTACTGCTTCCGCTTTATACGACAGCGCAACCGGATGGCCAGATCTGCGCAAAGCAATTGCTGAGGCGATGAAAGGCCAAAGCGATACCTTCTTCAAGCTCGCCGACGAATACACTGGACGCTTAGAAGACGGCAGCTATCGGAGCAATGAATTCGATTCCGCCGCCATTATTGATTGTTTAGATTTCACAGATGTACGCACCATCCGAGAAATGAAAATAGATGCGCGACTATTTGACGAGAACGCCCCACTCTTTGGTCCCTACCTCGCCTACAGCGGACTTGGCTGTAAGTATTTTGAAACACCTAAAGCAACAACGATTGTGCCCACAAAAACTGCCAACCCAATCGTCGTTATCGGAACCACTGGCGACCCAGCTACGCCGTATCAATGGGCGCTGGGGCTAAACAAAATCCTGACTAATTCAGTTCTACTATCACTCACTGGCAACGGCCACACCGGGCAAGGCCAAGGAAATACCTGCATAGATAGCCAGGTCGACGATTATTATTTACTGGGCTATTACCCACTAGTATTTCGCTGCTAACTGTTGATTATTGAACATATTTTTTTAGGTTTGAACCAAGTCTCGAAAGTAGGGAGAGTAGAATGAACCTCAGAGCATGGCAGGATTTCATTCCTGAATTTCAATTCTCGCCGGACGCAATCCACGTGGACCTAGGCGCAGGACAAAACCCAAGAAATCCGCTTCGAGTACCCAATTTAATCGCAACTGATATTCAGTTACTCCAGCACTCTAAACATAAAACAATTTTCGCGGATTTAACTCGTCCACTTCCATTTGATTCTAACTCAATTCAAAGTTTCTCTGCATTTGATGTGCTGGAGCATATTCCCCGTTGGGAACGGACAATAGAGGGGCAGGTGATTTTTCCGTTTGTAAATCTCATGTCTGAGGTATTCCGATGTTTGAGACCAGGTGGACACTTCATTGCTTTAACACCAGCCGTACCGTCACATATTGCGTTCCAGGATCCAACACACGTGAATTTTGTGACTAAAGAAACACTTGATTTATACTTTGCAGGAGATGACCCTTGGGCGATGAGCCTAGGTTATGGTTTTATTGGAAGTTTTAACGTTCTGGAGAATGATTGGAAGGAAGGAGATGCGATTTTAGAATCAACTACTGAAATTGATGCAAGAGAAGCAATCTCGGCCCCGAAGGAAAGGGTGCGAAGATTCGTTCGCTCGCACAAATGGTTGCTCGTTTTAACCCGGCTCTTCCGTGGGCTCGACCTCAAAGACAATCCTTCCCACCTTTTATGGGTTGCACAGAAGCCACTGATTTAGGCGCTCCCGCGAAGCCCCTAGGGCAAGTTCGAAAACCCCCATCTGGTTGGTAATAAGCACCCCCTGCCATGGTGCAGAATTCCCCCATGCGCTTAGATCATGTTTCTTATGTGACTTCCCACGACCAACTAGCTGACACCGTGCAAAGACTGGGTTCACGCCTAGGCAGCACATTTGTAGATGGAGGTATCCACCCTCGCTTTGGCACACGTAACTTCACTGCCTCACTTAAGAACGGTCAATACATAGAAGTTGTATGTCCACTTGATCACCCAGCTACAGAACAGACACCTTGGGGTAAGGCAGTATCAAAGAAGGCTAACGAAGGCGGCGGTTGGTTCACTTGGGTATTTAGTACAAAAGACATCGCGCCTATTGCTACAAAGTTTGGGCGTGAGGCAACAGAGGGTCACCGCACACGACCAAACGGCACAGACCTTAAGTGGAAACAAATCGGTGTCAAAGAGATTACTGATACTAGAGAGTTCCCATTCTTTATTCAGTGGTTATCTGCTGATCACCCATCACAAGACGGAACACCACTTGCTGAGATTGAGAAGATTGTTATTGCAGATATCGATCAACTTGCTGACTCTTGGTTCAAGGCGGAAATCCTTGCATCTCTCGGTGATGTCACAATTGAGTGGGTAGACCCATCAACAAATGATGATCAGTCAGGGATTGTTGCCGTGCACTTGGTTACTCCGGGTGGGATAGTGGTCTTAGATTAGAAAATCGTGGCAGAGTTTTGAATTCACATCCCATCGATCTTTGAAAAGCTGAGCAATCGAACAGGCTTCACGTACAATTAATTCATGCTGATTCCAATTAGACATTTGAGCCGATATTGGAATATCAAACCCACGGGTGTATTGCACGTCGGAGCACACAAAGGGGAAGAGTCTGGCGAGTACGGGAGACATAATTGGGGAAGGGTTGTTTGGGTAGAAGCCCAACCCGATCTAGTCTCACATCTTCGATCGGTGCTAAAACCTCCAGAGAATACAGTTTTAGAAGCGGCGGTATGGAACAAGAGTGGTTTTGAACTTGACTTTCACATTGCGTCTAACGGTGAGTCATCTAGTTTGTTGGAGCTTGGAAGCCATGCAATAAGTTATCCTCAAATAACTTTCCAATCGACAATAAAAGTTCAAACCAAGCGACTTGATGAAATAATTCCTAAAGAACAGTTTGCTAATTTCTTGAATGTGGATGTGCAGGGAGTCGAATTAAAAGCACTGGAAGGGCTCGGCCCGCGAATAAGTGAATTCAAATGGGTTTACACTGAGGTGAACAAAAAAGAAGTTTACAAAGACTGTACTAAAATTGTCGAAATTGATGAATACCTGAGCAAATTTGGCTTCTCTCGCATTTCAACACGATGGGTATTTGGAAAAGGCTGGGGTGACGCGCTTTATGCCCAGAGAGAAATCCCGAGACCGCGTAGCTGGAAACTTCTGATAATTTTAAGTAATTTAAATTGGATTTCTAAGCAACTCACCTGGCAAATCAAGGCATCAGTTCGCTACATTTTGAAGTAGATTCAAGGCCACTTAAAAGTTCTGGCATGATTACTGATGCAGATTGCTTGGCTTAGTTCCAACTACCCAAATATTTCCGAGGGGAAGAACTACAGGAATTTTAGCGAGAAGCTTTTTGACCCTAGAATTAAGAATTATTTTCTTTAAATTAATGGGTAACGGAAGTAAATGAATAATGTATGCCAGGGAATATGAGTTCCAATAAGAACCGGTATTCACATCTGTATAACCTGCTTTTTCCAACAATTTCCTTGCTGTATTCTGAGAGAAGAGATAGGTGTGTTCAATATCAAAAATTGGCGACGCACCGCGAAGTAATCTTGCCGACAACGAGTTTACGTTGTGAATCGCTACAACCATAATCCCACCAGGTTTAAGTGATTTCATACAAGACTGAAGAGTCGATACGGGGTCCGAGAGGTGATCAAGGGTGTGAAACATAGTCCCTACATCAAAATGGTCTTGGGGAAGCACTCCGTCACTCATCATCGCTTGCACTAAGTGTGGCCGAACATCCACTCGAGAATTACTTATTGCTTCGGCGCTCGGTTCAACCCCTGCTATCTGTTTGAACCCAAAATCTTTAGCTGCTCCGAGAAAAAAGCCATTTCCTCCGCCAATTTCAAATATCGCCGCATGCTTAGGGTTTAGTGACATTTGCCTACGAACAATCCGCAAATATGTGGACGTCAAGCCGACTAACTCGTCAGAGTAATCGAAGGTAGATTTTTCATATGCGCTCCCAAGGTCCACATCCTTGACTGGGTCTGACCGGAGAAGTTTGCAGGTTTTACATCGAACCCACCTGTAGTGAATACGGTCGGGCAATCTTCGTGCCGAGAAGAGTTCGTCAACTTTTAAATCGTCTGTAGTGCTTGCGTCTAGTAGTGTCGTAGAGTTGCCCTTAACATTACAAATGGCACAACTTGTTTCAATATTCGTTGACATCAAAATTTATCTTCTCAACTTCAAACATGGCAGGCGATCTTCTGACCTGACCATGGATACTCAATACGTATTCACCTATTACGCCCAAGAAGAACAGCTGAATTCCACCCATAAGGAAGAGACCCACGATTACAGTCGTAATGCCCACTGGTGTTCCAAGATCAAAAAGCAATGCAGCGACGAAATTAAAAACCGCATAAGCGATTCCCGCACCTGACATTAGAAACCCACCCAATAATGCCATCCGAGCGGGAACCCTGGAGGTAGACACAAACCCGTTGATGGCTTGATCAATCAAAGATATCAAGCTGTTCTTAGATTTTCCTCGCACCCTCTTCTGCCAAGTGTAGGAAATAGAGTGGCTTTTAACACCTGTTTGAGCGATAAGACCTCGGATATATGGGTATTGATCGTCAAGCTCTAGAATTGAATCAATCACCCGTTTGTCGGCTAATAAGAACTCCCCTGAATTCAATGGAATATCAGTACTGGCAAATCTACGAATAATTCGATAATAAATTGATCGAGCGCTACGCATAAAAATTGATTCTTGGCGATTGATTCTTGCCCCGTAGGTAATAAGGCTTCCTTTTTCCCAGGACTCTACGAATAGAGGAATGACATCTACGGGATCTTGAAGGTCGGCTGGCAACAATGGCACTATTGCATCACCGGTTGCACTCTTCATTGCGTTCCACATATTACGAAAGGGACCAACATTGCGACTGTTTACTATCACTTTAATATTTTGGTCAGTTTTCGCAAGCTCGCGCAAAATATTGACTGTTGCATCCAAGGAGGCATTATCGGCAAAAATATGTTCGTATTTATATCCTGGGAGCTTTGATTTCATTACCTTACTCAAAGCCGAGGCGCAGAGAGCAACATTTAGCTCTTCGTTATAACAAGGTGTGATAACACTAATCTTCTTCATGTCCACTCCTTATAAAATTCAATAATCTGTTTTTGCATTACTTCAATAGGAGGTTGCGAAAGTGCTTGGATTTCCCAATCCACGGTAAGTGAAACAGCCTCCCGGGCTTCAAAGATATTTCTCCAACCTAAGTCCTTTCTGGCAAGTTCTGAGGATAGCCAAAGAAAGGGAGTTTCCTTCATATGAAATTGTTCATCAACAAAATTGTAACCAGGATTACCAGGCCATTTTAATGATGCGAACTGAACTATCTCCTCAACTGTTCGCTTGGAATCCTCACCAGGTCCAAAGTTGTATGAATACTCAACTTTCTCCTCATTTAACATTTTTAGGCCAAGCATTAAATAACCATTTAACGGATCTAGAACATGCTGCCACGGGCGAACATAAGACGGGTTTCTAACCACCAGTTGTTTATTTGCCGAAAAACTTCGAACGATATCCGGTAGCAATCGGTCTGAAGCGAAGTCACCCCCGCCGATTACATTGCCAGCGCGCACAGTTGATAATCGCAAGTCACTTTTTAGGAATAATGCAACATTTCTCCAGGATGAGACTAAATGCTCCACAGCTGCCTTACTAGCGCTGTAAGGATCAGAACCACCTAATTTAGCGTTTTCTATGTAGGCGATACCTGAACCGGAGTTTTCATAAACTTTGTCTGTTGTCACAACAATAACCCATGGGGAAGACTTATAAACTGTGACTGAATTCAACAGATGGGCTGTACCCATAACGTTTGTGCTAAATGTTTCCATCGGGAATTCATAGGAAAATCTCACTATAGGCTGTGCGGCTAGGTGAAAAATCCCGTCGAACTGATTTTGCTCGAAGTAATTTTGAATCTCTGAAGCATTTCTTAAATCTAAAAAAACTTCACCGGCCATCTCGGAATTTCCGATTCTGGAGTATAAGGATTTTTCATCAGGTGGCAATGAGAGCCCATAAACATTTGCACCCGCGAGATTGAGAATTGAGGTAAGCCAGGAACCTTTAAACCCTGTATGACCGGTAACCAAGATTTTTTTCCCCGAGTAACTCGCAAGGTTTTCTATCACTACATCATTTCCAATTCTTCCAGGGAGCCGCGCCGGAATCCCAGAGCTCGTTTAAGTCTTGGGTCTCTCGGTATGTGTCCATGGGTTGCCAAAAACCATGGTGCTCATAGGCCTTTAGTTGCCCATCTGTCGCTAACTTTTCTAATGGGCCTTTCTCCAAAATACACTCAGAGTCTAGATATTCGAAAACTTGAGGTTCAAAAATGAAATACCCTCCACTGACCCATTTATCCGACTTCGGTTTCTCGGAAAAAGCAGTCACATTACCGTTTGAATTAATTTGCAATGAGCCAAAGCGATTTGTTGGTCTCACAGCGGTTACTGTTGAAATTTTCCCATGAGCTTTATGAAAATTTGTGAGTTCTTCTACATTGACATCAGAAAGTCCATCTCCATATGTGCATAAAAATGTTTCCCCTTCAACATATTTTCTAATTCTTTCTATGCGTCCACCAGTCATGGTTAATGCGCCGGTATTTGCAAGCGTCACAGTCCAATCTTCTTCAATCGCAGGATTATTAATGGTAACAAGATTCTTTTCCCTCAGACTGACAGTGATGTCATGCGTTCTTTCTGCGTAGTTCATAAAATAATCTTTAATAACCTCACCTTTATATCCAAGGCAGATTACGAATTCGTTGATTCCTTGCGAAGATAAGTTTTTCATTATGTGCCACAAAATTGGTTGATCGCCGATCTGCACCATCGGCTTAGGCTTGAATTCAGTCTCTTCGCGTAGGCGCGTTCCCAGCCCACCTGCCAGAATGACCGCTTTCATTTCTACCCCCATTTAACTAATCCGAATAGTAGACTCCTATCGGCGGATTCCGGAACATTTAGAGTGAAATGCATCTGCTAAGAGCAATTATAAAGCATTCATTGAGAACGGAGATACGACAGTGCGCCACGATTTCGCATTTGCCAATCCAGAAGATCTTGCAAGGAGTGCACGAAAAGAAATATTAAAAATGACTCATAATGCAAAGGCATCACATGTGGGATCTGCTCTATCTGTCGTAGATATTCTGAGTACGATTTATTTTAACCTGACTCCACCCGTGCCTGATTCTTTCAGTTTAAATGAACGGGACATCGTAATCCTTTCAAAAGGACATGCAGCAGCAGCGCTTTATTCAGTACTTGCACTTCAGAATTACTTTCCAATTTCTTGGTTGGAAGATTACTGCAAAAATGGTGCACAACTTGGGGGCCATGTCACCGCAAAAGGAGTGCCTGGGGTTGAGCTCTCGACTGGAAGCCTGGGTCACGGATTGCCTTATGGTCTAGGAATAGCTCTCGCTCGAAAGCGGAATTCTCTCAGCGGAAAAGTTTTTGTTGTAATTTCAGACGGCGAATGTGATGAAGGAACAACTTGGGAATCTGCTTTAATTGCTAACCAGCACAAATTGGACAACTTAATCGTTATTATTGACCGCAATAGAATTCAATCGTTGGGTAGCACGGAAGACACAGTCAAACTCGAGCCGCTTGCGGACAAGTGGGAGGCTTTTGGTTGGGAAGTCGATTCCATCGACGGACATAACTGCTCACAATTGCAGAAAGCTTTTAGCTCACAGAAATCCCCCAAGTGCATAATCGCGAATACAACAAAGGGGAAAGGTGTTGACTTTATGGAAGATACAGTCATTTGGCATTACAAATCCCCGTCGGATCTCCAACTATCAGAAGCGCTTAGCCAGATAGAAAAATCCAAAAAATGAGAGACGCCTTTATCCAATCTCTGGCGAGACAAGCGGAACTAAACCCAAACCTTGTTTTAATTACTGGAGATTTAGGTTATGGAGTCCTGGATAAGTTCAGTCAAGAATTCCCAAACCAATTTATTAATGCTGGCATAAATGAACAAACAATGATGGGAATGGCTGCCGGCTATGCCTCAACTGGAAAAAAAGTTTTTGTATACAGTATAGGAAATTTTTCAACCTTAAGATGCTTGGAGCAGATTAGAAACGACGTTTGTCTCATGAATAATCCAGTGGTTGTTGTTTCTGTCGGTGCTGGGTACTCGTACGGAAGCCAGGGTTACTCACATCATGCTTTGGAAGATATTGCAGTTATGCGTGCCTTACCAAACATGGAGGTACTTGTTCCCGCAGATCCAATTGAAACAGGTCACATTACCCGCTATCTCAGCACCAGCTCGAAACCTGCCTACTTGCGACTAGGTAAAAGCAACGAAGCGATTTATCACGAATCAAATTTCGACTTCAAACCGGGAAAAATTAACGAATTGCAATCCGGCAACGACGGAACAATCCTGTTTTCAGGAAGCGTCGGGGGTATTGCTCTCGAAGCATCGCGCCAGTTAAGCCACACAGGAATAACTGTCGCGGTTGCCTCGGTCCCATTTATTACTTCACTTGATCGAGATTATTTGGAGCTTGCATCATCGAAGGGACCAATTGTTGTTGTCGAGGAACATTCAAAACGTGGAGGCCTATCCTCAGCAATCTTAGAATTTGCAAGCGATGAGAATTTAACAATTAAGATTGGAATGATTGCAAGTGAGCAAAATGATCTTTCATTGATTGGCGATCAGGACTATTTACGAGAGGTGAATGGAATTTCGGCAGAAACAGTCATCAAGAGATTTAAGGCCTTTGCGGCAGTCCAAGATTAATTAATTGACCTCCAATTAAAGGGAGCGGTGGCACGTAACTACGTGTGAACCACGAAATTGTCTGCGTTACCCCATCTTCAAATCTCACCTGAGGTTCCCATCCGACACTTTCCAGTTTCGTGCAACTAGGGCTCAGTCTCATGACTTGATCTTGCCGGTAAGGAACGGCCCCAAAATTGAGTAAGTTTAAGGAATTCATCCGAGAGCCAATAAATGAAACAGCATCTCGGATAGTGACCAATTCTTTATTTCCAACGTTCACGACCCCACTTATCTGTGAAGAACTTAAGGTTTCCTTAACCGCGGTTGCCACATCGAATGCGTGAAGGTAACTCCATTCTTGCTCAGCCGGGGTGAGGTCAATTGCTTTTCCCATATCAAGAGAGTCAATAACACTTGGAATTAACCACTTTGGTGAATCCATAGGACCGTACGTAGAAAAGACCCGCAACCAAACAAATCTAGATTTACTACCAATGAGAATCTTTTCGAGCGCAAGCCTGGCTTGGATCTTTGCGACCCCGTAGGCAGTCGTTGGATTATCGTCCGCGTTCTCAGTTATTTCATCAAAATGCGGGCCCACCTCGGCCTGACTTCCAACTGCCATCACAATTCCCGTTTCGACCGAATTCGCAGCCTTCACCAACTGAGCCCATCTATCTAAGTTCTCTTTTTGAAGTGATGAGTTCCGCTCGCTATTTCCTACGCCAGCCCAGTCAAAAAGCAATAGTGCGTCAGGCTCGCTACGCTGAACAAATTGTGCCCATTCACTTGCAGGCATTGGACGCAATTCCAAATTTTCAATCCCAGAAAGTCTATACGTGTTTGAATGTGGTTGAAAAAGCCCAATAACCTTGTGGTTTTGTGCGAGCAATCGGCAAACCCAGGAACCTAGAAAACCAGTCGCTCCACTAACTACGATTTTCATTGCAATCTATCTAGCATTAGTTTTTATTCTCTTCCCAGCCAGTCAAACTAAACATTTTTGATAATTGATTCGCTATTTGAAAATAGAACTCACCTCTTCTAGTAAGGACTATTTGGTTGTCTTCTTTTTTCATTAAACCACGCTCAGTGTGCTCTTCGATTCTTTGCAGAATTGCATCTGGAACTAATCGCTCTGAAGACTTCACCAACTCCAAGTCTAAAGAACCCTGGACAAAATTTATTGAATTATTGTGTGCCCAGGAGAGAATGTATAGCGACCTAGACCTGTCAATATTCAAAAGGGTACCCTGTGCAATAAGTATAAATAAAAGTAGACCTGTAATCAGTGATCGGAAGACTAGTGCAATTTTGAACCTAGATAATATTGGAACAAAACCTAATATAAGTATTCCTGTCAATATGGCAGCTAAGAGCATTTGCTCAAATAGCAAATCCGCGAGAATGTTTAACTGAATAACTATAAACAAGGACAGAAATCCAACAACGTTAATTATCGCAAGCAACCCAAATATCCGCAAAACACTTCTTATAAGAGTCACCCAGTCTCGCTTTTCCATATCTGGCACTTTACCAGCCGAAGTAGTTTGGAAATGCTTCGACGTACCTACTCAAGATTCATCGACTGTCGCGATAGACTTAATCATGCGCAAGACGGTATCGACGGCCCGCCCCAACGGATTAAAAATCAATAAGTTCCGCGTAATTGAGATCTCCATAATTCTCTTCTGGTACTTGTCCTTGTTTCCGGGGAGACTTGGGTTCGATGGCTCCGCGGCGATTCGTATGATTCAACAAGGTCAGAGCACTGACTGGTGGACGGCTTCATTCTTTTGGTTTCTTCGCATCTTCACAATCGGTGGAGAGAGTATCTATCTGGCTTCATTGGTCACTTATCTACTTCTGGCCTTTTCGGTGAAGTATTTGATTTTTGCTTTGCCGACTACAGAGAAAATCCGACGCCGTGCCTACTTAATTATCTTGGCAACCCCAATAGTTTCAGTGTTTGGTTTGACGGTTAGTCATGATTCATTTCAAGTGGCAGGAATTCTGATTTTAGTTGGATTTCAAATCAGAGAAATGAACTCTAAGGATGAGAACAAAGCAAAGGCAATCCCAATTCTTTCGATAGCGTACCTCAGTTTAATGACCACCCATTTTGGTTTAGCGATTATCGCTTTAGATGTTTTGTTGCATTTCTCCCGGCGGTTATTTCGTCGAGGATCATTATTGGCAGGAATTGTTATTCTCATATATGTAGCCAGTTCTTTTGGGGTTACAAAGCATGACCCGTCTGCCAATACTTCATGGATGGTCGCAGACTTGAAATGCGTAGCGCAACATCCGGAAGCGAGGCTGAGTGCAGCGGATTGGAATTTCTTAGAATCAATCGCTCCAAAAACCGAATGGCAGACGCCATTAAGTTGCACTACTGTCGATGAACCCGTCGGAACTCTGGCGAGTAGAAATCGCGAGGCACTACTTTTTAATACCGAATTTGCGCTCAATTACTTGAGTGTGGCTGCAAAAAATCCGGCAGTTGTGGCGATGGCCCATATTCAGCGGTCCAGAGGGGCCCTGCCCCCACCTTTTTTCCAAGGACCCGATAATCAAGTTGAGCTCGATCCATCTATTCCAATTGGATTTGGGACGAACATCGCCTTGCAGAACAGTATAGAGATGCTTCACCCATCGATTGATGAGCCATCCGTCAAAATCGAACTCGCTCCATTGAAACCCCTAGAGGTCATTGGGCAGGGATTAATTTTCATTGTGAATCAGGCCTCCTGGTTCTGGGGCTGGGGTGGGCTGTGGCTGTGGCCTACTTTCTACTTTTTTATCACTCGTTTTCGGAAGACAAGATTAATCACAAGGGTTAAACCACTATTCCCAGTAATTCTGTTACACGGACTTCTCGTCGCAATTGGCCCAGCACCGCTCCCCAGATACGTGATGGCCGCGGTGGTTGCCGGGGTTACATGTTCCATAGTTATGATTCTTGAATGGCTGCACAAAACCAAAGACATCTTGGAACCTCACATTTAAATTAAGTTTTTCTACAGGTACTAATCACTGGGAATCGTCAAAACTACTAGATTAAATCCGTCATTTTCGTAGTTTGTTTTTGAATAAGAACATCACGGATTCAAATTTCAAAAACTGACCAATTATAATCTGAGTCAACCTATGCATAGGACTAGTCGTAACCATTAGAATTCTTTTGGCTGTAGTATTTTTAATTAGTATATCGAACAGCTTCAAATAAGGTTTACTACCCCCCACAGTTAAATAATTGAAGGATAATAACTTTTCCAAATCTTGGAAAAATCGCAATACTTTATTGTGATTTGAGTATCGAAAATCCTTGTTCATTAAATTCTCGCCGCGATTAAGCGTCAGGGAATTTTCTGGATTATCTGTAGTTCGGAACTTGAAGGCCACCATTGATTCAAAGTATTCAACCGAAATTAAATTGCCGAAGTTACCCTCAGACTTTCCATAACCGTTGAACCTTAAATGAAGGAGATCAATTAAGCGCTTAGAGATGTTTACAAATGATAATCTTCCGGGGTTGCCGAATTCTCTTTCGTAACTCGAGTGCGTGTCCTCAATTACAATCATTCCATCATTATTAACACAATTAGACATTTCATACAGAGTTACGAGTTGTTGGAGGTTAGTGTGGCCTCCATCATCAAGGAGAATATCAAAACTATCAACGTGCTTAACAAACTCTCGCCAAAATTCTGGGCGGCTTTGGTCTCCAATAAAAATTTCAAAACCATACTCCTCCCATCTTTTAGCATTAGGGTTCAAATCAATTCCGATAATCCGTGCATTCTCACCAAAAAAGTCTCTCCACATAAAAAGCGAACCACCTTGAAGAACCCCGACTTCAATGAAAGTAATACTTTTATGGCGGAACTTCGAAAACAATTGGTCGTAAATTGGGAAATAGTTGGAGTACTTCATAGCAAGGTATGGAGACTTCCCAAATGATATGTAGGAGGGAGAATTCTCCAAATTATTCATTGAATAAATCTGTCGTCCAAGACACCGGCGTTTTGTCGGTGACAAATTCAATTGGAAGATGATAGTTAAATCTACGAGGTTTTGAGATCTTGATCCATTCAATAAGTTCTGTTAATCCGTCATTCAAAGAAGTAGTTGTCTGGTAAGAAAGCAATTTCCGTGCAAGATCTGCGGAACAGTTTGCGTTTAGAACTTCTTGGGGTCTTCCTGGAAGATAAATGGGATTTAACTCAAATCCGATGATGTTTGCGATTCTAGATGCGAGCTCATTAATTGTAATGAATTCTTCATCAGGTCCTATATTGATGGTTAATCCATTGACTAAATCTGATTCACAAGCCGTCAGAATTGGGTTAGTGACATCTTTCATGAAAGAAAAGCATCGCTTCTGATTTCCATCGCCATAAATCACAGGTTGTTTACCTTGAAGCATCCGGTTTATCATAATGGATGCTACGTTACGAAACGGGTCATCGTACTTTTGCCTGGAACCTATGATGTTGTGGGGAACTACGATTGTGTATTTCATGCCATGTGTCTCTGACATGTTTTTCAATAACATCTCTGATGCTACTTTTGCAATACCATATGGATCTTGAGGTAGTGGTTGCATGGTTTCAACAAAAGGTAGGCTGATCTGAGTTCCATATCGGGCCATTGAACTCAACATCACAAACTTATCAACCTTGTGCTTTATCGAGGCACTGATTACATTCGCGCTAATTTGGAATGTGTTTCTGGAGATAAGCGAAGGAGAAAACACCGATAATCCTTCATACGCAGTACAGGCAGCGTGGACAACTAAATCAACACCCTCGAATTTGCTTTCGATTTTCGATAAATCATCTAGATCTGCCTCCAAGAAATCCACACCTGCAGGGACATTGCTTGGGTAACCGCCAAGGAAGTTATCTATTCCTTTGACTTTGTAACCTTTTGCTAGAAACTCATCGGCCAAATGACTGCCCATGAACCCAGCTACTCCGGTAATCAGCACAACAGACAACACGTTCCCATTTCTACTCGAAGACTGGGAGAGTATATATACCCTAGAAAGGAATCGACCTAAAATCAGTGACCAAAGGTATCATTTCATGCCTAATGAAACCTGTAGCCATTGTCACCCCGATACACAAAAGCCAACTCGATGGGTTGGAACTACGCCGACTCCAAATCTCTATCCGGCTTAATTCAGACCTCCCTCACTATTTCGTTATACCTAGCACTTTGGAGAGAAGTACCCTTTCGAAAGAGTTTCCGCATTCAATATTTGTAGAACTCGATCCCTCAAATTTCGAAAGCATTCAGAGCTACAATCGACTTCTTCTCAACATCGGTTTTTATAAATTATTTGATGGATTCGAATTTATACAAATACTTCAAGTGGATTCTTTTCTGCAAAGGGCGATAACGCCGATTTTATCCCTAGATTATGATTACATTGGCGCTCCGTGGAGAAAACCATTTCGCGTTAGTCTAGATAAAAAGAGTTTGCACCCAAATAACAACCGACACTTCTTCAAATCTCGCATTAAAGTGCAAGTGGGCAATGGGGGGCTTTCTTTGAGAAAAGTCCAAAGCATGATCACGCTCATTAATTACGCTCAAAAACAAACGTACTCTGCTTCTATTCTTTCAGGGATTCATAACGAAGATCTGATAATTAGTTATCTAGCAATTAAAAAAAACCTCAGAATTCCAGACATTGAAATGGCATCGAGCATCTTTACGGAAGATTATTGGAATTTTAGTCATGAGATAGAATCGATTTATGGATTTCATGCATTGGAAAAATACAATACTCAACTAGAGACTGAATTAATTCAAAGATTTTCAGAGTGAACTGAAGTGCTTCAAATCACGACTAAACGAGAGGATATCAAAGCATGTGTGGATTTCTCGTAGTCCTAGAAGTCGATGAAGAAGTAAATTCAGAAGAGAAATTTGAAGGAATCTTAGAAACTTTAACGAAGCGTGGACCGGACGGGAGTGGATTCTTACGAGAAGGTAAATTGTGGATGGGTCACACTCGGCTTGCAATAATTGATCTTTCAGAAGAAGCCAAACAACCATTCACCGCGAACAACAAAAATCAAATAATAACTTTCAATGGAGAAATCTATAATCATAATGAAATCCGAAATCAACTGATTGAACTAGGTTATGAATTTCGAACCAAGAGTGATACAGAAACAATCCTAGCTCTTTATGATTCCTTTGGTGTTGAAGGTTTCTCAATTCTAAAGGGGATGTTCGCATTTGTAATTCTCGACAAAAAAAATGAAAAAATCGTCATTGCAAGAGACAGATTTGGCGAAAAACCAATATATATAACCAGAACACTTGGGAAGATGATAATTAGTTCCCAGTTATTGACCAACTTTCAAGTGAGTGGAAACAATGAAATTAACCTGAATGCGATACACGATTATCTTTACTATCAATACTCAGGGCCAAACCAAACCGTTCTTCAAGACACCTACAAGTTCAGCCGAAATAGGGTTGAAATCTATGACCTCAAAGGTCGCATCTTAGAATCTAAGAAAATCTATAGCTCAAAAGTAACTAACCAGATTTCATCTCAGGGCTCACTAATGAATAAATTAGAGCAGGCAATAAATAGAAATTTAGTCGCAGACGTACCGGTGTGTATTGCTCAGTCGGGCGGTATTGATTCAGTTGCTGTTGCGATGATTGCTTCAAGAAATTCCCTTGGTCCAATCCATTCATTTACCATTGGATATGAGGGATCGTATGATTTTGATGAACGTCCCTGGGCGGCCAAACTGTCAAAGTATTTGGGGAATATTCAACATGATATTGAAATAACGGAAGCAGACTTCATTTCGGACTTTGATGAATACGTGTTGTCATTGCAAGACCCGATTGCGGATCCTGCCGGTTATTCACAATTTAGATTGGCTAAAACGGTTCACGACCACGGATTCAAAGTTTGCCTGACTGGGCTGGGAGCCGATGAACTTTTTTGGGGTTATCCATGGCTGTCTAACTCGTTAAGATTGAATGGACTGACCCTTCCACGAGAGAGTGATACTTTGCTTTCTTACTTGAACGTGAAATATATCGAGAGTTTTGCGTATAAAGTTTACAAAAATCACTTGGATATCTTTAGAGAATTACCTAAACGAATGAATCCTGATGAATTGAAATTCACTGTTGGGAATAAGGAATTCAATTCCGCCTTTAGTCTTATGAGTAAGTATTTTAATCGGGCTCATCAAAGGGACTACAACCCGTTCTTGATGACAAAAGCCAAAAAAAATGAAAATAATTTGATACCAGAACAGGTGAAAGAAACTTTATTTGACACTTGGTTGGCCTGCAATTCATTAAGTTTGATAGACCAAGTCTCTATGTATCATTCAGTAGAGTTTAGAAACCCCTTCCTTGATTCAGATCTTGCAGATTTTGCCACACAAAGTGACCACGCACAGTTAAAATTTAATCTACTCAAGGCAAGCCTTAAAGATGAAGTTAGCGAGATACTCCCATTAGAATTCTTGAATAGACCGAAGTCCGGATTCAACTTCCCTTCAAATGTCTGGTTTCGTTCCTTACTGCGCGAGAAATCAGACGATTTGTTAAACGGGACATTAATGCAAATGGAGTTAGTCAAATCAAAAAACGTAAAGAAAGCACTTTCAAAGGTTGAAACACTATCATGGCAGAATATTAATTTTCTTTACAAATTGCTTCTACTCGATAAATTCTTACACAGATTTGATTTGAATGAGTAGACATTCTTCGCCTAATTGTCAGAACGTATATGAGTTCTATTTGGATTATCGCCACCCGGTACTTCACGTACCGATATTTGAAGTCTTCAGATTTTATGGAGTTAGAAAAAGTTTAAAAACCCTAATAAAGAAAATACTGCGAATTACAAGAAAGGAGTTAGCTTCAATTGTCTGGAGGTATAACGCCTCACTTTCGGGTCAAATGTGTGACACTGGAATGACTTGGTTTGATTCCTTAGCCTTAGAAGGCAAAGTTAATTTTGAGATTCACTGTGTACACAAGATGGCAAATAGAATTTACCGATCCAGGGAACAAGATAAAGCAAGGGAGCCTGTTACTAGCATCTTGAAAATGGATAAAATCCCTGTTGTAATTTTCGCCTATAATCGTCCGAATCTTTTGAATAATCTATTGACAACTTTAGTAAATGCAGAATTGCAAGAGAGTTTTCACTTCATTCTTTTCCTCGATGGTCCTCGAAAAGCAGAAGACATTCCGTTGATCAACGAATCGAGAACAATTTTTGAGATGTCTGAATTGCAGAATAGGACAGTAATTGCCAAAGAAACTAACCTTGGCTTGCATAATTCCGTGATCTACGGAATGAATTCTGTCTTTCAATCTTACGATTTTGCAATCGTTCTTGAAGATGATCTTCAGGCAAGTCCCACGGCATTAGTGTGGTTTCTGGAAGAAGCCCTACGGTTGAAGGGTGATCGGCGCTATGGGGCCGTGTGTGGTTATTTTCCAGATATTCTGGAAGAGCAATCATCAGACAATTTTGATGGGACACGGTTTCATTCATGGGGATGGGCCACATGGCAACACGTTTGGAATCAAATGGACTTTACGCAACAGAATTTATTACAGCAGGTAATGTGGGCCGATTTCCGAAGGAGTCTCTTTAAGATTAGCCCAGACCTTCTTCCTATGGTCGTCGGTCAACTAAGTGGAAGGATTAGTTCATGGGCAATCAAATTCATAGTAAATGGCATTCAACTAAATCATATTTATCGGTTCCCCCAATCGTCGTTATTTATTAACAATGGGTTCGGCCAAACTGCGACTCATACACATTCAAGCAGGTCACAGGTGAACACAAGAAGAGTAGATTCTCAAAATCTTTTTGAATTAGAAAGATTAGTCCGAGCCTATTATGCCTAAAGTTCAAACCCAGAAAAAGGGTTGGGAAAAATCATCGGTTGAGGTCTTGCTTCATGGCGGGTTTGGAAATCAGCTCTTTCAACTAATGTATGTTTTAGATAAGTACCCCGAGAGAAAAATAATCTTAAACGCTCAAATACTAAGACCAAGGCTGAATCAACGTGGGGTTCCCGAACTAACCGAACTTAATTTGCCTTTGCAAGTGAACATCAAATTTGGGAAGCGAAATTTATTCAAGAAAATTTTTAACCTTGGTGCGCTCATCAGAAGATTAGCCCTGCTGCAATTAAATACAATTGAGTCCCGAAGAAAAGGATTCGAGGGGGCTGTTCGTGGGGTGGCACTTCAATTACTTTTATCACTCGATTTAGGGAAATCGGTAACTTTGAATTTAGAAGGCGACAAAGTTGTTGAATCTAGAAACGTAGTGGTTGCAGGATATTTCCAAAACTACGTAAATTATTCAGAGCTTGGTGTAGAAAAGATAAAGTCTATTCTTCGAGGATCGGAAATTCATGAAAAGTTTCAAGATGAAGAGTCAGTCAGAAAAGGAGAAAATATATTAGGGGTGCATGTACGAAAGGGAGATTATGCAGGAAGTCCTAATTTCGGGATACTCCATTTTGAATACTATAAGAATGCTTTGAAAATATTAGAGGATAAGACCAAATTTCAGAAAGTTTGGATATTTGCAGAGGAAGCGAGTCATGCCGACGAAATTATGCAACTTTTCGAGCAGAGTTATTCCGTGCAGGTGATGACTAGAAATCAAACCGGATCTGAATTAACCACTCTCCTCAAGATGAGCAAATGCAATTCTTTTATTATGGCAAATTCGACTTTCAGCTGGTGGGGAGCTTCATTGATTATTGACCAAACCAACGTGGTAGCTCCCTCGCCCTGGTTTCATCTGAATGCGCATTTCGAACCGGCGTTAGCCTCTACTTGGCATAAATCTGCCGCCAAATTTAGAAGTTGAGTCGCCCTGGTTTCTCAGGGCCCAGTTAACTATTTTTGACCCAACCACCAAGTTTCTGTAAACCAGCGACTATTTTTAGAATCAGTTGAATTTGTGAAAGAAAGATGTACCAAGGTAGGTAAGAATCTTATCCATAGCAGGAAACGAATGAGCAACGCTCGCTCCTCAAAACCGAAGAGTAGTGGGTAAGAATGCCCTCGAGGGGTGAGCCATCCAGGAATCAAGTGTGTTGCTAAGTAAAGTCGCTTTGTACCAAACCCACCCGACGCCAAAGTTCTTAAATTTCGAAGTTCAAAATTATTGCCCAAATAATTTGCTGTGAAACCCGCACTGAAAAAATCGGGCGACCCATGGACCTTATTTGATGCCGGACAGCCAACCCAAATGATTCGATTCTCCGAAGTCAGTGAAACGATATTATCAAAGAAATTTTGATGATTCCAAACATGCTCAATCACTTGAGAAACTAAAACAACATCACTCTTTGGTATCACATTGGAATTCTTAAGATTTAGGTCTAGGTAATAGTTACAGGCCTCTATACCGACAGTTATGAATTCAGCGTTCGGATATTCGGATGCGAGCCAAATTGCCTCAGGGTCTGATGCTGATCCACCCACAATTGCAATTCTCTTTACGATTAGTCCAGAAGAAAACTCTTTAAAAACTCTGGCAAATTGGTTGGCAATAAATGCGCGCCCAAAGTTATTAACACTTATATTAGGTTTATTTTTATACTCCCTTCGGAAGGATTGACTTCCTCTCCCCCATGAGCTGACTTCAAGTGCATTGAAGTATTTATCTTTTAAGGCGCCCAGCTCGCGCTTGAGTAAATTTTTTAATCTAGACAAGTCTTGATTGGCCCACCCGTGCTTGATGCTCATCGAAAGATTTTCAATTCTCGCTTTACGATGATTGTTACTAGCAAATAATGAGTTTTCCACGAACACGGGAGTGCAACTATCGAGAATCTCCAAATCGCGCTCACTGCATTTGAGTATAAAGTCTGTATCTGAGATGACCTTGTATTTGCGTGAAAAACCACCGAATTCAGAGAATAATTTCCTCCGAACAAAAAAAGTCTGATGGGAAATAAATCTGTTTTTTTCACCTCGTAAAAAACCAAAGTACTCGTGAATGTCTTGCCTGTGTTCAGGTAGCCATTCGACTTCTCCTTGTGAAATAACCTGAGAGGAGTCTGAACTGTTGAGGCTGGATAATAGGGCCCCAACCTCGGCTCTATTCGTAATGCGTTCCCCGCTGTTCCAAAAAGCGAGAAAGTCTCCACATGCAGTTGCAGCCCCCATGTTCATCGCTGGGTAAATTCCTTGATTCTCGTCATAAGTGACAAAAAAGTTGGAATATCCCAGGCAGAGATCATTCCAAACTGCAGTGGATTCATAATCATTTCTAGGTAGTACCGTTATGTGCTCTAATGCCAAGTCTGCAACTTGAGTTAGACTTTCAAGCGTGGACTTAAGACGTTCTGGATCGAAGGCAGATACAGTGATGATTGAAAGCACTGGTTGTTGAGTTGTTTGAGCCACAGGTCGATTCTAACTCTTCGAGCACGGACAAACTCCCAATTCTTATCGTTGCTTTCTGTCGCGCCGCATTGCTTGAGAAAATGCTTGAGTCTCTGAAGCATGCAGACAGAAGAATTTATCTTGCCATTGATAGAGCGCCAGAAAGCTTGAGTCACGAGAATCAACAAGTCATCGAGTGCGCTCAGAGATTTTTAACTCAAATGCAGCTTCAGATTCATGTCAATAAAACCCAAGCTGGCGTGAAGTTCGGTGTGCCACAGGCGATTGATTGGGTCTTCGAGTTTGAAAATCAATGCATCATTCTCGAAGATGACTGCGTAGCCTCTCAAGCCTCACTGACATATTTTGATCGAATGAGTCAAAAAATAAAAGGCGACATCGCCTTGATAGCTGGAGATTCTCCATGGAATCCGGGAGAGAAATTGACTAGTTCTCTTAGTTCTTTTCCCTTGATTTGGGGATGGTGTACAACAAAAACAGAGTGGCACGAGTTAAGAAATCTAATTGGCGGAAAAGTGCCTGTACGTCGAATAGCTTCAACGCTACTTACAAAACCCATGAGACTGCTCGACATCTCTTTTTTTCTAGCCGCGCAGATCAGAATAAGCAAGGGATTTCTTCAAGCCTGGGATTGTTCGGTGGCACTGGAAATGTTGCTATCCAACAAGAAATGTATCGTTCCTAACGTGAGATTAATTGAGAATATTGGCTATGACGAATTCGCACACCACACAATTGTTAAGACGAAATTAGATTCACGTACTGAAAATTCTGCAACCCATCTATCGACCTCCTTAGAATCAACATCTGCTAGTAATAAACTAACTGACCGAAGAATCCGAAAAGCTATTTACAAGATGAAGTGGTTCAACATTTTCGCGCCAGCCAAGGCTCTTTTTATTTCAAAGTAGACTATAAAATTCCCTATGTTTTGCAATACTGGACTCCAGAAACGACGCGTGTAATCTGGCCACATCCAATCTTTTCGTAGCATCCATTGAATTCAAATGTACGGTTCTTATTTCCATGGCTATTGATTCTAGTGATAATGCCTCTAAATTTATGCAAGCATCAAAGCCGCTTGTCAGGATTTCAGGAATTCCTCCTGTATTTGTTGAAACAACCGGAACTCCCCAAAGTTTTGCTTCATGAATCACATTAGGACTGTTATCTGCCCTAGATGGTACGAGCAAGACATCAATCGAGTTCCAAAAATCCTCATATTCAACAAAATCAGATAGGGAGAAGAACTTGAACACCCCAGAACTTTGATTTTGTGAAACTAGTTCTTGGACCAAATCACCCCCTTTAATCCAGGAGCTTGGATCCATGGCGGCAAAACCAACTTTTATTGGGTACGCCGTTCTATTCTCACCACCCGGAGTGGCTCGATACCCAAAAAAGGAATTCGGAATAACCGTCCCAGGAGAGTCACCCAGTATTCTCGAAGATGAAGCGAGTTTGTTGAGCCAGTTCGAGGGTGTGATGTAAGAAATTTTAGAGCAGTCTAGGTTTTCAATGAAAATTCTTTCTGGCCTGTTTGTCAAAGCACGTGGAAGTTGGGGACAGCCCTTGCAAGACTGGGTGAATTTTTCGCAGTCTAAAGAGTAATGACATGCGCCGGTAAACAACCTTTGATCGTGGAGCGTTGCAACTAATTTGAATTCTCGACTGAGTGCTGGTAACTCAAATTGATTCACTAAATTGAACCAATTGTGGATATGAAAAATCACATCTTCATCCCTGGATAGAGATCGAAGTGCATGTGCGTTGATCACACTAGAGCTGAATGGCGTAACGAGTGATTCTCTTGAAATCTTCCGAGAAAGCAAAGAAGTTAAACCCCCAGAAAATTTCTGAGTAGCACTACGTTGAACTTGATACTCACCAGCCTGAGGAAAAAAACTCGCGCTAGACAAAGCATGAAACTCGGAGTCCACTCCGGCGGCACGCAGTCCGGCATTCAGCCTTCGGGCCGCAAGTCCGGCACCACCAAGATGCCCAGTTGATAAGTGAATAATCTTCATGGTTCAAGACTAAACTAACCCAATCAGCCATGGGTAAATCCAGGGATTAAAGTTCGAGGGAGTTGTGCATGACCGAACTAGACCTGACGGCTGTGATTCCAGTGAGAGTACTTAATGAATCAACCTACGCTCTGGTGAGTAAAATCCAGGAAGCAATAGAGAATAATGTTAAAATTATTGTTGTCGTGAATAACAGAGACGAAACTGCAAGGCAAAAGATTTCAAGTTCATTGTCGAACATTTCCAAGATAAATCTCAATATAATGCAAAGCGAAAATGAGTCTCCGGGAGCAGCAAGAAATCTCGGCATTGAAAAGTGCACTTCTCAATACATAACATTTTGGGATGCTGACGATTTGCCTCTAGTTCCTCAGGTTTGCACACTTACTTTAGCTATCCAAAATCAACCCAGCGCCTCCATTGGCGTTGGGTCTTTCAGGATTGAAGATGCACAATCTGGCGAGGCTCTAAGCGTGAATATTTGCGCAGACCGAAGAAAACTCGAGTCATACCTAGTGATAAACCCCGGAATTTGGCGATGGGTGTTTTCGATAAATCGAGTAGAAAGCACAAGATTTCAGATTTTTTCCATGGGTGAAGACCAAGATTTTATTGCAGATATAAACCCAGCTTTAGAGGAAATCATTTACACAGAAGAAGTTACATACATCTACAAGAAAGGCTGGAAAAATCAACTGACCCAATCTTCTGAATCTATAGATCAAATTGCTGATTCGATCGCATACATGATTTCGAAAGCTTCCGATGAATCAGGTAATAGGTGGAGAATCAAACTCTTGTGTCGGCAAATCGCAACAGGGTTAAAGAGAGGATCCTGGCAAACGAAGTTTCGTATTCTTTCGATGTTGCCTAGGTTGGTTGTCTTAATTGTTAAGTAAAGAAAAAACCCTCACTATTTTTCTTTCGGGTGGTTTAGGCAACCAACTATTCCAGATTGCCTCCGGCGTGAAATTTGCCAGAAAAAGTGTCATTTTTAATATCTCACTAGTTAAAAGCGAGTTCGAACTAGCTGAACTCCTCGGGGCCATTGCAACCCAACGAAAGTTGAAAATTTCGATTGACGCAGCAAGACCAAGTTGGTTCTTTATAAAGTCACATAATTTAATCTTGCGTAGATCGCAAATTCCCCAAATCAAATCACGTAAGTCTTTTTTGTACATGACAATTACATTCCTTGCGCGCGTCGGATTTCTTTTTTCTGGGTACACACCTAATCAGATTTATTGTGATTCAGCGTCAAGTCAAAAATCTGGATATGAGTTAACGAATAAAATCCCACGTGTAATAATTGGATATTTTCAATCTGAACTTATAGGGCGTGAAATTAGAGATATTCTCAACCAATTTATTAATGATTTGTACCTAAGTGAACTGAAAGCGCGCGAGCCTCAGGCAGAAAAATGCCTGGTACTGCATGCAAGAAGAGGCGACTATCTCAATGAGGGCAAGATTGGAGCGCTTTCAGATCATTACTTTCAATCAGCAGTCGAGAGAATCAGCAGGGCTGAACATTTGTTTCAAATCTTTTTCTTTTCAAATGGAGTTTCAAACATACCCTCTCTCGTTTCAAAATATACAAATGTTCAAGTAATTACTGAGAGACCAAACTCCAATTCAGTCTTGAGACTGCTCTACGAGATGAAAAAGGGCGATATATATGTCTTATCAAATTCAACGCTGAGCTGGTGGGCGGCCTACTTAAGCAATTCTCCTGAGAATCGAATATTCGCACCAATGCCTTGGTTTCAAAATCTTGATGAACCGATAAACTTAATTCCTAAAACATGGATGCGAATACCCGCAGAGTGGATCGGGAGCGGATTAGATGAAAAATAATGAATCTGGCTTTGCCAACTCCTTTAAGTACCTAACCCGATGCATTTCCCTTTTTAATCGGGCAGACCGTTACAAAATTATTTTGCTGACGGTTCTTCAGATAGTTGCAGGATTCCTAGATTTGCTTGGCGTCGGTCTTATCGGTGTACTTGGTGCACTTGGAGTTT
Organism: Streptomycetaceae bacterium; assembly: GCA_027483765.1. GTDB lineage: Bacteria > Actinomycetota > Actinomycetes > Nanopelagicales > Nanopelagicaceae > Planktophila. The sequence goes on from JAIXTW010000001.1 coordinate 68,121, forward strand.
CAGGCATTCAGTCGAGGCAGCCAGGAAATCGTGTTAACTCGGTTTTGGAATTTCTCAAGATTACAGAGCTTACCTTCCAGCAACAAGCACTTGTCCTTGCTGGAAGTGCGACATTAGTACTAACACTTCGAACACTCATTTCTGTTTTCCTAACGCGCAAGACCTTAAACTTCTTAAGTAATCGAGCAGCTGGAATTACCTCCGACCTCTCTTCGAAGATTCTGAACTCTGAACTATCTTTTGTGAAATCAATGCCATCCCAAGAAATCTTATATCGGCTGACTACAGGCGTAGGGATTCTATTTCTGGGAGTCCTAGGTACCGTAATAAGCTTAATTTCGGATTTCTCATTACTTTTGGTGATTACTTTAGGCCTCTTTCTCGTAGACCCATCTGTTGCTCTTTCAACCTTTTTGCTTTTTGGTGGTATTGGACTAGCGCTCTATAAAATAGTGAGCAGCAAGGCTCGGAATGCAGGAGCGCTAAATATGACACTTAGCATTCATAGTTCCGAGATAATTTTGGAAGCCCTTGATTCATATCGTGTCGCGATGGTTCGGAATCGTAGAAGCTACTACTCTGAACAAATTTCAAAAAGCCGATTCAAATTGGCAAAAACTCAAGCAGACTTACAATTTATGCCGTCCATTACAAAATACGTTATTGAGAGCGTGATGCTATTAGGCGTGCTTGTGATTGCGGGAGTTCAATTTGCACTGAAAGACGCAGTGCAAGCAACGGCAACAATGGCACTCTTTATGGCCGCTTCATCGAGAATTGCACCGGCCGTTATGCGTATACAACAAGCCGGAGTGCAGATTAAAAGCAATGCAAGTTCAGCAGACTCAACTTTAGATCTGATAGAGAAGCTTTCTACAACTGGCGTCCTCGAACAGTCAGAAATCATGTCAATAGATCGAATGACATTTGTTCCAGAGATTATTGTTCGCGATGTCTGCGTTTCTTATGACTCAGCACAGGTAGACGTACTCAGAGACATCAATTTGAATTTTAAACCCGGTACCTTAACCGCAATCGTTGGCCCCTCCGGTTCCGGAAAATCAACACTGATAGATGCAATTCTGGGCATTAAAACCTTGAGAGCCGGGAGCGTTTCCATCTCTGGAGTGCCACCCATACAGGCGTTTGAACAGTGGCCTTCAGAAGTTGGATTTGTACCCCAAGAAACTTATGTAAGAAAAGGAACAATCCGCGAAAACATTGCACTGGGTTTTCCCGTTGACCAGATTAGCAACGAGGCAGTTTTAGAAGCGATTCAGAAAGCTCAACTAGAGGATTTTCTTGCTAGCTTCGATAATGGAATCTACGCAGAACTAGGCGAGTCAGGTTCATCTGTGAGCGGAGGACAGCGGCAACGGCTTGGAATTGCAAGAGCGCTCTACGGGAATCCGAGCATCATTATTCTTGACGAGGCAACTAGTGCACTTGATGCCGCAACCGAGCAGGCAATTACCAGTGCTATCAAGCAGCTGAAGGGTTCCGTAACTCTGATTGTGGTGGCACATCGTCTTTCGACAATCATGGATGCGGACAATGTAATTTATTTATCGGATGGCCTGGTCAGCGCCGCGGGAAGCTTTAACCAAGTAAGGCGAGCGGTGCCGGATTTTGAAACCCAAGCACAAATCATGGGCTTGTAATTAGTTAGTCGAAAAGTTTTCGCAATACGGCACCAGCATTATCAATTTCATTATCCAAAACCCTTGTATAAATTGCCATTGTAATCTTCGGATCTGAATGCCCCATCAGCTTCTGTGCGGTTGTCACGTGTATTCCCTGTGATTTCAAGATGTAAGCATATGTATGACGCAGTGAGTGGATATGAATTCCATGTGGATCAAGCACTTTACGCAAGGTCTTCGGCGACTTAGGAAAGAGCTCAAAATCCCCTACCAAAGGAACTACTCGATTTCCTGATTGAGACTTCGTCCCACCATGGATGGACTTATTCACGTAGATACGACCATCACGAATGTCATCTGCTGTTAGCACGACAGCTTCACCCCAGCGCAGTCCGTGTAGGGCTAAGAAGCGGATCTGAGGCGTGTAGCGGCCAAAGTCCTTACCTTTGAGTTCATCCCACGTCAAAAACTTTCGCATCTGCACAATAGGTGCAGGATTTTGAATCCCAAGTGTCGGTGGAACAGATATGAGCTCCAAAAGCACGGCTTCACGAAAGATGGTCTTCAAGATTGCCAGTACCTTGGCACGAACTTGTGGTTTGAGCGGAGCTAGCAGAGTTTGAATCTCCATTTTGGTTACTTCATTAACCTGCTTGCCAGCGAAGGCACCTGAGATATGACAACGGAAAGCTGATTCATAACTTTCACGGGTCTTAGATCGGATGGGAATGAAGCCGATAACAAAGGCGCAGAAAGCATTAAACTCAAGAGGAACTTGTTCCTTGAGAGATTTCCGTGACTCAATGTCTTGCATGAAATCAATTAAGTAACTAAGTACTGACATTCTCAACCCCCCCCCCCCGAGTAAATGTAAAAAAGTAACTTCAAAGTCAAGGGATATCCCTAGCGAATGCTGTGAATGACTTGTGTTGTCTGAGTAACTAGGGATTCCCCTAGTCTGGTAAATGAGACAAAAAGAGCCGCTTCCGGCCCCTCACTTGGAGGAACCGGAAGCGGATTTCTTTAAGTTGTTCCTATTACAGAACGCTCTTTAAGCGATTATCGCTTGAGGAGCTTGTTTACAAGGGCAGTCAACGATGTGATCTGCTTCTTGAGGCTGTTAAGTGCAGTTGTTACTGACTTAGATAGCTTAGCAACTGATGCTGATGCATCTTCTGCTGCAGCTGTAGCTGCATCTGCTGCATCTGCTGCTGCAAGTGCTGCATCTGTAGCTGCATTAGCTGCATCTGTTGCCTCTGCTGCTGCATCTACCGCTGCCTGTGATCCTGGATCTGACAGTGTGATCACTGTTGATCCAGCTACTCCGCCTGCTGCAATGTTGCCAGCGAAGTTAGCAGCTGCTGCTGTTGTCCATGAAAGTGTCAGGTCGCCAGCGTATGCAGGCAACTTGATCTTGTAGACGAATTCGCCAGCCTGAGCAACGATTGGATCAGCTGCTGTTGCTGTTCCAGCCTTCACTGCAGGTACGAAGCCTGTTGAAGAGATGACGCCGGTAACAGTTTCGATTGGCAATGAAGCAGAGATTCCGCCTGTTGCGAATACTGTGTAAACATCAGTTGTTGATGCGAGTGGAGAGAGTGTCTTTCCATCCTTATCAACAGCCTTAACAGTTACATATGCGTATGAACCAGGTGTGTAAACCTGCTTATCAGTTGTAACAACAACGCCAGCCTGCTCTGACTTTGATCCACCGACTGTAACTGTCAACGCATCAGACTTAACTGCATAACCTGTTGTTGCGACATCTGTTGCTGTCTTTGCAAGACCAGCTGTGATCTTTGCAGAACCTAGCTTCACGCCAGTCAAAGGAATTGAAACTTCACCCTTTGAGTCTGTTGTGTAGGGACCTGCATAGCTGTCCTTGATGATTGTTGTATCTGCAGATGTTACGTAAATAGCCGCATCCTTTACAACATATCCATTTGAATCGTAAGCAGTAGCCTTAATTGGCGCTGCAAGTGTTCCCACTACAGCGTTTGAGTTAGAGCTAAGAACGATTACAGATGCATCACCGTAGAATGAAACAGCCTTAGTTGCAAGAACCTTGCCTGTCAATGAAGCGATTGTGATTGTTCCAACTCCACCAGTTCCATCAGGGAAGATAACTGCATTCTGTCCGAAAGGCACCACGATTGAACGACCGATTACAGTCGTAGCAGCTCCAGATAATCCAAGTACACCCGCACCAGTGATGGTGGCTGTGTATGAATCTGAAACTGAAGCGTTAGCAGCGTTCAAGAGTGCAACGCCAACTGACCCAATACGTGTTGTTGAAGGAACCTTAGATCCAGCGACTACTGAATCTGCCTGGCCAATAACAGCGTTAACTGCATTTGAACCGCCAACAAGGTGTACGTATGCGCTTGCAGGTGTTGTATCAGCTACAACAGCCTCGGCGTATGTAATTGTTGCTGATGAAACAGCAGTCAATTCACCTGTTGTGATGTTAACTGACTTAACACTGATTACAACAGAAGCTGCAACTGCAGATGTTGTTGTAACAATGAAGCCGTCTGTTACTGCGTTGGCGACAATTACGGCGCCAGTTGTGGTTGCAGCACCTGCGTAGGTTGCCCCAGCGGTGAAGTCAGTGCCATTTTTCTTGGTAACACCCGTTGTAGAAGTAGAAGTTGTTGCACTCGCTGCATCAGTTTTTGATGATAGAGCGAAGATTCCAACAATTCCTGCACCTGTAGCGCTAATTTCATAGCGTGATGATGCAGTAGATGCCGCTGGCAGGAAGAATGCCGCCGCAGATGGGCGACCATTGATCTGTGTTCCAGTTGACTTTCCAAGCCCTGTAGCTGCCTGAACAATTGCTGCACCCGATACGTTAACACCAATTGTGTTAGCTGAGAACACCTGAGTACCAGTTCCACCAGTCGTAAATGTAATCACATAGTAACCGGCAACATCAGGAGTAAAACTAAACACCGCAGCATTGGCTGCAGTGAGAGTTGTTGATGAAGCTGTTGCTGCAAATGAGATTCCAGCACCACTCGTGCCTGCAACTGCAGCGGTGAAAGACTCAGTGATTGCTGAAGTTGTAATTGCTGCTGCAGCAGTTGCGATTGAGACAGTTGTGCTTTCTGTTCCCAAAGTTGAATTGGTTGGCTTGGTTGAAACGGTAGCAACCAAAGATGATGTGGCAGCTTCAAAAGTTCCTGAAGCAGCAACACTGATTGGTAGTTGAACCGCTGTACCAACAACCGGTGTGGCTGTTAGTGCTGTTCCGTTCGTATACGTGAACGTAACAGCAGTAGCAGCAGCTTGTGATGGCGCCACAGAGAGAACTCCGAGACCCAAAGCTGCAACTGCTACAAGCGAAATTCGCTTGAAAGTTGTCTTTGTAGACATGTTTTTCCTTTCGTTAGTCGATCCGCGGACTATCCGCGGTTCGGCTTGGGAGGAAATGAGCCCCTCATAAGTAAGGAGAAGGTAAGGAACCCGAAAGAAAGGGGTTAGTTAGTAATGAAATGTCCGTTTTGTACCATCCCCGCGACAATCTAGGATGGGATTCGTAGTAGTAGATAGAGGCA